>NZ_SSHJ01000022.1 GCF_005925345.1 Pedobacter ureilyticus
TAATACGACGCTGTAATGGGGTAAAGAAATCCGAGCGATAGGTTTTTATTTACAGCCCGATAAAAATTGTCTTCGGGAACCATCGAATCCAAACTTTGATGGTAAAAAAGCTGTGGCGTAAGTTGTTACTTCCCTTGCATATACTAAAATACAAACAAATAAATGATAATCAAATATTTAAATAAAACATTATCCACAGAATGCATTAAAATGTTTTCCGTACTTTAGTGTTGTGCAACAAACACAGCAGTTTGGCAAAATGGCGGGTTCAGTGCTAAATTCAACGGCAGTTCTTCGATTGAACTTTTGTACAAAACTGAACATTTGTGCTTCGATTTCCGCCACTTCGCCAAGCTGCAAACCGTTAGCAGAAATACTACAAAACGACTCAATTATTAAAAATCTAGATCCAACCAATATTGAACTTTTTGCAAAAAATATTTAGACGAGAAAAGTCAACTATTGACTGGGAACAAATCAAAAATTCTGATTTAGCCTATCCCAAGCACTCATTCTCTATTTTGAAACTAACTATGCCAAGTGGTCAAATCGGGACAGGCTGGGTAGACAAAGGCTACAAGAAATATGATTATAAAGAATTTTGCCCTTATAACATTGAAATAGAAATTGACCTAACCGACCCGATAGCAGAAAGTAATGCAGACCTAGATATGGCGACTGTAGAAGATTTTTTTTCTGAAAATCTGAAAAAAAATTGCATTTTCCATCTTGTTTCAAGAGTTGCTACTGAAAAAGGAATGAGCATTATAGCCTATACAGAGTACGAAGAACAAATAAACATATTGTTACGAAATATTATTGCGGACAAAAAAAGGCTTGTGACATTTGAGTTTAAAATGACCTATGACCCTAAGTGGAAAAAAACACGTACTATACTCTAGTAATATCCGTACTTCTGCTAACAGCACGTTTAAGTTAAGCCTAGGGTGAAGTGTAGACACGGAAATTAGATGTTATTTATTTAGACTAGTGGTTTAGGTTCTGTTGTGCAACTAAAATAGGCTCAACTTAAACCTGCAAAACGTTAACGGTCAAGCTAAAACGAAACAACGCATAATTTCGAAAACAAAAAATCCTCGATAAACGAGTTACCGAGGATCAATAGCTAAATTGGGTTAATTAATTCTTTCGCTCTACTTCCCTATCCATTTCGGTCATATTTACGTTGGTAGATTGCGAAAAATCGCCTAACAAATGATTATTGAAATAATCCGCCAAACGCCAGAACATGTATTCTGTCATATCGCCAAAACCGTGGCGCTGGCCAGGAACCAAAATAAAATCGAAACGTTTACCCGCTTTAATTAAAGCGTTAGCCACCCTTATACTTCCCGCTGGATGTACATTGTTGTCTACATCGCCATGCATCAGCAATAAATGCCCTTTTAGATTTTTTGCCAAATCGGGGTTTTTATCAATCGAATATTTGAAAGAAGTATCGCCTTTTAGCGAAACAATTTCTTTTACGCCATGGTGTTTTTCGCTCCACCAACGGTTGTAAATGCTATTGTCGTGGTTACCTGCATTTGAAACCGCAACCTTAAAGAAATCTGGATAAACCAACATTGCCGCAGTAGACATGAAACCACCACCAGAGTGGCCAGTAATACCAACTTTATTTGCGTCGATATACGAATATTTATCTGCAAGTTGCTCTATGGTCGCTTTTTTGTCTGCCAAACCATAATCACGCAAGTTACCATAACCGTATGTGTGGTACCATTTAGATCGGGCCGGATGCCCTCCTCTATTGCCAACGGTAACCACAACATAACCTAATTGGGCCAAGCGATCTGTTCTGTCCATACTTTTACCAAAAGATTTGTTTACCGCTTCGGTTTGTGGCCCAGGATAAACATACTCGATAACAGGATATTTTTTAGTTGCATCAAAATTGAAAGGCTTGTACATTACACCATACAAATCGGTAACACCATCGTCTGCTTTAACTTTAAATGGCTCAGGAAATTTGTAGCCAGAAGCCATCAATAACGATAAATCAGCAGTTTCCAATTCCATTACTTTCATACCATTGTTATTGTACAAGGTAGATTTTGGAACGGTGTTCACTCTCGAATAGTTGTCTACAAAGAAACGCCCAGCATCATTCATACTTGCTGCATGGTCAAAATCTCCTGCATTTAACAATTTCAAGCCAGAGCCATCAAAATTTACGCGATACAAGTGGTAGTAGTACGGATCTTCTTTGGCTTCTCTACCGTTGGCAGTGAAATAAAGTACCCTAGCCTTTTCATCAATATTAACAATGTCTTCGCAATGGAAAGATCCTTTGGTAATTTGATTTTTAAGCTTTCCATTTTCATCAAACAGGTAAAAATGGCCCCAACCATCACGTTCGCTCCAATGAATTAGTTCTTTGCCACCGTTTACCAAACCCGGGCGCTGCACCTCTACATAAGTATTAAATCGCTCTTCTATTACAGGTTTAATCGTGCCACTTTTTACATCAACTACACAAATATCAATACGTTTTAAATCGCGGCTGGTACGGCCCATGTAAAACTTATTGTTGTCTCCTAGCCACAAAGCTGGGCGAAATTCATTATCCCTATCCGAATTAAGCGCAGGCTTGCTGTAAGTATTTAAGCTTTGATCTTTAAACGCAGCCACATTTAACTTTTTCCCAGTTTTGGCAGCAAAATCGAACAGCCACACTTCATCTTTTGGTGCTTCGGCCTCGCCTGGCATTTGATATTTGTAAGTTTCTAGCGTTGGCCTGCCTGCAGACACGCTGTTGATTACCCAAAGGTCCTTAACTTTACGACTATCAGAACGTTGGATCACAAAATATTTAGCGTCTGGCGACCACAACACGAAAGCTCTCCTACGTTTCTTGTCGTTTTTAATCACTTCTTCGTTATTTTCGCCGCTACCATCACTACCAAAAGAATAATACTTTACCCCTTCTTTGGTTAGTTGATGCTCTACAATAGTACTATCTTCTTCGTTTTTCAACGCTTTTTGATAGTTTGCCTTATCCATCCAGAACAAATTGTAATTACGGGTAAAAACAATTGCAGATGAATCTGGTGCTACTGCTCCCCAATTTGGTTTTGGCTTAGCTTTTTTGTAGTTTTTAATTTCAGTTAATTTTTGTCCAGCTAATTCATATTGAAACTTGAAGATCTTTTTCTGCATCGAATCTGCAGCTTTTTTGTCTTTCCTATCAGGTTTTACTTCTTCGATGGTACTTTTAATTTCAAATGTGATGTTTTTTTCATCCTCACTAAATTTCAGGTTTTCAATGGGTAAATGTTGCCCATCAAAGGGATCACGTATAATTAAGGTAATTTCTGCAGCTAGTTTTTCAGCATCAAAAAGTGCTTTTTTACTTCTAGCAGCTGGATCTACAATGTACCAGCTTTTTCCATTTGGTGTTTCATATTCGTACCAAAAACGGTTACTCTGTTTTAGCCAATGCGGATCTACAGCGGTAGAATAGACCATTTTTTTAATTTTGCTTGGCGAAAACCTTGCCGCTTGTTGGTAATTGGCTTTTTGCGGAACTTGAACAGTTTCTGTTGTTGTAATGGTTTTAATTTGTGCTAAAACATTACTTGTAGAAAGTAAGCCCAACAAAGAAAAAAAGTAAATTTTCTTCATTTTTATAAATAGTTAAGGGTGGTTTTAAAGGCGCTAATTTAATTCAAAAATGAAATCTACAAGTTGTTTTTTATGTAATAATTGAGTGAGGTTAACAATTGATTTTTAGGCTATCGTACTAAGCGCTAATTATTTTATCAACACTACTATCAATTATAAGGTTATTGCTTAGTTTTGCTTCCTTATAATGTACTTAATGAAGAAATTTTTCTTACCTCTAATTGCAATGGCACTTGTTTATGGTGTCGGATGCCAATCTAAATCGCAATCTAGTAAAGCAAGCGATGTTAAAGATAGCGTGGAAACTTCTGCGGAAACTGCAACAAGTGAAAATAATACTACGCCTATTGATACCAAAAATATTAAAATAGCTGATGCCAAAACGATTTTGGCTAGACCGCAAGTACCTATTTTGTGTTACCACCAAGTTCGTAACTGGAGAGCTACAGACGGTGCAATGGGTAAAGATTATACGGTAGAAATACAAAACTTTAAAGATCAAATGAAGATGTTGTCTGATAGTGGTTATCACACCATTTTACCAGACCAGCTTTATGCTTACTTAAACGAGGGCAAACCGCTGCCTAAAAAACCGATCATGTTGACCTTTGATGATACGGTTTTAGATCAATTTACGGTGGTAAACCCAACCTTAAAAAAATACGGCTACAAGGCGGCTTATTTTATCATGACGGTTTCTATTGGTAAAAAAGGGAAATTTGTAAACTACATGAGTGCAGAGCAGATTAAGCAGCTTGCGGATGAGGGAAATACCATTGGCAGCCATACCTATGATCATAAAAACTTTAAAAAGTACACAGGTAAAGATTGGGAAGAGCAATTAGATAAGCCGACTAAAAAACTGGAAGAAATTACTGGTAAAAAGATCGAATACTTTGCCTATCCATTTGGTTTATGGAATAAGGAAGGCTTTCCGGAGTTAAAGAAAAGGGGCTTTAAAATGGCATTTGCTTTAGCAGATAAGCGTGATGAAAACGATCCATTGATGTGTGTGAGAAGAATTATTGCTAGCGGACATTGGAGTCCGAAGACTTTGCATAATAATATTGTAAAGAGTTTTTAAACACGTTTAAGCTGTGAAAAGATTTTTAATTGGGGCATTTTTATGCCCCTTTGTATTTTCTGCTTGTCAGTCAACTTCTGCAGAAACTGATTCTACTACTTTGGTCACTAACGATACAGCTTTAAAAAAGCAGGTTAAAGCAGATGTGAGCATAAAACCTGCCGACGCTGCCACAATTTTAACAAAAAAAGAAGTCCCTGTTTTGTGCTATCATCAAATTAGAGAATGGACCGGTAACGATGGAAAAAGAGCTAAAGACGACATCATTTCCCCTACAAGATTTAAAGAACATGTAAAAATGTTGGCAGATAGCGGTTACCATTCCATTTTGCCAGATCAGTTGTACGATTACTTGGTATATGGGAAAGCTTTACCAGAAAAACCCATCATGTTTACTTTTGATGATACAGATTTGGATCAATTTACCGTGGCCTATCCAACCTTAAAACAGTACGGTTTTAAAGGAGTGTATTTCATTATGACGGTTGCAATCGGTAAAAAAGGTAGAATTGCTTACATGAATGCGCAGCAAATCAAAGAACTTGCTGATAACGGAAATGTAATTGCCAGCCACACTTACGATCATAAAAATTTCGCAAAATTTACTGACGAAGATTGGAAAACGCAAATAGATGAACCTAATAAAAAACTGGAAAGAATTACCGGAAAAAAGGTAGAATACTTTGCTTACCCTTACGGAGTTTACAAAGCAAGTTTACTACCAAAACTAAAAGAACATGGTTTTAAGGCAGCTTTTATTCTATCTACCAAAAGGGATGAAAACTATCCGTTATACACCATCAGAAGAATTATTGATCCAGGAAATTATACTGCTAAAAACTTAATGCACAGCATTAAAAAGAGTTTTAAGTAATCTCTTTAATTAGATAAGTTTTGCCGTTAAAATCAAACTGTTCTCCACTTGCTTTGCCAATTAGCATTTTACCAATGGGCGAAGCCGCAGAAATAGCAAAATAAGTTTGGCCCGCTAGCTGTAGTTGGCCTGCGCTAATACTAATATAGAAGTTGCCGTTATTGGTAATTACCAAATTTCCGCTTCTTGCTTTCGCTGTTTCTGCTACATCAGCGAGTGTTAACAAAACAGATTTTTGTTGCTGTGCATCGGCTAGTAATTGCTTGTTACGGTTAATATCTTGCTGTGCCATTTCTCGGCCAGTTTCAAACTTATCGCCAGCACTACTCTTTGTATCGTCGTTACTGGCTTCTTGTGCTTGCTGCAACGCCTCGGTTGCTGTAGCTATTCGTTTTTCAATAAATGCTAAGCACAGCTGATATAGTTGATTTTTCAAGTTTTGGTTAACTGGTTAATTGCTGGTTTGGTTAATTGTTAAACTGTTGAGACGCTAACTGCCAACTGCTCTTTGATAATTGGTTATGGTTTTTATTTCCCCGCTGATGTTCGTAGATTTTAACCCGTTGATTTTTGGAGATTTTTTAGCTCTTTGATAATTGGTTATTGGTTTTTGTTTCCCCGCTGATGTTCGCAGATTTTAACCCGCTGATCGTTGGAGATTTTCTAGCTCTTTTATAATTGGTTTTTATTTCCCCGCTGATGTTCACAGATTTTAAATCGCTGATTGTTGGAGATTTTTTAGCTCATTGGTTATTGGTTTTTGTTTCCCCGCTGATGTTCGCAGATTTTAACCCGCTGATCGTTGGAGATTTTCTAGCTCTTTTATAATTGGTTTTTATTTCCCCGCTGATGTTCGCAGATTTTAACCCGCTGATCGTTGGAGATTTTCTAGCTCTTTGATAATTGGTTATTGGTTATTGAAATTTGACTACATTATTTCTACTCCTAGCTCCTAATCCCTAACCACTAATCCCTGTCCCCTTACTCATCCATCCATTTAACCTTATCGCTTATTGGTGTACGTTTGGCTTCTCTTGGCGCTGCATTATGATAGCCCATATAGAACAAACCGTAACATTTTTCAATTTCTTCCAAGCCCAAGAAATCCCCAAGATGATCTATTAAAGGTGGCGAACTCCAATAAGCACCAACATTTAGAGCTTCTGCTGTTAATGCCATATTTTGTACTGCGCAAGCTACTGCCGCAATCTCTTCCCAATTGGGCACTTTATCTTCATGAAACTGAATGTTGATTGCAATAATTACATCAGCTTGTGTTGTTTTTTGAGCAAAACTATCGAATTTTTTTTGTAGGAACTTCTCCGCAGGAATAACTCTTTTATAAATATTCCCTAACTCCGCTCCTAGTTTTGCCTTAGTCTCTTTTCTAATTACAATAAAACGCCAAGGCTCTGTTAATTTATGTGTAGGTGCATAATTAGCGCTTTCCAAAATTTGTTCAATAACATTACGAGGGATTTCCTCTTGCGTGTAGCTTTCTGGAAAAACACTTCGTCTGCTTTTGATGATTTCCGATAGGATTTCTGCTTTAGTACTCATGTTTCAAAAGTAAGGTTTTAGGTAAGATTTTAATGTTTAGTGTGTGTAAAATTGAAACTTCAAAAATCTTTCATATTTATTTATCGTTTTTCAATAAATATTTATTTATAATTGCATATAATTATCAAAACATGAGGAAACAAGAAACCGCTACTTCTGGTAGAATTATAACTGTTATGAATGTGTTATTCTGGATTGTTTTTATCGGGTTATGCTACAAAACTGGAACCATACTTTTTTCTTTTATAGTTGGCTTGTTGGAAAATTCAATACCTACCGAAAAACTTTATTTAGAGCTAAATCTTTCAGAATTATACAATTTAGGCCTGTTTCATTACCTTAATATTGGATTAATCTTGATCATTGTGCCTGCATTGAAAACCTATATGGCCTACTTAGCCATTAAAATTTCAATGAAAATTAATTTAAAAGAGCCTTTTAGCAAAGCAATTTGTAAATGGGTAGCGCAAATAAGCTATCTCGCATTAACAATAGGGATATTACAAATTTGTGGACAATCTTATTGCAAAGAACTCCTAAGGCGAGGTTTTTCTTTATCCAACATCTCCGGATATTTCGGTTATGGGGGCGAGTTTCTATTTTTAGCGGGAATTATCTTTATTATTGCACAAGTTTTTAAAAGAGGACTAGAAATTCAGTCGGAAAACGAACTAACGATATAATTATGCCCATAGTAGTAAATTTAGATGTAATGATGGCGAAGCGTAAAATGTCGTTGAATGAACTTTCGCAAAAGGTAGATTTAACACTATCTAACCTTTCTATCTTGAAAACGGGAAAGGCGAAGGCAATACGTTTTAGTACTTTAGAGGCCATTTGTAAAGCATTAAATTGCCAACCGGGCGATATTTTAGAATATATAGAAGATTGAGTTTGCCGCAGATGCACGGATCAAATCTTTGGAAAATTGATAATTGCAACAACTCTAATTAAGCTAATAACTTTAAACTACGTCATATCATTATACGCTAAAAAGTTAGGTGAAAAAAATCTGCTTACCTGCGGCTAATACTATCTACTTTTCAACTGCTTTCTTATTTGCTTTACTTTTGCAAAAAATGCAACACTTTCTTTATCCACCAAATAATCCATTGTTTCTATAAGCTCATTTTTAATCCATGGGTGTTTTATAGATAAATTAGCCAAAATATTTAAGCAGTGCGATTTAATCGCCACAGGTACGTTTTCATCTATTAACCAAGCGAAAGCAGTTTCTACAAGTTCGTCGGTTTGATAATGATTGATGACCTCTCTGATTTCGGGCAGCGCATTCTTTTTTGTTAATAAAGCCAATATTTTACTGAAATGCCTGCGGGCAGATAGGTTATCCTGACGAGAAAAATTAGCAAAGAAATGAGTTAAATAAGGTAGAAAGGCGCTAGGGTTATTTACGTAGATGTTTTCCAAAATCCATGCGGCTCTAAATCCAATTTGCTCTTCTTCGTGGAAAGTTAAATCGATAACTTCTTTTACAGCATTGGCTTGTTTGGCAGCAATTTGGGCCAATTGATCCACTTTTGTTTTTGCTAACGTAGTTTTGATATCTGCGATTAACTGATCTTTCATTGGTAGTTCTTTAAGCTATTTTCAAATTTACGAAGTTTAGCTTTTGTTGTTTAATTATTTTCAGAAGTAAAGTTAAGAGCTTCGCCATTTTGCAACTTCGTAAGTCATGACAAAGAACAAAAGTGCCTACATTTTCATTTAGTTTGCCTTTGGTGCCAATCTCGAAAGGTACTTTCATTGCGGCTAACGTTGGCAACATTTTATAAGAGTTTAAAATTAGCGCAGATATTAGGTTGATTAACCATATATGAAACTAGGGTTATTGAAACCAATGTTACGTTATGAACATTTTAGAATAAAAGCAAGTTTCGGATTTTAAAACCGTTTTACTCTAGTGATATTTGTTTAATTTTAAAGCTTATGAACACGCAAGAGGAAGTAAATTACCAAAGAATTGCAAAGGCTATTGATTATATCAAAACGCATTTCAAAAATCAACCCAATTTAGATGAAATAGCCGAAAAAATTAATTTGAGCCCATTTCATTTTCAAAGATTGTTTACAGAATGGGCTGGTGTAAGTCCGAAAAAATTTTTGCAATATGTGAGTGTAAACCACGCCAAAAGTTTACTGCAAACCGAGCAAGCTAATTTATTCGATGTGGCTTTTGAAACTGGACTTTCGGGAACCAGCCGCTTGCACGATTTGTTTGTGAACATAGAAGGCATGACTCCTGCCGAATATAAAAATGGCGGTAGCGAATTAACTATTAATTATAATTTTACAAGCACTCAATTCGGTGATTTACTTACTGCTTCTACTGAGAAAGGAGTTTGCTATACGGCTTTCTATGAAGATGAAGCAATTGCTTTAGTTTTACTTAAAGCAAAATTTCCTAATGCAAAATATATAGAAAAACTGGATATAGCTCAACAAAACGCACTGTTTATCTTTGAAAAAGATTGGTCTAAACTTAAAGAGGTAAAACTGCATTTAAAAGGCACCCATTTTCAGTTAAAAGTATGGGAAGCATTATTGAAAATTCCAATGGGAAAACTTTCTACTTATGGAAAGTTAGCTAACGAAATAGGTAATCCGAGTGCGGCCAGAGCCGTTGGCACAGCTATTGGCAGTAACCCAATTGCATTTCTAATACCTTGCCACAGAGTGATACAAAACAGCGGAGATTTTGGTGGTTACATGTGGGGAAACACACGTAAAACTGCGATTATTGGTTGGGAGCAGGCTTTTGTTAGTGGTTAGGTATTAGGTATTAGGTATTAGGCTTTAGTGAAGATTTTTTTTTAGTAGATTTATTCTTACATCAAACTACTACCTATGTCTATTAAATGTTTTGAAGATGTTATTGCTTGGCAAAAAGCACAAGACATCGCAGTTATTGTATATAAAGAATTTAAAAATAATAACGATTGGGATTTTCGCAGCCAGATATGTAGAGCATCTGTTTCAATCTCGAACAATATTGCTGAAGGCTTTGACCGAGGTACTAAGCCTGAATTTAAAAGGTTCCTTTATATCGCCTTAGCATCAAATAGCGAAGTTAGATCTATGTTGCATTTAGGCTTACGATTGGGTTATATTAATGAAAAGACTTTCAAAACACTTTTATCACAATCTGAAGAAGTTGCAAAGATTATCAGCGGACTAATCAAATCTCTAATACCTAAACCCTAATACCTAGCTACTAATTAATCGACTTATAAAGTCACTAATACCTAATTCCTAATACCTAGCCACTAATTAATCGAATTATAAAGTCACTAATACCTAAATCCTAATACCTAGCCACTAGAATGAACTTATTCTCAAACCAACACTCGCCATTAACCAACCTCCTCCCCAAAGATGGAACCGTAAATTACTATGGTACCATTTTTAGCAAAGCTGACGCTGATTTTTACTATGAACGTTTGTTAAACGACATGGCTTGGGAAAACGATCAGGCCATAATTTTTGGCAAGCTGATCACCACTAAACGAAAAGTAGCTTGGTACGGAGAAAAACCCTTTGAATATACGTACTCCAACATCAAAAAAATAGCGCTTCCATGGACTGAAGAACTATTAGCATTGAAGCAGAAAGTTGAAGAACACTCTGGAGAAACCTTTAATTCTTGCTTATTGAACCTCTATCATAACGGCAATGAAGGGATGGCTTGGCACAGCGATGGCGAAAAAGATTTGAAGAAAAATGGGGCTATTGCTTCAATTAGTTTCGGTGCCGAAAGAAAATTTGCATTTAAACACAAAGTAGATAAAACTACGGTTTCGTTGCAGTTAGCTCACGGGTGTTTATTGATAATGAAAGATGAAACACAAACACACTGGCTACATCGCTTACCTCCTACTAAAATGATCAGTAAACCTAGAGTAAATTTAACTTTCAGAACTATTGTTGGATGAGAAAGTTAATAAGCACGTCATTGCAAGGCACGAAGCAATCTTAAAGCAATAATAAGTAGCGACCGCTGTAAGATTGCTTCGTGCCTCGCAATGACGACCTGAGAACTACCCGTGCTTTTTGGCCTTATTCATCTTCGCTTTTTCACCACTGCTATAATTGGTAGTTTTTGCATTGCTATCCTTTTTAGGCTGAAAAGCTGCATTTTTAAAAGCTTCCTCTTCAGCTTTTGCACGTTCCAGTTCTTTAGCGTGTTTGCTTTTCTTCTTGGTAGTTTTGCTGTAATCTTCTATTAGTAAATCTTCGGGCAATTCGGCCTCCTCAATTCTCTGTCCCAAAGCTTGCTCTATTTTCCTTAACTCTGGCAATTCTAAATCTGTAATAAAATTTAGAGAAACCAAATCAACTTCTTCTATTTTAATTACCCTGTTGATGTAACGTATTCTGTCTTCTGGCAGTTCAAAATGAAAAACGAAGGGAATTCCGCTCAAAGTTGCTTCTTCAAAATTTTCATTAGCTACAATCAACACCCTAGCTTTATCATTAACTTTAAAAGCATCTAAACTTTCGAACCCAGCTTCATCAAAAAACAGAGGTTTATAAACAAAAACATCTTCAGCTTTGCCATCAAAAAGATCTTTTGATAAAGTTTGGGCAGTTAAACGAGTATTTACGAAAACAATTACCTTATCAAAAACCTCAGTATCCTTTAACAACAGGTTAAGTAAATTGAGTTTTGTACGAAAATTTGGTACATGATAAACCATTTGTGGATAGGTTTCTACTTCAGCTTCCAATAGCTCATCTACTTCTATGGTAGCTGGCATTACCATAAAATCTTCGATCATGTATGCCAACTTCTCATGCATTACTTCGGTAAATACCAAATGTTGGCATTTTTGGATACTTCTTGCCAGTTCATTTACCGGCAACTGTAGGCCTTGTTTTACTAAATCTGAAGCATCATCCAAAATCATCATCTGTATTTTATTGGTGTTTAAACCCAATTTCAGATAAATAGCCCTAGCTCTAGACGGAATAGCAACTACAATGTCAACGCCATCGGTTAAATGTTCAACCTGCTCATCAATAGGTGTATCTGCATGTATGCCCACAATTCTAAATGTATCATTTCTATTCAGCTTTTCGAAATAAGCTAATACTTCCAATACTTTTTCTTTAGTGGGCACCAAAATCAAAGCCCTTGGCGCATCGCCCCCGCCAGTTTTTAAACGCATTAAAGTAGCCAATACATAAGTAGTTGTTTTTCCACTTCCCTCTGGACCAATGGCAATTACATCTTGTCCACCCAAAATTCTGGACATGGTTTTTAACTGTACTTCTTTTGGCGACAAACATCCCAATGCACTCATGGCCGAAACCAATGGCTTACTTAATTTTAACTGCTCTAACGACACGCTTTGATTTTTATTGAAGCCACAAATTTAAGGAAATAAAAAAGAATAGGTTAATTTTAAAATCTTTGTAGCGTTTTATGTCAATAAGCCGTATAGACAGTAGATTAAGTTAAAGAACCGCTACATTTTGATGATGTAGCTAAGCCCAATCAAGAGGCTAATAGAAGAAAGAATGCCAGACAACCAGAGCTTAGTTGAGCTCATTGCTTCTTGTAAAAAAGGTGATTTACGCCAACAGGAATTGTTGTACAAACAGTTCTATGGCTACGCTTTGGGTATTTGCATTCGTTACTTAAGCAATAGAGACGATGCGCTGGAAGCAGCAAATGATAGTTTTATCAAGGTTTTTAAATCTATCAATAGCTTTAACGAAGAAAACGACTTTAAGCCTTGGTTTAGAAAAGTTTTAGTGAACACATCGCTTGATTACAAACGAAAATCGATGCGATTTAGCGAAGCCATAGAGCTAACTGATACCATTCCACAAAGTACACACACCTCTGCCATCGATAAATTGAGCGCTCAAGATATTTTGGCACTAATGAAAAACTTAAATGAAATGCAGCGAACGGTCTTCAACCTATATGAAATTGACGGCTACGCTCACAAAGAAATAGCAAGCATGTTAAATATCCCTGAAAGTTCTTCTAGAACCTACTTAACCAGGGCTAAACAAGCTTTACAACAATTATTAATTACCCACTCCATATACACTAAATAAAGTATGAAAATGAGTGACGAAGAATTAGCACATCAGATTAAATCTGTTTTCGAAGACTACGACGATGGTCTGGGAGAGCAAGGTTGGTCTGAGTTACGCAAAAAGTATCCTGAAAAGGAAAGTAAAAAGCTACCTATTTGGTGGTTAACTGGTATTGCAGCTACCCTACTGCTAGCGGTTGGCTTATATTTTAGCAATACATTTGATACCGATAAAGTAATTTTAAGCGCTGGAACTACACCAAAAGCAAATGCATTACCAGAAAAAATTATCTCTGATGAAGTAAAGGGCGGCACTTCGCAAACACGATTAGATACGGTTAAAACGAACACGTATGCAATGCCCGAAAAATCAGGAAATGAAAATATTGAGCCAGCAAAAGTTGCAAATACAGCTCAAAAATATATTGCACAGCACAATGCTATCGGCGATGTGAATGGTACACAAGAATTGGATGTAGTGGTTTCAAATTCTGAGGTGGCACAAACAAAGCCGCTAACTGTAATAGATAAAAACACCCCGATAGTAGCGGTAACTAAACCCGATGACAAGGTAACAGCAAATGCCATAATGACTAAAGATGAGCAACCAACTGAAAAATCTGTAAAACTAAAATTGTCTACCGAAGAATTTTTGAAAGAAGAAAGTAAGGCTTTAGCAAACCACGCCAACAAGGATAGCAAGAAAAATGGGGCGCCTACAACTACATTAGACGTGTTTACCGGGACTTTTTTTAACTATCACGATGATAATGAAGCAAAATTAAGTGCGGGAGTTGGGCTAAATGCAAACATTAAGGTTACTAAAAACTTGGTATTTAGCTTCGGCGCTGGCATTAGTCAGAATAAGGTGAGTTACGAAAACAATGTACCGGCAGAAATTTCACAAGCAATGTTCGCTTCGAAAAGTGACGGCACAAATGCCATGAATGCCCCTGTTACCGGTTTAGCTTATTCTGTTACCGCTACCAATGATGTAAGTTTCAACGGGCAGTTGTTAAGTATAGATTTGCCCATGGTAGTTAAGTTTTTTCCTTCTAAAAAGCAGGATTTTTACATTTCAACAGGTATTAATTCTAGTTCTTATATTACCCAAAAATATACTTACAACTACAATCAGAGCAATTTTGGGATAAGAAATGGAGAGGCTCAACCAAAACGAGAAACAGAAAAAAGCAATTTAAAAGGATTTGATTTTGCCAATAGTGCCATTATATCTGTTGGTATAAACCAAAACGTAGGTAAAAATATTTTGATTTTCGAACCGTATTACAAGCCTGCGCTTAGCGCCATGGGCGATAAAAACCTGAGAATTAGCTCGGCAGGAATTAACCTTAAATTCAATTTCAACGGGAACAATAAAAAATAATTAAAGTGAGACAAATCTCTTATTTAGTACCATTATTGATGATGCTGTTAATTTCTTGCTATAAAGAAAGTTATACCAATGCAACCATCATTAAAAACTGCACCGGAACCTATTTGAAAGTTTTGGATAAGGAATATTTAGTTTGCGGCAGTATAAGCAACGGTACGTTTGAGAACGGGCAAGCAGTTTTGGTTAGCTTTAAACTTACTAAAGAATGTGCAACCTCAACTGCTATACCGGCTACTTGCTTTATGCTATATCCAA
This sequence comes from Pedobacter ureilyticus, assembly GCF_005925345.1. Taxonomy (GTDB): domain Bacteria; phylum Bacteroidota; class Bacteroidia; order Sphingobacteriales; family Sphingobacteriaceae; genus Pedobacter; species Pedobacter ureilyticus. Next base: position 14,883 of record NZ_SSHJ01000022.1, read on the forward strand.
ATGATGGTTTAGTAAATATTATCGATATCAAGAAACTATAAACCGAGCTCATCCAAAATTTTTGATACAAAAGCTTAAATTCATGAACTATATGTAAGTTTATATCATCAATTAAACTTTATTACACATTAACATGAAGAAAGTTATACTTAGCCTACTCTTTGCAGGTTTAGGTGGCGGTAGTATTTTAGCACAAGATGCCGTTACCTACCAGCTGCCGCCAAAAATCATGGCCGATTTGCTATTGGCAAAACCAACCCCAAGCGTTAGTATAGATAGCAAGGCAGAATGGATCTTATTTAGTGATCGTAATCCGTACCCTTCTATAGAAGAATTGGCCATGCCTGAGTACAAAATTGCAGGTATGCGTATCAACCCTAACAACTACGCTCCTAGCAGGCAAACTTATGTAAATAGCTTTAGCTTAAAAAACATTAAAACAGGTAAAACTAGCACAGTTACGGGCTTACCTACCACTTTATTTGCTGGAAATGTACGTTGGAACCCTAGCGAAAACAAAATTGCCTTTACCCAAACTTCGCAAGATAGAATTGATTTGTATGTAATTGATGTAGTTACAGCAAAAGCAACCAGAATTAATAAGCAACCTTTAAATGCAATTTTAGGTGCTAGCATTATGTGGGTAGATGATGCTACGTTGATTTACCAAGTAGCTACCAAGCCGGCAAGTGCCGCTCCAAAACGTCCATTGGCGCCAAAAGGCCCAACGGTACAAGAAAATTTGGGTAAAGTAGCACCAAGTGCAACCATCCAAGATTTAATCAAATCTCCTTATGATGAGCAATTGTTCGAGTTTTTTGCCACTTCACAACTAGTGCAAAACAAAGCTGGTGTAGAAACTCCAATTGGTGCACCAGCAATTTACAGTACGGTAAGCTTATCTCCCGATAAAAACTATTTAATGGTACGTACCATTAAGAAACCTTTTTCTTACTTAGTTTCAGCTTATGGCTTTCCTTCTACCGTCAAAATTATCAACAGAACTGGTAAAACGGTTAAAGTTTTGGCAGAGCTGCCATCTACCGAAGTTCGCCCATCTGGGTATGACAACGTGCAAAACGTACCTCGTGGTTTCGACTGGAGAGATGACGAGGCAGCAAGCGTAGTTTGGGCACAACCTTTAGATAGTGGCTTGATTAAGAAAAATGTGGAGTTTCACGATGCAGTCTACGAACTAAAAGCGCCATTTACAGGCACTAGCAAAGAGCTTTTTAAAACTAAGGCTCGCTATGCTGGTACAAGTTGGGGAAATGCTACCTTGGCATTGGTAAGAGAAATGTCTAGGGCCAAACAAAGCAGCAGATTAAGCAGATTTAACCCAACTACCGGTACTTTAGAAACTTTATACGAATTAAATACAACTGATGCTTACAACAACCCTGGTTTTCCAGTAACCGAGAAAAACAAGTTTGGCCGTCAGGTAATTTTAACTACAGACAACGGTACTAAATTATTGTTAAACAACACCACGGGAGCTTCGCCAAAAGGCGATTTGCCTTTCATCGCTAAATTCGATTTGAATACTAAAAAATCTGAAATCTTATGGCGTTGTCAAGAAGGAACTTTCGAAGTAGTTACTGATGTTTTAGACCCTCAAAAATTAGTACTATTAACCCGCAGAGAAAGTAAAACTGAAGTTCCAAACTATTTTGTTAAAAATTTAATGCTTCGCATTGCGGATAGACAAATTACCAACTTTACTAATCCGTATACGGCCTTAGATGGAGTTACTAAACAAAAAATCACTTATAAACGTGCAGACGGCGTAGATTTAACCGGCGATCTTTATCTGCCAAAAGGATATAACAAAGAAAAAGATGGACCTTTGCCAACTTTAATTTGGGCCTATCCTCGTGAGTTCAATTCAGCAAGTGATGCTGCTCAAATTCGCGGTTCAGAGAATAAATTTATCACCATTAGCTCTGGCGGACCTATTTTTTACGTAACGCAGGGTTATGCAGTGCTAGATAACGCAGAAATGCCAATTGTGGCTGCAGCTGGCAAACGCCCTAATGATTCGTTTGTAGAGCAGTTGAAGTTAAACGCTGAGGCAGCCATTAACAAGTTAAGTGAAATGGGCGTAGGCGATAGAAACCGTATGGCAGTTGGTGGCCATAGCTACGGCGCTTTCATGACCGCAAATTTATTGGCACATACTAATTTATTTAAAGCCGGAATTGCCCGTAGTGGTGCATATAACAGAACCTTAACACCGTTTGGTTTCCAAAACGAAGATCGTACTTACTGGCAAGCGCCTCAGTTGTATTACGAGATGAGCCCTTTCAGTTACGCCAATAAAATTAAAACACCTCTCCTATTAATTCACGGCGAAATGGACGATAACCAAGGTACATTCCCTATCAATAGCGAGCGTTTATTTAATGCCGTTAAAGGTCATGGCGGCACTACACGTTTTGTGTACTTACCTTACGAAGCACATGGTTACCGAGCTAAAGAAAATATCTTGCACATGCTTTGGGAAACCAATAAATGGTTAGATACTTACGTTAAAAATGCTAAGCCTACATCGGCTAAGTAGATACGAATATTAAGTTGCGAGAAATTCAGTATGAAAATATCCGATGGAGAATTAAATCCATCGGATATTTTTTTGACTTGATAAACAAGGCCAGTACAAATTGAAAGATATACTCCTTCCATTTATTAACATCTTTTTGCCAATATTAGCCCAGTGCAACCGACTTTCAAATAAATTTGTTTCGCAGCTATTGCATGGTTAGTGTCACAGTAAATTAAGCATCCGTTATGCTCAGTTTATTTCAGCATCAATTTTAAAATATGATTATCAATCATTTAATAATGTAACTTAGGTTATCAGGTTTAAATTTCAAATAACTTACCGCATTTTCTAAAACTCACACTAAATGACCTCAAATGATTTCTAAATTTAAAACCCAACTAGTAAGCACGTTATTGTTTTACATTGTATTTCACAATATTGCTTACGCTCAACAACCACAATTTAAGGTCATCGCTTTTTTCACGGGTAAAAATGATATGGCTCATGTAAGCTACGTAAAGGAAGCAAACCAATGGTTTCCTAAAATAGCCGAGAAATATAATTTCAGGTACGATACGACCAGCAATTGGACAAACCTCAACGCAGCATTTCTTTCAAAATATCAAGTTGTTTTGTTTTTAGATACCAGACCAGAAGATCCTCAGCAACGCAAGGCTTTCGAAAACTACATGAAAAATGGTGGCGCATGGATGGGTTTCCATTTCTCTGCTTTTGCGCTAACCCCCTCTGCGTTTAACCAAAATTGGGACTGGTACCACAATGAGTTTTTAGGCTCTGGCCAATACAGTGGTAACACATGGCGGCCAACATCAGCTACGCTAAGAGTAAACAAAAATCATCCCGCTACTAAAAAACTACCCACCACATTTACATCACAACCTAACGAATGGTACAAATGGGAGAAAGATTTAAGGAAAAATGCTGATATAACCGTATTGTTGAGTATCGATCCGTCTAGTTTTCCATTGGGTACCGGGCCTAAAGCCCATGAAATTTGGCATCAGGGAGATTATCCGGTAGTTTGGACCAACAGAAAATATAAAATGATGTATGTAAACATGGGGCACAACGACATGGATTACGAGCGTAAGCATGCTAAAGAAATAACCTCATTGTCTCATACTTTCGAAAACCAAATGCAAAACCAAATGATTATCGATGCTTTACTATGGCTCGGCAATGCAAAAAAGTAAATTTAGCACCTATACTTTTCTAGCTTAAAGAAAACTATCTTTGTGGTATCATGAACAAGATATTTGAAGTAATTAGAGCGAGCCGCAAGGCCTTGTTAAGTTTGGTAGAAGGCTTAAGCACAGAGCAAATGAACAAAATCCCGGCGGGTTTTAGCAACAATTTAGCTTGGCAAATTGGGCATTTGGTTGTTAGTCAGCAGGTATTATGCTATAAACTATCAAACAACGAGTTTGTAATAGATGCCGGCCTAATCGATAAATACAAAAATGGCTCTAAGCCCGAAAGTTTTATTTCGGCCCAGGAAATTGCCCAGTTGAAAACATATTTACTCGACACCATAGACCAACTAGAATTAGATTTAGCTACCAATAAGTTTGAAAATTACATACCTTATACCATCAGTACTTACAAGGGTTATAGGTTAGAAAAAATTGAAGATGCTATAAAGTTTATCGTATCACATGATGGTTTGCACTATGGCTGCAGCTTAATGATGAAAAAATTCGTTTAAATTTTTGATGCGATATTTTTTTCATATTGGATATAATGGCCATACCTACAATGGTTGGCAAAGGCACCCCAAAGCTCATAGCGTACAAGAAGCCATTGAAGCTAAGCTGAGTAATATTTTTAAAACACCAATTGCTATTAATGGCTGTGGCCGTACAGATACTAGTGTGCATGCCAGTCAGTATTTTTTTCACGTTGATATTGAACAAGATATAGACTTTGATCTCTTCTTTATCCTTAACAGGATTTTGCCCCATAACATTGCAGTTTTCGATATCATCCCGATGGAGGGGAAGCAACACGCTAGATTTGACGCTGTGCAACGCAAGTACGATTACTATTTCCATACCTATAAAAATCCATTTCTAGGCCAGCTGAGTTCTTACTACAATGTAAAAAATCTTAACCTACAAGAAATGAAAAAAGCAGTGGCGTTGCTGCCTAAATACAAAGATTATAGGGCATTTTGTACCGCACCAGATAAAAATGAGCATACCATTTGCAATGTAATGGATGCTAAACTGTATTGCTCTGCAAATGAGCAACATTTTAGATTTCATATTTCATCTAATAGATTTTTAAGCAAAATGATTAGAATTTTAACTGGAAATCTATTAAAAATTGGAAAGAATGAGCTAAGCGTTGACCAATTTGAGCATCATCTTTCTTCGAAAGAAATTCCAGAGAAGTTTGACATTGCACACCCTACCGGTTTGTACCTATCTAAAGTAACTTATCCCTACCTTAATCTAGAGCCAAGAACAGAGTTTAATAATTTCGCTAAAAGTGATTGGATAGAAATATAATTGATTGTTTAGAACATTCCGTCCTTTCCATTTGTTATTCATCAAATATTGACCTATTAAGATGAATATCACGGGAACTACGAAAGGTGGGAAAGATCCACAAAAAACAGATAAGAATATCAAACCTTTAAACTCAGTTAAAGAAGATATTGAAGATGGAAACATTAAGCCAATTAAAACACCTAATCCAGCTAAACAACGCGAACAAGCTGAACAGCCGGTCCATTCGGTTAAAAAAGCACCAAAGCAATAAAAATAAAAACCTCAACAGCTTAACTGATGAGGCTCTTTCGTGCTCCCGACGAGATTCGAACTCATATCGATGGTACCGGAAACCATAATTCTATCCATTGAACTACGGGAGCAAAGTGTGCAAATATAGGTAACTCAACTTTTGTTTCCTAAACTGAAATTGCGGATAAATCAATTTTTTGTGCAATTTCAGTTTTATTAAATTTTTTATCATTCAAATTAGAACAACAATCGCTGTTCTTCTATCCTATTACCTGTTTTAGGCTCGTTAAAGTTAGAAAAGCTAACACCAAGTAGTCGAACGGTTTTACCTTCAAATTCAGTATTTTCTACCAATGTCCTCGCTGCTAAAATGGCTTCATCTTCGTTTGTAATGGAGTGCTCAAAAGAATGACTTCGGGTAATTTGCTTGAAATCTGCAAATTTTACTTTCACGGTAATGGTTCTTCCGTATAGTTGATATTGACTTACTCGCTTAAATGCCGCTTGCGTAATCTGCATTAAACGCTCATAAAGCTCACTTCCCTTATCTAAATCGTAACCAAAAGTATCTTCCGAACTAATGGATTTAATCTCCCGATCAGGTTTTACGGCCCTTTTATCAATCCCTCTAACAATGTTGTAAAAAAACTTGCCCGATTTTCCGAAAAGCAAAGTCAAACGTTCTTCGGTAAGTTTCTTTAAATCGCTTCCTTTCCTAATACCCTGCATTTTCATGCGCTCTGCAGTAACTTTACCAACGCCATGAAATTTTTCTACAGGCAATTTCTCCATGAATTTTTCAATTTTTGAAGGTCCAATGAAGGTCAAACCATCGGGTTTATTCATATCTGAAGCAATTTTAGCAACGAACTTATTGATAGAAATTCCCGCAGATGCGGTTAAATTGAGTTCATCTTTAATGGCTTTTTTAATTTCTTCGGCAATGGTAATGGCAGAACCGATGTTCAATTTATCTTCCGTAACATCTAAATAAGCCTCGTCTAAAGAAAGTGGTTCGATTAAATCAGTATAGCGACTAAATATTTCTCTAATTTGTTTAGAAACCTCTTTATAAGCCGCAAATCTTGGATATACAAAAATGGCATAAGGACAAAGTTGCTGTGCTTTTTTAGAAGACATGGCAGATCTAATACCGAAAGCTCTAGCCTCGTAGCTACAAGTAGCCACCACGCCACCTCTTCCCTCTGGCGAGCCCCCAACTACCAGCGGCTTGCCTCTCAGTTCTGGAAAATCTCTTTGCTCTACAGAAGCATAAAAAGCATCCATATCGATATGAATGATTTTTCTAACTTTTGTTACGGGCCTTTCCATCACTCTAAAATATAACTTTCGTAAGCTCGTTTATCCCAAAACTTGTAATTTTTATTTAAAAATTTAGTTCCATTCAACAAAAAATGGATAAAACCATTTCTTTCTACCAGCACGGTATGAAATATTTTAGCTTCCGGATTTTTAATTAGTGTAAACAAAGAAGTATTGCGCTTGTCCTTCCAAAATAAGAAATCTTGTGTTTCCTCAAATTTGAAGTTTCCTAAATCCCTCGCCATTAGCTTACTTCTGTACCAAGTTCCTCCGGTTGCAGAAACGAGTGGCTTTCCGTTATAAACTACCACACTGTCATTATAAGCAATTACCTGTATAGCGTTTTCTTTTTCTAGTAACCAGGTTGTAAGCTTTTGTTGGTGTTTCTCGGTTTCATAACCATACGTGGCATCTAAAAAGCCAAGTCTAGTAAGGTATTTAGGTAATTTCGCCTGCGCATTGATGTAGCCAAAAATAAAGCTACCGCCACCGCTGTGGCCACTTAACATAAGCTGAGGGCTTAAATTGGCGTATTTTTTATACACATCATTAACCATTTGAAGAATAATGCTATCACTATTGTTGGTTTGTCTGCGCCATTGCGGCCAACTTTTTAAATTGTTTTCTAAGTAAACAACGATATAGTTGGTGTTTATATCTACATCTCTAACAAACTTAGTTTGTGCGCCAATATGTTGTATATCAAAATGCCAATCATCGGCTTTGCCCAGTTTTTTACCAAACGTTTGAGCAGTTGTATTGCCGTTTGGCAAGGCATATAGGATAATTTTTGTAGGTTTCGAGCTAATGGATTTAGGTTCGTCGAAAGTAAGCGTAACGCCGTGATCTAACTTAGCAACTGGCATATTTTGCATTGCCTGGTCAAAAGGCAACTGAGCACCTGCGCTTATCGAGGCAAAAAACAGTATGATGAGGCAATACTTCATACCTCAAATTTACTTATTTGCTTTTAGGTTTGCCACCTACATTGATAACTGCTCCAATGGTAAAAACAGAATGGCCGGCATTTAAAAACTTACGATTACGCAAACCAATGTTGCTCCCGCTAGTGTATTGCAATTGAAATTGATCACTCAATACCATTCTGGTAAAGAAAACCGGCTCAATGAATATATTATCTTCATTAATTTGAGGTACGCCGTTTAGCTTGAAATCTTTCGTAGAAGCAAAACTTAAACGCCAAGCGGTTCCGTAGTTAAGTCCAAAATCTACCCCTAACAACCTTACTTTACTCGTTTTTTTTGAACTATAGTTGGCTTGCACAAACATTTTGGTATAATCAGCATCGTAGATATCTGTACTGATCAAAACGTCATCATCGAAGTTTCTAACCACACGTTTACTGCTTGCCGTGCCCATGCCTGCATAAAACTCTAGTATTCTATTATCTTCAGGTCCGAAAGTTTTGAAATAGCCTCCACCAAACTCGAAATAGTTGTGTTTAACATCCCTTTTACTGCGCTCACTGTTCATAGCACCAAAGTTGACCATTGCCGCTAGATTATCGCTAAACGCATAGGCTGTATTAATGTTTACATTTCCTCTTAACGAAACGTGGGCACCAGCCGCAACTTCGCCTTTAGTGGTTAGCATTGGCGTATTGGGAACACCTGGCATGTAAATAGACGAACAACTGCTCATCAATAAGACAGCGGAAACGAGCGTAAGTAGCTTATATTTTAACGGCATAATTCTACTAATAACACAAATAATTCTTAAAAATTGTTTTTAGATGCTAAAATTCATTAAAATCATCATTCTCTTAAACTCTTCTTGCACATCTGCGGTAATGGTAATTTGCCGCTTAGTTACAGGATGCTCAAAGGTTAAGCTCGAAGCATGTAGCATCATCGTGTTCATTTGAAGATGCTCTTTAAAATAGCGATTTTGTTTATTACAACCGTGCGGCCTATCGCCAATAATTGGATGAAAAATATGTGCAAAGTGCTTGCGTAACTGGTGCATTCTCCCTGTTTTTGGGTTTGCTTTAACTAAACTGTACCTAGATGTAGGATGTTTCCCTATCTCCAAAGGAATTTCTGACTGCTGTAGCGTAATAAAACTGGTTTGTGCTTCTTGCAGCGTACCATTTTCCTTCGCTAAAGGATAATCGATTTCCATCTCTAAAGGCGCATAACCTCTTACAATGGCTAAATAGTTCTTATCTACCAAGCTTTCCTGAAACTGTTTTTGCATAGCAATTTCTGTTTCCTTATCAAACGCAAAAAGTAAAACTCCCCCCGTTTTTCTATCTAATCTGTGGGTTGGGTTAACGTGACGACCAACCTGATCCCTTAACATTTGTAAGGCAAACTCCTTGGCATCATCAGCAATTTTAGAGCGGTGCACCAACAAGCCGTGGGGTTTATTGATGGCGATAAGATATTCGTCTTGATATACTATTTCTAACACAAGGCGAAGATAGAGATTAATTCAAATCAAAAGGAACTACTTTTTTCAGTTCATGGAAGGTAGCTAAGTCTGCATCAGGATGACCGCCTTTGCTCAATTTTCCGTTTAAATCTGTAGTAAAATTGTGCTGCTCGGCCTTAATAATATCATTACCAGATTTTACTTCTGTAAAGTTTGTCCTATAGTTAAACCTCTGCTGCGATACATTAACCATCTTATTCATAAATTTATAGACATAATAAGACTTTCCAGTTTCTCCGTAAAAGGTAATTTCTATTTTGTCGATCTTATTTTCTTTATAAAATGCCTTTCCCTCATTACCTTCAGCACTAAAATCACCTTCTAAAATAAAAGTATACCCCGTAGTATCGATACTATATTGATTGCGTATGAGCGCTTTAACAGAGTCCAAACCTGTCATCGCATCTTTAATCGAATTTTCTTGACGAAGTTGTAGTTTCGCTATACTATCTTCAAGTTTTAGATTAACTTCTTTTTTTGATTTCTCGACGTTACTGCAGCCAGCGTATAGAAAACTTAGTATAAGCATTGAATGAAGTATCTTTACCATTTATCTAAAATAGCTAATACATTTCTAACAATCTTTAAATCTCATCTTTTTTTCTAACTATCTAAATATTATTTTCGTAAACAAAACCTATGATATGCATCACGATTTACTTTTAGTTTTAGCCCTACTTTTTGTTGTTTTTCTTTTGGTCATGTTGGCTCAAAGAATTAGGGTAGCCTACCCTATTTTTCTAGTTGTAGCCGGTTTGGGCATTAGTTTTATTCCAGGTATGCCTGTTTTACATCTAGATCCAGATCTAATTTTTCTGATTTTTTTGCCGCCTTTATTGTATGAAGCTGCTTGGTATACCTCTTGGAATGATTTCTGGAAATGGAGGCGACCAATAGCATTGTTAGCCTTTGGGCTGGTATTTTTTACTTCTACCATTATTGCTTACACATCAGCGTCATTAATTCCAGGTTTTACTTTGGCGTTGGGCTTTTTATTGGGCGGTATCGTTTCTCCGCCAGATGCAGTAGCTGCCGCTACGGTATTAAAGGGGATAAAGGTACCGAAACGACTGCTTACTATACTAGAAGGCGAAAGTTTAGTGAACGATGCCTCATCGCTAATTGTGTTCAAATTTGCTTTGGCAGCAGTACTAACGGGCACTTTTTCTATGCAGCAAGCTACTGGGCAGTTTTTCTTAGTAGCCGGAATGGGCATTGTAGTTGGCTTGGTGGGTGCAAATATCATGTACGTAATCCATCGCTTTTTACCAACTACCCCAGCAATTGATGCGGCTTTAACGGTAATGACACCCTACGTCTTGTTTTTAGGTGCAGAACAGTTTCATTACTCTGGTGTAATGGCTGTTGTTAGTGGTGGTCTTTTTATTTCTTGGCGTTCGCACGAAATATTTAGAACTGGCAACACCAGACTAAATATGCTTGGCGTTTGGACTACGCTAATTTTCGTGATGAATGCCTTAGTTTTTATACTTATTGGTTTAGAACTGCCAGAGATTATACACGGGTTAGGAGAATATTCGATATGGGATGGTATTAGATACGGATTAATTATCAGCGCTATCACTATCGCCTTACGTTTTTTATGGATTTACCCAGCGGCTTTTATACCGAGGTGGTTAAGCGCCAAAATTAGAAAAGATCCTTCGCCAGGCTGGAAAGGACCTTTGGTAATTGGCTGGGCAGGAATGCGTGGGGTAGTTTCTCTGGCTACGGCGCTGTCTATCCCGCTACTCATGGATGGCAACGCATTTCCACATCGAAATTTGATTATTTTCATCACATTTGTAGTTATTTTTATCACGCTGGTTGTTCAGGGATTAACGCTGCCATTTGTCATCAAGTTAATTAAGCTAAAAGAAATTGACAACATTGCACGTAGCGAAGAGCAGCAAACAGGCATTCAATTAAAGTTAGATGAATTGGCCTTAGCGTTAATCAATCAACAGCATTTAGATCAAGCTAAAGAAAACGAATTGGTCGGTTTTTATAAAGATGGATTAGAAACTAGCATTACCGAAGGAAGAAAACAACTGGCGTCTTTAGAATGCAACGAAACGGAGATTGAGGAAATTCATGTGTACCAACATGTGTTATTAGGTATTTACGCAGAACAGAGAAAAGAGCTTTTTAAGCTTCGTAAGGGGAAGTTATATACCGATGAAGAAATTAGAAAAGCTGAACTACAACTAGATTTGAACGAATTAAAAATTACAGGCTTAGGCCACTAAAAATCTAACTTATGAATAGTGGAAGAATTTATAAACTACAACATTTCATCCCATGGACAAGGAAGAAAATATACTATTTGATTGTAATTAGTGCTATTCCTACCATCTTGTATTACTTTTTTGAATTGAAATGGCTAGCCATACCTTGGGTGCCAGTTGCCTTGGTGGGTACTGCAACAGCTTTTATTGCAGGTTTTAGAAACACTCAAACCTATAACAGATTATGGGAAGCCCGACAAATTTGGGGAGCCATTGTAAATAATAGCCGCACTTGGGGCATTTTGGTTAAAGATATGGTTAGAGATACTGAGGTTGGCGCCGAAAAAAGTTTGCATCGAGATTTGATTTATCGACATTTTGCGTGGTTAACTGCTTTGAGATTTCAATTGAGAGAAAGCAGAGGCTGGGAAAATGTAAAGACCAAAAGCTATAACAGAGAGTACCTAAACTATTACAAAGTACCGGAATGGGAAGGTAGTTTAGCTGAAGAACTTCAAAATTATGTAACAGCAGATGAGCTTGAGTATATTTTGAAAAAGAAAAATAAAGCCGCACAAATTTTGGCGTTGCAATCGGCACGTTTACGAGATTTAAACCAACAAGGCAAAATAAACGATTTGAATTATGTAGAAATGCAGGCATTACTAAAAGAGCTTTATGACCAACAGGGCAAAAACGAGCGCATAAAGAATTTTCCTTATCCAAGACAATTTGCGAGCATCAATGTGATGTTTGTATATCTGCTTTCAATAGTTTTACCATTGGGTTTTTTAAGCGAATTTGCTAAGATTAGCGCCAATTGCGTATGGTTTACTATCCCAATTAGTGTGATTGTGGGTTGGGTGTTTTTTACGTTGGAGCAAGTTGGAGAAAGTAGCGAAAACCCGTTTGAAGGTAGTGCGAACGACGTGCCAATTACTTCTATGAGCCGAGCCATAGAAATTGATTTACGTGATATGCTAGGAGAAGAAAATTTACCCGAACCTTTGGTTGCTAATACCAATAATATTTTGATGTAGATTGTTGTCTTTAAAAATAACGTCGTTGCGAGGCACGAAGCAATCTATATACGCTTTAAGATTGCTTCGTGCTTAGCAATTACGCATATCGAGCAAATCTATTTATTTCTCAACTGATCAAATCAAAAGCTGTTCTGAAGGTATTGCAATGTGCATCCACAATAACTTTAATATCTTCAGAATAGCCTCCGCCCATGCTTACCTGTACGGGCAAACCAGCTTTAATACAATTTTCGAAAACGATCTGGTCACGTTGTTTGCAAGCTGCTTTACTCAATGCTAATTTGCCTAGCTTATCGCTTTCTAGCACATCAACTCCAGATAAATAGAAAACAAAATCTGGCTGATGCTTTTGAATGATCAATGGAAGCTTTTCGTTCAGGATATGAAGAAACTCGTCATCTGTTGTTCCATCTGCCAAAGGTACATCTAAATCTGACTTTTCTTTTCTAAATGGGAAGTTCTTATCGCCATGCATAGAAAATGTAAAAACCCGATCTTCATTTTCGAATATTTGGGCAGTGCCGTTACCCTGATGTACGTCTAAATCGACAATGAGAATGCGCTTTGCCAACTCATTATTGAGCAAATAATTTGCAGCTATTGCTTGGTCGTTGAGTAAACAGAAGCCTTCGCCCCAATTACTACCTGCATGGTGTGTACCACCCGCTACATTAAAGGCAATACCGTTTTGCTGTGCATAGATAGCGCCATCAATTGTACCTTGCGCAATTCTAATTTCTCGTTCTACCAATTGTGCATCTAGTGGAAACCCTATTCTACGCTGTTCTTGATAAGGTAAAGTGAGTTCTTTTAATTGCCGCCAGTATTTGGCGTCATGAGTAGTTATTATATTTTCTTCATTCGTTGGTTCTGGGGCAAACAAATTACGTTCTTCTATAGTCCCTTCGTGTAATAATTGCGCAGGTATCAACTCGTATTTCAGCATCGGAAAGCGATGTCCAGCAGGTAAAGGATGTGCGTATACAGGATGGTAGGCTATTTTAATCATTTAAAAAAGTGGACAGGGATTAGGAGTTAGGTATCAGATAAACAATTAAGCAATTTCAACACCTAACCGTCAACTCAAAATCTCCCCTACGTGTTTCTCAATATTGTTAGATATTTCATCTACAGGTAAATCATTTGCATCAACACCAAATGGATTTTCAATTTCTTCTGCAATAAGCTCTAAACTGGCCAATACGTAAAGGATAAAAGGTACAATTGCCACCACAAAATAACCCAGACTAAACACCCATCCGAACGGTAAAGTAATTACATAAACAAAAATGAATTTTTTAATGAAAGCACTATAAGAATATGGAATTGGCGTATTTTTAATCCGTTCGCAAGCACCGCAAATATCTGTAAACTGGGTGCTGTCTTTACTTAACGTAATTAACTGTTCTCCTGTGATTTTACCAGCTCTATTTAAATCAAAAAGTTTGTTGGTTATACTTACTGCCACTTGGTTTGGAATATGCTTGCCACCATCTATTTCTATTAAAATACTGTTTTTTCCAAAGTATTGTTTTTCACGTAAATGCTCTTTGAGCGCAAAAGCATATTTTGGGATGGCATACTTGAAAAATGCTCTGTCCTCTACGCTTAGGTTAAGTGCATTCAGTCTGATAGCAAAATTTCTACTTACATTTACCAATCCGCCAAGCAATTTCCTACCTTCCCACCACCTATCGTAAGAGGTGTTGGTTCTAAAAACCAGCAACATAGAGATCACAAAACCTAGTAAACTATGCATCATTCCTACATTTTTGATGTAAGTAGTTTCCGCTAATTTAATATGGTTAAGTTCTAGATAAGCAATAATTCCAGAAAATACAGAAACACTCAACATCAATTTCCAAAGCTTATGGAACGTATCAGCCTTGTGAAACTGAAATATAAAACTAATCCACTCTTTAGGGTTGTAATTAATCATTGTTTACTGATTTACTAACGGCTAAAAGTAATTCTCCTGTGCTAAAAACATCTTCAAAACTGTTGTACATAGGCACGGCACTTAATCTAATCACATTGGGCTCTCTCCAATCGCCAAGTACATTATTTTTTACCAAATGGTCGAAGATTTTCTTTCCATCTTTTTTTGCGATAATGGAAACCTGTGCACCTCGCTCATCCTGATTTCTTGGCGTAATGATCTTAAATTGCTCAAAACCAATTGCTTTATTTACCTCATCTACAATGAAAAACAAATATTCAGTTAAAATTCTACTTTTCTTCCTTACTGGCTCCATAAAACCTACTTTCTCGAACAATTGCAGGGAAGCGTGATATAAAGCCATTGGCATTACCTGTGTGCAACTTACCTGCCAGCCATCTGCCCCTGTCTCCGGAACGAACCCTTTTTCCATTAAGAAACGGTTTTTTTCTTGGTAGCCCCACCAGCCCGCAAAGCGATGTAAAGACTGATCTGAAAAATGTTTTTGATGTACAAAAATACCACTGATACCACCTGGGCCAGCATTTTGATATTTATAGGAACACCAACAAGCAAAATCAACGTCCCAATCGTGCAAATGTAAAGGAACATTTCCAGCTGCATGAGCCAAGTCGAAACCAACTTTTGCACCAACTTGGTGGCCAGCTTTGGTAATGGTTTTCATATCAAACAACTGTCCCGTAAAGTAGTTGATCCCTCCAAAAAGTACTAAGGCGATTTCAGCGCCATTAGCTGCTATAGCAGCCACAATATCTTCTGTTTTTAGGGTGTATTCGCCTTCTTTAGGTGCTACTTCAATAATGGCTTCTTTGGGGTCGAAACCATGAAAACGTACTTGACTTTCTATTGCGTACTGATCTGAAGGGAAAGCTCCCGCTTCCATGATGATCTTAAAACGTTCTTTTGTTGGGCGATAAAAACTTACCATTAACAAATGTAGATTTACCGTTAAAGTGTTCATCGGGCAAACCTCATCCACAGAAGCCCCAACAATTGGCGCCATCAGTCTTTTCAGTTCTTTGTGGTAGAACATCCAAGGTTCGTTACCTTCAAACCAGCCTTCTACCGCAAGGTTTTGCCAATTATCCAATTGTTTGCCTAAAACCTCTTTTGCTACTTTAGGTTGCAGTCCTAAAGAGTTGCCACACAAATAAATAAAAGGTTTTCCATTTTGTTGCGGAAAAAGGTATTCTTCTCGCATATCTTTCAGCGGATCTTGCAGATCCATCGATTTTGCGAAAGCTAAGGTATTTTCGAAAGTCATTTTTATATAAGAGTTAGGAATTAGGTATTAGTTGGGCAAAGTTTGAAAAACACTAGTTCCTAATTACTAGCCCCTAATACCTAAAAACTATTTTCCAAATTTCATTTTCAGTTGATCCAACATATCATTGGTAACCGGTTTAGCAGGTTCAGATTTCCTAGGTTGAGGGTTTGGCTTTTGCGTAGAAGCTTGTTGGCTCCTAGCTTGTTTTTGCTCTTCCTTTTTCTTCGACCAACGCTTCCAAATTTCTTCTAATTTCTTTTTGGTAAACAAAGGAAAATCTCCCTGCATCATCCATGCATAGTAACTTGGTTCAGTATCAAAAATACTTTCTACGGTTTTACCTTTGTGTTTGCCAAAGTTGATACACTCCTCTCCTTTGTCGTTATATACGATACGCCCAGCATAATCTACCGACTTGTTCATGTTGGTAAAGGCATGTAATGCTTCCACATCATTTTTTACAGGAATAGAAACATTTCCTTGTTTGTCTTCAAATTCCGTATGCTCATACTTGTCCAATTGCGCCAATAAAACTTCATAAGTAGCTCTGATATCGGCTTCTGCAGAATGGGCATTTACCAAATCTTTCTCGCAATAAAACTTGTATGCAGCTTTTAAAGTACGTTGTTCCATTTGATGGAAGATATTTTGCACATCAACAAACTTTCGATCGCTCATATCCAAATCTACACCAACACGTAAAAATTCCTCCAATAACATCGGAATATCAAACTTATTAGAATTGTAGCCTGCTAAATCTGCATCGCCAATAAAATCTGCTATGTCTTGAGCAACATCTCCAAACTTAGGTGCATCTTTAATATCTTCATCGTAAATACCATGTATTAAAGAGGTTACCAATGGAATTGGCATTTCTGGATTGATACGTTTGGTTAAGATTTGTTCTGTACCATCTGGCATTGCTTTTAAAATAGCAATTTCCACAATTCTGTCTACTCCTACATTTATGCCTGTGGCTTCGAGGTCAAAAAATGCTAAGGGGCGTTTTAAATTTAATTTCATACCGATTTATATCTTCCAAATTTGCTAAAAACCTAGCGTAATTTTCTTTTTTAATTAAAAAAGCTATGAAAAAACTACTTATTTACGTCGCATATCTTAAATTGCAGTATCATATCATCTAAAATTATTTATGCGTAAAGCCCTAGTTATCGCCCTTTTATTAGCACCCTTTTTTGCTGCGTCTCAAGAATTTGAATTTGGTAAGATCAGTAGTGAAGACCGTTTATTTGATAAAAACAAAATAGACAGTAATGCCAATGCTGTTTTTCTTAACGAATACGGTACCACTCGCTTTTCTTTTGATTCGGAAACGGGGCACATGAGGTTAATCCATAAATATCATGCTCGTATTAAACTTTTTAATAAAGAAAGCTTTGATGCCGCCAATATAGTAGTGCCTATTTACAAAAGCGGAAGCGGTAATAACGACCAAGAGTATATTTCCGATATACGGGCTTCCACATTCAATGATCAAAATGGAGAGTTAGTAGAAACCGAAATGTCAAATAAGGGCATTTTTCTTGAAGATAAATCTAAATACTTAAGCCTTAACAAATTTACCTTACCAAACATCAAAGAAAACTCTATTATTGAATATCAATACACCATAGAAAGTCCCTACCTATTCAATTTTAAAACTTGGCATTTCCAAACCAGTTTACCTAAACTCAACAGTACTTATGTAGCTTACATTCCAGCCAACTACAAATACAATGTTTCTTTACGCGGTTTTTATAAGCTTACAGAAAACAAGGCCGAGTTAAGTTCTGGCTGTTTACGTATTGTTGGAAAAGACATGGATTGCTCTATGCTTACCTACAACATGAAAAATGTACCAGCGTTTGTAGAGGAAGACTACATGACGGCACCAAGCAATTACAAATCTGCTATTTACTTCGAACTGGAAGAAGTACATTATCTCAATGGTTCTAGTCAAAAATACACCAAATCTTGGAAAGATATTGATTATGAATTAACTAGCAACAGAGAATTTGGTGCACAAATGAAACGCAAGGATGTTTTTAAGCAAATACTACCTGGTATTATTGCCAACAGTGCAGACGAACTGCAAAAAGCAAAGGCAATTTTCGATTATATTAAAAAACAGATTAAATGGAATGGTTATACTGGAAAATATAGTGAAACAAGTGTTAAGGAAGCCATGGAAAAACGAAACGGAAATGTGGCCGACATTAACTTTGCACTTATTTCTGCTTTGGCAGCTGCTGATTTTGATGTGGAAGCAGTAATGCTATCTACTAGAGATAATGGAACAGCAAACAAACTTTATCCTATTATTAGTGATTTTAACTACGTGATAGCTAAAGTAAATATTGGCGAAAACAGTTATTTGCTTGATGCTACCGAGCCACTATTACCTTTTGGGCTACTACCACTAAGATGCATTAACGATCAAGGACGCGTAATTAATCTGAAGAAGCCTTCCTACTGGATAGACCTAAAAGCAACTAGAAGAAGTTCAGTAACACATAGTTTATTTGGCGAATTAACTAATGATGGAAAAATAGTAGGCACCATCACCTCTATTTCCTCTGGTTATGATGCTCTAAATAGCAGAAAAGAAATTAAACGATATACTTCTGTGGATGAATACGTTGAAAAACTTGATGAACGTTTAACTTATCTCAAAATAAAGGATTTTAAGATAACTAATGTAGATAGTGTGGAGCATACGCTAATAGAAGAATATAAAGTAGAATTTAGTATTGGCGAGCCAGGTCAAGAAGAGAACCGCTTTAGTCCATTCTTCTTAAATGCGATCAGAAAGAACCCGTTTAAACTGAATGAACGTAATTATCCAGTAGATTTGGGCGCTGCCAGTGAAGAGAGAATTTCTATTAGTATTGCTTTGCCAGATCATTTTAAGCTAAAAGAACAACCAAAAGATTTGTCTGTAGGTTTGCCCAATCAAGGTGGAAGGTATTTACTACAAACCAAGTTGTTGAATAATAACTTAACCGTCAATCAGCAATTACTGTTTAGTAAAGCAATCTACACTTCAGAAGAATACCATTACCTCAAAGAGTTCTACAATAGGATTATTCAAGCACAAAAAACAGATATCGTTTTATCAAAAGCCAACTAATGAAAAAGATTTTAACCTTTGCCTTATTATTGGTTTGTTTGGTAGCCGAAGCACAAAACTATGCTGTTGATCTTATTCCTACCGGTCTGAAAAATAGAGCTCATGCCATTATAAGAGATAGCAAAACTGTGGTGGATATGCGCTCTCCTGATCAAGTACTACTAAATGTACATACCAGTATCACGGTACTCAACAAAAATGGAGACAGGCAGGCTCAGCTTGCTTTATTTTACGATAAGAATACCGTAATAAAATCGGCTAAAGGCGAAATTTATGATGAATTTGGAAAGCAAACCGGTAAATTTTCATTAAGCAATTTTAAGGATGAAAGCGCCGTTAGCGATTTTTCTTTATTTGAAGACGATCGGGTAAAATACTATATCCCGCAAGTAAATACCTACCCGTATACCATTGTTTATCACTACGAAATTAAAAACAAACAAAACTTGATTATCCCCGAATGGAGGCCAATAGCAAATTTTGACGTTGCCGTAGAAAAAAGCAGTTATCAGTTCATCTATAATTTAACAGATGAGATTAGAATTTACACCAACAACTACAAAGGCCAAGCAGAAGAACAAACGTTAGAAAAACAAAAAAGCATGACCTGGAGTGTTGAGGGGCTTCCTGCAGTTAAACACGAACCTTATTCTCCTAATCCAGATACTTATTTTACTTCTGTCAAGGTGGCTCCTAAAAATTTCAGCTATTATAATTTTAAAGGTAGCTATACAGATTGGCAAGGCTTAGGCAAGTTGAGTTATGATTATTTGTTAAAAGACCGACGTGCTTTGCCCTTAGAAACGGTTCAATTGATTAAAGATTTAGTTAAAGATGAAACGAGCGATAAAAGCAAAGCAAAAAAGATTTACGAGCATTTTCAGAAGAAGACACGTTACATTAGTGTGCAAATTGGAATTGGTGGCTTTATGCCAATAAAGGCTACTGAAGTGGATAAATTGGGTTATGGCGACTGTAAAGCGTTAGTAAACTACATGCAAAGTTTGCTAGATGTTGTGGGCATTGATTCATATTATTGCGTGGTAGATGCAGGGGAAGAAAAAACAGACTTAATACCCTCTTTTGCTAGCATGGAACAAGGCAATCACGTTATTTTATGTTTACCATTAAATGGCGATACCACCTGGCTAGAGTGTACCAGTCAGGATGCGCCATTTGGTTATTTAGGTTCTTTTACCGATGATAGGTGGGTTTTAGCCTGCACTAAAGATGGCGGAAAGCTACTAAAAACGCCCAAGTTTGAAACCGCCAAAAGTCAGCAAGTTCGTACCGCCGAACTATTTTTATCAAAAGATGGAAAAATTTCTGGCAATTTAACTACCACTTTTACCGGTTCCCAATTTGATAACCATTACTTCTTGATTAAAAAATCTTCAGCAGAGCAGCAAAAACAATTAAAATACCTGTATGACATCAATAATATTGAGTTTAACTCGATAAACTTAACCGCAAATAACGACGTTCCTATTTTTACAGAACAGCTAGCGGTAAGCATAGCGCATTATGGAAATCCTAATGATAGTAGGGTAAGTTTTATGCCAAATGTTTTTAACCTGAAACGTCCAGTTCCAGCCGTACGCAATAGGACTTTACCGTTACATTTAAAACGTGGCTACACCGATGTAGATAGCCTATTGTTCCAATTAGACGAAAATGTGATACCTGTTATTTTACCAAAAAAAATGGAAGTGACGGGTAAATTTGGAACTTACATAGCCGAAATAAAAATGAAAGACGGCAAGTTATTCTACTACAGAAAACTGATGATGAATGATGGCTTATTTAAACCTGTGGACTATGAAGCTTTCGAAAACTTTGTAAATGAGGTGGCCAGTTACGACAGAATTAGGGTTACGCTGGCGTTGAAGAACAAATAAGCTTAAAAATGTTATTTCGAGACACGAAGCAATCTCCCAAATATTGAAAAATTAATAGTCGCTTGCGATTGCTTCATGCCTTACAATTACGAAAATGCACTATAAAAGTACTACCTACTCATTTCTTTTTTCCATTTAATGGTACAACCAATAGCTTTAGTATTACTTACACTTGGCTTCTCCCCTTTCAACAATTGATTTACGGCATTTTGCACATAATTCTCTCTTTCTGGATTTGCCTCTTGCTGGTCGTTATCTATAGCACCAATGTAAACCACCTCATTTCCTTTAGCTGTTTTCTGTAAAACGAATACGTGAGGTGTACGCATTGCACCATATTTTTTGGTGTAAACATGATCCGGATCTTCTAAATAAGCAAAGCTGAATTTCTTCTCTTTGGCTCTTTCCTGCATTTTAGCATAGGTATCTCCGGGAGAAGCCACCGGGTCATTGGTATTTAAAGCTACCACTGGATATCCCTTTGTAGCGTACAATTTATTCAAGTTTTCTACACGAGCCTCGTAAGCTTTAGAAACAGGGCAAGTATTGCAAGTAAATACCACAATATACCCTTTCGCATTTTGATAACTAGCCAAAGAAATTTGCTTTCCGTCTACATTTTTTAAATTAAAATCTGAAGCTACATCGCCTACTTTATAACCAGTTTGGGCATTTGCCGCAGTAACCATAAATAAGGTTAAACTTGCCAATATTAACTTTTTCATATTCAATTATATTTAAATGATTAAGGTTTAATTGCTGTCGATATGGTTTTCGTAAGTTGCTCGTAGGTAAATGTTCTTTCGTGAAATGATCTTACTTTTTTGTTTGTATTTAAGATTAATGTTGCAGGTAAAGCGCCCGACCAATTTTTATCTACACGGTCTATCATTTTTTGTTGATCTGTTTCATTAACCACATAAACTTCAGATTTGATTTGATGCTTAGCTACAAAAGGTATCACATCAGTTTTTAATTTCGATTTAAAATCTAAACTCATCAGTATTACCTTCAATGGGTTTTTCGCATTTTCATTGTTCAATCTTTCAAAATACGGCAATTCTTCTACACATGGCCCGCACCAAGTAGCCCAAAAGTTAACCACGTAAGTAGTGTCTTTTCCGTTGGCTACCCTTTGCTCTAATTCATTTAAAGTTAGTAATTTAACCTGTGCACTGGCAATGTATCCTACAAAAACCAATAACATTGTTACGATAATTTTAAACATAAGCATCTGTTATTTAGTAATTAACGAACATCGATCAACAGTAATTTGTTTACTGCCATCTCAACATATCTCTTTTTAGGCACTTTCTTTTCGTTAGGTTCGTCATCAATATTACCAATATAGGTTACCAAAAAGCCGTTTTTATTTCTTTTGATTACAACAGCTTTGGGTGGTTGTTTAATATCAAAAAGCCAAGTGTATTTAAATTTTTCATCTGCCAAATAAGGAAAAGTAAATGCTTTTTCTTGCGCTAGCTTTTTCATTGCCGGCATGGCATCATAAGGGTAATCTTTCTCATTATCTCCGTAAGGGCCAATAGCAACAACTGGAAAACCCTTGGCTTGATACTTTGCATTAAGCGCCAATACTCTACTAACATAGGCTAGGCAATGGTCACAACTTGGCGTCATAAAGACGATAATGCAACCCTTTGTTTTATTCTGATTAAGATCGTAAACAACCCCATTTGTACTTTTAAGGTTGATATTAGTTAACGTATCGCCTACTTTTTTAACTTCTTGTGCGTTAACAAATAATGCAGTAGCAAAGAGCATAAAAAGTGTGCCTATCAACTTTTTCATTAATTTAAGGTTCCGGTTTTCACAATCGCTTTTTGGTACACAGGCAATGTCAAATCATCAACAATAACTCCTCTAGAGGTAGAGGCATGCACAAAAAAATCATTATTTAAATAAATGCCCACATGATCTACTTCTCTACCACCAAAGGAAAAGAAAATCAAATCTCCCTCCTTTAAATTAGCCAAACTCTTTTTTTTGATGGCATCTGCCTGATCTCTGGATCTTCTTGGAAGTGATTTTCCATAGATATCACGCTGTAGCAAAAGTGCAAAACCAGAACAATCTATTCCGCTTTTGTCTAAACCACCAAACTTGTATCTTACACCAGTCCAGTTGTTAATAAAGCGATAAAGTGGTTTGCTTTTTAAATTAGCCATAGCATCGGCAGCTCGGGCCGCTTTGGTAGTACTGGTAGGTTTTCTGCTACCGCACGACGATAAAGAAACCGTAATTATTAAAAATATAGAAAAGAAAAATAGTACTCTTGATTTTATCATTTGCTAAACTTTAGTTTGCGATGCGGCAACTTATATCTTCAATCCTTTTAGTTTTTTATCAGCCTTTGAATTTCGTCTAATTTCAATAACGCTTCTACAGGTGTTAATATATTTACATCTAGGTTGTTCAACGAATCGCGTATTTTAACCAACACGGGGTCATCTATGGCAAACATCTGCAACTGATAGGCTTGATTTTGAACCTTCTTGATACTGTCTTTAATACTTTGCCCTTCGGTTCTATCAATCTCCAAACGCTTTAGTATTTCATTTGCTCTACCAATCAGCTTTGCTGGCATGCCCGCCATTTTAGCTACCTGGATACCGAAGCTATGCTCGCTACCACCTGGAACTAATTTACGTAAAAAAATGATTTTATTTTGCAGTTCCTTGCTGGTCACATTGTAATTCTTAATGCGGCTCATGGTATTTTCCAAATCATTAAGCTCATGATAATGCGTAGCGAATAAGGTCTTTGGCCTCGCCGTGGGATGTTCATGCAGGTATTCTGCAATAGCCCAAGCAATAGAAATGCCGTCGTAAGTACTGGTGCCACGACCAATTTCATCTAATAAAATCAAACTTCTATCAGAGATATTATTCAGAATGCTGGCGGTTTCGTTCATTTCCACCATGAACGTACTTTCTCCACTCGAAAGATTATCCGAAGCTCCTACCCTAGTAAAAATCTTATCTACAATACCAATTGTTGCCGATTTTGCAGGCACAAAACAGCCCATTTGCGCCATCAAAACAATTAATGCACTTTGGCGCAGAATGGCCGACTTACCCGACATGTTAGGTCCGGTAATCATCATAATTTGTTGTGTATCATTATCCAAATACACATCGTTGGTAATGTACTCCTCGCCTACTGGCAAACGTTTCTCAATTACCGGATGGCGACCACCTTTGATATCTAACTCTTTTTTGTTGTTGAGCTCTGGTTTAGTGTAATAATTTTTAACGGCCAGTTGAGCAAAGCACAATAAAACATCCAGTTGCGCCACCAAATAAGCATTAAGTTGTATCGGCTTAATAAAATGCGCAACCTGATACATCAACTCATTATATAAACGAACTTCAATAGCTTGGATTTTTTCTTCGGCACCTAAAATCTGCTCTTCGTACTCTTTCAATTCTGGCGTAATGTATCGCTCTGCGTTAACCAAAGTTTGTTTACGTATCCAGCCTTCAGGAACTTTATCTTTGTGAGTATGGGTTACCTCTAAATAATAACCAAAAACGTTATTAAACGATATTTTTAAGGATGGAATACCGGTAGCTTCTATCTCACGACGTTGAATTTCTACCAAAAACTCCTTACCACCAAAAGCTATTTTACGCAGCCTATCCAGCTCGTCATCAATGCCATCGGCAATTACATTTCCTTTTACCAATAAAGCAGGCGGGTCGGCCTGTAATTCTCTTTCTAACTTATCTTTTATGGTAGTGCACGGGTTAAGTTGCGAAGCTAAAACCTCTAAATACGGGTTTTTACTTTCTTCAGCCAACCGTTTAATCTCTTCTGTATGGGTTAGGGCACGTTTCAATTGCAGCAATTCCCTCGGGCCAGCTTTTTGTAAACCCACCTTAGATATCAAACGTTCCAAATCTCCAATGGGTTTAATGTGTTGTAGCAACTCATCGGCAAGCATTTCATTTTTCACCAAATAATCTACCATACCTAAACGCTCCTGAATTGGTTTCA
Source organism: Pedobacter ureilyticus (assembly GCF_005925345.1). Taxonomy (GTDB): domain Bacteria; phylum Bacteroidota; class Bacteroidia; order Sphingobacteriales; family Sphingobacteriaceae; genus Pedobacter; species Pedobacter ureilyticus. The sequence goes on from NZ_SSHJ01000022.1 coordinate 39,510, forward strand.
GTTCCTTTAGCGGCATGATGATCCATTTGTGCAACAACCTTGCGCCCATTGGCGTACAAGTATCATCTAAAACCTCAAATAAGGTGACGGCATTATCGTTAGCAGAACTTACCAACTCCAAATTTCTAATGGTAAAGCGGTCTAGCCACATGTATTTTTCTTCTTCTACACGAGAAATTGAAGTGATGTGCTGGAGATTTCTGTGTTCAGTTTCGCCAAGGTAGTAAAGCACCACACCAGCAGCTACAATGCCCGCAGTAAGTTTATCTACGCCAAAACCTTTTAGTGAATTTACCTCAAAATGTTTGGTCAATATTTCGGTAGCATAATCTTCAGTAAAAGCCCAATCATCAATATGGTAAGTATAAAATTTATCGCCAAACAAAGTGGCAAAATCAACTCTTTTACTTTTTTGAAAAACTACTTCTGTAGGCTTAAAGCTCTGTAATAGTTTATCTACATACTCGGCACTGCCTTGGGCTACTAAAAATTCTCCAGTAGAGATATCGCAGAAAGCCACACCCATAGCATTTTTTTCAAAGTAAACAGCAGCGAGGTAATTGTTTGATTTTTGGCTAAGAATGTTATCGCTATAAGCAACACCAGGGGTAACCAATTCTGTAACACCACGTTTAACAATAGTCTTGGTCGTTTTGGGGTCTTCCAATTGGTCGCAAATCGCTACCCTTTGCCCTGCCCTTACCAATTTCGAAAGGTAATTTTCTAACGAATGATGCGGAAAGCCAGCTAGCTCTAATGCGCCATTGGGTCCAGTACCGCGTTTGGTTAAAACAATTCCTAAAATATTGGCAGTTTTAATGGCATCCTCACCAAAAGTTTCGTAAAAATCTCCTACTCTAAATAACAATAACGCACCAGGATATTTTGCCTTAATGGTATTGTATTGCTGCATTAACGGGGTAACTGTTTCTTTTGCTTTGGCCAAAATCTTAAAAATTTACTAAAGTGTAAAGATAACATCTTGCTTGGTAGCCTTAATGTTTTTGTGGAGAAAATATCAAGATGTTGAGAGGAAAAACAAAATTTATTTTTTTGAAAAGCAAATGCCATCGATTTTATTAAAGTAAGCCCTGCTGTTCATTATAGCCCTCATGCTTCGGGGCTGCCATTTCCATCAGGTTTATTTAACTTAGGCTAGTGCAATAACCTTGTCTATCTTATAAGCAAAACGAAAATCAACATTGACAAAGCTCAATTTGGCTATTTCTGTAAAAAAATGGCTCTCTTTACTGAGCTTTAAAATAAACTTTGCTGTGTCTCCTCTATACGCGTTAATCCCAAAAACGGAAAATCCTCCGAAAAAACTACATACTGTTTGATCTTGTGATTAAATTTCCTCAACACTAGATTAGCGCAGTTAAATTCTAACTTAGCCCCTGCAAACATGTCCAATGCTAGCGCTACATTTTCCTCGCTCAGCTTTCTTCCTATAGACATGTGTGGCGATTTGCTTTTATATTGATTTGTAACACCTAGATTTTTCTGAACCCTAACCATCAACGCTGTTAAGGGAGCCTTGGTTTCGGCATCAGGTTTTAAGAATACCGCTCCATTAGCATAACTATCTACGCCATCAAAAACCAAATGATGTGGAACTTCATAGCTGGCAATCTCTTTCAAATCATTAATAACTCGATCCAATTCATCCAAATCGGCAGTAAATTCACATACGGTAACGTGCGCTTTGGCATTTCTACTATTATACCATCCTATTTTATCATTTAGCTGATTTTTTAGGTTAGCAACATAGTCAATTCCTTCTTGTGGAGGAAGCAGTACGATAGAATATTGTGGCTTTGCAGACAGAATCATTCGTCTAAAATAAGTAAATCTACCGTATGCAGCACAAAAAACAATAATTAGCTTCATTTTTAAGCATTTTATGAGCCGAATACTAATCCTTATATTTGTAAACATATAAAATATATACATGGCAATTTTACATCGCAAAGAAGAAAAAATACAAGTAGTATTAGGTAGGTTGCCTAAGAAATATACCCATGAGCAGTTTGTGGAAATGTTTATCAAACTTTATTCTAAAGATTGGGGAAAAATTAAATCGGCTTACATTAAACAATCTCAAGACAAAGAACCTGGAACGGTAATAACCATGCCAAAACCAGATTTATACCTTAAACAAGTGTTAGACGCATATTTAACGGCTGCTCCAATAAAACCTGAAGCCCCTGCACAGCGTATTGCACATGAGAAAGAAAGTCAGGTCATAAATGCTGAGGTGGCAGTAAAAAAACCAATAAAAACTACCAAAAAATTAGCTCCAAAGCAAATAGAAGCTACAGAGGCTGATACAGCCCCCGTTAAAGAAGCTAAAACAGCTACAAAGAAAAAAGTAGTTAATAAAGGGGCTACAGCAGAAACAGTTAAGGAAGTTAAAATGAAGGCACCCGCGAAGAAAAAGGTAGCAAGCGATGAATCTCCTGTAAAGGTTAAAAAGGCAAAAGCTGTAGATAAATAGAAAAAAATTCTAATACTTACAATAAAATAATCTTTTAGATGTTTATATATCTGAGAGCGTTAATTTAGATGGCGGGGATCAAATCCATAGTGATTGATCCCCGTTTCTTTTTGCCTATAGCATGTACACTTTTTTAAGAAAGGTTGATAACTCTATCATTGTGAACAATTAACGTAAACTACTGATTTACAACTTTTGTTCATATAGCAAACTAAAGTTTAAAGTTATGGAAGCAACAGATAAAAAATGTGTTTATGTGTTGGAAGATAATGCCAACATAGCAGACATTATTGAGTTTTTGTTAGTGGAAGAACTCTACGAAGTGAAAGTTTGCAAGAATGCAAATACCTTTTGGAAAGAGATGCAACAGCATACTCCAGACATGATCGTATTAGATGTTATTTTACCCGATGCCAATGGCTTGGAAATTTGTACAAAATTGAAAAGAGACATCAGAACACATCGCATTCCAATTATGATGATGTCTGGAAATAATTATTTGAGTAAAGTCAAATCTAAGTGCGATGCAGATAGCTATATCAATAAGCCTTTTGATTTAAACGACTTTATGGAACGTGTTAACTACTACAGTCATATCGCATGAAGTTGAAAATAGTAGCAAATGCATAAAAAGTTAAATGCACAAAAGTGTATGCGTTGGCAGCTATGTTAAAGATTATAGTATAGCAACAGTACTATTTTAGCCATACTATCATCCATTAAATTTAGTCGTTACCAAAAAATAATAAAACAAGGCAGATTGCAACCGTGTGCACAATAGCTTGTCTTTTCTTCCTAATCAGATTCTATTGATGGAAGGAGCTAGAAATTTGCTCCAATTAGCGGGATACTTAGCATCAAGATATACTTGTTTACTGGCAATTTCTTTCAACTCTCCATTAGGTTCTTCTCGTAGCAATTTATAGCAATTTAAACCTTTAGCAGGCTCAACATCATGAAAAATATAGAGTGATGGTTCACTGGCATCTGCCAAAATTAACTTTTCGCCTATTTTGGAAAAATTTTGTTGTCCCTCACTTCTATAAATCAAGTATTTGCCCCCTCTAACATCAATACCAGACCACGTTAAGATCGTTTGGTTCGATTGAACGATGATATTAAAATTGGCTTTCCTTTTAGAAAAAGTGTCTAACGAAAATGGAGTAAATTTAGTTTTAGAAATTCCACTTTTTTTATCCGTGGTAGGATTTTTAGCAAAAGAAGAAGAGGTAATAACACAAGCAAACAACACACAGCAAAGCTTGCATTTCAGATTTTGAAATGTATTTTTAATCATATAAGTTTTTAATAGATAGCGTGTTGCAAAACTACTAATAAAAATCACAATTCTGTAACGTATTTCAAAAAAAGGTCTTTAGCTTTTATTTTTTCTGCTGTAAGCTCGAAGTTTAATTTATCACTAAGATAATCTGCAATATCTATTCCTTTAATAGCAGGCAATTGATTTATTACTGTCGGAATATTAGCAATGCCTTCTGCCAACGCCATATCAAAATCCTTTAAAAATTCTTTTGAAATGGCTTTGTTAGCCACCCAAGCGGCATACATAAACGGTAGACCTGTAAAGTTCATCCACTCTTCTCCCATATCGTAAACGTAGTTGAAGTCTGGCTTACGGCCAAAAGTTCTATCGCCAATTAGTACAATTGCATCTGTAGTAGCAGTTTGATCTGTGGTATAGGTAACCTCTACCTTAAAGTGGTGCTTTAATAGCACTTTTGCTAAATTGTTGGAAGTACGAGATTGAGGATCTAGTTTAACTGTCTTGATTTTGTTTACAGGTACATCAGAAAAAATAAATACTGAATTTACAGCACCAATGGAGCCAATACAAAATGAACTGATAATTTGTGCGTTCGGTACAAATGGAATTGCCGCAACCGGAATTAAGCCAATATCCACTTGGTTTTCTATGAGCTTCTTAGCGCAATCTGATGGAATATCTAAGCTTAAGTCTATTTGTTTCAATACCTGCGCATGTTGGATGCCGTAAATAAACGGCTTGGTATTGGTGTAAGAAACGGCAGAAATTTTTATCTTCTCCAAAACGATTTATAATTGTGCTAAGTGAGAAGTATTGTTCGAGTCAATTAGGTCGAACTTCTCTCCATCGTATTGTAAACGGTATAAAGTGGTATTTGAATGTGGAAACTCCTCCATGTCACTCATTGGCCTATCCAACAGTAGGCATAAAAGTAAGCGCATTGCCCTACCATGCATACAGACCAAAATTAACTTTTCTTCAGTTTGTTTTTTAATATGATCCATGGCTTTTGCCATACGGGCGGCCACTTCGTTCGGACTTTCACCGCCACCAAATTTAGCATCATAATTACCCAATTGCCATTCTTTAACCACTGCTCTAAAAGCTATCCTAGCTTCTTCGGTATTGGGTTTGCCTTCCCATTCTCCCCAAGCCAATTCGTCTAATCCGTCTAGTTGTTCCCAAGGTAAACCTAAATCTATAAAGCCTTTAACTGTTTGGTGCGTTCTAACTAAAGATGAAGTATATACTTTATCAAATTTAACTGACTTATACTTATTAAAGAATGCAGCGGCTTGTGCAATTCCAGTATCATTTAAGTCGGCATTCACGCCTCTTCCCTGCACTATGCCTAATCTGTTCAGTTCTGTTTCTCCGTGGCGTATAATATAAAGTTCTTTCATTAATGAGTGAATTTTGACTTATAGAATGATTGAATTTTGGATAGTAATCGTTTACTTATTCTAAATTCAGTCATTCGAAATTTTAATTGACCACAGGTAATTTATAATAAGACGGTTTTACCTCTTCTTCAAAAACAACTTCTGAGTAATCAGTAATTACATTGTATAGCGTATCTCTTTCAATTGGTTTGCGCTTTACGTTCTTAATCAATTCTACCAATTCTTTAGTACTCATGGCCGGTGTTTGTTCTTCCGCACCCGCCATTGAATAGATTTTCGTGGTATCATCTAAAGTACCATCAATATCATCTACGCCAAAATTTAAACTCAATTGAGCGGTCTCTCTACTAATCATGGCCCAATACGCTTTAATATGTTCAAAATTATCTAGGTAGATACGTGCGATAGCGTAGTTACGTAAATCTTCTACTACAGATACTTCAGCTACATCACTCATTTGGTTGTTTTGGTTTCTAAACTTCAAAGGAATGAAAGCTTGAAAACCACCAGTTTTATCTTGTAACTGGCGCAAACGCTCCATGTGATCTACCCTGTGCCAAAACTGCTCAATATGACCATATAGCATGGTGGCATTAGAGCGCATTCCCAATTTGTGAGCCTGCTCGTGAATATCTAGCCATTGTTCCGCATTACATTTATCATGGGCAATTTTTTCTCTAACCTCTGGATGAAAAATCTCTGCACCACCACCAGGCATCGAATCAAGTCCTGCTTCTTTTAGATATTTCATACCATCATAGTGACTTAATTTTGCTTTTTTGAAGATGTAGTAATACTCTACTGGCGTTAAGGCTTTAATATGTAAATCAGGGCGATGTGCTTTTGCTTTGCGGAAAAAATCAGCATAAAAATCTAAGTTTTGCTTAGGTACCACGCCACCAGTAATATGTACTTCAGTTACCGGTTCATCATCATATTTCTTAAGGATATCGATCATGCCATCCACTTCCATCTCCCAACCTTCTTCACGCTGCTTAATCATCCTGCTGTAAGAGCAAAACTTACAATCGTACACACAGATATTGGTTGGCTCAATATGGAAATTCCTGTTGAAATAGGTTTGATCTCCATATTTTTGCTCACGGATATAATTGGCCAATGTGCCTAAATAACCTAATTCGGCATGTTCGTATAAATAAACCCCTTCATCAAAACTGATACGTACGCCATCTTTTACTTTAATAGCGATATCTTTTAATGGTTGAGCTAAATTTGGATTTTGTATCAATATATCTAACGACTGCACTGCTTTTTCTCCTTAAATTTTACGCAAAAGTACGTTTAATTGTTTAATAGTCGGAGGTTAGAAGTCCGAAAGTCGGATGATATTGACGGACAATTGACGAAGCCCAAGCAACAAACCAACTAAACAACTTACCTTTGTGCAATGATACAGAACCAATATAGCATTTTTGAAAGTGAGTTAACTGTTCGTCCAGATGATATTGACATGTTTAACCATGTACATAACAGCAAATATTTAGATTATGTACTAGCTGCACGTTATGAGCAAATGGAGAAATTTTATGGTATGAGCTGGGAGAAATTCGAGGAAATGGGTTTTGGTTGGGTGGTCTCTAAAGTGACCATCGCTTTTAAACGCCCCTTAAAAATGGGCGACCAAATGCTGATTAGAACTGGTATTTTGGAAATGAACGAAAAAGGCAGCAACGTTCAATTCGAAATCATCAACAAAAAAACTAGCAAAGTAGCTTCAGATGGTGTATTTGAATATGTGATGATTGATTTAAAAACGCAGCGTTCTTGTAAGGTAACGCAAGAAATGATTGAAGCTTATAGTATCTAGAAAATGGTAAGCACACGCCGCAGGCGTGCGCTAGCAGAGTATGGATTGTTTAGATAATAATAATTTCATGAGACATTTATTTCTTTATTTATTTGCTGTTATGATAAGTTATTCTTGTAATAGTAAGCCTACTAATAAGATAGATAATTTGTTAATTCTTGATAGGGATGTAAGAAAGCATACGTCATTAAATCAATTTACAAGTTTTTGTGTTTCCAAGAAGACAATAAATAATACTGCAGTATGCGATTCTCGGAGTGAAAAATGTCGACCAGGTGAGCATGACTATAAAAAAGTTTTGAAAAAGATTGGTATTACTGTAAAAATCTTTGACTCACTAAACCAAAGACTTTGTAGAGATGGGTTCAAGACTTATTATCGATATGGAGACTATTCAATTTGGGTTGAGGATGGTGCTTTTGGCGATATTTATGGATATCTCATCAATCACAACCATTTGATTTCAGAAGTAAAATCTTTCGAGTTCGATAATAAATACCATATTGGAATTGGTAAGAAGGTTGACAAGAATGTTTATTATTTTTCAAGTAATTTTAATTAATTAATATTAAGCGGGGCTTATAGCATTTAGAAGATAGTAAGCATACCCCATGCTGGCGCACGCCTGTGGCGTGTGCACACAAATATCATTACAGATGAGTAACTTCTATTAAACCTTTTCCGCCACTATAATCAATAGCACTACTGCGCCACTCATGCGGCTCGTTCACAAAACCCGCTACCACTGGATTATAGTGTATGTAGTTAGCTTTTTGCTCAATTACTTCAACACTCCATAGCTCAATTGGATGATTATCGTGTTGCCAAAATTGATATCCTTTTACGTTACTACTTTTAGCACCTGCTCGTTTGAACATCCACAGCATCCACTCTCGCCTACTTTCTTTTGCATTTTCTTGAATAGCTTTCACTATTTGTTTTGAAGTGGGCTCTTTCAACCTGCCCAAAACCATTTGTGGGCTTTTATCATCTGTTCTAAATATTAAATGTACATGACTAGGCATGATGCACCAACAAAACACCTCCATTCCTAAGTTTTTTCTGCAATAATTAAAACTCTCCAATAAAATCTCGCTGTAAATAGGCCGAACGAATACATCAATCCAATTTACTACTGCAAAGCTCACGAAATATAAGCCTTCTTTATTATGAAATTTATATTTGCTACTCATATTAGATAAATGAATTTACGATTTTCTTTTAATTAAAAGCACACGCCAAAGGCGTGCGCTAGCGCTGAGAAATTTTAAAAGCGATTTACCTAGGCTCAGTAAGTTTTAAAAGTTTCGATTTTTTTTATTTCTATTTTCAACTTTTTTCCTACTTTTGAGTATCAAAATCTCAACAACCATGAAGTTTTTTGCAGTCCGCATCAGAATAGCTTAACAAAGCAGGGCTTCTACATCTTAAAACAATTAATGATGCTAGCTTTTAGCATCTCATGGTATTTCCTTTTTATTATCTTTATATATGACACAACCTATTGAGGCAAAATCACGTTTGTCTAATTTTTTTAACGTACTTGTACAGGCATTTAAAGGTGCCGAAATCGATTATACTTCCATCAGTATCAGAAAAGCTATTGTACTTTTGGCAATTCCAATGATGTTGGAAATGATTATGGAATCGGTTTTTGTATTGGTAGATCTTTACTTTGTAGGGCATTTACCTAATAGCGCCGAAGCCATCCAAATTGTAGGCTTAACCGAATCTGTTTTAACTATTATTTACTCTTTAGCTATGGGTTTGGGCATGGCCGCTACGGCTGTAGTTGCCCGCAGAATTGGCGAAAAAAATACCGAAGCAGCATCAAGAGCTGGTATGCAAACCATTGCTATCGCCGCAACAATAGCTATCGTAATCAGTATTATAGGTTTAATTTTTGCCAAGGATATTTTATTACTGATGGGCGCTACAGAAAGTACTGCTACAGAAGGAATTACCTTTGTAAGAATAATGATGGGTACCAGCATAGCCATCATGTTACTGTTTCTTATTAACGGTATTTTTAGAGGCGCTGGTAACGCAGCTATCGCTATGCAAAGTTTGTTTATAGCTAATATCATTAACATTACCTTATGCCCTATTTTAATACGTGGCCTAGGCCCAATACCCGCCCTAGGTTTAACCGGCGCTGCTTTGGCTACTGCAATTGGTCGTAGCACAGGTGTGCTGTATCAAATTTTCCATCTGGCAAGAGGCAGTAACAATTTACAAATGAAGCTGGCTTACCTAAAGCCTCAGACGGCTCAAATTAAAGCGATCGTCAAAATTGCAGCGCCGGCAGTTTTTCAATTTAGCATTGCTTCTTGTAGTTATATTTTTTTACAAGAATTGGTAGCTACCACCGCCGGGGAAGTTGGTTCTGCGGGCTTTTTAACTGGGTTGCGGTTAATGATGTTTTTCATTTTACCAGCTTGGGGACTGAGCAATGCAGCCGCCACTTTAGTTGGTCAGAACATGGGAGCTGGAAGAATGGACAGAGCAGAACAATCTGTATTGGTAACGGTAAAGTATGCTGCAATTTTTATGGCAGTAGTTACTATATTGTTTTTAACCTGTGGACACTTATTTGCGTCGTTCTTTACAGAAAACCAAGAAGTTAGGAAGGTAGCCGTTGAAGCTTTAAGGATAATGAGCTACGGATTTGTACTTTATGGTGTAGGAATGGTGCTTATAAGTGCATTTAATGGCGCTGGCGATACTTGGACACCCACTAAAATTAACGTGTTTGTATTTTGGTTGTTCCAAATACCTTTAGCCTACTTCCTCGCTAAATATTTAACAATGGGACCAACGGGTGTATTTATAGCCATTCCAGTAGCCGAAATTGGAATTACTATTGCTGCTTATTTTATCTTTAAGAAAGGTAATTGGAAGAAAATAGCGGTTTAATCGTTTAAAACTGTCATTCTGAGCGCAGCGAAGAATCTACTTAATTGATTAAGATTTCTCGTAGCCTCGGAATGACAGTAGGTTAATGTTCCTCTAAATAGTTTCCTCTATTACCTGCGTGTAAAAATCTTGCAATTTCATACCCATAGCAGCTACTTGTTGTGGTATAAAGCTGGTAGCAGTTTGTCCAGGAATGGTATTGATTTCTATAAAATAAAATTTGCCGGTATGATGCTCCAAGAAGTAATCGATACGCACAATGCCGCGACAGTTCAGTTTTTGGTAAACGTCGGCCACTACCTGCTCTACCCTAGCCTTCTCTTCTTCGCTCATATCGCCAGGCGTAATTTCTTCGGTAACTCCGGGAGTATATTTGGCATCAAAATCGAAGAACTCATTTTTGGTTTTAACCTCGGTAGTTGGCAAAACCACAATCTTTCCTTTGGTTTTAAAAACACCAATAGAAAACTCTCTGCCTTCTACAAACTCTTCAACCAATACTTGCGTGTCCTCATTAAAAGCTTTATCCAATGCAGCCTGTAAGTCATCAAAGTTTTTAACCTTACTCATCCCAATACTACTTCCGCCGTTGTTGGGCTTTACAAAAAGTGGGAGTTTCAATTGCGATTTTACCTCTTCTATACTATAATCTTCCTTAAATAGCTGTAAAGATTTTGCCACGTTTAGGTTTTTGATACCATCTACAATTGCCTTAGTATAGCCTTTGTTCATGGTAATTGAACTAGTTAAGGCATTGCACGTGGTGTAAGGAATACCCAACATATCGAAATAACCTTGCAATTTACCATCTTCGCCTGGCGAACCATGAATAGCGATAAACACCCCATCAAAAACGATTTTTTTTCCTTTCAGATGTAAAGAAAAATCATTTTTGTCTACTTCTATTTTTACCGAATCCGCAGGTTCATAAAACCACCCGTTTTCGGTAAGCATAATTTTATATACTTCGTATTTTGTTGTATCTATGTTATGGGCAATAGTTGCAGCACTTTTAACGGAAACAACCCACTCTCCGGTTGTTCCTCCTGTTAGTAACGCAATGGTTTTTTTCATTATATTTTAAGGTTGGTTAACTGGCTAATCGCCTCTTTTCAAATCCAAAAATAGATAGATTTGTTTTTAATTCACTATAAATATTTTTTTAAGCTAAATTTGGGCTTCAATTTATAAAACATATACTGCTAATGGGCAACTTTATCGAGTACCTTAAAACCAAATCATTCAGAAGAAATTTAATCGCTGCGATTTGTACATTTTTTGGTCTACTATTAATTGCGTTTTTTAGTCTTCGCTATTACACCAAACACGGCGATGGCCTAAATGTACCTAACTTAAAAGGACTTAAAATTGAAGATGCTATTAGTAAATTAGAAGGACTAGGCTTACGTTACGAAATTGATTCGGTATATATCCAAGATCAACCTCCAGGTATAGTAACCGATCAAGACCCTGACCCACAAACATTTGTAAAAGACAACAGAACCATTTATTTAACAATTAACACAAATCAGGCTCCAAATGTGAGGTTTCCAGATATAGAAATGAAATCGCTTCGTGAAGCCAAATCTATTATAGAAAGTTACGGATTAAAATTAGGAGATACTACCTACAAACCAGATGTAGCTAAAGATGTAGTTTTGGAGGTGGTGTTTGGCGGCCAACCAATTAGATCAGGAGAAAGTTTACCCAAAGGCTCAAGAATTAATTTGGTGCTAGGCGACGGGCGTGGCAGCGAAGAGATAGAATTGCCTAATTTAACTGGATTAACCATAGATGAAGCTAAGTTTTCATTAAAGGGCGCCATGTTAACCTTAGGCACCATTAATTATGAAGGTACCATCACAGATACTGCCAACGCGGTAATTATTTCTCAATTTCCGTTAGTAGCCGATAGTATAACGAAAGTTCGTATCGGTACACCGATAAACTTAACGCTGGCAAACAAACCCTAAACACTACAATGAAAACAAATCAGAACAATAAAAAAACACTTCAAATTGCTGCTGTAATTTTGGCACTAGTATTGGCCATAGGCGGATATTTTAGCTTCAAATTTTACAGCGTTTATTTTGCACCCAACGTAACCGCCAATCAAAAATATCTTTATGTAAAAACGGGCTTTGTATTTGAAGATTTAGTGACCGACCTCCGAAACAAGGAGGTATTGCATGATATAGGTAAATTTTGGGAAGCCGCAGAAAAGATGAACTTACAAGGCGTTTTAAAACCTGGAAAATATCGCCTAAAAGAAGGCATGAATAACCGTACTTTGATTAATATGTTAAAAGCCGGCAATCAGGAAGCTGTAAAACTGAAATTCCAAAACATTAGAAAAATAGACGGTTTAGCGAGTTTACTGGCCAAGAATTTAGAACCAGACTCGGCAGCTTTTATGCGCTTGCTAGACTCTGCCGCTTACGTGGAGAAATTTGGTTTCAACACCGAAACGGTTTATACCATGTTTATTCCAAATACCTATGAAATGTGGTGGAATACCTCTCCAGAAGAATTTTTCAAGAAAATGAATACAGAGTACCTTAAATTCTGGAATGATGAACGCAGAAAGAAAGCAGCTGCCGTAGGTTTAGATCCTATTAAGGCAACGATATTAGCCTCTATAGTAGATGCAGAAGCACTTTACGATAAAGAAATGCCAACTATTGCTGGCCTTTACTTAAACCGCCTAGAAAGAGGTATCTTATTACAGGCCGACCCAACGGTAATTTTTGCCAATAATGATTTTACTGTAAAACGTGTTACCGGAGAATTGTTGAGGGCAGACTCGAGATATAACACCTATAAGTATGCTGGTTTGCCTCCTGGACCAATCAACATGCCAAGCATTAAGGCTATTGATGCTGTATTAAATAAAGAAGACAACAATTACCTTTATATGTGCGCTAAAGAAGATTTTTCTGGTTACCATAACTTTGCTGCAACGGTACAAGAACACAATATTAACGCTAAAAAATATAGAGAGGCCTTAAATAAAAGAAATATATTTAGATAATGTTTACCTACGAAACACAAGTTAAAGTTAGATACGCAGAAACCGATCAGATGGGTGTAGTGTACCACGGCAACTACGCACAGTATTACGAAATAGCACGTACAGAGTGTTTTGAAGCTTGTTCTGGCATGACTTACGCCTCCATGGAAGCAGATGGTGTAATGTTGCCTATATTAGAGTTGCAATCTAAGTATTTAAAGCCCGCTTTATATAATCAAGTATTAACGATTAAATCTATTGTAAAAGAACTGCCTACCGTACGCTTACACGTAGAATATGAAATTTATAACGAAGCAAAAGAACTGATTAATATAGGCAAAACAACTTTAGTTTTTGTGGATAAAGAAACCCGTAGACCTTGTCATCCGCCAGAGAATTTCATGAAAAATGTAAGGCAATACTTTTGATCAGATAGGTATAAGATTGCGATTTTAAAAAGACAGCTTTAGATCGAACCGCAAATTGGCAAATGGTAAGCTTTTAAAATTTTAAATGAGTGGTAGAACAATCGTAATTCATAAATCTAAAACCGTAAGTATAGCTAATGAAATGGTTACACAAACATCTTTTAAAGTTTAAGCCTTACTCCTTATTTATAGAGTGGACCAAGGCTTGTGTATTGCCAGGCTTTAGTCCGCTGCCCTTATATACCGTTGCTACATTTTTTTTTAGGGAAATTGGGAAGGAAACCCTAGTTAATAAAGCTTCTTCCCTAGCCTATAATTTTATGTTGGCTATTTTTCCTGGCATCATTTTCTTGTTTACAGTAATACCTTATATACCCAAACGTATTGGTTTTCAAGAAGGATTGATGTCTTTATTAGCTCTGGTGCTGCCAACAAATGCTTATGTTGCTTTCGAAGAAACCATTGAAGATATTGTAAATAAGCAAAATGGAAGTTTGTTATCTATCGGCTTTTTTCTCTCGTTATTTTTTGCTACCAACGGGGTGCACAATCTTATGATTGCGTTCAATAAATCATCTTTAATAGTAGAAACAAGGTCACTCTTAAAAAGAAGGTTAGTAGCTTTAATTTTAACCATCGTATTGGTACTATCGATGATTGTTTGCATTACCGCAATGACAGTCGGCGTAATTTCTATCAATTACCTAAAAGAGGAAATGAACTATGATGGCAATTTAACCATTTACGCCATACAACTTACCCAATGGGCACTGCTGGGGACACTTTATTTCATCAACGTTTCTATATTATACAGGTACGGCCCTGCACATGCCAAAAAATGGAAGTTTTTTAGTGCAGGATCTTGGCTAGCCACCATTTTGGCCTTTTTAACCATCTGGGGATTTTCTTTCTACATCAATAACTTTAGTGCTTATAACAAACTTTATGGCTCTATAGGTACTTTAATGGTAGTTATGATTTGGCTTTACCTTAACTCCCTAATTTTGCTGATTGGTTTTGAGCTTAATGCCAGCGTGGATTTATCCAAAAGAAGTGTTAAAATTATTAGGCCTAATTTTAACTTGTTCAAAAGCAATACCGAAAATACAAAGAATAGAAACTGATATTTTTAAATAAGCTGATATTTCCATTTTTATACACTACGCGTTACCCCTCTCTCAATTCATAATTTTTGGTTTTACTAGACCTATCAGCTATTATTTCGCTGTAAACCTCTTGCCATTTATATTTTTTCAGACTGATAACTAAGCTCTTAAAACAAAGTTTAGGAAATAGCAATTCTTTAGTTTGTAGAATTGCTCAGAGTTTGTACTTTTGCAGCGGAGAGCTGGCAGAGTGGTCGAATGCGGCAGTCTTGAAAACTGTTGACTGTAACAGGTCCGGGGGTTCGAATCCCTCGCTCTCCGCCAGAAAAATACAAAGGGGATGTCTTTTTATAGACGTCCCCTTTGTGTTTTTAGCTATTAAAAGCCAAAGGAATAGAAACAATTACCTCGGTGCCTTTATCATTCGAATTGATCTGTGCTCGACCATTGAGGAGCTCGGCTCGTCGAAAAATAGACTGTAAACCAATATTTGATTTCAGACCACCTGATACATCCCTACCCAAACCAATTCCATCATCACTAATGTGTAACAACAATGTATTTTCTTCTTCATAAACCAAGATATTTACGCATTTTGCCTTAGCATGCTTAATGATATTGGTTACCGCCCCCTGTATAATGCGAAGTAGCGAAATTCTGGTATCCATATCCACACCCGCAAGCGAATTATCATCTATTAAAATAGTTTTGGTATAACGATTATCTGGAAGGGAGATTTCGGTAAGTAATTTAATCTGTTTTTCAAAAGACTGTTCTTGTTGCCCATCAGCTTGTATAAACCACTCGTGGCTTTTATTTCGAGCTACCATATAGGCTCTTTCTGTTTCAATCTGTAGCTTGGTTAACTTAGATTTCAATTCATTGCTATCAGCATCCATTATCAACACTTCTAACTGGTGCTTTATAGCGGCAATTGATGATGACAGACCGTCATGTAGATCCTGTCCCAATCTTTGTTGTTCTTCCCTTACTGCCTGATATTTCGCTTCCTCCATTGCCATAACCTGTAACCTAGTGGCCTCATCTAGAGCCGCCAACTGCTCACTTACTTTCTTTTTTTGGCGCAGCATTATTAAATAAATGCTAAGTACAATCACTACCGATACAGCTGATATGATGATTAACCAAAGTGTAATTTGTGTAGTTTTTTTACTTAAAAGGAGATTATCAGTCTGTATGGCATTGTATTTCACATAATCGCCCATAAACTTTCTGGATTTTTCCCAATCTCCAGACATAGCTTTATCTAGCTGTGCATACACTTTAATAATTTCGTCCTTATTATTTATATTTTTTGCTATAGCTAAGGCATTATTTAAAATATAGATCTCGATGTAGCTATAGCCACTTGCATTTGCCGCCTCATAGGCTTTGTAGCAATGCTCTAATGCCATCTTAGGATTAGTTTCTGCATAACCAACCATTAAAAATCGAGCGTTGATTTCTATGTCCCTATTACCAATATGCTGCGCTTCGGTGATCAATTGTTTCACTAAAGGAAATGCTTTTGATAATTTTCCATCTAAAATTAATAATCGGGCCTCCCATATCCGATTAAACATCATCATGTGCTCGTCTTTATAACGATGTGCAATTTCTCTTGATTTGCTTAAATAATAATGAACACTGTCTGTTGATAGACTTGGATTTCTATTACAATAACTTAAATAAACCTGCGACATTATACTATCTTTTTTAAGGTTTTTTCCTAAACGTATTGCTTTTTGCATTAACGATATGATTTTCGGCCTTTCGGAAATTCCTTTGTTAAGCACCTCTACCATATTCAGGTATATTTTAATAATGTTTTCTGTGTCGTTATTTTGCTCGTAATAAGGTAATGTTTTGCTAAGTAATTCAAGAGATTCTGCATATATACCCATTTTAAAAAAGGAGAAGGCAATTATCAAATCTGCATCCGCTTGCCCTTTTTTGTAACCTATATTAACTGCTAACTTCTTAGATTTTAAACCGTAGTAAAAGCAACTATCGGCATTTCTAGTTGTATAAAGACTGCCTATTCTGTTAAAAACATCTACTAATTGAGTACGCTCTTTTGTTGCGGCAGCTATTTCTAATTCTTTTCCAATTTGTTTAATTTGTGCATTTACCGCATTGATCAGAAAGAAAAAGAAAAAAAGTGAACCAAAAATATTTTTAAAAAGTTTCATTGTTACGTATCGTCTAGTTGCTAAGATAGTGCATTTGAGATATAATCTTAACGCTCTCTTTTTATCACTTTTTAAATTAGATGACAATTTTGTTTGTAACAGATATAAAAATTTGATTCGGATATAGACATTCTTCAAGGAAAAATCTATTCAAGACGAGACCCCTAAAAAAAGATGATGATTAATGTGATTGTAGCTAAAGAATAATTTAGATCATGGGCATTATGAAAAACAAATGCTCATGCTAAGATAGCTATTGATGTATATATTTCACCAGTATACAACTGGCACTTGATAAATCTAAAATACTAATGATGTGCGTAAACAGTTTGCAGTTCTGCAACCTCGACCTCTCCTTCTGGACTGAGCTCAACCAACTTTACATTTTTAAGCTCGTTAACCATTAACGGATCATATTTGGCCTTTACCTTTACATAGTTCTTGGTAAAACCGTGCATAAATCCATTTTTCTGATCATCTTCAAAAAGTACTTGAGCCTCGGCACCTATTTGAGATTGATAAAATGCCCTTCTCTTTTTATCAGATAAAATATGAAGCATTTTGTTGCGCTCAAAACGTGTACTTCCAGCTACTTTGCCTTGCATTACTGCAGCTTCGGTTTGCTCGCGTTCGGAATAGGTAAATACGTGCAGGTAAGAAATATCCAAAGCATTTAAAAACTCGTAGGTATCTAAGAAATCTTCTTGCGTTTCACCCGGAAAACCCACAATCACGTCTACACCTATACAACAGTTAGGCATCAACTCTTTTATTTTAGCTACCCTATCTACGTACAGTTCCCGTTGATACCGGCGTTTCATTAAGCCTAAAATCTTATTAGAACCAGATTGTAAAGGAATGTGAAAATGTGGCACAAATCGTTTAGAGGTGGCTACAAACTCGATGATATCGTTGCTCAATAAATTAGGTTCTATGGAAGAAATACGAATTCTTTCAATACCTTCAATTTCATCTAAGGCTTTTACCAAATCAAAGAATCGATCCTCTCGCCTGCCTTCTCTAATCCCAAAATCTCCCAGATTAACACCAGTAAGCACAATCTCTTTAACACCGCTGGCTGCAATCTGCTGCGCCTTTTGGACAACACTTTCAATAGTGTCACTTCTGCTGCCACCACGAGCTAAGGGAATGGTACAATAGGTACATGGGTAATCACAACCGTCTTGAACTTTCAAAAAAGTACGCGTTCTATCCCCAATAGAATAAGCGGCAATAAAATTATGATTTACTTTTTCAATATCCTGCTGATGTACAACTGCTTTCGGTTGCTTAGTTAAATCGGTGATAAATTCGACAATACGAAATTTTTCTGCCGCACCCAAAACCATATCTACCCCCTCTATTTCGGCAATTTCTTGAGGTTTTAATTGTGCATAACAGCCCACAATAGTTACGTAGGCATTTGGCGAATATTTAAGTGCTTCTTTTACTACTTTTCGGCATTTCTTGTCGGCATGATCGGTTACAGAACAGGTATTAATCACGTACACATCAGCTGCGTCTGTAAATTCTACCACACGATAACCAGCATCGGTAAATAACCTACCAATGGTCGAAGTTTCAGAGAAATTCAACTTACAGCCAAGCGTATAGAAAGCAACTTTTTTCATATTAATGCGCAAAGATAAGAAATTGTAGTAAGTTGTTAGTTCTAAGTGGTAAGTTTTAAGTCATATCTCAACACTATAGCACTACTTTGAACGTTGCTTTTCCATCCCTCAGTCGTTCCAACGGTAGCTCGACTTTTCTAAACCAGCCAAGTCGATTACCCTATCTACCACCGTTTGAGCGAGCGCTTCAATGGAGTTAGGCAAACTGTAAAACGACGGGCTTGCCGGACAAATGATCCCTCCTGCTTCGGTTATTATTTTCATGTTATTTAAATGGATCAGGCTAAGTGGTGTATCCCTTGCTACTGCAATCAGTTTTCTGCGCTCTTTTAAAATTACATCCGCCGCCCTAGAAATCAAATCGTTAGATATACCGTGTGCTATGCGCCCTAGCGCCCCCATGGAGCAAGGCACAATAATCATCGTGTCGTACTTAGCCGAACCGGATGCAAATGGAGCATTAAAATCCATCTTTGCGTAAAAATCAAAATCGTAGTTGTTGTAGTCATCATTGCCCAACTCGTAACGCCATACTTCTTTGGCATTATCAGACATTACCACACCCACTTTATCAACTTGCTGATGTAGTGCCTTTAAATTATCTAAGAGTAATTTGGCGTAAATAGCGCCGCTGGCACCAGTAATGGCTACAACAATTTTCTTTTTGTTTTGCATAAACAAATATACAACCTCTAAGCGCTAGCCAATATCAAAAAACTATTTATGTTACATTATGCTGTTTTTTCAACCAAAAGCTACAAATTCTGCCTATCCTATTTTCAAAATAATTAAACTCTAAATCAATGCACTACAACTTATCTTTCTTTTTTATTTGGAGGTAACTGATCATGTTTCTATATTCGCAGCTCCTTAAACAAAGGAAGATTCCGTAGCTCAGCTGGTAGAGCATTACACTTTTAATGTAGTGGTCCTGGGTTCGAATCCCAGCGGGATCACGAAAGGCGCAAGAAATTGCGCCTTTTCTGTTTAAAAGATATTTTAAACCGCAATTCTGAAAAAATAATAAGTCATTTCAAACCATCTTAAACCACTACAACTGGTGCCCTAACTGGTGCCCAATTTTAGTTGGTAAATTTGGGCACCAGTCATACCTGATCGAATTGATCTAAGTACTGAAGAACAATCTGAAAACAAACAAAATGTTTTACAAAAAGATTGAGAAATGAAAAGTAACCAAACCCTTAAAATCCTGTTCTGGCACCGTAAATCAAAGGCCGATTCGAAAGCCTTTGCCCCTATTATCTGTAGAATATCTATAGATGGAAAAGATGCAGAATTTTCTACCTCACAAAAAGTACATCTATCGGAATGGGACGTTAAAACCAAAAAGGTCATAGGATCTATCAATTCAAAAAAAATCAATTCAGCACTCAATCACATCGAGAGTTCCTTGGAAATTAATTTTACGGTACTCAAAACCAAATTTGATGATGTCACACCAATAATGCTGAAAAATGTATTTCTGAATTTTCCTAGGGAAAACGACAATAACAAAATTGAACAAGAAATTCCTCAATTACTGGAATTAACCAATATCCACATCAATGATTTTGCTGAACTGGTAGAAAAAAAACTAAGGTCGAGCGAGACATTAAAGCAATGGAAAGCAACAAAGAAGAAAATAGTTGAATTTCTGAGATTTGAGTTCAAAGCCAACGACATTGAATTATCATCCATTCAGTATTCATTCGCACAGAAATTTTATAAGTTTCTTGCCGTAAAAAGAATTCCTGCACTAAAAGATCCTGCTGCAATGAAACAGATCAAAAATTTGAAACAGATATTAAATATAGCAGAGGCTAACCTTTGGATTGCAAAGAATCCAATTGCGAAATTCAAATGTGGCTCAGAAGATCCGGAAATAATGCCTCTTGAAATTTTTGATGTGGAAAAACTGTGGCGAAAAAAAATCAGTATCGAGCGTATCGCTAAAGTCAGGGATGCATTCATATTCCAATGCTTCACTGGATTTGCCTATCAGGATATCTATAACCTAAGCAAGGACCACATTATATACGTAGGACCACAAAACGAACCTTGGCTGGTAAAAGAACGGGGAAAAACAAAAGTTACTGAAATGGTACCTATACTTCCGATTGTAGCCGAACTAATTGAGAAATATAAGAATGATAAATATTGTAGGGTTTACAACAGATTGATGCCTGTAAACAGTAATTTTAGGTACAACGTTTATCTCAAAGAACTATCTGATATATGTAACATAGGAAGATCTTTAAATAGTCATTTAGCGAGGCACACATTTGCCGATATGATGCTAAATGTGCTAAACTTTTCATTAGAGGATGTAAGTAAAATGTTGGGGCACAAGAACATTCGCACTACTCAGAGATATGCCAGAGTAAAGAAAAGCAGGATTGGTAAAAAGATGAATGAATCAAAAAGTATATTATTTGATAAAAAAGGAGAACTGAGAAACACTTTTCAATAGACCAATTAGCTACCGATCAGGGAGTTTATTTTTGACATCTAAAGCGTTTTTTAATGCTTACAGAGGAGATTACTGAAGATTTAATTTGCACCTAGCAACTTCAATGCTATCTGCTTCCACGGCGTCAACCTGTGATTTTGCTATGTTTGTACCTCCAATAACGAATACTCTGAGCAGTAACGCCTTAAAATTAATTCCTATTCCTTTTCCGTGATCTATATAACTGACACGAAAAATAGAATGGAAATCCATAGTAATCCTGTGGCTTAAACGCTTAAAACTTATAGCTATACCCTAGCCTAAAAACCTGTGTTTCCAAGTAATCTGTACTGTTGTAGGTGAAACCATTTCCAATAATGCTCCTCTTTGTTTTAAGTGTACCCAAAATATCTGTTCCATTTAGGAAGAGTTCGCCTTTTCCTTTTTGAATCTGTTTCTTAATGCCCATATCCACAGAAAATCTTGAACCTATTGTTCCCTGCGGGATGATATCTTTGGCCAGATAAACACCGGAAAGCTGTACCTGTGTTCCGCCTTTTAGCTTGAATATATTGTTGAGCTTAAAATTTCCAGAGGTGATGCTTTCTTCTGCCATGTTATAAACCGTTGGCACGGGATATCTATTGGTGATCGTAAAAGCATCGATTTTGTTTCGATAGATTGCCGCACTGGTGTTAAATGAGTACCAAGGTGCGAGTTCCTGTTGAAGAACAACCTCTCCACCTGTTTGATAGCTTTTTCCAGCATTTTGGAAAATATTATAAAGTATGGTACTGCCCGGAACCTGTGTTGCAATCCGAGTAATCGTTGCATTGATCATTTTGTGGTAGAGAGATGAATAGATGTTTCCCTTTTTCCAGTTCAAACGGTAGCCCAGTTCAACTGTATTTGTAAACTGTGGTCGCAATGTCGGATTACCCACTTTTAACAGTTCGGGCTCATCATACTTCGGAAAAATACGGATATCAACCTCGTTAGGCCTATCAACCCTCCTATTGTAAAATATCGAAAGTTTGTTGTTCCCGTCAATTTTATAGGCCAATCTCAAATTTGGAAAGGGACGAGCATAATCATACCCATCGCTCTGATAGGTATTGTGGTTGGAATTAACATCATATTGTACTTTTACATATTCAAACCTTAAACCTGCTTCCATCTCAAAATGATTGGTCTCCAGCACATAATTGGCATAAGCGGCAGGAATGGTTTCCTTGTAATCTGCCCATCCACCTGCGTTAACATCTATAGGCGAATTAAGACCTGGAAAAAACTGCATATCAGTCGGGATGGTTCTCCTCCTAAATTTTAGTCCCATTTCTATTCGTCCCTGTTTTAATGGTCTGATATAATCGAGGTTAAAGTCCGCTACATGTTCATCTGATAATAGTGCAAACGAATCCTCGCCCGTAAAAGTAGGCATGATGTTGGTGAAGAAATACTTTTCGTCTTCCCTATGCCAGGTGTAGTTAAAGCCTATGTTGAGCAAATGCCCTGGCTGACTGAATTTATGTTGATAGCTTGCCGATCCTGTTGCCGTATATTTCACTTCATCCTCTAAAAACTGCCACAATCTTAACCGTTGCATGCCTCCATTGAAATACGGTATATCTCCCTTATCGATAATCTTTTCCCTGTTGAAATACCCAGAAATTGTCAAAGAATTATTGTCATTTGGATTCCAGTCAATGCCCGTTTTTACGGTTGTATAATCAGTTGTCCTGTTCCTTTTTACCTGTTGGTTGATGATAGTTCCATCAGTATAGGTTCTTGTTGCAAACTCGTTCCTATTTAAAGTTTGCGTATAAAGGTAATCGCCCTGCAAAAAGGTGTTCAGCTTGTTTTTCCTGTAATTGAGAGAGAGTGAGGGATTGATTTTTGGAGTTGCCTGAAACTGCGGACGGATGGTAGGCAGATTTTCTCTTCTTTCCCAAAGTGAGCCAAGTCCTGTCGTCAATCCGATCTTTCCATTAAAGCCTTCCTGTTTGTTCTTTTTATAGATGATATTGATAATCCCTGCATTACCATTTGCATCATATTTTGACGATGGATTATTTATGATCTCTATTCTTTCTATTGCAGAGGCTGGAATATTGTCCAAGCCTGTTTGGGTGCCGAAACCTGTCATCGCATTCTGCTTTCCATCAACCAGAACTGCAACCTTATCATTTCCACGAAGTTGGATCTTACCGTCCTGCAAGGTTACTCCCGGCAGGTTCTGCATCGCCTGCAAAACCGATCCTCCCGATTGGGCAACATTGTTTGCAAGGGTAAACGTTTTTTTGTCCATCTTATCCGATAGCCCATCTGTATTATTTTGACCGACAACATTAACCGTATTCAGGGTCTGTGCATCTTCTGTTAAGATGATTTCGCCCAGGTCTAAAAAAGCATTTAGTGAGCCGACTGTAATATCTTGGCTTTTCTTCTGATAGCCAACAATGGTAAATTCAAGCGAGTAGTTTCCAGCTGAAAGATCTGCCAGTTTGAACCGACCTAGCGAGTCGGTGATCGTACCTGTGACAAATTTCTGATCAGTTTTCTGTTTAACTATAACATTTGCATATTCAATCGGTGCCCTGTTCTTTGCATCCTTAACAATTCCAGATACGGTTACTTTTATACTTTGTGCATTTGAAAAGTAACATGTAAAAATCAATAACAAGAGCAGCAAAAATTTCTTCTTAAAAATCATAACTTAAATTTATGGGGTATTAATAGATTCCGTAATTTCAGTACATAGTTAATAGGCAAATCTGTTGGAAATTAGAAGTTGAAAACGCCATGTGGAAATTTTATGCAATACTTTCGGCTTTTTTTGCGGCTGCAACTGCAATCTTGGCCAAAATCGGTATCAAAGGAGTAAGCGGAAATCTTGCAACCGCAGTAAGAACGATCATTATCCTTTTTATTGCCTGGGGAATAATCTCGGTTACAGGAGAAGTCCGCGAATTAAAGACACTTACAAAGAATAACCTCCTATTCCTTGGGTTATCTGGGATAGCAACTGGTCTTTCATGGATCTTCTATTTCAAGGCACTGGAAACCGGAGAGGTATCAAAGGTTGCCCCGATAGATAAATTGAGCGTAGCAATTGGACTTGGTTTGGCATTTTTGATCTTAAAAGAACCTATCGAAATCAAGACCCTGATTGGGGCTACACTTATTATAGCTGGAACAATTGTTATAATTTTATAGGAATACTGATTTGCTACAGAATTTAAACGTTAATTTACTTTAATGAACCATAATTGGCATACCTCTTAAAAAATATTGACACTTGCCAATTATAGCTCATCACCATTAAAAAGCAATAAACACTAATGAAAATATTGGTCATAGAAGATGAAGAATCGCTTAGGGAAAGTATTGTTGTCTATCTAAAAGGTGAAGGCAACATTTGTGAAGTGGCAGGCACTTATTGGAATGCAATGGAGAAGATCAACCTTTATAGTTATGACTGCATTCTGCTCGACCTTACTCTTCCCGGGGGCGATGGGCTTAAGATCCTGAGCGAAATCAAAAACCTGAACAAAACCGAAGGTGTGCTGATCATTTCCGCCAGGCATTCGCTGGATGATAAACTAAGTGGGCTGGAAATGGGTGCAGATGATTATCTGGTCAAGCCTTTCCATCTTTCAGAACTTAAGGCAAGGATCATGGCCATAGTAAGGAGAAAGAATTTTAGCGGAAGCAATTTAATGTCCTTCAACGAAATAAACTTAGACCTTTTGGCCATGGAAGTAAGGATAAAAGAGAAGCTGGTTACCTTAACTAAAAAGGAATACGATCTGCTTATCTATTTTATTTCCAACCAGGGCAAGGTCATCACCAAAAATGCCATTGCCGAACATCTTTGGGGCGATGAGATCGATATGTCCGATGATTTTGATTTTATCTATACCCACATCAAAAACCTCCGAAAAAAATTGGTAGAAGCTGGGGCTAAAGATTATATTAGATCGATGTACGGCGTTGGTTACAAATTGGAGAATGTATGAACCCGACATGGTCAAAATAATCATTTCTTTCCTGACAATTATTATTTTGATTATCAAAGGCTCCATCTGACAATAAAAACAATAAATAGACACAGATGAAATTAGCACAGCGATATAACAGGGCAAACCTGATTACCTCGTTCATTATTTTGACGATTACCGGGGTCATCTATTATATAGCCATCCACTTTATCCTTACTGGGAAACTGGATAAAGATCTGGTAATCGAGGAGAAGGAAATTGAAGCGTATGCAAGGAATAATGGTAAGCTCCTTTCTCCAGGAGATTTCCTGCACCAAAAAGTTACCTATCAAAAGCTAACTACTGGACAAACCATCGAACGTAATTTCCTTTATGCCGAATTCTATAATGAAGATGAGAAGGAAATTGAACCTGGAAGAAGCCTGATTACAAGCGTGAATATAAATGGGCAGAACTATCAGGTAACCATCAGCAAATCCAGAGCAGAATCAGAAGACTTGATCCAATTGATCTTTATGATCACTTTGGCTGTTACCATCCTATTATTGGTTTCATTGCTGCTCATCAACAGGTTCGTGCTTCAGCGTATCTGGAGCCCGTTCTATTCAACACTGGGGATGATGAAAGCTTTTAATATCGCCCAAAAAGAGGAAATCAGACCTCAACTGACCAAGATCGATGAATTTAATGAACTGAACAAATCGGCAAATGCGATGGCTGCCAGGGTGAGGAAAGATTATCGGGAACTTAAAAATTTCACGGATAATGCCTCACATGAAATGATGACACCTTTGGCCATCATCAATTCCAAACTCGACAGCCTACTTCAGACAGGGACTTTTTCATCGGAACAAGGAGCGCTAATAGAAAACATTTATACTGCCATCGGAAGATTGATCAAACTGAACCAATCATTGTTGCTATTGGCCAAGATTGAAAACAAGCTGATTTCCGATGTCCAGGATATTGATATGCAGCAGTTGGCCCGAGATAAGGCGCTGCAGTTTCAGGAACTTTTCGAAAAAGATCGGCTGACATTGGAACAAGAAATGCAACCCTGTAATATAAGGATGAGCAAATATCTGGCGGACATCCTATTGAACAATCTTTTCTCAAATGCCATTCGGCACAACCATTCTGGGGGAAGCATTGAAGTTGTTTTACGGGCAGGTCTGCTTACTATCTCAAATACCGGAAAAAGCGAAGGACTGGATAATCAGCTTTTCGAACGGTTCTCAAAATCGGCTTCTTCTGAAGGAACGGGCCTTGGTTTGGCCATAAGCAAGCAGATCTGTACACTATATGGATTTACCCTAACTTACCAACATCTTGAAAACAGGCACCAATTCCTGGTTAAATTCTAGATAGATTTAAGCTGGTACACAGCTACAGAATTGCTACATAATCTACACCTAGTTTTATATCAAAATTATAAAGCCATGAAGAAAATAGTTTATTTTATCGCATTGCTGATGTTTGTTGTTGCAACCAGCCATGCCCAAAAATTAAATACTGCTGAAGTGCCAGTAGCCGTTAAGTCGGCTTTTTCAAAAACACACGCCAAAATATCAAAAGTAAGTTGGAGCAAAGAGGATGCGAATTTCGAAGCTGAATTTACCGTAAATGGTAAAGAGACAAGTGAGGTTTACACTGCAACGGGAATTTTTGTAGAATCAGAAGTAGAGATGAAAGCCTCTGAACTGCCCGCCGCAGTTAAGATGAAACTGAAAGACCATAAAATTACCGAAGCAGCAAAAATTACCAGAGCTAATGGTTCGGTAATCTACGAAGCAGAGATTAAGGGGAAAGATCTTTTGTTTGATGCCAACGGCAATCCTGTCAAGTTGTAACAATGGGCATTTGGAAAGGTAAAATAACAATCAGTTTGCTTTTGGTAACAATGGCAACTGTTTGTTTAGCGCAACAACAGGATACCACCTCAAATGTTCGGCTAAACCCAATCGCGGTTACAAACATTACCGAAGAAATCAAACCAGAAAAATTTAAGGTTACCCATTTTATTGCACCAGCAGTTTTAATTGGTTACGGTTTTACAACGGTATATGATCATGGCGCATTAAAAGAGCTAGATCTAAGTACCAGAGCCGAGTTACAGGAAGATCATCCCAGATTTGCCTACCATGTTGATGACTATGCTCAATTTGCTCCCGCAATTGCTGTTTATGGCCTGAACCTAGCAGGTGTAAAAGGCAGACACAATCTTTTTGAC
Source organism: Pedobacter ureilyticus (assembly GCF_005925345.1). GTDB lineage: Bacteria > Bacteroidota > Bacteroidia > Sphingobacteriales > Sphingobacteriaceae > Pedobacter > Pedobacter ureilyticus. The sequence continues at coordinate 66,486 of NZ_SSHJ01000022.1, forward strand.
GCATCCATGTTGTATGTAACCTCTGCAGCCATTATGGGTCTATCTACCCATTTTGTAAAACGAGGTGTGCATCGTTTAAGACCAGATGATTCGGGATATAATTCCTTCCCATCTGGGCATACAGCTTCAGCTTTTGCCGCGGCAGAGTTTTTATACCAGGAGTTTAAATATAAATCGCCATGGATCGGGTATGCAGGCTATTTTGTTGCAACAGCAACAGGTACATTGAGATTGTACAACAACAAACATTGGTTTAGTGATGTGGCTGCAGGGGCAGGTTTTGGTATTGCTTCCACCAAACTGGGCTATCTGGTCTATCCCCAAATCAAAAGATGGATTGGTGGGCATGGACAGAAACAGAATCTGAGTTTTACGCCAGCCTACGAGCACCACCAACTAGGTTACAGGCTTACCTATAAGCTATGATTTAAAGCACTCTTAAGGTTGTCGATATTCTTCTGCTTTCTTTGTTGCAGGATTGTTTTCCCATAGCCGGTAAAATACTGATGGTTTGTAAGCATCGCCAAATTGAGTGCATTCCACTGCTCGGTTGTGTAATGTATATTCAGGCAGGTTTCCCATTCCATGCGGAGTGAAGCTTCAAATGTTGGATAGTTCGTTCTAGAAAAATGGTAGAAATCTGCATCGCACAGTACCATCTCCAAAATGTTTTTTGGGCTTTGTGGAAACGTGGTCGCCAGTATGCAAGAAGTTATCTTCTCCATATGCTGGGCATCAAGTCCGTTATCAGCTAAAAAATCCCTTGCGATATTTACGCTCAATTGTTCATGACCTGCATATCCCCTGGTATATCCGGTATCATGGAACCAGGCCGCAATGGTCACAAGGTCAAGTTCTTCAGAAGACAATCCAACTTTAACCCCGATTTCTTGTGCGGCTATCACCACATTCCCCGTATGATGGGCGCTATGAAAACTAAGCTGCAGACTTAGTTCATCAGCAAAAAGTGTAGTTACAAATTTGCTTGAAAGTTCAACAAGGAATTTCAGGTCCATAGGATAAAAGATGTACACAAGGGTACGGTTAGAATCTGTAGCAATGTTGGAGTAGGCAAGTTCAGATTCTCTCCAGAATTCAAAGTTAGCTTTGGCCGTCGGCCAATATATATCAATACCAATGAACACCTTTAAAAAACTGAATACTTTATTCCAGTACAGGTTTGGAACTGTACTTCTAGCGGTAATATTGTTATGCACCGCTTCCCTACTTACCAGGATTATGCTATTGGTCTATTCATCGTCATCTTTTGAGTGGGGCCTGATCAATCTCTTTAAAGTATTTTTTATTGGATTATTGTATGATCTGGCAGCTGCATCCTATGCAATTATTCCCTTAGTTCTTTACCTGTGGATATTTCCATTCAGATGGTACGGTAAAAAACTGAACAGGATTTTGCTGATTTCCTATTTTTTTGTTGTAATCCTCACGCTCCTATTCAATGTGGTTTCAGAATGTATTTTCTGGGAAGAATTTTCGGTACGCTATAACTTCATTGCTGTTGATTATCTGGTCTACACCACTGAAGTAATCGGAAACATCAGGCAGTCATATCCTGTCAATACCCTTTTGACGATCCTCATTATCCTTTCGGCATTTATAACATACCTATTGAGGAAAAAAATATGGCAATCCGATGTCGTGCCAATGCGATTTGGTAAGCGTTCCAAGTTCCTATTGCTTTTTTTGGTTGCTCCCATTGCGACCTATTTTTTGGTCAGCCATAACTGGAAAAACCACAGCCGCAACCAATATGTAAACGAGCTTTCGGGCAATGGCATGTATGATTTTGGCTTTGCATTCTGGCACAACCAATTGGATTATGACACCTTCTATAAGACCATACCAATAAAAAAGGCATTGTCAATCATCAGGAAGAATCTTGGATTTGTACCAAACAACGAAAAGGATCAGAATACCGTTAGAAATATCACAGCTGATTCGGCAGAGAAACGCATGAACGTAATCATGATCAGTGTTGAAAGCCTGAGCGCAGAATTCTTAGGCAGTTATGGCAATATGCAGGGCATTACACCAAACCTGGATTCCCTTGGGAAAGAAGGGCTTCTGTTTACCAATCTATATGCATCGGGAACACGAACAGTTCGTGGCCTTGAAGCATTATCACTTTGTATTCCTCCAACACCTGGGCAATCTATCGTAAAACGGCAGGACAACAGAAACCTATTTACATTAGGAAGTGTATTCAGATCGAAAGGCTATAACAGTAGATTTATTTATGGGGGTTATGGCTATTTTGATAACATGAACGAATTCTTTTCCCAGAATGGCTATGAGGTAACCGACCGAAATGCATTGAGCGAAAAGGAAATCCATTATGAAAACACCTGGGGTGTAGCAGATGAAGATCTTTTTACGCTTTCGCTCAGGGAAGTTGATAAAGATTACAAAAATGGAAAGCCTTTCTTTGCGCAGATCATGACAGTTTCCAACCATCGCCCGTACACCTATCCAGAGGGAAGGATTGACATCCCATCCCATACCGGGCGGGAAGGTGCGGTAAAATATACCGATTATGCAATTGGCAGATTTATCAGGGAAGCAAAACTTAAGCCTTGGTTTAAGAACACATTATTTGTAATCGTCGCAGATCACTGTGCATCAAGTGCGGGAAAGGTCGAACTGCCTGTAGACAAATATCATATCCCAATGATTATGTATGCTCCAGAACATATCAAACCGGGCAAATTTGAAAAACTTGTGGCGCAGATTGATATTGGTCCTTCCATACTGGGCCTATTAAACTTCAGCTATCAAAGCAAGTTCTTTGGGCAGGATGTTTTTAAGATGAAAGATGAGCAGCAACGGGCATTTATCAGCACCTATCAAAGCTTGGGTTACATCAAGAATAATAAACTTCTAATCTTAGATCCAAACAAGAAATTAAGCACATTTATCCCGAATTTTAAAACTGGAGCTTCGAAATCGATCCCTCCTGAACGTTGGCTAACGGATGAGGCAATTGCCAATTACCAATTGGCTTCTTATTTGTATTCGAATGGAGGATATCAGATGATTTCTAATTCAACCAAATAAATTTCTTAAATCAAGTAAATCAGTATAATAAAAAAACTTAAAATGTTAGTTACGTTGTTCTTGGAGCATATATTATAATACATACACCAATCAATGCTATGGCTGCTCCAATAATATCGTAGTTGTCAGGCTTAAAACCATCGACTTTCCAAGCCCATAATAGTGCCATAACAATGAATACTCCTCCATAGGCAGCATAAACCCTACCGAAATTTGCTGATTGCCATGTTGCTACAACTCCGTAAGCAATTAGTATAATTGCACCAATTAAACCAAACCACATTGGTTTATCTTCTTTTAACCAAAGCCAAATAAGATAACCACCACCTATTTCGCACAGTCCAGCCAGAACATATTAATAAAGACTTTATAATTTCCATATTTCAAATTTACTGATTTCGATTATTAAAGTTTGTTCAACATTTTATTAAAAAAATCACCTTTAAAAACATTCAAAGCACTTAAGGCGCCGGCATAAAAATGCCCTTTCCATTAAATTAATGAAGTGGGCATTTATTTACTATTTCAGCTTAATTTAAAGCATCTACGCCATTTTTAGCAAAGCTACTACATAAATCAAATGCGGTTTGACTTCTTTGCAAACCAGTTCCGTACATGATGGATTTGAATTTACTTTCATCGTCTTTATAATTTCTTACATTTTGAAAATAACCTGTCACCGCATTGTAAGCACCAAACACAGTTCCTTTTGTACTCACTTCCTGCTGGGTCGGACTTGTTAATGCATATTCCAAAACATTATTTACTATATTGGTATATGCACTTGAAAAATCATCCTGTTTATTGGTTTTAAGGTTGTTCAAAGTTTCTTTATTTGGAGCCATTGCCAACTGAACCAATCTTTTAACTTGCCTATCCGTAATCCTAACTTTCGACCAATGGTTAAAAACCTCTTCTAATTCATTAGCCAATTGGTTGGTAATTCCTAAAAGTTGGTTCGCCTGTTTTAGCCTTTCCTGTGCGCTTGCGGTGTGACGTATCTTGATGGAATTTGTATGATTTTTTAGTGCTGCATTCAAAGTATTTTGGCAACAAATTCTAACTGGTGTAAAGGATGCAGTAATACTGCCAAAACCATCATGGGAAGAAGTAAGAAACAAGTATTTTTCAATGCAATCTGCCCTACCTACACGGATATAATCGGGTAGTTTTGCAGTAATAAAAATGCGCTCCCCTTTGTTATGTAAAGCTTTACATAATAAAGGTTATGGAAAGTAATAGATTATGTAAAGTCATATTATAAAAGCCGCTGAACTTCTAAAATTCAGCGGTTTAACTTCATTTCTACTTTACATTATTTTGTTGGCGGCAATAATGCCTTAACGAT
>NZ_SSHJ01000023.1 GCF_005925345.1 Pedobacter ureilyticus
AAAAGCCTGTTAGACTGGTTAAAGAACTTTTAAGCAAAATAATGTAAAGTAGGATTGCTGAAAAATGCTGTAGTCAGCACAATAACGCAGTCCACTTTACATTATCTATTACTTTCCATAACCCTTATTATGTAAAGCTTTACATAATAAAGGTGAGCGCATTTTTATAACGGCAAAACTGCCCGAATACATCAAGGTTGGCAGAAATGATTTAATTGAGCAGTTTTTGTTTTTGACTACTTCGCATGATGGGTTTGGAAGTATTACCGCATCGTTTACACCAATCCGCATTTGTTGCCAAAATACATTAAATGCAGCATTGAAAAACCAAACGGGAGCGGTCAAGATACGTCATACCGCCAATGCGCATGAGCGTTTGAAACAGGCACACAAACTTTTGGGGATTACCAATCAATTGGGCGCAGAAATGGGACAGCTTTTTAACCATTGGTCAAAAGTGAAGATTACCGATAAGCAGGTTAAGAAATTGGTGCAAATGGCAATGGCTCCCAATAAGGAAATGCTAGAAAACATCATAAAGGGTAAAAAAGATGAATTTTCTAGTGTATTTGTAAATACGGTAGAAAAGGTGTTAGAGTATTCTGAAACTAGTCTAACACAGCAGTTTGAGACTACAAAGGGAACTTTGTTTGGTGCTTACAATTCCGTAACTGGTTATTTTCAGAACATACAGAACTATAAAACCGATGAAGCAAAATTCAATTCCATTATGTCGGGTAGTGCATTAGGCAAGGTACAAGCCGCTTTCGATTTGTGCAGTGATTTTGCTAGAATTGGTGTAAATGCTTTGAATTAAACGGCTTAAAGTGTAAATTAAGCACTAAGGACAGCTTGTTCTTAGTGCTTTGGTATGCCCAAAATTCGGGTGGCCCTTACGGGCAATAAATGCTGTTATCTTCTTTAATGTCGTTTAGACCTTTAATGTTTTATTAATAAGTGAATATTCCTCGCCAATGCATAGAAGTGTATTATTTAATGGAAAATCGGTGATTATTTATTAGCTCCATCTTCTGTATGCTTGACGATATGTACTGCCCGTTGATATAGCTCGTCAAATGTTATGATTTCAATTCGCGATAGTCCTTGTCTGAACATTTCAAAAGAAGAATATTTTTCTTCGTTAATCCCATGCTCGGTTTCAAATTCACTCAGGCTTCCGATGATTATAAAGGCTTTTGGAGTGTACAAGAAAATTTTTTCACCAGTTGGATTTCCCTGATTGTCTTTTATTTCAGTTTTGGTGGCAATGTTGGCAATTGATTTTTGAACCGTACGTTGCACTTGGGAAATCGCGCCAGTAAGTTCTTCAGATACTTGCCAACTTTCGGGCCTGTAAGGAGTCTTAACATTTTTAAGGAGTTCTGTTTTGTGCGTTTTTATTTCAGCGAAACAGAAACTCTCAACTATACCTTTTGTTTTTAACAATGCATCAATACGTTTCCCTGAACTGTTGAAATCAGACCCTGAGACCACTTGTTCTAGTTTTTTATTATCCAGGGAAGCATTAAAAACATAGTTCAAGCCATAACCAAAAATCCAATTGTTTTTTTCGAAAAATTTTTGCCATAAGCCTTCATTTCCTACCTTATATTTCGATTTTAAATCTTCAAAGTAATCTGCATCGTTCAGAAGTCTCGAAAATATTTCCAATTGCTTTTTCCTATAACCTAAGGCAACAATATCGTCGCTGGTTAATTCGTTTGCAAAAAACTCTGAAAGTATTTCCTGGTGTTCAAGGACAAATTCCAAGATGCCTTCCTTAGAATTTAGCACATTATCTAACTCCTTGTCTTTAATACTGTTTGCGTCCTTACCTGTAATGGGAAGTAAGGTTAGGTTATAAATAAAATCATATAAAATTTCTATTTCTTTACCAACAAATGAAAAGGAAGTTTCATGTGGTTTACCCGAGGGGGTTGTATAGCGTTGGAATGTTACAACAGTTATACCCCGGCTTTCTTCAAAAACGGTTGCCCGAATTTCCTGACGCCCTTTATCGGTTTTCCTAATTATAATTTCGTCTTTTATTTGTGCAAATGTGTATTGAACTTCAGAATCAATCACTTTGGAAATAACCCTTTGGTTATCATCAAACACTTGCTTACTGCCTCCCTTATAATCTGGGACAATTCTGTATTGAGGAAAAGCTTTACTGATATAAGTCTTATCTGTCAACTTATTATCGTGAATTATTTTGTTATCCATTAGATTGTTAAATACAAACTAAGGTAAATAATAATATCCAATGGCAACAAACGATCTATGCTTGTCATTTATGTTGAAAACACGAGACCATAGAGGGAATGGCTCGTGTTTCAATTGCATGTTTAATAATTAAGAAATTCCCTTTGGATTTAGCAAGTCAAAATCTCTATTAGCCATGGCAATGGGAATCCGCTCCAAAACCTTAGGTTTAAGTTCCGACACTCCCCAGTCGTTAAGCACAGATAAACAATTCTTTACTATTGAGCTGTTGTTGTCATAATACGGAGCATTTCCGTCGTCAAAATAAAACTCGCTGTCCTCATGGTGCACATAAACATCTGGTTCTATCGGCATCACAATACCCTTAGATGACCTTTCCCAAATTGGACAATAATCGCGGTTAAACAAGACCTCTCTACCATCGGCACATTTCCATTTTCCATATGGGAGGTGCAAACGCATGGGCTTAAAATCTGCGATATCTAATTGCTTTCTAAGTACACTGACTTCGTGGCGTCCGTAAACAAAACGGCCTCCGTCGGAATATCCTTCTACAACCTGCCGACGTATATCATGATTAAAAACGATACCAAATTTTTTTGTTCTGCCCAAACGTACAAATGTTCCCACTGGCACCCGACCCTTGAAACGATTTGTTCCGGGTATTTTCGCAGGCCAATTTTCTAATGCTTTGGCTGCCTGCTGGAAACGTTGATAAAGTTTCTCTAACGGTTTGCAGTCGTGATAAGACCGATGTATTAATGCTTTTGCGTTCCTTAGCAACCTTTTTAATTCGGCTTGTCGAGTCAGAGAGGGTTTAACTTCGTAGGTTAATAGTGTAGTCTTACCATAATAAATCTGATTAAATTCCGTATTGGCCAATTGTTCTTCGCTATACTCACAACCTAGCCATGTATCCATGATGCTTCGAATTTCCTGTAGGTGGTTTTTGGCACGTTTGTGATGTTCGGTTGCCTCTATTAGCATTTGTAATAAGTCACCAACCTTGGCATGACGGCGAACGATCATTTTTGTGTTTGGATGTTGCCCAATAATCGCTCCATTCATAAAATTGTGGTAGTTTAATATTGCAGGTTCAGGCACCTTAGGCCTGCGAATCGTAACTTTTGGCCGTACAGAATTAGATTTTTTAACAAAACTATCCCAGTCGACATGCCCTTCTTCTTTCGCAAGGAAGTTTAATGCTTCAGTATGGGAAATACCTAATTGTTTTTTTAGACTTTTAGCTTTACGCTTAAAAAATGCGGCACTTTGGCCAGTGGGTTTGACTTTCATCGTTACTCCTCCTCCCGCCAGAAAAACGTCATTCGCCTACCGCTCTTCGAAACGAGAATTGAGTTTCGATTATGGATTTTTAGTAACGGCGCTGATACAGCTTCACTAAGGCGAATGGTAAGCTTCCGTTTAAAGCTTTAAGCGAATATAAAGAAAATAAAACTTATTTTTCTAATTTGTAAATAGTTTAACTTTATTATTTGTAAGCTCATTAATAAAGAGGGTGTTCTGAGAAAAATATTTTTGCCGAGGATGGGGTTAATAGGGAACGGCTTATACAACCATACCCCAGTTCAGGCTGAAACTAGAATGGATAAAACAAAACGGAAGTTGATCAATATTTATCTACTTTAATATTGCGCTTCGAATTGCAATTTCACCCTGAACAAAATAATACCTAACATTGTCGGGGTACTGTATTCCCGAAACTATGCTCATCTAAAAAACAACCTATGGCCCAGCTCTATTATGCCAGCGAAGAAAGCTATAAATACATCCAACAGCTCAATTATGGATTCTATCTTGACCAAGCAGAAGATGGTAACATCGCCATCATGGTAAAACTCGAACCAGGTTTGCTCGATAGTATCATATCGGGTTGTCCGATGCGCCTTGTGATCCGAAACCCAAATTTCCTGCTACGAAGCTGCACGCTGTACGTGGACGATATCCATGGCGACCCCTTTCACGCCACCGCAATCGAAATTGGTCAAGAGGACAGGTTGCTCAAGGGCTTTGATGAGCGTGTACTGCATTTGTTTAGTGGAGTAAAACAGGTCGTGCTCTCCCTTTACAATGAGCTCAATACCCCAATATTCTCGGCCGATATTGGTATAGAAACAGATCCTGTAGCCTTTCAGCAATGGCTATTCAAGGTTTACAACGACCCAGAGTACCGCAAGGCTGGTAGTTACGACAAGCGCACGGGCAGCTTCTATCCTGAATCGCAGGTCAAGGGTTTTGAGCTGCGCCTGCTGAACAAAGACCACTCCAAAACAGAGAAGATGACCATCTATTCTCCTGACTATGATGGCCTCGAAACCCTTCCAGATATCGAAAAGAGCGGCGGGTTCCGCCACTCCGACTACAGCGGCGACGGCAAGCACGGAAGGCTCCAAGAACTAGCCATCGGGACCAAACTGTCCAACTTCTTTGTAGAAGGGAGCAGTCTATTCAGCTCGCCCAGATACGCCGATGGCCTAGAAATGACCGATTTTCTACTACTGGACAAGAACGCCGCCATCTTGATAGAATCCAAGTACATCATCAGCGAGAAAAGCACCAAAAGGAACGACAACATCGTCAAGGCCACCCAGCAGCTAAATCGTGCCGAGCAAAGAATCTTCGAGGGAACGGCAGAAATGGAAAACCCAACTTTAGACCAATATTTGAAAGATATCGACATCGTCCTGAAGCTCTGCATCATCAACGATAGGATCCATCTCGATGAGAAATATGCCAAGCAGCTGGCCTCCAGGTTCAGTAAGCCCGAACTGCCGACTTTTATCTCGGTAACCGTATTCTGTGACCTATTGGTCGGCTTCTACCTCAAGAACCCTCCAGTCTTCGCTTCAAACGTCTTCTCTAACCTGTTAAGAATTCAGGATGAGTTCATGGAATCACAAAAGCATATCAACTACCTACAAGTTGTCAGCATAGAAGGGCTTAGCGCACCCGAACTCAATGCGCTCTGGAAAAACCGGCAGGAAAGCGGTGCAAAGCCCCAAAAAAAGAATTGAATATTGCGATTTACATAAATAAGGACAGCTTTTTCTTAACGCTTTGTTATGTCCAAAATTATGGACTAACCTTGCGGGGAATAAGTCATTTAAGCATTTATTAGATTTGATTCACTGATATAAGGTGGTTGTAATGATTTCACTTGAAATCTGTAAATTGCTTAATAATTATCAAATATGCCAATAAGTTTAAAGGACACGCAAACAGTTGCTTCAATTTCAGTTCTATTGTATGGTTTTTTACCAGCTAATCCACACCCATATGGTGATCAGTCTCAAAGTGTGGCATTGCCAATCTTTGGACAGGTGGCAGCAAAAAGACAGCTGTAAGTAATTTACTCCAAAATACTTTAGAGCATGCAAGAGGTAGATTTTGCAAATTGATGCTGACCATAGTCCAAACATCCTTGGGCTACAGAAATAATAAAGGAAACCCCATCTCTAGAGAAGAAATAGAGGAATTAAATAAAAAAATAGCTGAAATCGGCTTTAAGATTCCTGAACTATGGAATCCTGAATTCTTAAGAAGTTTACCAAGCAGTATGCCAGAGGTGGAAGTTAAGGAAGGGGTTATTAATGCTGAATTAATTACGAAACTTAAAGCTGAATTTATTGAACTGAATAGCATTGAAGCCCATGCCCGTGGGTATGCTTTTCAGGATTTTCTTGTTCGTATGTTTGATGTATTTGGACTTAGTCCCAAAAAGTCATTTCGAATTGTTGGTGAAGAGATTGACGGGAGTTTTGAATTAAATTCAGATACATATTTATTGGAAGCAAAGTGGCAAGCAAAACAATCTTCTGAAGCAGAATTATTGATTTTTAGTGGTAAAGTGGGTGGAAAGGCTATTTGGTCTAGAGGATTGTTTGTAAGCTACGCAGGTTTTACGGCTCCTGGCCTTGAGGCATTTGCACGCGGTAAAGCTACAAACCTTATTGGCATGGATGCACAAGATATTTACTTTATACTTGAAGGAAAAATGACTTTGCAAGATGCTTTGGTTGCAAAAGCGAGAATAGCAGCGGAAACAAACTCATTTTTTACGTCCGTATATAAGCTTGCCACTCAATAATTATATATATCAATGTTAAGCTGGCTTAAAAATTTATTCAAACAACCAACACAATTAAGTACAATTATGATAAATCCGACTATGCAACATATTTACGATGCTGTTCTGAATCACTTAACGATGAAAACCACTGGTGCGTTGCTGGTGACTGGAGATTGGGGAAGTGGGAAAACCTATTACATGAAAAATGTATTATTCCCACAGATTGAGGCAAACACCAAAATGACCCCAATTATCGTTTCCCTGTACGGTGTCACTGACAAAAATAGTATAGCAAACAAAGTCCTGTTCGCCTACTTAGATAAGGTAGGCAAAAATAGCCCGCTATCTGCTGCGACTCTTGCAAAAGGTGCACATAAAGCATTGGAGTCTTTTACTTGGCTTAAAAAATTTGTTGATGTCAATAAGCTATTTGTCGGCTCTGGCGAAGATTTATTTAGACTTCTTCCCAAAGACGATCTATTAATATGTTTTGATGATTTGGAAAGGCTGAGCGATAAAATTAATAATGAAGATTTTCTCGGGATGGTAAATGAGCTAGTAGAAAATAAGGGTAATAAGGTTATCATAATCGCTAATGAAGGTGTAATTGATGGCGGAATTAAATTCAAAGAGAAAACCATAGAGAAGACCATACATTTTACAAATGACTTGTCTTCGATTTTTGACACTATTGTCGCTAATTATGAAAAAGCTGACTTTAAACAATATCTAAGTCAAAACAAAGATTTTATCCTTTCGACACTAGATCCAAAACATGAAAACGAACAGGAAACAGCTAGATTAAGAGTGCTTTTTTCGAATATTCGAACGTTGAAATTTGCTATTGAGCACTTCAATTACGTTTTTAGCTTAGTAAGCAAAACTAAAAATATCGGTGATACAATAATCCAGAAACAGCTAAAAGATATTTGGTTATTTGTATTGGCATTATCAGTGGAATTTAAAAAACCCAATAGCATTACTTTTACTGACAAGAAGAAACTTGATGAACCTCTCACTCAATTGACCGCAGATCAGCTAGGGGACATAATCTGGGCTTTAGAGTAGGATAACGCAGAAGAACAACCGGAAGCTGATCTAACTTATCGTAACCAATTTATAGACTTTTATTATAAGAGATTGAATGAACAGTATATTTACTTTGAACAAATATATTGTCTTATTACTGCCGGAAAAGCTATCGATGACGCTACTTTTCTTAGTGAATTGGACGAAATCTATAAGGTTAAAGATGGAGTAGTAGATCCATCGGAGGAATTGCTTTCCAAATTTCTACGTAATGGATATTGGAATTTTGAAGATAACGAATTCAAACCCGCTCTCAATCAACTCTTAGAGTATGCCGAAAAAGGTGAGTTCCTGGATTTACTCTCTTATCTAAACGCAGGTGTATATCTTATTGGATTTCAGGAAATTTTAGGAGAATCAAAAGATGCGATAACACAAAAACTCAAATCTGGTATAACTAAAACTCTTGGAACGGTAAAGACTACAACAGCTGCGAACATTCAGTTGGATATGATTAGCGGTAATTTCCAAGAAGAAAATTTGAAATCTCTCATTACGTATATCAAGGAACAGTTGAAATTAAAAGAAGCTGATGATAAAATTGAAGAGGTTAAAAGGATGGAACATCTCTTCATAAATAATCTCTCAGAGTTTGTTAAAGAGTTGTTACCAGAATCTTCAAATATAAGAACACCAGATGCTTTACTTTTTGATAAGATAAAAATTGAAATTATAGATCAGGCTATTGCATTATGGAAGCCAAATCAAATTATGGAACTTACTTCGCTATTTCAAATAAGGTATATTGATCCTTCATTTGCAGATAGATTAACAGATGAGATTCCTTTCCTAAAGGCTTTAAAGCAAAACCTTGAAAACTTCAAGGATGAGCAAAAACCTCTCTCTTTACATTTAATAAAAACCCAGCTGATTCCAAAAGTTGAAATGTCAATAGCAAAGCTCTCATCATTTTAAGAACAGAAGGGCGAGCCGATTGAAAAGGCTGAATAATTTATTAAAAATCGGTTCAATCTTCACCCAGTATCCTCAGTTTGATTCCCTCTTAAATTTATTAAAAGTCGTAAATCATCCATAAAACGGTTCAAGTTTTCTCTCTTGTCGCCCACTATAAAACCGTCTTACAAAGAAATTTGGAGGCGGTTTTTTTTGTTTTTTCTGATGCTGATTACCATCAGCAACTATGCCTTTAGAAAGCCCTCTAAGGCAGTTTTACATAATTTTTTGTTTAACTACACGTAAAAACGTTACGAAATAGTTACGGTTTTGCGTGCTAACCCAAAAGAATTATGGCAACCGTTAGCGCCAAGGTGTTCGAGCACCACAAGAAAACAGATGGCACCTATAATGTAAAAATCTGTGTACATCACAAAAGCGACAGAAGGTATCTTGATACCGTTCACTTTGTAGTCAAAAAGCAATTGACTGCCAAAATGAAAATCAAGGACAGTTTTGTCAATGACCTAATCGATGAACAGCTCAAAGGCTACCGCAAGGTCATCAGCGAGCTTGGCGAAAAGCTTAATTTTTTCACAGCTGAAACTTTGAGAGAATACCTGCGTGAAAAAGATGCAGATGTTGATTTTATCAAGTTCTGTGCATTACACATCGCACAAAGTGTAAAAGATGGAAGGAAAGGCACGGCCCACAACCATCGTGTGGTGCGCAACAGCCTGGTCGACTATTTTAAAAGGGAAGCTGTGTCTATTACAGAAATCAATTCAAATATGCTGCTTTCGTATGAACGATTTTTGAGGGGCAAAAGGACAATGGTACGCCCCAGTGGACAAAAAGGCCTAATTAAAGAAACAACAAGCAAAGGACTTTCCGATAGTGGACTTTATAACCGCATGCGTGACCTGCGTACACTGTTCAATGCCGCCCGCAATATGTACAACAATGAAGATTTGGGCATTTATCGTATCAAACACTACCCGTTCAAAAAATATAAGATAGGTTCTGCCCCACTGACCAAAAAGAGGAACAATACTTTGGAGCAGATCAGGATCATTCGCGATTGCGTAACCAAACCAGAAAGCCGGGCAGAACTGGCGAAGGAGCTTTATATGCTTTCATTTTATCTGTGTGGCATGAATGCAGTAGATTTTTATCATTTGACAGAAAGTAATGTAAGAAACGGGAGGATTGATTATAACCGCTCTAAAACAAAGAGCCAGAGAAAAGACAATGCTTTTATCAGCATCAAAATTATCGAAGAGGTCAAGCCTTTGCTGAAAAAATACATTGAAAAGTTAGCTATCCGTTATGCCAGTCCTGATAGTCTGAACAAAGCCTTGTTGATGGGAATGAAACAGTTGCGAAAGCTTACGGGCCTATCGGATCTTACCCTTTACTGGGCAAGGCATACTTTTGGTACCATCGCCCGTAATCTTTGCAGAATGAGTAAGGATGATGTAGCACAAGCCTTAAACCATGTGGATAGCGAGCATACTACAACGGATATCTATATCGAAAAGGATTGGAGCATTGTCGATGATGTGCAAATCAAGGTCATTACCTTATTGAGAAGGTTAGATATCAAGATCGCCGCCCAACAAAAGAAATTAGCTGCAATAAAAAATGCCGCATAATACTTATACTTGCATGGTTCAATCACTGGACTATGCAGGTTCATCTAATCAATCGAATAGCTTAAATTTGTTTTATCATGAAAAATCTAATTTTGTTTTTCCTGACCTGCTTCATTGCGACAATGGCCTTTCTAGGTGGTCTATCGATGAAAAACCCTTTGCCTGCATTTCTGGTAGGTTTTGGGGTATGGATGCTTTTTCTTTATAGAATAGCCCGCAAATAATTTTATTGTACTAGCCAAAATTTGTTTTTATCTGTTAACGATAATTTGCATGTCCGTGTTAATTCAGATGAGACTTATATAAAGTCCTTGTTAGATGGATGCTATCAGAATTTTAAATGGTATCGCAAGAACTTTAGCTAATGAAAGTGGCATAGGAAATTATGTACTTTAGAAACAAGAGGTATTTAGTACCACTAAATTTTGGATTCCGTCAATAGTGAGTAGGGGTCAGTAGAATTGGATTTTCCATTTTATGGTAGATTTTATTTTTTTGTATTCATCCAGTTATTATTCTTGGGATGTTAAATCTACTTTTCACTACGGTCTAACCAAAATTATTTCAGTTTATCCTTGTCTTTTAAAATCAAAACCCAATCATTTTTATCTCCTTTTGTAGGGCTGGTTAAGCTTGTTGATTGAAACTTGGAATAAGCTTGCCATTTGGTGAATTCTCCATTACGAGGATTATACCAGCGTAATTTTTTGAACTGATGTGCCTTTAGAGTAATAGTTCCGCCTTTGGGCAAATAAATAAGCGAGTGTTTCATCGTAGAAGAAGCCACTATATGCAGACTGTCGATTGCACTGTTCTCTGCCAAAATATAATTGTCGGGTTTTAGTTCATTAAAAGGTATAGTTTTAAATAACTTGATAAGATGCTGTAGCTGTACGGCTCCGGGTCTTTGTAAGCTTTCTTTCCAATCCGTTATACAGGGAATAACAAATGATGAGTTTTTTTCGAACATCTGCCAAACAGCATTATGTCCGTAGGTAAATCCACAGGCACCAGCCAATATATTTCTGTAGGCGGCTAACCTTACATCATAATCTCCGAAAAAGCCCAGTTTAAAATGTGCAGTATCTTTTAGGGAGTTGTCATTATTCAATATAGTTTTGTGAACTTTGAATTCTGTATCGAAATTCATATAATTCCAAAACGCCACGGGAATGTCTTCATAGCAGGGTTCTGCATCTAAAAAGGGTTTTGTGGGTGTCTTATCATAATCTTTTTTCGCAAAATGGTAAACTTCCATGTGTTTTTTTGCATGTCCTGTTTGGTAAATATTAAAATCTAGCCAAGGTTCGTTATGAAAGAAATCAGAAGATGATTGTTCGCCAGCAGGGTGATAGGTAATGAGGTGCCTACCTCCGTCTCCCTCTGTTAAACCTTTCGCCATTGCCCTCCATATTTCTATCGATTCTTCAATAGGGTTTCTATCGCCACCTAAAATCCACACCACATTGTCGTTCTTATATCGTTTACCGAGAAATCTTCCATAGAAATAGGCATTGGTCTTGTTAAATATAATAGGTCCGTTTCCTAAACGATCCGAAATAACCTTATCGCCCCAGGTAGGCAAGATGGCCATTACCAAATTGAGCTTGTTAGCTTTTCTAATTACCTCATCTACATGTCTAAAATAGGGCTCGTTGGGTTTGTTTGGATCTAAATCAATAAAAGGTACATCGCCATTGGCATTAGGTTTTTTAAGACCATCGTCTTCCGCCAATAAGGTGGCCTGTATTACCGAAAAGCCCTGTGCTGCCCTTGTTCTTAGATAATAATCCGAATCATTTATATTTAATTTATGGAACAGTTCCCAAGCAGTATCACCTAGCCAAAAAAAAGGCTTGCCATTTTCATCGGTTAAATACCTTTGATTACTGCTGATTTTTAGATTTTGAGCATATAATACATTGGATAAAACGAGAGAAACCAATACAAAAAGAATATATTTCATTTTTATGATGATGTAATTTAAGCATCAATTTATAATACTTTTTTAGTTTATATGCAAAATAGACAAGTAAACATAAGCTTGGGCTATAAAAGTATAGATTGAGTGGCGTTCAGGGATAATTATCTCCACACTTTGGTTAAAAAAGTATGAGCAGCTTAATGTGGTTTCTAATAAATTTGATATTATCAAACTTCTTTTAAATTGAAATATCTGTATCAGATGAGATATATACTATTCTTTCTTGTTTTTGTTTGTGTTAATGATAGTTCAGCAGGTATTAGACTTCCCAAGCTGTTTGGTAATGGGATGGTGTTACAGAGAGACGAGCCTATAAAAATTTGGGGCTGGGCAAACCCTAACGAAAAAGTAACGGTAAGTTTTAAGTTTCAGCAGAAAACTGTTAAAGCCGCTATAAACGGTACATGGCAATTATTTCTGGCTAAAGAACCTGCCGGTGGCCCCTATCAATTAATAATAAGAGGAGGTAAGGAAGGCATTAGCATAGATGATGTGCTTTTGGGTGATGTTTGGGTATGCTCTGGTCAATCTAACATGGAATTTGCCGTAAGCAGCTCTTTAAATGCAAAAGAGGAAATTGAAAATGCCAGTTTTCCTTTAATAAGACATATAGAAATTCCTAAAGCAATGGCCTATCATCCAAAAGATGATTTGGATAGGACAGTACAATGGAAACAGGCCAATTCGGAAAATGTGGGTAGGTTTACCGCAGTGGGCTATTTTTACGCGAAAGCCTTGCAAGAAAAACTAAATATCCCCATTGGGCTTATCCATACTTCATGGGGAGGTACAGATATAGAAACTTGGATAAGCAGAAGCGCATTGGAAACAAGCAATCTTTTTACAGCCGATAATATGGCTCGCAAAAATGTAGACCTAGAGCAACTGATTAAGCAACGGAAAATTGATATTATCGGAAGTATGCAAAAAAAACAAGACGGCTTTCCTAAGGATGCACTTGTAAAAACATTTCAAAACACTGCTTTTGATGATTCTAAATGGCCACTCATTAAATTGCCAGGGTTGTGGGAACAATCTATAGAAAACTTTGATGGTGTGGTATGGTTCCGTAAAACGATAACCTTAGCTGCAGACCAAGTAGTTGGGGCAGGTTTGTTAGAATTAGCTAGGATAGATGATTCGGATGAAACCTATGTGAATGGAGTGAAAGTAGGTGGGCTTAAGAATAAATATAATGATAAACGGGCCTACCCCATATCGGCAGGTATTTTAAAACAGGGCGAAAATGTGATTGCAATTAGGGTAGAAGATACGGGCGGTGGGGGCGGTTTATACGGAACGCCAGATGAGATAAAGTTTACCATAGGGGATGATCTGATATCACTTGCCGGGAATTGGAAATATCAAGTAGAAAGTGTCTTCGAAAATTCGTCTTCCAATACCGGAAATATAGGCAATCCCAACGATTATCCTACACTTTTATTTAACGCAATGATTTATCCCCTAACTCAGTTTGCTATAAAAGGCGTCATCTGGTATCAGGGAGAAAACAATGCAAATCGGGCCTATCAATATCGTACAACTTTCCCTTTGCTCATTAACGATTGGCGTACACACTGGAATCTTGGAATATTTCCTTTCTATTATGTACAGTTGGCCAGCTGGAGAGGTGCCAACGGAAATAGCAATGCCGGTAGCTCGTGGGCAGAGCTGCGTGAGGCACAATCGCTTACACAATCCATAGCAAATACCGGAATGGCAATAACCATTGATATTGGGGAAACAAATGATATCCACCCTAAAAACAAGCAAGACGTAGGAAAACGTTTGGCGGCTATTGCGCTAAACAAAACATACGGCAAGAAAAATGTTTTCTCTGGACCTGTACTGGATAACTATACTATTAAAGCAGATAGTGTAATTATTGCCTATAAAAATGTTGAAAATGGCCTATTAATAAAAGATAAGTATGGATATGTTAAAGGATTTGAGTTAGCAGGGCCCGATAAAAAGTTTCATTACGCGATGGCCAATGTAACCCACAACAAAATTATATTATCTAGTAAAAAGGTTAAAAAACCAATAGCCGTAAGGTATGCTTGGGCTGATAATCCCAATGATGCAAACGTATTTAATAACGAAGGTTTTCCAGCAGTTCCCTTCCGTACGGATGATTGGGAAGTGACTACACGACATGTGAAGTACTCTATCAACTAGTTTTTATAATAACAATAATATGTTTACAGCCTAATTATATATAGACTATCTATATGGTGAAAATTACGGTCTAAAAAAAACTACTTATTTTTTAAGTACGGGAAAAACTTCAAGACTATACATATCCAAATATTTAATTTACGTTTTTGTACGTGTTTTGGACAAAAAAGTATTATCGCTTATACTAACAAATTCCCAATTTTGATACACAATGTCTTAACGCACTAAGTTTGAAATTGTTTCTGCATTATTCTACAGGTAAAGAAAAGGGCAGGAGATATTGTAAACGAATTAGAAATTTATTCGTGAAAGTAGGATTAGTTTTCTCATCGAATAAAAAATTAAGTATACTAACCAATATATCAAACCAAATTTAAATGAAAGTATGTCGTAACTTTTTTTACCCTTTTCGTTCATTAGAAAGTGGTGAAAAATCGAAATTTTCTAAATGGAGAAGGAATTGTAAAACGCCTCCTTATCTATCGAGGAAAATTCATGTTTTAATTGTGGCCTTATCTTTTTGTTTTATCAGCGTTAATGCGCAAACAGGAATTTTAATAACAGGAACAGTTAAAGATTTCAACAATCAGGTATTGCCTGGTGTAAGTGTCAAGATAAAGGGCACTAATACTGCAACGGTTACCGATACAAAGGGAACATATCAAATTCAAGCTAAGGACTCCGAGAACGTTCTAGTATTTGCTTTTCTTGGAATGGACCCAAAAGAAGTGAAGGTCGGCAATAATAAAGTTATTAATGTGTCTTTGAGCGAATCAAGCTCTTTATTAAACCAAGTTGTGGTTATAGGTTATGGAGAAACAACCAAAAAGGATTTAACGGGTGCTATTAGTCAAGTTAATATCACAGACCTACAAAAAGCTCCTGTTAAGTCATTTGATGAGGCACTGGCTGGGCGTGTTGCAGGGGTATCTGTAGGTACTAATGATGGTCAACCAGGATCAAACACCAACATTGTGATAAGGGGGACCGGAACATTAACCCAAAACCCAACACCTTTATATGTAATTGATGGTTTCCCAACAGAAGATGCCAATAGTAATTCTATTAATCCTTCAGACATAGAATCTATGGAGGTATTAAAAGATGCGTCTGCAACAGCTATATATGGTGCCAGAGGAGCAAATGGTGTAATTATCATCACCACTAAAAAAGGTAAGGCCGGAGCACCGGTAATTACTTATAACGGCTACGCGGGATTTTCCGAAAATCCAAAACCGATAGCCTTAATGAACGCTTATGAGTTTGTAAAATACCAGGCCGAATTAGAACCTGTATATGCACAGAATGCTTATCTGAATGCAATGCCATTAGAAGATTACCGCAATGTGCCAACAATTGATGTGCAAGACCAGATTTACAAAAGCGCAGCAACCCAAAATCATGAATTTTCATTGAGAGGTGGAAACACTACTACTACCTATGCCGTTTCTGGGAATGTATTAGATCAAGATGGCATTATTATCAACTCTGGATTTAGACGTTATCAAGGTAGGATTAGTTTAGACCATAAAGTGAACAAATGGGTGCAGGTAGGTACAAACTTAAATTACGCAGCAACAAAAACCTTTGGAACCATTGCTACAGAAACAGCTTATAAATACACTTATAGTAGTTTAGCTTTAATGTATAATGTTTGGGGCTTTAGACCTGTAGCAGGTGCTGGAGAGCAAATAATAGAAGAACTGTTTGATCCATTAGCTGTTGCCGGAGACTTTCGCGTAAACCCTATCATTTCGGCAAAAAATGAACTAAGAGAAACTAAGGTGAACAGTTTGAATGCAAATGCATGGGCACAGTTTAAAATTTTACCAGAATTAACTTTCAGAGTATCTGGCGGAGTTGCTAGTACGATGGTAAATAGAAACATTTTTTTCAATTCGTTAACAGCCCAAGGAAATTTTCGCAGGGTAGAAGGGGTAAATGGCTCTGTTGTATTTAATCCTATCAATACATGGTCAAACGAAAATATCTTAACCTATCAAAAAATATTTAATAAAGCACACAATGTAAATATCGTTGGCGGGTTTACCATGCAGCACCAAACCAATAAATATTATGGTTTGGAAGCTCAACAAGTAATTAACGAACAGCTAGGACTGGATGGGTTAGACGAGGCATTGACCAATATCAATTTCTCAAATGGCTCACTGTGGTCCATGGCCTCTTTTCTTGGACGTGTGAGGTACAACTATAAATCTAGATACTATTTTACCGCTTCGTTCCGTAACGATGGTTCTTCCAAATTTGCTCCCGGAAAACGCTGGGCGTTTTTCCCTTCAGCAGATGCCTCATGGAGAATGAAGGAAGAAGCGTTTTTTAAAAATATTAATGTGATATCGGATGCCAAGCTTCGTGTGAGCTACGGTGCATCAGGAAACAATAGGGTTTCAGATTTTCCATACATTACCCAGTTGTCGCTTCCACGTTTTGGTGGTTATTCTTTCAATAATGCTGCCCCAACACGTGGAGCACTGTTAACAGCTTATGGTAACCCAGATTTGAGATGGGAAACTACTGTACAGGCAAACATTGGTTATGACCTTTCCTTATTTAAGTCTAGGTTAAATATTACTGCCGATATATATAGAAAAACCACAAAAGATTTATTGATAGAAGCAAACTTGCCCTATTCTACTGGGTTGTACAATATATACAACAGGGCTACCGCATTTAAGAATATTGGCAAGTTGAGAAACCAAGGTTTAGAATTGACTATTAACACAGTGAATATCGATAAACCAAATTTCAAATGGACATCCAATTTTAATATCAGCTTTAACCAGAATAAGATACTGGAACTATATGAAGATATTTCATCTATTACCAGTCAGGTTGCTTTTGATAGCGATTTCAGCAGTGTTCCTTCATATATTTCACCTGTAGGCAAATCTGCAGGTAATATGTATGGTTTAGTTTGGGATGGCGTTTATCAATACTCTGATTTTGATAACATTGCAGGTGTGTGGCAATTAAAAAGTCACATAACCACCAACGGGCAAGCAAATGTACGGCCAGGAGATATTAAATATAAAGATTTAAATGGCGACCTTAAGATTGATATCGCGGATTTTACCGTAATAGGTCGTGGTCTGCCAATTCATACAGGTGGTTTTACCAATAATTTCTCTTATAAAGGATTCGATTTAAATATATTGTTTCAATGGTCTTACGGTAATGATATTATAAATGCAAATCGTTTATTGTTTGAAGGTAATGCCAAGCGCTTAAGGGCCTTGAACCAATATGCAACTTATGCAGATAGATGGCAGCCCGATAATCCTAGTAATACGCTTTTCGCTACCGGAGGACAAAGAGACGCATACTTTTCTAGTAGGATTGTTGAAGATGGTTCTTTCCTAAGGTTAAAAACAGTAGCATTGGGCTATAATTTTGAGCCGGGTCTGGTTAAAAGATTAAAATTGAAAACCTTAAGGGCCCATGTTTCTGCACAAAACATCTTTACATGGACTAAATACTCAGGCTCAAATCCAGATGTTTCAACTAGACATTCTGTACTTACGCCAGGATTTGATTTTGCATCATATCCATTGGCAAGAACAATAATTTTCGGATTAAGCACCTCATTATAATAGTATACAATGAAAAAGAACTTAATATTATTAGCAGTTGTACTACTATGTAGTACATCTTGCAAGAAATTCTTAGATACCAAACCTACAAATTTTATTACTCCAGAATATAACACTATAGCTCAATTAGAAACAGGACTGGCAGGTGTTTACGATGTATTGGGTGCCGTTTATCAAGATGTATATCCTTACTGGTTAAATGCCACTTCAGATTTAAGTTTAGAAAGATCTGGATCATCTAATAGTACGGTTTATGTCTACAGCCCAGCTGATATTAGGATAACAGATCTATGGAGATTATTGTATCAAGGCGTATATAGAGCCAATAACATTCTGGCTGTGGTAGATAATCCGGCCCTTGATGAAAAATCTAGAAACCGGATAAAAGGTGAAACACTGTTCTTAAGGGCATATTTCAACTTTTTGTTGGTAAGTAATTATGGCGATATGCCGTTATTATTAACATCAAATCCATCAATTACAGAGCTTAACGTGCCACAAACCCCCCAAAAGGATGTTTATGATGCGATTGTAAAAGATATGATTACAGCCGAAGGTTATGTAGATGCTGCAGGAACAGGTGTGGCAACGTTTGGCGGTAGAGTATCGAAATCTGCGGTGCAAGGTATCCTTGCTCGGGTATATCTTAAAATGGCGGGCTATCCTTTAAATGGCGGGCTACCAATGTATCAAGAGGCTTTAAAATGGGGCTTAAAATTGAAAGATTCGGGAACTCATGAGCTGGAAGCAGACTATCGTGAAGTATTTAAACGCTATGCCAGAGATCAATATGATATTAAAGAAAGTATTTGGGAAATAGAATACTATGGTAACGGTACAGGAGGGTTGCAAGAATATAGTTATGTAACAGGAGGGCGTTTTGGTATCCTATGTGTAGACCAAAGCAAAGGAAACAGTTCGGGGCTAATCTTTGCCACGAGAAAACTATATAACCTGTACAAAGAAAGCGCAGAAAGTACGCTTCCTATCAAATCCTCTTATGACATTAGACGTGATTGGAACATTGCTCCCTACCATTGGGGTTCGGCAGCAACAGCAGTTTACACGTCCAATACAGATCTTCACAGAAGATACGCGGGCAAATGGAGACGCGAATATGAAACCCTCACTCCTAAAGGGAATAACGTTACTGGGCAGAACTTTCCGTTATTAAGATATTCGGACGTATTGTTGATGATAGCAGAAGCTGAAAATGCCGTAAGTGGTCCGGCAAATGCGGCCCAGTATGTTAACGAGGTAAGAAGAAGAGGGTTTGGAATTTTATATGGCAATACCGTTAAATCTATTACAATTACAAATGGAGGAACAGGCTATACTTCGGTTCCAACCGTAACGGTGGGCGGTACGCAAATAACAGCTACGGCTACAATAGCAGGTGGTGCTGTTACAGCTATAAATATTACTGATTATGGGCAGATAACCAAAACAAATGGTTATACCGCACCGCCAACTATAACCATTACAGGAGGTGGCGGAACAGGCGCAACTGCAACAGCTGTATTAACACAAAATGCCGATGCAGATTTAACTGCTGCAGATATTGCTTCTCCCGGAGCCATGTTAATAGCCATCAAGAACGAAAGGGCTAAAGAGTTATGTTTTGAAAGCTTGCGCAGATCCGATTTAATCAGGTGGGGTAATTTTGTAAACGATATCAAGCAATATGCAATAGATGCCAGAGCTATCGGCGCAATTGATGGAATGGTAGCTTGGACTAATAATGTTACGGCAAGATCAGTTTTGTTTCCGATTCCTATCTATGATATCACCTTAAACAAAGCATTGGTACAAAACCCAGGATATTAATAAACTAAATAATTATATTCCAATGAAGAAATTATATATCATTTTACTGGCATGTATGGTATTATCATGCAGTAAAGAAATGGAAGTAAACGAGCCTGAATTTGAGGTGACAACTGAAAAACTTAACTATAAGGTAGGAGAGGCTATAAATTTTAATTTTACCGGAAGGGTAGAGAACATTACATTTTATTCTGGTTTGCCTGGAGCCGATTATACTTTTAAAGACAGGACCGAATTGGAAGGAGGTACTCCCCAAATCAGTTTAAATACCCAATATGGAGGAGGAGGAACACAAATCAATTCTCTAAAGCTCATGGTTACAACAGAACTTACTGCACTAACTAAAGAAGCTGTAATAGCCGCCGACTGGACTGATATCACATCTAGAGCTACAATTACCACAAATACTACTGTGGTACCATCGGGAACTATGAATTTATCAGATATTGCCAAATCTGGTAAGCCCTTATACTTCGCCTTAAAATTTGTAGGGGCACAAGATCCTACAAAAGCAGCGGGCAATTGGATTATTCCTGCATTTAATGCATCCACGTTGTTAACCGATGGAACAATTTTGCCTATCGCCAATTTACAAAATGCAGGCTGGTTGGCTTTTTCTATTAAAAACGATGCCAATAGCTGGACTGCAAGAGGTAACCCTATTGCGGATTTAGTAGTTATAGGAGGTGGTCCAAATGCGCCAGAAAGTGAAGATTGGTTTATTACGAAACCACTTTTCTTTACAAAGGTTGCCCCAGATAAAGGTTTAGCAATCCAATATATTAGCAGTAACACGCTAAGCAGCTACAAGTTTGCAGGATATACACAGCCTGGAAAATATAAAGTAGCTTTTGTGGCATCAAATGCAAATGCCGATGGTCAGAAATCGATTGTGAGGCAAATAGAAATTACAGTAACGCCATAGCTAAAAGTAATAATGGAGCAAAGAAGAAATAGGTATTCTAATTAAGAAGGTATGACGTTTATGTATGTAAATATGTTTGGTAAATTATTATTGGTTTTCTTTTTAATTGTAACCTCTTGTGGCAAAAAAAAGGAAAATACAGTAGTCGAGACAGTTGCGCCAGACGGTGTACAGCTTCAACCACAACCTTTTGGTACCAACTTATCTGGAGCCGAGTTTGGCGCAAACGTACCAGGGCAGCATCAACAAGATTATAGTTATCCGCTAGTAACAGATTTGGATTATTTTAAATCAAAAAACATGATGTTGGTACGCTTGCCGTTTAAATGGGAACGAGTACAGCCAGTCTTATATGGGCCGTTAGATCCAGTAGAACTTAAAAGACTTACCGATTTTATAGATGCTGCGGCTGTTCGCGATATACTCATCATACCAGATGTACATAATTTTGCACGTAGGGTAGTTAACGGAAATAGGGAAATAATAGGCACTAGCCTGGTCCCAACAACGGCTTTTACCGATTTTTGGGGGAAACTTGCCGAAGTGCTGAAAACAAAGAAAAACATTTGGGCCTATGGCGTTATGAACGAACCTTTCAATATGCCCTCTAACATTGCGTGGTTTAGCATTGCACAGGCAACTATCAACAAAATTCGTGAAATAGATCAAAAGACAGCTATTTTAGTTGGTGGCGATAGTTACAGTTCTGCCGAAAGATGGCCTCAGGTAAGCGAAAATTTAAAAACATTACGTGATGATACAGATAACCTTATTTTTGAGGCACACGTATATTTTGACGACACTTCTGCTGGGACTTACGATGGTACGTACGACCAAGAAAAAGCAACACCACAAACTGGTGTAAACAGAGTGCGCCCTTTTGTGGAATGGCTAAAAACCAATAAAAAAAGAGGTTTTATAGGAGAATATGGTATTCCAGACGATGACCCGCGTTGGCTGGTAGTTTTGGATAATATGTTGAAATACATGAAAGAAAACAATATCAACGGAACTTATTGGTCTGCCGGGCCTAGATGGGGAACTTACAGACTAGCTATCCAACCGCGTAATGGCATAGACAGACCACAAATGCAAATACTTCAAAACTATCAGACCACCTCGCCTACACAAAAATAAAATGGGTTCAAATAAAATACGCTGGATAATACTCATATTGGTTTTTATAGCCACAGGCCTTAATTTTTTAGATCGCCAAGTGCTTTCCATTACGATCATCAAGATACAAAAGGAATTTCATCTTACCGATGTACAATATGGAATGGTAAATACCAGTTTTCTTATCAGCTATGCGTTGATGTTTACCATTGGTGGCCGTTTAACGGATAAGTTCGGAGCAAAACTCGGTTTGGCTTTTTCGGTGGGTGTGTGGTCTATTGCCAGTTGTTTGCATGGCTTTATGGATACTTTTTACCAATTGATATTGTTCAGGTTTTTGTTGGGCGTTGGCGAGGGCGGGTGTTTTCCAGCAGCAGCTAAAACTGTAAATGAACTATTTGAGAAAAAAGAACGTGGATTTGCTAACGGTATTGCCATTGGTGGTTCGGCAATGGGAGCAGTATTGGCGCCACCCTTAACCATCTGGATAGCAAATCAGATGGGGTGGCGTTGGAGCTTCATTATTCCGGGTATTGTGGGACTTGTTTGGTTAGTGGTATGGGTAATTATACCATGGAACAAAAAAAGAATAGCCCGACAACAAGAAGCATTGCTACAACAGACGGCTTTAGTGCCTAGCAAGCCAATTCCATTTTTAAAGATTCTTACCAACAAGTATGCAATTGTATTCTTGGTCATCAGGTTCTTGCTCGATCCAGTTTTTTATTTCATTATGTTCTGGATTCCTAAATATCTTAACGAAGAAAGAAATGTCTCTTTTGATGAAGTTGGACGCTTGTTATGGATACCGTTTTTGGCATTGGGATTATCTAACATGATTGGTGGCTACTTTTCAGATAAATTATTGAAAGTAGGTTTCTCAATTAATAAGGCGAGAAAAACAGTAATGGGCATAGCTGCATTTTTAACCTTGGGGGCAATGTTTGTACAGGGCGTATCATCGGTAACTTGGGCAATAGGTCTAATGTCGTTGCTCATGTTTGCCCACGGGTTCTGGATTACCAATTACATTACCTCCATATCAGATGTTTTTGGAAACACCGCCACGTCAACAGTAGTGGGACTTAGCGGTACTGCTGGCGCAATTGCTGGAATTATTTTAAACCCATTGATAGGGCTTGTGGTACAAAATTATTCCTACAATCCACTTTGGATAATTTGCGGATTAATGTATCCTTTGGCATTTCTTATTCTAATGGTCTTTATCCCCAAAATAAAACCTATCACAACAGAATAGGCTATATGCTTACAAAATGAGCTAAATTTTTATATACAAAATAGGTTAACGCGTTAAGATGATATTAATTAATTAAGATAGATAATGAGTGAATTAGCAGCAAAAGTTAAAGCGGGTTTTGATAACCAAACAGCAATAAGTAATAAGATTAAAAAACGAAACCAAACCAGTCCACGTATAGGTGTATTTGGTGTGGGCTACGCTAAATACTGGCCACAGTTTGAGGGTTTGTACGAGCAAATGCTCGAAAAGCAGGAAATCTTTATTGATAAGGTAAAAAAGAACCATGTAGAAGTGATTGATTTTGGAATGGTTGACGATGTGACTGGAGCCTACGATATTCTTCCAAAATTAAAGTCGGCAAATCTCGATCTTATATTTTGCGATATGCTTACCTATGCAACCTCAAGTACATTTGGTATCATCATTAAGAGTATAGACGTACCTATTGTATTGGTGGCATTACAGCCAGATAAGGCATTAAACTATAAACAGGCGTCAACTTACCAACAATTATACAATGATGATGTATGTTCGTTGCCAGAATTTACAGGTGTGGCGGTACGCATGGGAAAAAAGGCACCCGATGTAATTATCGGCACACTACATGATGATCCGAAAGCAGAAGAGGAGATAGCAGAGTATTGCAATATTGCTAGGGTTCTGCACGATTTAAAAACAGCAAGGATAGGGCATATCGGTCATCCGATAGAAGCTATGTTAGATATGCACTCTGACTCTACTATGCTTACGGCACATTTTGGAGTGCACATTGTACAATGCGAAGCAAATGAAATTGTAACCCAATATGAACGAGCGGAAAGAAGTGCGATAGAATCAGAAAAAGAACGTATCCTAGATTTTTTTGATACGCCAGATCCAGTTTCTGACCCAATTTCGGAGAAATTAAAAGTAGATGATTTAGAAGTTGCGGCAAGAGTTTCGGTAGCTTTAGAGGCATTTGTAGAACAAAAAAAATTAACAGGATTGGCCTATTATTACGAAGGAGAAGATAATAGCGAAACCCGCAGAGTGATGACCAATCTCATTGTTGGCAATTCGTTGCTAACTGGTGCTGGCTTCCCGATGTGTGGCGAATCTGATCTGAAGTGCTGCATCGCCATGCTCATTATGGAAAGATTGGGTATTGGTGGTAGCTTTGCCGAATTTCATCCAGTAGATTTTGCCGAAAACTTTATTTTGGTAGGGCACGATGGCCCGCATAACATTACCATTGCACAGGGCAAACCCGTATTAAGAAGTTTAAAAAAGTATCATGGTAAGCCTGGTTTTGGTGCAGGGGTAGAGTTTAAGATTAAAGAAGGTCCAATTACCATGCTGAGCATCAGTTCTAACTACGAGGGCAAATTCAAATTTGTAATTGCCGAAGGAACATCGGTAGAAGGCCCGATACCACCAACAGGAAATACCAATACTCGGGGGTATTTTAAACCAGATGTACGTACATTCCTTAAAAAATGGGTTAAAGAAGGTCCAACACACCACTTTGCTTTAGGTATTGGCCATCATGCGCAAACCATTAAAAAAATAGGTGAATATTTAAACATAGAAGCTGTAATTGTAGAATAAGGTTTAGTCGCAATAAAACAATAAGCTGGTTAGGAAAGCTTCGAAAACATTATTGGTCATTAATTTTTTAAGAAGTTAAGCTTGTTTCTAAAAGCAGTTACAAATTGGCTTACAACTTGTCACTTTCATGAAAAAATAAGCCATTTATTAAATAATATGGCTATTTTTCTAAACAAATCGCACACAAATGAAATTAAAATATCTTTTATACTTAATTGCTGCAAGCCTATTAATATATGGTTGCAGTCATCTAAAGCAAAGGCCATTAAGCTCGTTAGGTAGTAGTAATCTTAGAGGCGTTCCCTTTCAGAATATAACTTTAGAAGCTTCTTTAAAACCGTTTAAAAAAAATGACAAGGAAGATATTAGAAGGGTGGCAGAGGAGATTTTTACACAGTGGAGTTCTCTGTTGCGCCATGCCGATACTATTTCTATCATGCTTTGGACTTCTGACGGTTCTGAAATTTTAGATTACACAGGCAATTTAAACCAACCTTTGGAGTGGTCTAAGTATATCGGAAACCCAAATACCGAACACGCCATAGGCTCGGGTCCAAAAGAACTTTCATTGCATGAGCGGGCTTACTATTACATGGAAAATCCCCCAAATTATACTTTTAAGGATTTAAGGTTTATCGTTAACACTTTAAAAGAAGTAGGCGCAGCCATTACGGGCAGACCCATAAGAATAGGAGCTACTTTTGATCCAGGTCCGGAGTTTGCAAAATCTGAATTTAAATATAAAAAGCATCCCGAAATACTAGAAGGCAGTGCCATGGGCGAAAAGAGCTTTGTGTTCAGTTATGCTACCTTAAATGAAGATAAAACCAAGTATGCAGGCTTTCCTAATGGTATTCCGGCAAAAACCCCATTCGGTACTTTTTTTGGCCGTCAAAGCCAACATTTTTTAAAAGATCTTAATTTCGATTATATCTGGTTTAGCAACGGTTTTGGCTTTGGTATGGAGCCTTGGGCATCAACTGGTGTTATTTTTACAGGAACAGGTTTCAATTCCCACCGTCTAGCCGAAACCAAGGAAAAAATCATCAACTTCTGGAAACTGTTCAGGGAAGAATGTCCAACGTTCAGGATAGAAACCCGGGGCACCAATCTATCTACTGGTATTGATTTAGCTAAGGATGGTGTTGATTTGAGAGCGATATACAATGGTGGCTTTAACCTATTGCCACCGCCAAATTCGCCTTGGGCTGCACTAGATGGAGATTTTGGATTGGAAATGATTGGCTACCTCTCTCGAATGGCCGAACTGCCCGATGACAAATACATCTACCGTTATTATACACATGACCCTTGGTGGTTAAATAGTCCATGGTTAGACAGGTATGGCAGCGAGCCACATGATATTTATCTGCCTATGTCGGCATCACGCATTAATGCCAAAGGCGAAATCAAACTGCCTACACATCTTAATTTTTTAACCATAGATGATAGTTTCGGCAACATGCCAACACAAGTGCCAAACGAAGTTATCCCGCATATTTTAAAAGCACGATATAACAGCCCAACCGCTGCTGCACCACTGGTATGGGTCTACCCTTTCGATGAATACCATAACTGGGCGTCTAACCAACCCAACAGGCTAAATGAAATTTACTATGGTGATTGGTTCATTAGACAGGCCATTAACAACGGATTACCTTTGAATACGGTAATATCAACTAAATCATTTCCCACGGCAATACAAGAAAAACCAAATTTGTTTAGCCAATCTATTTTATTGGCCGTTGTGCCCGATGCTAATTCGGTTTACGAAAAAACGCTAATCAACTTTGTTAAAAATGGAGGAAAATTAGTAGTCTACGGTCCAGCGGATTATGCTAGCGCTGCTTTTAAAGAATTGTTGAACTTAGAAAATTCGACAAGCCTAATCGGGGAATTTAAAATAGTAAATAACTACCTGTTAGATAACCTTAATAGAAGCTATCGCGATAAAATCACTCATCAATCTCTATTCTCTGGCGGTGGAATAAGCACTGTTATCAACAATAAAAATGATAAAAGCACTAAATCTCTCGTAAAATTCTCTAAGGACGGTCAAATAAGAGATGTGCTTTGGTTTAGGGAATTACCAGAATGGAACGGTGGCAAGATAGCCTACGTAAGGGGAACAAATTCTAGTCATTTTGAAGGTGGCAGGTTGTTAAAGCCAGATGATCCGAATGAATATTTTGTTGGACCGCTCTACCTGCGTTACATTCTTAAAGAATTTGGGCTGGAATACACTGTAGATAAGCAAAATTCTGATGTTAAAAATCCGGTATTAGGCATTGCCCGTAACAACAACGGCTATTTCTTTTCGGGATATGTGCCCAATACATCAGTAAGGCATGGTTTTAAATTTGCGCAGGGTGCACCCATTTTGGTAGGCTATGATGCCGTAATGGAAAACGGAAAGGCCAACTATTCTTTTCCTACGGCTTGGCATAGAGAGGCAAGAGTGTTTGTAGAGCAGAACGACGGTATTGTTTCTTGTAAAGAAATGCACTCTGGAGAACTAGGTATTAGCAGAAGGCTGCAGGTATATGGACTTAAAAATGCTACAGTGCGGGTTTTTCCAAATGATGAAACGACCGAGCAGACCATCCATTTTTATCTGAATAGCACCTACCCGTGGAAAGAAGGGCATCTTAAATTTGCCAAGGGCGAAAAAGAATATGGAAATAACTATGTCGTAAAAAATGTTACTGGCGAATTAGTGGTTTCTTGGTAGATAATGAATAGAATAATGAAGAAATTTAGCGGTATGGTATTGGGTATGCTATTTACCCTTACGGTTAATGCACAAATTGGTAAACTGTCGGATACGGTTAATTACCTTGCTCCAATAAAAAAGCAATTGGAAACCAAGTTCCCCAAAAACCGTACTATAAACTTGGTTTTTCATGGTCATTCCGTACCATCGGGATATTGGACAGGCTCTAAAGTGCACACTTTAGAATCTTACCCGCACCTTTTGTTGGGTAAGTTAAAAACCATTTACCCTTATGCGGTTATCAATGTAATTTTAACCTCCATTGGGGGCGAGTGGGCCGAAAAAGGACAGACACGTTTTACCAACGATGTGCTATCGCATAAACCGGATGTGGTAATTATAGATTATGCACTGAATGATTTGGGCATCGGTCTAGAACGCTCCAAAATTGCATGGAGCAAAATGATAGAAGAAGCCCTGTCCAAAAATATCAAGGTAATTTTGGTTACGCCATCCCCCGATCAACGCGAAGATATTACCGATTCTAATAATAAGCTGGCTCTACATGCGACACAGATTAGGGAACTGGCGGTAAAGTATCAAGTTGGCTTGGCCGACCCGTTTGCTCAGTTTCAAAAAATAGCCAAAGAGAAAGGTTCTATAAAGGAACTGATGTCGCATGTGAACCACCCCAACGAAAATGGACACAATCTTATTGCCGAAGAACTGTTTAGATGGTTTAAATAACACAGAGATATTAATTACCAGTTTGTAATGTAGTGGTTTAAGTGTATGGTCGGAAAAGTATTAACTATGGCAAAAAAAATATGCAAAACTTAGTGCGTTAACTTGGTAAATTAGCTAACAATTAACAGAGTGTACAACTCTTCGGTTTAACCAAGTATTAAAATCTTTTTGTATGAAAAAAACAGCTACTTTATTTTTATCATTTTTATTGTGCTTTATGTTGGGTGCGAAAGCACAGCTATGGGAATTTAAGTTTAATCAACCTCCAGCAACACCAAGTTTGCCATCTTCTTGGGCTGCAGTTAATTATACTTTCAGTTATTCGGGCACGGCATTAAATCTTAAAATAAATGCTGCCGGAACGTCTTATCTGCAATATAATCCTGGAGGTGCTTCCACCATTGCTACAAAAACCTATAAATTATTAAGGGTACGTTTAGCAAACGAAACTGACGGAACAGTTGCGAGATTTTATTTTAGAAATGCTAACGCTTGGATATATATACCTTTTAATATTGACGCTAATTCTGGTTATAAAGATTATACCATAGATTTAGCAAGTGAGGCTTTTTCAGGTAATGGTGTCTCTTTTGGTACAAATAAATGGGAATTTACAGGAGGGGATGCAGATGCTTCACCTGCAGGAGATGGTACCCATAGAAATATGCCGATAATTAGGTTTGACCTACCCAGCGGACATCCAGGTAGTGGTTCATTGCCAGCAGATTATGCAAATAAAACAATTAGTATAGAATACATTAGGTTTGGCAGCGATTTACAAACACTTCCAGTGAATTTAGCTAGGTTTACTGCTAAAAAGCAAGCCAACGGCATCCAGCTAAACTGGAGTACAGCATCGGAAGAAAATAATTCGCATTTCGATATATTACGTTCAGCAGACGCAGTTAATTTTGAAAAAATTGCTCGTGAAGAGGGAAAAGGCAATTCAAATAGCGCAATTAACTATCAATATACAGATACAAAAGCATTGCCGGGAACTAACTATTACCAGTTAAATCAGGTAGATTTTGATGGTAAAACAAAAAAATCTGAAGTAGTGGCGGTAAATTCTGGCCTTAAGAATGTTGATTTTAAAGTTTATTCAGGCAATGGTGCTATCAAGATTTCTGCTTTTGCTTCTAACGATGATAAAGGCAAATTGCTCATTACAGATATTTCTGGAAGGAAAATTATAGAGAGTCCTTATGCTTTTACTAAAGGACAAAATGTGGTGGAACTTTCTTCTGTAAAGTTAACTGCTGGTGTATATGTGGTTACTTTAGCTGGAAAAATGGAAGCTACAAGCGTAAAATTTACGTCGAAGTAATCAATCATTGAGAATAACAACTAAGAGATAATAAAAAGAACAATTCTTTTACGAAAAAATAAGAATAGAACAAGGGAAAGGCTTAACGAAAGTAATAGCGTTAAGCCTTGTTTATGAAATATATTAGCTGATTCCTATTAAGATATTACATGCAGCAAGCATAGCCAATAATTATACGCTCTGTTAAACAAACCAAATATTAAATTAAACCTAAAATGATTAAAAAAATCTGTTTTATCGGGATATTTTTATTTTGTGTAGCTTATAACGGGCTATTTGCCAATACGGTTTTATGGAGTTTTAATGCTCCAGTTTTGGCCAATAAGGCCGATGGATGGAATATTGTTGGCTATACCAACGCTGCCACAACTAGCAGTACCCTAAATCTTAGCGTACAGTCTAACTCAAACATTAGGTTTGATGAGTATACCAATCCATACAACCCATCGGTATATAAATATGTAGCCATAAAACTTAAAAACACCACCTCGCAAACCACAGCTAGATTTTATTGGTGGGGTGTAAATAATAGTACAGCCTATTATATAGAATTTGCTATCAGTTCAAATGATAATACCTTTAAAGAATACTTAATTAATTTAGGCGCCAATAGTAACTGGACAGCTCAAACTGCCGGTATCCGTATCATTAGGTTTGATTTACCTAGCAATGTACAAGCTGCATCCTTGGGTAAGACTATTAGTGTAGACCATATTAGATTGGCGGCCTCGCCGCCTCTGCAGTTTCCATTGGCACAACCTTTTGGCGTAAACCTAGCGGGTGCAGAATTTGGAGATATTCCCGGGAATGACTATAGCTATCCAACTATTGCCGAGTTGGATTATTTCAAATCAAAAGGCTTGAAACTATTTAGGCTACCCTTTAAATGGGAGCGCATCCAGCCTGCGCTAAATGGAAATTTAGATGTTGCCGAATTGGCGAAAATGACAACTTTTGTAGATGCGGCTCGAGCACGTGGTTTGTGGGTGATATTGGACATGCACAATTATGGAAGAAGGAAGATGGGTGGAAATACCATTATTATCGGTTCGCCTACGCTTTCTGTTGCACACGTAGCTGATGTATGGGAAAAATTGGCACTAGTATTTAGAGACTATGAAAATATATATGGCTATGGAATAATGAATGAGCCCCATGGCATGTTGACCACAACTCCATGGTTTAATATTGCACAGGGCATTATCACAAAGATAAGGACGGTTGATGCTGGTACGGCAATTATGGTTGGGGGGGATGACTGGAGTTCTGCCAGTAAATGGCCTACAGCTAGCGATAACCTTAAAGATCTGATAGATGCATCCAACAACCTAATTTATGAAGCCCATATTTATTTCGATAAAAACGCAGGGGGACTGTATACACAAAGTTACGATTTGGAGGAGGCTACGCACAACATCGGTGTAGTAAGGGTTGCGCCATTTGTAAAATGGTTAAATACAAATAATCTTAGGGGCTTTGTTGGCGAATATGGTGTGCCCAATAACGACAGCCGTTGGTTGGTTACCTTGGATAATATGCTCAATTATTTGAAGGAAAACGGCATAAATGGAACCTATTGGGCGGCAGGGCCAAGGTGGAATGACTATTTCCTATCTGTAGAACCACAAAATGGTAATGATAGGGTGCAAATGTCGGTTTTGCAAAATTATACTACGGCAAATATATCAAGCACTTCAGCAGTTGTTGATAGTAGAAGTATGATGCACAATTGGGAATTTAACCGCCCGGTTGTAACCAATGCAGTAGAAGGATGGACTATTATCAATTATGCCAATCCAGCTACTTCCGCAGGTATATTAAACTTACAGACTGTAGTAGCCAATAATCACATTAAATATGATGTAACACCACTCGATCCCATTCAAACTACACTGCACAAATATGCTGTTGTCAGACTTAAAAATACAACCAACCAAACACAGGCAAGATTTTATTGGCATGACCATATTGCTTATAGCTATGCCGATTTTAGCATTACGGCCAACGATACCCAATATAAAGAATATGTTGTTGACCTTAGCCAAATTAGCAGTTGGACAAGTAAGAACAGTATAAAGATTATCCGTTTCGATGTGCCTTTTGGCGGTATTACAGGTTCGATAAATAAAACTGTGCATATCGATTATGTTAAACTAGCAACATCAGCACCGATAGTAACATCAGGTTCGGCAAACGTAGAATTTACGCATCTGCAGAAACTGGTGCCCATTAATGCTAATTTAACAAAAGGAAAGACACTGAAGATAGTGCCAAACCCAGTGGATAGCCATGTAGAACTGGTGTTGAATAATGGTAAAGGCATACTAAAAGTGAAATTATTAACCTTAGATGGTCGATTGCTTTTTGAAACAAGAGGAACTTTAGATAAAATAAACGAGCAATTTGGTTTAAAAGTTTCAACTTTTAATTCGGGTACTTATCTGGTAAATGTTGAAGATAACGGTATCTTCTACAGCCAAAAGTTAGTTAAGAAGTAGTTTTATGTTATGACAATAAAGATGTCATATCTAATATAGATGAATAAATAGTTTTTAGAGAATACTTAGTATAACACACAAAAGAATGAAAAAAAGAATTGCCTTAATCTGCCTTCTACTGGTAGGAATGATAATGAATGGAGCCTATGCCCAAAGCAGAACCGATTCCTTTTTTAAAACTGGCGACAAGATTAGTTTTATTGGCAACAGTATCACCCACAGTGGCGATTTCCATCACTATATTTTAGTGTATTATGCCACTAGATTTCCAGAACTAAATATCAGCGTTTACAATTTAGGTATCAAAGGCGATAATGCAAATAGTTTTTTGCGCCGTATGGATGCAGATATTATCCCCAAAAAAGCAAACTGGTCTATCATTATGGCTGGTATGAACGATGTAAACCGTAGTCTTTATGCGGCCGAAAGACAGGGAGATACAGATATCCAGAGCAGAAAGGAACGAGCTCTGAGCGATTATAGGAACTACTATGAAACGGTTATCCAGCGGTTATTGAAGACCAAGACCAAAATTATTCTTCAAAAGCCAAGTATCTACGATCAAACAGGCGATTTGCCCGTACCTAATTTAATGGGTGTTAACGATGCTCTTAAAAAATGTACAGGCATTATAGACGAACTTGCCAAAAAATATAAGCTCCAAGTTATTGATTATTGGACTATTATGGCGCAACTCAACAAACAGTTGCAACAAAAAGATCCGAAAGCTACTATAGTAGGTAACGACAGGGTTCACCCTGGTCCAGTCGGAAATTTTGTAATGGCACATCAGTTTCTAAAATCTACCAGTGCACCTACATCAGTATCTGCTATAGAAATAGAAAACGGAGCCGTTAAAAACTCAAGTTATGTTGTAGTAAAAGACTTATCGGTAAAAGATGGAACAATAACATTTAAAGCAAAAGAAGAAAGCTTGCCTTTTCCTATGCCACAAGAGGCCGAGCCAGCTTTGGCATTGGTTCCTTTTGCCGAAGAGTTAAGCAAACAATCTCTAAAAATAGGAGGGCTAACCGAAGGAAGCTATACACTAACCATTGATGGTACTTTTATTGGAAACTTTACCGCACAAAACTTAGAAAATGGAATTAATCTATCCAACTTTAAAAATACACCACAATATAAACAAGCGGTTAAGGTATTACAACAGGCAATTTTGTACCGCAATACTCAACGTAAAGTAAGAGACCTGAAGTTTGTAGAGTTTAGCTATTTGCCAGAAAATTTATGGAATGGCGACTTTAATGGCATTAAAGCATTTATGGATAACTACCTTAGCTTTATGCAAACTTCCAATGACGCCAGATATCCTAATTTTAAGAAGGTATTTGATGATTATCTGAAAGATAAACCTTCACAAAGAATGTTTGAAAAGCAGATTGACAGTCTTGCTGGTGTTATTTATACTACAAATAGACCAAAAGAACATACTTTTCAAATTAGTAAATCTGATTTAAATATGCCAGATAGAAGCAAAGCTCCTTTTGGCGTAAACTTGGCTGGTGCAGAATTTGCCCATAACAAAATACCCGGCATTTATGCCAAAGATTATATTTACCCAACTATAGACGAATTGGATTACTTCAAATCTAAAGGAATGACCCTCATAAGAATTCCATTTTTATGGGAAAGATTGCAGCACGAGTTGGGTGGCGAATTAGATCAATTGGAACTACAACGCCTGATGACTATAGTAGACGCCGCTAGAGAAAGAAAGCTATGGGTAATTTTAGATATGCACAATTACGGTCGTAGATATGTAAATGGAACTAGAGAAATTATTGATTCTGAAAACCTGCCTATAGCGCACGTAGCCGATGCTTGGAGGAAAATTGCAACAGAATTTAAGGGAAAAGATAATATTTGGGGCTATGGTTTAATGAACGAGCCACATGACATGCTTAAACCTAACTCTTGGTTTAATATTGCGCAAGTCTGTATCAATAAAATTAGAGAAGTAGATCAAAAAACGCCAATTATGGTAGGAGGCGATAGCTGGAGTTCGGCAGAACGATGGATGGAATTTAGTGCCAATCTTAAGAACTTGGTAGACCCATCAAAAGACTTGATTTTCGAAGTGCATATTTATTTCGATGAAGATGCTTCTGGAACTTACAAACGGTCTTATGATGAAGAAAAGGCTGATCCAAATATTGGTATTAAAAGAGCAACCCCTTTTGTGAAATGGTTAAAGGAAAATAATTTTAGAGGCTTTGTTGGCGAATACGGTGTGCCAGATGACGACCCTAGATGGCTAGTAGCACTAGATAATTTCTTGACTTATTTAACCAAAAACAACTTAAACGGAACCTATTGGGCAGCTGGCCCATGGTGGAACAAATATCGCTTGGCCATAGAGCCTAAAAATGATACAGATAGGCCGCAAATGGTAATCTTAGAAAAATACAACTATACGGAGCAGCACCGAAAATAATTCCATTATCTCAAATTAACAGCTGTTAATCCTGTCTGTCAAAAAGCAGGGTTAACAGCTATGCTTCCAGATAAAATTATTGTTAACCCCAAAACTCATTATCAAATATCATGAGAAAGCTAATGTTTTGCGCCATTTTTTTTGTGTTGTTTTTTCAAAATGCAGTTTTTTCACAACATAGGGACGATTCTTTTTTTAAAGATGGCGACCGTATCAATTTCATTGGTAATAGTATTACACATGGTACTTCTGGTACCGGAAGGTTCCATAATTTTATATTGTTGTATTATGCTACCCGGTTTCCCAATAGTAAGGTTATTTTCTACAATTCTGGTAAATGGGGCGATAATGCCAACAGCTTTTTGCAGAGAATGAATAACGATATATTGAGCAAGGGTGCTAATTGGTCGGTGGTAATGGCGGGTATGAACGATGTAAACCGTGAATTATATGCACCCGAAAGACAAGGCGAGCCAAACATTGAAACGCTAAAGCAAAACGCTCTAAATAATTACAGAGGATACCTCAGAAACGTTATTGTCAAATTGTTGGCAGCAAACACCAATGTTATTTTACAAAAGCCAAGTATCTACGATGAAACTGGCGATTTAACAGGAACCAATAGACCTGGGGTTAATGTTTCACTACAGAAATGTACCATTATCATTGATGAACTGGCTGCGGAATTTAACCTTAAAACTATTGATTATTGGAACATCATGAACACCATTAATCAGCAGTTACAACAAACCAATATCAAATCTACCATTGTCAGTAACGATCGTATCCATCCAGCTTCGCCGGGCAATTTTGTAATGGCCTATCAGTTCTTAAAATCTACTAATGCACCAAAATACGTGGCTAATATTGAAATAGAGAACAATTCAGTCATCAAAAGCGAATTTTGTACCATTACAAATTTAAATGCTACCGGCAATAGCCTTACCTTTAAATATAAGGCAGAAAGTTTGCCTTTTCCCGTTGCGGTAGATGCCGAACCAGCTTTAGCACTTGTTCCCTTTAATAATGATTTGAATAAAGAAACACTTAAAATTACAACGCTTGCTGAGGGTAAATATGCACTAAATATCGATGGCTCATTTATAGGTTCTTTTACGGCGAATGAACTAAGGCAAGGTATAAATCTAGCGCAGCTAAAAAACACGCCACAATATTTACAGGCATTGCAGGTTAAGGCAAAAACAGATGCGTATAGAGATCAATATGTTTTAATAAGGGATATAAAGTTTATTGAAATAAATTATTTGCCACAGACATTGTGGACAGATTTTGCTGCGGCTCAGGCTCATATCCAAAATTTGATCATCACTAATAGCAGTACCTATACTAACCAAAAAAACAGGTTTGATGCTTATTTAATTAACAAGCCCAACGAAGCTATTATAGAGCAGGGGCTTAATACTTTGGCCAATGAAATTTTTACCATAAACAAACCCGTAGAACGCAACATCGAAATTAAGCAGACTGCCCAAACCCATATTTGGGAATTTAATGACCTTGTGGTTAACGATAAGGTAGAAGGATGGTCTATTATCAATTACATCAATGCGCAAACTGCCAATGGAGTATTAAAACTTACCGCCTCAAAAACCAATTGTCTTATCAAGTTTGACTCTCCCGATGGATACATAGATCCCCAATTTAGTAATGCAGCAATCATCAGGCTTAAAAATGGAACGTCAAATACTTTAGCTAGATTTTATTGGTGGACAGATGCCGTAAGTGCAGCCTATATAGAATTTCCTATTTCTGCCAACGATACTGATTTTAAAGAATATACTATTTATTTAAGTGAAGACTCTAGATGGAGCGGAGATATAAATATCATCAGGTTTGACGTCCCCAGCCCTGTTACTGCCGAAAACCTCAATAAAAATGTTGAAATTGATTACGCGGCATTAAGTGCCATACAGCATGAGATGACACCAAAAACACCAGCACCATTTGGCGTAAATTTGGCGGGAGCAGAATTTGGAGAGATAGGAGAACCTCATTATAGCTATCCAACTACAGCGGAGCTCGATTATTTTAAACAGAAGGGATTAAAGTTATTTCGTCTTCCCTTTAAATGGGAGCGTATACAGCCCATATTAAATGGCAATTTAGATAATGAGGAGTTAACTAAAATGAAAACTTTCGTGAGTGCCGCACAGGCGAGAGGGCTGTTAGTTATACTAGATTTGCATAATTATGGCCGTAGAAAAATAAGCGGCACGGAATATATTATCGGCTCTGCCCAGCTATCTACTGCACACGTAGCCGATGTTTGGACCCGACTAGCCAATGAGTTTAAATCTTATAAAAATATATGGGGATATGGCATCATGAATGAACCGCACGATATGTTAGCTTCAACACCATGGGCAAGTATAGCGCAAACCATTATTACAGCTATTAGAAGTATAGATACAGAAACCAGTATTTTAGTGGGCGGAGACAGTTGGAGCTCTGCACAACGTTGGCCTACTGCTAGTAACAACTTAAAAGATTTAATAGACCCAGCTAACAAACTGATATTTGAAGCGCATGTATACTTTGATAAAGATGCCAGTGGTAAATACCAAAACAGTTATGAAGTAGAAGAAGCTACACCAAATACAGGAATCAACAGGGTAACACCTTTTATAAATTGGCTAACGGCCAACAATCTCAAAGGTTTTATAGGCGAATATGGTGTGCCAGATAATGATCCACGTTGGCTAACGGTTTTAGATAATATGCTGGTCCACCTACAAAGTAAAAATATTAATGGTACCTATTGGGCAGCAGGACCAAGATGGGGAACTTATACACTTTCTGTAGAGCCGAGAAATGGACAGGATAGACCGCAAATATCCGTGTTAGAGAAGTACAAGGTGGCAACCGATTCTACGCTGCCAGTTTCTCTGCTTTCTTTTACAGGAAAAACACAGTTTAACAGCATTCTATTAAACTGGAAAACAGCTACCGAACTTAATAACTCGCATTTTGATATTTTGCATTCTGCAGATGGAAAGTTGTTTGGAAAATTAGCCACTGTTAAGGCGAACAACGAGCCAGACAAGGTTTTTAGCTATAATTTCAAACATCAATATCCCATATTGGGTACAAATTATTATCAGCTTAAACAATTTGATTTCGATGGTAATACGTCTGGCCCAACAATAATATCGGTAAATTTTCAATTGGAAAAGCCATCGTTAAAAGTTTATCAGGACATTAATAAGGCAATGAATTTCATGTTTGAGGTTACTAACGACACCAACGCCAAGCTTACGATAACTGATTTAGCAGGAAGGAGATTAATAACTCAAGACTACTGGTTACAAAGTGGCAAGAATATACTTGAGATTAAAGACAAACTGGCGTACGGAGTTTATGTGGCAACCTTGACAACAGCTACCGAGAGGTTAAGTGCCAAATTTTTTGTACAAGACTAAATATGAACACAATTTAGCAGCCTAATCGTCACTTTTGTGCCCATATTCAGGGTGTGCACTAATGGCGAATTTATACTTATCACCCCGATAGTAAGAGTACTCAATTTCTATCACCTTTCCATCATCGGCAAAAACAGCACTGTCAAGAACAAAAATAGCGATGTTGCTGGTTGTGCCAAAATGGTTCTTATTGCTATTGGCTTCTAATATATCTGCGCTGAGCGTTTGCCTTATGTCGTTTATTTTGAGATTATATTGTTGCTCATAAGCTTTAAAATAAGATATTTCTGTGGATAAGGCGTCTATTTTTGGACATAGAGTTAACGAGATATATCTTGTTTCATCTTTCATTAATTCATCATCGGCGTAGCGAAGCTGGTGTACTTTTAGAACAGGCCCTTCAATAATTACGTGCCTTCCCACAATAGCGGCAGAAACGCCCTCATTCAAGATAGTTTTCTCTAAAATAATATTTTTTGGCGTAAGGCCTTCGGCCTTTAAGCTTTCGTTAAACCCTTTACGCGTCGAATCAATGGATCCTAAAGTGCGTACCAGCTGGTGTGTCGCTGTTCTATTTAGTACAAAAGTACCTTTGCCTTTTATTCTCCTTACCCAACCTTTCGATTCTATCTCTAACAATGTTTTCCTCGCTGTGGTATTACTAATTTTATAGTTTTTAATCAGTTCATTTTCAGAAGGGATTTTGTCTCCGGGAATTAATTCCCCCGATTTTATCTTTTTAATAATAGAATCGCTTATAGTTATAAACTTAGGTTTCATTCGTTGAAGTAATGAAGAATTGGTTTTAGTTAGGATAAATATACTGTAAAAATACTAAGTTTTTTATCCTCAGATGGTTTTATGGCTTATTATTTAAAGGTTGCTGCCTTTAAATATCATATTATACATAAGATAATCTAAAGCGCACAGCAACCTTATATTAATACAATCAAAAAATTATTTTTTACTATTGTTAAATTTGAACTTACCCTGCATCACATCCCTAAAAAATGCACCTTGATCCGTGGGCTCGTAATTCCAGTTTTTAATCATTTGTGGTACCCATACCGGGTCGAAAACCCATACAGTAAATGAGATACCCTTCTTGTTAAAATAATTCATAATAGCAGGACCGTATTTGCCATCATCGTTCAGATTTTTGTCTTCGTCATTATCTTTCATATAGCCAATTTCTGTGGCAAAAACAGGATAGTTATCGGCAACGTAACCAAAATCTTTTTCCCACTCGTCAACCCAAGGATATTTTCTTTTTCCTGGATAGGGATGGGTTACATAGGCTATTCCGGGTCTTTCGATTGGTTTGAATTTTACAGGAGTAAGATCATAGGCCCAGTTAAAGCCTGCAACCAACGGTATGGCCTTATCGTTAAGGGAGTAGACTACATC
This sequence comes from Pedobacter ureilyticus, assembly GCF_005925345.1. GTDB lineage: Bacteria > Bacteroidota > Bacteroidia > Sphingobacteriales > Sphingobacteriaceae > Pedobacter > Pedobacter ureilyticus. Next base: position 39,028 of record NZ_SSHJ01000023.1, read on the forward strand.
TATCAACTGCTCCATCAGGTTCTTCCATTCGTCCCAAGTAACTCTGCCATATTGCCCATTGTATGTGGTAGGTTCATTAAAGAGTTCATAAAAAGCTACTGTTGGCACATCTTTATAATGGGCAGCAATAGTTCTCCAGAAATTGAATGTTTCCCTTTTCGTGGTATTGTGCATGTCGTGCGCCAAAAGTTCTGTATGTAGATTTCCAATAGAATGCCAATCTATAATCACATACATGCCCAGTTCAGAACACCATTTTACAGCTTCATCTAAGAGTTTGATATACGCCTCAACGCCTCGTTGATGAAACGCAATGGGATGCACTGGGATACGGATAACATTGGTGCCCCAACTTTTAATCACTTCAAAATGTTTTCTGTTCCAATAGCCATCCTTAACTAATTTGTCTGGATCTGAAATCGAAAGACCTTTAAATACAATAACTTTTCCAGTTTCGTCTATAAAAGAATTTTCTTTTACCTTTATGAGATTTAACCTAGTGATATTAGGATATTGTTTAATAAAAGGTGTAATTCTGTTAATATACCACCATTCTTTTTTTGTTTCGTTGCTGGCTAAGCCAGGCTGCGCTTTTAACGTCAAACCAACAGTCCAAAATACAGTGAAGAGTAGCAAGGAGATTAAATTAAAATTTTTCATATCAATACATTTTTTTTAGCCCGAAAAATAAGCTTAGCAATATTTAAATAGTAGCTTATTTTTATCCATATATGATATTGATTTAGCTCTGATATATTTTCCTGCAAATACGAGCTGGCTTATATGAATATTCTATGTCCAGAATAGTTTTCCCGAAGTTCTTTGGGTGTGCAGTGTTTTTTCTTTTTAAACAATCTGTTGAAATTTGATATATTATTGAAACCACATAAATAAGATATTTCTGTAATGGTATGGGTCGTATCAATTAACATTCTAGAAGCATGGCCAAGTCTGATTTCATTTAAAGAATTAATGAATGTGTTACCCGTACGTTTCTTTATAAACCTACTGAACGATTCTTCGGTCATATTGGTCAGCTTGGCTAAATCTTTTAGTGATATTTCTTTATCATAGTTATTATTCATGAATTCGAATGCTTTTTCCAGTCTTCTACTGTTATGTTTAAGGTTGGCAGCATTCATAAAGCTAGAGTTAGATAGAAGAACCATACTTTTAGACATTGAAAGTTCATGAAGAATACTCAACAGTTCCAGAACAGAGTTAAAACCGTTAGAGTCTTTCAGTGCAATGAGCCTAGGCTGTATAGTATTTATCATTTCCGGACTGAAGGAAATTCCACGTAAACTTTTTTCCAGCATATTTTTGATAAGAGTCATCTGATTCCTTTTCAAGAACTTTTCCTCGAAGAGGTCTTTATGCCACTGCATCGTAATCTCAGTTATTTCGGAATTACATTCGTGCGTAAGCCATACATGAGGGAGATTGGGTCCGATCAAAACAAGTTCTAAATCGCCAATGACATCAATATTGTCACCAACAATTCTTTTCGCTCCCTTAGCATTCAAAATTAGGTTCAACTCGTATTCCTCATGGAAATGTATCGGAAAATTAAATTCTTTCTTTACCCTCGAAAAAATTGTAAAACAATCGTTTGGAGTAAGTGGGGTAATTTCTTTAATAATATTATTAATCGATGCCATAGAATAATTGTATATGATATTAGTAGTTTTCTAGACAGTGTAAAGCATTAAAGAAAAACAGAATGAAACTGCTCTTTTATAAATAAATGGACTTTAACGTTTGGTTAAAGGTAAGCTAATTTATTAACTTAACGCACTAAGTTATATGGTTTTTTTATCATAATTGATACTATCGTGACATCTCTAAAGCCAAATGAGTGCAGATCCTCTAAATCATCGGTAGAAATAGATCTTAATAAGCTTTTCAGCAAGAGAGATAGGAATTATATGTTATTTGGGTAAAAAAGTATTTGTCTTATGCCCATTTTATTAATGAAATTTACCCCATTGAAATTACACATGTAAAGCCGCTTCTAGTTGCTATATGCCGTATAATTATTGTTTAACCGGATAAAAACCTACACAATTGAAACTACAACTAATAGATATTGCGATCGTTATCTCTTACCTAGTAATGATGGTATTGATAGGATGGTACTACAAAAATAAAGCCAGGCAAAATAAAGAAAGTTACTTGATGGGGGGTAAGAAACTGCCCTGGTATATGTTGGGTTTAAGTGATGCCAGTGATATGTTTGATATCAGTGGAACGATGTGGATGATATCACTTTGTTTTGTTTATGGAATGAAGAGTATTTGGATACCTTGGTTATGGCCAGTTTTTAACCAAGTATTCAATATGATGTTTCTTTCCAAGTGGCTACGTCGTTCTAATGCCAATACCGGAGCAGAGTGGTTGGCTACCCGTTTCGGACTTACAGGAACGGGAGTTAAAGCTTCACATAATATCGTAGTAGCATTTGCCATTATCAGCTGTCTGGGTTTCTTAGCTTATGGTTTTATTGGATTAGGTAAGTTTATAGAGGTTTTTGTGCCATGGGATTTGGTCAGTGGTTACATCCCTTTTGATATTCCACCGCAATATGTTGCACATTTTTATGGTATCATATTTACCCTTTTTGCCATGTTCTACTCCATATTGGGGGGTATGCATAGTATTGTGGTAGGTGATTTTATCAAATATATGATTATGACGATAGGTTGTATAGCTATTGCCGTAATTGCTTATTTACATCTGCAAGACAAAACCCTTAATGTACCGAAGGGTTGGTTCGATCCATTTTTTGGGTGGAAACTGGACTTGGACTGGTCTAATATCCTCCCGTCAGCCAACAAGAAAATAGAAGATGACGGATTTGGATTGTTTGGCATATTCTTTATGATGATGCTCTTCAAAGGTTTTTTTGCGAGCTTGGCTGGGCCTTCGCCAAGTTACGATATGCAGAAGGTATTGTCTACAAAGTCGCCCAAAGAGGCATCTAAAATGACGGGCTTTGTATCACTTGTTCTGCTACCGGTTAGATATTCCATGATTATTGGCTTAACTGTATTGGCCTTGTTATACTTTAATGAAATGGGCATCAGCACACCTCAAGGAACCGATTTTGAACGTATATTGCCTGCGGCTATCAATAACTTTTTGCCTGTTGGGATTTTAGGTCTGGTTCTTACGGGGTTATTAGGTGCCTTTATGGGAACCTTTTCGGGTACTTTAAATGCTGCACAGGCATACATTGTTAATGATGTATACCTAAAATATGTAAACCCTAAGGCTTCGACTAAGAAAATTATCAGTATGAACTACATTGTAGGTGTACTGGTCGTTATTGTAGGTGTTGTGCTTGGCTTTTTCGCTAAAGATGTAAACAGCATTCTGCAATGGATAGTTGGCGCACTATACGGTGGCTACATTGCTTCTAACATGTTAAAGTGGTACTGGTGGCGCTTTAACGCTAATGGCTTTTTCTGGGGAATGGCCTCGGGAATCGCTGCAGCATTAATATTTCCCTTTATATTCGATGGTATTTTACCATTGTACGTATGGCCTTTATTATTTGTAATCTCTTTAATAGGCTCTATTGTGGGTACCTATGCCGCTCCAGCAACAGATGTAGAAATATTAAAAGCTTTTTATTCAAATGTAAAACCATGGGGTTTTTGGAAACCAGTGCATGATTTGGTAATCAAAGAAAATCCGTTTTTTAAGCCAAACAAACGCTTCAAGCTAGATATGTTCAATGTATCGCTGGGTATTATAGCGCAGTGCTGTTTAACGTTGGTACCTATGTATCTGGTGATGTGGATGAAACTTCCATTACTTATAGTGCTGCTCATATTAGCAGTAATCATTATCATCTTAAAAAGAACATGGTGGAATAAATTAGAAGATTAGTAAGATAAAGACACAATTAGATAATATTATGAATTTGTATTTTGATAAGCGGCTTAATGAATTGAGGCAATCTTATTTTGAAAGAATAACAGCACAAAATCAGGTAGAGAAATTGGGTAATGGTGTATTTGAACGCTATCAAAATCCTATTCTTACAGCAGCTCATACCCCTTTAAGTTGGCGCTATGATTTAAATGCCGAAACTAATCCTTTCTTAATGGAGAGGTTTGGTATCAACGCTACCTTTAATGCCGGAGCCATCTTGTTCAATGGTAACTTTGTTTTGGTAGTAAGAGTAGAGGGCCACGACCGCAAATCGTTTTTTGCAGTGGCCGAGAGTTACAACGGTATTGATAATTTTAAATTTTGGGAATACCCAATAATTATCCCCGAAACAGATGAACCCGATACCAACGTATATGATATGCGGTTGGTTAGGCACGAAGACGGCTGGATTTACGGTCTGTTTTGTACCGAAAGAAGAGATAAATCAGCTCCAGAAGGTGACCAGTCTGCCGCAGTTGCACAATGTGGCATAGTAAGAACAAAAGACCTTAAACACTGGGATAGACTGCCAGATTTGAAAACACCATCTCCTCAACAGCGTAATGTTGTATTGCATCCAGAATTTGTAGATGGAAAATATGCATTTTATACCCGTCCGCAAGATAGTTTTATCGAAGCTGGCAAGGGAGGGGGAATAGGATTTGGTGTGTGTGATGATATAGAGAATCCAGTAATATCCGTAGAAAAGGTAATAGATAAAAAGGTTTATCATACCGTTTACGAAGGAAAAAATGGGTTAGGCCCAGCACCAATAAAAACGGAGAAAGGCTGGCTACATTTGGCTCATGGTGTGCGCAATACCGCGGCTGGTTTGCGTTATGTGCTATATATGTTTATGACAGATTTACACGACATTAAAAAAGTGATTTATAAACCTGCTGGATACTTTATGGCACCAGAAGGTGAAGAGCGCATAGGGGATGTTTCTAATGTATTGTTCAGCAACGGCTGGATAGTGGACGAACAAAACAACGTCTACATCTATTATGCATCATCAGATACCAGAATGCACGTAGCCACAAGCTCTATAGAAAGGTTATTAGATTATGTAACCAATACGCCTGAAGATGGTTTACGATCTGCTGAATCAGTAAAAACAATTTCTAAAATAGTGTCGAATAACGCTAATGTTAACATTCAACAGTAAACATAGGCTTGCTTAAGTTTTATAGGTGCTTAATATTTAAGGTATCTAGCTATGATATGTCATTTATTGACAGAAGTTTTCCTTCTAGCCGAGGGAATTAATGAAATAAAGAATATTAAAATATACTGCAATGGCTGTTAAAGAAACGAATTACAATTACGTAAGTTATTTATGGGATGAAGAAGAAGCAGCGAATATGGCTGGCGATGAGGTGGCATTATTGATTTATCGTTCAAACCTATTAGGTGCTGATTTGCGCCTGACCAATTACGGTGGGGGAAATACCTCCTGCAAGGTTAACCAAATTGACCCACTTACTGGGCTGGAAACGGAAGTAATGTGGGTAAAAGGCTCCGGAGGTGACCTTGGCACTCTTAAGAAAAGCGGTCTGGCAGCGTTGTACGTGGATAGGCTGCGCAGCCTAAAAAATATATACAGAGGAGTGGAGCATGAAGACGAAATGGTGGCGCTGTTCAACCATTGCATCTATGATCTTGATTCAAAGGCCCCTTCTATCGATACGCCATTGCACGGTTTCCTGCCGTTTAAACATATTGACCATCTACACCCAGATGCGGCTATTGCCATTGCAGCAGCAAAGGACGGAAAAAAAATTACCGAAGAATTGTTTGGGGGCACTGTGGGTTGGGTAGAATGGAAAAAACCAGGTTTTGAGCTAGGATTGCAACTAAAGGCTTGTCTAGACGCAAATCCGGGTATTCGAGGTATCATGTTGGGTTCCCATGGACTTTTTACTTGGGGCGATACGGCCTACGAAAGCTATGTAAGCACTCTTGATGTAATTGAAAAATGTTCTGAATATCTAAACCAAAACTATGGCAGGAAAGGTCCAATATTTGGTGGTCAGAAAATAGAAAGCCAATCAGAAGAAATTAGAAAAAAACAAGCTGCGGCAATTGCTCCAACCTTAAGAGGGCTATGTTCTACAAAACAGCAGATGATTGGTCATTTTACTGATGATGTTAGGGTATTGGAATTTATCAACTCAAATGACCTTTCACGTTTGGCTCCAATGGGTACAAGCTGTCCAGACCATTTTTTGCGTACTAAAATCAGTCCTTTGGTGCTAGAACTGGATTCGGATGCAGATTTGTCTGACGCAGCTTCCATCAGAGCCTCGTTAACTCCTTCCTTTGAAGCTTATAGGCAAATGTATACAAATTACTATGAAACATGTAAGCATCCGGACAGTCCAACTATTCGAGATACCAATCCGGTAGTAATTCTATACCCTGGAATTGGAATGTTCACTTTTGCCAAAGATAAGCAAACGGCTAGGGTAGCAGCAGAATTTTATATCAATGCCATTAATGTGATGAAAGGTGCGGAGGCAGTTTCAGAATATACTTCACTACCTCATCAAGAAGCTTTTAATATAGAGTATTGGTTGTTGGAAGAAGCCAAACTACAACGTATGCCAAAGCCAAAACCATTAACAGGCAAAATCGCATTGGTTACCGGAAGCGCCGGTGGTATTGGGAAGGCAATTGCGAAGAAGTTTGCCTCAGAAGGTGCTGTTGTAGTATTAAACGATATGAATGCCGACCGATTGGAAGGAACAGTAAGTGAATTTGAAACACAGTTCGGGAAAGATACAGTGGCTTCTGTAACATTGAATGTAACCCACTCTGCTGATATTGAACTGGCTTTTACAAAGGCTGCACTTGCTTTTGGCGGTATTGATATCGTGGTTAACAATGCTGGTATTTCCATATCCAAAACCATTGCAGACCATACCGAAAAAGATTGGGATTTACTGTATGATGTATTGGTAAAGGGACAATTTTTTATTACTCAGGCAGCATCTAATATGATGAAAAAGCAAGGTACAGGTGGCGACATAATTAATGTGGTGAGCAAGAATGCCTTGGTAAGTGGTCCAAATAATGCTGGCTATGGTAGTGCAAAGGCTGCACAGTTACACTTGAGCAGGTTGAACGCTGCAGAACTGGGTGCCGATGGTATCAGAGTGAACGCGGTAAATCCAGATGCGGTGATTAGCGACAGCAACATTTGGGCAGGTGGCTGGGCAGAAGGGAGGGCGAAAGCCTACGGGGTTACAGTGGAGGAACTGCCAGCATATTACGCTAAGCGTACATTGCTTAACCAAATCATATTGCCAGAAGATATAGCCAATGCTTGTTTTGCATTTGTTGGGGGGCTAATGAACAAATCTACTGGGAATATGCTAAATGTAGATGGTGGTGTGGCCATGGCTTTTGTAAGATAATTCTAAGAATTATTCTGTGAGCCTGCCAACATATCTACATGGTTTGTTGGTTTCTTCAAAGCAAACAAGTACACAATTTCGTGGATATTACCTTAATCAATCAAAACCACATGAATATTGAACAAAAACATATTGCACAACATAACGATTCGTTAATATCTGCCCATAATCGAAAGCTAGCGTATCTAAAGGAAGATTTTCCCCAGCATGATTTAGAAAGAGCAATACAGAAACTGGTGGATTTTCAAATTGCTATTCCAAGTTGGGCTCTTGGGACGGGGGGAACGCGTTTTGGGAGATTTTCCATCATCGGCGGCGAGCCAAGAAACATCGAAGAGAAAATTGAAGATGTTGGATTGCTGCACCAGTTGAATGCTTCTAGTGGTGCAATATCACTTCATATCCCTTGGGACATTCCACAGGATGTGGCAAAGATAAAGGAGGTCGCTGGTCGGTTTGGTCTTGCCTTTGATGCCGTGAACTCAAATACGTTCCAAGATCAGCGAGATGCTGCCCACAGCTATAAATTTGGTTCGCTGCAACATGTAGACAAAGCGGTAAGGCAACAAGCTATAGCCCACAACATAGAGGTAATTAAGCAGGGCGATAAATTAGGGTCAAAAGCGTTGACGGTATGGCTGGCAGATGGTTCTTGTTTTCCAGGACAGCTTAATTTTAGAAGAGCCTTTGAAAACACCTTACAGAGCTTGGAAGAAATATATGTACAATTGCCGCCAGACTGGAAAATGTTTGTAGAATATAAGGCCTTTGAACCCAACTTTTATTCCACCACTATTGGAGATTGGGGACAATCCTTATTATTAGCCAGTAAATTGGGTAATCAGGCATATACTTTGGTTGATTTAGGTCATCATTTGCCCAATGCAAACATCGAGCAAATCGTTTCCTTATTGCTAATGGAAGGTAAACTGGGAGGCTTCCACTTTAACGACTCTAAATATGGAGATGATGATTTGACCACGGGCAGCATTAAGCCTTATCAGCTTTTCTTAATCTTTAATGAATTGGTAGAAGGAATGGATGCAAGAGAAATGAACCACGCTAAAGACTTGGGATGGATGATTGATGCCTCCCATAATGTAAAAGACCCTTTAGAAGACTTACTACAATCGGTAGAGGCAATAATGCTTGCTTATGCGCAGGCACTAATGGTGGATAGACCAGCTTTAAATAGTGCCCAGCAACGGAACGATGTGGTACGGGCACAGGAGATACTTCAGCATACTTTCAGAACAGACTTTAGACCCTTAGTTGCCGAGGCAAGATTGCGAGCGAATGCCGCTTTGTCGCCATTGGCACTTTATAGAGATTTGGATTATCGCAATCAATTGATTCGAAAAAGAGGTAAGAATACAACCTCTACAGGACTTTAGCGCATGGCGAACAAAAGGACAATACCTGTAGTGGCTGTTTTCGATGTAGGTAAGACCAACAAAAAACTGTTTTTATTTGATGAGCACTACCGAGTAGTTTTTGAACGTTCAGCACGCTTTATAGAAACGGTAGATGAAGATGGAGAACCCTGTGAAAACCTCGAAAGTTTAAGGCTTTCGGTCTTTGAATCCCTTAAGGAGATATTCAGTCATCCCTTGTTTGATGTGAAAGCAATCAATTTTGCTTCTTATGGTGCCAGTCTGGTGTATATTAATGAGGAGGGTGAACCCTTAGCGCCGTTATATAACTACCTAAAACCCTATCCAGAGAAACTTAAACAGGAATTTTATCAAAAATATGGTGGAGAAATAGAATTCGCATCACTTACGGCCTCTCCGGTGTTGGGCAGCCTTAACTCTGGGATGCAGTTCTATCGTCTCAAAATGGAAAAGCCAGAGATTTATGCACAGGTACAATATGCCTTGCACCTGCCTCAGTACCTTAGCTATCTGATTAGTGGTGTAGCCTATACCGATAAAACGAGTTTAGGTTGCCATACCAATCTATGGAATTTTGATAAACAAGATTATCATGCTTGGGTAGCTGAAGAAGGAATATTGGAAAAAATGGCTCCAATAGTTTCATCAGATCATGTTACTTCGGCTATTTTTACGGGAAGCAAACATGCCGTTGGAGTGGGGCTGCACGATAGTTCCTCGGCTTTAATACCTTACTTGGTGTCGTTTAAAGAACCTTTTGTACTGCTTTCTACCGGAACTTGGTGTATTAGTTTGAACCCATTTAATCAACAACCTCTCACCACGGATGAGCTGTCTAATGATGTTCTTTGTTACATGCAATATCAGGGCATTCCTGTGAAAGCATCAAGATTGTTCTCGGGATATAATTATGAACAACAGATCAAGCGTATTGCTTTGCATTTTAAAACCGATATTACAGCATTTAGGAATGCTGTTTTTCGTCCAGATTATGTTGCTTTGTTATTGGAAAAATACGGGAATAAAGTTAATATTAATTGGAAGGAGCTTCAATTCGCCAGCAGGAACCTAAGTGCTTATGAAAATGTATGGCTTGCCTATCATCATCTAATGATGGATTTAGTAAGTCAACAATACCACTCTACCCAATTGGTGGTAGTTGGCACCAATGCTAAACGTATTTTTGTCGACGGCGGTTTTAGCCGAAACGTGGTATTTATGAATTTATTAGCCATCACTTTTCCAGAGGTGGAAGTATATGCAGCTTACATGCCTCAAGCTACAGCTATGGGTGCTGCTTTAGCCATACACAAAAGCTGGAATACCCAGCCATTGCCAAATAATATCATAGACCTTAAGCTATACACTCCAGTTCAAATAAAAGTAAATTCATGAATTTAGATTATAACCAATCTTATCCCGGTATAGATGACCTAAGAAACAGAGCCAAAAGTAAGATTCCTCGTTTTGCCTTCGAATATCTAGATGGCGGCTGTAATGAAGATGTGAATTTATATCGCAATACCGCAGAGTTGCGTAATATTCAGCTAAAGCCTATTTATCTTAATGAGTATACCGGGGTAGATATGAGTACAACTTTGTTTGGCAAGACTTATTCTGCTCCATTTGGGGTGGCTCCAGTTGGATTGCAGGGCCTGATTTGGCCTAATTCACCAAATATTTTGGCAAAGGCCGCACATAAGCATAATGTCCCCTTTATACTCAGTACGGTAACCACCAGTGCTATTGAAGATATTGCAAAAATTACCGAAGGCAATTTTTGGTATCAGCTTTACCATCCGGCAGAAGAAAAACTGAGAGATGATATTATCCGAAGGCTAAAAGAAGTAGAATGCGATGTTTTAGTTATTCTATCTGATGTGCCAACATTTGGTTTCAGACCACGAGATATCCGTAATGGATTGGCTATGCCACCGCGTATGACTTTAAACAATATTGTTCAGATTATGGGTCGACCGCATTGGGCCTTGCAGACTTTAATACACGGCACACCTTCTTTTGCTACCATTAAACCTTATATGCCAAAGGGCTTAGATATAAAACAACTAGGGGCTTTTATGGATAGAACATTTTCTGGGAGATTAAATAGAGAGAGAATAGCTGCCATTAGAGACCAATGGAAGGGTAAATTAGTTATTAAAGGAATTGCCAGTGCTGAAGATGCACAGCTTGCTATTGATTTAGGGCTAGATGGTATTATTGTTTCCAACCACGGTGGGAGGCAATTAGACGCGGCGGAATCGGCTATAAAATCGTTAACGGATTTATTGCCATTTAAGGACAAGATAACTATGATGATGGACAGCGGGATTCGTTCTGGAGCAGACATTGGTAGAGCATTGGCTGCTGGAGCAGATTTCACTTTCTTAGGAAGGACATTTATGTATAGTGTTGCTGCACTTGGTAATCAAGGAGGGCAACATGCCATGGCAATTCTAAAAAGTCAATTAAAACAGGTAATGGAGCAAGTTTGCTGTCAACATGTTTCTGGTCTTACAAATCGGAAAGTTTGAAAACGAAAACTATTACTGACAAGTAATTCTAGGACGAGACAGTAAGGAAAAGCCTGGAAATAGGAGGGGAATCTAAACCACGAAAATGCCGAATAATAACTAGGTCATGGCAAATATTGCAAAGTTTTTAAGTTTAATACTTCCAAAAGATCAGATAAAGACCAACCTAATAGATTTGGTATCTTATGCATCAGATGCAGGCTTTTATTGCTTACGTCCTAAAGCAGTGGTATTGCCGAAATCGGAAGAAGAGATAATCAAGTTATTTGATTTTTCTAGAGAACATCAAATACCCTTGGTATTCCGGGCTGCCGGTACCAGTCTGTCCGGCCAGGCCATTACAGATGGAATACTTGTTGACCTTAGCCAGCACTGGGATAAAATACAGGTAGAAGGCAATGGGGCATTTGTAAGGGTTCAGCCCGGAGCGATCGGATCCGTAGTCAATGCCCATTTGAACAAATATGGCAGAAAAATAGGACCCGATCCCGCTAGTATAAATTCTGCGATGATGGGAGGTATTTTGTCAAACAATGCCAGTGGAATGTGCTGTGGGGTGAGTAATAATTCCTATCATACCATAAAATACATTCGTTTCGTCTTGCCTAATGGTAAAAGCTATAGCACCGAAATTGGTATCGATTATGAGCGTTTTAAGCAGGAATGTTCTATCCTCTATCATCAATTATTAGCGTTAAGATTTCAACTCATAAAAAGGACCGAAATATTCGAAAGGATAAGGAGCAAATATCGTACAAAAAATACTGTAGGGTATTCGATAAATGCTTTTATAGATTTTACGGAACCATTAGATATTCTTGCCCATTTATTGATAGGGGCGGAGGGAACGCTAGGATTTATAGCCGAAGCGGTGATGGAAACAATTCCAGATCATCCAACAAAATCTACGGCGTTATTATATTTTACAGATATTTGTTCGGCCTGCAAAGCTATAGTCCCATTGACTAGATCAGGTGCGGCTGCTGTTGAATTAATGGATAGGGCATCGCTTCGGTCTATCGAAGATATTTCGGGGATACCGGCCATTATCAAAACACTTCCAGAAACAGCGGCCGCATTGCTCATAGAGTATCAGGGGGAAAATTCTTTAGAAACACAAACAAAGATTGATAGCTTCCTTTCGATAGTTGCCCAGTTGGAACTGTTAAACGAAGCTTCGTTTACTTCGATCCCCCACGAGCAAGCATTACTATGGAAAGTACGGAAAGGAATGTTCCCTGCTGTTGGGGCGGTGAGAGCAAGCGGAACAACGGTGATACTGGAAGACGTAGCGTTTCCCGTAGAAAAATTAGGGGATGCAATAATAGATTTACAGGGGCTGTTTGGAAAATATGATTATCAAAAGGCGATTATCTTCGGCCATGCCAAAGATGGAAATATTCATTTCGTCGTTACTCAATCTTTTGACACCAAAGAGGAAGTGCAAAGATATGCCGATTTTTTAGATGAAGTGGTGGAACTGGTTGTAAAGAAATATGACGGGGCTCTAAAAGCTGAACACGGAACAGGGCGCAATATGGCACCATTTGTAGAAACTGAATGGGGCGGCGAGATTTATCAGATCATGAGATCTTTAAAAGAGTTAATAGACCCAGAAAATTTTTTAAATCCTGGTGTGATCATCAATTCAGACAAAAAAGCTCATATTTCAAACCTTAAAGAGCTCCCAAAAGTAGAGGAAGAAGTAGACCGTTGCATGGAGTGTGGTTTTTGTGAACATAAATGTCCCAGCAGAAACCTTACCCTAACGCCTAGAAGAAGAATTGTGATAAGACGAGAACTACAGAAGTTTAAGCGCCAAAATAATAGAAAGGATTATAAGACATTGTTAAACGAGTACCAGTATCATGGACTTGATACCTGCGCTGTAGATGGACTTTGTGCAACGGCATGTCCGGTAGATATAGATACCGGCGATCTGGTAAAACGTCTACGTAGGGAAAATCACTCGGTAATAGCAAATAAGATCGCATTGCAAACAGCGAAACATTTCAAGGCGGTATCAGGAATCATAAGGTTCGCATTGGCCTCTGGTATACTTGCCAATAAAATAATTGGGGGAAAAACCATGTTCCGTTTTACCAAGGGCATAAGGAAAATAGTGCCATCCTTTCCGTTATGGTCAAGCCAGCTAGCGTTGGCAAAGGCCATTCCACAGACAAACGAAAAACAAGGCCTAATGGCTAAGGTTGTGTACTTTCCGACATGTATTTCCAGGATAATGGGCGATGTGGACAGAGATGAAAAAGGAGTGATGCAGTTATTTTTGGATGTTTCAAAAAAGGCAGATATCGCAGTGATTATTCCAATGAGTATACAGACACAATGCTGTGGGCAGATCTATTCGTCAAAAGGGTTTAAAGACGCTTACACATACACCGTCAATAAAACCATCAGTGAATTGTGGGAAACGACACAAGGGGGAAGATATCCTGTAGTGCTGGACATTACTTCCTGTACCCAAACGCTGACCAATTGTCGCCCTGCATTATCATTAGTAAACAAGAAGAAGTTTGATGCGCTAAAGATTATAGATAGTTTAGCTTATTTACATGATTATATCATGCCCAAAGTCAGGATATCAAAGAAAAAATCCCGTATCGTTTTACATCCTGTATGTTCATTACAAAAAATGGATGGATTGGATAGAAGATTTACGGCAATTGCGAAACATTTTGCGGACGAAGTAATGCTGCCTTTGTTCGCTGGCTGCTGTGGAATGGCAGGTGACCGGGGCTTTATCTATCCCGAATTAACGAAGTCGGCAATGCTTTTGGAGAAGGACGAAGTCTGTTCGTCAAAAGTGTATGAAGGTTACTATTCCTCTTCTAAAACCTGCGAAATGGCACTTTCAGAAGCAATAGGCGAAAATTATCAGTCTATACTAAAGTTAGCTGATGAATGTACACTCTAGGAAAGTTAGCTATTGATAGAGTAGATTGAAAACAGTTTTCGTTTTAGAAAAAGTGATGAAAATGGTGGTGTGCTGATAGTTTGTTAGCTAGGGATAACCTAAGCGGCTATCCCGTTTCACTACTGGTTGTAGGAAATAGAAAAAAGCAACTCTTCGCTTTCCGAGTAACCATTTTGTTCGGAGTAGTTTGCAGACTGTTTTTTGTCCAAATCTAGCAGCTTGCCCCGGTCGCCATTTTCACTTTTTTGTACTGGTTTGGACATTTTGTGCAAAAGGATGGGCTTTCTGTTTTCTAGAAAAACTTTGGTATCTGCGGCGGCATGGCCAATCCACTGTGGGTCTACGCCATCGAGGTAATCGAGTTGGTCTTGGTCAAGTTCGAAATACTCGCTGATCCATAAGCTGAAGTCTGATCCTGCGGTGTTGGCCTCTAGTTGTAGGTCTTGGTCGGACAATTGGTAAAGAGTGGCGATCAGGTCGGCCGCTCCCTGATCGGTGAATGGGAATTTTTCCATATGTGTATTGATTATAATTGCTGAATGGGACAAGGTTAGGGATTGGTTTTGTAAAGGACAATTTTTGATTGGGGACTGGGTGTTTTGGCTTGGGGAGCGGGGCTTGGGCTTTATTTTTTTATATTTTTTTGATTTTAACGTTTTTCGATGGTTAGAGAGGTTGTATATTTCTCCAGGTGGGTGCTTGCTGTTTTGGCTATAGTGGTTTCCCACCATGTGGTGGCTGGAACGCAGGATAAGGGTACTTTGGAGATTATCCGGCAGTTGAACTATTATGTGGCGATGGCCTTCAGCTGGCCCTTTACGTATCTGTTGATGTGGTGGATCCATTTTTGTATCAAGCGGCTGGATGTGGCGGTGCCGTGGCAGGTGTATTGGCAGCGCAGGTTGGTGTTACAGCTTCTGTTGTGTGTGGGGCTGGTGATACTGGTGGACTTATTGGTTGTCCGTTTATATTTTTGGGTCTTTGATAACGATTTTTCGGCCAGTGGCTATATGCGCACAGAGCTGTTGATTATTCTTTGGATGGTGCTGTTCATGAACTCTGGGTATACGGCCTGGTTCTTTTCTAGGAACTATTTCCACGGACTGCGGGTGAACAGACACTTGAAAGAGAACTTGGATAGGATGGTTTTGTCACAGGGGGCATCGCCAATACGTATAGATGCCCGCTTGGGTAATAAGCTGTTACAGGTCTCGCTCGATGAGGTGGCCTGTTTCGAGCGGCATGAGAACATCGGTCATGTTCATCTAAAGACGGGCAAGGTATATGTGGTGGAGATGACGATGCCCGCACTTTTGGAGATGTTGGAGGGAAAGGGTTTCTTTCAGATCAACCGTTCTGTACTGATCTCCCTTTCTGTGGTGTATGGCTTTGAAAAATTTGGTAGGGCACAGGGAATAGTATTGTTGGTGGAAGGGGTGGGATTGGAGGTTTCGCTGGTGGTCAGCAGGTCTAGGATGAATGCCTTTAGGGAGGCTTTGGCAAATTTTGGCAATAGCATTTGATTGGTGCCGTTGGCGTTGTTAATATGACCACTGGACAATCTATCTAGTCTGATCTGTGGAAATAGAGAATAAATTGCGCTTGCCGAATTGTAACGGAATAACTCTTGATCCCATTTATGCAGTTATCTTCTCTTTTTATATCCTTGGACCATTTGGTTATGCTTGTCCTGCTATTTGCTGGTTGCTTTTACCAATTGGCGGTCTTTTTGTACAGTCCGGGTCAGGTTTGGCGTATCTGGCAAGTGTTGCTATGGGGCGTGTTGATGAGCTATAATGTGGTATCTGTTATATTCCCAAATGAGGAATTGCCTGTTCCACTTTCCCTGCAATATATTTTTCGCTATGGTGTCGGTTTTCTTTTGGGGAGTTGTTTTCCGCTATATTTCTATAAGGCACACGGCATAACGGAATTCGCCATTCATGTGAGGTTCGGTCTTCCGGTCTGTTATGGTCTTCCGTTTCTATTGTTTTTTGTTATCATGTTTCCTCTAGGCAAAGACTTGGAGCTGATCCTCTATTGGGTAATGGCGTTGCCCGTAATATATACCTATTCCCTGTTTGGAGTACTGTCATTGGCCGTGTATCGAAAGTTTGGGGAAAAGGGGCGGCTGCATTTTGATGGTAACTTGGAGGAACTACTGTTGTCCTGTATTTCTGTGGCGCCCTGGTTAGTTGCCAGTTTGTTTGTTTATTTGAAGGTAGATCCTTGGGTGGAACTGTGGTGTACGAATATCGGATTTCTATTGGTTTGGCTGCTGATAGTGGCCAGGGACGTCCGTCGGAAGGTGGTGGAACTTCGTCTTTCCGTCCACCATTCTGTGGAGCAGCAGCTGACTTTCCAAGATAGCTGTTTTGCATACGGATTGAGCAAAAGGGAGGTGGAAGTGGCGGAACTTTTGTGTGCGGGATTGAC
Organism: Pedobacter ureilyticus; assembly: GCF_005925345.1. GTDB lineage: Bacteria > Bacteroidota > Bacteroidia > Sphingobacteriales > Sphingobacteriaceae > Pedobacter > Pedobacter ureilyticus. Next base: position 55,685 of record NZ_SSHJ01000023.1, read on the forward strand.
GTATAGGGAAATCGGCGAGCAGCTTTATATTTCTCTGCATACGGTGGACAACCATGTTAGGCACATCTTTGCCAAGGTTGAGGTCAATCGGAAGATGGATTTGTTGGCAAAGTTGCGTCCAGATGGAAATGGCTAGCACCATGGCGTGACTTCACTATTTTCCAAAATGACGTGTTTCCACTATTTTTTCAGATTTGTTAAGGCGATAATATTGTCTCGGAAACGGCGATGTGCCGATATTTGAGATGGTTTTATTTGATGTTGGACGTTTGGATTGCAAGGCGCAGCGTAGGCTCCAGTGGATAGCGGCTGCTTTTGTACTGTTGCTTGCCTATGCGGCTTTGAGCAAGCTGACGAACTATGGAGTTGCCAGAAGGGCGATGTTGGTGCAGGTGTTTTCAAGGGAGATGGCCCTGACCTTGGTATGGCTGGTGCCTGTGGTGGAGCTGTTAGTCGTACTGTTGCTGTTGTTTGTCCGGACGAGGCTACTGGGGCTTTGGCTAGCAACCTTATTGATGCTTTCGTTCAGTGTATACCTGATTATAGCCTATTTGGGTGGGTTTGGAAAGGTTCCCTGTGGTTGTGGAGGGATCTTGGGCAAGATGGGGTATAGCGTGCATTTGGTCTTCAATCTATGTTTTGTGGCTTTAGGTGTTTGGGGTATCGTCATTGCAATAAAAGGGAATTTAATTGATAAAAGTGTTCACTTGGGGGAAAGGAGGTCCGAAAAATAATGGATGAATACTTTGGGAATGGATCTGCCCATTTTGTAAATGAACTTTAATCCGGCTAGTCTTAGAGGTCTCCAGGAAGCCTGGCAATAATCGACCGCCCCTTGGGGCACAAAACTAAAAAATAAGAAGATGAAAACTTTAAAAACAACATTGAAAACAAATCTATTGGGTGTGTTGGCATTGATTGCCGCTTTTACTTTGGTGCTGGGCATGAGTGCCTTTACTTCAGATCAAAGCAAACGTGATACCTATACGTTCTATTATGACGGGCCGGTTCCCGCATTAGCTAGCGATGTGGAGGAAGAGGGCAATTGGGCTTTGGATACCGAAGGACTGGAATGCAATACGGATTTTGAACTGGCCTGTACCATCACTATCGATGAGGCCTATGTGGATGATAGTGATCCAATGGATATCAAACTGGATGCTTCTGCCAATCTTGGAGCCACGCAGGTTGGGGCGAACGCCTATTTGAGCAGTTCGGCAGATACCAATGCAGATATTATCAATCAGGCTGCACCTCAGCAATAAGGTCAGTATCCTTTTGCTTGGGGCATGGAAGTGGGGACGGTTTGTCGTCCCCGCTTTTTTTGTCTGTCACTTTGTTTTAATTCTGCGGCATGCCCGTCTGCTCAATGATATCGGCGGGCAGGGAAAGGGCATACCTTGGAGAATTGGGCTCCAGAGCATAGGTATTTCCATCCATGGTTCTGCTTAGGATGATGTTAGCCCCCTCTTTGTTCCATCGTTTGAGGTCCATCCAACGCAGACCACGCATCAACAGGCTTTTTCTTCTTTCGGTTCTGATTTTGTTTAAGGCATCTGCTTGATCTGTCGCGGTGATGGTGGGATAGTTTACCGTGTTTTTCCAGCGTTTTTTGAGAAAGATATTGAGCGTCTCCATAGCCTCTGTAAACCGGTTTACTTGGGCGAGACATTCGGCTTTGGTCAAATAAAGTTCGTCTGTGGCAAGGCCGCTGAAAAGGGTGGATGAATGGGACGCATAACTGCCTTTAAAGCGTTGGTTGGTGCCGTTGGCAAGGAAGAACGCTGTACGTCTAAGGTCGTTGATGCTATAGCTAGAGTAGAGTTCTGGCGTGATATTGGCCCTAGAGGGAGTGTGCAGTCCAAATCCGCTGTACACTTCGGTATAGAAGATGATCTCTTTGTTGAAGGGCTTGAAGGGAACGGCTGCGGTGAGCGAAAAAATATCCGTATCATCGTTATAGTCCATGAGGGTGGATTTGATCGATAGGGCATGTTCGGTTTCGGACAGGGCGGCCTCATAGTTGCGCATATATAGGTTTGTCCTGGCGAGTAGGGCATGTACTGCCGCTTTAGAAGGGCGGAATACATGTTGGGGATGTTCCGGCAAAAGGGAAAGGGCTTGATTTAGATCTTGGAGAATGGCGTGATAGCATTCGGCAACTTTAGAACGCTTGGAAGGAATGTTGAAATCTGAAGAGCGCCTGAGTACGATGCCAAGCTCGGTACCACTTTGTTGAGCATCATAGGCCAGCCCAAATTGACCGATGAGCGCCAATTCGTAGTAGGCACGGAAGAATAGTGCTGAACCCATTACATTGTCCCAAACGGAGGCGTTGGCCGTAGTCCTGTCAATCTCTTGAAGTAGGTCTAGGGCAAGGTTGGCATTATAGATGGCTAAGTAGGCTACCGACCAATCGTTCTGGTAGCGGTATTCAAGTGGCTGCCAGATATAGGCCTTGGCAACGTGGTTTAGGGCGGCAATGGAGCTGGGGGCTAGAAAGTAGTCATCTGCCGAACCTTCTCCGTAGGAAGGCGTCCTGACCAGGTTCATGGTGGCTGCATCGTCTAACAGGCCTTGGATATCTGTGAGATTTTGTGGAACGACCAGCTTTTTGTCTGATTTTACATCGAGGAACTTCTGGCATCCACTGGCCAATAGGCCGAGAAGGAGACAGAGTTGGGTAAGGAGGTTTTTATGTTTGTTCATGTTTATTTTTTTTGATTTTTTCACTTGTTCGTTTGTGGCGTTCTAAAATGAACCCCTTAGTCCAAAAGCGATCTGCTTAGCGGGTGGGATTTGGTTATTGTAATCGGGATCAAGTTTATCGCTGTTCTTGCGCCAAAGTATGCCGCCATTCTGTAGTCCTCCGAATACCTCGAGTCTTCTTAGCCCGATGCCCCAAGTAGCGATATTGGGCGTATAACTTAATCGGATATAGCTCAATCGGGCGTGGTCTGCACGATCGGCATGGATTTCCGAAGCATTGTAAATGCCATCCCTGTTGATATTTACCGGGTAAATGAACGAGGGTACATGGGTGAGGTTTTCATCACCAGGCTGTTGCCAACGTTTGGCGTAGTCGCTATGGGTAGCGCCAGAGGTGATCATGCTATTATAGTTGATAGAGTTTTTCATGAAGTAATAGGCCAGTTTGAAATTAACATTGACCGAAAGGCTGAACTGCCCATAATTAAAGGTATTGATGATTGAACCAAAATAGAGCGGGCTAGACCTGCCGATAAAGACCAGATTGTTGCCACTGGTAGTAGCCTCGGTAGCCATGGCGGTGTAGTTGGTGCTGGGCTGCCCGTTTAGATAGCCCTGTGGGTTACCATTAGCATCCAGTCTCGCCCATTGGTAGGCGGCAATGCCGTAAAGAGGCTTGCCAATGATTGGGGAGATACGGTTTCCACCATTGACCAGGCCAGAAAGGTCGGAGCCTGAACTGCGGTAATAGTCTGTGGTCTTGCTCTCATTAATGCTAAAGAAAAGCTGGGCATTCCATTGGAACTTACCTTCCAGGATCTTGCCTCGTAAGTCTAGGTCAATGCCCTGACCTTTCATGGCGGCCACGTTTCTGGTCAGTATGGCAAGCCGTCCCCAAGTAGTGTAGTCATAGGGGGCAGTACCATACAGGTCTGTTCCCTTTTTTACATAGTAGGATATGGTTCCCGATAATCTGTTCCTTTTGGTGGCAAAATCAAGCTTTAGGTCAATTTGTGACAATTGTTCCCATTTGAGTTCTGGATTGTTGATGGTGCCGATACGGGTGTAGCGTAATCCCGATGTGGCATTACTACCATAGGCTGCAATGGGCAGTGCAGTTCGGGATAGATCAACGTTGCCGCTATGCCCATAGGTGGCGCGTAGGCTTAGGTTGGGCATAAAACTGAGGTTATAGAAGCTTTCGTTGGAAACCGACCATCCCAGTCCTGCCGACCATAAAGGTTTCCAGCGGTCGTTGGTGTTGGCGCCGAATATATTAGAGCCATCTTTTCTGGCACTGGCCGAAAGGTGGTATTTCCCTTGGTAGCTATAGCTGAAGTTGCCATAAAAACTTAAGAAGCGCTGTTGGGTGGAGGTCATGGAAGCACTGCCGCCAATTGTGGTATTGCTCTTGGTAAGGAATTCGGGGTACCGGGTAACGATATCTACGTCGGTAAAGCCCAACGGATCTTCGTAATAGCCGAAACGGTTATTGCCATCGCTGCTGTTGTTGACGTTCCTGCCCTCTGCGCCCAGAATGGCGTTGATGCTATGGATACCGATTTTTTTGTCCAAGTTGAGCTGTGTTCTTGTTGTGGAGGAAGCCACATTACTGAACCTGCTGCTGAGCGTACCGCCTACGGGAACGATATAGCGTACCACTTGGGTAGTATAATTGAACTGGCTATAGGTGTTGGTAAGGTTCCTTGCCGTATAGCTTTCGGGTTCGGCATGGGAGAGGTTTTCTATGCGTTGCTGCTGGTGCTGAAAGCCTACATCCAATTGCAGAAAATCTGTGAGTTTGTACTTTAGCGTGGCACTGGCAAAAAATTCCTGTCGGCTGGCCGTCTGGTACTCATAATTGTGGTTGTCCAAGGGATAATATTTCCAGTCCAATAACTTGCCCTGTGCAGCGGTATCGGTGTAGGCTGCCCTATAAAAGCGGTCTATAGGTATGGCATTGCCGTTTTCATCCCGGAAGGCAAGGTAAACTGGGGTTCTGCTTCCGGTAGTAATATTGCTAAAGGCTGGTCTGCCCGAGTGGCTGCTAAAGGATGTATAAGAGGCCAGTGTGCTTAGGCTAAGCACACTGCCGAATTTGAAGTCATTGCTGAGCTTGAGGTTCAGCCGATCGCTTTTGGCAAAAGTTTCGCCTAGGCTATGGTCATAGTTCCCAGAAATATAGTAACTATTGGCATTACTGCCGCCCCTTAAGTTCAGTCCGTACTGTTGGGTGAGGGCATTGGTGTAGAACTCGTCCAGATAGTTTTGTCTACTGTCTTGTGTGGCGAGGAAATCGAGTTTTGCTTGTAGCTGTTCACCAGAAAGATGGCCCTGCCGGTGCTGGAGCATGAGCTCTACCGCAGGTGAGAGCGCACGGAAAGGAAAACGGGTAATCTGATCGTTGAAATAGCCTTGGTCGAATAGCATTTTTTCCATGCCGATGTAGTCTTTGCTGTCCATTTGGCTAATGGCAAAAAGGTCTGGCAGGGTTTCGGCAATGGTGTTGGCATTAACCCCGATTTGTAGGGGTTGGTTGAGTTTGCCTTTTTTGGAGGTGATGACGATGACGCCATTGCCAGCTCTTGCTCCCCAGATCGAGGCGGCGGAGGCATCCTTTAAGATGCTGACGTTTTCGATATCGTTGGGATTGATATTATTGATATCGCCCTCGTAGATGAAACCGTCCAATACAATCAGAGGGTCGAGAGGCCCATCAATGGTGCCTAATCCACGGATAGAAATATTGGTCTTATTCTGTGGATTGCCAGGCGTTTTGCCCACGTTGAGCAATAGACCACTGCTCTGGTTAAGGATACGATCGAGGATATTGGTGCCTGTGGTAGCATTAATGGCCAGTTCGGAAATGACTGATACCGTGCCGTTGATTTCGTTGGGCTTTACCGTTTGGTAACCTGTCTGTACAACTACCTCGTTAAGTGCCTGTACATTTGGGGTCATTTTCAGGTTAAAGATTTCAATCTTGCTGATGACCTTGCTCAGGGTAATATAGCCAATGGCACTGAATGTGATCGTATCTGGCAGGGTTTGAAGTTTGAAACTGTATGTGCCATCGGGCAGGGAAATAGCCATGCCATTGCGTTTGCTTCGGATGGTTGCCCGTACATTTTCGCCGTCTATACCTGTAATTTCTCCGGTCAGTATCTGAGTGCTTTGCGGATTTTGTGCCGAGCAGATAGTGCTAATTAGCAGGATTGCCAGTAGGCAGATGATTGGTTTATTATTCATGATAGCCCTCCTTTAATGGTAGGTTTAGGGGAAGACCTGCGACCAGCCGTTCGATATTGGCGTGCGTAACTTCTTCTGCGCCGGTAATGGCCTTAATCTTTCGGTCGTAGCCAATCCAGATGTAGTGTGGCAGGCTGCCCGAACTATATAAGGTTTTGGTAGCTTCGTTACCTATAACTATTGGTAGGGAGAAATTGGACTGTTCGGCCTTGAATTTCTCTAGAAAGGTTTTGATTTTGGCTAGGTCGTCTCTATTGGAGTTGTTGATGAGCAGCACCTGTAGGTTTTTGCTGAACTGTTTTTGCAGGCTGTCCATTTTGGGGAAGCTTTTGATACAGCTCCCGCACCAGGTCGCCCAAAAGTCTAAAAGGATGGCCTTGTTCCTGAAATCGCTGAGTTTGGCTTGGGTAGTACTGTGGTTTAATATGCCGTTTAGTTGGATATCGGGTACTTTGTTGCCAATTTGATAAGTTTTGGTAATGGCCTTTTGTTGTGCGGAAGCCGTAATTTGAAGACATAGCATAGCCATTACGGCTAAAGCCGTTATTTTTTTAATCATTTTTATAAAGTTTAGTTAGTTGGTTTTAATGATTTGCCAATCAACTTCTAAGGACTTTTGGGACATGGGCGACTTTGTCGCACAAGTCCCTAATGTCGCAAGAGATTAAGTTGGTTTAAGAAAAAAAACAAACGGCAGCTAAAATTTTAATTATTAACTACCTAAAGGCTGCCGTTTGCAATGCCACGACTAAACTGGATTTTTTGGCTTTAGCGCATAAAGCCGGTTAAAAGGATAAAAGGATTGAGGTTTTTGTGTGCGAAAAGAAATGGCCAACAAGCTCAGTAGAACCTTTATGGTTTGAGTAGAAATTTGGCTTAGTTGGTTTTTTCTTTCCATGGCTCGTATTTGGTATACGAGTCTTGCTGAATTGGTATTGATAAATTTGGGGGCTACCAACCATGGTTACTGTAAAGTTTCTGAGGCCTTAGGTCAACATGGAATTACAGCAGACCCCAAATCTATCTCGACATGCAAATATAGCATATCTACGCATAGATTAAGGGATTATTCTGCTGTCCTGCGTTGACGGCCTCAGATTTTGTAACCGCAAGACTCATATATATTATAAAAATACCCTCTAAATCATTTCTTAATGAGAATTTTCTTTTCGCTAATATATAAACAAAAAATAAAATCTCCAAATAATACCACTCTTTATAAAGAGTGGTATTGAAACTTAGTTATACTGTAATTTACGTTATGGACAAACTGAATGACTTTTCACAGCTAGATTTCGGTAAAGAAAAAAAGAAGATTGGTTTAAGACTAAAGCAAATAAGAAAGCGACAAGGTTACACTAGTCATGAAACATTTGCTTATGAGATTGGGTTTGATAGAGCTCAATACGGTAAATATGAAGCGGGGAGTTCAAATATCACGTTAGGTACTTTAATAAAGCTATTAAACAAATTACAAACACGATTGTCGGACTTTTTTAATGATGATTACGACAAAATCAAAGTTTAGACCATTCCGCCAAGAAAGGTACTTTTGTTTATAGTAAGAGGTAGTTGAAAACTTGGGTAGGTTATGGGATGCCAATTTGTTCATCATCATTAATTTAGCATGATATTTGTATGATTAGAAAAAAATATTCTTTAACTTTGTTGTATATTCCGGTAAAAGTAGCCACGTCGTTTCGTTCCAAACTGTCCAAAACTCTAGTATAGTTTGCTCACGAGCCATTCTCCCATTTTCCTGAACTGAAATTCCAACGGCTCGTTAGGGACGAG
>NZ_SSHJ01000024.1 GCF_005925345.1 Pedobacter ureilyticus
TAAAAATGAAGGGAATTGTAGCCGTACAGAGAAAATTATTAGAATTGATTTACATCATCTATAAAAACGACACCATTTATGATGCAGAATTTGAAAAAAAGAAGAGAGAAAAGCAAATATTGCCTATCCCCCTTAGAAGCTAGCTCTTGGCTGCTTTGAAAAACAAATGTAGAAAAAATTGATATTTTAATTGGATCTTAACACAGAATCTCACGTTATTTAGCATCCTATCATTCGAAGTATTCTTTCATTTTGTCGAAGAAACTTTTGTCGTTTTTACCAGGTTGCGGTTTAAAGTTTGGAGATTCTCTTAATTTTTCGAGCAATGCCCTTTCTTCGCTGTTTAAAGCTTTAGGTGTCCAAATGTTTACGTGTATAATTTGATCGCCCCTGTGATAAGAATTTACTTCTGGAATACCTTTTCCTTTTAAGCGAAGCAGTTTTCCGCTCTGCGTACCCGGCTCAATTTTTATTTTTGCTTTACCATCAATAGTTGGTACTTCTACACTTGCACCTAAAGCAGCATCAGGAATGCTCACGTGCAAATCGTAAACTACGTTATTTCCTTCTCTTTTCAGCGTTTCGTGCGGAGTTTCTTCCACTAAGATGATTAAATCTCCTGGTACACCACCATTTGGTGCTGCATTACCCTTTCCGGCCATACTTAGTTGCATGCCTTCGCTCACACCCGCAGGAATATTAATGGTAATGGTTTCTTCGCCACGAACAGTTCCGTCGCCATGGCAAACGTTACATTTGGCAGTAATTTGTTGTCCGCTACCATGACAAGTAGGGCAGGTAGCTGTAGTTTGCATCTGTCCTAAAATGGTATTGGTAACTCTACGTACCGAACCAGCGCCACCACAAGTGCTACAGGTACTTACCGATGATTTGTCTTTTGCGCCAGTACCATCGCAGGTTTTACAGCTCACTTGCTTATTAACCTTTATTTTCTTTTCGGCACCATTGGCAATTTCCTCTAAGGTTAATTTTACTTTGATACGTAAATTCGATCCCTTGGCCACTCTGCGGCCACCTCTTTGTTGTCCACCGCCAAAGAAACTATCAAAAGGGCTACCACCGCCACCGCCAAAAATATCTCCAAACTGGCTGAAGATATCTTCCATGTTCATGCCGCCGCCGCCATAGCCACCACCGCCGGCTGCGCCGCCAACTCCGGCATGTCCAAACTGGTCGTAACGTTGTTTTTTTTCTGGGCTACTTAATACTTCATAAGCCTCGGCGGCTTCCTTAAATTTATCTTCTGCAGATTTATCATCAGGGTTTTTATCGGGATGATATTTAATAGCTAACTTACGGTAAGCTTTCTTAATTTCTTCAGCCGATGCACCCTTAGCAACTCCAAGTACGTCGTAATAATCTCTTTTGCTCATCTTTTTAATGTGATAATTAGTGAATTAGCCAATTAGCTGATTTTCACATCATCAATTTATTATCTATTTAATTTGATAGTTAATGAATTAGCTTATTAGCTAATCATCACATCATCAAATTTTATGCTCCCACTACCACTTTTGCAAAACGCACTACTTTGTCGTTAAGCATATAACCTTTTTCTAACTGATCAATTACCTTACCTTTTTGCTCTTCTGTTGGCGAAGGAATTTGAGTTATTGCTTCATGTAAATCGGTGTCAAAAGGTGTGTTTAAGCTTTCAATTTCTTTTAATCCTTTTTGGCTTAAGATGCTTTTTAACTTAGTTTGTACTAGCTCAATGCCTTCGCGAACCGGTGCCACTTCTGTAGATTTTTCGGTAGCTTTAATAGCTCTTTCAAAATCATCTAAAACAGGCAAAAGAGAAATAACAATATCTTTACCAGCTGTTTGCAGAAGTTCTACACGTTCTTTTTGTGTACGACGTTTAAAGTTGTCGAACTCGGCAAAAAGACGCAGATACTTATCGTTTAGCTCTGCAACTTGTTGTTGTAATTTTTCTTCTACAGATAATTCAACTACTGGCTCGCTAGCTGCCGTTTCATTTTGCTCTGCTGCTGTATTTTCAACGCTTTCGTTGGCGTTTTCATTTATGCTTTCTGCTGCTTCAGCTGTATTGTTTTCAACCACTGGTTCTTCTTCTTTCTTCTTCTTATTAAACATGTGTACTCGTGTTTTTTACTAAGGGATTTCTCTGATATGGCTTAACAAAAGTTTTGCCAGCCTAAAAAAAACAGCCATGCTGTCAGTTTTATCTAGCGTTAAACTAACAGAATGGCTGTAAACTAAAATTTTGTCAGAATAGGTGTCTATCGTTTGTTAACTTTAGCTCATTTAAGCTATTTGAACGTCTTCGTGTACCAATCCGTTTTCGCACTTAATGATACGTGAGGGGAAAGTGCGGATGATATGATAATCGTGGGTTGCCATTAAAACAGCAGTTCCATTTTGGCTAATCTGCTTTAACAGCAGTACAATTTCTTCTGAAGTTTCTGGGTCTAAGTTGCCGGTTGGCTCATCGGCCAGTATAATCTCTGGATTGTTGAGCAAAGCTCTGGCAATTACAATGCGTTGTTGCTCGCCACCAGACATTTCGTGCGGCATTTTTTTAATTTTAGAGCGCAACCCAACTTTTTCCAATACATCCTTAATTCGTTCAGAAATCAGGTTTTTGTCTTTCCAGCCGGTAGCCTTTAACACAAATTCAAGGTTTTGCTCAATAGTTCTATCGCTCAGCAACTGAAAATCTTGAAAAACAATTCCCAATTTTCTTCTCAAGAATGGAACATCTTTTTCTTTAAGGTTTTTTAAATCGAAATTAGCTACGCTTCCTTCGCCATTGCCAATATGTAAGTCGCCGTAAATGATTTTTAATAAACTACTTTTTCCTGAACCCGTTGCGCCAATTAAAAACACAAATTCGCCTTTAGTCACATCAAGTTTTACGTTAGATAGCACTAAGTGTTTCTGCTGAAAAACATCAACATTGTTTAGGGTTATTACGTTTTCTGCCATGTTAAATATCTAGTTTAGTTACCTGTCCAAAAGGCAACTCATTAATAAAACTCATTATTTTTTCCTGTTTGTCCCCAAAACCCAATTTCTCTAAAGATTTATCAGGTCTATCCACTCTGAAATAAGCTAGCAAAGTAAATTTCTCGTCTCTTAGTTGTACGTAATCTGGTATTTTTGCTATGCCTTTGACTTTGATGATATACATTGTTTCAAAAGTTAAAAGTCCGAAGTCCGAAGTCCGAAGTCCGAAGTCCGAAGTCCGAAGTCCGAAGTCCGAAGTCCGAAGTCCGAAGTCCGAAGTCCGAAGTCCGAAGTCCTTCCAAATTGGGCAGGCAAGTTAGCTATAACTTTGCAACATTTCAACTTTATAACATTTCAACTTTGCAATCTTTCAACAAAAAAAACAATCTGTCAATTGAACAATTTCCCCTAATCCCTAATCCCTAATCCCTAATCCCTAATCCCTAATCCCTAATCCCTAATCCCTAAATCCATTCAAAAACGCAATAGTATCCACATTATCTGCGTAATCCCAAAGTTTAGGGTGTTGGCTTTGCCCAAATGGGAGTGTTTGCAAATCTTCGCTAAGTATGTTACTCACTATACACTGAATTTGCTCATGCTGTTTTTTTAACCGTTCTATCACTTCGTTTACATTTTCGTAAGTTTCGTAATATAGTACAGCCAAAGGCGAAGATAGGCCTTCATCTTCCTTTAGAAGCAGAAAGCCATTGTCATAGTGCTTTTGCTGATTTACCAAATAAATCGATTTGTTGTAATCGTAGTTGTTGTTGTATTTAAAGTGGTTAATGATGTCTTGATATTGTTCTATGGGTTCAAAAAAGTTTTTGATTTCGTAACCTTTCGGAATAAAGATTTTTGAAACGCTACGGCAGCCCATGCCAAAGTAATCTAGAATGTCGTGGCCTAGTACGGCTATTTCTGTTGGGGTTTCATCGCCAGTTAGCACAGCTACACTATTTCGGTTTTTTCTAATAATGTGAGGCACTTTTCCGAAATAATACTCAAAATATCTAGAAGTATTATTGCTGCCAGTAGCAATAACCGCATCAAAATCTTTTAATTGCTCGGCATAAATGATGTGCGTTTTTAGTTCTGGTAAAGTTTCGCAAAGCTGGTTTAAAACAAAAGGTAGGAGTTTGTTATCTGATGAGGACAGTTTAATTTGGGCGATATTTCCGGTAGCCAAAACACACATCACATCGTGAAAACCAACCAAAGGGATATTTCCTGCTAAAATTAAACCGACCTTTTTTGGTGTTGCCGTTACTTCAATGTGCTCAAACCAGCGTTCTAGATCGGCGTCGTTTAACATCTCTGCCAATGCTTTTATCGATCTGTTTACTTCTTCTTCGGTAAACCAAGCATTGGCATTTTTTGCCGAAAAAATGGCCGAGCTAAGCGCTTGGTTTGGCTGGCTAAGAAAATTACCAAGCTGTTTAAGGGCAAAAATTAACTGTTCTTTACGAATTGAAGACATATTTAGAACTATTATAAATGGATTATGTATTATATTTGCGACGCAAAGGTAAACTTCGCATTTAGATTTAGACGAAAAGATGGCAATTAAAATAACAGACGAATGTATAAACTGTGGGGCATGTGAGCCAGAATGCCCTAATAATGCAATTTATGATGCAGGTACAGCTTGGAGATTTTCTGACGGTACTAATTTAGATGGCATCATTGATTTTGGTGGCTCTCAAATTGATGCAGGCGCTGCTCAAGATGCAGTTTCTGATGAAGTATATTATATTGTTTCTGACAAATGTACCGAGTGTAAAGGCTTTCATGATGAGCCTCAATGTGCTGCCGTTTGCCCGGTTGACTGTTGTGTAGACGATGAGGATATCCGTGAAACGGAAGAAGAATTATTGGCTAAAAAAGCTTGGTTGCACCAAGAAAACTAAGTTAAAAATATCCGTTAGGGTAATAAGATATGGGAGATGCAAAATTTGTATCTCCTTTTTTTTTATTCAATACCTATTCGTTTAATAAAACCAATAAGTTGAGCGAAGATGTTTTTCTATTTGAAATCCTCTCTAAAGAGAAGTGGCGAAACTTGCTGTTGTTTGAAATATTTCATTTTCAAGTACAGGCAGTTGTTTCTTTTTTCTTTATTGCCTGTAAGTTCATAAAGTTCATCTAAAAGGTCATACAACGCAATTTCGATAAGCTTCAATTTGTTCCGTTGAAATAATTCTAAGCTTTTTTCGGCGTAAATTATAGCCCGATTGTAATTGCTTTTTTTAAGATTTCGATAAGCTTTAGATAGTAGATAAAGACTTTTAGAAAACTGCGTACTATTGTGAGCTGTTTTTAGATGTAGTTTTGATTTTATTTTCGATGATATGTTGTTGTTTTCAGTTTCTTTTTTAAAATCTGTAAAGTTAATTACAGATAGGAAGTAAGCTGAAAAAGTGCTTTCATTCATTAAAAAATCTGTTAGGTAAGTAGAAATGGCATTTATAGTTCTTGGGATTTCCTTAGCCTGATGTATACTTTGATGTATCATTATCAGTGCTAGATTTAACATATCCAAATCATTAAGAATGTAATTTTTTACCGTATTAAAATTAAGTTTTAACTGTTTAAATTCTTCTATCTTTAATAACAGGTCTTCGTCGCTACCTCTATTACCTAACAGATGTTGATAAATATCATTTAATAAACGTAATGTAGGGAATGCTAAATTAGAAGTGTTAAAGTTAAGTTTTTCTATTTCGGCGATATTTTTAATTAACTCGTTAGGTTGAAGAGATAGCGAATTATAAATTGCAAGAATAGTTAGGTAGCGAAATGTCTGACTACGTTTTGCTGGTACTTCTATTAAGGATGATATGGTTTCTATATAATGGGAATCGATAAAATCTAAGGGAGCAAGTTGGTTATAAACTACCTTATGTATCTTTTCAAAAGGAAAATGATAGGCAAGTTGTTTGCTATGATTTGAGTAGTTAAGGTATTCGGTTATAAAATGGATCAACGATTTTTTCTCATAATTACTCAATGATAAAGATAGCAGCGCTTGTAGGGCAACTTCGTCTCCTTTCATAGTTGCAAATTTAGCCGACCATTGTAACAATTGAAACCTGCTCGTATTGCTGGTGTATTGTTTATAAATTTGCTCAAAAAAATGGTTATCCATTTTTTTGTTTGCACGATGGTAAAGGTCTAAAAATAAAAAATATTCGAATACATGAGGTTGAACAAATCTTACATGTTCTTCAGTAAAACCATCATCTTCTTCTTTTTTTTCTTCCATTAAGATGCCATCGGCTAACAACTCCTTGTAGGCGTTTTTGAAGGTAGCTAAGTCATGAAGTACGGCTGATTTAGGCGCAGATTTTTGCCCTCTTATTAAAGAGCTTAGTTTTTTGCAAAATGCAACTTTCTCTGTAGCATAAGTGCTTTCGAATACCTTTTGTACAATAAAGCGATCAATGATTTCATAGAAAATTAAATCTGAAGTGGTGTCGAAATGCGGAAACTCACCTTTTAAAAGATAATACCATTGGATGTAAGAAGGATATTTTAATTGTGATTTCACTTCTGTAGTGAGGCAATTGGTTTTTTGTGGATCAATTTTCAACAATATTTCATCAATCTCCTCCAAGGCCAGCGGTGGTATATTGGATTGGTCTTTAATATCAAAACAAATTCCTGGAAACCATCTACCCAATACAAATGACATACCTCTGATGCGATCAAAAAATCTATTCCACATATTAGATCTCATGGCGAACATCAATTTTACGCCTGTAGAATCGCCAATAGTACAAATGAGGTTAATTAGTTTATCAAACATCGCTACCTTAACATCGTTGTGTGCGGTAATTTCAGAAAAACCATCTATGATAATGATAAACTTTGATCCCTTTTGTTGATGATGCTGGGTAAAAAAAGCAACGAGGTCGGTTCGTACATCTAGTCCGATTTTTGCTTTAATTCGTTCTTCTACTGTAGTATAATTTATTTGGTCTTCAAAAATTTCGCGAGCAGTTAAAAATAATAAAGTGTCATTTTTTTTGCTGTTTTCTTCTGTGGCTAAATGTCGTTCTACCAAATGGTTTAAAATGATGGTTTTACCACAGCCTGCCCTCGAAATAATAGCCATGAAGCTGTAATTACTCTCGTAAAAGTGATCGAAATCTATTTGAGGGAAAATTCTAGGCATAGTTAATTGATAGGGAATTCCACATCGCTGCCTTATATTGGATAAAGTTTTCTTCGTGATTTGTAGACAATGAAGATGTATCTGGTTTAGATCCGGTTCATTGGATAGTATATTTTTTCCAAGTTCTGTTTCTACCTCATCAATATACTCAAGAAGTGCATTGATAGTATATCTTGAGAAATTATTCTTTGTTTCGGCGAACCCAAAAAGACGTTTGATTGTGGTTTCGCTTATCGTTTTGTTTGTTTTTTTGCTGATACTTAGAGAAATGTGCTTACAATCGGAAGGGCTTATCGAGCTTAGTTTTGATTTTTGTAAAATAATCCTTTTTATTCTATCTATAACAAGAATTTGATTCATAGTGAGAGTTATAATTTTTGTTAGCGTGTTTTCTAAGTTAACTAAAAAGTATGCTTTTTAATAGTGTTTGTAGCAAATTTTTGCTATTTGGGCAACAATTGGGTATTTATACCTAGTTCATATCAGTGTGTAACTTATCAATTAAAAAATATGTTTTAATATCACTAAAACGAATAAAATTGAATAAAGCGTTTCAGCAGGGCTTATAAGTTGGATAAATTGAACAGCGAAAACGCCTAATTGCATGGCTAATATTGTCTCAGATTAACAAAAGCCAAGCTTATGGGACAGAACTCTACTCGAACAGCAAGATTGCGTCAAAAATTGATTGTTATCTTGTTTTTTTATTCTTTATTAACGTCGGTTGGTGGTTTTGCGTATGCGCAAACTAAAGTTTTTGCAAAAAATGCAACGGTGGTTTCTAACCGAGTCGATGATAAGGACAACGCTACTTTGGATGATAATAGTTTTGCATCCGTTAAATCTTATGGGGGTGCATTATTTGGCGCCGGAAGTTATAGCGGAGAACTTCAGTTAGCCTACAATCAAGACGTTGCTGCCAATACCACTACGTTCATCAAGATCGGATACGACACTGATTTGCTCAATGCGCTACTTGGAGGTAACTTAGGCGCCTCTTTAGCGAATACTTTGGGCAATGTGGTTCTTGGCGATCATTATTTTATTGTTGGCGCAAAGAACGCTGCCGGCCAGCAAGTGGCAATAGGCTCAAGTAACGGTGGTTTTTCAAATACCAATGTAAAATTGATAAGAGACAGCCAGGGAAATTTTTATTTAGCGGTTACGCCTAATGTAACTTACAGAAGTGTGTTTGTTAAAGATGTTACTACCGCCTTGCTCTTAAGTTTACCCAACGAAATTAAAGTTTACAACGCATTCCATGTGTCTGGTACGGGCAATTGTGATCCGCCTTTTGCTACTGATTACCAGGGAACTGGAGCAACTTTAAGTTTGCTTGGCATTGGAGGTGCTGGTGTAACTGACATCCAAAATGCGATTGATGGTAATTTGCAGACCAGTTCTAAACTTAGTTTAGGATTGATATCAGCTGCTGGTACAATTAGTCAAAATATCTACTTTACAAACCCTTCGCGACAAGGAGATGAGTTCAATATTCGTTTGAGTGTATCTCCAGCTTTGGCGAACGTTGGTGTTTTAAGCAATATTACTGTAGAAGCTTTTAACGGAAATAACGTGGTATATACACGAACTGGTATTAACGGTTTGTTAAATTTGGATCTCCTTGGGTTATTTAATAGCGGACAAGCTGTAACTATTCCTTTTTCTGTGCCGAGCACTGCCACGTTTGACAGAGTTAGGGTTACGCTATCTGCATTGCTGGGTGTATCTATTACACAATCTATTAATATTTTTGAAGTTACTCGTTCTGCGCCTAGGCCAACTTTTGCAGCACCTTTATCTAATTCTTTAGCAGTTTGTTACAACAGTACGGCTACTTTGGGAGCTACAACGGCATCTACTAACCAATTGGTTTGGTACGATGTACAGGACGGGGGCACAGCAATAGGCCAGACTGAATTTAACGAAACTTTTATTACGCCAGAGCTTAGGGCAAATCAGACGTATTTTGTGGCTGCCAAACAGATTGGCTGTTCTTCAGAGTCGGTACGGGTGCCTATTACCGTTACCGTAAATCCGCAACTTAACTTTACTGCTACAGCGTTGGCAAATGCCGCCATTGGTAAAGCATATAGTAGGCAACTGGCATTGCCTACGGGAGGTACTGCAAATTATAACTATTCAGTTGCTACGGGAAGCAATTTGCCTTCTGGATTATCTTTAAGCGATACCGGTTTATTAACGGGCGTACCTAGTTTGGCTGGGAATTATACTTTCTCGATAACCGTAACGGATACCAAAGGATGTACAGCTACCACCGTACATACACTTTTAGTTACCGACGCCCTTACTTTGGGCAATTTAATTTTACCGGATGGAACTGTTGGCATAAGTTATCCTATTCAGGTAGTGCCGTTGGCAACTGGTGGTAGCACACCCTATACTTACACTGCCATCAATTTGCCGCCCGGTTTAAGTTTCAATGCTTCTACTTTCGAAATTACGGGTACACCTAGTATTGCGGGTAGCTATGTAATTACCGTAAATGTGAGCGATGCTGATGGGAACAGCACAAGTATGAATTATCCTATCGTGATAAAAAATCCGCTGGCTCTTGGCAATGCCGTGTTAGCAGAAGGAACTGTGGGATTAGTTTATACTACGCAAACTTTACCATCGGCAACCGGCGGCACACCAGGTTACACCTATTTGGCAACCAATCTTCCGCCAGGATTAAGTTTTGATGAAAACACAAGAAATATTACCGGAACGCCTACCGTAGCTGGTAATTACAGCATCAATTTACAGGTAACCGATGCATTGGGCCTCACCTTAAACAAGGCCTATGAGATTAAAATTATAGATCCTTTGGTTATTGCAGCTAAAGTGCTAGCTAATGGTACGGTGGGCGCAGCTTACGCGGCCGAAACTTTGCCGGCAGCCACGGGAGGTACAGGACCATATAGTTATAGCGCTATCAATCTCCCTGCTGGCATGTCTTTCGATGCAGATACACGAGAAATTACCGGAACCCCTACAGAGGCTGGGAACTTTAACATCGTATTGACGGTTACTGATGCCGAAGGAAGAACGGCTACCAACAGCTATGCATTGCAGGTAGCCGGAGCATTGACATTAGCTACGGCACCACTTCCAGACGGCACTGTGGGGATCAACTACCCATCGCAAACCTTACCTGCAGTGGCGGGTGGCACAGCTCCTTATGTTTACACCGCTATCAATTTGCCTGCTGGATTAAGTTTTAATGCTGGCACCAGGGAATTATCTGGCACACCTACGTTGGGCGGTAGCTATAATTTTGCTATTAGGGTAACGGATGCTGCCGGCAATGCTGTGACCACTAACTACCAATTAAATATCAACGTAACAGCGCCTGCGGTAGCCAATGTAATAACCTGCGCTGGTACAACGGCAACCCTTACTGTTACCAATACCCAAGCAGGAGTAACTTATAACTGGTACGCTGCCAGCGGAAGCACCCCCATTACTACCAATAACAATGGTGTTTTCGATACGGGAAATGTGACGTCAACAACAGTATTTTATGTAGAGGCGGTGTCTGGAGGCGCTATAAGTTCTAAAGTTGCGGTCGAAGTCACCGCTAATCCAACGCCAGCTGTGCCTACTATTACTACTAACAATCAAACTATCAATGCAAATCAAGGTACTACTTTAAGGGCAATGGCCGAAAGTGGCGCTGTTATAAGATGGTATAGCGACGCAACAGGAGGCACCCTGTTGGGTACGGGTGAAGAATTTTCAACTGGCAGTTTATCTGCTACCACCACTTTTTACGCCGAAGCTGTCAGTATTCAGGGTTGTGTTAGCTCAAACAGAGCTCCCGCTGTAGTTACGGTAATTGCCGATGGTACAGGAACAAATTGCATCGTAGCAAATGCGCAAAGTAGTGGCATATCCGGATTGCTTTGTGTGCTTTGCAATGTTGCCAATCCTGGTAATTCGGTAGATGCAGATCCAGATAATTATACTCGAATTAACTTGAGCTTGGGTGCTGGTGCAACAGGCTTTCAAAGGTTGATATTTCCAAGTGCTGGAGTGGCGACAGATAGTATTCGCCTAGATTTAGCTACGCCAACAGGTTTGCTAGATCTAACTGTGTTAGGCTATATTACCATCAATGTAATGAATAATAATACTGTGGTAAAAACACTGCAGTTAAACTCTTCGTTAATATACCTACGGTTATTAGGAGGAAATAGGTTTGAGGCTACATTTGCGGCGGGAGCTGAATTTGACAGAGTAGAGGTTCGTTTTCAATCAGTTGTTGCCGCATTAAGTAGCCTCGATATTTATGGTGCACAAATTGTCTATCCAAATCCAACGTTGGTAGGCAATAACCAAACGATTTGCTACAACACAAGCGCCACAATTAGCACAACGGCTAACGGTAATACGCAAATTGCATGGTATAATGCACCAATAGGTGGAAGTTTATTAGCTACTACCGCTAATTTTACTACGCCAAATTTAACATCAACTACCACTTATTATATAGAAGTTTCTAGAAATGGATGCGCTAATAGCAGAAGGATACCAATTACTGTTAATGTGGTTCCTTTGTTAGAAGTGCCTACTTTAGCATCCACAGGGATTACTGCCTGCGAAGGTTCCCCGGTCACGCTATCGGTAACAAATCCAAGTCAACAAATCAATTACCAATGGTATGATGTGCCTACCGGAGGCTCGATATTATTTACAGGTGCTAACTATAATTTGTCTACCGTTAATACCAGTAAGACATATTATGTAGCAGCTAGCCAGCAGGGTTGTGTAAGCGCAGGTAGGGCGGCAATAACGGTTACAGTAAATCCTAGACCAAGTTTGCCTCAGGTGCAGGCTTCCGTTTCTACAATAGTTGCCGGACAAACAACAACACTTACGGCGAGTTCTACCGATACGGACGTAGACTTTGATTGGTACACCTCTGCAAATGCGGCTACTCCGATACATACAGGAGCCACTTTTGTTACTCCACCATTAAACGTAAACACTTCTTACTATGTAGAGGCGAGGTCAACGTTAACAGGTTGTACTTCTGTGTCTAGGGTAATGGTTACGATAAATGTTACCAATGGTGCACCTGTACCCACACCGTGCATAGCTCCAATTGCTCAAATCAACGGTTTAAACGGTCTAACTCTATTATCAGGTGTTGCCAATCCAGATTTAGCTATAGACAATGACCGACAAACTGCATCTACCTTGTATTTACCAGTTTCGGCATTAGGAGGGTACGTTTATCAGCGCTTTACATTTCCAAGCGAAAGTGCAGTTGGAGACACCATAAGAATAGCTGTAAGTTCGCCAGGCAGATTACTGTCGTTAGCGTTATTAGGTTCTGTACAGCTCTCAACCTTAACTAATGGTGTTACCAACAACGACTTAACCGCTATAAATAACCCTCTGGTTAGCTTGCAGTTATTAAGCGGAGGCTCGCAGGCCATACTTACATTTGTGCCTAATCAATCATTTAATCAGGTAGAACTTAGGTTAAATGGAGGTATAGTTTCTGCACTGACTACTATTAATATCAACTATGTACAACATCAAGTTGCTGCACCGCAAGTTGCCGCAAATCGTGTAGAAGCCTGTAATGGTGCTCCGGTTACGTTGTCGGTACAAAATGCTAGAACAGGTTTTGTTTATAAATGGTATAATGAAAGTGGAGTTTACCAAGCTGATGGCGAAAGTTTTATCACACCTAATATCAATGCCAATACGAGGTTTTATGTAACCGCTAATTCTGGCTCAGCTTGTGAGAGTGTAAGAACCAATGTGGATGTAGTTCTAAAAGCCCTGCCTGGTGCTCCAATGTTAGTGGCTGACAATATTAGTTCATGTTTGGGTAGCAATGTGACACTTCAAATTAAAGACCCTATTGATGGCATGAGTTACCGATGGTATGACGCTACCAATTCGTTGGTTTTTACTGGCAGTTCGTTTACGATAAATAACGTGACTGGAACTGTAAGCTTTAGCGTAGAAGCTTTTGATGGACTATGTAATGTTGCTTCATTGACAAAAACAACAGCGCAAATTAACGTTGGTACCTTAGATGCCCCAGTAGTAGCAATATCTAACGTCAGTGTAAGTGCTAATTCGAGGGCTTTGCTAACGGCAGTTTCTAGCAATGCAAATGCCGAAATTAGATGGTTTGATCAGCCCACCGGTGGAACTTTATTAAGTACGGGCAGCTCTTATTTAACCGATCCTATTACGGCTAATACTACTTTTTATGTTGAAGCCTACGTAGATGGAGGTTGTGTTTCGGTGCGAGTTCCGGTAACGGTTAGTATTACTACTGATGGAAATACTGGTCCAGTGCCTTGTTTAGCAGCAAGTATTGATGTAGATAAAGGTGTTGTTGGGGCAACGTTATTGGGAGGTGTATTTAACTCTCTATTGGCTATCGACGATAGAATTGAAACGGCCTCATCATTGGTAATCCCCGTTGGCTTGGTTAATGCTTATGCATTCCAAAGAGTAGGTTTTGGAAGCTTATCTACCATAGGCGATACCATTAAAATACGTTTAACATCTCCAGGGAAATTATTATCGCTTGCTGTGTTGCCATCTATCAGTTTAATAACTTATAATGGTGCTAATAGTAATAATGATGCTACTTTGGCAAATAGTTCGCTAATTAGCTTAGACTTGCTAAGTGATGGAAGTGCGGTTACGATTACTTTTGTGCCAACACAGCAGTTTGACGCCGTTGAATTGCGCTTGAACTCTGGATTAATTAGCGCCTTTACTTCTATAGATTTCAATTATGCTCAGCGAGTTGGCGTTGAGCCACAAGTGGAGAGCACATCCACTACTACTTGTGCAGGCAGCAGTGCAGTATTGGCAGTTCGCAATCCAATAAATGGGGTAACCTACAGATGGTATTTAAATAATACTGGTACGCCAGTAGAAGGAAATACATTTAGCACGCCAAGCAATTTGGCAGCAGGTACTTACAATTATTACGTAAGAGCCGTAGTTAATGGTTGCGAAACAGTAGGGACTAAAGTAGAGGTGGTTGTAGCGCCAATCTCTGCTCCGCCAATCCCGTTAGCAGGCAATCCGACAAATACTTGTTTCGGCACATCGGCAATGTTAGCTGTAGAAGCTGTAGCAGGTGTTAGTTTCAATTGGTATGATGCCAATGGCGCCTTGGTAGCGTTAAATTCCGAAAGTTATACCATTCCGGCTAATTTGCCTGTAGGCACCTATACGTATAGTGTAGAGGCTTTGAACGGAAGTGGTTGTGCAAATGGAAATAGGACATCAATTACCATTACTGTTGGCGAAACCGCAATAGCTGCGGATATTACGGTGGATGGTACAAATATATGTGCTTCTGGTACGGCTAACCTAACCGCTAGTAGCACTACAGTAACCAATCCAATATTTACATGGTATGCAGATGCGGCACTTAGCATACCGTTATTTCAGGGTGCAACTTTTACCACTCCCGTGCTTACCACTAATGCCACCTATTATGTGACAGTTAAAGGGAGCAATAAATGTGAAAATTTGGCTAGTGACACTAAAACAGTTGTTGTAAACGTAAATCTACCTGCTACAGCTGCAGATTTAATGGTGTCGCCTTCAGTAGAAATTTGCGGCGCAGGTACTGTTACACTTACTGCAAGCAGTACTACGGTAACCAATCCAATATTTACATGGTATACCGATGCTAACTTGTCTAACATTGCCGCCACGGGTTCATCCTTTACCACGCCAATTTTGAGCGCTAATCAAACCTACTATGTAACGGTACAAGGTACTAACAGATGCGAAAGTCCAGTTTCTCAAGCTAAGACGGTGACGGTAACTGTTAAAACTACTGCTTTAGCATCAGACATTACCGTAAATGGAAGCAGAACTGTTTGCTTAAACTCAAGCACTATTTTAAATGCTACAACAAGTACAGTTACTAATCCGATATTTACTTGGTATGCTGATGCTGCCTTAACTAATATCTTATATGTTGGTACACCGTTTACCACGCCTATTTTAAGTGTTAACCAAACTTATTATGTGACGGTTAAAGGAAGTAATCAATGCGAAAATCGAGCCGGGGATGCTTTGCAGGTAGATGTCATTGTAAATGATAGGGCAACCGGAGCCGATTTCACGGTTTCTCCAGCTGTTGACTTGTGTGGTCCTGGAACAGCAACGCTAACTGCGAGTACAAGTACGGTAACCAATCCGATATTTACTTGGTATAGTGATGCTAGCTTAACTACAGTAGCAGCTACTGGAGCTAGCTTTACCACACCGCTGCTGGCTGCCAGCCAAACGTATTACGTAACGGTAAAAGGAGATAATAAGTGTGAAACTTTTCCTATAGATGCAAAAGCGGTTGCTGTAAATGTGAAGCCTTTCGCTAGCAATGCGGATCTGATTGTTGCTCCTGCAGTTGCAGACGTTTGTGGAATGGGAACAGTAACATTTACCGCCAGCACCAGCACGGTAACTAATCCAGTATTTACTTGGTACAGTGATGCAAGCTTAACTACTGTGGCAAGCACGGGAGCTAGCTTTACAACACCTATATTAACAAGTACCCAACGCTATTACGTTACTGTTAAGGGAGATAACAGATGCGAAACGCCAGTAGCAGACGCCAAAATAATTACTGTAACTGTAAAACCTAGAGCTACAGCTGCCGATTTAAGTGTTGCCGGTAATACCAATATTTGTGCAAATACCAGTGTTACACTTACTGCAAGTAGTACTTCGGTAAGCAACCCAATATTTACTTGGTACAATGATGCTGCTTTAACTAGTGTAGCCTATGTAGGTGTCGGATTTGTAACACCAATACTTACAGCCAATCAAACCTATTACGTCACAGTAAAAGGAGACAATTATTGCGAAAATACAGCTGGAAGCGCCTTAATGGTAACGATAACGGTAGGTGCAGCGCCTGTTGCGCCAATAGTTGCAAGTTCAGGTACCGATATCTGCGCTAACAACGCCACAGTATTAATGGTCAGTAATGTACAAGCCAATACGATTTACGAGTGGTATAATAGTGCAACTAATGGCACGCTATTATTTACAGGCAGTAGCTTTAATACACCTGTTGTTAATGCTAATGTTACTTATTATGTACAAGCGGTGGCTACTTCTGGTTGTATTGCATCTTCTACCCGTACTGCGGTTACGGTAAACGTAAATGCCAGACCGGCAGCTCCTACAGTTACGTCAACGCAAGTAAATACCTGTAGTAATAGTTCGGCTACATTGACCGTAAGCAATCCGATAGCTGGTACCACTTACTCTTGGTTTACCGCTGCGAGCGGCGGAGCGGCAGTAGGTACTGGTAGTAGTTTCACCACGCCGGCGCTTACTACTAATGCGGTTTATTATGTTGAGGCAACCACTAATACTTGCGCTTCAACAACAAGAACCCAAGTTAATGTAAATGTAGGGGTGGCGCCTAATCCACCAGCTAACGTCACTGCTGCGGCAACATCAATTTGTGCTGGCGGTACTACAGTGCTTACTGTAAATAATCCGTTAGCAGGATTAACTTATAATTGGTACAGCACTGCAACGGGTGGTACAGCTTTACATAGCGGCGATACTTATACTACTATGCCACTTGATGTAAATACTACCTATTATGTAGAGGCGGTAAGCAATGGGGGTAGTTGCGTAAGCTCAACTAGAACTTCGGTAACGGTTAATGTGTTAGCTATTCTTGGCACTCCAATGGTTGTGGTTGGCGACATAACCACTAGCAGTATTCAGTTTAATTGGAATGCCATACGGGGAGCCATTTCTTACGAAATATCTACAGATGCGGGTAGTAATTGGGCTACCACAGCTATACCGAGTTACTTGGTCACTGGCTTAAATCAAGGGCAAAGCGTTACTGTAGTGGTTAGGGCAAAATCAGCATCCGATTGCCAAACTAGCGCCAATTCTGCCGCAGTTACCGGAACTACTACAGAACCGTTCAAAGATGAATTGTATATCCCTAACACTTTTACCCCTAATAACGATGGTAGAAATGATTTCTTCTTAGCCTATGGTAATAACGTAGCTAAATTTCGCATGAGGGTTTATAACCAGTGGGGAGAGTTTATTTACGATTCGCAAAACCTATTGCAGGGTTGGGATGGAACTTATAGAGGTAGGCAACAACCGAATGGAGTTTATGTGTATTACATAGAAGCCACCTTTAACAGCGGCGTAAGCAAAACGTTTAAAGGTACTGTAACACTACTTAGATAAGAATCGATTAAAATGGATATGGTTTTATTAAAAAATAGCACCAATGAAAAAGAACACAATAATAGCTGCAGTAGTGTTGGTATTAACGCTAGTTGCAAATCAGATATATGGTCAAATAGATCCGCATTTCTCTCAATATTATGCCAACCCATTATGGTTAAATCCTGCGTTAACGGGAGTAACAGATGGTGCTTATAGGGCAAATTTGAATGCAAAACAGCAATGGAGTAATATAGATAATGGATACTTAACCGTTGGAGCCTCGTTTGATGTTGCTCCAACTAAAAACCTAGCTCTAGGCGCAATGGTCATCAATCAGAGGGCTGGTGCAGTTGCATACAATCAGTTAAACGCCTTGGGTTCGGCTTCTTACCGTATTCGTTTTGGGCAAGCAGGAGATAAGATCATCAACTTTGGCCTGCAGGCAGGCATAATTAATAAAAGCATAGATGTGTCTCGTATTACTTTGGGTAGCCAGTACAATCCAATGCAAGGTTATGATGGTAACATGATGTTCGATGAAGCCTTTGCGGCGCAGAATTTTACCACGCCCGACGTAAATGCCGGTATCATGTTTTTTGATGCCGCTGATTATAAATCGGTAAATATATTTTTTGGAGGCGCTGTAGCGCATTTAACTCGGCCAAAAGACAAATTTATTGGTGGCGAGGCCAGAATACCTATGCGATATACAGCGCATGGAGGAGCGAGAGTTCACTTAAATAATTTTTTCGACCTCACTCCCAATGCCTTATTTCTACGTCAAGGAAATGCACAACAAATTGCCTTTGGTGCCTATGCGCAAATGATGCTTAATGCAGAAACTGATTTACTTTTTGGTTCAAATTATCGTGTGGATGATGCCGCTATTGCTTTCTTAGGCTTTCATATTAGGAGTATGGTTTTTGGATTAAGTTACGATTTTAACACCTCTAGTTTAAATAGAGCAACAAGCAGTAGGGGAGGTTTGGAGCTTTCTGTTTCTTTCAATGCAAGAAAGGGCATTGTTGGTCCTAATTTCTTTTGTCCACGTCTTTAAATGATCAATTATGAAAACGCTAAAAATATGTATCGCTATTGTATGCTTTGCCCAACTTGGATATGCCCAAATGGGCGCTAGCGCTAAGCGTATCGCTGATGTTTATTTCTTAAATAAAGAATATTATGCAGCAGCAGAATATTATAAGAGGATGCTGCAAATATCTCCAGATAGTGCCGGTTTCATAGTTCCATACGGTATTGAGCAGAAAATAAAGGAGCAAAGTCCACGAAAAGACGATTATGAATATGCAGTTTATCAATTGGCTACTTCGTTACGTTTGTATAAAAATTTTAAGGATGCCGAAAAGTGGTACGCTGTTTCTCAACATTTCACTAACCCTAAGTATGCGCAAAGCGAATTTTGGTACGGAGAATGTTTAAGGGCTAACCTTAAATATACGGAAGCGATTGAAACCTTAGAAAATTTTGTAAATAAATATAAAGTTGACGATGGCTATGTGGCTAAAGCCAAGTTAGAAATAGCTTCTTGTAAATATGCAATAGAAGAAATGAAGTATCCCAGGATGTTTAATATTTCCCGATTAAACAACGATATCAATAAGGCAGGATCTAATTATGCGCCAGCATCATACAATTCGGAGTTCTACTTTACTTCTTCGAGGCCCATTGCAAGCGAAGGCAAAAATGAGGTGTTAGATGTCGGTATGGGAAAGCCTAAGATTGTAAAGAAACAGACTCCTTTCATCAATGCCATTTATGCTGTAACGAATACTGATATCGATGCAGAAGAGGTCAGCATCCGAAAAATAGATATCGATCTGAAAAAGATGGAAACTGCAGCGCCAGCATTACATCCTAATGGAGAAATTATGTTTCTAACTGCTTGGGGAACCGATAAGGAACTCCAAAAGCGAAATATCTACATCAGTAAAAAAGAAAATGGCAATTGGAGCTCGCCAATAGCTATGGGTGGCGAAATAAATGTGCTTGGCTTTAACTCGCAGCAACCTTCGGTAAGTAGAGATGGGAAGTATCTTATATTTTCGTCGGATAGACCCGGTGGACAGGGCGGTTACGATCTTTGGTATACCGTTTTACGTGCCGACGGAACCGTAAAAAATGCACTGAATATGGGCTCAAGAATTAATACGCCAGATGATGAACAGGCGGCTTATTATCTGCCTACCACAAAGAAGTTGATCTACAGTAGCAATGGCAAAGTGGGTTTAGGTGGGTTCGATTTTTACGAAGCAGAAGGAGACTTCGTAGAATGGTCGGAGCCGGCAAATATGGGGTATCCTATCAACTCTGCTAAAGACGACATCTATTTTGCAGCGCTAGATGCAGAGGGAAGAGAAGCATATATCAGTTCTGATAGGGAATCGGTTTGCTGTTTAGAGGTATTTCATGTAAAAAGAGAATATCTGATGGTTAGGGGCACTATTTTGGATTGCGTAACGCAGAAACCACTGGTCGGAGTTACGGTTACTGCTGCCGGAGCAAACCTTCCGGAGCTTACTACACAAACAGACCAAAATGGAAATTATGTTTTTCAGATTGGCAGTAACAAAAACCTACTTCTTAATGCTAGCAAACCTAAATATTTTGCCAAAAGCATTAGCTACAGCTACTCGCAGTTGGTTAACGCAGATACCTTATTGAGCGCCCAGTTATGTTTAGAACCGATGGAAATCAATAAGCCAATTGTGCTTAAAAATATATTATATGAATTTGATAGTGCAGAACTTACGGCGCAATCAAAGGTAACTTTAGATACGCTGTTTCAAGTGATGATTGATAATCCAAAAATAGCGATTGAGCTAAGTGCACATACAGATAATATAGGAACGGAAGCTTACAATCTAGCGCTTTCTGAAGCACGAGCTAAATCTTGCGTAGACTATCTGTTAACAAAAGGAATTGCTGAGACAAGAATGACTTGGAAAGGTTACGGGTTTAGTGAGCCAATTGCGGCCAATCAGTTAAAAAACGGTAATGATAATCCCAGTGGAAGGGCACTGAATAGACGTACACAATTTAAAGTGATTAGCGACAAATAATTTGATGCCTGCTCGTTTGATTAGCAATTCTCTGATTTGAAATATTTTCTTGGTTGCAGTTAGGAGCTGTTTTGGGAAGTGATAACATCTAAAATTTAACTCAATTTTAACTCCAAAACTTAACACAAAAAGAAGGTTTCAGTCGGAAAGAAAAACTCAGGAGATGAGTTTTTTTATCTCCTGAGTTTATTGGATATACATTTAGATATTAGGTTATGCTAAGTCGTTTTGCTTTGTCTTTTAACTAGTGCCGCACCAAAACTTGCAATCACTACCAAAGCTATTGCTATCCACTCGGGTACAGAAAGGTGCTCGCTCAAAAATAAAATACCACAAATGGCTGCTACTGCAGGTTCCAGGCTCATTAAAATACTGAATGTTTTTGCTGGGATATGTTTTAGGGCGCTCATTTCTAAAGTATAAGGTATGGCGCTAGAAAGTAAGGCAATGGCCAAGCCTAGGGTTAGCAACTTTGGGTTTATTTGCGCTAAACCACCATCTGCTATAGCAAAGGGTAACACAACGCAACTGGCTACTGCCATTCCAATGCTTACAGCATTACCGCTTTCCATTATTTGAGAAACTTTGCCCCCAATGATGATGTAAGCGGCCCAAAATGCGCCGGCTAACAAGGCCAAAGCGGCACCAATTAAGTCTATGTTGCTGTTTTCGCCCCAAGGAGCTATTAAAAAAATTCCTGCCGAGGCCATGATGGCCCATAAAAAATCTAAAGCTTTTCTGGAAGTTGATATGGCTAAAGCTAATGGACCAATAAACTCTAAGGTAACCGCTAAGCCCAATGGTATTTTGGCTAAAGAAAGATAAAAACTAAGGTTCATAGCTCCCAAAACCAAGCCATAAGGTATTACAAGTTTCCATTGTTTGCCGTTTATGGCCTTTAAATTGGGGCGGTAGACAAATCCTAAAATTATTGCTGATAGTACAATACGTATAGTTGCGGTACCTGTAGCGCCTAAAAAAGGAAATATGCCTTTGGCAATAGCCGCACCTCCCTGAACGCTAATTATGGCCAACAAAACAGCAGGAATGGGCGGTATGTTTTTGAGTTTCATTTGTGGGCAAAATTATAATTTTTAACCGTGAACGAAGCATTGATCTACAGTTTGAAGAGTTTTCCTTTTGGTCGGTAGCAGTAGAAACAAAAGTGTTGGTTTTCAGTGTATCGTTGATCTATTAAACTATTTTTTTTATTAAGTGATGGGATTTTATTTGAAATCTTGCTCTTTATATTATAACTAAAATATAAAACGATGACTAGAATAAAAAAGCCTATTTTCTTTTGCATGCTGTTGTTGGTCTCATGGAGTATCGCCTTTGGCCAAAAAACAGATTTTGTAACCAAAAGCTTTGAAGCAGCTGCTCCTTTATACCAAAATTTATTAGCTAAAACGAAGGGTAATTTTACCGATTATCCGCATAGTTTATACGAAAATGGTGATATTAAATATTTGCAGATTGATGAATGGACAGGAGGTTTTTGGCCTGGTTCATTATGGTATATGTACGAGTTTACACAAGATGAGAAATGGAAAGCAGCGGCTTTGGCCTGGACAAATTCTTTAGAAAGTAACCAGTACAATACGGCCCATCATGATATTGGATTTATGATGTATTGCAGCTATGGTAATGCGCTTCGTTTCGTGAAAGATGAGAAATACCCAAAAATTTTGCTGCAATCGGCAAAATCATTGTGCCAAAGATATTCTCCAGTGGTTGGTAGCATTCAATCATGGAATAAAAGAAAATCAAAAGGTGATATCAATACTTGGGAATATCCGGTAATAATGGACAACATGATGAATTTAGAACTGTTGTTTTATGCAAGCAAAATTAGCGGCGATACGATTTACAAACATATAGCCATAAAACATGCTGAGCAAACCATGAAAAATCATTTAAGGAAAGATTACAGTTCTTACCACGTGGTAAATTATGATCCTAAAACGGGTAAAGTATTGCACAAGCAGACTCTGCAAGGTTTTTCTGACGAATCTACTTGGGCTAGGGGGCAAGCTTGGGGCATTTACGGCTTTACTACCGTTTACCGCGAAACAAAAGATGCTCGGTTTTTGAAAACCGCAATGAAAATGGCAGATTATTTCATAAATCATCCAAATCTACCAGCAGACAAAATTCCTTATTGGGATTTTAACGTGGGACAGCCAGGTTTTAAGCCAGATTGGGATTATCAGCCTGCAAAATTTAAAGAAACTCCTAGAGATGCTTCTGCAGCAGCCATAGCCAGTGCAGGTTTGCTAGAGTTAAGTACCTTTTTAAAAGGTAAAGAAAAACAGAAATATTTTAATGCTGCCGTTGCTATGCTAAAGTCGCTTAGTAGCAAACAGTATTTGAATGTAGACCAACAAAATCCCTATTTTTTGTTGAAACATAGCACAGGTAATCTGCCATCTGGTAGAGAAATAGATGTACCATTGATTTATGCAGATTATTACTTTTTAGAAGCTTTGTTACGCTATCAAAAAATAGCCAAACTATAAGTCGTTTTTAAGGCGATTGTGCCACGTTACTTTCTGGTATTTTTGTTAAGTCGAAAATATTAGATAGATTTGATTTCCGTACTTCAACAAGTATGATAAAATCAATAGACCATAACGTAGACGATCAATATTTACTAACACAAATGAAAGGCGATGACGAATCTGCCTTTCATTTGCTGTACGACAGGTATTGGGAGCAAGTTTACAATGCAGCATATAAGCGTTTAAAAGATGCCGATTATGCAAAAGATATTACCCAAGATATATTTTTGCAGCTGTGGTCTAGAAGAAAAGAACTACAAATAGCCTTCGTACCTTCTTATCTTTATATGTCTGTTAGAAACAATGTTTTCAAATGGATGGAAAAGGAGCAGCGGTTTACTACGATACCCGATTTATTGGCGTGTTTAGAACAACGTAGTGATAGGGCAGATGTAGAATTGCTAAGAAAAGAGTTTATGGCTAAATACGAAGCTATGGTTAACAGTCTTCCGGCAGCTCAACAAACAATTTTCAAACTTCGTTTTCACGAAGATCTAAGCACCAAAGAAATTGCAGAAAAACTTAACATCAGTAGAAAGACGGTGCAAAACCAATTAGGCAAAAGCGTAGGGCAGCTTCGCGATGCATTAGATCTGCTTTATATTGTGGCTTTGCTACATCTTTGAAATTAATTTTTATTTTCTTGTGGGACTTTTTGTGATTTGCGGCTCTTAGTTATAAAGGCCGTACCAAAACTGCTGCGGTATACATAAAATGGATAAAAAAATATTTCTAGAAATTCTTAATAAGTACAATCAAGGTAAGGCTAGCGAGCAGGAAATAGAGATGCTACATGCTTATTACGACTTGTTTGATGCAGAACAGAATGTGCTAGAGCAGATGGCGGCAAACCAAAGGGACGATGTAAAGCAACAAATTGCGGCAAGTATTGCTGCACAAATGCATTTAACGCCTGTTAAAAAGCCTACTTTTTCTTTAAACATAAAATGGCTAGCGGCTGCGGCAGTGCTAGTTTTGGTTTTCTCGGTAGGCATTTTGTTATTTAATAATGAAGAAACAAAACAAAATCTAGATGAGCGCCAAGCAGCGGCGGTAGTAATTAAACCCGGTAGTAACCAGGCGATACTTACTTTGGCCGATGGTTCTACGATAGGACTAAACGAGAAAGGTAATGGAGTAATCGTACAGAGAGCAGGTTTGAAAGTGATTAAGAGCCTTGATGGGCAGGTACAGTACGAATCTGATGGGGAAGCAGCACCTTCTATCAACACTATTGCTACACCACGTGGCGGCCAGTACCAGTTGGTATTGGAAGATGGAACCAAGGTTTGGTTAAATGCGGCGTCATCAATCAAATTCCCTACCCACTTTGCTGGCAGCCAAAGAGCTGTTGATATTACCGGAGAGGTATACTTTGAAGTAGCTAAGAACAAAAAAATGCCTTTTATTGTACGTACGCAAAATCAGCAAATAGAAGTTTTAGGTACACATTTTAATGTAAATAGCTATACAGACGAGGCTAAAGAAACCACCACACTGTTAGAAGGTAGCGTAAAAGTGGCCAAGTTAAAAAATGGGGCTGTCCAAGTAGGTGCATCAAAAATTATAAGCCCTGGGCAAGAGGCTTCTTTAACGAGTGTAGATAAAGCAATAAGCGTTAACCCTGCCGATTTGGAGGCAGCAGTTTCATGGAAAAACGGCTATTTTAAATTTGATAAGGCAGATATACAAACCGTAATGCGTCAAATCTCAAGATGGTACAATGTAGACGTTAAATATAATGGAGAGATAAGTGCAGACCTATTTGTAGGTAAAATTAAGCGCACCGAAGATATTGCAGGTGTACTGAGAATATTAGAACTGAGTAAAATAAATACTTCTGTAAAAGGAAGAACAATTGTTATAACTAACTAATTACTAACCAAACTAAACCCCAACCTCGTATGAAAACGTAATCAGTAGACTAAAAGAGGAAGGCCAACAAAAAAACCGGAAGTGCGGGAACACAACCGGTTAAACGCTATTAAAGCATGTTTGGCTTAAACCTAAAAAGCTGTGTTAAAGAACCTTTAATTCAAAAACCAAACCTTACAAAAGTATGCAATTAAATTTTTATGGTAAAATCCAGACGCCGTCTGTTTTTTATCTGTCCAAAATGTTTCTAGTAATGAAACTTACGGTGTTGATTATTATTGTTAGCTGCTTCCACATTAGTGCAAAGAGCTATTCGCAAAGTGTTAGTGCGTCAGGGAAAAATATTTCGCTGGCCAAGGCCCTAACGCTTATTAGTGAGCAAAGTGGACATTACCTTTTTTATAAACATAACGAGGTAAAGGACGCAGAGCCAGTAACTTTTAATTTGAAAAATGTAGCGCTTGCTACGGCGTTGAAAGAAATTTTAAAAAATCAACCTTTTACCTTTTCTATCGAACAAAAAACAATTGTGGTAACCAAAGTAAAAATAACACCGCCTAAAACTGCGGCAGTTGTTATTGATATCAAGGGAAAGGTATTAGGAGAAAACTCTACTCCTTTGCCAGGTGCTGGTATCCGTGTAAAAAATGGTAACCAAACTGCAACCACAGATGCTAACGGTAACTTTAGCCTAGCTAACTTGCCCGAAAATGCAGTTTTGATAGTTAGTTATGTAGGTTATGTAACACAAGAAGTACCTGTAGGCAACAGAACTAGCATTACCGTTAACTTGGTAGAAGAAGCAGCTAACCTAAACACTTTGGTAGTGGTAGGTTATGGCAAGCAAGAGCGTAAAGACGTTACTGGTTCTATTAGTTCTATCGATTCTAAAAAAATAAAAGACCAAGTAGTGGTGAGTTTAGATAACGCTATGGCTGGACAAATGGCCGGCGTACAAGTTTCTCAAGCTACAGGTGCACCAGGCGGTGGTTCTACCGTACGTGTTAGAGGTGCAGGTTCGTTAAGCGCTGGCAACGAGCCATTATACGTAGTAGATGGTTTCCCAGTTACCAACGATTACAACCAAAGAAACAATCCATTAGCAACTATTAATCCATCAGATATTGATAATATACAAGTACTAAAAGACGCTTCGGCAACAGCTATTTACGGCTCAAGAGGTTCAAATGGTGTGGTACTTATTACCACAAAATCTGGCAAAAGCGGAGCCTCTAAGATAGATTTTAACTTAACCACCGGGGTACAGCAGGTAGAAAAAACATTAGATGTACTTAACGCTAGAGAGTTTGCAGTATTTATCAACGAAGCAAGAAATAACGCCTGGGTTAACTCGGGTGCAGGTCGTTCTGCTTCAGATCCAAACTCGGTTAGGCTAAACAATGTAATGTATTTACTGCCAGCATCGTTAAGCAATCCAGATGCCTTAGGCGAAGGTACCAACTGGCAAGACGAAATTTTTAGAACGGCACCTATGAGCAATTATCAAATTAATTTCTCTGGCGGTAACGAAAAAACTAAATATTTTGTTTCTGGGGGTTACTTAACGCAAGACGGTATCGTTTTAGGTTCTGACTTAAAACGTTACTCATTTCGTGTTAATGTAGAATCACAAGTAAATAAAATTGTAAAAGTAGGGGCAAACCTTACACCAACTTACAATTTTTCTAACCAAAGTTTGGCCGAAGGTAACTGGCAAGGTGGTGGTATTATCCAATCTGCTTTAACAGCAAATCCTCTGTTATCTCCCTACAATGCAGATGGCAGTTACGCCAAAATTACTGGCCAAGGTATAGGAACCAGCGAAGTAGATAACCCAGTTAAAATTGCAAGAGAGTATTTTCATCAACAAGGTAACATGAGGTTGTTGGGAACAGCTTTTGCTGAAGTAAGCATTCTTGAAGGTTTGAATTTCAAATCTTTGGTAGGTGCCGATATCAGAAACTTTAGAGAACAGATCTTTAACCCATCAATTATCAACCCTAACAGTGTAAACGATACCAAATTGGCTACAGCCAACAATAATACGGTACAATCTAGAAACTGGTTGGCTGAGTTTACTTTAAACTACAACAAGAGAATTAAAAAACATGCTTTTGATGCCTTAGTTGGATATACCATACAACAAGAAAATATCGAATCTGCTTCTATCGCCGCAACTAATTTTCCAAACGATCTTGTAAAAACTACCAATGCAGCGGGTACAATTACCAGTGCTCCAGCACCGGTAGAAGAGTGGGCTTTGTTGTCTTACTTAGCTCGTATCAACTACAGTTTTGATAATAAATACTTGTTAACTGCCACTTTCAGAACCGACGGTTCATCTCGTTTTGGTTTCGATAACCGTTGGGGCGCTTTTCCTTCGGTATCATTAGGATGGAGAGTTTCTGAGGAAAACTTCATGAAGAATGTAAACTGGCTGTCTGATTTAAAGGTTAAAGCCAGCTACGGTATCACCGGAAATAACTTTATCAGTAACTACGGTGCCATTGCACTTACTACAGCCGATAACTATATTTTTGGCGCAAGCGGAGGTACAGTTAACAACGGTATTAGGCTAAATAACATTGGAAACAGTTTGTTAGGCTGGGAAAAGAATAAGCAATTGGATTTAGGTTTAGAGTTTGGCGTGCTGCAAAACAGGATGTTCATGTCGGTAGACTACTATAACAAAAGAACTTCAGATTTATTGTTGAGCGTTCCGGTACCAACCTTAACAGGATATACCAACGCACTACAAAACATTGGCGAAATTCAAAATAAAGGTTTCGAGTTTACAGTTACCAGCAGAAACTTGGTAAAAGAGTTTAAATGGACTACAGATTTGAATTTCTCTACCAATAACATTAAAGTATTGGCTTTAGGCCCTGATGGTTCTCGTATTTTATCAAGACAAACCACTTTTGCTGCCGGAAATACCCACATTACCGAAATTGGTGCTACACCAGGGGCCTTTTTTGGTTATAAAGTGATCGGTGTTTTTCAAAACCAAAATGAAGTAAATACACAACCAGGTTTTGTAAACGCTAGTGGCGTACCAACAGGAAAGCCAGGACAATTAAAATTTGCCGATGTAAATGGCGATGGAATAATTACTGCTGACGATAGAACTAATATTGGTAGTCCGTTTCCAGATTTTACCTACGGTATGACCAACAGTTTTTCTTACAAAGGTTTTGATTTTGCTTTTACGCTACAAGGTGTACAAGGTTTCGAAGTGCTAAACGCCGCTCGTAGATTTTACGGTAACTATGCAGGTTCTTATAATGTGTTAAAAAGCACAGCAAATGGATGGAAATCTGAAAGTGACCGTGGAGATGGCGTAAGCCCTCAAATAGACCGTAATTTCAATGCCTTGGGCGCTGCTTCCGTAATTAACAATGCTACTTCTGCCTTTATAGAAGACGGTTCTTTCCTAAGAATTAGAAATGTGACTTTAGGATACAATTTACCAGCTTCGGTAGCTAAAAGCTTAAAAGTAGCTAACGCCCGATTAAGTTTTACAGTACAAAACTTACACACGTTTACTAAGTACGAAGGTTACAATCCAGAGGTAAGCATAGAAGGTGCCAACCCATTAATGCCAGGAGTAGATTCTGGCGGTTATCCGTTGGCCCGTACATTTATGTTTGGTTTAAATTTTGGATTTTAAGAAACATTAGCAATGAAACTCTCCCCACTTATCAGGATTGCTTCATTACCATTAAAGACAAATCTTAGAAAGATGAAAAATATAAAAACAATTTTCGCTGTAGGTACCATAGTGTTACTTTCGGCTAGTGGTTGTAAAAAAGACTTTTTAGATCGTGCTCCTATTTCTCAAATGAATGGGAACAACTTTTATAAAACTGCCGACGACATGAAAAATGCCCTTGCTTCGGTATATAGCGGCTTGCAAACCTCTGGCTTATATTACTCGTCCATGCATGTCATTGGCGATATGAGATCAGATAATACAGAAATAACCAATCCCAATGCGGGTTCTGACTTAGTAGCGATAGATAATTTTGAAAACTTACCAACAACTTCTATCAGCAGCACTACTTGGGCAGGCCATTACCAGGCTATCCAGTCTGCTAACATTGTGTTAGATAAAATAGGGGCTGTAAGTATGGACGAAGGCTTAAAAGCAAGGTATGCTGCCGAAGCTAAGTTTTTACGAGCGCTAATGTATTTTAACTTGGTGCGCATTTTTGGCGATGTGCCTTTGGTAGTAAAAATGATCAATAACCCACAAGAAGGTTATACTTACGGCAGAACCCCAAGTGCCGATGTTTACAACCAAATCATTACAGATTTAACAGAAGCAGAAGCCGTTTTGCCTCACGAATTTACTGGTGCAGATATTGGTAGAGCTACAAAAGGTGCGGCAGCAGCTTTGTTGGGTAAAGTATATCTTACCCAAAGGAGATGGGATTTGGCTGTTCCACAGTTAAAAAAGGTAATAGACAATGTGGCGCTAAACAAATATCAAATTATGCCAACTTATGCTGGTGTTTTTGGTATCAGCAACGAGAACAACAGAGAATCTATTTTCGAAGTGCAGTTTAAAAAAGGTTCAACTGGCGAAGGTAGCCCATTTACTAACCAATTTGCGCCAATAGGTTCTGGTACTGCGGTAGTAAGTGTAGGTAATCCGTTAGGGCAAAATATCCCAACTGCTGATATGAGCAACGCTTATGAAGCTGGCGATTTGAGAAAAGCCGTATCTATGAGAAACAGCTATACCTTGGGTGCCAACACGGTTCAACACAATTACGTTATCAAATATGCAGGTGTGCCAGCCGCTTATTTAGATAGTGATAATAACTGGATTGTATTGCGCTATGCAGATGTGTTGTTAATGTACGCTGAAGCCTTAAATGAGCAAGGTTACGTAGCAGATGGTGTAGCCTTTCAATACCTTAACCAAATTAGAAACAGGGCAGGTTTGTTACCTAAAACTAGTAACAACGCAGATTTATCACTACGTGTAGCTGATCAAGCGGCTTTCCGTTTAGCTATTGAGCAAGAGCGTAGAGTAGAGTTGGCTTTTGAAGGACACCGTTGGTTTGATTTGGTACGTACCAACCGAGCGCTTGCCGTTATGGCATCAAAAGGTATGCAGTCGCACCATGTGGTTTTCCCAATTCCTCAAACTCAGATTGATATTAACCCAGGGCTTATCAAACAAAACCCAAATTATCCTAACTAAAAGGATAAATCAAAATCATTCTGCCATTAGCTATAGGTTAGGGCAGAATGATTTTATAAATATTCATATTCTACCTACTTTTTAAATCCTTTAAATAAATGAGAAGATTATTGTTGTCTTGCTTAGGGGCTGTTGCTTGCGTCCATTTTTCGTCGGCACAAGTTCAAACACTTAACCAAAAAGATACAGGATACAGGGGGATATGGTACAGTAACCAACCCTCAAATGATGAATATGTTTACAAATACAGTGGTGGTTTGGGAACTTACCCAGCCAATCACTATCCTTTTTCTGTATATGTAGCCTCAGAAAACAAAACATTTTTTTGTTACGGCGGAGCAGATGAAGCCGGCAAAACTTTATTGCACATGGTTTCTTATTTCGACCATAAAACCGGTATGGTACCTAAACCTACCATCGTTTTAGATAAAAAGACAGACAACGCACACGATAACCCGGTGATGAACATAGATACCGAAGGTTATATTTGGCTGTTTTCTACTGCACACGGTACCAATAGTCCATCGTATGTACACAAAAGTGTAAAACCTTACGATATTACTAAGTTCGAACAAATTCACGCTACCAAACTAGAAAATGGAAAAGTAGTGCCTATGAATAATTTTTCATACCTCCAAAGTTGGTATCAGCCGGAAAATGGCTTTATCAATTTATTTACCCATTACGATAGAAAGGTAATTGCCAA
The DNA here is from genome assembly GCF_005925345.1 of Pedobacter ureilyticus. Classification (GTDB taxonomy): domain Bacteria; phylum Bacteroidota; class Bacteroidia; order Sphingobacteriales; family Sphingobacteriaceae; genus Pedobacter; species Pedobacter ureilyticus. The sequence continues at coordinate 30,824 of NZ_SSHJ01000024.1, forward strand.
TCAGCCCAGCAAACCACGTAGAACCATTAGCTACATGACCAGTGCCGATGGCGTAAATTATAGCGAATGGAAAGATTTGGCCACCATTGAAGAAGGTCATTACCAAACCAGTGGTAGTTTTGGAAACACCGTGGGCACTTCATTTAATTTCCATCCGGTAAAAGAAGGCGAAAACGGACTGAACTACAGAACTAATTTATACTATATACAAACCAAAGATTTTGGCAAAACTTGGGAGAATGTAAGCGGTAAAAAAATACAATTACCCTTAACCCAAATCCAAAATGAGGCGTTGGTAAAAGATTACCACTCGCTTGGCCTCAACGTTTACATTAACGATGTGGCTTACGACTCTAAAGGCCATCCCATTATTCTTTACATTACCAGTAAAGGTTACCAAGCGGGCCCAGAAAATGCCCCTTATACTTGGAATACGGCAAGATTTACCGGCTCCGATTGGGAAATATTGCCGGTAACTACTTCAGATAATAATTACGATATGGGCTCTTTAATGGTAGATAAAAAAGGCCATTGGACCATTGTTGGGCCAACTACTACAGGCCCTCAAGCTTTTAATACGGGCGGCGAAATGGTGATGTGGACCAGCACTAACCAAGGTAAAAGCTGGAAGTCGAAAACACTTACATCAAACAGTATGTACAACCATTCGTATGCCAGAAAACCTGTAAATGTACATGATGGTTTCTTCGCCTTTTGGGCCGATGGACATGGAAGAAAGCGCTCCGTATCTCACTTGTATTTTTCGGATAAAAAAGGAAATGTTTACCAGTTGCCTACCGAGATGAAAACAGAAATGATGAAGCCAATTAAACTCAATAAGCCAGCTAAATGAGTAAAATAAATGATGCAAAGCTGATTTTTGGATTGCTGGCTTCGCTTTTTTTTGCGGCTTGCAACTCAAACACACTGCAATTGCAAACTATTGATAATGTGCAGTTGCAGAAAAATCTGTTGAAGGTAGAGGTGTTGGCTAAAGACTTAGATGTGCCTTGGGATATTTGTTATGCCGATGATCATTCGCTTTTTATAGCCGAACAAGGTGGTGCCGTTTCTAGGCTAGATTTAGCCACAGGAAAAAAGAAACAATTGGTTAAAATAGCGGAGGTTTGGCGCAAACGCACTGCAGGTTTGTTGGGCTTAGTGGTGCATCCGCAAGTACAGAAAAATCCTTACCTGTTTGTAAACTATACGGTTAAAAAAGACAGTTTGCTCATCATTAATCGTTTAGTGCGCTACGAAATTACCGCAGACACCTTAAAAAATCCAAAAGTATTATTAGAGGTAGATGGCTATACCGCACACAATGGTTCGCGTTTGGCTATAGGCCCAGATCAAAAATTGTATTGGGCCACAGGCGATTCCTACTTTGGCGAAAAAGCGCAAGACCCGAAAAGCTTAAATGGTAAAATTTTGCGGATGAATACCGATGGTTCTGTGCCTAAAGACAATCCAATGCCAAATAGTTACGTTTGGGCATCGGGCTTTAGAAATATGCAAGGGCTTACCTTCTCTGACAAAGGTTTGCTCTACACTTCAGAACACGGCGACGCCATTGAAGATGAAATCAACCTCATTGAAAAAGGTAAAAACTACGGCTGGCCTGCGATAGAAGGTAAAGAAGATTTGCCAGCAGAGAAGGCATTTGCACTGCAACATCATACCACACCACCCATCAAATCTTGGACACCCGTAATTGCGCCAGCGGGTATCACTTACCATAACGGCAAAGGCATCCCCGAGTGGGCAAATAGTTTGTTGCTTACTACGTTAAAGGGAAAAAGTTTAAGGGTAATTAAATTAAGTGATGATGGTAAAAGTACTAAAGGAGAAGAGATCTTCTTTGAAAAACATTATGGCCGACTACGTGACGTTTGTACCGATAGAGACGGTGCAGTTTACTTAGCTACCAGTAACCAAGATTGGAACCCTTCGCCGGGTTTCCCTTTGCCAGGAGATGATAAAATCTTAAAAATTAGCAAAGCTGATGAAGCTACACAAAAGGTGCTACGGGCAAAAGAGCCAGAAACGGTAAATCTAGTTTCGGGTAAAACGGTGTACCAGCAATACTGCGCTTCTTGCCATAAAGACGATGGAAAAGGCGTGTTAGGTACATTTCCTGCCTTAGCAGGTTCGGCAAAGGTAAAGGCTAATCCAGAAACGCTAATTCCTATTTTATTAAATGGCATTAGCAGCGAACAAGCAGGAGCAGCCATGCCAGCATTTAACTTTTTAAGCAACGAAGAAGCGGCAGCTGTGCTAACCTATATCCGTCAAAACTGGGGAAACAAAGCAAGTACCGTTAAACCTACACAAATTAAGAAACAGTAATTCAAATGGCAAGTTCAAATAAATTGATATCCATATTAAAAGGATTGGGACCAGGTATCATTACAGCGGCCTTAGTTTTTGGACCCAGCAAAATGACCATTACTTCACGCTTAGGCGCCGATTTTGGTTACTCCATGCTGTGGATTGTGGTTATAGCCATCTTTTTTATGTTGGCCTTTACCAATATGGGTGCTCGCATTGGCCTAAGTAGCAACGAAAGCTTATTAACGCAAATCCGCCTAAAATGGGGCAAAGGTGCCGCCATTGCTATAGGTCTGGGCGTATTTTTAGTAACTACCTCTTTTCAGGCGGGTAATTCTATAGGAGTGGGCATTGCCATAGCCGAAGCTAGCAAAACGCCAGTTTGGGTTTGGGTGGTTTCATTTAATGTTTTAGGCATCGCCTTACTGTTTTTCAGGAGTTTTTACAAAGTGTTAGAGCGATTAATGATTGCTTTGGTAGCCGTGATGCTCATTGCTTTTGTCACCACGCTGTTTTTAGCCAAACCATCTGTTTCGGATATTGCGCAAGGTTTTGTGCCTAGTTATAATCCAAACGCTTCGGTGTTATTAATTGCTTTTGTAGCCTCATGCTTTTCCATTGTGGGGGCTTTTTATCAATCGTATTTAATGCAGGAACGTAAAAAATTAGGTACCGAAGTGACTAATAAAAGCACTACCGGTATCCTGATTTTGGGTTTTATGAGCGCCGTGGTCATTATTTGCGCTGCGGCAGTATTGCATCCTCAAGGCATTAAGGTAAATAGTGCCTCCGAAATGTCTAAAGCTTTACAGCCTTTGTTTGGCGAGTATGCGGCCGATTTGTTTTTGGTTGGACTTTTTGGCGCTTCGTTTTCATCATTAGTAGGTAATGCAACGGTTGGTGGTAGCTTATTGGGCGATGCCTTTGGTTACGGAAGCCAGCTAAGTGCTAAAATGGTAAGGTTATTTATTGCCTTGGTAATGGTTTGCGGTGCTACCATTGCTTTGTTATTTGGAAAGCTGCCTTTAGAGCTCATTATTTTCGCTCAAAGCGTAACCATTTTCTTGGTGCCATTCATCGGCTATGCCATGTACCAAATTGCCAACGACGAGCAAGTTATGGGCGCTCGAAAAAATAGCCCTTATGTAAAAGTAGTAGGTGCCATTGGTTTAGTGCTTTTAGTAGCATTGGCCGCTTGGAATTTCTACAACATGTTTATTCAATAAAATCGATAAAATATAACACACAAATATGGAAGATTTAAAAGCGCTTGAAGAAAGGTACACACGTCCTTCGGAAGCTCTTATAGCAGATGTTAAAAAAATTAAGGGCGATATTGTATTGCTAGGTATTGGCGGTAAAATGGGTCCTAGCATGGGCAAGTTACTGGTAGATGCCTTGCGTGAAGCAGGAATGCCTAATCGTGTAATTGGCATATCGCGTTTCTCTAACCCACAGGCAAAAGAAGAACTTTTGGCAGTAGGCATAGAAGTCATTGCCTGCGATTTGTTGAACGATGAAGAACTATTTAACCTGCCAGATGCTCCAAATGTGATTTATTTAGCGGGAAACAAATTCGGTACCACCGGAAAAGAAAACTTTACTTGGGCAATGAATGCTTATTTACCGGGTAGGGTTGCCGAAAAGTATAAAAATTCGAATATTGTGGTGTTCTCTTCGGGTAACGTGTTGCCTTTTGTACCAGTAACTTCGGGTGGCGTATCAGAAGAAACTACGCCAGAGCCTATTGGCGAGTATGCACAATCTTGTTTAGGCAGAGAACGTATTTTCGAGTATTTCGCTCACAAAAATCAAACCCCAACCTTAATTTACAGGTTAAATTATGCGGTAGATTTTAGGTACGGTGTAGTGATGGAAATAGCTAAATCTATTTTAGCTGGTAAGGAAATTGATTTAAGTACCGAAAACGTAAATGTAATTTGGCAGGGCGATGCCAACGAAATTGCCATCCGTTCGCTATTACATTGTACGGCTCCGGCTAAAATCTTAAACGTAACCGGCCCCGAAATTCTTTCCATCCGTTGGATTGCGCAGCAGTTTGCCAACATTTTCAACATCGAACCTAAATTTGTAAACGAACCTGTGGGCACGGCTTTATTAAACAACGCCTCAGAGTGCCATCGCATTTTTGGTTATCCTAAAGTTACCATCAGAGAAATTATAGACATCACCGCTACTTGGCTAAGCAACGGTGGCGATGAGTTTGGTAAAGCAACACATTTTCAAGAAAGAGGAGGGAAATTTTAATGAAATTAAGTAACGAATTATATCAGCATTTGCAACAAGGTACCGTAATTCCGGCGCACCCTTTAGCATTAACCGAAAATCGAACTATAGACGAGAAAATGCAACGTCAGCTTACCAGATATTATATGGAGAGTGGAGCCGGGGGAATGGCTGTGGCGGTACATTCAACACAATTTGAAATTCGTGATCCTGAAGTGAACTTATTTGAAACCGTGTTGAAATGGGCGGCAGAAGAAGTTGCAAAAGCAAACCTACAACGCCCGTTTTTGAAGGTAGCTGGTATTTGTGGTCCTACGGAACAAGCGCTTAAGGAAGCTAAAATTGCATCGGGTTTAGGCTACGATATGGGTTTGTTGAGCATGGGCGGTTTGCAAGGCTGGAGCGAAGCACAAATTTTAGATAGGGTAAGGGAAGTAGCTAAAATTATTCCAGTTTTTGGATTTTATTTACAGCCATCGGTGGGTGGCCGTATTTTTAGTTACGATTTTTGGTTGCAGTTTGCCGAAATAGAAAATGTACTGGCCATTAAATGTGCATCGTTTAATCGCTACCAAACTTTAGATGTAGTAAGAGCAGTTTGCAACAGCAGCAGACGTGATGAAATTGCGCTTTACACCGGTAATGATGATAATATTGTGGCCGATCTGTTAACTCCTTATCGTTTTACCGTAAATGGAAAGCAAGTAGAGAAAGGTTTTATAGGTGGTTTGTTAGGCCACTGGGCAGTTTGGACACAAAAAGCGGTTTCGCTAATGGATGAAATTAAAGCTTACCGCAACAACCCAACGGCTACCCAATTTAATGATTTGATGAGCCGTGGTGTAGAAATTACCGATGTTAACGCTGCATTGTTCGATCCAGCAAATCATTTCCATGGTTGTATTCCGGGTATTCATGAGATGTTGCGCAAGCAAGGTTTGCTTAATGGCATTTGGTGCCTAAATCCTAAAGAGCAGCTTTCTGTTGGCCAATTGGAAGAAATAGAGCGTGTGCATCAAGCTTACCCGCACTTAAATGATGATGCATTTGTGGCTGATTTTTTAGCAAAACAAACGGAGGTTTAGCATGAAGAGCTTAAAATTATTAATAGCAATTTGTTTGTTGGCTGTAGCTCAAATTAAAGCGCAAAGTACGGGCAAATTTGTAAACCATGGTCCGCAATTAACTGCCTCTATGATACAGGGTAGCATCTTTGCAACAGACAATCAGGGTAATTTGCTGCTATATACTGTAGTACGTGGCGAGCCTGCACACTTGTTGGCCTTTAATGTAAAAACCAAAGCATTACTATTGGATTTGCCACTGCCTAAAACCGATGGCGCTTGGGATTTAGCACAGGCAACGGATGGTATGCTTTACATTCCTGGGGCTGGTGGCAAGCTGTTTAGCCACAAACCAGGAACAAAAACAATCAAAGATTTAGGTAATGCACTGCCTAACGAAACCTATCTTTGGAACCTTACCGCTGGTAAAAATGGCGAAGTTTTTGGTGCAACTTATCCGGGCTGCAGAGTATTTAGATACCATCCAAAAGATGGTTTTACCGATTTGGTTAGCGGCCCCTTGGTAGCTGGCGAAAACTATGTACGTAGCTTGGCTTATGATGCTAAGCGTAATTTTCTGTATGCAGGTGTGGGTTCTCATGCACATTTAATTGGCATTAACTTAGCCACCAAAGAGAAAAAAGAAATGTTACCGGCCAAATACCAAGATCGGGAATTTGTTTACGGTTTAGAATTAGTGAAAGGAAAAGATGGCCAAGATAGGCTGTTGGCTTTGCTTACTGCTGGTCAAACTACTTTGGTGTATAACCTTGCTACACAAAAAGTAGAGCAAGAAGTTGCCGATATGGACATGAAAGCAGTAGGTCACGATGCTAAGCAGTTGTTGGTTTACTATACCTCTAAAGGTAGTTTAAAACGTGTTGATGCAAGCAAAAGCTTTAATACAGCTACTACATTAGCAAAAAATATTGCTGCTGCTACTGCATTTTACAAGGATAAAACGGGTAGCATTTATGTGTTAGATGTGAAGGGAAACCTGCTGAGCTATCATACATCCACCAAGAAAACGCAAAGTGTAGCGCTAAAAATTCCGGCGCAGCCTATTCCCATTAATGCCATTAAGGTGGGGCCAGATAAAAAAGTGTGGACTGGCGGTTATTTAGCCGGTGGCCATGCTACTTTTGATCCGGCAACCGGCAAGAACACCAAATATGCTGGTTTAGACCAAACCGAGGGGATGGCCATATTGGGCAATGACATTTATTTTGGTATTTACCCTAAGGGAAAATTCTACGTTTATGATACCACTAAGCCGTGGAGCGTAAAACAGCAAAATCCGAAAGAAGCGTTTAAGGAAGAGGGGCAAAGCCGTTCATTTGCTTTACATGCCATACCAGAGGCACAAAAAGTTTACTTTGGTACGGTACCAGAGTATGGGAAATTAGGTGGTGTTTTAATTGGTTTCAACGCAGCTAAAAATACACACCAGCCGTTTGGCGAAGTTTTACCTAAACAATCGGTAACCAGTTTAACCAGCAAAGGTAATGTGTTGGTAATTGGCGGTTCAATTTCTGGTGGTTTGGGCGTTAAACCCGAATTAAAAGAAGCAGAGCTGATGCTTTGGGATTTAAAAAGCGATCAACCCATTACCAAATTTGTACCAGTAGCTGGTGCTGCTGCCATTACCTGCCTCATTAATGGCCCTGATGGAAATATCTGGGGCATAGCCGATGGCAATTTGTTTATTTTAGATGTGGCACAACAAAAAGTGCTTTCTGTGCAAAAACTGTATGATTATCCTCCTTTTGGCAGCCACATTTGGCGCAGCGCCTTTTTAGCGATCCATCCGTCTGGAGATATTTATGGTACAGATAATGGAAAGCTTTTTAAATTAGATCCCAGCACAAAAAAGGTAGAGTTTATTACCGAAAATGCAGGTTTAATGAGTATGGATGCCAGTGGTAAAATTTATTTTAAACGCGGAACAGAACTTTGGTCTTACACACCGTAGCTAATAGGGTTAATATCACATTACTAGTTTGATCTATTCCCATTTATTAAATTAGATATTTTTAACAACACGTTGGCGGCGACGTTAAGATAGGAGACTGCTAATATGTTTTTGTTCTCGCTAATACTAAACACCATAGTTTAAGTCCGAAGGACTAACATGATTATTGATTTGAAAGATGGTATGGAAGAACCCCGTAGGGGTGATATAATAAAGATATGAAAAGATTATTTTTACTGCTGCTAACAACAGCAACCCTTTTTGCAAATGCTCAACAAACGCAATTAATACAGAAAATTAGCATAGAATGGCAGCTAAAACAAAATGATTACCCTAAAAGCGATCAATTCTCAGCATCTTTTGTATTAAAAAACAATGCCAAATCGCCAATTAGTTTGCAAGACTGGGATTTGTTTTTTTCGTATCCGCGGGAAATAGTTTCAGTTACAAGCAAAAATGCCATCAGTAAAGCCCATGGCGGCGAATTTAGGCAGATAAGTTTTGTTGATGGTAAAGCTACGCTTGCCGCTGGGCAAACCTTAACTATCAATTATGTAGCTAAAGGTAAATCTATGAACGTAACCGATGCGCCAAGTGGTTTGTATTGGGTGGCAAAGCGCAATCCTAAAATAAATATTGCTGTTGGTAGTTTTAAAATCAGCTTTGCTAAAAAGCACGAAGAGGAATTGACCAAACAGGCGGCCGAAGTTGCATTTTCAAAAAATAAAAATGCAACGGTTTTGCCAGCCAAACAATTGGTTAAAATATTACCGAAGCCAGTAAGTTATCAAGAAAATGAAGGCCTATTTAGTTTATCGGCTACCACAAAATTAGTTTTTGATTCAGTTTTTGTCCAAGAAGCAGCGCTATTTAACCAAGAGTTAAGTACGCTGCTGGGCAAAACAGTAATTGAAGCTGCTACAGCACAAACTAACTATATTCAATTAAAATTGGTGCAAGGCTTACCCAATGAGAACTACCAACTGTCGGTAACCAAAAATAGGGTGCTTATTTCCGCTTCATCTAATTCAGGTATTTTCTATGGCTTGCAGTCGCTAAAAATGTTAATGCCGCCTACTGCTTGGGCTAAAAAGCAGCAGCAAATCAGTATTCAAACTGTAGAAGTTAAAGATGCACCAAGGTTTGGTTATCGCTCGTTTATGTTAGATGTGGCCAGGAACTTTCAAAATAAAGCACAAATTTTAAAACTGATAGATCTTTTAGCACTTTACAAAATCAACACTTTCCATTTTCATTTGAATGATGATGAAGGTTGGAGAATAGAGATTAAAGATTTGCCAGAACTTACACAGGTAGGAGGCAGAAGAGGACATACGCTTGATGATGCCAATTATTTAAAACCTGCTTATGGCTCGGGTGCCGACACGTTGGCAGCGCCTGGCAGTGGCTATTACACTAGAAAAGATTTCGTAGAGATTTTGAAATATGCCAAACAGCGCCACATTACGGTAATCCCAGAATTGGAAACTCCTGGACATGCCAGGGCAGCTATTAAAGCAATGGACAATAGATACCGTAAGTTAATGCAGGAAGGAAAGCCCGAAGAAGCTCGCCAGTATTTATTGCGTGATACCCTGGATCAATCCGTTTACCGATCAGTACAAGGTTACAATGATAATGTAATGAACATCGCTTTGCCATCTACTTATAACTTTATTAGCAAAGTGGTTGATGAAATGGTTGAAATGTACCGCTTGGCCGGTGCTACATTAAAAACTGTGCATTTAGGGGGCGATGAAGTACCAAAGGGGGTTTGGGAAAAATCGCCTGCTATTGCCAAATTGATGCAGCAAGAGCAAATCGCTACTTACGATGATCTTTGGTACCACTACATTGGCAAGGTAAACAAATTGCTTAAATCAAAAGAACTACAAATGGCTGGCTGGGAAGAAATTGCAATGCGCAAAATATACTCGCCCGAAGGTAAGGTAAGCTACATAGCCAACCCAGATTTTGTGAACGAGAATTTTCAAGTGTACGTTTGGAACAACGTTTGGGGCGGTGGTAACGATGATTTATCTTACCGATTGGCCAATGCTGGTTACAACGTTGTGCTATCGGCGGTAACCAATTATTACTTTGATTTGGCTTACCAGAATGATGCCGCCGAACCTGGTTTATATTGGGGTGGCTATGTAGATACAGATAAAGCCTTTTATTTCTCTCCATTTGATTATTACAAAACCGCAACCGAAGATGCTAAGGGTAAGCCTTTGCAACTAAGTTTTTTTAAGGATAAAGTAAGGTTAACAGATAAAGGAAAGCAGAATATTGTAGGTATACAAAGCCAACTTTGGTCTGAGAAAGTTAACGGAGCAAAAGCCATGGAGTACATCTTATTGCCTAAGTTATTAGGCTATGCAGAAAGGGCTTGGGCACAAGAACCAAACTGGTCGTTAGCAAGCGATTCGGCAAAATCCTGGTCGCAGTACCTCGTAGATTGGAGCGGTTTCGCTAATCTTTTGGGCCAGCGAGAATTGAAAAGGTTAACTTACTATGCGGGCGGTTTTCAATTTCGTGTTCCACCTCCCGGGGTAGTCTTAGCCAGTGGTAAAATACAAGCCAATACGCAGTTTCCGGGCATAACCATTAAATACACCACTGATGGCAGCGAGCCAACTTTAAATAGTAAAACCTACATCAAAGCATTTGAACCTATAGGTAATGTAAAGTTAAAGGCATTTATAGGTATAGTGGGAAGCAGGACAATCAATATTAAAAAATAGCCTATTTTGAAAATAAAGCGTAGAGATTTTATTCAAACGATTACCTTGGCGGGTGCAGCTATGGCATTGCCAAGGCTTTCTTTTGCCCATTTATCTGTAAAAAAAAGAATAGGGATTATTGGATTAGATACTAGCCATAGTTTGGCCTTTACCCAATTGTTAAATGCTCAAAACCAAGATCCGCAATTAGATGGTTATCAAGTGGTGGCAGCCTATCCTTATGGTAGTAAAGATTTAGCATTAAGCAAAGAGCGCATTCCAAAGCAGATGGTAGAAATACAGCAATTTGGTGTTAAAATAGTCGATAGCATAGCCGAACTTCTAGCCGAAGTAGATGTGGTCTTGCTAGAAACCAATGATGGACGTTTACATTTAACTCAAGCTTTAGAAGTGATTAAAGCTGGCAAACCATTGTTTATAGATAAGCCTTTGGCAGCATCCTTAAAAGATGCTAAGGCGATATTTGATGCTGCAAAAGCTTACAATGTTCCTGTATTTTCTGCTTCTTCCCTTCGTTTTATGGATAATGTAGTGGCCATACGTTCGGGCAAACACGGGCAAGTTTTAGGGGCTGATACCTTTAGTCCCGCTACCATTGAACCTACTCATCCCGATTTGTTTTGGTATGGGATACATGGTGTTGAAACTTTGTTTGCTGTAATGGGACCAGATTGCGTATCGGTAACTCGATTTTATACCGAAGAAACAGATGTGGTGGTAGGTAAATGGAAAGATGGCCGTGTAGGTACGTTTAGGGGTACGAGAACGGGTAAAGCCGATTTTGGAGGCACTTGCTTTACCGGAAATGGAACTTTTCAATTAGGTCCTTACCTAGGTTACAAACCGCTGCTAGTCGAAATCATCAAGTTTTTTAATACTAAGATAGCACCAGTGAGTGCTAGCGAAACCTTGGCGATTTTAGCATTTATGGAAGCAGCAGACGAAAGTAAACGTAGGGGAGGAAAGACAATTAAACTCAAGCCAATTTATTAATTTATTTTAATTTGAATAAAATGCCGTTAAAAAGTATTTCTGTTGCTCTTATTATTAGTGGTTTAAAATTGCATTCTATAGGCTTACATTTCGTAGAGCGAACTGGAGCAGATGGTACCGCAACCTCTAAATTGGTAAAAAAATAAATACCACCTATTTATTCAAATGGTTTGCTAACCATTTGAATAAATTAACGCCTCGTTTATTGCGAGGTGTTTTTTTGTATCTATAATAAGAGCTTTCAGCTTTCTTTTATTAGTTTTGAGGTTTAAATAATAGAGCAATATTTTAAGGCTTTTGGGTTGTTTAACAAAAAAAAACGCCATAAAAGCAGATAAGGAACTGTTTCATAAAACTGAATTTTGTCGCCACATTTGTCGGCAACCTTGATTTAAAGGTTGTAAATATGCCCTATAATAACTTTAAACGAAGATATAATATGAACCATTGGTTAGTCAAATCAGAACCTTTTAAATACAGCTGGGATAAATTTAATGAAGACGGTAGGACGTTTTGGGATGGAGTGCGTAATTACCAAGCCCGCAATAACCTAAAAGCGATGAAGGAGGGAGATTTAGTTCTGTTCTATCACAGCAATGAGGGTAAGCATGTGGTAGGGGTGGCCAAAGTGGTTAAAGAATTTTATCAAGATCCCACTACACCAGATCCGAATTGGGTAGTGGTAGATTTAGTTCCGGTAGAAACTTTAAAAAACCCGGTAACTTTAGAACAGATTAAAGCCGAAGAGAGTTTGAAAGATATTTCTTTGGTGCGCCAAGGCCGTTTATCGGTAATGCCGCTTAAAGCAACCGAGTTTGATAAGATATTGGAAATGGGCAGCTAAATGCCAAATTATTGAGCTATAATGAAAGATGCTTCCTCAATTTTTGCATAACTTAGTTGTTATGAAAGTCATCAGCTTATTAATTTGCTTTTGGTGTATTTGCTTTTCTGCAAATTCGCAAACAAGCAATACAGGCGATTACGAAGTAAAAGTATTTTCTTATACCTATAAAACTACAAAAGGACATTTAAAGAAAGTTACTCCCGAAGGTGTGGGTATTGAAGACTATCAAGGCAACTATTTTATCTTCAGAACTAAAGATATCATTAAGATAAAAGTAAAACGTAGGGGCTTAACATTTGGCCAATTTGTTAGTGGCGGTACTTTGGCTGGCTTAGGTATTGGTGCCGCAATTTGGTCGTTAGATGAGCAGGGCGAAAATACTACAGAAATGGCCAAACTTACTGCCGCACTTACGGTAGCGGGCGCTTTGGTAGGTACAGCGGTGGGCAGTGTAGCCGCAGTGGCAAACAAAAAAATGGCTTTACGTGTTAACGGTAGTCAATCGTATTTTCTCGAAAACCACAAAAAGCTAGAAAAATATGTAAACCACAGCCAAGCTACACAACATGTAGCTAACTATTAGCGTCTTTGGTTTCGGGCACTTCTTTTTTACGGGTAAACATTAAGCCAACGCTCATTACCAAGCTAGAACCCAATACCACCATAAACAAAAATGGCGTACCAATTTCAACCAGTTTTAAGTGCTGAGGCAGATTGTAGTAAAGCAAAATGCTAATCAAACCTCTTGGTACCACAAATCCCTCGGGTAACAAGTTTTCTTTTCTGAAGAAATACAGGTAGGCAAACCTAATCAGGTAAATACAGCCCAAAACAATTAATCCATTGGCAATAATATTGAAATTGTTGAGCTGGTTAATGTTCATGGTAAACCCAAATATCACGAAGAAAAAGGTTCTAATGATAAAGGCGGTTTCGGCTGATAGCTGATGGAGCTGCGTTAAATCGTTTGATAGGTTTTTATAAATAAATGTGGTTCTAAACCAAACATGTTTAATGGTATCGGCATTGTTGAGGAAAAGGCCAAACGACAAGATAAGCACCAAGGCGGATAAATGGAAAGACTGCCCAATGGCATACACCATAATTAATATGGAGATAATTAGAAAGAACTTGATGTGATGTTTTAGGCGCCCCATTAGGTAAAGCAACGTAATACAGGCAATTACCGATAGCAACAAGATCAATAGTGTGTTGATGGCCAACTGTCCAAAAGAACCTACGGTTATGTTTCTATTTGATACTGCAAAGTTAAACACAATGATGCCCAGTATGTCAGAAAATGAGCTTTCGTAAATAATAAACTCTTTACTATGTTTATTGATACTAGCCACTGAAGGAATGGCTATGGCAGAGCTAATTACACTAAATGGTATGGCATTAACAAAGCAGATGTATAGCTCTTGGTGCGTAATTTGGTGGATGATAAAGGTGATTACGCCCACCGTTAAAATAAGGATAATCAATGCCGATAGGAATGCCCCTTTGATGATCTTGTTCTTGTCTTTTGCGTACTTAAGTTCTAAAGAACCCTCAAAAACAATTAAGATTAAGCCTACTGTACCCAACGTTGGTAAAATCTGCAAAAAGTTAAAAGTGTGTATCTGTAGCTCATCTACCAATAACCTTAAGCCAATACCTAGTACCAGCAAAAGTAAAACAGAAGGTAGTTTGGTTTTGCTGGCTACCAAATCAAAAAGGTAAGAAAATATTACCAGCGCACTTAAAATAATGAGTACAGTATAAGTAGTCATACTTTATCTTTTTTAGCTAATTATTTTTTTTTGAGCAAAAAGAGCTTTAAGTTCAATGGCATCGTCTGGCGCCATTTTGCCTGCAAGTACCAAACGTAATTGCCTACGGCGCAAAGCACCTTCATAAAGTTCAATTTCCTCTTTAGTTTCGGGCTTTAGTAGAGGTACTGGCTTGGTGCCGGTTTGGTCTACCGCTACAAAAGTGTAATAGGCCTCATTAGATTTTACTCTGGTTCCCGATGGGATATTCTCTGCCCAAATGTCTAAGCGTACTTCTACTGAGGTGTTAAAAGAGCGGGTAACCTTAGCTTCAATGGTAACCACATCCCCAAGTTTAATGGGCTGTTTAAATGAAACATTATCTACCGATGCCGTAACCACAATGCTATTGCAATGTTTTTGAGCTGAAATAGCTGCGGCAATATCCATCCAATGTAGCAATCTGCCACCCATTAGGTTATTTAATGTGTTGGTATCATTAGGTAATACCAATTCGTTCATCACGGTAAACGAATTGCTTGCACTTTTAACATTTAAGCTCATGCCCCTAAATTAATTAAATTAAGTGTTTTACCACTATAAATCTTCTGTAAACCTATTGTGCTTTTTTACAAAGTTGCCGGCTATTTATTCACCCTTTAAACCTTATTAATTATATCACTTAAACTAGTTAAAAAGCTGTATTGTTTCGCAGCATCGATAAAATTGTTATTAATAAAAGTTTTTAATTAGATGAATAAATAATAAAAAAAGCATTAAAGTAGGTTTATTATTAATTTATTTTAATAAGTTTATGTTTAATTCTAATTTTAAACAAAAACTATAAACTTTATGAAGAAATTTTTACTATTTGCTTTTTTGGCAATTTGTGTGCTTAACCAAATTAAGGCACAGGGAATTTTAGTGAACCGATATTTCAATAGCGGCACTTCGGACGGAACAGATGATGCTGTAGAGCTTTTGGTAGTTAAAGACCACTTGGATATCAGAAAATACATCGTTAAAGATTATGCCAACGGAGGCTCTAACTTGGATGATGGTGGGGCTAAATTTAGATTCAATGACATTGCCTTGTGGAGCAACCTAAGATCAGGAACTACCATTGTGTTGCGCAGAATGTCGGTAACTGAATTGGCTTCATATACGCCAGATACAGATGGGTCCGATTTTAAAATCAGCTTGGCAGTTAATGATACCAGATATATGACAGATCTTGCACCTACTAAGGCTTGGAACTTTACGGTTAATGAAGTAGTTTTAGTGGGCGCCGATACAGAAACTACCACCGGAGATGGTGCAAATAAAGCGATACATGCCCTAGGCGTAGGTATTGGTAATTATTATGCCAGAGCGGTATGGAACGCCATTACCAGTCCAAAATCTTTGTTAGACGGATATACGGGTACAAATAATGTAAAAGGAGTGGTTGCTTTAACCACACCAAACGCAGCTACTTACACCACTGCGTTTGATATGAATGCAGATTTGGTTGCCTTACCCATGTATTGGCAAAAGCAAACTGCTTTAATGGTTGGTTTCCCCGCAGGTATTCAGGTTTATAGGGCCAACACGCCTTACATGACCAGAGAAATTAATGCGTATGCTGTGGTGTTTGATCCTCGATTGGTAGAGTTTAAACCGACATTTTCTTCGACTTTTAAAACGCCAGAGAGTTTTGTGAATGCCGAAACAGGAACAGTTTTGGCCTGCCTAAATGGTGGTTTTTTTTATACCACAGCCTTAAGCCACCTTCAGTATAACGGTGCCACTGCTGCTAACAATGTTGCTTCGCTTGTTCGGTCTGGTAAAACTTATTATCCTACCAGAGGTACTTTTGGTTTATCGCCAACTTGGAAACCAGATATTACCTGGACTTATAAAGTAGGTAGTGATGTTTATTCTTACGCTACTCCATCGCCAAACGATGTAAATGCTGCTCCACAACCCGTGCCAACGTCGGCTGGTGGTATAAAATGGAATGTAGTTAGCGCTATAGGTGGCTCTCCAGTTTTGGTTAAAGGTGGTGTAGTCAATGTCACGTCGGCCGAGGAGCTTGCCGATCTAGATAACACTTCACAACGTGGCAGATCGGCCATTGGTTACACTGCCGATGGTAAAGTAATATTGTTAGCAGTAGAAGGCGGAAATACAACAGTTACACCAAATGTAATGGGTTTAACGCTCAACGAGTTGGCCAATTTGATGAAAGATATGGGTTGCGTATCGGCGTTAAATTTAGACGGCGGTGGTTCAACAACCTTGCGTATCAATAATCAGGCAACTGTTCGTCCCTCTGATAGTGGAGCGACAGAACGTACTATGCCAGGCGTAATTTTAATCAAATCTAAAAACTAATCTCATGAAGAAGATCATCATATTATCAGGCATTTTATTTTCAGCGATAATGGCAAAGGCGCAATCGGTTGATTTAACCAAGCTTTTGCAAGATATAAATGGAGCAAACGTAGCTTTTTACACGACTAATGAACAGGGGGGTGCTATAAATACTTACGCTGATGTAAGTTGGGGCGATGGCTTTGGTGTAGCCAATAGAGCCTTTATTCAGTCGCTTAGAAACGTAGTGCTACCCATTACTTTGAGTAAGTTTAATGCAAAAAAAGACGCAGAGGCGGTAAACCTAACTTGGACCACCGCCATGGAAAAAAATGCCTTACACTTCGAAATCCGTCGCTCTACAGATGGAAAAAAGTTTGAGCAAATCGCAACGGTTGGTGCAAAAGGAAATTCGGATAGTCCTGTAAATTATTCATTTAGAGACGCCAAACCCGCCAGTGGAACAAACTACTATCAACTGAAAAGTGTAGACAGAGATGGCACTTTTACTACTTCTATTATTGTGGCCGTACAGTTTGATTTGAGTAAAACAGAAGTAACTATCATGGCAAACTCGGCCAACCAAACTATAAAAGTAAACGTGTACTCGCCAGTTACCAAGGCAGCTAGTTTTGCTGTGGTTGATGTGAGTGGAAAGGTTTTGTTAAGGGTTAAAAATATTTCGCTTCAAAAGGGAAACAATGCTTTGGAATATACTCTAAATGCAGCCCCGCAATTGCTAATTGGTTTGCTAAGTTCGGCTAACGATAAAAGTGCCTACAAGTTTTATTATTAGCGCATAATTAAATACTAATGACCATTCGTAAATCAATTTTACTTTTAACTTGTAGTTTGATGTTTTCTTGTTCAAAGAAAAACAGTAATTCGAATACTACGCCCGTACTACCAAGTTCGCAAAATTCATTTTATGTAGGCGAGGTAAAACCTGCGGCTACCAAAAGTTGCTTTGCAGGGGCGTATTATCGTAAGTTGGTTTCGAGTGTAGATACTTGGGGCGGTATTGGTGGGCGAGTGGTTTTGCCCACCATTGTTTTTGATCCAGCTAGGATTAATCCGGCTAAACCTGCGCAGTTTTTAGATAATCCCTCGGTGTATATGGGCGGTAACATGGGCAATCAGGAAACCGATATAGGTTTAACTTGGGAGGTGATTAGAGATGAAAACGGTGCGGTTACCGCCGATAGGAGAGCCTTTAGGCCATTTTTAAGAAGAACAGCACATGGTGGAAGTGGTCAGGTTGCGTTGTACGAAAACGCACCAGCAGAAGCTAGCTATTATTGGTATCAAGGAGAAGAAGTGTTGATGTCTGTTAAAATTATTGCTAACGGAATTTTGAGACTTAGCATTGAAGGAGCGGGAAAGAAATTTGAGAAAGATTTTGAAGCGGGTGGTTATACTTTTGCAGGTAAAGGCGAATTTAAGCGTGTAAACGCCATAGACCAAGTTGCTAACGAAGGAAAGCCCGTACAGGCTACAAAAACCAAGGTTGTTGGTGCCGAGTGGAAATCTAGTTTTCTTTATCGTATGGTAAATGGAACTTTAGTAGAAACGCCATTTCACGATGGCCGTTATACAGACATGAGATGTCCCAATACTAATTATTTTTCTATTTTCTCAACCTTAGAAAATCGTGCTAAAGGTGGCGAGAAAATAGAAATTTATGGAGCTGGATATTGATTTACCTTTTTACGCTATTGATATTCGTAAAGCCCACTAAATCATCATATCTGGCACCAGGCCTACGGTAATAGGCTAAAACTTGGTAACTATTTTCAGTTTCGAAAAACGAACCTTCAAAAACGGTATCGTTAAATTTTCCATTTTCATCAACCCACACATATTTAAAATCGTATAAGCCTTGTTTTAGCTTGATGTTACCGTAATACCTACGTCTGGATGATTCGAAAGTAAGCTTGTTTTCATCAGTTAAAGCATAATTGTTAAACCTGCCAAATACATAAACATTTCCTTTGGGCGTAGGTGGGGGAGCAGCTAAGGTAAACAACATATAGGCATAGTCGCTATCTGTTACATTATCACGCCCATCTGTATTTCTAATAAAGAAATTGCCATTCTCATCAAATTGGTTGCTATATCGGCTACTTTCGTTGGGTAGATCGATAGATAAAATCACGTTTTGTGTGCTGTCGCGATAAATATCGGCAACGTGTTCTGCCTTGTACCTAAAACTACGGGTATCAAATTTCCTAAACTCATTGCCGCCGAAAAAATGATTGGTGTTGATATCATTATATACCAAGGTACCTGGTTTTACAAAAGAAGGTTTGGTGTTAACGATAGCCGTTTGCGGTATCATATTTTGCATTACCACAGCCTTTACCTCTAAAAATGGGTTGTTTATTGGTGTTTGATGAAATAAGCTAAAGTTGATTTTTTGCTTCGAGTTTCTGTCGGTAACATCTGTAGCTGGAACCACTTCTGCTCCGATGTTGATTGTACTATTTAAAACATAGAAACGTTGGGTGATTACTACTTTATTCGGATCGTTATCTTCGTAAATCTTCAAGATATAATTGCCCCCAATTCGCACCTTCATTTGGTCGTTTGGGAAAGTAAGCTGGTAATTGGTAAATTTTACCAAGGTGTTAAAAGAGTAGCGGTAATTGAATAAGATATCTTGTTGCACTCCTTCAAGGTAATCCAAGATATTTAACCTAGAGGGGCGCCAGTCCCAAGTGCAGTGTTCTACTACATAGGTGTAATTCTGTTGTCCGCCGCGTAGGTCATCAAAGCTAAAACTTATCGTTTCGCCACTTTTGAGGTTAATTATCGGAAAAGACTGTTCTTTGCTAGTATTGTAGCACTCTACAGTTTTGATGTAGCTTTTAAAAACTTTATTTTCATATTCGCCTTGTGCTTTAGCCGTAGATAGGTATAGAAAAGATAGTAGGCAGATGAGTAGTTTACATTTCATATATTTCAAATATAACGAAAATATAAAAGTATTATTCTTTTGCCACAGATGCACTAATTTGTTTATCTATCATGGTTTTCAGGGTATTATTTTAAGCTGTTTAGATGTAGCGCCATTTTTAAAAGGTTCGAGATTGCTAGTGTCAAAACTGATGCTGGGCTGTAGCAAAGCGAAAAACCACGAAGTAAATAAATCCGATAACTAACGGATCAGCATGACGGAGCGAAAATATGCACCACCCTGAACATCCTGCAGCTGTGAAGCAAATTTATTTCAGGGTCGGTTAGTATTTAAAAGAAGCTTAGGGTAATTTCTGTACAATCGATATTAAAACTTTTTGCGAAAAATCTCTATGTGTGTGGCTAACTTTTCGAATTAGTAAACGCATCCATAATTTTCATGGTTTTTAAAGCTTCATCGGCACTGCAAGGGTTTTCGCCTTCTCCGCTAAAGTAGGCAACAACCTTTTCAATCATAGGTTGTTCTACGTGTTGTAATGGTTCAAAGTTGAGTGTTTCCTCTTTGCCTTCTGTATTTATTTTGATGTACTGACCGAAAACAGAAAAAGTAATTTTTCCCTTGGTTCCAACAATCTCGCAAGTATCGGCCTGTTCGTTTTTAGGCACAGAGAAACACCATAAGCCATTAAACACCACATTATTTTCAAATTCAATGTGGCCGGTTACCAAATCAGCCACTGCGGTAGCATTATTTTTGCTGGCCAAACCATGGAAGTTTACCGCTTCGCCAAAATAGTACAACATCAAATCCAATTGGTGTGGAGCAAGGTCATGAAACAGGCCGCCACCAGAAATGGCAGGATTAATGCGCCAGTTTTCTTCCGAATTGGCAATGACATTGCTTGCTGCAGGTTGGAGCATTTTTAAGTCTACAAAACGTACCTCGCCAATGGTTTTCTCTGCCAATAACGATTTGATTTTTAGGAATAAAGGTTGCGCTCTGCGATAGTGGGCAACCACAAGTTTAATTCCATATTTCTCCGAAGCTTCAGCCATTCGCTGTGCTGCTGCACTATTTAGCGCCATCGGTTTTTCTACGTATACAGGTTTGCCTGCGGCTAGTGCCGCAATGGTATATTCTTCGTGTTGTAGGGGAGGAGTAGCAATGTAAATGGCATTTACCTCAGGATCGTTAATTAAATCGGACGCATTGCTGTACCATTTAGGTACGCCGTGTCTTTTGGCATAGTCCGCTGCTTTGGCAGCATCTCTACGCATTACGGCCACTAATTGCGAGTTGTTTACTTTGTTAAATGCAGGTCCGCTTTTTACTTCGGTAACGTCTCCACAGCCTATAATTCCCCATTTAATTTCTTTCATGATAAGTTGTTTATATAATTATGAAATTAGTCGTCATTTCGAAGGCCGTAGGAGGGGAAGTCTAGCAGTTGATATAAAGTTAGATTTCTCACATGCGTTCGAAATAACGAAAAACGCTTATCCCTCCAATTCCATAATCTCTGCAGCTAATTCTTCCCAAGTATTTTGGGCCGCATCTAACAAAGCTTTTTCGGCTAAGTATTTTTTATTCGTTTCATCCAGCTTATGCTGATTACTGAAAACTTCTTCTTTGGCTAATTCTGCCTCACAAGCTTTTACATTTTGCTCAAAAACTGCAATCTCGTCTTCTGTACGCTTCAATTTGTCATTCAGTTTTTTCAGTTGCTGCTGCGTACTTGGCGAAGCAGGCTCTTTAACAGCAGGCTTTTTTTCTTCTGGTTTTACCGGAATTGCTTTGGGTACAGGTTTCACTCTTTTAGCATCCCATTCTTCAAACTCGGCATAAGTGCCTGGGTACTCCTTTATTTTATCTTCTTCGATAAACCAGATTTTATTTGCCACGTGATCTAAGAAATACCGATCGTGGGAAACTGAAATAAAAGTTCCTTCGTATTGCTGCAAAGCCTGTATCAATATATTCACCGATTGGATATCCAAGTGGTTGGTAGGCTCATCCAGAATTAGGAAATTGCTATCTGTAGTTAACGATTTTGCCAAGGCCACCCTCGATTTTTCTCCTCCAGATAATACCTTGATCTTCTTGAAAACATCATCGCCAGTAAACAAGAAACAACCTAAAATGCCACGTAATTCGGTATCGGTATGTTTTGGTGCAAAAGCTTGCAGTTCTTCTAAAATGGCATTATCTAAGTGTAAAGATTCCAATTGGTGCTGTGCAAAAAACGTGGTCGTTACGTTGTGCCCAATTTCGCAAGTTCCCTCAAATTTCTCGGTGCCGGCAATGATACGCAACAACGTAGATTTACCTTTACCATTTGCGCCAATCAACGCAATTTTATCGCCTTTTTCAATTACCGCTTCTGCATTTTTTAAAATCTCGATGTTAGGGTAGCTCTTCGAAACGTTTTCTAAGCGCACCACATGCCTGCCCGAAGGTTTCGAGAACTTAAACGCGAAATTTACCGTTGGATTGTCATCATCCACGTCATCCACACGTTCCATTCTGTCTAATGCTTTCATACGAGATTGCGCCATCTTTGCCTTGCTGGCTTTTGCTTTGAAGCGTTCAATTAAACGTTCTTCTTGTTTAATTTTAGCTTGCTGGTTTTTAAACTCTCCGCGTTGGATTTCTGCTCTTAACTCTTTCTCTTCCAAATAAAACGAGTAGTTTCCGGCGTAGCTTGTTAATTTACCTTTTCGGCTTTCTACCGTTTTGTTAATGATCTTATCTAAGAAATACCTATCGTGCGATACAATAACAATGGCACCTTCGAAACCAGCTAAATAGGTTTCTAGCCACTTGATAGAGGGTAAATCCATGTGGTTGGTAGGCTCATCCAGCAATAAAATATCAGGATCCTGTAAAAGGATTTTGGCCAGCATTACCCGCATTCGCCATCCTCCAGAAAAGGTGTTTAATGGCCTTTTCTGATCTTCGGTGCTGAAACCTAAACCTGCCAAAATCTCGTTAGCACGATATTCTATATTGTAACCATCCAAAGCATCAAATTCTTCCTGCTTTTGCGCCAACTTGTTTAAAACATCCTCGCTATAATCTGTTTCTATAACCTTTAAAAGTTCCTCAATCTCGTCGTGCAGTTTGTTTTGGCGGTCAAAGGCTTCCATGGCTACCGCTAAAATGGGTAGGTGACTATCGTATGAAAGTAAATCTTGGTTTAAATAACCAATGCGCAAATCTTTGGCCATAGAGATATTGCCCGATGAAGGAGCATACTCGCCAACAATTATTTTTAGCAAGGTCGATTTTCCCGTGCCGTTCGCACCAATCAATCCCACTCTATCGCCCGGCTTAATATGCCAATCGGCTTCATCGTATAAGGCCCTAGAGCCAATCAAAAAACTTAGGTTATTTATAGAAATCATTGTGCGGCAAAGGTAAGGAAATTTACGGTTTTAGATTTACGATTTACGATTTCGAACAAATTCTGAAATATTTGGAAAAGCAATGACGGTAGTGCTGTTTTGTGTCAGTCCCGCTTTTCGTTTTAATCTTTTTGTTTTTGGCTTCTTGTCATCCCGAGTTTCGATGGGTCTAAGTGCTGCTCTAGTTTAACAGATCCTTCACTAGCGTTCAGGATGACAGGTAATAAACAAAAAGTATTCCCACTACAATCGGGTTTGGGGAACTCATGTTTAGGCATTAAACTTTGTGTTCTTGTGTCTTTGTGATTGGTTTTTTTATTTTTCTAACACTTTTGCTACTACTCCGGAAATTCTATTTTAAAACCTATACCGCGAACCGAATCGAACTTAATGCGATCGTCTTCTTTAAAATATTTACGTAACCTGGTCATAAATACATCTAAACTTCTACCCAAAAAATAATCATTTTCGCCCCAAAGCTTCTCTAAAATATCTTTACGGTTCAATACTTTATGGTTGTTTTGGCTTAACAAAATCAAAAGTTCAGTTTCTTTTTCGGTAATGGTGTATGTTTTTTCCTTAAATACAATTTGATATTGTGATGGTAAAAAGCGGTAATGGCCAATGGAAATGGATTGTGCCAATTCACTTTTTTGCTCACGTTTCAAGATGTTTTTTACCCTCAACAGCAATTCCTCGGGTTCGCAAGGTTTAGCAATGTAATCATCGGCACCCAATTTTAAACCTAAAATCCGATCTATGCTTTGCGCTTTGGCTGTTAAAAATAGAAAGGGCATTTGGGTTTGTTCGCAAATAATTTTAGATAAATCGAAACCATTCATTTCTGGCATCATTACATCGATTATGGCCAATTGAACGCTCTCCAACGCAGCGAGATTGTTTACCACCTCTAGTGGATTTGAAAACCAAGTCACCTCAAAGCCCGAAAATTCTAGGTACTGTTTTAAAACCAAACCTAGATCAAGATCGTCTTCAACCAATAAAATATGATTACGCATTAGGCAAAGTGATTTTAAAGGTTACACCATTTTCCATAATCGATTCTACGGTGATATTTCCACTATATTTTTCAACTGTTTGCTTAACAATATGCAGACCTAAGCCTAGTCCATTAATTTGCATGTTTTCTGGCCTGCTTACACGATAGTATTTATCAAAAATATAGGGTTGCGCCTCCTCTGGTATGCCTATGCCATTATCGGTTATGCCAATTAAAATTTGTTTTCCAAAATTCAGCTCTACTTTTACCTCTTTGGCTTTGTATTTTACCGAGTTTTCTATCAAATTGGTTAAAATCTGTTCAAAATCATTTTTCAGCAAAGTGTGGTTGCCGCGAAATTCAATTGCTGTTTCAAGCTTTATTTGTTCAAATCGTTTGGTAATGTTAGCAACAAAGTTGTCGATATCCTCTTTCGAAAGAAGTTCACTATCTGAAGATGAATTGTGGATCGAAGAAACTATTTTTTCCAGTCGTTGGATTTGTCTTTCTAACAGTGGCTTTGTCTCGCTCGCTGGCGTGTTAGCTAAAGTAAATTTGAGCGTAGTTAAAGGGGTATTCAGCTCATGAGCAATTGAATCTATAGAAGTGTAAAGCTGCGAAACCTTCAACTGTTGCAAGTTAAGGTTTTTTAAGGTGCGCCAAAAGAGATAGGTAAGCAATAATATAATAGACAAGCTGACCAACGATAGTGGTAAAATTTTCTTAAAAACCAGGTATTTGAGGTTCAATAATTCTGCGGAAGTTCTGGATCTAATCGTATAGTGATAATGTTCGTCAACTTTCAGTTCGGTATCTTTTTCCGAAAAATTCGAGTCCCATTTGCCTTCGTTAAAGATAAAACCTTTATCAATTGATGCTTTAGTTTTAAATAGCACTAGAGGCGATTTGACGTTCAGTAGTTCTTTTTGTCTTTTTTCGTCAAAAACCGAATAGATTTCACTTCGTAGTGCGATTTTAAAATCGGTCTGCTGCACTTCCGCTTCCATAATCGAATCTACCTGGCGCTCGTAAAAATTTTTAAAAGCATACCATTGCTTTCTTTCCGAAAGTTTTTGGTTCATGAACAACTCGTTAGACGAAAGTTTTTTTAAGCTTAATATCAATGAATCTTCGCTGGCTTCTGTTTCATATTTTTCAAGTTGTTCTAAAACCTCATCGGCAATAATTTTTGCTTTTTTGTTGAGTTCTTTCTCTTCCAATAGGTATGCGTTATATACGTAATAGCTCTGCAAAGCAATTAGTACCAAAAAACTGGTTATAAAAAGTAATGTCGTGCCGATTTTTTTATCCATCATTCAAAAGTACAAAGCTCAATGAGTTCTTCATAACGTTAACACTCCATTAACGCTTCGTTAACTTAGCATCTGGGGTTTTTGCGACAGTTTTGCAGAAAATAAATGAATATGAAGTTATACCTCGCCATCTTTTTATGCTTTCCGTTTTCGGTAGGTGCACAACAATTGCAAGATACTACCAATAAATCTTTAAAAAAAGATACTGCAATTGTATTGAATACGATAAATGTAAACTATAAAAAACCAATGCTAAAACGCAAAGCAGATCGGTTAGAATTTAATATCGACCAAACGCCTTTGCAAAACTTAAACGGATGGGACATCTTGAAAAATACACCCAATATAGTGATGAAAAACGATGAACTTTCTGTGCAAGGTAGCACGCAAATTTTGGTAACCATTAATGATAAAAGAACCTTGATGAGTCAAGAGCAACTGAAACAATTTTTGGAAAATACCGATGGCAGCAGTATCAGTTCGGTAGAGGTTATTACCAATCCACCGGCTAAATATGACGCTCAGGGTGGTGCAGTCATCAATATTAAGATGAAACAAAATAAGTTGGCAGGCTATAAAGGCCGACTGTCGGGTCGCTACCATCAATCTATTTATGCCAAAGGCAGGATAGGACTGATGCAATCTTTCAATACCCATAAATGGGCTTTAAGTGGCGACTATAATTTTGTTTCAGGAGATTATGTGCGCAAGAACATGGATGTAGTAACTTTTGCTGATGACCAAACGCGTTGGGAAAGCGATATGGTGAGAAAAACCCAAGCTCATGAGCAGCATTCGTACAATTTTGCTGCACAATATAGCATCGATAGTCTTCAAAACATCCAGTTTGGTTTCGATGGGAATTTCAACCCAGCCGCTATTGGCAAATACAACGTGCCTACCAATATTTATAACACCACCAACAATTTAATAGAGTCGAGTTATCAAACTTTAAACGATAGGCGACAACGTTATGGAAGGTTCAATGCCTATTTGGCTTACGATAAAAAGTTTGGAGCGCATAATCTAACTTGGTCTAATAACTACAGTAACAATTATCATCGCGAAAATCAGGAAGTGGCTACTTTTTTTCGCTTTATGAATGAGCCAGAGCGTTATAACCGTTTTGCCAACCATAGTTTACAACTGATCGACCTGTATGCCTCGCAACTGGATTATCGACTAAATCAGAAAAAACTGACTTTCGAAAGTGGCGTAAAATATAGCTTTGTAAGTAACCAAAACGATTTAAGTTTTTTTGATGGCAACCAGCAAGATCTGGCGCTAGATCCTGATAGAAGTAACTTATTTAAGTACAAAGAAAATATTTTTGCTGCTTATGCTTCTGTGAATTACCAATGGGAAAAGTGGGAGGCTAAGGCAGGTCTACGTTCAGAAACCACCCTGATCCAAACGGTTTCTAACAATCCTTTTGTAGAGAATAAAAACAACCGAACCAATTTTTTTCCAACTTTATACTTGATGTACAATGTAGCCAAAGATCAGCAATTGGGCTTTTCTTACGGCAAACGGATCAACAGGCCTAATTATGATTTCCTCAATCCATCAAAATCTTACTATAATTTCTATGCTTACTTTCAAGGCGATGCCAATTTAAAATCTACCATTATTCATAACCTGAGCACTAGCTATACTCTTAAAGATTGGAATTTCGAACTTTATTATAGCCATAGAGTAGATCCTTCGATGGAGATTTCTGTTCAAAACCCAGAAACTTTCGAGACTGTTTACAATTACACTAACATAGAAAAGAGTAATAATTTTGGAGCTAATCTTTCCAAAAGCTTTTCACTAACGGATAAGTGGAAAATGAATTTATATGCCATGGGCGAATACAATGACGATTATTTTATAGGTGTGGATGGCGCTTTATATAAAAACAAAAACTTTTTCTATTATGGAAATATCTCTACCCAAATCACTTTAGATAAAGCTAAAACTTGGGATTTGAATATGTCTTACGTGTACAATTCTAAGTCGATACAAGGTTCGTTTAACATCACTTCATCGCAGAATACCAACATCGTGCTTAACAAAAAAATGTTTGATAAGAAATTTGAAGTTGGGTTAGTAATCAACGATATTTTTAAGACCGATAATAGCATTGTTTCGGCTAAGTATGCCAATCAAAATCAATATTTTACAGATTATAGGGATACACAGTATTTCATGATTAACCTGAAATACAATTTTGGAAATCAGAAAGTGAAGGATGCGAAGGCTAGGGCAAAAACTGCTGAGCAGAATAGGATGTAGGTTTTTGTCTTAAATTCTTTGTCATTCCGACGCTAGGAGGAATCTATTAGTGTCGATTTTTAGACTTAATGTTGTCTAACAGACCCTGAAATAAATTTGCTTCGCAGCTATTGCATGGTCAGGGTGACGGTAAATGGGCATTTCTTCCTGCTGAATTTATTTCAGTATCTTGCGTCATTTCCAACGCAGAGAGAAATCTAGCATTATATGCTTATAATCTTGCTAGATTTCTCCTCATTCTTCGTCGAAATGACGAACTATGAAAGTTATGGTTTAAAAAACTACTTACTCTCTGCGTCCTCAGTTTCTTCTAGTTTGCCATCTTTATTACGCTTCAGTTTAATAATTGGTTTTTCTTGCGTACCAGTTACGCTTAATGGAATACCAATTAACCCGAAAGGAGGTAGACCCAATCTGCCTTTCAAATTTAAACGACCATCTAAGCTTACTTCGCCCTCAAAGCGTGGCCTAAAACCAGCAATTTTCATTTTAGTTGGCTCAATGGTCATGATGTTGTTTTTGATCGAAGTTTTTACCACCAC
Source organism: Pedobacter ureilyticus (assembly GCF_005925345.1). Classification (GTDB taxonomy): domain Bacteria; phylum Bacteroidota; class Bacteroidia; order Sphingobacteriales; family Sphingobacteriaceae; genus Pedobacter; species Pedobacter ureilyticus. Next base: position 58,584 of record NZ_SSHJ01000024.1, read on the forward strand.
ATCTTTCAAATTTGGGTTGGTTAAACTGTCTCTTTTGGTTTCTTTACTTACTGCGTTCATCATTTTAAAACCAGCTAATTTCACATCCTTTAAAGTTAAAGTTCCACCACCTTTTACAGATGGTAAAACAGGGAACATTTCATCATTTAGTCTGCCTTTTAGTTGGTAATCTAAGCCAACAATACCTTTCACTTTAGACGCCGAAGTGGCCATCTCTCTAAACAACTTGATTTCTTTGTAGGCTTTAGCAATATCAAATTCTTTGGCTTTCAGCTTAAAATCAAAGTTTGCTGCGGTGGGACTAGTAGCTTGATAACTTGCATCCATCGCTACTTTTGCACCTATCAAATCAAAGCCAGTTTCCGAAAGCATCAATTTACCATTGTTGATTACCATTTTGCCTTTGGCATTTTTAAGGTTCAGTCCGCTATATTCAACATTATCTGCATTGGCGGTAAAGCTAACACTTAGGTTGCTAGGGATGAGGATCACACCCTTAGCCGTATTAGTTTTTGTAGCGGTGGTATCTCCAGCATAAGCCATAAACTCGTCTGCTATAATCTTATTGCTATGCAGCACAAAACTTCCGCTCAGTTTCTCTCTTTCATCAAAAACAAAGTTCACGTAGTTAGTCAGGTTTCCGTTAAGTTTGAAATCCGAACCACCATAAGAAGCGTTAAACTCATCAAATTTTAAAGCCGTAGAACTAAAAGAGAACTTTCCGTTTTTAATGATAAAGGCATTGGGGAACATATCGGTAAGGATATTCAAATCCTTAATGCTCATCAAACCTTTGTTCTGTAAACGACCATATCTGCCCGCCATGGCGTCACTTTGTAAGCCTTTGAAATTTACATTGGTGTAAATTAAGCCATGAACCTGATAGCCTGGAACCGCAAAAAGTTTGTAAAGTTTACCAATATCCAAAGTGCCCCTCGAAGCAATATCATAAGAAACATTCTCCAAGTTACTTACGTTAGCTTTCAATAAAAAAGGCTGACCAGACATTTCAAAAGAAATCGGTTTAATATGCAATAACGTACCTTTCAAATTCCCATTTTTATTGGTAATTGCAGCGTCAATATCAATCTTTTCTAAAGCTTCGCTAAAGTGGGCAGTTTTAATGTAGCCTCGGTCTAGTTTAATCAGCACATTGGTAACAGGAAAAAGTTTTTTTGTCTTGTCGTAAGACCCTTTACTGTTGATATCCAAAGATAATTTACCATTTAAAACCAAATCTTTAATCGGATAGAAATTTTTAATTTCAGCAAAATTAATGGCGGTTTTCAAGCCTAAATCTACGGTAATGTTGTTGATGGTTTGCAGCTTTAAATAACCTTTAATGTAGTTAGACATCGCATTGATATCGATATTGCTAATCTCTAGTTTAGTGTTTTTGTAATCACCATCAACATTGTTTCCCACAAAATCGAAGTTAATTTTATCAATAGGAGAAGGTAGCGAAGCATATTTAAAATAACCATCGCTCAGCTTAATTTTGGCATCAAAAGTTGGAACAGTAGCAATAACCGTGTCTACCTGTCTCAATCCGCTTTTAACCACTTTTTTGCTGTACTTTCCTTCGGCATTTACACTCATTACTAGCCTTCCTTTAATGTTTAGGCTATCCATATTCATTACTTTTGCCCATTTTTCTAAATCGATATTAGATCGTGTTTTGGTATAGATTTGGGGCTCTTTCAATCCTTTAATTTTTGTGATGGATGATAAAAAATCGTTTCCAATATTAAAGTACAAGCTATCCATGTTTAAATCTAAACTATCAGGATTTAAGCTTGGGATTTTAGTTTGTAGGTTTAAGAACAGGTTTTTGATAGGCTCAGGAGCATTTGGGTTTTTAATTTCACCATCACGAACTTTCATGTTGAAAGCTAAGCTGGGCATAGCATGAGTTTCTGCAATGTATTTCCCAATTAGGGATGCATCAATTTCGGCATAACCCTTCACCTTAGTTTTCTTTAATTTTTCAGCAATTTCGGCAGGCAGGGCGGTAAAGATATTTTGTAAATCGGTTTCTTTGGCCTCAGTTTTAAAATCCATATCATAACCATCTTTCAGAAAAGAAAAACGGCCTACAAAACGAATAGGTAAAGCATTAATTTTGATGTCATTTTCATCAAACAATAAATCTAAAGAGTTGGTGTTGATTTTTGTAATGAGCTTTGCATTTAATTCTTTGTGCAATAAATAAGGTATTCCTGCATAATAAATATCAGCATCTTTGATAGAAAGCTTGCTCTTTAAATCGAAAATAGCCTTACTTAAATCTCCAGTTCCACTGTAATTTACTTGTCTGGCATCAATCATCATTGGTATCGATTTATCGTTGTAAATCAAATCGCTGTTTTTAATGTAAATACCTTCAATTTTGATTGCTGTGCTGCCGGTGTCAGTACTTTTTTTGCCATCGTCTTTGCTTTCGTAAACGTTGTAGTTGGCATGGCCTTGCTCGTCAGAAAGAATATTGATTTTGGCATTGTCTAAGTAAAATTCATCCACTTTAATTTGATCGCCAAACAAAGAAAACAAATTGATGCCTAAAGCCATTTGCTTTGCGTAGATTAAGGTGTCATTTTTAAAGGGCTCAGAACCTTTCAATAAAAACTCATCTAAATTAAGTGTTAAAGACGGGAAATGCGTAAAAAATGAAAGTCCGGTGCCTTTAAAGCTAACTTCGCCTTTGATATTCTGATTAATCGTTTTGGTAATCTGTTGATTAATTGTTTGAGGAATTAGTAAGGGGATAATAAATAAGAGCGCTATTAATGAGGCAAGGCTAATGCCCAAAATTTTAAAAAACTTTTTCAAGATGGTATGATTTTAAACGGCGTTGATGCAAAGATAAGTCGTAAAATCGTTACCGAGTTATTTCTAGCTTTTTTTTAACAAAAAAGATTAATTAAGCCCAATTCGGCTTATTAAGAGTAGTTTACGAGAGTGAAAAACTTTATCGGTAACGATTTAGTAATGGTGCTCATTACGCTTACTTTCATTCGATTACCTTGTAAATCAATACAGCAAATTTAATAAATAAAGGGTAAAGTACACCAAGACTTTACCTTTTTTTGTTTATTCAAAATACGGCTTCTTGTAAATATATTTTTCCCAAGTTGGGTTCATCTGTGGAAATGGTCTGAAGAATATTTACAAAATTTGATTTTGGTATATCAACAATAGTTGCAACTCCGAAACAAATAGTAATAACCCTTAAAAAAGACTATGCTATGGAAATCGTGTTGAGTAAAATATTAGCGCAAATTCAGCAGAAGGAAGATAAACTAACTTCTGAATTGTTGCCGACAACACATGAAACCTATCAAATGACTTTGTTCCTAAAGGACATGTTGAGTTCCATAAAAGATCAAGTCCTCCAATTTGGATTTAAAAATGAGCAACAGGAAATTGATTTTTTCAAGAACATCAAACCGCAGGTTTTAGGCAAACTCATTTATTACAACAAAGTATTTCGACTTGAAACCACCTGCCCTGTAAGCACAGGCAAAATACATCAATGTTTTTACGAAAATCAGCTCAAAAATCTCAAAGCAGAATATAAAGAAAGCATCTGTAACGAGGATTTTTATAGGTATTATCGTGCAGGCAGAATAGACCGTGATCATAGTTACTTTAGGCTTAGGCAAATTAATTATCACGATGGACTTAAAAGTGGTGTATTTGAAATTGACCTTAGTTTCTCCACTTATTACGACAACAAAATTGCTTACATTATTGCCAACGAATTACTTTATACTTATTTGATTGTCAAAATCAATCCCGAAGAAAATTCCGATACCATCTTTCTAAATGGCGATACCAACAAGGATATTTCCTGGACAAATTCCCAAAATGCACTTATCGAATTAATTTATGCTCTTTATGCTTCAAACTCCATCGCATACGGAAAAATGGGCATCCGCAAATTAGCTTTGCTCTTTCAGGTATTATTCCGAACTCCTTTAAATGATGTGCACTGGAGATTTCGCTGAAACTGACCACCCCATTTCGGTTTAAACTGACCACCTATTCCGCTTGAAATTGACCACCTGATTTCGGAGGAAACTGACCAGTTCGAACGATGTCTAAATGCTATGGCGGCAA
>NZ_SSHJ01000025.1 GCF_005925345.1 Pedobacter ureilyticus
AAAAAGAAGAGAGAAAAGCAAATATTGCCTATCCCCCTTAGAAGCTAGCTCTTGGCTGCTTTGAAAAACAAATGTAGAAAAAATTGATATTTTAATTGGATCTTAACACAGAATCTCACGTTATTTATTACCAATGGCAACAATTAGTACATTAGTTCGCTATCCTTTCAAAGCCTCCGCCACCAATTCATAAGACCTTAACCTCGCGGCATGGTCATAAATATGTGAGGTTACCATTAATTCGTCTACTTTAGTATGGTTTAAGAATGATTGAAGTTGTGTTTTTAACTTCTCTAGCCCAGCAATAAAAGTAAAATCTAACATTTGTTCTACCGCGGCTTCTTCCAGATCAGACCATACGCCTTCCATGCTATCTATCGGTGGCTGTAGCAATCTACGCTGATTGGTTACAATACCCGAAAACAAGATTTTCAGCGAGGTTGATAACCGTTCTGCTTCGGCATCCGTATCTGCCGCTACCACATTTACACACGAAAGTACGTATGGTTCTTTTAATACGTTAGATGGGCGGAAGTTCTTTCTGTAAATCTCAATGGCTTCGAAGAAATAGGTAGGTGCAAAATGGCTGGCAAAAGCATAAGGCAAGCCATAAGATGCTGCCAAATGCGCACTTTCTGTACTAGAACCCAAAATCCAGATGGGCACATTGGTTCCTTCGCCTGGTATCGCCCTTACTTTGCTATCATAGTTATCATCGCCAAGATATTGTTGTAGTTTACGTACATCTTGCGGAAAATGTTGTGGCGAATGGAAACGCTCTCCCCGAATTTCGTAAGCAGTTAGTTGGTCGGTGCCAGGTGCCCTACCTAAGCCTAAATCAATTCTATTGGGATATAAAGTAGCTAAAGTACCAAATTGCTCGGCTATAATTAATGGGGTATGATTTGGCAACATAATTCCGCCAGAACCTACGCGAATAGCATTGGTGTGCCCCGCAATGTGCCCTATTAGCACCGAAGTAGCTGAACTAGCTACGCTAATCATATTATGATGCTCGGCCAACCAATAGCGGTTATAGCCTAATTTTTCTGCATGTTGTGCTAAGGAAACACTGTTTTTAAAAGTATCAGCAATGTCGTATCCATGCCTAACACCTGCCAAATCCAGTACCGAATAAGGTACGCTTGATGATTTATTTTCACTCATATTTTTCTAATTATAAAGTACCGATCAAGTTTCCCAATGCGGCAATAGTTTCTTCATTGCGCTTGTAGTAGGTCCACTGACCCACGCGAGTAGCAGAAACCAGTCCCACTCGGTGAAGTACGGCGAGATACTCGGAGATAGTAGATTGAGTTAAACCAGATTTTTTCTGGATATGCCCTACACAAACGCCTACATCGGCATCGCCACAGGCTGGTACATAGTCTACAAAGTGTTCTTCTGGCGATTTTAGCCAGGTTAAAATCTGCAGTCTATTTTTATTCCCCAAGGCTTTAAAAACCTCAACTTGATCCATGCCACAAAGATATATCGGAATTTCCCGATAAACCAATTAAAGCAGCAGAGATGACAAGAATGTGAAAAATTGACTAACAAGAAACAAGGCTGTCTTAAAGAAAACAGCCTTGAGAAGAATTATTTATTCGTGATAAGGATTGGCATTTTGGTAATCTACTTCGGTTACCATATAATCGGTAGGCAAGAAACTAGTTTCTGTACTTAACGCCATGCCTAATTCGAACCTAGAAGGATAAGGCGTTTCTAGCAATGACGCTACTGGTACGTATGGATAAGTTTCTCGATAGTTCTGTATCACATTTGGACTTACCCTCCTATTGATATAAGCTCGAGTAAGCTGACTAAACTCTTTCAGCCCGGCGGCTCCGAGCAGCTCTACAGCACTTGCCACAGTTTGGTTATGAAAATTCTTTACCCTAACTTTTTTATCTTCTACCACCAAGCCTTTCATTAAACTTGGGTCTTGCGTAGCTACACCCGTTGGGCAGGTATTACTGTTACATTCTAAAGCCTGAATACAACCTAAGGCAAACATCATTCCTCTGGCGGCATTACACATATCAGCACCTAAGGCAATATTTTTAACAATATCAAAACCTGTAGAAACTTTTCCGGAGGCGATAATTTTGATGTGCTTTTTCAAATCGAAGCCTACCAAAACATCGTAAACAAAGGCTACTCCGTCTCTTAGTGGCATACCTACAGAGTTAGAAAATTCTTGCGGAGCGGCTCCCGTACCTCCCTCTCCCCCATCAATAGTAATAAAATCTGGGTAAATATTTGTTGCGATCATTGCTTTGCAAATGGCAAAAAATTCACTTTTTCTACCGATACAAAGTTTAAAACCTACAGGTTTTCCATCAGAGAGATCTCTTAATTTTTTCACAAAGTGCATCAATTCTATAGGCGTAGAAAAAGCAGAATGTGCCGGTGGCGATAATACGTCTTTACCTTCGGGCACCAAACGTATACGGGCAACTTCTGGAGTTACCTTTTTACCAGGCAACATACCACCGTGACCTGGTTTTGCTCCTTGCGAAAGTTTTATTTCAATCATCTTTACTTGATCAGTTCTTGCTCTTTCGCCAAAGGCTTCGCCATTAAAGGTCCCATCCATATTTCTACAGCCGAAATATCCTGTACCAATTTGCCAAATTAAATCGCCGCCCATTTCACGGTGGTAATCGCTAATACCACCCTCGCCAGTATTGTGCGCAAATCCGCCCAATTTAGCGCCGCCGTTAAGGGCCAATACTGCATTTTGACTTAAAGAGCCAAAACTCATCGCAGATATATTATAAATACTAGCAGAATAAGGTTGCTTACAATCTGGGCCGCCTACCAAAATTCTAGGTTTTAAGTTTAAATCATCATGTCCAATAGCCATAATGCTATGACTTAACCATTCGTACCCGTTTTCGTAAACATTTAACTGTGTACCAAAAGGGATAGTATCCAACTCTTTTTTAGCCCTTTGGTAAATTAACGACCGATTTAAGCGATTATATGGTGTACCGTTGGTATCACTCTCTACAAAGTATTGATATACTTTTGGGCGCATATCTTCCATAAAGTACCTCAATCGCCCTACAACTGGAAAATTTCTAACAATACTGTGTTTCGGCTGGATCATATCGTAAATACCCAGCAAAACTATAGGGCCGGTAAAAACAAATGTCCACCATAAAAAAGGATGATAAAACCCCAACATTACTGTAAACGCAACCAAAAAAAGCGCAATTGCTACAAATGCTTTTCTCATATTCAGAATAAGGTTTAAGGCGTAAGTTACCAAGCTAACGGCTAGGCCATGATAACTGTAGATTGCCGACTAAAAACTATTTTACTTAATTCATGCTAATGTAACAATATAAAGGTCGATACTCAAACAAGTAACATATCATTTTGTTATTTTTACAAATGCTTATAAAAATATATCCAGAAAACCCAAATCCGAAAGCCATTGAGCAGGCCGTAGAAGTACTAAAAAAAGGCGGCATAATTATTTATCCTACCGACACAGTTTACGGATTAGGCTGTGACATTACCAACCATAGGGCTATAGAAAAAATCTGCAAAATACGTGGTATTAAACCCGAAAAAGCTAACTTTTCTTTTATCTGTTCTGATTTAAGGCATATTTCGGATTATATTAAACCAATAGACACCACTGTTTTTAGAGTGCTAAAAAAAGCCTTACCAGGGCCATTTACTTTCATTTTTAATGCAAATAATAACGTACCCAAACTGCTAAGCTCCAATAAAAAAACAGTTGGTATACGTGTGCCAGATAATAATATCGCTAGAGAAATTGTAGCTGCGCTGGGCAACCCTATTATTTCTACCTCAATTAAAGATGATGATGAAGTTATTGAATACTCTACCGATCCCGAATTGATACACGAAAAGTATGAAGATTTGGTTGATTTGGTAATTGATGGTGGTTATGGCGACAACGAAGCTTCTACCGTTATTGATTGCACTAGCGGCGATTTTGAAGTGATACGTGAAGGTAAGGGCAACATTGACGATTACTTATAACGGGTTTAGTAAAAAAGGTATTTTTGTTGATTTCCCCTTATTCGAAATAAGTTTAATTAGCACTAAACCTGGCTTGCTTTTTCTAAATAGTTGACCGATAAAACCCTATTAAATCCCCTTTTTGCTATATTTGCCACAAATTGAAACCCCAATCAAATGGTACGTAAAATTAATACAACAGTATTTGCTAATTTTTTCAACTCTAAAAAACTGGGAGGAATTTTACTGCTCTTATGTGTAGTGATTTCTCTTTTTATAGCTAACTCTTCTTATGCAAAGACTTTCGCCGACTTTTTAGCAACTAAAGCAGGTTTTACCATTAGTATTTTTGATTTGAATTACACACATTCTGTATGGATTAACGATGGCTTAATGGCTATCTTTTTCTTATTGGTTGGGTTAGAAATTAAACGCGAGCTTATGGAAGGCGAACTGTCTTCGGCACAAAAAGCTACATTGCCCGTAATGGCTGCTATTGGTGGTATGATGATACCAGCATTTATTTACTTTATTTTTAATAAAAATGAACCTACGGCTAGTGGCTGGGGCATACCTATGGCAACCGACATTGCCTTTGCGCTTGCTATTTTAGCGTTATTAGGCAAAAACGTACCTAGCTCGTTAAAAATATTCTTGGCAGCTTTAGCCATTGCAGACGATTTGGGCGCCATTTTGGTGATTGCTATATTTTACACAGATCAAATTCATTGGGTACAAATGTTAATTGCCTGCGGCATATTTGCCTTCTTACTGGCACTGAACTATTTCAAGGTTAAATCTCTTTGGTTTTATTTAATCCCAGGTATTTTCTTATGGTATTTTGTACATCACTCTGGTATACATGCCACTATAGCAGGGGTTTTATTGGCTTTTACTATCCCAACCAACGACACCGACGAATTATCTCCATTAGAAAAATTAGAACATTTTCTTACCAAGCCGGTAGCTTTGCTAATTATGCCAATTTTTGCACTAGCCAATACTAACATTACGTTTGTTGAGGGAATGGTTGAAGGCTTAATTTCGCCTTTGGGTCTAGGTATCATATTTGGCCTATTTATGGGCAAAACGATAGGCATTACATTGCTTTCTTTTATTGCTGTAAAAATGAAATGGGCCAAACTACCTACTGCGGCTAATTGGAAGCATATTGTAGGCATGGGTATGCTGGCCGGCATTGGTTTTACCATGTCGATATTTATTTCCATGCTATCGTTTAATGATGCGCTACATATCATTGAAGCAAAGTTCTCTATCCTGTGCGCTTCAGTATTTTCTGGCGTAGTTGGATTTTTCTTTTTAAAATCGTTAAGCAAAAAGAAAGCCACATGATGGATTTTATGATTGAAACCGAACGCTGCTACATTAGAGCTTTAAATGCCGGCGATGCAGGAGGTATATTTGAGCTAGACAGCAATCCAAATGTACATAAGTATTTGGGCAACAATCCTATTAAAACTTTAGCCGAGGCCGAAAATGTTATTGAACTGATTACGCAGCAGTATAAAGATTTAGGCATTGGCCGATGGGCGATCATAGAAAAAAGTACTGGTAATTTTGTGGGCTGGACAGGCTTTAAATATATTGTAGAACCCATTAACAATCATGTAAATTACTACGATTTGGGCTACCGCTTAATAGAAGGCTATTGGGGCAAAGGAATTGCTACCGAAACGGCCAAAGCTTGCTTAAAATATGGTTTCGAAGTACTAAATTTTGATGAGGTTTACGGTATTTGTGATGTAGAGAACAATGGTTCTAAAAATGTTTTACAAAAATGCGGGCTGCAATTGATCGAAACTTTTGATTATGATGGCGTTTCGCACTATTGGATGAAGATGGAGAAAAAGGAATAAGTAAATTATGAAGGATATAAAAAATACATTTTGGCTTATACTTTTGGCGACAACAGCTATCCTTTCTTCTTGCAAAAAGAAAGATGCCACAATAGAAGAACCCGAAATTTACACGGAAAGCCAAGTTATTGGCCAATGGATTTACGACAAAATAAAAATTAATGGCGTACTCCAAAACTACGAGCACACAGAAAAATGCGGCAAAGACAGTTTCTTCTTTAGAAACAGACCGGGACAAGACCATCAGTACGAAGAAGTTGTTTACATTACACCTACGGGAAACTGTGCAATTTCACAAACCTTTATGGAATGGAAAATAAAAGGCAGAAAATTAATCTTAAACTTTGGGCAACAAGTTTTCACTTACCAAATTATTAAATTAGATGATATAAGTTTTGAGGTATCGATTAAAATAGATTACGATGGCGATGGAAAGTTGGATGAACTAGAATTACATGCAATTAGAAAGCCTTGCACAGATTGGGATCACAGATGTCAAACTCCATAGTTTAAAATAAAGCATATAAGGTTTACAAGCCTTATATGCCTAGAACATTAGCCCCTAAGCTGCTTCATAAAACTTTTAATACTTCCTTCTAGGTCTGCTTTATTCATATTTTTCACAAAAGCACTACCTATAATGGCACCACTTGCATACTGGGTAGCCGCATCAAAAGTTTCTTTATCAGAAATTCCAAAACCTATTACAAAAGGATTTTTCAATTGCATATCTGCTACGCGTTTAAAATAAGCTGCCGAACGCTCTGAAACTGACAAATTACCACCAGTTGTTGCCGCAGAAGACACCAAATAAATGAAGGCATTGCTCAATCCGTCAATTTTACGAATGCGTTCTTCGGAGGTTTGCGGTGTTACCAAAAAGATATTGCTCAATCCGTATGTTTCAAAGGTAGTTTGATACATTTCCTCGTATTCGTACATGGGTAAATCTGGAATGATACAACCATCTACCCCTACTTCTTGGCATTTTTTGCAAAACTCTTTTACGCCATATTGTAGCACTACATTTACGTAGCCCATCAATAAAATTGGAATGGTTACTTTTTGGCGCAGCTCTTTTAATTGCTCAAATAAAACTGGCAAAGTCATTCCATTATCTAATGCTTCCTTGCTGCTGGCTTGTATTACTGGCCCATCAGCTACTGGATCTGAATATGGAAAGCCTATTTCCAAAAAATCAGCCCCGCATTGCTCCAAAGTTTCGGCAATTTTTAGGGTGTCGTTCAAATTTGGATAGCCGGCAGTATAATATATTGAAAGTAAGCCTTTCTGTTGCGTTTTAAATAATTGTTGAAGTCTGTTCATTTTGTGCGTATTGCGTTAAGCGTATTACGTTAAGCGTTTTTTCTGGTCGCCAAACGCTGTACGCTTTTCTCTCCACTATAAATTAAAATATTTCATATAAGTTTCCATGTCTTTATCGCCTCTGCCCGAAAGACAAACGACCACATTTTCTCCGCCTTTAAATTCTATTTTTTCAAGGTAAGCCAAGGCGTGTGCACTTTCTATAGCCGGGATAATTCCTTCGTACTGCGTTAACAGCAAGCCAGCCTGTAAAGCTTCATCATCTGTTATGGAAGAATACAAACCTCTGCCGGTTTTAAACAAATGGGCATGTTGCGGACCAATACCAGGGTAATCTAGTCCAGCAGAAACCGAATGCGGCTCTACTACTTGTCCGTCTAAGGTTTGCATCAAAATGCTTCTGCTTCCATGCAAAACCCCTTCTTTGCCCAAAGTGGTAGTTGCTGCCGAAAACCCACTACTTACACCCTTACCCGCAGCTTCAATGGCAATTAGCTTTACACTTTCATCATCAATAAAATGATAAAACATACCCATAGCGTTACTGCCACCTCCTACACATGCCAACACATAGTCGGCAAGTTCGCTGCCCGTTTGTTCTTTCAGTTGTTTTTTAGTTTCGAACGAGATGATGGATTGAAATTGCGCCACCATATCTGGATAAGGATGTGGACCAACTACCGAACCAATAATGTAATGGGTGTCTACAGGATTAGCGATCCAATCTCTCATGGCCTCGTTAGTAGCATCTTTTAAGGTTTTACTACCCGATGTTGCAGGCACAACTTTAGCACCTAACATTTTCATACGGGCAACGTTTGGAGCCTGACGTTTGATATCTACTTCTCCCATGTAAACTACGCACTCTAACCCACGCAAGGCACAAACTGTAGCGGTTGCCACACCATGCTGCCCAGCACCGGTTTCGGCAATGATGCGTTTTTTACCTAATTTCTCTGCCAGTAAAATTTGTCCAATGGTATTATTGATTTTATGCGCACCGGTATGGTTCAAATCTTCTCTTTTTAAGAAGATATTAGCTCCGTATTTTTCTGATAACCGCTTAGCCAAATACAATGGCGAAGGACGACCAACGTAATCTTTCAACAACGCTTTAAACTCTTGTTGAAATTGTTCATCATCAATTACTGCCTGATATTTTTGGCGCAGTTCTTCTACATTTGGGTACAACATTTCGGGAATGTAAGCACCCCCAAAATCTCCATAATAACCTCTTTCGTCTACAAAATAATTCATGTTTTATTTATTTCTCATCGCCGTTGGCTTATGCCGACGGTAATGAATTCAATTCTCTAAAAAACGCTTTCAATTTATCCACATTCTTTAAGCCTGGTTCAATTTCAAACTTACTATTGATATCAACAGCGAATAATCGTTCGTCTTTAATCTCTTTGATTTGATTTGTGTGTTGCAAATCTATCCCGCCACTTAAAAAGTAGGGCTTATTCAGTTGATAGTTATTAAGCAACGTCCAATCGAAAACCTTGCCCGAACCACCATGTGCTGCTGTTTGTGTGTCGAACAGAAAATAATCTACCACAGTTTCATAATCTTCTAAAACACTAAAATCAAAATCTGCATGGATGCCAAAAGCCTTAATCACTTCTACTCCCATTTGCTTTATTTGCTTGCAAAAATCAACGGTTTCGTTTCCGTGTAACTGCACTGCTTTTAATGCGTGGTTAGCTACCAAAGCTTTAAGGGTTTCCAAATCTTCATCTACAAAAACACCCACCGTTTTAATTTGTTGTGGCACATATTTAATTAGTTCGGCAGAAACTTCGCTAATATACCGTGGCGATTTGCGGTAGAAAATGAAACCTAGATAATCTGGCCGCAGTTCTGCCACCGCAGCAATATTGGCCGCCTGCTTCATTCCACAAACTTTGATTTTCAATTTCATTTTTGATATATCGTTAACGTCATTTCGAACATAGTGAGAAATCTAGCTTTATGCTTTTAGATTTCTCCTCATTCTTCGTCGAAATGACGTAAAACCCAAAATTATTTTATCCGTTAACCAAATTCTTAAAACTTCCCAACGCTCTTTTACTTAACAAAGATTCTTCAGCTTCGTAGTAGCAATCGGCGAAACTTGCTTCTGGCTTTATCGTTTGAATAGCCAAAGCCGCATTACACAGTACTACATTATTTTGTGCATCGGTTGCGGTGCCTTCTAACACATCCGTAAATATTTTTGCTGATGATTCAATGGTATCACCACCTTGGATTTCGCTTTCTTGCAATTGCTCAAAACCTAAATCGGCAACGCTTAGTAATGCTTCGCCTTTCTTTGTAAAAGTTTTAAAATCGCAGGTCAACGAAACTTCGTCAAAACCATCTACAGCATGTACAATGCTATAATTTTTATCCGTTTGTTGATACAAATAAGCGTAAATACGGGCCAACTCTAAACTAAACACACCCACCATTTGGTTTTTCGGCTTCGCCGGATTACACATGGGCCCCAACATGTTAAAAAAAGTCTTCACGCCTAATTCTTTACGTATAGGTGCTACGGTTTTCATTGCTGGGTTAAACAAAGGAGCATGAAGGAAACAAATTCCAGCCTTCTCTAGGCTTCTTTTTAGTTCAGTTTCGCTATTGGTAAAAGTGTAGCCCAAATACTCCATTACGTTGCTAGAACCACAACCCGAAGACACCCCATAGTTACCATGTTTTGCCACTTGGTAACCCGCCCCTGCTACCACAAAAGAGGCTAAAGTAGAAATATTGAAAGTATCTTTTCCATCTCCACCGGTGCCGCAGAGATCTATTAGTTCAAAATCAGAGAAATCTACTTTCAGACATAAATCCAACATGGCATCCCTAAAGCCTTGCAATTCCTCAACAGTAATATTACGCATGCCATAAGCAGTAATAAAGGCTGCAATTTGCGTAGGGTTAAATCCTCCCAAAGCTATAGAAGTAAGTATTTTTTGAGCTTCGGCTCTGCTAAAAGTTTTATTTTCGAATAAATGGTTAAGTATCTTTTTCATTTATTAATTATCTTAATGGCTAACAAGCATTTTTCTAGGTAAGTTGGTGGTAATGCATAACAAAAAAGGTTGCCTCATCAGCAACCTCTTCAAATATCTTTTAAAAAAATAAACGTACAAAAGGTTACATCACGCTATTGCGTTATGCCACCACCAAATTGTATTTACGTTTAATGTTCTCATTCCGTTAGCAAATATGTAATTGTTTTTCTTTAAATGCAACACTGATTTTATTTTTATGTAATCTTTTTTCTCAAAAATGATTTTCAAGCATAAAAAATGTATAAAAACTAGACCTTTTCTATAAATCCCTTCATGGTAAAAGAAAACGTGGTACCATTACCCACGGTGCTTTCTATAGTTAGCTCTCCATTATTAGCTAAAATAAATTCTCTGCAAATAATTAACCCCAAGCTTGTTCCTTCTTCCGAAGATGTACCTTTGGTACCCGTAGCAGACAATTTAAAAAGTTCGTTAATTCGCTCTTGGCTAATACCAACCCCATTGTCTTTTACACTAAACTTCACCATGCCATCATCAATCGTTTTTGCTTTTAGCACTACTGTTCCTTCGTTCTCGGTAAATTTAATGGCATTAGCCACAAGATTTCTGATAATAAAATCAAAATGATCCGAATCCGCTTTAAGGATCAAGTTTGCCGGTATATCGACAGCTACGTGTATATGTTTCTGTTCTGCTGCTCCGGCTAGCAAGCCTATATTTTTATGAATGTTGTCGATAGGGTGGAATTCTGAAATATTTAAGCGAACACCCTTGATCTGCATCTGCCCCCATTTCAAAAGCTTATCTAAAACTTCTAAACTGCTTCCGCAATGCGCCAATAACCTGCTTACCATTTGGTCTTGCGTTTTATCATCTAACTCATTGTCTCCAATTAGCTTTAAAATACTAATGGTAGATACCAATGGCGAACGAATATCATGTGCTACAATAGAAAAAAACTTATCTTTTAATTCGTTGCTTTCTGCCAAACCACTATTTGCCTTGGTTAACAGCTTATTGAGATGTTTAGAGCGTAGATAAAAAACCAGAGTGACAACTAGTACCAGAAAAATAACGATAGCAACTAAAACCAGAATATTCCTGAGTAGGCGTTGTTCTTTATCTTTAATGGTAAGTTCATTAAGCTGAGCTTTAGATTTTTCGAGTTCGAAAGCAGATTCTAAGTTAGAAACCTGTTTCATCATATCAGTATAAAATACCTTATCAGCAAGCTCGTTACGCTGCTCTCTGTAAGCAAGGGCCTGTGATAAACTTCCTTTACTTTTGTATAAATCTCCGAGTTTATCTAAAGCAGTAATTTGCTGGCGATACATTTTATGTGCTTCGGCAATTGCCAAAGCTTTTTTCAGCAAAATTATTGCACTATCTGGTTTAGTTTTAACATACACCTCCGAAAGCTCTATTAAGGTAAATTGCTCCCGAAGTACATTTTTAATTCGTTTGGTAAACTGCAATGCCTGATGATAAACGCTAATGGCATCATTAGTTCTACCGCTTTTAAAATAGGTTGCAGCCAATTGCACCAATAAACTTATTTTCAACCCATTAAACTCAACCCTATTACTTTTAGAAAGCCCTTTATTAATATAATTTATGGCTTTGTTATAATCTCCTTTTTTAGTATAAACTTGGCCATAATTGATATACATATTTAAGGACAAATTGGATAAGGGAATTTGCTTATCTATATCCTCTGCCATGCGGAGGTTACTTAGGGCATTCTCATATTCGCCTAAATTGTAATAAGTTTCGGCAAATACCACCCTACCTTCTAGCATACCGGGTTTATGATTAATTTTTTCGCTGATGTTAAGGGCGTCCATAAAGTAAGCCAATGCTTTATCGTAATTACCCTTGCGCTTTTCTACCACACCCAATCTAATCAGGGTGGCGGCAAGCCCTATATCATCGTTATTATCTCTGTAAATCGCCTCCGCCTGTAGGTATTTCTCTCTAGACTCTCTGTATCGGGTGGCGTTATCATCTATCATTCCATATTGGTTCAGCAAAGCTGCCTTGCCCAATTCGTCTTTTTGTTCCTCTGCTTTTTTTAAACCTTGTTTTACATAAAAAAGCGCAGAGTCTGGATTAAGATACCTGTAGTACTTTATAATACGGATGTAATCTTCGCTAGTATTTAATGCTTTTAATGGCCTTTGGCCAAAAACGCTAAATGAGAAAAGCAGATTTATTGACCAAATAGTAAGCAAAACGAAAAGCGTTTTGTACCTATATTCTCTCATTATTTTATCAATGGATTCTTTTCCTTTGTAAACAAGTCAAAAACCTTTTTGTCGGCAAATGCCGGAAATAATTTATTTACCCAAACCGCAAGCTTACCTTGACGGGTCATGATCAATGTTCTTCTTCGTTGTTCAATGCCATCGCAAATTCTTACTGCCACTTCTTCGGCACTCATCATTTTCCCTTCTTCCATACTTGTTTCGCCATGCGCCTGCCCATCCTGAGAAAGTGCCGCAACGCGGATGTTAGAAGTAGTAAATCCAGGGCAGGCCACCATTACATGAACCCCGGTTTTAAGCAACTCGGTGCGTAGGCACTCCATAAATCCGTTCATAGCAAATTTAGAAGAAGAATAACCTGTACGACCAGGTAAACCACGGTAACCCGCTATAGAAGAAACCGAAACGATACTCCCAGTAGTTTTTAAAATTTCGGGCAAGGCATATTTTGTGCAATACACGGTTCCCCAAAAATTTACATCCATTAGGTTTTTAAGTACCGAAAGCTCTACATCCTTAAATAAAGCCCGCATAGACAAACCTGCGTTATTAATTAATATGTCTATTTTGCCAAAAGTTAAGGTAGCTTGGTCAATCAGTGCCTTACATTCTGCTTCGTTGCTTACATCTGCTTGTACTGCTAAAGCACTTACGTTGTATTTTTGTTGCAACTCTGCTGTAATCTCGCATAAGGTTACGTACTGGCGTGCACCCAAGACCAAATTGGCTCCCCTTTTTGCCATTTCTTCTGCCAATGCTTTACCAATACCAGACGATGCTCCCGTAATTACAACAATCTTGTCTTTCAAATTCATAATTTACTTTATTAGGGTGTTTTCGTAGGGTACACGAGTAACAATAGATCTTCCCAGTGTTACTTCATCAGCATATTCCAGTTCTCCACCAAAGGCAATTCCTCTGGCAATAGTAGTAATAGGAATGTTAAAATCTTTCAGTTTTTTATGGAGATAGAATAAGGTAGTATCACCTTCCATATTGGCACTCAAAGCTAGGATAATTTCTTTAACATCGCCATTTTTCACTCGTTCTACCAAGGTTTCTACATGCAAATCTGATGGACCTATGCCATCCATTGGCGAAATTAAGCCACCCAGAACGTGGTAAACGCCAAAATACTGGTTGGTGTTTTCTATCGCCATCACATCGCGGGTATCTTCTACCACACAAATTACTTCTTTTTCTCTTTTTACGGCAGTGCAGATACTGCAAGTATCAAAATCAGAAATATTGTGACAAACTACACAGTTTTTGATTTCGCTTTTAAGCTTTATCAAGGTATTTCCAAATTGTGCTACTTCGCTCTGCTCTTTATTTAAAAGATACAAAACCAATCGTAACGCAGTTTTTTGGCCAATACCTGGCAGTTTACCAAACTCGTTCACCGCATCTTCTAGCAGCTTGGAAGAAAAATTCATAATACAAATTTATTAGTTATTTGCCACAGATGTACAGATTTTTTCAATCTCTTGCCAGAAAACGTAACTATCTAAAAATCAACAACAGTACATAGTTAATTCATTTAACTAGCTATTTTAAACCTATAAGCTTTGAACAACACCGACTATGCAGCCGTAAAAATTGCACTCAATTACACTTGCAACTCAAACACTTTTACTTATTTTCATTAAATTTTATTCTTTTTAACAAGCAGCTTGCAACTTTTAGCAAGTTTTTGCTACTTTTAGCAACAAATCAAATAAAACTACTATGAGTCCATCCATTCTATTGTGTTTTTTAATAGGTTATTTTGCAGTACTAATCATCATTGCATTTGCAACTTCCAGAAAGTCGTCAGATAATTCTACTTTCTTTTTAGCCAACAAAAACTCTAAATGGTATTTGGTAGCTTTCGGCATGATAGGCACGGCTTTGTCTGGTGTAACTTTCATTTCTGTTCCAGGAACCGTTGGCGCACCTGGCGGCAACCAATTCCAATATTTCCAGTTTGTTTTAGGAAACGCCGTTGGTTTTATCATTATTGCTACCCTATTGCTTCCGTTGTATTACAGGATGAATTTAACTTCTATCTACAGCTACATAGAGCAAAGACTGGGCTTTTACAGTTATAAAACAGCCGCATTTATCTTTTTGGTTAGCAGAACCTTAGGATCTGCCACACGGTTATATCTAGTGGTAATTGTATTGCAACGCTTTATCTTCGATAGCTACAATGTACCTTTTTGGGCAACCGTATTAATTTCACTTGCCTTAATTTGGTCTTACACTTTTAAAGGTGGGTTAAAAACCATTATCATTACAGATACCCTACAAACATTCTTCTTAGTACTATCGGTTTTCTTAACCATTTATTTTGTTTGCGACAGCCTAAGCTTAAGCATACCTGAGGCTTTCGAAACTGTTAAAAATAGCAGTTATTCTAAAATTTTCTTCTTTGAAGATTTTCTCTCAAGCAAGTTCTATTTTAGTAAGCAATTTATTGGGGGTATTTTTGTTACTATTGCCATGACTGGGCTAGACCAAGATTTGATGCAGAAAAACCTGAGCATGAAAACCATTGGCGAAGCGCAAAAGAACATGTTTACCTTTACTGGTATATTTGTGGTGCTAAATATTTTCTTTTTAAGTGTGGGTGCCTTGCTATACATCTTTGCTACTAAAAACGGCATAGCAATTCCTTTAGACCATGTTACGGGCAATCCTAGAACCGACTTTCTGTTTCCAGAAATTGCATTAAACTATTTAACCACTATACCTGCAATAGTATTTATGCTGGGCCTAACGGCTGCCACATTTGCCACAACCGATAGTGCTTTAACTGCCTTAACCACTTCTTTTTGTGTAGATTTTCTAGGTATGAGCAAAAAAGAAAATTTGGAAAAACATGATGCAGTTAAAAAAAGGCATTTAGTTCATGTTGGGTTTTCGGTGGCGATGTTCCTAGTAATTTTAATCATTAACGCTTTAAATAGCTCTTCGGTTGTTAGTTTAATATTTGATATAGCATCTTACACTTATGGCCCCTTATTAGGCTTATACTCATTTGGCCTATTTGTTAAATCACGAGGCTTACATGACAAGTTAGTCCCAATCGTTTGTATTGTTGCCCCATTTTTGTGTTTTTTATTGGATAAAAACTCCAAAGAACTACTCGGAGGATATGTTTTTAGTGTAGAACTGATTTTAATCAACGGATTCATTACTTTTATGGGATTATTGCTGATCTCGAAGAAAACAGATCAGCAAACTAGATTTTAATCCTAATATTAATCTATGAATAGTGAAGAAAAGATAAGAAGTGCATTTGCCAATAAAGATTGGCAAGAAATTAAAGTAACCGATAGCTGGCAGATTTTTAAAATCATGGCCGAGTTTGTGGATGGCTTTGAAAAACTATCTAAAATTGGCCCCTGCGTAAGTATTTTTGGTTCGGCAAGAACGGCAGAAACCAATCCATATTATCAACTAGCTGTACAATGTGGGCAATTACTAACCGAACGTGGTTATGGCGTAATTACTGGCGGCGGCCCAGGTATCATGGAAGCTGGTAATAAAGGCGCACACATGAATGGTGGTAAATCTGTGGGCTTAAATATCGACCTCCCCTTTGAGCAATTCCACAATAAATACATTGAGCCCAGTCGTCTATTAACCTTCGATTATTTTTTTGTACGCAAAGTAATGTTTATGAAATATTCTCAAGGTTTTATTGTATTGCCAGGTGGAATGGGCACTATGGACGAACTTTTTGAAGCCCTAACTTTAATTCAAACTGGTAAAATTGCTCGTTTCCCTATTGTGTTGGTAGGTACCGATTACTGGGGCGGTTTGGTAGATTGGATTAAAAACACCATGCTGGAGAAAGAGCACAACATCCATGCAGAAGATTTGAATTTATTTCGACTAGTTGATACGGCAGAAGAAGCCGCAGAACATATCTTTAGGTTCTACGACAAATACGTATTGAAACCAAATTTCTAACAATGTTAGCCTCAATTATTTTGGAGTGTAAGTTATTCTTGCACTCCTTTTTTTTGCGGCAAAAAAAAATCTGACAAAAAGTAGACAAAGAATTTTCGGCAACTATAAAAAAAATTGAAACCTTATTTTACTTTTGACGCCATAATGAGAGCCGCAGCTATATTTTGTTTTTCCTTGTTTTTTCTGCTATTTAAAGGGAACGAAAGTGCTCATGCGATAGTTTCACGTATATCTCAGGGTTATGAGTTCTTTAGCGAAAACCCACATACCAAACAACACCACACTCCTTTTCATAAAAACGCCAATATTCATATTCAAAAAAATTCTTCTACTAGAGAATTGAACTACATTGAAGAAACTCAAGATGATGAGGAAAGCATTGTTAGAAAAGGAATTATAGCATTAAAACAATCCGTTTATTTCTGCTACGCTTTATTAGTTGGTAGCCTTCAGATCATTAGAAAACTTGCCTTGCCTTATTGCGAGCACCTATCTTTTACCGCAAGTTTCAAATACATCTTACTGAGAGTCTTTAGAATTTGATACCCTTTTTACTTGATCGAATACTTGTTTAAATAATTCTGAATGCATTCTCATGGCATTATTTAAAGTATTCAACTCATGGTATTAAACAAAACCGAGAACCATTTTGATTTATTAAATCATAATGTATTCTCATTCGAAACAAATTAAAAACCAACAGTGAGACCTTCCCAATGCTACAGGGATCGCTTCATCATCTTCAAAAAACAATTTTATACAGATGAGAAATATTATAATGCTGGCAAGCGTATTTGCTGTGCTATTTGCTAGCTGCACAACCAAACACGGAGAAAAAGAAGAAGAAACTAATTATACAGCAACAAGTCCAATAACTATAGATACTTCGTTTACGAAAGAATATGTATCACAAATTCGCTCGGTGCGCAACATCGAAATTAGAGCGCAAGAAAAAGGTTTTTTAGAACGTATTTATGTAGATGAAGGCCAAACGGTAAAAGCTGGTCAGTTGCTATTTAAAATTATGCCTAAAATGTACGAAGCCGAGGTTCTGAAAGCAGAGGCAGAAGTGAGTGCTGCCGAAATTGAATTGGCCAACACTAAATTATTGGCAGATAAAAATGTAGTGGCGCAAAACGAACTGGCCATGTCAAAAGCTAAACTTGCACAAGCCAAAGCAAGCGCATCGCTCGCTAAATTGCATTTATCCTTTACCGAAATTAGGGCCCCTTTTGCAGGTACTATAGACCGTTTACCCAAAAAACTGGGTAGTTTAATTGACGAGGGCGAACTACTCACTACCTTATCTGACAACAGCGAAATGTTTGCTTATTTTAATGTTTCGGAACCTGAGTATCTGAACTTCCAACAAGCAAAATCTGACCATAATAAATCGGTAAGCTTAATGTTAGCCAACGGCGAAACTTTAAATGGCAAAGGTAAAGTTGAAACCATTGAAGGCGAATTCGATTCGGAAACGGGCAACATCGCCTTTAGGGCAAAATTCCCAAATCCAAATCAGTTATTGAGAAATGGCGAAACTGGAAAAGTACAAATGGTTATTCCGCTCAAAAATGCTTTGATTATCCCTCAAAAAGCAACTTACGAACTGCAAGACAAAAATTACGTGTTTGTAATTGAGAAAAACGGCGTCGTAAAATCTAAAGAAATTAAGATTGCTGGCGAGCTACCAGACATTTACGTGCTAGCAAGCGGTTTGCAACAGGGCGATAAAATTGTGCTAGATGGTGTACAAAAAGTGAAAGATGATGAAAAAATAAAGTTCACTTTCATGGAACCTAAACAAGTGTTGAGCCAATTACAATTAAAAGCAGAGTAGGTTATTATCCCATAAAATTATGTTTAGTAAATTCATAAAAAGACCAGTGCTATCCATTGTGATATCGCTAGTTATTGTATTTATGGGCGTGCTGGCTTTGATTGGCCTACCCGTAACACAATTACCAAATATTTCGCCACCTATGGTAAACATTGTGGCAGAATACCCAGGAGCAAACAACGAGTTATTAATTAAAGCCGTAGTTATTCCACTGGAAAGAGCTTTAAACGGTATTCCGGGAATGAAATACATGACGTCTGATGCGGGTAACGACGGCGAATGTTCGATACAGTTGGTATTTAATTTAGGGACCGACCCCGACCAAGCAACCCTGAACGTTCAAAACCGTGTGGCTGCTGTAACCAATAAACTCCCTCCTTTGGTTATTCGCGAGGGTATTAAAATCAGCAGGCAGCAACCTAACATGCTGATGTACGTGAACGTGTTCAGTAAAGATCCCCACATGAACGAAAACTTTTTGTTCAACTATGCAGACATCAATGTAATTCCAGAGCTGAAACGTGTAGATGGCGTTGGTTTTGCCGATATTTTGGGTAACCGCGAATATGCCATGCGCATTTGGCTAAAGCCAGATAAAATGTTGGCTTACAAAATCTCGTCTGAAGAAGTACTAGAAGCGTTAAACAACCAGAGTTTCGAAGCATCACCTGGGAAAACTGGTGAAGCATCGGGTAAACGCTCCGAATCGTTTGAATATGTTCTAAAATATCCAGGAAGGTTTACCAAAGAAGCTGATTATAAAAACATCGTTTTACGAGCAAGTGCCAATGGCGAATTGTTAAGGTTAAAAGACGTTGCCGATGTAGAATTTGGCAGTGCCATGTACGATTTATATTCGCACATTAATGGCAAACCCTCGGCTGCAATTGTATTGAAACAATCTTACGGAAGTAATGCACAGGAAGTAATTGAAAATGTAAAGAAACGCCTGGAAGAAATCAAGGCAGAAAACTTTCCCAAAGGGATGGATTACGAAATCAGTTATGACGTTTCTAAATTTTTAGATGCTTCGATAGAAAAAGTTGTACATACCTTAATTGAGGCTTTCATCTTGGTAGGTTTAGTTGTTTTCATTTTCTTGGGCGATTGGCGTTCTACTTTAATTCCTGCCATTGCGGTACCTGTTTCGCTCATCGGCTCGTTTATTTTTATGCAGTTTTTTGGCATTACCTTAAACCTTATCACGCTTTTTGCCTTGGTATTGGCCATTGGTATTGTCGTTGATGATGCCATTGTAGTGATAGAAGCTGTACACGCCAAAATGGAAGCAGACAAACGTTTATCGGTACTAAAAGCAACGCAATTGGCCCTTACCGATATTGGCGGCGCCATTATAGCCATCACATTTTTAATGGCTTCGGTATTTATTCCAGTGGCATTTATGTCTGGGCCGGTAGGTGTATTTTATCGCCAGTTCTCCATCACAATGGCAACTTCCATCATCTTATCTGGTATAGTTGCCTTAACCTTAACACCTGCGCTATGTGCCATCATGTTGAAGAAACACAGTGCCAACCATCCACAGAAAAAGTCAATTATCGATAAAGGATTAGATGCTTTTAACGGTTGGTTCTTTAGATTAACTGGTCGCTACCAAAAAGTAATGAACAAGGTGGTTACACGTAGATTGGTCATTTTCGGTGCACTTGGCGTTTTCTGCGTGGCCACTTATTTCTTGAGCAATTCCGTACCATCGGGATTTATTCCTAACGAAGACCAAGGGATGATTTATGCCATCATTCAAACGCCTCCGGGTTCTACTTTAGAACGCACCAACCAGATTTCAGAAAAGCTGGAAAAAATATGCGAGGAAATTGAAGGCGTAAGTTCAGTATCGGCCTTAGCCGGATACGAGGTTTTAACTGAAGGTACGGGTGCCAACTCAGGTACGTGTTTAATTAATCTAAAAGATTGGAAAGACCGCAAAAACACCGCCCAAGATATCATCAAAGAGTTAGAAGAAAAATCTAAAGATATGCCAGGGGGGATGGTAGAATTTTTCCAGCCACCAGCCGTTCCGGGCTATGGTGCTGCCGGTGGTTTCGAGCTGCGCTTGTTGGATAAAGCAGGTAGAAACAATTATGTAGAAATGGAAAAAGTGAGCAAAGATTTTGTGAAAGAACTCAATAAACAGCCAGAACTGCAATCTGTATTTACCTTCTATAGCGCTAGTTTTCCGCAGTACATGCTCAATATTGATAACGATAAGGCACAGCAAAAAGGTGTAACGCCCGAAAAAGCACTAGAAACATTATCAGATTTAATAGGCAGTAATTACGAAACCAATTTCATCAAATTTGGTAGGCAGTACAAAGTTATTGTGCAGTCTTTACCACAATACCGAGCTTTACCTGCGGATGTAATGAAGCTCTATGTGAAAAATGATAGAGATGAAATGGTGCCATTTTCTGCCTTTATGACCATGAAAAAGGTGTACGGACTATCGGAAATTACACGCCACAACCTCTACAACTCAGCAGAAATTAATGGTTCTCCGGCGGCAGGCTACAGTTCTGGCGAAGCTTTAAAAGTAGTAGAAGCGGTAGCCAAAAAAACTTTACCGCGTGGTTACGGAATTGATTGGGCAGGTATTTCTAAAGACGAAAGCAGCAGAGGTAACGAAGCCATTTATATTTTCTTGATCTGTTTGGGCTTTGTGTATTTGGTACTTGCGGCACAATACGAAAGCTTTATTTTACCGTTAGCCGTTATTGTTTCCTTACCTGCCGGGATATTTGGCGCATTCTTATTCTTGAAACTATTTGGTTTAGAAAACAACATTTATGCCCAAGTTTCTATGGTCATGTTAATAGGTTTGCTGGGTAAAAACGCCGTGTTGATTGTAGAATTTGCCGCACAAAAACACGCCGAAGGTAAAACCATTTTAGCTGCCGCTATGGAAGGCGCTGTAGTAAGGTTCCGTCCTATTTTAATGACTTCCTTTGCATTTATTGCTGGTTTAATTCCTTTAGTATTTGCGAGTGGCCCAGGCGCTATTGGTAACCGCACCATTGGTTCGGCTGCAGCCGGAGGTATGTTACTCGGAACGGTATTCGGCGTAATCATTATACCAGGCTTGTACTACGTTTTCGGCACCATTGCCAGCAAACGTAAGCTCATCAAAATAGAAGAAGAACATCCATTAACTGAAGAACTTGAAGGTAATGTTTAATAAAAATCATCACAAAATATGGGGATTTGCATTGTTAAGCTTAGCCTATGCAGGCTGTAAAATCCCAAGTATTGTTCAAAAAACAGCGAATAACAATACGCCAAATACCTATACAAATCACACTAGCGATACCACTAACGTGGCTAAAATTAAATGGAAGGATTACTTTAAAGATCAATATTTAACCAACTTGATTGATACTGCTTTGCAGAACAACCAAGAGTTGAATATTACTTTACAGGAAATTGAAATTGCTAGAAACGAAGTAAGAACAAGAAAAGGTGAACTTTTACCCAGTGTTGGCTTAAAAGCCGGTGCTGGCTTAGAAAAAGTGGGGCGTTATACCAGTCAGGGTGCAGGTGATGCCAGTACAGAAATTAAACCGGGAAAGGAAATGCCCGAGCCGCTACCTGATTACCTAGTTGGTTTGTACGCCAATTGGGAAGTAGATATTTGGCATAAACTACGCAACTCAAAAAAGTCGGCTTACACTAAATACCTGTCATCGGTAGAAGGTAAAAACTTTGTAGTTACCAGTTTGGTAGCAGAAGTTGCTAACTCTTACTACGAATTGTTGGCTTTGGACAATCAGTTGGATATGGTTCGAAAAAATATCGAACTACAGAACAATGCATTAGCTGTTGTTAAACTACAAAAAGAAGCGGCCAGAGTTACAGAATTGGCAGTACGAAAATTTGAAGCAGAGGTATTAAGCTCTAAAAGTCTGGAGTACGAAATTTTGCAAAGCATTACAGAAACAGAAAATAAGATCAATTTTTTGTTAGGCCGATATCCACAGCATATTGCTAGAAATAAAAGTAGTTTCGAAACTGGTTTAGCCAATAATTTGAGCACTGGCATTCCATCGCAATTGTTGGCTAACCGACCAGACATCAAACAGGCCGAACTAGATTTAATTGCAGCAAAGCTGGATGTGAAAGTGGCAAAAGCGCAGTTTTATCCATCGTTTGGCATTTCTGCGGCCTTAGGTTTTCAGGCATTTAATCCTTCTTATTTGGTGAAGATGCCCGAGTCAATGCTTTATTCGATTGCTGGCGATGTTGCAGCTCCTTTAATCAATAGAAACGCTATCAAAGCAACTTACTTCACAGCAAATGCAAAACAAATCCAAGCCGTTTATCAATACGAAAGAAGTATTTTAAACGGATATATGGAAGTAGCCAACCAGTTGGCCAGTATTGAAAATTTAGGCAAAAGCTATGATTTAAAAGCGCAACAGGTACAAGCTTTAACACAATCTATCGAAATCTCTAACGATTTATTTAAATCTACCAGAGCTGACTATTTAGAAGTGTTGATGACACAACGTGATGCCTTAGAGGCTAAATTAGAGTTGATAGAAACCAAAAAACAGCAATTTAATGCTATGGTAAAAGTATATCAGGCATTAGGTGGCGGATGGACTAATTGAATTTAGACAAATCGTTGTTAGGTAAACCAATGACAAAATCTGATAGCCATCTATAACTTATAATTAGTGTCGGGCTAATTATTTACTAGTGTAAAAGTTCCGCAATTGCGGAACTTTTATTCTTTTTTGGGCGCACCCTATTTAAACTTTCTTAAATTAGCTTACAGAAACCCTAATCAAACTTTTGTTAAAATTTGTTAAGGATTTTAAAGCTCAAGGGCGTTTAGCTAGCTTAGCCTTTATTATTTAATTGACGTTGTCGTATTATTACCTTATCTTTGTAAAATGTTTAAAATTAAACACCTTATTATTTCTTGTTTAGCCATTGCACTTTTAAGTTTCGGTGCGTGTAAAAGTCGTTTCGAAAAACTTCGTTTAAGCAATGACGTAGCTAAAAAATATCAAGAAGGAATTAGACTATATAATAAAAAAGACTACTCTAAAGCCTTGATCTTATTTGAAGGTTTGGTACAAAAATATAGAGGTACCGCCGAAGCAGAGGATTTGAATTATTATTACGCATACACTTTGTATCGCTTAAAAGACTATACTACAGCTCGTTACAAGTTCAAGGAATTTGCAGACACCTACCCTGCTAGTAAAAATGCGGAAGAGTGTAGATACATGGGCGCATATTGCTATTATCTAGATTCTCCAAAATCTTCTTTAGACCAAGAGAATACTTATAAAGCAATTGATGCCTTGCAGTTATTCATTAACCTTTACCCCAAAAGTGATAGAGCTACGCAGGCAGCTCAATACATTGCTAATTTGAGAGATAAACTGGAAACTAAAGCTTTTGATAATGCTAAGCTTTATTATAATTTGGGAGGTTATGATGTAACCAACTATAAATCGGCAGTAGTAGCATTAAAAAATGCGCAAACAGAATTTCCAGACATTAAGTATGCTGAGGAAATGAACTTATTGATTGTTAAATCTCAGTTCATGTATGCAAAAAACAGTTATCCTCACAGACAGGAAGACCGTTTTAATGAAGCCATTGAATATTACAATGAGTTTATAGAAGCTTACCCTGATAGTAAGTTTGCAAAAGAAGCTAAACAGCTAAAAGAAGACAGCGAAGCCGGAATTGCAAATGCTAAAAGAATAATTGCTGAAGAGCAAGCAATGATTGCTAAATACAAAGCACTTGAAGAAAGTGACAAGAAGAGAAAAGATACGACTAACAACAATTCAGATAATAAAACACAAAAATAAAATGAGTACTACTCCAAAACCAGCTATTCCAAATACTACGGTTACTAGAAATGTTCATGATTTGGATAGATCTACTGATAACATTTATGAGTCTTTAGTAATTATTGCAAAGAGAGCTAATCAGATCTCTAACAATATGAAAGAGGAACTACATGGCAAGTTAGCAGAGTTTGCTTCATCTAACGATAACTTAGAAGAGGTTTTTGAAAACAGAGAGCAAATTGAAATTAGCAAACACTACGAGCGTTTGCCTAAGCCAACTTTAATTGCTATGGATGAGTTTTTAAACGATAAAGTTTACAGCAGAAACCCTAGTAAAGAGCAACAATAATTGCCATTGCACTAGGCAATTTAACTTATACTTAGCCACAGGTACATTGATTTAATCTTTGCACCTGTGGCTTAAATGTTTTTTAAGCGATAAGCTATTCGCTGGTATTTTTCGTTACAGCGAATCTATCATGAAATTATCCATGCTGATTCGTAAAAATGATGATGTTCTTGGCTATATTTGTATATAGATGCTAAATAACAAAAACATTATACTTGGGGTTTGCGGCAGTATTGCAGCCTATAAATCTGCTTTATTGGTAAGGCTGCTGGTAAAAGCTGGTGCCAATGTTAAAGTTATTCTAACAGCAGATGCAAGCAACTTTATCACCCCTCTTACCCTTGCCACACTTTCTAAAAATCCTGTTTACACCCAATATTTCGAAGCCGAAACTGGCGTTTGGAGTAACCATGTAGAACTCGGTTTATGGGCAGACTACATGATTATTGCCCCCACCAGTGCCAATACCTTAAGTAAAATGGCAAATGGGCTTTGCGATAATTTATTGAGCGCCGTTTACCTTTCTGCTAAATGCCCGGTATTTTTTGCACCAGCTATGGATTTGGATATGTGGAAACACGAAAGCACCCAAAACAATATCGCTAAACTGCAAAGTTTTGGCAATGTGATGATTGCTCCCGGTAACGGCGAACTCGCAAGCGGCCTACACGGCGAAGGCAGAATGGCAGAACCAGAAGATATCTTAACTTTCCTAGAAGCGCAAATACGCAAGGATCTCCCTCTTTTAGGCAAAAAGGTGATGGTAACTGCAGGCCCTACTTATGAAGCTATTGATCCAGTTCGTTTTATTGGAAATCACTCTTCGGGTAAAATGGGCTTTGCCATTGCCGAAGAACTATATCAACTTGGTGCAGAAGTTACATTAATTGCCGGCCCTACTTCGCAAAAAAACAATACCAACATTAAAAGAGTTGATGTAGTTAGCGCCCAACAAATGTTGGATGCCTGCCTTGCTCACTTTAGTGAAAGCAATATTACAGTGATGAGTGCAGCGGTTGCCGATTATACGCCGGTAGTAGTAGCAGACCAGAAAATCAAGAAAAAGGAAGACCATTTTAACATTGAACTAAAAAAAACCACTGATATTTTAGCCACATTAGGTACGCAAAAAAAAGATGATCAAATCTTAGTAGGCTTCGCATTAGAAACTATCGACGAAGAAAATTATGCTAAAGATAAACTCAGAAAGAAGAATCTAGATTTGATAGTTCTAAATTCCTTAAATGATAAAGGTGCAGGTTTTAAAACCGAAACCAACAAAATCACTATATTTAACAAAGATCTGGCTAAAACTGCTTTTGAAATGAAATCAAAAACCGAAGTAGCTAAAGACATTTGTACTGAAATACTAAAACTAATGAAAGTTAGTTAATACCTATAAACCTGATGAAAAGAATTTTTGGATTACTGCTTTTATGCCTTGTTAGTTTGATTACAAATGCTCAAGAACTGAATACTCGTGTTCAAATTTTAGCGCCTACAATTAATAATGCCAACAAAAGAAGCCTGGAGGTTTTACAAAATGCCATCAGAGATTTTTTAAATAACAATAAATGGACTACCGAAACCTATTTGCCACAAGAGCGGATAGACTGTAACTTGGTCATCAATATCACGGCTTGGGATGGAAATGCAAGCTACACCGCCGAAGCTCAGATACAATCTAGTAGGCCGGTGTATGGCAGCTCCTACTCTACCACCCTGTTAAATATGAGTGATAAAGATTTCAGTTTTTCTTTTAACGAAGGACAGGCGCTAGATTTCTCCGACCAAAATTTTATTGGCAACCTCAATTCGCTACTAGGATTTTATGCTTACACCATTATCGGATTAGATAAAGATAGTTTCGGCAAATTAGGTGGCACCCCGTATTACCAAAAAGCCTTAAACCTCATTAATCTTGCGCAAACAGGTGGTGGCAGAGGTTGGCGACCAGTAGATGGATTAAGGAACAGATATTGGTTAAACGAAAATCTGCTAAATAATTCTTTTAAAGCACTTCGCACTTTTATCTACGAATACCACTTAAACGGCCTAGATAGGCTTCAAGAGAATGTAAATAATGGTACAAAAAGTATTTTGTCTTCGTTATCAGACCTCAAACAATTTGATAAGCAAAAACTGGGTTCTATTTTCCCAAATGTTTATTTCGCAGCAAAAGCTGATGAAATTACCAATGTACTTTCTCTAGCCGACCCACAAGTTAAAGCCAAAGCTTACAACTTATTGGTAGACATTGATGCTGCAAATACTGCCAAATACGATGGTTTAAAGGAGAGGTAATCATCTCACTTCTTCACACTTACCTCTCAATTCGTTAAAAATTTGTTAAAATATTTTGTTTATACGAATATGTTCGTACATTTGAGTACGAAAAAATTCGTATATGTAACAAATGAGCAATAACAACATCAAACCTACCGAGGGAGAAATGGAAATACTACAAGTGCTTTGGGCCAAAGGCAATTGTACCGTTAGAGAAGTTCACGAAGCTTTAGACAAGAAAGAATCGGGCTATACTACTACACTTAAACTCATGCAAATTATGCATGAAAAGGGTTTGGTAGACAGAGATACTAGCTCGAAAACTCACATCTACAGCGCATTGATTAACCAAGAAACCACTCAACAACACCTGGTTAAAAAAATGATCGATAATGTATTTAACGGATCGGCGGCGAGGTTGGTCATGCAAGCATTAGGCAACAAAAGTGCCAGCAAAGAGGAGATAGATTTAATTAAAGCATATCTAGACAAACTTGAAAACAAATAATCATGGAAGCCATCATCAACAACCTTATTAAAGCCATTGGGTGGAGCATTTTACACTCTTTATGGCAAGGAGCTATCATTTTTGCCATATTATTTATCGCCTTCTCGGTAAAACCCAAGATGAGTGCCAAGCTAAAACACAACTTATCGCTAAGTGCTTTAGTATTGATATTCATTAGCTTCTGCCTAACTTTTGCATCGTTATTTAATTTACCGAGCAAAGCTGCAGTTGGTACGGCAAGTGTAGCGTTAAATGATGCAGCATTACAGCAATTATATAGTTTTACCCATAGTTGGAGCTTTAAAACAGAAAGTTACTTTCCTTTTATTGTTGCCTTATATCTATTAGGTATTAGCTTTCAGTTGGTGGTACTAATTTCTGGTTATATCAAACTTAAAAAGTTAAAGCAATTACATATTTCTGCCATACCTGCCGAGTGGTTAAGTGTTGCGGAAAAAACTTTGCAAAAACTTGGTATCACTAAAAAAGTACAGTTTTTTCTATCAGAAAAAGTTAACGTTCCATTAGCTGTAGGTTTTTTAAAACCTGTAGTGCTTTTTCCTGTAGCTCTAGTTGCGCAGCTAGACATGAAACAGGTAGAAGCCATATTAATTCACGAACTATCTCACATCCGTAGAAATGATTACATCTTAAATTTGATCAAAACTGGCATAGAAACATTATTGTTCTTTAACCCTTTTGTTTGGTTAACTACTAGGTTTATTCATATCGAAAGAGAGCATGCTTGTGATGATTTAGTGGTAAAGTTTACCAATTCTCCAATTACTTATGCTCATGCACTGTTAAAGTTAGAACTCATTAAAGACAAAACACAACCAGCCTTTAGTTTGGCCGCTACGGGCAAAAACCAACATTTGTATCAACGTATTAAAAGAATTACAGACATGAAAACAAATTATATGAATGCTAATCAAAAAATATTAGCGCTTTGTTTAACCTTAGCCACCGTAGTTTCTTTAGCATGGATTAATCCTACAAAAACAGAACCTACCAAAGCCAAACAGAAAAAAGTAACCACAGTAGCTTCAATAATCAGCAACACTACTGCTAAGAAAGATATGTTTTGCTTGCCTGCAGACACCGATACCGTTAAACGAAAAACAAAAAGAGAAATCATCATCAGAAATAAAGACGGCCACAAAACAGTTTACAATTCGATTGATGAGATGCCGGATAGCTTAAGGGTTAAATTGGCAGATGTAGAGAAAATGCTCAACTCTCCCGAGTGGCAAGAAAAACTAGCTAAAATTCAGTTCGATGGTGAAAAAATGGCAAAGATTTTCGACTCAAAAGAATGGAAAGACAATATGGCGAAGATGGAGTTGCATGGAAAAGAACTGGAAAAGAAATTTAACTCGCCAGAGTGGAAAGAGCAAATGGCTAAAATAGAACTCCACTCGAAAGAATTGGAGAAAAAATTTAATTCTCCAGAATGGAAAGAAAAAATAGCAAAAATAGAATTGAATGGAGAAAATATGGCGAAGATGTTCGAGTCTAAAGAATGGAAAGAAAACATAGCCAAAATAGAGTTGAATGGAAAAGAGTTAGCAAAAAAATTCAATTCGCCAGAATGGAAGGAGAAAATGAGTAAAATTGAATTCAACTCTAAAGAGATCGAAAAGAAGTTTAATTCTCCAGAATGGAAGAAAAAAATGAAAGAGCTCGAGGAATTGCAAAAATCGCCAGAATACAAAGAGCTTCGCGAGAAATATGAAAAAGATGTAGAAGAGTTGAAAAAGAAAAAAGGAATTTCGAGCGATAAAGCTTTCTTACTGTACGATGGTTTAAACCCCATGCAAATAGCGAGCTTACCTCTTACTGCAGTTGATGCCATTACAAAAGTATTTGTACATACACCTAAAAACCTTAAAATTAGAAACGTTAGCAGAATTACAGTCTATTAAAACTGTAAAATAAAATTGCGTTAAACAAATGAAACCGAAAGGGCAAGAGTTCTACTCCTGTCCTTTTTTGCTTTTAAAATTAACCACAAAGTACGCAAAGGTTTTGCCTCTGGTTGGTATTATTACCACAATTGTTCGGAAGATATTCGTATTTTTTGCTAAAGTTCTAAAACCATTTTTACCGCTGGTTGGTGTCTTCTCAATAGGCGTTCGGAAAATCGTTACGCCCTATTATTGTTCTTCCTAGTTTACAACTCCGAAAGATATCTTATCATAGGGTTTTTATCCGAACTATTTTTCTATGTTGCAAAAATGGAATTAGAAATTCCTCGATAGGAAGTTCGACATTACAAATGTCGAACAGCATGGTTGGTGTTTTGCCTCTGGTTGGTGTTACTACCGACCAGTTTATCTATAAGTTAAGGTGAATTGGTGATAACACCAACCACAAGCTAATAACTCTAAACAAAAAAGGCCGAACTACTAATATTTTGCCTCTGGTTGGTGTTATCACTAACCAGTTTGTCTAAGTAGATTGGTGATAATATCAACAACAAGCTAATTTTATTATTTGACTAGCTTTTGAATATATTTTTAAATTTTGCCGCTGGTTGGTGTTACTACCGACCAGTTTATCTATAAGTTAAGGTGAATTGGTGATAACACCAACCACAAGCTAATAACTCTAAACAAAAAAACCGAACTGCTAATATTTTGCCTTTGGTTGGTGTTTTGCCTCTGGTTGGTGTTATCACCGGCCAGTTTATCTATAAGTTAAGGTGGATTGGCGATAAAACCAACCACAAGCTAATAACCCTAAACAAAAAAGCCGAACTACTAATATTAGCAGTTCGGCTTTTGAGTATATTACAAAACAATTAATTACTCGATTTCTTGGTATCGTCGTTGTTAATGCTGCGTTCGTTCTTTTTAATAGAACCCTCTAGCTTACCGAATTTCCAGTTTAAGCTGCAGAAAACACGCCTAAAATAATTCTCTCTAATGCGTTCTTGCGTGAAGTTAGCACCTTCTGTGTAGCTCTTGTAAGCTCTAAATTTTTGGAACGGGTTAGCTACCGATGCAGAGAAAGTCAATTTATCTTTGATGATGTCCTTACTACCACCAAAGCCCAAATAATAGTAGTTGTTTGATTGACCTTGTAACATTACGTCTGGCGCACCGTAGTTGCCCGAGATAGTGGCTTTCCAAGCTTTTTCAAATTTATAGCTACTATTAAAGCTAGCATAACCGGTTACTCCACTATTTTTTGCCAGCACACCATTAATCATTCCTTCTAACCAAATATAATTTAAGTTACCACTTAAACTTAAATTCCATTTTGGCGTAATTGGATAATTAAAGTTGATATTGCTGCCCAACAATTTATCCTTACCAATATTTAGTGAGGTTATTCTGGTTAAATTTTCTGCTTCGATATACTGAAAAATACGTTGCTGGGTATTGTTTGCAAAATTATAAGTTAAACTTACGTTCAATGAACCTTTCTTAAAGTTGCTATAAGTTAACTCAAAGTTGTTGCTTAAAACCGCTTCTAAATCTGGGTTACCCACATATTCGAAATTCGGCCTAGAACGATCTACAAAGGGGTTTAAATCCCAAATACCTGGGCGTTGGATACGCTGTGTAAAACCTAAACTTACACTTTGGCTATTCTTTAAAGTTCTGTTGAAAGATATAGACGGAATTAAATTAAAATAATCGGTCTTCACTTCTGAGTTAGTACTCTCAAACACGCCAGTAACGTACGTACCTTCTAAACGTGCCCCCGCTTTAAAAGTCCAATCTTTCATTTTAAGGGTATAAGTATTGTAAATGCCGTAAATATTTTGGTCGTTACTGTACACGTTACTTTGTGTTGGATCTAAAACATAATTGTTAGAGATTTCGTTAAATTTCAACGATTGGAAATTACTTTCTCCGCTCCTCAAAATCGCTTTTACTCCTGCCTCAACCGTAATCTTTTCAAAAGGATTGATGTAATCCAATTGAGCTGTTTGCTCTTTAGATTTGCTGATATTATCCTGTCTGTAATTTGGATCAGAGAAATTTATGAAACGTACATCATTGGTTTGCGGCTCTTCATTATCAAAAAATTTGTAAGAAAAAGTCAGTAAATGTTCCTTCTTATCTTTAAAACCTTTTTGATAGTTAACGGTATAATCTGTTCCACGCCACTCATAACGTGTTGTACTATTCATGTTGTAGGCTATTGCATCATTATCATTTTTGATATCAAAACGTTGCCCTAAATCTTGCTGATTATAACCACCGTAGGGATTAATTTCTGCGGTTATCAAGTTAAGCGAATCAATCTCATAACTTAACTCGCCACCGCCCCAAGCCCAAAAATTATCTGTCTTTTGATAGCCTAACGAATAAAGACTTGACTGAGGACCATCGCCCCTACTGTTTCTAATATCCGTAACCTTAACCCCATCTACCCTCCAAACACCTGTACCACCATATAAATTGGCTCCAAAATTACCTTGCTTAACCGTTAAATTGGCATTAAGCCCTGGGCTAAACGGCTGCTGCATGCGAGCATTGACGTTACCGTTATAACCATTTGCTACCTTTTTTGAGGTAATGATATTGATGATACCCGATAAACCTTCACTTTCGTACTTTGATGGCGGAGTTGTAATTACCTCAATTTTCTGCACCCCATTTGCAGGCATACTTCTCAGATATTCTTTTGGATCTCTGGTTAAAACGCCAGATGGTTTTCCGTTAATGAGAATGCGATAATTCCCTGTGCCTTTCAATTTCACGTTATCATCCGCATCTACCGAAAGTAACGGTACTTTACGCATCATGTCAAGCACGGATAGCACTTTACTCTCTGGATCGGCCTGTGTATCATAAACAATTCGATCTGGTTCTTGCTTAATAATCGGTTTGCTCGCTACAATGGCTACCTCATTTAAATCATTACCTTGTGGTTTCATTGCAATTTTGCCCAAGTCAATATCCTTGCTTAGCTGAATGGAAATTTGTTTCGACTGATAGCCGATAGAGCCAATAATTAAATGGTATTGTCCGTCTTTAATAGCTGAAAGTGTAAACTTTCCAAGTTCATCAGAAACTACGGTTTTTATTACTGTTGAATCCTTTTTTAAAGCTATAGTAAAATATTCTCCCGGCTTTTGTGTTAAGCTATCGATAATTAAACCTTTAAGTTGAAATGACTTTTCTTGTGCCTGCGAATTTAAAGAAGTACAAACGCACAAAACGAAAATTGAAAGAGTTAAGAAGTATCTGCTCATTATAAGTTTGTTTGGTATGCAAATAAATTTTGCAATTCACACTAACAGACGCAGAAGAAGAAGCAACGTTGCATCAAGTTGAAAATAAATTTGGAAGTTGCTAGCGTTCAACAGCATATTTAATCTTTTGGCTTTAGTTTTTTTAAACTATCGGTTTTCTTAATTTAGCGGTAGATATGCTACAAAAACTTTCTATACGCAACTACGCTTTAATTGATACCCTTGAGATCGATTTTAACAAAGGACTAAATATCATTACTGGAGAAACTGGTGCTGGTAAATCAATCATTTTAGGTGCATTATCGCTAATTTTAGGTCAGCGGGCAGAAAGCAAATATTTTTTTAACCAAGAAAAAAAGTGTGTAATAGAAGGTAGTTTTCTACTGGCGGATGAACTGTTGAAGCCCTTATTTGAAGGCAATGACTTAGATTTCCAGAAAGATACTTTGCTACGAAGGGAAATTTCCATAGATGGCAAATCAAGAGCTTTTGTAAACGATACACCGGTAAATCTAGCTACGTTGAAACTGATTGGTGAAAACCTAATAGCCATCCACTCGCAACACGCCACCCAAGAAATTAGCAATGCCGATTTTCAATTACTGATTTTAGACGCCCTGGCAAATCATCAGCCTTTGCTAAAAAATTACAAGCAAGAATTTAAGCGACTAAAACAGACCGAGCAACAACTTAAAGAGTTACAGCAAAAAACTACCGAAGCCAAAAACAAACAAGATTACGAGCAATTTTTGTTTAACGAGCTAGAACAAGCGGCATTAAAAAATGGCGAGCAGGAAGAACTAGAGCAAGAATTGGAAAAATTAACCCATGCCGAGAGCATTAAACGATCGTTATTGGCGGGTGCAAGTTTAATTAGCGACAGCGAAACTGCCGCC
The DNA here is from genome assembly GCF_005925345.1 of Pedobacter ureilyticus. GTDB lineage: Bacteria > Bacteroidota > Bacteroidia > Sphingobacteriales > Sphingobacteriaceae > Pedobacter > Pedobacter ureilyticus. The sequence continues at coordinate 33,372 of NZ_SSHJ01000025.1, forward strand.
GTAAATTTACTTAAAGAGGCGAGTTCGCAATTAAACAGCATTGAAAAGTTTGACCTCACCATTGCCGAACTGAACGAAAGATTAAGATCATCTTTAATTGAACTGAAGGATATTGCTGCAGAAATGAGCGCAATAGAAGCAAATACGGAGCATAATGCACAACGCTTGGAGTTTATTCAAGAGCGGTTGGATTTGTTTTACTCACTACAACAAAAACACCGGGTAAGTAACAACGCTGAATTGTTAGCCATACAAGAACAACTATCAGCAAACCTTCATGCCATTTTAAATAGCGATGAACAGTTGGCAAAGCTTCAAACCGAAATTGATGAGCTAAAGCAAAACCTATTTAAACAAGCCGAACAGCTAGATGCCAATAGAAGAAAAGCTATGGCAAAGGTAGAAAAAGAAGTAGGCACCGCTTTAAAGCAAATGAGCATGCCTAAAGCTACAATCGCTTTTAATTTGGCCAAACAAGCACAGTTAAACAGCAACGGACTTAACGAAGTTCAGCTTTTGTTTACGGCAAACGCTGGTCAGCAGGCGGCACCTGTGGGCAAAGTGGCAAGTGGTGGCGAACTTAGCAGGTTAATGTTGGCCGTTAAGGCCTTGCTGGCAAAACACACTTCCCTGCCTACCCTAATTTTCGACGAAATTGATACAGGCATTTCTGGTGAAACTGCTTTACGTGTAGGCGAGGTTATTGATGCCATAGCTGGTGATATGCAGATTTTAGCCATTACACACCTACCTCAAATAGCTGCCAAAGGTATGGCACACTATTTTGTTTACAAGCACGAAAAAGCGGATAAAACTACTACGGGAATTAAGAAACTGCTACCAGAAGAACGAGTGAACGCCATTGCCGAAATGTTGAGCGGTAAAAATCCGGGGGCATCGGCATTGCAAAATGCGAAGGAGTTGTTGGGGTAAAAAAAAATCTACGAAGTTTTCGTAAAAAAACCTTTCATAAACTAATATATTAGTTAACTTAGTGCTATGAGCAAAAAATTACTCTATTTAATAGTGCTAAAACTCTCTTTCTGCTTAACCACCTTTGCGCAAGGTAATTTTACTATCAGCGGTACGGTTAGAGACGACAAAGAAACCATACCTGGCGCAGCAATCTATTTAAGCGGAACTAAAATATCTACGATTACAAACAACGAAGGTAAATTCAGCATAGGCAAACTCCCCGCCGGAAATTACGATATTTTGATCCAAGTGGTGGGTTACCTCCCCTATTCAAAAAGCGTGGTCATTTCAGATAAAAACATCCATATCGACGCCACAATTAAAGCTAATGCGGTTACCTTGCAAGAGGTTGTAATTAAACCCGATCCTAACCGATTGGCCTACTTAAACCTATTTAAAGAATTTTTTATAGGCAGAACACCCAACGCCAAAGAATGCAAGATTTTAAATAGTGAGGTGCTAAATATCGATTACAATAAGCAAGCTAGAGTACTATCGGTAAACAGCAGAGAATTTCTCATTATAGAAAATAAAGCATTAGGTTATAGAATTAAATATCTATTGCAAAACTTCGAGTATGATTATAGAAGTCGCATTGTCTATTTCGCAGGCTTCCCATTTTTTGAAGAAATGAAAGGATCAAAATCCAAAATCAACAAATGGAATAAGAGACGTAATACCGCTTACTATGGCTCTTCACAACATTTTTTTCAATCGTTGTACCAGGGCAAGGCAGAAAAAGAAGGCTTTGTGCTCCATAAATTGGCAACCATTGGCAACAAACACAGACAGCCAGATAGCGTGATTAATGCCAATATTAAACGATTAACCGCTGGCACAAAAGCCATTAATATGCTTACCTTCAACAAAGACGATTCGTTAAATTTTTGGCTGAAAGAACGAAGCAAACCTAAAGCTATGGCGGTATTAAATAAAGCGCAAGTACTTACCGATACCTTAGTAAAAACTTACAATAAAGATGTTAAGTCGATCAATTTTACTGATGAGCTATTTGTTATGTATACCAAAGAGAAAGAAACCGAAGAATTCAGCAATTTGGGATTTCAGGTAAGTAGAGCTCCAGATATGGGGAATTTTCAGGTATCGCTCATTAACTTATTAGATCCGCCAATCTTGTTTTACAGAAATGGAAGTGTTGCTAACCCCAGAAGCTTCTTAAACAAAGGGTTTTGGGCTTACGAAAAAATGGCCGATGCCGTGCCTATAGAATTTAAACCAATAGTTTTCAAATAGTTTTGTAAAGCAATACGAGTAGCTTTTCGGATACCTCAGCCCTGCTTTCGCTGCAATCTTTTTGTTTTTTTTACTGCCAGTCCTAACAGCAGGTATTAGAAACAAAAAGTATTTACGCATCAATCAGGTTTAAAACACAAACCAGCTGCAACTAGGTTAACTTAAGGTGAGTTCGGGATAAGAAAATTATGCTATTTGCTAGCGATAGCGCTTCAAATCTTCGTTCAGCTAATTTTCGGTCTCTTATTTTTTAACTATTTTTTGTTTGTTTTAATGACGTTAAAGAGCGCTTACGCGGTTTTCGGACCGCACCAATAGGCCAAAGCACTTTCTTTGAAAGAAAAAAATAAGCAACCGAGAGTTTTTGTTACTTTTTGCGGTCAAAAATTAAGAGCCCAGTGGCGGCGAGCTAAAAAAAATACGTTTAATGCGATTTTCTCAAGAATTGTAAAAATACTTAACTCGAACTCAAGTTAACTTAACTACCACCGTATATTTTTCATCAAAAACGAGTAAAAATCCCCGTATAAATTACTAATATTTTTAGTAATTTTAAACCATGAAAGTAGATGAAGAAGGAAATGCTTATTTAAGTGGCAGAGGCGCACAGCTGAATACAGATAATAAATTTTTGAAAAATAGTTTGAGCAAAGCGCATGTAGAGGCTATAGATGATTGGGAAATCGCCAACGAAAAGACCTCCTTCGTTTTCAGTGACGCTAAATCTATTGTAAACAAAGTAGAAAGTCCCGATGTAAATATGATTTATTCGCTAAACCCGTACCAAGGTTGCGAGCATGGCTGCATTTATTGTTATGCCCGCAACTCGCACGAATATTGGGGTTACAGCGCTGGATTGGATTTTGAACGGAAAATCATTGTTAAAAAAGATGCTCCCGAGCTTTTTAAAAAGTTTGTCGAGAAGAAAGGCTGGGGTGCGCTACCTATCTCCCTCTCTGGCAATACCGATTGTTATCAACCTTGCGAAAGGAAATTCCAGCTCACTAGGCAAATTTTAAAAATTGCTTTAGATTATAAACAGCCCATCTCTATGATTACAAAAAACTCGCTCATCATCAGAGATCTGGATATTATACAAGAGATGGCGAAGCACAAATTAATTAGTGTTTATGTTTCTATTACCTCTTTAAATGAAGATTTAAGGCAAAAATTAGAGCCAAGAACTACCACAGCTAAACAACGTTTAAAAATAATTGAGCAATTAAGCAAAGCTAATGTGCCTATGGGGGTAATGGCAGCACCGATGATACCAGGATTAAATAACCACGAAATTCCGGTGATTTTAAAAGCAAGTGCCGAAGCGGGAGCTATAGGAGCTGGTTACACAGTTGTTAGGCTAAATGGCGCCATCAGTAAAATATTTGAAGATTGGTTGGCAAAAAACTTTCCCGATCGTTTTGAAAAAGTATGGCACCAAATACAAGATTGCCATAACGGAAATGTTAACGATAGCAGATTTGGAGCAAGAATGCGTGGTGAGGGACATTTTGCCCAGCTCATAAGCAGTACTTTTAAACTGCACTGCAAGTTAAATGGCTTAAACGTCAATAAAATTGAGCTAGATAGTTCTTCATTTAAAGTTCCGCAAGCTCAATTGAACTTATTCTAGGTTATCTTTTTTTCTTATATTCTATTTTAACACTCCCAACACCTTGGTTGATTAGCCCAATTTTCCTTGCAGATTTTTTAGATAAATCTATAATTCTACCCGCCACAAAAGGACCCCTATCTTGTATAACCACCTTGGTACTTTTTCCGTTGCCTAAATTGGTTACCTTAACTTTGGTACCGAATGGTAGAGTTTTATGCGCTGCAATTTTTTTAGAGTTTCTGAAAGTTACACCGCTAGCCGTTTTTCTGCCATTAAATTTATCGGCATAATAAGATGCTTTTCCTGTTTGGCTTAACTTGGAGGTACAAGAAAAGAAAAACGCAGCAGCTAAAAATAGTAAAGTATTTTTCATGTTAACCTATTGTATATTTTAGCCACAGATGCACAGATCTGTTAACTTAAATGATGAAATGTGGATTGAATACCAAAATCGTCTTAGAATATTCATCTCTGTATCTGTGGCTAATTACCAAATACAAACGACTTCATATTATCTAAACATAAAAATAGCCCCGAAATTATTTTCAGGGCTATTTATTTTAAGCTGACGCTCTTTCGCTCTCACGCTCTTACGCTCTTATGCTCCCTCTTCTTTCTTTTTCTTTTTGCTACTTCCTTTAGGAGCAATTACAATTTCCTCTTTTTCCTTATCGTAATTTACCTCAAGCGTATCTCCTTCAGTTACTTCTCCTTTTAAAATCTCCTCAGCAATTGGATCTTCTAAGTATTTCTGGATAGCACGTTTTAACGGACGAGCACCAAAAGCACTATCGAAACCTTTCTCTGCGATGAAATTTTTCGCCTCATCAGTTAACTTAATTTGGTAACCTAACGAAAGTACTCTTCCAAATAAACCTCTCAATTCGATATCGATAATTTTGAAGATTTCTTCTTTACCAAGAGAGTTGAACACCACAACATCATCAATTCTGTTTAAAAACTCTGGTGCAAATGCACGTTTCAAAGCACTCTCAATTACACCTCTGCTGTGTGCTTCTGTCTGACTAGTTTTTGCCGTAGTAGAAAAACCAACACCAGCTCCAAAATCTTTCAATTGGCGTGCACCAATATTAGAAGTCATGATGATAATCGTATTTCTAAAATCAACTTTTCTACCTAAGCTATCAGTCAACTGACCTTCATCTAATACCTGTAATAAGATATTAAATACATCAGGATGTGCTTTCTCAATCTCATCTAACAACACTACCGAGTAAGGCTTGCGACGAACTTTCTCCGTTAGCTGCCCGCCTTCTTCATAACCCACATATCCCGGAGGCGCTCCTACTAAACGAGAAACAGCAAATTTCTCCATGTATTCGCTCATGTCAATTTGGATCAACGAATCTTCAGCATCGAACATGAAACGAGCCAATTCTTTAGCTAACTCGGTTTTACCAACACCAGTTGGGCCTAAGAAAATAAATGAACCAATTGGTTTTTTAGGATCTTTTAATCCAGCTCTTGTGCGTTGTATAGCTTTAGTTAACTTCTTAATAGCATCATCCTGACCAATAATTTTATCGGCCACGGTATCATACATATTCAATAACTTGGTACTATCTGTTTGTCCAACACGTTGCAACGGAATACCAGTCATCATAGACACCACTTCTGCAACACTATCTTCAGAAACTTCGTAACGCTTAGTTTTAGTCTCTGCTTCCCACTCTGCTTTAGCTTTATCTAATTCTTCGAGCAAGTTCTTTTCTGTATCACGTAGCTTAGCAGCCTCTTCATACTTTTGGCTTTTCACTACACGGTTTTTCTCTAACTTGATATCTTCGATTTTACTTTCTATAGCAATGATATTATCAGGAACGTGAATGTTAGTTAAGTGAACTCTCGAACCAGCTTCGTCCAAAGCATCAATTGCTTTATCAGGTAAAAACCTATCAGTAATATACCTAGATGTTAAAGCCACACAAGCATTAATTGCAGCTTCGGTATAAGTTACACCGTGGTGGTCTTCATATTTTTCTTTGATACGATTTAAGATTTCGATAGTTTCATCTGGTGTAGCAGGCTCAATCATCACTTTTTGGAAACGACGGTCTAAAGCACCATCTTTCTCAATGTACTGACGATATTCGTCTAAAGTAGTAGCACCAATACATTGTATTTCGCCTCTAGCCAACGCTGGCTTAAACATATTCGAAGCATCTAAAGAGCCCGAGGCGCCACCCGCACCTACAATAGTATGAATCTCGTCGATGAACAAAATCACATCGGTAGATTTTTCCAACTCGTTCATTACCGCTTTCATACGCTCCTCAAACTGGCCGCGGTATTTTGTACCCGCCACCAAAGAAGCTAAATCTAAAGTAACAACACGTTTGCCGAACAGCACTCTCGATACCTTACGTTGTACAATGCGCAATGCCAAACCTTCGGCTATAGCACTTTTACCCACGCCAGGTTCCCCAATTAAAATCGGGTTGTTTTTCTTTCTACGCGACAAAATTTGCGACACACGTTCAATTTCTTTCTCACGACCAACAATTGGGTCTAGCCTGCCTTCTTCTGCAGCACGTGTTAAATCTCTACCGAAATTATCTAGAACAGGAGTTTTCGATTTAATATCAGAAACTTTTTTAGGAGCAGTAAAGCTTTCTTCTTCTTGGTAATCATCATCGCCACCGGCAGTACCGCCACTTTGTGCTTCGTCTCTAAATCCGTTTTTATTAACCTCTACTTCTTGTTTAAAAATCTCGTAGTTAATACCATATTGCAATAAAATCTGCGATGCAATATTATCATCATCCCTTAAAATAGACAACAATAAATGCTCAGTGCCAATTAAATCGCTTTTAAATATTTTTGCCTCTAAATAAGTAATCTTCAAAACTTTTTCGGCTTGTTTGGTTAAGGGGATGTTGCCCAAATTAACCGTAACGCTCGAAGTGCCTCTCACAGCCTCCTCAATAGAGCGGCGAAGTTTCAAGGTATCAACACTTAATGATTTTAAAATCTTAATTGCCATACCATCTCCTTCGCGAATAAGGCCCAACAACAAGTGCTCAGCTCCTATATAATCGTGTCCTAACCTCAGGGCTTCTTCCCTGCTGAAAGAAATCACATCTTTAACTTGTGGTGAAAATTTAGCTTCCATAATCTGTATGTTATCGGGGACGACACTAAACTATAAATTTGTTTTATAAATACGGCGTCTCGATTTTTATAATTTATCAACAATTACGCCATATTGGTGGAATAAGCTACATAACGCAACATATTTATAACAGCATTTTACTATAAATATGTTTTTAATAATGCTTTTGTTACCCCATTTGAATAAAATTTTTACAATTAAATATACGCAAAACGCCTATTGTCGGTTTTATGTAAGCTTTTACGCTGCTCCATTTACTGACAAAAAATGTAAAGTCTAGCTACAAAGTAGAAGTTTTGGCAGTTAATTTATTTTTTTGGAAAGCAAAGACGGTATTTCTTCGGTTCGGTTAGTCCCGTTTTTCTTTATAATCTTTTTGCTGGCACTGCCCTTAAATAATTGTCATGCTGAGTTTATCGAAGCATCTATTACAGCACAATCCTTCGACAAGCTCAGGATGACATCCGCAAAAAGTATTTCCACTTCAATCGGGTTTGATTAACAAAGGTAGCTGTACAAACCGTTCTTTACGAATACTTAAAAATTCTTCGTTGATTATTTACCGCAAAGGTTTTTAAGAAATCGCAAAGTTGCGCAAAGGCAAATCTTATGAAATGCTAATCTGCAAACACATCATCAATTTTTAGTACAAAATCTGGCAATACAGTAGAACCAACTTCTTCGCTCAACGTAAATAATTTAGAAGGCTGAAATTTTCCCATATCATCTAAGGTGTAAATCATCAAGGTCTGCTCACCTGGACTAACCACCCAATATTCTTTTACGCCAAACTCCTCGTAAACGTTATACTTATTTAAAAGCTCTTTTTTATTATTTCCTGGCGATAGAATTTCTACCACTAAATCTGGAGCGCCCAAACAACCTTTATCATCTAACTTACTTTTATCGCAAACCACACAAAGGTCGGGTTGCAAAACAGTATAAATATCTTTATCAGCTTTGCTACCTTTCGGAAAACGAACATCAAACGGAGCTACATAAACATCACAAGGTTTTCCATGCAAAAAGTTAGCGATAGGTCTAAATAACTGAGTTAAAACCTTCTGGTGCAATCTTGCTGGCCCAGGGCTCCTCTTATAGATTTTCCCTTTAATGAGCTCTAGTCTTTCGTCGAAAAGCCAGTTCAAATAGTTCGCATAACTGTATGTTAAGTTCTCGTCTAATTCGTTAAACGAATAAACTTTTTCATCGGGTAATGGATATGTTTTTACTGTAGGCATACTCAAACTTAGCTAAAACCAATAAGAAAAACAACTTTTCAGGGCTTGTAACCTAACATTAAAAAGCTATTAAACATAAGAAATTCAGTGCATTGCCTAAAATTTCATTCTTTGTATGCGTACCGCATTTAATATAGCTAGAAACGCCACGCCAACATCTGCAAAAACGGCTTCCCACATGGTAGCCAAACCCCCAGCGCCCAATATCAACACTATTGCTTTTACGCCAAATGCTAAACCTATATTTTGGTAAACAATCTTCTTTGTAGCCTTACCGATTTTTATAGCCGTAGCAATTTTGCTTGGCATATCATTCTGTATCACTACATCTGCAGTTTCTATGGCGACGTCACTGCCTAAAGCACCCATAGCCATACCTACATCACTTAAAGCCAAAACTGGCGCATCGTTAATTCCATCTCCAATAAAAGCAACTACCCTATTCGGTTCGGCTTTTATTTTTTCTAGCTGAGTAACTTTATCTTCTGGCAGTAAATCGCCATACGCTTCGTCTACACCTAATTCTTTGGCCACTTTTTGCGTAATCGAAGTTTTATCGCCACTTAGCATTACAATTTTATTTACCCCAACCGCATGCAAAGTTGTAATCGCTTGTTTCGCATCAGGCTTGGCTTCATCAGCAATGGTTACAAAACCTGCATACTTTCCGGCAACAGCCAAAATCACTGTAGTTTCTACTTGTTCATCAACCTCGGTAGGGTAAATTACACCAAACTGTTTAAGCAACTTACCATTGCCAGCCAACACTTCATTACCATTAATTTCGGCTTTCAAACCATGACCAGCAACTTCTTTTACATTTTGGACAGGCAGCAAAGTATCAACACTATTATAGGCCACAATCGCTTTGGCTATTGGGTGGGTAGATTGACTTTCGATACTCGCCAAATAGTTTACAAACTCCTTTTCGGGGATTTCACTTTGTATTTCCTTAACCTTAAAAACTCCTTGAGTTAACGTTCCTGTTTTATCTAAAACTACGGTATTTACCTTCGTGATTAAGTCCAAGTAATTAGAACCTTTAAACAAAATACCATTGGCAGAGGCAGCGCCAATTCCACCAAAATAACCTAAAGGAATTGAAATAACCAAGGCGCAAGGACAAGAGATTACCAAGAAAACCAAGGCACGATACAACCAAACATTAAACTCGTAATTAGCTACAAAAAAGTAAGGCAGTAGAGTTAAAGCTACTGCTAAAAAGAAAACAATTGGCGTGTAGATTTTCGCAAATCTACGGATCAATAGTTCCGTTTTGGCTTTCTTAGCACTGGCATTTTGCACCAAATCTAAAATTTTGGAAAGTGCACTGTCCTCAAACTTTTTAGTAACCTTTAAAGTAATTACTCCTTCTAAATTGAGCATTCCAGCAAGTACTTGCTCTCCCTTTCTAATGGTTTTAGGCTTACTTTCTCCAGTTAAGGCAGCAGTATTAAAACTTGCACTTTCGCTCTCCAACTCTCCATCTAAGGGAGCTTTTTCTCCAGCTTTTAGTTGAATACTTTCTCCTATCTCGATTTCGGTAGGTTTTACATCTATAAACGTTCCATTTTTTAGTACTGTTGCTGTTTCTGGTCTTACATCTAATAAAGCTTTGATATTATTTTTCGCTCTGCTTACTGCAGCGCCCTGAAACAATTCTCCAATGCTATAAAACAGCATTACAGCAACTGCTTCTGGATATTCGCCCAAAGCAAACGCACCAATTGTAGCCAACGCCATTAATAAAAACTCAGTAAAAACATCGCCTTTGGCAACGGTTATAAAAGCCTCTTTAATTACTGGCCATGCTACCAAAAAGTAGGCAACTAAATACCAACCTAACCTCAAATAGTCTTTAAAAAATGTAACCGAGAAAAAGTCGAATGCTATGGCAATTAATAAAAGTGTTAAGCTAGCTATAGCTGGCAAATATGTTTTGAATGCCGATGCATCTCCATGATCATGATTATGATCGTGCGCTGCGATATGCTGATCTTCTGGGTGCTGATGCCCGCAGCAGCCGTCTTCGTTACGATGTTGATGTGGAGTCATATCTTGTTTAGAATTAGTCAAAATTATACTTTATAAAACGGTACAAAGCATTTATTGTGTTACATTATTTTCGTAGGCACACAATAAAAAATGTTAAATAATGTTAAATACATATAAAAACAAATCAGCATGAAAACTTTCAGTCTGTCTTCATTTACTAATGAAATCCTTAGAAAAACTGGATTGATTAAAATTTACGATTGGTTCAATAAGTAATATTTCTATTAATAATAAAAATAAATTTTACTTTTTCCCTAACTTCATCTTTCTAATTTATTATACAAAGATGAATATCAATCAGTTTAAAACCTTTTTTGCCGCCCTTGGAGTAGTTTCTGTAGGTGTTGCAAATGCTCAAGCTCCGATTAAAAAATTTATCGACCCTGCTAACATGGATCTTTCCGTTAAGCCTGGAGATGATTTTTATGCTTATGCCAGCGGTGTATGGGTAAAAAACAATCCAGTTCCGGCTAAAGAAACCCGCTGGGGATCTTTTAACGAACTTCGTGATTTTAACGTAAATGCGGTAAGAGGCTTGGTAGAGGCTGCAGCAGCAGATAAAACTGCGCCTGCAGGTTCGGTAACTAAACGCGTTGGCGATTTTTATGCCGCTGCTATGGATAGCGTCACTATCGAAAAACTAGGTTACAGCCCAATTAAAGCAGATTTAGAAAAAATCAAGCAATTAAACAATCTTCAAGCTGTATTAGACCACGTTACTTATATGCGTGTAAACGGCTTGGGCGGCCCTTTATATGGCTTTGGCGTTGGTCAGGACAGAAAAAATGTAAACAAGTACATGGTAAACATTGCTCAAGGCGGGACAACCCTTGGCGATAGAGATTATTACCTAAAAGACGATAGCCGCAGTGTAAAAATTAGAGCAGCTTACGATACCTACATGACTACGCTCTTTAAATTGATTGGTTACACAGAGACTGTTGCCCAACAAAAAGCTAAAACGGTTTTCACCATCGAAAAAGCGTTAGCAGAAGCGCAGATGAGCCGTTTGGAAATGCGTGACCCTTATAAAACCTACAACAAATTAACCGTTGCAGATTTTAATAAAATTACCCCAAATATTAACTGGACAAATACTTTAAAACAGTTGAAAGTTGCCGGACAAGACACTGTTTTGGTGAATTCTCCTGCATTCTTTAAAACGTTAAACAATGTTTTAACTTCAACAACTGTTGCAGACTGGAAAACATATTTAGAGTGGAACATTCTTAAAGGTTCTGCAGCTAGTTTAAGTTCGCCATTTGTACAAGCTAACTTTGCATTTACCCAAGCACAAACTGGCCAAAAAGTTCAAACTCCGCGGTGGCAGCGCATGTCGTCGTTAACAGATGGTGTTTTAGGCGATTTACTAGGTCAGCTATATGTAGCAAAATATTTCAAACCAGCGGCAAAAGCTCGTATGGATGAGTTAATTGCCAACTTACGTAAAGCTTTCGAAATCCGCATCAATGGTTTGGAGTGGATGAGCGCAGAAACCAAACAAAAAGCATTGGCAAAATTGCATGCTTTTAGACCAAAAGTTGGTTATACTACTAAATGGAGAAACTATGATGGCTTGGTGATTAACAGAGCTACTTATTTCCAAAACTTACGTAACGCAAGCAAATGGGCTTACAACGAAAACATCAGTCAATTAGGTAAACCTGTAGACAGGGAGCGTTTCGGCATGACACCGCCAACAGTAAATGCTTATTACAGCCCTACTTTAAACGAAATTGTTTTCCCTGCTGGTATTTTACAATTCCCATTCTTTCACCCAGATGCAGATGATGCCATTAACTACGGTGGTATCGGTGCAGTAATTGGTCACGAAATGAGCCACGGTTTTGACGATACTGGTAGCCAATACGATAAAGATGGTAACCTAAAAAACTGGTGGACTGACGAAGACAGAGCTAAATTTAACGCTAGAACAAAACTGCTGGGCGAGCAATTTGATAAATACACTGTTTTAGATACATTACATGTAAACGGTAAATTTACCATGGGCGAAAATATAGGCGATTTAGGTGGATTAAATGCAGCTTATACTGCCTTCAAAATGACTAAACAAGGTCAAAGCAACGAGAAAATTGATGGGTTCACGCCAGATCAACGTTTTTTCTTAGCGTGGGCACAAGTTTGGAGAGGTAATGTTTTACCAGAAACTGCAGCACAGTTAATTAAAACCGATACGCACTCTCCTGGTCCGTACAGAACTATTGGAGCACCTGTAAATATGGATGCTTGGTACAATGCATTTGATGTAAAACCAGGCGACAAACTTTACAAAAAACCGGAAGATAGAATTAAACTTTGGTAAGTTTCTGATATGATGATGTGATAATTTGTTGATTAGCTAATTATCACATCATTCATATTATCAAAAATTAGTATTTCTCATTCAAGATATTAGCTAATCAATTATCACATTAAACATACTTCGCCTGTATCTTTTTTGGTAATTTTGCTAAAACCAACGCTCTAGAACGCTCCACACGCTCTTTAAGCTCTCTATCATTCAAAACGTCTAAATTTTCAATTTGTACCCATTGCCTTTTGGCCAAATGGTAAGCTTGTTTAATACCGTCTCTAGCTGTCAATTCATCAAACTCCTCTGGTGTACACTTAGTAGAAAATCTATTTCCATGATCAATGGCTAAAATCACAAATATTTTCTCTTCGATCATGAAACAAAGATGGTCCCACTTCATCCCTTCGGTGGTTCCTGGCAAGCTTAAACAGTATTCTCTGAAACTTTCGATATCCATCTGGTAAAGATAAAGGAACAAGGATGAAAGCACAAAAACTGTTTTGAAAAGCAAGTTCACTACTACTGTCAATCGTTAGTCCCGCTTTACGTTACAATATTTTTGAATTCTGAATCTCGTTATACGAGCGCAGAAAGAAATATTGAGGTTAACGGCTTCTAAATAACAGATTTCTCTTCGTACCTCATCGAAATGACGCCACAAAAAATATTTCTGCTCCAATCGGGTTTAAAATGCAAGTGCTGTGCACAGGTTTAAGTTTTACAAACCCGTATTCTATGGTAAAAGCAAATATTTCATGAAATACTTATGCTGCGATGTCAATTTCTTTGCAATATGGTCTATTTTTTTTTACGGCAGCAAATGCCCTGCTAACAAGCTTGTTTCTTAACACATTTACTTGCTGTTCGACATTTGTAATGTCGAACTACCTATCATAGGATTTTTAATCCGTTTTAAAATAGTTCGGATCGCAGATCCGAAGATAATGCTTCGGAATTGCAAATTCCGAAGAGCGCAATTTCATAAATTAACCAAACTAGGTTTATTGCACAGGCTTTAGTTAATTAAACCCGTATTGCAACGGCAGCCCCGAGGTACGAGGGCTATAGTGAAAAGCGGGGCCACATTAGCCAAAATAGGTGTAACCTACATTTCCAAAACATTCTTGACTGTAGCGATGTCGAAATTTCGTTTCGCTTAACCATAGAAACAATCTAACAATTAGCTTATTTTTGCGAAATGAATATCCTCACTCCCACTGCCGACGGCTCCAACACCTTATTTAATGAAGAAATTGGCGAGCATTACCATTCATCTCACGGTGCCTTGCAAGAGAGTAAACATGTGTTTATCGAAGCAGGCTTAAAACACGGGCTAGAAAAATTAGAAACATCGGAAATTGATATTTTGGAAGTTGGTTTTGGTACAGGATTAAATTTTCTTTTAAGCTATGCGCATTGTGAGGAAGTAAATAGGCAGCTAAACTACCATTCAATTGAAGCTTTTCCATTATCGGTTGCAACGCTTAACACTACAGGTTACAGTAACTATGTGCCACAAAAAATATGGGATAGCTTTAACAAAAAATATGAATTGGCCCTTGCTTCGGAAATTGAACTGTCTGGAAATTGCAGACTAGAGATTAACCATACCACGCTACAAAATTTTACTAGCAACAAACGATACAACATACTCTATTTTGATGCTTTCTCGGTTAGGCACCAGCCCGAACTTTGGACCAATGAAGTAATTGCACACGCTTGTAGTTTCTTAAAAACGGGAGGCATTTTTGTAACCTACGCCATTACGGGTAATTTAAAGAGAGCGGTAAAAAGTTGCGGTTTCGAGATAGAAAAACTGCCTGGAGCTCCGGGAAAACGGGAAATGCTAAGGGCTGTTAAAATAGCTTAATCAAAAAGAGCCGATCATCGAGACCGGCTCAGTTCAAAAATATAACTAACTAACCTTCTATTTTTGCTGTTTTAAAAATTCTATCATGGCATCTAATTGAGGCATTGCTTTTTCTCCCTCATTTCCAACTTTTTTGAAACGAATTTTACTATCCTTATCTAAAAGAAAAGTTGTTGGAATAGTATTTACATCAAGCTTTGCACTTAATTTCTTGTCTTCGTTAAAATAGAATGGGAAAGGGAATTGTTTGTTTTGGTCAACCCATGTAAAGGCGTCTTCGAAGGTGTTGCCGCTTGCCGTATTTAAGATGACAAACATTACATCTTTATCATCTTTATACTTCTCGTAAATAACCTGCAAATAAGGAAAAAACTCTATACATGGTTTACACCAAGTAGCCCATAAATCTATTAATACTACCTTGCCTTTCAAATCAGCCGCCGTTAGTAGCTTTTTATTTCTATCTACAATTTGAAAATCGGGAAACGGTTTATCTAAAATAATTTTCTTCAGTCCATTATAGTGACGAGCTTTCCATTCTTTGTCTAGTGCAATCAAATTAGCTTTAACATCTGCTTCGGTGCCACCGTTGGTTAAAATGCTTGCTTTCAAAAGCGCTGTGGTAGATTTATCGAAGGGAGTTAACTTATAGGCATTAGCTAACATTTCTGTAGCAGCAGCTTTATCTCCCGTATTTTTATAAACATCAGCTACTTTCAACAATAACTCTTTAGACTGCAAGGTGGTGCGTACTTCGCCTAACCATTTCAACGCCTCCGTTTTATCGCCAAGTTTGTAGCTTAAAATCCCTTGCATTGCTTTTAGCTCGCTTTCTGCCTGCTTTAAGTTTTCTGCTCTTTTTTCATCGAAGCCAATTAAATAGCCTGTTTCGGGGAAATAACGAATTACCGAAGTTGGATATTTATCTACGTTTTTTAAAATGTATGTGTTTAGTTTCTTTGCAGAATCTAAAAGCATGTCATGGCTTTCTAAAAACTTCACGTAATTGTTGTAATCTCTCCAACGGTACGGGCTGGTGTCTGCTTTTATGGTAGCGCTATAATAGGCCAAGGCATTGGCTTTATCTTTTTTCTTAATATAGTATCTAAAAAGATAATTATAAGCGCTAGAATAAGTTTTTCTATCTTCTGTTTTAACAGTTTTTAAAAACTTCTGAAGGCTGTCGACGACCAAAGCTTCATTTTTAGTTTGCAAAAACTTACTTAGGTTGTGTTCTTTAGCGTAATCAGAATTTGGAAAGTCGTTGGCCACCACTTGTCTAATGGAATCTACTTTTTGGTTTTCGCCAATAATTAAAAAGCCCATAGTAGTGGAATTAATGTTTCCGCCGAAAGTTGGATTACTCCTAAACTTTTTCTCAATCACTGCTAAGGCCTTATTTCTCGCATCCCATTTTGCCTGACCTTTGGCTTTTTTCATTTGGTAGGTCAAAATCCTCAGTTGCGATTCGTAGTTTTCTGGATAAAGAGTCAGCTCTTTTTTAAACCACTCTTGCTGTTGCTGTTCATAAGTTGGAGATTTTCTGTTTTGTGCAGATAAACTGTAGCCTTTAGCCAAGTAATTGCCTTCTATCAGTTTTCCATCCTTGTAAACAAAAAACTCGTAATGCGAAGTATCTGTAGGTTGCTGTACAAAATCCTTATTCAAATCAGAAATGGTAAAAGAACCATACTTTGAATAGAACGGCAATTTGAATGAAACATTCCATAAACCGTTTACCTTTTGCATAGGCAAACGATTAGGCATTTCGTAAAAATTAGAATAAGTGAAGTTGATGAACAACTTCTTAACCGTGTCGGGAATTTTACTTCCTTTCTGATTAAATGTTACCGTTACCACATCATTTGCCTGTGGTTTTTCTGGCTGCATTTTCACTAGTTCTTGTCCGTGAGCTTTCACGAACAAGAACATAATAGACGCTAAAATAAATGCCTTTAACTTAGTCATTTGGTTTTAAGTTAGTATTGGTTTTCAAAATATTTTCATGTATTGGAATAAACATATCTGATGCGGTAAAACCATTAGCTTTTGTTACTGAAAGCACCTGTACAGCACGATTGGTGCGAACTAAATCAAACCAGCGGTGGCCCCATTCGCCTAACAATTCGAAATGTCTTTCATTTTCAACGGCTAATAGCGCATCTGGCTTGGATAAACTGCTACTCAACAAGTCTACATCTGCTCTACCTCTAAGCACATTCAAATCGTTAACAGCTTCTGAGATTTTAGCTGGCGTACCGATATTGGCTCTAGCTTCTGCTCTAATCAAATATTGTTCTGCTAAACGTAAAACGGTGTTATATTCTGTTACAGGAGTAGCTGTTCTATATTTATATTTAGATGGATAACGATACGAAACACTATTATAAACCTGCTCCGTAGTCCAATCTAATTTACGTTTATCGGTATTGGCAAAAGCATCTAACGTAGTTTGATAAACCCTGTACAACGGATTTCCAGTAGTGGTAGTAGGAACTATACTAAAACCTTCCCAGGTATTTACACCAGCGGTAGATGTATTTACGGTCAACAGCTGCCAAATTGCCTCCTCGCTTGTTTTTAAGAAAACTGATTTCAAATCTTCAGGAATTTTATATCTATTATCTGCAATTACTAAACTTGCCGTAGATTCTGCCAAATCCCATTTTTCAGTGTATAAATAAACTCTAGCTAATAATGCTTGTGCTGCCTTCTTATTAGGCCTTACGCGTTCCGCACTCGGATAGGCATCGCCTAAATTACCTACAGCATCTACCAAATCTTGTGTAATAAAATCATACACCTCTTGCTTAGTAGATTGTGGTAAATTGTTGTTTTTAAATACATCCGTATCCTTTACTAGTGGAACCTTGTTAAACATATTTACTAAATAGAAATAGCAAAAAGCTCTCACAAATTTGGCTTCTCCAGTTAATTGTGCCTTTACCGATGGGCTTAACGAAGAATTAGCTACACCTTCTATTACACTATTTGCCTGTCCAATAATGGCATAAGGTTGGCTCCACATTCTGTCTAAGTAACTCGTACTTGGCAGTAAAGAATTATTTTTGTAAGCATCGTAAGAAGTTGCAGCATAATAATAATCATCAGCTGTGATGGACATTAGCGTGGATAAAAAGCCACTTGCAAATTGGCTGTTATAGCCGTTCATACTAGTATACATACCTAACACTGTAGAAGTTGCTATCTTTTCATCTTGAAATGCGAGGCCAGCCGACGTAACGTTTTTAGGAGGTTTTGGATCTAAAAACTTCTTACAAGAAAAACTTGTTATACTTAATGCTATAATATACAAAGGGATAAATTTGGCTTTCATTTTTAAAACTTTTCTATTAGTAATTGCCACAACAAGCAAACTATTTTTTAAAACATTTTTCATCTTAAATATCCTCCATTAAAAAGTAACCTGTAACCCAAAAGTAAAAGTTCTCATGGTTGGCGTACTTGATGTTTTTACTGAACCATAAGGATTAACCTGTGATAAGAAAGTCCTATCAAAACCCTGAATTTCTGGGTCTAGACCTCTAAATGAAGTCCAAGTAAGCAAATTTTGTGCGTTGAAGTTTACACTTGCTCTTTTAATGTTCACTTTTTGGGCCCATTTAGAAATGTCATAAGCTAATGACACGTTTTTCAATCTAATGAAAGAAGCATCTTCCCAAGCTGCAGAAGAATATCTGTAATTACTGGTATATCTTGTGTACGCTAAAGATGAGGTAAGTGTAGAAGCTCTAGGGATGTCCGTTATGTCACCTGGTTTTCTCCAGCGGTTTAAAACCGAAGTATCAAAATTTGTCAATCCGCCCAAATTACCAGCCAATGGACCATAAGCTAAACCAGGCCCCTCCTGTTTCACGAATTGAAATAAGAAACTTAGGGAAGCTCCCTTATAAGAAAAAGTATTATTTAAACCACCATAGTACTTAGGCATCAAGTTACCAAGTATCACTTCATCTGCAGCAGATAAAGTATTATCACCATTTACATCTAAAAATTGAGCAACACCGGTAGCCGGGTCTACTCCTGTAAATTGATAACCTTTAACTATCCGAGTAGATTCTCCAATAATATATCTGTTAGCATTAGCAGATGCCGCTAAGCCTGGGTAGTCCAACAGTTTATTTTTTGGCAAAGAAAAATTGAGGCTTGTGGTCCACTTAAAATCTTTATTAGTGATATTATTTGACGACAAATCAAACTCCCATCCAGAATTTTCGATCTTGGCTTCCCAATTTCCAAAATATGAAGGATAACCTGTTTGTGCCGATAAGGTAATATCTACTAATTGATTACCAGAACGGTTATTGTAATAAGTGGTATTTAAAAAGAACCTATCATTTAAAAAACCTAGTTCTAAACCAATCTCTCTCTTAGTATTCTCTTCCCATCTAAAATAAGGGTTAAATACCCCAGTCGGCGAAAGACTTGAATTGCCTTGAAAAGCAAATCCGCTACTCCAGTTATTCAAGTATTTATAATCCCCAATTTGATCGCTCCCCGTTAAACCAAAACTTGCCCTTAACTTACCAAAGCTAATTACCTTATTGCTTTTCAAGAAATCTTCATTTGAGAAAATCCAGCCAGCACCAATGGCACCAAAATTCCCATATTTATTACCCGGACCAAATCTTGTAGAACCATCTCTACGGCCCGATAGATTTATAAGATATTTGTTATCGTAGTTGTAACTAATTCTGCTAAAGAAGGATTGATAGCTGTAATCTGCAAATTGATAGTTATTTACTCTTAACGTTCCTGCAGCTAACATGTTGTCCAACTGACTATCGCTTGCGTATCCCGTACCTAACAAATAATGTCCATTGGTTTCACCTTCTTGCCATGTGCCCCCCAATAAAACTTTTACTTCATGTTTGCCAAATGATTTAGTATAATTCAACTGAGGTTCTACGATATAAGAATTATAATCACTGAAACCGAATGACGCCTGAGGACCTGTAGCTACGGCTGGGTTAAAACCAGTTGATGGTAAGGTCTGCACCTGGTCCATGCCTTTTAGGTTATAACCAAAACTCACTCTGGCTTCTAAACCAGATAAGATTTGATAAGAGGCTACAGAATTTGCTAAAAGAGATTTGCTTTTAGAAACAGAAGTTCTTTCCATAACGGCATAAGGATTCTGTAAAGAAGTTCCAAACCAATAATAACTACCATCTGGATTATATAAATAATAGTTTGGCGCTAGGTTGTAATATTGTGCCAAATCTGTTGGCACTGTATTGTTTTTATCGGTAGCGTAATTTACGCTAGCATTTAACTTGAACTTGCCATTCTTAGATTGTGTGGTAATGTTAAAAGCTCCATTAATACGGTTGTAAGACTTATCACCCGGAAGAGGGTCGCCTTGATTATTGTAGTTTCCGCTAAACAAGTACTTTACTTGGTCTGAACCGCCACTTACCGATAATTGATAGTTGCTGAAGGGTGCAGAAAAACCATATAGCCTATCTTGCCAATCGTTATAATCTGTCTGGCTCCAAGTTAATAAATCTGGTGCATTTGTTGCCGTAGGCGTGTTGTTGTCATTGGTAAATCCCTCTTTTCTTAACTCTAAAAACTGTTGAGTGTTTAGCATCTCTAAAGTTTTAACCGCTTTAGAAGCACCTACATTAGCACCGAAATCTACCTTTAAATTGCCAGCTTGACCTCTTTTGGTAGTAATTAAAATTACTCCATTAGCACCTCGCGAACCATAAATTGCAGTTGCATCTGCATCTTTTAAGATATCTATACGCTCGATATCTCTTGGGTTAATCATTGAAAGTGGATTTTGACGTCCATTTGCTGCAATAAATTGATTCATGCTTTCGTCAGAGAAAGGCACCCCATCTACAATATAAAGTGGTGTATTCCCATTATTTAAAGAATTGGCTCCACGTAATTGCACATTAAAACCACCACCAGGTAAGCCGCTATTTGATGAAATCATCAAACCTGTCGCACGCCCTTGTAATGCTGCTAATGGATCGATTACAGGTTGTGTCTCTAAATCTTTAGCAGTAACGCTTGAAATAGAACCTATGTTATTTCTATTGGTAGAAGTTCCGTAACCCACTACCACAACTTCATCTAGTTTAGATAAATCAGGACTTAGCACTACATTTACATTACCACCATCTAATTTAATTTCTTGTGTTTTATAGCCAATATATAGCACTACCAAAATATCGCCAGCGGCAACGCCAGTTAAACTTGCCTTACCTTCTTCGTTGGTTCCAAAAACTGTTGGTTTATTTTTAACTTTTAATGTAACACCCGGAATTGGCTGATTGGCTTCATCTAACACTGTTACCGTGATATTCTCTTGTACTGAAGAAGAGGTATATGCTCTATCTTTACGTTTAACAACTATTGTATTTTCAAATGTTTGATACTTTAAATTGCTATTTTTGAATATTTGCTTTAAAACTACAGCAATACTTTCATTTTTCACATTAATATTGTAAAGCGTATTGTCTATCTCGTTAGGATCGTAAATAAATCGATAGGCTGAATTCGCTTCAATTTCTCTAACTACCTGTTGAAATTTGGCATTAGAGACATTCATAGTTAGATTTTGAGCTGCCGCTGCCTGACCGAAGTAGGCAAGTAAGCAGAGCAATAAGTAGATTTTTATTTTCATAAAAAAGGTTTAGGTTAATAATTAGTATTGTTGTAATAGTTGGTTGCTAGAGTGAAGATTATTATGGTATCAATGCTAAATGCGCCCCCTCCTTTCTATATTTAATTCCTGAGAATTCTAGTATAGCCAACACCTCATTAAAAGGTTGCTTCCTAGAAATTTTCCCTGTAAGCGTTTTTTGCTTGTATTTTGGATGTATTTGGTAACTGAAATTATACCACTTCGAAAGATCTTCAAGAATATCAGGCAAAGGAGTGTCGGCAAATTCAAAATATCCTGTCTTCCAAGCGTACTGCGCAGAAGGGTTTTCGATCTCACTAATCGATGAAACATCGCTCAGCTCGTCAATTTGATAAAGTTGGTTAGGCTTAATAATCGACTGCCCGTCTTTTTGAGTAATACTAATAGAACCCTCTACCAAGAACGCCTTTACATTTTTATTTCCCTCACGGTAGTTCACATTAAACTCCGTACCCAGAGCTTCTATTTTTGTTTTAGCAGCAAAAACCCTAAATGGTTTGGTTTTATCTTTAGCCACCTTAAAATATGCCTCGCCTTTTTTAAGATTTAAATCGCGGTAGGTGTGGTTAAAATCAGAAGGTATAATAATTTCGCTATTGGCATTCAGCCAAATCTCACTTCCATCTGGTAAAAAAGCATGATATTCTTCGCCGATAGCTGTGCGAATAGTTAACTGTTCATTGCCTTTTAGCTCAGCCATTGCCTTTTTAACATCTGCATTGCCGTAAGCAGCAGAATGATTTGAAGCAATAGAAATTTCGGCCTTAACTTTACCGCTTACAAAGTGAGCTTTAACCTCAGCCACACTCGCATCTTTAAGGTTAGCCTTATAAATTGCGAGGGAAATACTGGCCAAAACGACAATTGCCGCAGCCGCTTTTAAGAAACTAAAACTGCGATGAGCTTTCTTACTGGTTGCCAGCTTAATGCTATTCCATATTTGCTGATTTGTAGAATTAAGTTCCTCTAAACTTAGTGTCTTAGTCGATTTGCTTGCAGTATATTGGTTGTACCAAAGCTCTACGTAAACCCTCTCTTCAGGACTACATTGATTATCGGCATATTTCTTTAATAACTCGTTGGTAATCTTAATAGACATATTATTGTTTGGGTAAAAACAATAACAAGACAGCTATAAAAAGAAAAGGTAGTACTTGATATGAAGAAATTTTTCTCTCATTAATCGTAAAGCTCTGCTAACCTGCTTTTTCACCGTGTTTTCTGCAATTTCAAGTTCTTCAGCAATCTCCTTATAGGATTTATTCTCCAATCGGCTTTTTCTAAATATTTCCGCCATTTTTGGAGGGAGATTATCTATTTCACGGTTAATCTGATTAGCTAATTCCTTCTCAATTAGAAAAACATCAGGAGTATTAAAATATTGGTTTTGAACTTGGTTCTCCTGATACTTTTCGTGATCTACAACAACCTTTTTGTGTGCTAAATAGTTGATAGCCCTATTTCTAACAGACGAGTACAAATAGGCAGAATAGGAAGTGTTGATGCCTATGTTATCAAAATTATTCCAAAGATTAGTAAAGACTTCCTGTACAATATCTTTTGCATCATCTTCATCATCCACCATTTTAAGCAAATGCAAATAAAGCTTCAGCCAATGGTTTTCATAGACTTCTTTAAATAGCTTTTCCTTAAATGCTTCTTTATTCATTCAAATCAAAATTATGACATTTAGCAAGGCGAGCGACGAAGATGCTAGAGGTGAATTTATCACAAAACTACAAAAAACTACTGCAACAGTAGGCTTTATAAAAATAATCCTTCAGAACTATTCATAAAAGTTCTGAAAAGTTATCAAACAAATCAACATTCTATCTACACTAAATGTTAACTTTACCGTTAATTTTAATTGGCGCACTATGCAAATACAATTACCTTTTATAGTTAGGCTCACTTTAGCATTATTATCTATTCTGATGTTGGGGTATTTAGCTATTATTGGCAAAAGTATATTATCGCCTTTATTATTTTCGCTGTTATTGGCCTTTCTCATGTTGCCTTTGGCTAATTTTTTGGAAGTTAAATTGAGAATAAAAAGAAGTTTTGCAACTATACTCACGGTAATTGCTATGCTTGGGATAATTTATGGCGTTGGCCATTTCTTTGCCCTTCAGCTAAGCGAATTGTTGAGCGACTGGCCTTTGCTTGAAAAACAGGTAACCAACTCTTTTCACGAACTACAATATTGGATATCTAAAACTTTTCGTGTTAATATTAGCAAACAAGAAACCTATTTGGCTGATAGTGCCGAAAAGGCACTGGCAACTAGCGCAACCGTTGTTGGCACCACATTAATCACCCTTTCTTCCAGTTTACTGTTCATTGCATTTACACTGCTTTTTACCTTCTTTTTACTTAATTATAGAAGATTGCTATACAAATTTCTGAGTACGGTATTTATAGAAGACCACAGAACAAAAGTGACAGAAACTGTAAACGAGATACAGTACATTATTAAAAAATACATTACTGGCTTATTTATACAGATGGTAATTGTAAGTGTACTAATGGTGCTTACACTTTCTATTTTAGGGGTTAAATACGCCATATTGCTTGGTTTAGTTGCTGGTATTTTCAATATCATCCCTTATCTAGGAATTTCGATATCATTAATTATCAGTGTACTCATTACATTTGCCACCGCAGGGGCCACCAAAGCACTTTTTGTACTATTTGCTTATGTTGGCATACACACTATTGATGGAAATATTTTGATGCCCTTAATTGTAGGTTCAAAGGTTAAAATCAATGCCTTAATTGCTTTTATCGGAATTGTAGTTGGAGAAATGCTTTGGGGAATTTCTGGAATGTTCTTATGTATGCCTTACTTAGCAATGCTTAAAATTATTTTCCAAAAGGTTGATGGCTTACATGCTTGGGCAATTTTACTTGGCGAAGAACAAAAAGTTCCTAGAATAAAGAAAAGAACATCGCTATTTAGACCCAAAAAAGCAATAAAAACCGATGAGCCAACCGAATAACAGATCTTCCAAATCGCCTCATATACTAAATACTTCTGCAAATCTTTTGGGCTTTTGCTTTGTGGTACTTACTTCTAGCAAAATCACTAAAATGAGTGAGGCCTCTTATATTGATGAAGGTGCTACGCTTGCAATTGTAAGTTTCATGAGCAGCTGCTTGCTCTCATTTCTCGCCATTAGAAATAAATCTCTGCAACGCTCAGCCAAACTAGAAAAATTGGCAGATGTTTTATTTCTTTGTGGACTGATCATCTTATTTCTAACTACAATTTTAATTGCTTTTAACGTTATATAATTATGCCTGCTAATACTCCTCCTCCAAATTCTGTAACTCCAGATGGTGCTTTTTTACGTTTGCTAAAGGTTCTAGATACCTTACGTACGCAATGCCCATGGGACAAAAAGCAGACCATGGAAACCTTGAGGCACCTCACAATTGAAGAAACCTACGAACTTTCTGACGCCATTTTAGATGGCGATATGCAGGAAATCAAAAAAGAATTGGGAGATGTGATGATGCACCTTGTTTTTTATGCCAGAATTGGCGATGAACAAAACCAGTTTAATATTACCGATGTACTGAATGGAGTTTGCGACAAATTGATCAGCAGGCACCCACATATTTATGGAGACGTGGAAGTAGAAAACGAAGAGCAGGTAAAACAAAACTGGGAAAAACTAAAATTGAAGGAAGGCAATAAATCTGTATTGGCGGGCGTACCAACATCTTTGCCTGCTTTAGTTAAAGCAGGTAGAATACAAGAAAAAGCCAGAGGTGTTGGCTTTGATTGGGACGAAAAACAACAGGTTTGGGAAAAGGTAGAAGAAGAGCTGCAGGAATTCAAAAATGAGTTTAACATAACAGATGGTAAAGAAATTGACATTGAAAAAGCGGAAGGCGAATTTGGCGATTTATTATTCTCGTTGGTAAACTACGCACGTTTTGTTGATATCAATCCGGAAAATGCACTAGAAAAAACCAATAAAAAGTTCATTAAGCGTTTTCAATATCTGGAAGAAAAGGCCAAAGAAAGTGGAAAAGCGTTACAGGATATGACATTAGCCGAAATGGATATCTATTGGAACGAAGCAAAAAAACTTCCGTAAAGACGCAAGATAGTGCGCATCAACTTTTGCATCTCAGCCAAAACAAGTAAAGACGCAAAATCTTGCGTCTCAACCTTAACCAAAACCCTATGGAAAAATATACCACAATAGATCAATACATTGCTTCTTTCCCTCAAGAAACTAAAAAAATCTTGCAGCAACTAAGAGAAGATTTGCAGCAAATGGTTCCAGAAGCGAAGCAGAAAATCAGCTATGCTATACCTACTTTTGCGCTAAACGGCAACTTAATCCATTTTGCAGGTTACAAAAATCATATTGGTTTATATCCTGGAAGTAAAGCCATTGAAATATTGGCAGATGATTTGAAGGGCTATCGTACTTCTAAAGGAACTATTCAATTCCCTATTGAAAAACCTTTACCAATGGCTTTAATTAAAAAGATTGTAGATTTTTGCGTAACGCAGAATTTGGCGAAAACGAAGAAGAAATAATCGGTTAACTGGTTAATTGTTGATCCCGATAGCTATCGGGAGGTTAATCGGCTAACTGGTACCTGACCACTAGTACCTAAATCCTATTCATCTTCATCTTCCCAAAAACTACCTATTAAATCATCGGTTTCACGGCGATCTTTCTTAGTGGGTCTTCCCGCACCCCTATCTCTCTGTAAAGTTGGCGCATGAAATACCGATTTAAAGGCACGAGTTTCTTCCACAGGGGTTAAATCTTTATACTTAGTTACCGCAATTTTGGCATCCGTGCGGTTGTAGGAGAAATCTACCACCTCAATTACTTTCCGCTCGGCACCTTTACTAATTTGGTAAACATCACCAATTTTCACAATGGTCGAGGGTTTAATATTCTGTCCCTTTAACTTTACACGTCCCGCTTTGCAAGCTTCGGTAGCCAAGCTTCTGGTTTTAAAAACGCGGATAGCCCAAAGATATTTATCGATACGTAGTTTTTCTGCTTCTGCCATGCTTCAAAATTAATGAAGATTTTGCTTGGTTTTAACTTCTAGCTTACAACTTTTAACTTTTAACCTTTAACTTTTAACTTATAAACGCTTATTTTGCATAAACTTTTAAATACAATGATTGCTGAACTTAAAAAACAAATAGAAGAAGCTTGGGAAGACAGAGCTTTATTACAATACAAAGAATATTCTGAAGCTATTGAAGTAGTTATACAAAAATTAAACTCTGGCGAAATTAGAGTTGCAGAACCAATTTTAAATGGTTGGGGAATTAACGAATGGATTAAAAAGGCAGTAATCCTTTATTTCCCGATTAAGCAAATGGGCGAAACTAAAGCTGGTCCGTTTGTATTTCACGATAAAATGGATTTAAAAACCGATTATAAAGAAAAAGGTGTACGTGTAGTTCCTATGGCAAGTGCCCGTTACGGTGCATTCTTGGCTCCTGGTGTTATCATGATGCCTTCTTACGTAAACATTGGTGCTTATGTAGATGAAGGTACCATGGTTGATACTTGGGC
Source organism: Pedobacter ureilyticus (assembly GCF_005925345.1). Lineage (GTDB taxonomy): Bacteria > Bacteroidota > Bacteroidia > Sphingobacteriales > Sphingobacteriaceae > Pedobacter > Pedobacter ureilyticus. The sequence goes on from NZ_SSHJ01000025.1 coordinate 60,072, forward strand.
AACCGTAGGTTCATGTGCGCAAATTGGCAAACGCGTTCACTTAAGTGGTGGTGTTGGTATTGGTGGTGTTTTAGAGCCGGTTCAAGCCGCTCCAGTTATCATCGAAGACGACTGTTTTTTAGGTTCTAGAGCAATTGTGGTTGAAGGTGTACGTGTAGAAAAAGAGGCTGTATTAGGTGCTAATGTTGTATTAACGGCCTCAACTAAAATCATCGATATCACTGGCGAAAAACCGGTAGAATATAAAGGTATTGTACCGGCTCGTTCGGTAGTAATTCCAGGTTCTTACACTAAGAAATTTCCGGCTGGCGAGTATCAAGTACCATGTGCTTTAATCATTGGCAAGCGTAAAGAATCTACAGATAAAAAGACTTCTCTTAACAATGCCTTGAGAGAAAATAATGTAGCTGTTTAGTTTCAGTTGCGAGTTACAGGTTATTGGTTACGGGATATAAAGCCCACAACTCGTAACCTGTAACTCATAACTACTTAAGCTAATTCGGTGGATACTGTGCTAAAATTTCTTTCACTCCAGTATTAATTCGCTCCTCTCTATTTTTAAAGCTATCCAAATTAAATCCATCGCCACGGCCATGCCATACGTGCATTTTTGTTTTCGGATCTAGAAAATCGATGATAAACAACCCTTCTTGGTAACGATCTACACTTCGCAAGCCACCACCCCAAAAAGGAGCCCAGCCCCAACCCCAGCCTCCACGCCAGCCCCATGGGCCACCGTAAAAACCATTATCGTAAATATCAGTCCGCTCGCGTTTCATTACCACTAAATTCACCAAAATATCAGGTTTTTCTACTTTTGTAAATCCTTTGGCTTGCATTTCACTATCAACGGCGGCAATCATCCGCTTTTTATCTATGCCATTTACCTCAAGTTTCTCTAAACCTTTCTGGTAAAAATTATAGGTCTTATAGTTATTGAAATTCACCTCTCTATCAAAGTCAGACGCAACGCGTAGACTTGAGCAGGCGGCCAGCAATATTGCAATTACCAAGAAACCACCTAATTGTTTCATCCTTTTCATAGCATTTATATTTGTGTGTTAAATACATAAAATTAACGATAACTTTTTTGTAATCATACCTTTAAAACACATCTAAAAGTCAAATGTTGCAGACAACATTGTAATATTTAAGTAGAAAACGTTCAAAGCTTATCCTTAACTTTGCTTCATGGCAATGAAAGAAGAAATCAATAAAACTTTAGAAATATTAAAAAATGGCGGCGTTATTCTTTACCCTACCGATACCGTTTGGGGCTTAGGCTGCGATGCCACCAATGTTGAAGCTGTTGCCAAAGTAAATAAAATTAAGGGCCGTGCGGCAGACAAAAGTCTAATCGTACTATTAGATACCGACAACAAGCTACAAAGCTATGTTAACGACGTTCCCGAAGTTGCGTATGACCTAATTGAATATGCTGAAAAACCACTAACAGTTGTATTTGCTAACGCCAAAAACCTAGCCAATAACGTGATAAATTTAGATGGCAGCGTAGGTATTAGAATACCTAAACATGATTTTTGCCAGCAATTGATCCAACGGTTTCGCAAGCCCATTGTATCTACCTCAGCTAATATCAGCGGCCAACCTACGCCTAAATTTTTTGATGAAATTAGCGATGAAGTTAAATATGCAGTTGATTATATTGTAGAACTAGAGCAAGAAAACAGAACCCCAAAACAACCATCTACTATTGTAAAATTAGGTTCAGGCGGGCAATTTGAGTTTATTAGAAAATAATGTTTTCCTCATTGCCAGGCACGAAGCAATCTTAAAGTAAAAGGTTAATTATCCGATATAGCTGTGAGATTGCTTCATGCCCAGGGAAATCGCTTTTAACATTTTAGCCAGCGATGAGTTTGCTTCTAAACTCGTCGTCCAAAGCAGCCCGTTTTCGTTTCTGTGGTTTGCTGCTTTTCGATTCTGTTTCCCTTTCGATGATATTCA
>NZ_SSHJ01000026.1 GCF_005925345.1 Pedobacter ureilyticus
AAATAAAAAAGAATGAGGCAATATCTCACGTAGAATATACTTCAAGAAGTTATTTGTTCGGGTTTCTGCTCTCATCCCTTTTCACTTTTAGATACAAATGTATGCCTTACAAACATAGGAGTTCGGGATAATAGAAATAGGCTATTTGCTAGCGATAGCCTCTCAAATCTCCGTTCCGCTAATTTTCGGCCTCCTATTTTTCGGGTCGCACCGATAAGCCAAAGCAATTCCTTCGAAAGAAAAATAGGCAACCGAGAGTTTTTGCTACTTTTTGCGATCAAAAAGTAGGAGCCCAGCGGCGGCCAGCTAAGAAAACAGGTCAAATGCGAATTAGACAAAGTTAGAGGGTAACGCTTAACCCGAACTCACGTTAAATAGTATTGTCATATCCCCATTTCTTCCCTGTATTCTTGCTGCAACTCAAACAAACACTTAGCGCATAAACAGCCATCATGCAACTCAGCAATGTATTGTACTTCGTTAATAGTTAACTGTACCGCACTGCACTGGCATTTGGTGTAAGCATTTGCCTTGCACTCAATAGCCGCTCCGCAACGCTCGCAGGGAATAATTTCATGTTTACTATGGATGATTGTTTTGTTCATTAGTTCATCATGTTCATTAGTTCATTTTTGCTTAGCGATTTAAAACTAATCTACCAATGGCCAATGAACTATTAAACGGTTACAAAAGTACGGACAAAAAATAAGGTTCTGAACTTTATGTCCAGAACCTTAAATATGGAGACTTGCAAAATTGTTTCGGCAACTTGCAAAGCCCCTCCTTTGGAGGGGTTGGGGAGGCCTCTTATCCCGAGCAGCTAATGCAACCCTCTTCCATGGTGCAAACCTGGCCAGTTAACATTTCTTCACCGCTATCTGGTACCACATCAGGAATTACTGCTTCTATAGCCTTACCTGCTTGGTTTTCTACGGTAAACTTAACGGCTTGCGAGGCTGCTTGTGTACGTAGGTAATACATACCGGTTTTCAATCCTTTTTTCCAAGCGTAGAAATGCATTGAAGTCAGTTTCGAAGTATTTGGCGCATTGATAAACAGGTTTAGCGATTGCGATTGGCAAATGTAGGCACCTCTATCTGCAGACATGTCGATGATGTTTTTCATCTTGATCTCCCAAACTGTTTTGTACAATTCTTTGATATAATCTGGAATTTCTGCAATGTCTTGGATGGATCCGTTAGCTAAAATAATTCTGTCTTTCATCTGTGGTGTCCACAAACCTAAAGCCACTAAATCTTTTAACAAGTGTTTGTTTACTACCACAAACTCGCCACTTAATACTCGACGGGTGTAGATGTTTGAAGTGTAAGGCTCGAAACATTCGTTGTTACCCAAAATTTGCGAGGTAGATGCAGTTGGCATTGGTGCAACCAATAACGAATTGTAAACACCAGTTTTAACTACACGTTTGCGTAAAGCTTCCCAATCCCAACGGTTGCTATCTGGTTTTACGTTCCAAAGGTCAAATTGGAATTTACCTTTAGATAATGGTGAACCTTTAAATGTTTCGTAAGCACCATTTTTCTCAGCTAAATCTGCCGATGCTGTCATACCAGCAAAATAAATGGTTTCGAAAATTTCTTTGTTCAATTGTTTAGCCGCATCACTCTCAAAAGGTAAACGCAATAAGATAAATGCATCTGCCAAACCTTGTACACCTAATCCAACCGGACGGTGACGGAAGTTAGAGTTTTGTGCCTCGATTACCGGATAATAGTTGTAATCGATAATTTTATTCAAGTTTAAAGTAGCTTGGTAAGTTACTTCATATAATTTTTGGTGATCAAACTCGCCATTGATTACAAAACGTGGTAAAGCCAAAGAAGCCAAATTACAAACTGCAACTTCGTCTTTAGAAGTATACTCAATGATCTCTGTACATAAGTTAGAAGACTTAATTGTACCTAAGTTTTGTTGGTTAGATTTACTGTTCGCCGCATCTTTGTACAACAAATAAGGTGTACCAGTTTCAATTTGCGAATCTAAAATAGCAAACCAAAGCTCCTGTGCTTTTACTACTTTACGAGCTCTGCCTTCTTTTTCATAACGTGTATACAGTTCATTAAACTCTTGGCTATGGCAATCTGCTAAACCTGGTGCTTCATCTGGAGAGAATAAGCTCCAATCGCCATTTTCTTCTACACGTTGCATAAATAAATCGCAAACCCAAAGTGCGTAGAATAAATCACGAGCACGCATCTCTTCTTTACCGTGGTTTTTACGCAGGTCTAAGAAAGAAAAAATATCCGCATGCCAAGGCTCTAAATAAATAGCAAAAGCACCTTTACGCTTACCTCCGCCTTGATCTACGTAACGAGCAGTATCGTTAAACACCTTAAGCATCGGTACAATACCATTGCTTGTGCCGTTGGTACCGCCAATGTAAGCGCCAGTAGCACGGATGTTGTGAATACTTAGCCCAATACCACCAGCACTTTGTGAGATTTTAGCAGTTTGTTTTAGCGTATCATAAATACCTTCAATGCTATCATCTTGCATGGTTAGCAAGAAACATGACGACATTTGAGGCTTAGGTGTAGCTGCATTAAATAAAGTTGGTGTAGCATGTGTAAACCAACGCTCACTCATTAAATTGTAAGTTGTAATTACACTATCGATATCGCCTTTATGAATGCCAACAGCCACACGCATAAATAAATGCTGAGGACGCTCTACAATTTTTCCATTTACCTTTAATAAGTAAGATTTTTCTAAAGTTTTAAAACCGAAGTAATCGAAACCAAAATCTCTATCGTAAATGATTGTACTATCTAAAATTTCGGCATTTTCTTTAATTACCTCCCAAACGTCTTCTGCAATTAACGATGATGGCTTTTCTGTTTTAGGATCAATATAAGTATATAGCATCTCCATCGTTTTAGAAAACGACTTTAATGTGTTTTTGTGCAAATTAGATACCGCAATGCGAGAAGCTAACAAGGCATAGTCTGGATGTTTGGTCGTCAACGAAGCTGCTGTTTCTGCTGCAAGGTTATCAAGTTCGGAAGTGGTAACGCCATCAAACAAACCCTCAATTACCTTCTTCGCTACATCTATCGGATCTACTAATTCAGCATTAAAACCATAACATAACTTCTCAATACGAGCCGTTATCTTATCAAACTTTACCGGCTCTTTCCGGCCATCTCTTTTTATTACAAACATCCTTATAAATTTTAATTATTGAATTTTGAATGATTAAATGATAAAATATCAGCAAAGTGAAACTATTCTATCGTTCAAACATCCTCGTAACTTTAACTATTAAATTTTGATTGACTGAATGATGGAAAATTGGCAGATTGCCTATTCACTCCTTTAATCATTTACTCATCTAATCATTATTTCCTAAAAATCTTCATCTAACGAAAAAGCCTGTGCTTTATCTTCTGTAGAAGTTAACACACCACTTTTTTGGTAATCGCCTACCCTTTTCTCGAAGAAGTTCGTTTTTCCCTGTAGCGAAATCATCTCCATAAAATCAAATGGGTTGCTAGCACCATATATTTTTTTGTAGCCTAATTCAGCAATCCATCTATCTGCTACAAACTCGATATATTGGCTCATTAATTTGGCATTCATACCAATTAATGCCACAGGTAAGGCATCGGTAATAAATTCCTTTTCAATTTCTACCGCGTCGCGGATGATACTATGAACCTGCTCTTCGGATAGTTTATTCTCTAACATGCTATAAAGTAAACATGCGAATTCGCAGTGCATACCTTCATCTCTAGAAATAAGCTCGTTACTAAAAGTTAAGCCTGGCATTAAACCACGTTTCTTTAACCAAAAGATAGAACAGAAACTTCCGCTAAAGAAAATACCTTCAACTGCCGCAAAAGCTACCAAACGTTCTGCAAAGTTGCCATTATCAATCCAACGTAAAGCCCATTCTGCTTTTCTCTTTACTGCCGGAACAGTATCTATCGCGTGGAATAAGCGATCTTTTTCTTCTGGATCTTTGATGTAAGTATCAATTAGCAAAGCGTAGGTTTCTGCATGTATGTTCTCCATCATAATCTGGAAACCATAGAAACAACGGGCTTCTGGCAATTGTACCTCGCTCATAAAGTTAACGGCTAGGTTTTCGTTCACAATACCATCGCTGGCAGAAAAGAAAGCCAAAATATGAGAAATGAAATGACGTTCGCCACTGTTTAAGTTATCCCAATGTTTTTGGTCATCAGATAAGTCGATTTCTTCTGCAGTCCAAAAACTGGCCTCGCTCTTTTTATACATCTCCCAAATGGCAGGGTATTTAATTGGCAAAAGCACAAATCTGTCTTTGTTTTCTCTTAATAATAATTCGTCTTCCATAAACTCTCTTTTTACATTCTTAGAAATTGCGATACAGCATACATTTGTAGTTCTATAATTAAAAACCGCCAAACAAGCCCTACTTAGTTTATCAATTTAAAAGGAGTTAAAAAAACGCCATTTTTAATAAACTAAATAACAACTAGTTAAATAATATTTTTGATGCTTTCTATTAAAGAACTTCGTATAACAAATATAGAAGTTGAGGGATTTTTTAAGGCCTAAAGTTGTTAACATGCCTTTGCTTTTATGTCTATTTCTAATCAGAATTTTGTCAGAAATGGCGAGAAAAAAAGCTAATTATTTCTTTTTAAGGGACTACAGAATCAAAAAGAGTGTTAATAAGTTTAAAAAGTGTGTAATTAGACAGGTTTAATCTAGCACGTAAGAGATCTCTACGCGGGCATATCCTAGACGATAAATACCTAGTGCTTTTGCTGCTGCTTGTGAAATATCTAGCGAGAATTTTTTACTAAAAGGTCCACGGTCGTTCACCCTAACTTCTACAGTTTTACCCGTACGTAAGTTCTTTACTCTAACCATTGTACCAAAAGGCAGTGTACGATGTGCAGCTGTAAATTTAGCAGCACGATAACGTTCGCCGCTGGTTGTTTTTCTGCCTTCAAATTTTTTAGCATAATACGTAGTGAAGATAGTTTTCTTGGTGGTATCTGCAGTTTTAGCAACTACTTCTTGCGACCTAGCACCACATGCAATAAAGCATAAGAACAACAATAATCTCATAGGTCTACGATATTTTTTAAAACGTTCCAATTTGAATTGCTTTCTTTATTTATTTATAATTGGTTAACAAATATAAAAACCTAAAATTAAACGGCATGCCCTCTATAAAAAAAGCCCCGAATTTTAGAAATTCGGGGCTTTAAATTTTGTAAGCTAAGATTATTCAGCTACTACTTCGAAAGGTACTTTAACTTTAACTTCTTTGTGTAAGTTTAAGTTAGCTACGTATTCGCCCAAAGTTTTAGGCTCCGTTTCAAAAGTAATACGACGACGATCAACTTCAAAACCTTTAGCTTTTAATGCATCAGCCACTTGAATAGTGTTTACAGCACCAAAGATTTTACCAGTTTCGCCTGCTTTAGCACCGATGCTTAATTTCACATCAGCTAATTTAGCGGCTACGCCTTCAGCATCTTTCTTAATTTTGTCTTGTTTAAAAGCAGCTTGCTTTAAGTTTTCTGCTAATACTTTTTTTGCAGAAGGAGTTGCTAAAGTTGCAAAACCTTGTGGAATTAAGTAGTTACGACCATAACCTGGTTTTACCGTAACGATATCATCTTTCTCACCTAGTGATTTGATATCTTGCTTTAAAATAATTTCCATTGCTCAGCTCCTATTTTAATTGGTCAGTAACGAAAGGCAACAAACCGATGTGACGAGCACGTTTTACAGCTTGAGCCACTTTACGTTGAAACTTCAAAGAAGTACCAGTTAAACGACGAGGTAAAATTTTACCTTGCTCGTTAACGAATTTCAACAAAAAGTTTGCGTCTTTGTAATCAATGTATTTGATGCCATTTTTCTTAAAACGGCAATATTTTTTTCTGTTATCCTCCACTTTTGGAGCAGTAACATATTGGATTTGATCTCTTGCCATTACGCTGAAGCCTCCTCTTTCTTAGGTTTTTTGTTAAAAGCACCACTGCGTTTTTTCTCGCTATATGCAATTGCATGACGATCTAATCTCACAGTTAAGAAACGTAAAACACGCTCATCACGTTTCAATTCTAGCTCTAACTTGTTTATTAATTCACCACCAGATTTATATTCTGTAAGATGAAAGAATCCGTTTCCTTTCTTGTCGATCGGATACGCTAATTTTCTCAAACCCCAATTATCTTCTGCGATAATTTCGGCTCCGTTATCTTTGATAATCGCTGTAAATTTGGCAATTGCCTCTTTTGCAGCCTCTTCAGATAACAACGGGGTAAGAACGATAACAGTTTCGTACTGATTCATTGTTGTATTTAATTATTTTTTTAATTTATTCCGTTCTAAAACGGGCTGCAAATGTAACAATATATTTCTATAAATCAAAGTGTTGTTTTAAAAAACAAATCAAAAAGCGTGGCATTAGTTAAGGTAACCATGCAACCCCGGTAGGCAAAAACGCTCGTTATTAAAAAAAACACTCAAAACAAAAAAGCATTACCTTGCGGCAATGCTTTCACTCTCTCGTACTAGTAGTATATATGTTGCTAAATTAAAGCTTGATAGTTTCCGAATATTCTTGCCCGGCAGATCTAACCAAGAATGTCAATTCCCTTGATGTGGTTTTACTTACATCGAATTTTTTCGACACTTTAGTGTTTTCTCCGTAAACTTCTTCATGAAGCTTCTCATTATATTCATTATAAATTAACACTTCAACTGGTCCGGCACATGCACCATTCAAATCTAGCGTAATTAGGTTATCTTCTTTAAGAAATACTGGCCTCTTAAACTCCACAACAGTTGGTTGCGAAAGCACCGCATTTTCTTCGTTAATTTCAATCTGATAAGTAATTTCTTTCGATTCCGATTCCATCTTCAACTGGTAAGTTCCCAGAGGAAGCGAACTCAAATCGTAGGTTTGAAACTTATTGCCAACCGTTTTGATGCGGTCTTGATAAAGCACCTCTTCATCGGCAGCATATAGCGTTACATCAAATTCTTTAGCATCGCTAGTAATAAAGCTTACCCATTTACTGTTTTCTTTGGCTACTCTAACCAAAAGCTCCATATCGTCTGCCATGGCAACATTTGCCATAAACACCGTAAGGATAACTAAACTAAAACCTAATAACTTTCTCATTTTGATTTGCCTTAAACGTTAATACTTATTTAACAGAAGCAAATCTAGGTAGTAATCGGTGTTTATTTATATTCCATATTCGCAAATAACTATGTTATTTTAACCCTAAAAAACAACAAACACAACAATAAATGCAAGAACACATATTTTTTAGTTAATTTAGCACCAATTAGCATGAAAAAAATAAAACCTAGTTTCGAGATTATAGAACCTTCTTTTGGAAGTTCTTTTTACTATTCTAAATACCAGCAAAACGCCAACAATAAGGCCTACCTTTGGCACTACCACCCAGAAATAGAAATGGTATTTGTTAATGGAGGAAGCGGTAAGCGACAAATAGGAAGCCATATCTCTTACTACACCGATGGCGATTTAATTTTAATAGGGAGTGATTTGCCCCATTGTGGATTTACCGACGAAACCACGGGCAACATTAACGAGGTAGTGATACAAATGAAGCCCAATTTTTTAGGGTCGGATTTTCTTACCTTAAAAGAAACCAAGGGCATTGTAAACTTATTTGAAAAAGCAAAATATGGTATCGCCTTTGGCAAAGACACCATGAAGCTTGTTGGGCCTGTTTTAGAAAAAATGAATACCCTATGGCCGTTCGAGAAGCTACTAGCACTTTTAGGTGTATTAAGAGAATTGGAACAGGCATCTGACTACAAGCTATTAAACGCCCAAAACTTCTCGCTAGAGATGCAGGCGCAAGACAATGACAGGATTAACATGGTTTTTAACTATGTTAAAGATCATTTTACAGAAGAAATTAGTTTAGACCAGGTGGCAGATATGACCAGCATGACTGTGCCAGCCTTTTGCAGGTATTTCAAAAAAATGACCAAGAAAACTTTTACCAAGTTTGTGAACGAATATAGGGTGGTACATGCATCAAAGCTTTTGGCAGAAAAACCTACAAGCATTGCCAATATCAGTTACGAAAGTGGTTTCCATAACTTTAGCCATTTTAATAAGATTTTTAAGGAATTTACGGGAAAAAGCGCATCGCAATACAGAAAGGAGTTAAAGTCGATTATTTGAGAGACGCAAGGAATCAGTGGTCAGAAATTAGTGCTTAGCTAAGGTGCCGAGCCAGCAACTACACAATTCATCAACCTCAAACCAACACGCAACTTTTCAACATTCCAAATTTCAATATTTCAACTCCGCAAATTTTCCCTATTTTCGTGCCAATGGAAAATTTTATTGTTTCTGCCCGTAAATATCGCCCAGCCACCTTCGAAACGGTAGTTGGACAACAACATATTACCGGAACTTTAAAAAATGCCATTAAAAATAGTCAACTGGCGCAAGCTTTCTTATTTTGCGGGCCGCGTGGCGTAGGCAAAACTACTTGTGCACGTATCTTGGCAAAAACGATCAACTGTACCAGTTTAACCGCCGAGCAGGAAGCCTGTGGCACTTGCGAAAACTGCCAATCTTTCCAATCGGGACATTCTTTTAACTTTCATGAACTAGATGCCGCCTCAAATAACTCTGTAGACGATATCAGGAGTTTAATTGAGCAAGTAAGAATACCGCCACAAGCCGGAAAATACAAGATCTATATCATTGATGAGGTTCACATGTTATCAACCAGTGCATTCAATGCTTTTTTGAAAACGCTAGAAGAACCGCCATCTTATGCTATATTTATTTTAGCTACTACAGAGAAACATAAAATATTACCAACCATATTATCTCGTTGCCAAATTTTTGATTTTAACAGGATACAGGTTGATGACATTGCTAATCACTTAGCTAAAATTGCCGAGAGAGAAAACATTGCAACCGATAATGACGGTTTGCACATTATTGCGCAAAAAGCTGATGGCGGTTTGCGTGATGCACTTTCCATGTTTGACCAGATTGTTAGCTACACCAACAGAAATGTAACCTACAAAGCGGTAATAGACAATCTGAATATTTTAGATTATGACTATTACTTTAAATTGACCGAATACCTAACCAGCGGCAATGTAAGCAATACCCTCTTACTTTTCAATGAGATATTGAATAATGGCTTTGATGGCAATAACTTCATTAATGGTTTAGCTGGACACTTTAGAAACTTATTGGTTGGCAAAGATAACCAGACCATCCAATTATTGGAGGTAAGCGAAAACATTAAGCAAAAATATTTAGCGCAAAGTAATAGTGCCAATTTAGGTTTCATTTTAACGGCGCTAAACTTAGCTAACCAATGCGATCTTAATTATAAGAACAGCAAAAATCAGCGGTTACAGGTTGAGCTGGCACTCATTAAAATGTGCCACATTCCATCTGTAATTCAACTCGCCAACACCGCAACTGACCAAGATCAGGATAAAAAAAAAACTTTAGTTAGTTCTGTTCAAGCCCAAAGCAGCTCAAAAGAGATTAAGCACGAAAGTACAAAAGTTGCTACAGCGCCCACAGAAAAGAAGGAAGAGCCAACAGCTGCAAAACCAGCACAAACTGCGTCAGCAAAAACAGAAGCGCAAAAAGTTAGTATACCGCCACCAGCAGCTCCAATAAAAATACAGCCTTTGGTTAAAAGCACGGGAGGTTCGCTCATTCCTTCTTTAACTGATTTTAGTAATGGTAATAATTTAGACGGCGATGATAAAGGACCACAATATGTTAGTGGAAACGACACCCAAGCCTTTACCAAAGAGCAATTTATGGCAGTTTGGAAACAATGTATTCAAAGGGCAAATGCCGAAGATAAAATACATTTGTTTACTTTGCTGAGCAGTAACGAACCGATTATAGACGGAACAGATATTATTGTATCAATTGAGAATATTGCACTTGAAAGTACTTTACAAGACGAAAAAATTGAGTTGCTTAACTTTATAAGGTCGCAACTCAAAAATTTCGACATACAAATTGTTGCTAAACGAATAGAACCCAAATTAAGCACCCGGATTTATAGCAACAAAGACAAATATGCCTATCTGGTAGATAAAAATCCGCAGCTCGAAAAATTTCGTCAACGTTTCAATTTAGACTTGCTGCCTTAAACGGCCCGGTCATTTTTCGGATAACCTTCTTCATCCAAATCATCTCTAAAATCTTCCTCTGTTTGCGCCAAAATTCTATCTTCCGCATTTAAACGCACACTTTCTCCCGTACGGTCTATATGCATTCCATTTTCGTCTAGTTGCTCGTCAACCTGCCCGTCTTCGTCATACTCGTTACCAACGTAAGGATTAGATTCGTCGTAAGTAGAAATGCTATCTTCGCCATTGGGCGCTGATGTGTCGTAAGGCAGCGGATGATCATAGTCTTTTTCTGCTCCTTTCACATCAAATTCGAAACTATTTTTATCCTTATCGTACCTCAATTCGTTAAAATCTTTGGTTTCGCCCAAATCGCTAGCATGTAGCTTATCGTGGGCTGGTTTTTGATTTTCCATTGCTTGTTTATTTTAGAAGTAAAACCTATGCTCAATCCGTTTTGTTTGGCCACCGCACAATATTGTATATATCCGTTTACAATTTTTAGCAGCGCAATTGCACAAGCATTTAGCCCACTGTAGTCCCGCTTTCACTTTTAGGCCCCGCCCTTTGGTTGGGCGCTAAGCCGTTCAATCGGGGCTATTTTACATCAACCAATGCAGCTATGCCAAGCTCAACTATAAATTGCGTATATCACGTTTTTTCAGCACTTAAAAACGGGCTACCTAAGCAGCGGCAAATCACTTCATTGCTACTTCGCTTAAAGCAGCAAAGAAAAACGAATTCAATTAACCTAAATTTAACCACTCAACTTTGATTTATCAAGAAGTATTTTTTTAATGATGGCATCATTTAAATAGACTTAACTGATGGTCGCTTGGCTTTAGGCCTATACAAATGCTAATTGGAGATATTCCACCCCTTGATTTACCAGGCAACACAAAAGAACTCATGTCACCGCTTTGCAGTTTAATGTTGATATGACCCATATTATATCGGCTTTAGTCAAGCTGCCCCAAACCAAATGCATCGGCTATAGGTGCAATAAACCCGACATACGTGAATGCCAAGCCCGAGACGATAGTAATCGGGAACTTGGCAGCAACATTGGCGGGGCTAACCGTAAATAGCAACACTTCACTAGCTTTTCAAAATAATTAAAAATTTCCATTCCTTTTATTTGTATTAAATCTAAATAATATTAATTTTGCATTAACAATTAATTTACTGTGCAAAAGACCAAAGAATTTTCACTTCCTGTTGCTACATTTGAAGAAGTATTTGCTACTAAAAGCGGTGCTATTTTTCAATCGGATTCGGAGAAATGTTGGTACATTGACTTTGCAGGTAAGTTAGCTCGTTTCGATTACAGAAATCTTTTAAAACTTAAAAAAGCCGTTTACAACGTAAACATCGAAGAAAAGCTATTGAGCAGCGACAAAACTGCAGATGTAGAAATTATCTTTATTTGCGCTTGTGATCATTCTTATGTGCTCTCTTTGCTAGAGCTGATCAAACTAAAAGAAATCTTACAGGGTACTTTCGTAATGTTGGAGCTAAACCACATTATCCACGATCGCTTGTTTCGTATTGTAGCTTAACTAAGACTTAGACTCGTTCCGAATTATTAATAATTTCTTTTACAGAACATTATCGGCTTAACTTTGTAGTGTTCTAACAAAGAAGCAAGAGGTAAATTATCATGGTTTTAAATCCAATTGAACAATGGATGATCAGGATTGTTTATTTATTATTAACAACAGAATCTCGCAAAAAATGAAAGATATAATGAGAATTAAATGTTTACTATCAGAAGAGGTAGAAGCATTAATTAACCAACAAATAAAAAAGGAAGCACATTCTTCGTCTATATATTTATCTATGGCATCTTGGTGCAATAGAAATGGTTACGACTTTTCTGCAGATTATTTCTTTAAGCAAGCAGAAGAAGAAAGACAACACCAATTAAAATTCTTCAAATACGTGTTAGACATGGGTGGAAATGCAATTTCTCCAGATGTAAATAACATTAAACAAGAGTACAACTCGTTCCGAGAGGTGTTTGAAGAAGCTTTAGATCAAGAAGTTAGCGTAACACAATCTATCAAAAACATTGCAGCTCGTTGTCATAAAGAACAAGATTATGTGACTTTAGAGTTCTTAAACTGGTTCTTCAGAGAGCAACGCGAAGAAGAATATAAAGCACGCAGAGCGCTAGAATTGTTCGAAGTAATTGGCGAAGAAGGTACTGGAAGATGGCAAATTGACAAGCATGTTGGCCAAATCTCTTACGACAGCGAAGCATAGTTAAAAGAGGTAAGTTGACGTATTAAATACCAAACTAACGGCTAACTAAACAGGCACAACAACAAAACAAAACAATAATTAAAGGTGTGTACAACAAGTACGCACCTTTTTTGTTTACTTTTAGGTTGTATAAAATAAGCAACAGATGCACGGATATATTCTTTTGAATATTTATTAAGATTTGTGCATCTGTGGCTAAAACAAGCCTATGTCTAAAAAAGATAAGAAGAAAAAAAATTCTAAAAAGGATAAGAAGAAAAAGGAATGTTGCGAGAAATATCTAAGAGGCAAACGTTGCAAAAACTGCCCTCTCGGCTAAAGCTGCGGCTTGTTTCTGCTGTATCTTTTTAATCTGAACTACGTGGCGTTCATTGTGCATCACTAGAAAAGAAAGCAAATCTCCCAAATTTAACTTAATGAATTTGGAGATTGATATCGGAATTCTAACTCTGCTGATGTCTACCTGCTCAGAAGCTTTTATGCATTTCAATATCCGCTCCTGCTGGCTAATGAACTCGGCGACCTCAGCATAGGCATCTGTCACAGCAGGTTGATGTTGTTTGGCAGCTTTATAACGCCATTTTCCCTTGTTCACATCCATCATATTTATGAAATAAGCGCCTAGCCAGCTAGGGGAATAAGCCAAGGTACAACACTCATTGGATTGTGCTAAAACCGCTTCTATTTTTGGCAAATAATAGTTTCCATAAGAATTAAGGTGGGAAATTACTTCGGCGATACTCCAGCTCTCCTTTACTATTGAGAGGTTGAGAGACGATTCGTCTAAATTCTGATATTGTTTTATTGCCTTTTCTAATACCGTTTCGGTGCGGTGATATAGATCTGAAATAAATGCTTTTTTGTCTACTGTGTTCATTTTTTAATCATTTAATGATGCAAACTTAAAGCTACTTCGTCAAGTAAAAGTTGGCATTTACCAAGATTTAAATTTTCAAGTCATTTTGATAAAGTATGCCTACTTACTTGTTTCACACATTTTTTGACTGTTAACGCTAAATTTTTACACTGTTCATCAGTTTACTAAAGTTGGTGGCATCAATGCCAAGGTAACTCGCTAAATATTTATGCGGAACCAAAGTAAGAATATGAGGACTTCTGGTTAATAAACTTCTAAATTTTTCTTCTGATGACATCAACTGAAGTTCTGCTAAACGCTCCAATAAACCGCCCAAAGCCTGGCTTACACCAAGATTTATCATTTGTGCAATTTCAGAATTTTCATTCATCAACTTCTTTATCTCTATTATAGGAACTCTCAGTAGTTTAGACGGCGTTAGTGCTTCGTAAACGTATTTTGATTTTTGAGCAGTCATCATCGCATCTAGCACACCCCCAAATGAGGGAGCATAGGTAAATACCAAAGTAGCTTCTTTACCGCGGCTGTCTAAAGCGTAAACCCGCTGCACCCCATCAATAATAAAATATAAATATCTCTCCTCTTCATCAACGGCGGTAAGCACTTCTTTTCTTAAAGCATTATAGGGTAACCAAGGTGCTATAAAACTTTCTAAACTGGGCCTTGACAGCTTAAAGTGCTTGGCCACAAATTGTGCTAAGGGCTGATAATGATCTGTTGGCATATTTAATGCAGTGCCTCCCATAAAATTTCTACTGGATGTTTTGCGACCCTTTCTGTTCCATCTTTAATTTGGTGCCTACAGCTTGTCCCTGCAGCGGCAATAACGGTATCTGTAGCAGCATTTCTAACTGCCGGCAATAACACCAATTCCCCTACTTGCATCGAGACTTCGTAATGTTCTTTTTCGTAACCAAAAGATCCCGCCATACCACAACAGCCTGATGGAATCATTTCTACTTTGTAGTTTGTTGGCATCGATAAAATTTTCTCCGTTGGTGCTAATGCATTCAAAGATTTTTGGTAGCAGTGGCCATGAAGCTTAATAAACTGAGCCTTAGCAGTAAACTGATCGGTACTGATGTTGCCTGCTTCAAATTCTTTCCATAAAAACTCCTCAATTAAGAAAGCATTTTGCGCTAAATGCTTAGCTTTTTGCAGCAAATGAGCATCCACCAATTCTGGATACTCGTCTCTAAAAGTAAGCAAAGCTGATGGTTCTATACCCAATAAAGGCGCATCGATATTAACCAAATCTGCCAATAAACTTACATTTTTATTAGCTAGAGTTTTAGCATCGCGTAATAATCCTTTCGATAGATATGTTCTACCGCTTTCTTCGTGTTGCGGAATAACAACTTCGTAACCCAATTTCTCTAACAGCTTAATCGAGGTAATGCCAATTTCTACATCGTTATAGTTAGTAAATTCATCACAGAAAAGATATACTTTTTTCGCTCTGGCTATGGACTGATTTTTTCTATCGTGCTGCTTTTTCCAACTACGAAGGGTAGTTTTACCCACTTTAGGCAAAGAGCGATCTGGCGCAAAACCAATCACTCTTTTGATTAGTTTACTGGTAAAATTATTCGCTATCAATCCATTATATACTGCCGGCACCAAAGCCCCCAAGGCCTGCGATTTGGTAAAATTAGCTATAACTTTAGTGCGGAAAGGTACGCCATTGGCATCGTAATAATGCTGCAGAAACTCTGCCTTCATTTTGGCTACATCCACACTAGATGGGCACTCAGACTTGCAAGCTTTACAGCTTAAGCACAAATCCATTACCTCTTTAATTTCTTTATGATTGAAGGGATTATCGCCCTGCGAATTGGTTAAAAACTGACGTAGGATATTAGCCCTTGCTCTTGTGGTGTCTTTCTCTTGTCGAGTAGCCATATACGAGGGGCACATAGTGCCACCTGCTACGTGGGTTCTTCTACAATCGCCCGAACCCGAACATTTTTCTGCCAGCCTTAGGATACTTTCGTTCTTAGAGAAATCGAAAATCGTTTGAATGGGCTTTACCGATTTGTCCGCTTCGTAACGTAAAAACTCGTTCATCGGCGGTGTGTCAACAATTTTATGGGCATTAAAAACGCCAAGCGGATCAAACAATTGTTTTACTTCTTTAAGCAATTGGTAAACCTCGGCACCCAAAACATCCGCTATAAATTCGCCTCTTAAACGCCCGTCGCCGTGCTCGCCACTTAACGAACCGTTATGTTTTTTCACCAAAGCCGCGGTTTCTTTTAGAACCGTCCTAAAAAGTTCTTTGCCTTCGGTGGTTTTGAGGTTAATCATCGGCTCCACATGTAGCTCTCCGGCGCCGGCATGGGCATAGTATGATGCCTTCAATTGGTGCTTATCGAGCAGTTGCTGAAGTTCTTCGATATAGGCAGGTAAATCCTCGGGTGCTACTGCGCAATCTTCAATTAAATTCACTGGCTGAGTATCGCCTGGCAAGTTTCTGATCAGTCCTAAACCCGCTTTCCGCACATCCCAAGCTAGTTTGGTTTGGGCGCCATAAACTACCGGATAGGCATATCCTAAACCGGCCAATTTTAAATCCGCTATCAAAGCGGAAGTTTTAAAATCTAGTTCCTGCTGTGTTTCTGCAAAAAACTCTACCATTAATAAAGCCTCGGGCTCGCCTTCTATAAAAAAGCGGTTATGCTGATAAACGGGATGCCCTTTGGTAAAATCCATGATATATTTATCCACCAGCTCAGAAGCCATCGGTTGATGCTTCAGAATGATGATATTGGCCAAAAGCGCTTCGGCTAATGAACTAAAATGCGCACACACCAAGGCATCTTTTTTGGGTGGTAAAGGCAGCAGTTTCAGTTTGGCTTCGGTAACAAACATCAATGTCCCTTCAGAGCCAGCAATCAGTTCGCACATATTGAAGGCTTCTTTTCCCTCCTCAGGAATAAGAAAATCTAGTGCGTAACCTGTATTTCTTCTGGTAAGCGATTTTTTTGGATAACCTTTTTCTATTGCTTCGACATTACGGGGATTATTCACCATTTCGGAAATCCCTTTGTAAATTACACCTTCTAAACTATTCAATTGTGCTTTTTCAGCAACCTCAGCAAATGAAAGACTGCTAAAAGTCACTTCCTGGCCATTGCTTAAAAACCCCCTTACCTCTAATAAATTGCCACGGGTATCTCCCCACACAATAGAGTGCAAACCACAAGAGTTATTTCCAATCATTCCACCAATCATCGCTCGGTTGGCGGTAGAGGTTTCGGGGCCAAACATTAAGCCAAAAGGCTTTAAGGCGAGGTTCAAATCATCCCTAATTACGCCGGGTTGTACCCTAACGTACTGCTCTGTGGCATTAATTTCCAGTATCTGATTAAAGTATTTCGAAATATCAACAATTAAACCGTTACCAACCACCTGTCCAGCTAGCGAAGTACCCGCCGCACGAGGAATTAGAGTCAATTGATGTTCGTTAGCAAAAGCAATTAACTGGGCAATGGCGGCTGTAGTTTTGGGCACGGCTACCGCCAACGGTTTCTCTTGGTAAACTGAGGCATCGGTAGCGTAAACCAGTTTCTGCGCTTCGTGACTGGCAGAATTATCGAAAAACAACTCTCCGCTAAAATTAGGTGCTAGCTCTTGGAAAGCCGCTGTAAAGTTCTTAAATTTTGACACAGGGTAAATTTAATGATTTTAGTTGCGTTTTATGAAAACAAAAGCCGCAAAAAACTGCAAACACTTCTATTTAGTTTTAAATGCCCAAAAATTAATACATCAATACTAAAAATTCTTCCTATTTTAACCATCCAAATTATGGATTATGAGTAACAACAAGATTTCATATACAGAGAAGATAAAAGCCTCTTATTCGCCAACAGGTGCATCTATTTACTTAGGTGCTGGCATATTAGATGGACAAACCATAGCAGAAGCCGAAGTAAACCTGCCGTTAAAAATGATGAACAGGCACGGTTTAATTGCCGGAGCAACCGGAACAGGAAAAACCAGAACTTTACAACTCTTGGCAGAGCAACTTTCTGATGCAGGCGTTCCCGTATTTATGCTCGATGTGAAAGGAGATCTTTCTGGACTTAACCATGCCGGTGCAACCAATGCAAAAATTGAAGAAAGAGCTGTACAACTCAATAAACCTTTTGTGCCTAGCGGCTTTCCGATAGAACTCTACTCGCTAACTGGGAAATTGGGTGCCCAAATGCGAGCTACGGTTACCGAATTTGGGCCAGTGCTACTAGCTAAAATTTTAGAACTTAATGACACTCAGTCGGGTGTTTTAGCTGTAATTTTTAAATACGCCGACGATAACAAGATGCCTGTAGTAGACCTCAATGATCTAAAAAAATTATTAGGCTATCTTTCTGAAGGAGACGGAGCAAAAGAAATCAAATCTACTTACGGTTCAATATCTACGGCCACATCAAGTACCATTTTGAGAAAAATAGTGGCGATAGAACAGCAAGGTTTAGGTGGCATTTTTGGCGAAACCTCTTATGATATTGAAGATCTATTCAATCGGATAGATGGCAAAGGTGTAATTAGCTTGCTAAACATTGCCGATGTACAGCATCAACCAGTGCTGTATTCAACCTTTTTATTAAGTCTTTTGGCCGAAATTTACCAAAGCATGCCCGAAGCTGGAGATTTGGACAAACCCAAATTGGTTTTCTTCTTCGACGAAGCGCATTTACTGTTTAACGATGCCCCTAAAGCATTTTTAGAACAGATCAATACCATCATCAGATTAATTAGATCTAAGGGCATCGGTGTTTTTTTCTGTACGCAATCTCCAATGGATATACCAGAAAGTGTATTATCACAACTGGGTAACCGGGTGCAACACGCTTTAAGAGCTTTTACACCAAATGATGTAGATGCTTTAAAAAAGACCGTGAATACCTACCCCAAATCTGATTTTTACGAAATAGACAAAGTTTTAACTTCGCTTGGCACCGGACAGGCATTAATTACCGTACTAAACGAGAAAGGTATTCCTACAGAGGTTGCCGCCACCTTACTTACGCCTCCCAGAGCTGTAATGGGACCAATGGCCGCTATTGATTGCGAAAAATTGATGCAGACAAGTTCTTTATATACCAAATATCAAGAAACAAAAAATCCGATAAGCGCCTATGAAATGTTAACTGATAGGATTAATGAAAAGCTGGCTAGTGAGCAGCAGGCCAAAGCAGAAGAGGAAGAAAAGCAACAAATTGAAAAAGAAAACAAACCAAAAGCTGGTGAAAAGAGTTTAGTAGAAGAGATTATGGGCGCAACCATAACCCGCCAAATAGGGAAAGAAATTGTACGTGGCATTTTTGGAATGCTAACTGGCAAAAAAAGTCGCACAACTAAATCAAAAGGCGGTGGGCTTTTTGGATTCTAAAACTTAACTTTGGCACTAACTAATATTCATTTAAAAACTAAATAGTTAATGAAACCAACCTTACTAATTTTGGCCGCCGGGATGGCAAGCCGCTACGGTAGTATGAAACAAATTGATGGCTTTGGCCCAAATGGCGAAACCATTATCGATTATTCTATATACGATGCGATTAAAGCTGGATTTGGCAAAGTAGTATTCATCATTAAAGAAGAATTTGCCGACAACTTTAGGTCGATTTTTGATGAAAAACTGAAAGGCAAAATTGAAGTTGATTATGTTTATCAAAATTTTGATTTAAAACAATTCGGCATCGAAGAAGAAATATACAGAGAGAAACCTTGGGGCACAGCCCACGCCATACTTTCTGCAAGAAATGTAGTAAAAGAGCCTTTCTGCGTAATTAATGCAGATGATTTTTATGGATACGATGCTTTCAAAAAAATGGCAGATTTCCTTACTACTGAAGTTAATGATGCCACTTATTCTATCATCGGCTACAAAATAGGCAAAACCTTATCAGACTTTGGTGCTGTTTCTAGGGGTGTTTGTAAAGCAGACGAAACTGGAAATTTAACTGAAATTGTAGAGAGAACGAAAGTTTACAAACAAGGAGAGACCATAGTTTACGAAGAAGATGAAAAAGAATTCCCTTTAGAATTTGATACACCCGTATCGATGAATTTTTGGGGCTTTACTCCCGCAGTTTTTCAAATTACCGAAGATTTGTTCAGAACTTTTGCCAGGGAAAACAAAGACAAACCTAAAGCAGAGTTTTTTATTCCCTTAATTGGCGAATACCTAGTTAAGAGTAAAAAAGCTGTTTTCAAGGTTGTTCCAACGGATAACCAATGGTTTGGAGTTACTTACAAGGAAGACAAGCCGCTTGTACAAGCAAGTATTGATGAATTAATCAAAAATGGCAACTACCCAGAAAAATTATGGAATTAACCATTGATGAAAGTATCCTCAAGGCTTATGGCTTAACGAGAGAAACCATCAACATACAGCAAATAGGTTCCGGTTTAATTAACGGAACCTATTTGTTAACTAATATCGCCAATGGCAAAAAATTTGTACTACAATACCTTAACAAGGTTGTTTTTACCAATCCTGAAGCTATTGCCAACAACATTGATGCGGTAGCCCAATTTCTTAAGCAAAACCATCCCGATTATCTTTTTCCGGCACCTGTAGCCTCTGTAACAGGCCATAGTATGTACCTACAAGCAGGTAAACATTGGCGGTTAATGCCATTTGTAGATGGAACTGTTGCCCTAGATACACTAAGCACTCCCAAACAAGCTTTTGAGGCGGCAAAGCAATTTGGTAAACTAAGCAGACTTCTCAATCGTTTCGATAGCAGTAAACTTGAACCTACCATAGCAGGTTTTCATGATTTAGCACTTCGGTTTACGCAATTTAAGGATGCATTAAATGCCGCAAGCAATGAAAATAAAGAAAAAGCAGCTAAAGAAATCGAAACCGCTTTAGCCCTAGAACACCTATTATCCCAATACCTTCAATTCAAGAGCAAAGCTGATTTTCCTGATAGGGTAATGCACCATGACACCAAAATTAGTAATGCGTTATTAGATCAAGAAAGTTTTGAAGGCGTTTGCGTGATCGATCTAGACACCTTGATGCCCGGAAAGTTCATTTCTGACTTAGGCGATATGATGCGCACTTATCTATGTGAATTTTCTGAAAACGAAACAGATTTATCAAAAATTACCATTCGTATCGCTTATTTTTCGGCAATGATAGACGGCTATCTCTCTGAAATGGGAAGCATTTTAACCGATACTGAAAAAGAGCTGATTTTGTTTAGTGGAAAGTATATGATCTACATGCAGGCGCTTCGTTTCTTAACAGACTTTTTAAACGGAAGTATCTACTATCCTACCACTTACGCTGAGCAAAACTTAGACAGAGCAAAAAATCAGTTTAAATTGCTAGAAGAGCTTTTTGCGAACGAAGAACAGTTGCAACACTTGATTGATGTGAGTTTGAAGAAGAAGTAACTGTAGCAGGCCGCTTTTCATTTTACAATGTGTTTTTGAACCATGCCATTTCATTCCCGTCGGCTTTAGCCGACTTTTTTATGCAATTTGTTTCGGCTTTAGCCACATTGGTAGATAACTGCACAGGTTTTGGTTAATTAACGTGATTTCGGGTTAAGTTTTTTACAATTCTTGAGAAATTCGCATTGAACGCATTTTTTTTAGCTCGCCGCCGCTGGGCTCTTACTTTTTGACCGCAAAAAGTAACAAAAACTCTCGGTTGCTTATTTTTCTTTCAAAGAAAATGCTTTGGCTTACTAGTGCGTCCCGAAAAATAAGAGACCGAAAATTAGCTGAACGAAGACTTGAAGCGCTATCGCTAGCAAATAACATAATTTTCTTATCCCGAACGTTAATTAAACCCGACAGCAGCGGATATACTTTTTGTGAGCACATACCGCTCAACTAGTGTCACGCTGAGCCTGTCGAAGCGTTTCTGCTATGAAAAATCCTTCGACAGGCTCAGGATGACAAAGCCAGAACAAAAAGATAGCAGCGGATGGCGGGGCTGGAGTTGCCATAAAAGGCTAATATTGATTTCCTCTAAAAGTCGCTTTATGATTGCTTCTTCAACTGAAAAACGCCTTCTCGCAATGACAAAAAGTATAACAAAAAAGCGCTACTGAAATTAATCAGCAACGCTTTTTAGATTGTATATCTTCGGTCATCTGACCTCCGACTTTCGGACTAAAAAATTATTTCTTCTCTTCGTCTTTTACCTCTTCGTAATCAACATCAGTTACGGTATCGCCACCTTGTTGTGGTTCTGCTTGTCCAGCATCACCTTGTGGTTGCCCCTCCTGACCTGCTTTGTACATCTCCTCAGAAGCAGCATTCCAAGCATTTTGCAACTCAGTTTGTGCAGCTTCAATGTCAGCGAAGTTACGAGCAGCGTGTGCATCTTTCAGTTTCTTCAAACCATCTTCAATTGGAGCTTTTTTATCAGCAGATAACTTTTCGCCAAACTCTTTCAATTGTTTCTCGGTAGAGAAAATTAAGGCATCAGCACTGTTAATTTTATCCGCTTCTTCTTTAGCTTTAGCATCAGCTTCTGCATTAGCTTCAGCTTCTTGTTTCATTTTTTGAATTTCAGCATCAGTTAAACCAGATGAAGCCTCGATACGGATTTTTTGCTCTTTACCAGTAGCTTTATCTTTAGCACTTACGTGTAAAATACCGTTTGCGTCAATGTCAAAAGCAACTTCAATTTGAGGTACACCACGTGGCGCTGGTGGAATTCCATCTAACATGAAACGACCAATTGTACGGTTTTGATTAGCCATTGGGCGCTCACCTTGCAAGATGTGAATTTCTACCGATGGTTGGTTATCAGCCGCAGTAGAGAAAGTTTCCGTTTTCTTAGAAGGAATAGTAGTGTTAGCTTCAATTAACTTCGTCATTACACCACCCATAGTTTCGATACCTAAAGAAAGTGGAGTAACATCTAACAACAATACATCTTTCACTTCACCAGTTAACACACCACCTTGAATAGCAGCACCAATTGCTACCACTTCATCAGGGTTTACACCTTTAGAAGGCTCTTTGCCAAAGAAAGCTTTTACGGCATCCTGTATAGCAGGGATACGTGTAGAACCACCTACCAAGATAATTTCGTCGATATCACTAACTGATAAACCAGCGTTTTTCAAAGCAGATTTACAAGGATCTATTGTACGTTTAATCAAATCAGCAGCTAATTGCTCAAACTTAGCACGGCTTAATGTACGCACCAAGTGTTTTGGTCCGCTAGCATCAGCAGTAATATAAGGCAAGTTAATTTCTGTAGAAGTAGTGCTCGAAAGTTCAATTTTAGCTTTTTCGGCAGCTTCTTTTAAACGTTGCAACGCCATTGGATCTTTGTGCAAGTCCATACCGTTTTCGTTTTTAAACTCTTCTGCCAACCATTCAATTAATACGTGGTCAAAGTCATCACCACCTAAGTGCGTATCGCCATCAGTAGATTTTACTTCAAACACACCATCACCAAGCTCTAATACAGAAACGTCATGCGTACCACCACCACAGTCAAAAACCACAATTTTCATGTCTTTGTTGGTTTTGTCTAAACCGTAAGCCAAAGCCGCTGCAGTAGGTTCGTTAATGATACGTTTTACCTGTAAGCCAGCAATCTCGCCCGCTTCTTTAGTAGCCTGGCGTTGCGCATCGTTAAAGTAAGCAGGCACGGTAATAACCGCTTCTGTAACTTCCTGACCTAAGAAATCTTCAGCGGTTTTTTTCATTTTCTGTAAAACCATTGCCGAAATTTCTTGTGGTGTATATTTTCTATCGTCAATCTCAACACGTGGGGTGTTGTTATCGCCTTTTACCACTTTATAAGGTACTCTTCCAACTTCTTTATCCACCTCGCCAAAGCTGCTTCCCATAAAGCGTTTAATAGAGTAGATCGTTTTTGTTGGGTTTGTGATTGCCTGACGTTTTGCAGGCTCGCCCACTTTGCGCTCGCCGTTTTCCGTAAAAGCAACAATAGATGGCGTAGTACGTTTACCCTCGCTGTTAGCAATAACCACAGGCTCGTTACCCTCCATTACCGCCACACAAGAGTTCGTAGTTCCTAAGTCTATACCAATTATTTTTCCCATTTTATTATATATTTTCTTTTGTTATTTTTTGTGTTTCCATGTTAATAACAAGCAATGTGCCAACAGGGTTTTGGCAGAATTTTGTCAAAAAAAGCTGTTAAAATGTAAAAGAAAACTCAGATTACTGCTGACAGCTTGGCAGAAATAGAGGTAAAAAGCGGAAAGCTGAAAAGACCAAAGACTAAATCAGAAAGACTAACACATGGTCAATAATCCCAACAACTAATTCCTATTTTAAGAAAACGATTGTCAGTAGTTCTTCGCTAATGTAGCCCTGCTGTACGCTCATCCCGATGAAAAATCGGGATCCGCTACCATCAGGTTTAATGAACAAAAGTTTGTATTCCTTGGATAAAAACAACACACCAAAACCTTATCTTTAACTATGCTACATCTTAAATTACTGCTTTTCCTACTACCTCTTTGGCCAGTCGAACCAAGCGTCAAAAGCGAAAAACTCTCCGAAGCCTTTTCGTTTGCAAAGAAAAACCAGCTAGACACTAGCATTTGCATCATGGTAGACATGAGCAGGCCATCTGGCAAGAATAGGCTATTTGTTTACGATTTTAAGCAAAAGAAAACCATTATCTCTGGGCTATGTGCGCACGGCGTTGGCGGAGGCAGCACAGCCATCAAACCAGTATTTAGCAACAAGGTAGGCAGCAATTGCACTTCCTTAGGCAAATACAAAGTAAAA
This sequence comes from Pedobacter ureilyticus, assembly GCF_005925345.1. Taxonomy (GTDB): domain Bacteria; phylum Bacteroidota; class Bacteroidia; order Sphingobacteriales; family Sphingobacteriaceae; genus Pedobacter; species Pedobacter ureilyticus. Next base: position 24,044 of record NZ_SSHJ01000026.1, read on the forward strand.
AACAGAGCCTACAGCAATTGGGGCATCAATATCCACTACAAAATGTACGGACTGGAACAAACCAATAACAATGCTTTTAAACGAATAGTAGTCTTGCATTCCTATACGCCGGTCCCAAATTACGAAATCTATCCGCGAACGTTGTTTGGTGTAAGTGCAGGCTGTCCGGTTATCGCCGATGAGCAGATGAAGCAAATAGACAAACTGCTAATTAAGAAAAAGAAAGGTGTTTTACTTTGGATTTATAATTAGGGATTATCTTAAGCGAACCTTAGTATAGTGGCTTCGTATTTTCGGTATAATCATAAAAATAAGGTTTCATACCACTTATGCCACCGAAAAAACTAATGTGTTCACTTAATAATTCTATAGCTTTCGGATTAAAAATATAAAAAAACACTTCTGGTTTATGATTGGGTTCAAAATTATCTGTCTTTAAAAAACCACCAAAAGGATTTAAGTACTCATCTCTTTTATTCTTGAAATTATCGTAATCCGGTATCATTTCACATTGTACTTGAATTGTCTTATCGCTTAGTAGCCAAGTAAACGTTGTAAAACCAGAAATATGCTGAATAACCACTGGTTTTCCATGCTCCTTTTTCAGCTCATCTAACATTTTCAATTGCTCTTTAAATCCACAATACGCTTCCCCAGAAATCATCATTAAGTTATCGTCGGCATCAGCAATAGCCCTTACAAGGTTAAACTTCACATTTTTAAGTTTTGCTATTGGGGCCGCCGGCTTTTCCGCATCAACTATATATTTAATTACTTCAACCTTTTTATGCCCACTGTCATCTTTAAATACAGTATCACATGAAGAATAATAGCTTTTTGTATTATGCTTTTTCAATTCATGCTCATAAAGACGGCCAACACTTAAGCCAAAAGGAAAATCATTCAAGTCAAAAACTTCTTCGCCTAACCGCTTTGGCTCACACGAAGAAAAGAATAATAGTACCGCTAACAGCAATACTGTTGATATTTTATAGGTAGTTGTTTTCAAGGTAGTTTAATATTAATTAGCTAATGTTCATTAGTCTCTCCAAATGATGATAACCAATACCGAAATAAGTTTTGATGTCTTTAATCTTTTTTAGAATTTCCTCCTTGTTCCTTGCTTCCCGACTTGTCGGGATTTCGCTCTGCTCAACCTCATCTACTCCGTCCAAATTTTCACTTTTTACTTTTAACTTTTTACTTTTAATTCCTACCACCAAAACATTCTTAGGCGTATGTACATCAGATACAAACTCAAAAACCTTTGTTTTATATCCAAAGTACTCTAAAATTAAAGCACGCAATCCGTCTGTAACCATTTCCGCTTGTCGCTCTAAAAATATGCCATGTTTGGTAAGAAAGTTTAAATCGTTTTGAGCTTTGCCCTTTTCTATCTCTCTACGAATTTGCTTATGGCAGCAAGGCGCAACCACAATCAATTCTGCATTAGCTTTTATGCCTTTGTAAATGGCATCGTCGGTGGCGGTGTCGCAAGCGTGCAACGCAATCAGTAGGTTAATGTTATCGTTTTCGTAGCTGTCAATCGTTCCCTCCACAAAAGAAAGCTGATCGAAATTGGCTTTTTGGGCAATGGCATTACATAAATCAACCATATCCTTTCTAAACTCTACCCCTACTACATTTGTTTTTGTCCCAAGGGGATGGCTTTGCCACTGGTGGTTTAACAAATAATCGTACAAAGCGAAAGTGAGGTAGCCTTTACCCGAACCCATATCTACCACGTTATTAATCGTGCCATCCGGCAAGTCTTTAATCAATGAACTTAAAATTTCAATATATTGGTTAATCTGCTTGTACTTATCTTGCGCATTTTTAAAAACCACACCATCAGCACTGGTTAATCCCAGCTCTTGCAGGTAAACATTGTCCTTCGCTAAAATCAAGCGTTTCTTTTCTTTATTATGGTTTAATTGAACTTCCTTTTTCTGGGCTAAGGCTTTTGTTCTCAACCGAAAAATTCCTTTGGCATTTCTTTCCAAGATATGTTCTTCATTGGTCGTAAATAAAGTAGCAACATTAAATCCTTCAGCAAGAAAATTTTCAATGAGTGAGGTACCTTCTTCTCTAAAATAGTTTTTAAAGATATCTCTAGTTTGGTAACGAAAATTAAAGGACAATATCTTTTTATTTTTGATGATGACAGGTTTGACATACAATTGCTTTAAGCCTTCTTCGCCTCCCTTGTAATTGCCCATAGACAACTTCACGAAGGTTTCATCATTTAAACTTTCTTCCAATTGTGTCGCAAATAATATTTCGCTCTGCTTGTTCATCTTCATGCCTAATTATCAACTGCAAAAGTAAACACTAAATTTACAAACCCTTTAAATTAACCGTATAAATTAACACGCAGCAACGATGCCAACCTAATTCCTTTACACGAAGTTAGCCCTATATTTTGCTGTCGTTGACGCAGACACCAACCATTAAATAATTTCTGAACCTTAGCGTCCGCCACAACGAGTACATTTCTAAATTCAATCTTAAAAGCACTTGCTTTTTTTTTAAAAGGCTCGAAATAATAAAATCATATCAGTCATTTCTTCCTCAACACTCCTATCTTTGAGCATTAACAAGCATTTTATGAATATTATACTAGCCTCAACATCAACCCTATTCGGCCAACAATATCTCGCATATCTAAAAAAAGAAGTCATCGATCTGTTCAAAGGAATAAACGAAATTATCTTCATTCCTTTTGCCAGACCAGGAGGCATTTCTCATGAAGAATATACTAAAAAAGCAGCCGATTTTTTTGCTACCATCAATATCGGCGTAAAAGGCCTTCACGAATTTGATGACCAAATTAAGGCACTTGAAAACGCTAAAGGATTTTTTACCGGTGGTGGAAACACTTTTCTATTAGTAAAAACCCTGCAAGAATTAGACTTGATGAGCGTTCTTAAAGAAAATATTGAGAGCGGCAAACCTTATTTAGGATGTAGTGCTGGCAGTAACATTGGCGGTATCAACATGAAGACAACTAACGATATGCCTATTGTTTATCCGCCCAGCTTTGATTGTATGGGCTTGGTGCCGTTTAACATCAACCCGCATTACTTAGACCCGCAACCCCACCTGCAACATAACGGAGAAACCAGAGAGACAAGAATCTTGGAATTTCTAACTCAAAATAACATTAAAGTAGTAGGTTTACGAGAAGGCAACTGGATCAGGAGAATAGGCAACTCGATATCTGTAGAAGGAACTGAACTAACTAGAATATTTGAACCAGGAAAAGCAGCTTATGAGATAGAAGCTGGCTCTAATTTATAGAAATATTGGCCTTTTAAAGTAAAGAAAACCTATGGTAATACCTCTAAATATGGTTGGATTAGCGAAGGTTTATTGTGTATATTTATGAGTTAGTTGTAATACTATCCGACAACAATTAAAAAAAACAATGAAAGTTAAACTTGTTCAAAACCCTGATTTTGATTACCTGTGTGGCTATTTAGGAGGGTTTGACGATATCCCAACCAAGCAGGATAAATTTAAACCTCTAGATAAACATTCCTTCTTTATTAAAGACGACAACGGTTCATTTGTACATCCTGAAATCGAAATGTATGCATCCAATAATAAGGCGAAGGAAAACCTACTCAAATTTGAAGCTCGATTAACAGATGCTATTAATAAAGCTACAAATAACAATCATCCATATCTTAATCCAATTCAACTAGAAGTAATTATAAATTTTAAAATGTCTGAGAAAAGACTAAGGACCGTAGATATTGACAACTTAGTTAAGTGTACTCTTGATATAATGAAAGGAAAAGTTTTCGAAGACGATACCCAAGTGAGAAGTCTATTTGCATTTAAGGATGTAATTAAAGATGAACTTGTACCCCAACTTTCAGGAATTATGATTGGTGTAAGAATTTTGGACAAAAAGCCAAGTCTATTATCTGAAGTTGATTTTTATGGCTTTACGCAAATTACAGACGAAGAATATGAGGAGAGTAAAAAAGCCGAAGCTAAAGATTAAACGTACTACAGCTAACAACAGGTTTAAGTTAAGCCTCGGGCGAAGTGCAAACACCAGAATTTGAAGCTATTTAATTAGATTAGTAAAATAAGTTCTATTGTACAAATAATAAGGCTCAACTTAAACCTGCAAAACGTTATGCCATATTTAAGCGAAACAGTAAATGACAAAATCAATTTTAATAATCAAAGGATATAGCAAAACAGAAGTTGAGTTGACTAATGATAGAAAAATCATTCAGCTGTACGTTGATTTTTTCTGTAGTAATGCAGGTGGCGCATTTGATTTTGATAATGAAATATTCATTTTTGAAGAACCCAATATTGAGACTTTGAATAATCTTGACATTTTAAATTCTCTTGGCTATTTGGTTGTTATACTTATTGGTCATGGAGGGAGTAAAGATGGAATACAGTTGTTTCAACTGCAAGAAAAATTATTCGTGCAACCTGGTCAATTACAATTTTATTCTAAAAAGCAATTACATATTATCGAAACTTGTAGAAATTTAATTGACATTGAGCTTGATATAAAAAGAATCAATAGGCTCATTCCTAAATATAGATATGGCGGAATTGACAAACGACCATTAACAAGAGAAGAATCACTTTTGAAGTTTAATCAAGCAATTGAAAATTCAAATGATGGAACAACGTATTTATTTGCTGCAAGTATTGGAGAAAGAGCCTTTGGGTACTTATTTCTTCAATTAATAATTGATTTTTCAATTTATGTCCATGAGTATTTTAGAGAAGAAATTGTCAATGTTGGTTATATATTCGAGCAAACTAAAAAGCAAGTAGCAGAATTGACAAAAGGAAATCAAAATCCGACAAGAAATGGAGACGTCGATTTTCCATTTGTAATAACAATAATTTGAGGAAATGAGACAAGAAGTTTACTTTGATAATATACGTAATCAGATAATTCAAAATCTAAGTTCTTGTGAACTTGAATTAAAAATTGCCGTTGCTTGGTTTACAGACAAGCAAATCATAAAAGAAGTAAATAAATTAATTTCAGATGGTGTAGATGTTGAAATAATAATTTATAATGACCATATAAATCAAAAAGAGTTATTTAAAGATTTATACTACTCTAAAGCCAAAATTTGGTTATCAAAAAAGATGATGCACAATAAATTTTGTGTTATTGATAATAACATTGTAATCAATGGCTCTTATAACTGGACAAATAATGCTTCTACGAATGAGGAGAATATTCAAGTTTCACATAACAACAAGGATTTAGCGTTACAATTTAGCAAACAATTTGAGCAACTTACGAAGTCATGTTCTCCAATAGATAATTTTTTTGAATATTCACTATCTAGTTTATCTAAATTAGATTATGAATTTGCCGACTATTGTGCTAATTGGCCAAATTATAGTTTCCCATATTTCATAGACACAACTAATTTAAAACCTTCTAAAATAAATGATTCGATTAAGTTTGGTGGCACTATTTATTTTATAACAGATCGTGAAGTAGAGAAAAAATTACTATACATTCAATTTCTAATTGATAGCAAATATTCAATTAGAAAAATATTCAATATTTGGAAACAAAAAATTGAATATCCTAACAAGTTTGACTTCGTACATGATTTGACGTTAGATTATAATAGTGTTGCTGAATTTAGACATACAACTTATACTGTAGAAAATAAAGGCTCCCTTTTTCAGATAGATTCTTCAGGCAACATCATTTCTGAAAAGTTTCCGTTTACTCATAAATACAATGATGATTTATTTCTTCAGTCAATTTCTGGAATGTACTCTAACTTGAAACCTCATTTCTTTAATAAAAAATTCGAAAAAATTCCTATTCCTTATTATGTTCATGGTGTACACAGTAATTTAATTGTTGTTAGTAATTCTGAGAAAAGATTCAATATTGGTGTTATTGACAGTAGCAATAAACTTGTAATTCCATTTTTATACGATGGTTATGGAAGAACTTTTAATGAAATAAATCTCGAACTTATCGAGTATCCTATTTTCAATCGTAATTCCTCTGGTGATTGGTTAGAGATCACAAATCATGATTACAACAGTTTTGTAAATGTCGACCATATAATTCATTTTTTTTCAAAAACGAATCTAAAATTAGTAGAACAAAAGCGGATAAAAGGAAAAAAGACAACTGAAACTGATGATTTTATCTTTTTAAGTGAAGAAAATTATAAGTACAAATCTTTCTATCACCAAATTAGAGAACATCGATTTGAAGGTAATAGATTTAGAAATTTAATCAGACCCGATTATTTAAAGGTAAAGGAATTTGATACTTTGAAGAAGAACTTTAACAACCCTTCAATGATCAAGTTTTACTTAAAACAATTCGAAAACGACAGAGAAAATAATCAGAGAATCAAGGCTGCCGAATCCAAAAAAAATGAAGGCTGTTATATTGCAACAATGGTATATGAAAGCTATGATCACCCCAATGTAATTCTATTGAGGGAGTTTAGAGAAAAAAAATTAAATACAAATTATTTAGGAAAAATATTTATAAAAGGATATTACAGATATTCACCAAAATATGTACAATTTGTAAAAGATAAAAGATTTATGCGGCTATTTTCGAGTATGTTCGTGAAAGGAATCGTGAAAATATTAAAAAACATGGCATAATAAACGCTTAGCTCCATTTTTCGGCCGCAGGCGCAACACAGAAAAACGGCGCCAAGCGTCAGCCGTCAATAAATATCAAATCCCTTTAAACCAAAAAACCCTTTAGGAAAAATCCTAAAGGGTTAAGCATAACAATAAGTTAGTTAGATTACGCTTTTTGCTCTTCTGCATCATCAGCTGCTGGGGCTTCTGGAGCAGTTTCTTCTGCAGCTGGTGCAGCTTCAACTTCTTCTTTAGCTTCAGCAACTGGAGCCGCTTCTTCTTTTACTTCTGCAGCAGGTGCATCAGCTTTTTTAGCTTTGCTTCTTCCTCTACGAGTAGTTTTCTTTTCAGCAGCTGCTGCATCTTTTCCGTATACCTCGTTATAATCTACTAGTTCAATTAACGCCATTTCAGCATTATCGCCTAAACGATTGTTTAATTTGATGATACGAGTGTAACCACCTGGACGGTTTGCAACTTTCGCTGCTACATCGCGGAATAACTCTGTTACTACCTCTTTGTTTTGTAAGTAAGCAAATACTGTACGACGTGAGTGAGTAGTATCGTTTTTAGATTTTGTGATAATTGGCTCTACATAAACGCGTAAAGCTTTTGCTTTAGCTAATGTAGTAGTGATTCTCTTGTGAGTGATCAAAGAAGAAGCCATATTAGCCAACATCGCTTTTCTGTGCGAAGTAGTTCTTCCTAAGTGGTTGTGTTTTTTACCGTGTCTCATTTTTTTGTTTATAAAGTGTGTACCGTCTCTTTGAAATTAATCTGAGGGAATTACACACAGTGAATTAATTTAATTCTCAAAGTGATACGTTATAAGTGATACGTAATACGTAAAACTTACAACCTAAAACTTAAATTATTCTTCGTCTAACTTAAACTTAGAAAGGTTCATTCCAAACGATAATTGTTTAGATTTTACCAATTCCTGGATTTCAGTTAACGATTTCTTACCGAAGTTTCTGAATTTTAACATATCAGCAACATCGTAAGAAACTAGATCAGCTAAAGTACGGATATCAGCTGCTTTTAAGCAGTTTAATGCACGTACAGATAAATCTAAATCAACTAATTCAGTTTTAAGGATTTTACGCATGTGTAAAATTTCCTCATCAACTTCTTTAGTTTCTTCTTTAGCTTGAGATTCCAATACCAAGTTCTCATCAGAGAATAACATAAAGTGTTGGATCAAAATCTTAGCAGCTTCTTTCAAAGCTTCTTCTGGGTGGATAGATCCATCAGTAGAAATATCTAAGATCAATTTCTCGTAATCTGTTTTTTGCTCAACACGATAGTTTTCAATCGTGTATTTTACATTTTTCATTGGCGTAAAAATCGAATCGATTGCAATTACACCAACTACGCTATCAGAAACTTTGTTTTCTTCTGCAGGTACATAACCACGTCCTTTGTTTACGGTTAACTCAACCTCCAAAGTAACAGATTTTTCCATGTTACAAATTACCAATTCAGGGTTTAAAACCTCAAAATTGTTAGAAAATTTGGTAACATCTCCTGCTAAGAATTGATCTTGACCATTTATAATGATAAAGATTTTTTCAGAATCGCCAGACTCACCTACTTTCTTAAAACGAACTTGCTTTAAGTTAAGGATGATTTCTGTTAAATCTTCAACTACACCTTTGATAGTAGAAAACTCATGAGAAACGCCTGAAAAACGGATGCTGGTAATCGCAAAGCCTTCTAAAGAAGAAAGTAAAATTCTTCTTAGGGCGTTACCAATTGTTACACCGAAACCGGGCTCTAAAGGACGAAATTCAAATTGACCATCGAAATCCGTTGATTTCTGCATGATTACCTTATCTGGTTTCTGAAATGCTAAAATTGCCATTTATTAATGTTTTTAGATCGTTTATTAATATTGCGTAATATAAAAAAGTTAAAGCCACTGGGGCTTTAACCATTATGATTACTTCGAGTATAACTCGACTATAAGGTTTTCCTTAATTTTCTCAGGAATTTCGTCACGATTAGGATATGACAAGAACTTACCTGATAATTCTTTAGCATTCCAATCTAACCAAGAAAACTTGTTGATTGTTCTGCCAGCTACTGAGTTTGAAATTGCCTCAAGAGATTTTGATTTCTCTCTAACCGCTACAACATCACCAGCTCTTAATTGATATGAAGGAATATTAACTGTTTCGCCGTTTACAGTAATGTGCTTGTGGCTAACTAATTGACGAGCACCTGAACGGGTTGGAGCTATACCTAATCTGTATACTGTATTATCTAAACGTGCCTCTAGTAATTGTAACAAGTTATCACCAGTGATACCTTGACGTGAAGAAGCTTTTGTAAATAAGTTACGGAATTGTTTTTCTAACACACCATAAGTGTATTTTACTTTTTGTTTTTCCATTAACTGTACTGCGTACTCAGATTGCTTTCCTCTTCTTTTAGAAGCACCATGTTGGCCTGGAGGATAGTTTTTTCTGTCTAGTACTTTATCAGGGCCGAAAATTGGCTCTCTGAACTTACGGGCGATTTTGGACTTTGGTCCGGTATATCTTGCCATTGTTTGTGATTTTAAAGTATCATACAGCCTTAAACTGCAGACTCTTAGCTTTAAAAATTAAATTGATTAAACTCTTCTTTTCTTTGGAGGACGACAACCGTTGTGAGGAAGTGGAGTGATGTCTTTAATAGACAAAACTTCGATACCTGCTACTTGTAAAGTTCTGATTGCAGATTCACGACCTGAACCTGGACCTTTAACGAATACGTCTACTTTACGTAAACCTAAATCGAAAGCAACTTTACCACAATCTGAAGCAGCTTGACCTGCAGCATAAGGTGTGTTCTTTTTAGAACCTTTGAAACCCATTTTACCAGCAGACGACCATGAAATAGTTTGTCCGTTAGTGTTTGTTAAGGTAACAATGATGTTGTTGAACGTAGCATTGATGTGAGCTTGGCCTACTGGCTCAATCACAACAAGACGTTTTTTGGTAACTTTTTTACTCTTAGCCATTTTCTTTTTTAGATTTGAGATATGAGAATTGAGATATGAGACAAACTCTACCTCGGCACCCTTATCCTAATTATTATCTTCTATTCCAGATTTGAGCAGATTTACAAGAAATTCTCACTTCTCATATCTCATATCTCACATCTATCATTTACTATTTAGATGCTTTTTTCTTGTTAGCAACTGTTTTTCTCTTTCCTTTACGAGTACGAGAGTTGTTTTTAGTACGTTGACCACGAACAGGCAAGCCTTTTCTGTGACGAAGACCTCTGTAGCAACCGATATCCATTAAGCGTTTGATGTTCAATTGAACTTCAGAACGTAAAGCACCTTCTACTTTAATTTCATCATTAATCATTGTACGGATAGCCGATAACTCATCATCAGACCAATCTTGCACTTTCTTGTTAAGATCGATACCTGCTGTATTCAAAATACGTTGCGCAGTAGTTCTACCTATACCGTAGATATAAGTTAAACCAATCTCTCCTCTTTTGTTTCTTGGTAAATCAATACCTGAAATCCTTGCCATATTTCTAGTTGTGTTTTAATGAACGACCGAACGGCGGGCCACCGTTGTACGGAACTCGTTCTAATGTTTTTAATTATCCCTGACGTTGCTTGAATTTAGGATTCTTCTTGTTGATTACGTAAAGTTTCCCTTTACGGCGAATAATCTTACAATCAGCGCTACGCTTTTTAATTGATGATCTAACTTTCATTGCTTTATTTATTTCTCTCTTTGGTAATGAAGTTACCACAAGCTTTTTCTAAAAGAAGACGACGCTTGTGATGGTTTCATTTTATTTGTATCTGTAAGTGATCCTACCTTTTGTCAAATCATAAGGAGACATCTCTAATTTTACCTTATCTCCAGGCAAAATTTTGATGTAGTGCATCCTCATTTTACCTGATATATGCGCAATAATCTCATGTCCATTTTCAAGTTCTACCCTAAACATGGCATTAGATAATGCTTCTCTTATTACTCCGTCTTGCTCAATTGAGGCTTGTTTAGCCATATTCTATTGATTTTTACTTAATTAGCTGCCTACTAAACAGGGTTGCAAAATTAAATATTATTTTTTAATTATTTAAATTTTTATCTGTTTATTTTATGATTGATCTTTTTTATCGCTTTTAATCGTCATCATGAACTCGCAAGCTCGGTTCATTTATTGATTTTTACAGATAGCGCTCAATAAATTTAAACCAATATTTAAACTTATATAGTTTCTTTTAAAACATCCTCTATTAAAGAAAAAGTGCTTAACACATCTGCTTTACCCTTTTTAATTGCAACAGTATGCTCAAAATGTGCTGACGGCTTATTGTCTTTTGTGGTTACAGTCCATCCGTCCGACCAAAATTTAACGCTAGCAGTTCCGGCGTTGATCATTGGCTCTATCGCCAAAACCATCCCTTCTTCTAGTTTAATTCCGCTACCACGTTTTCCGTAATTGGGTACTTCTGGCTTCTCGTGCAGTTTAACGCCCACACCATGACCGACCAATTCTCTTACCACACCAAAGCCATTAGACTCGGCATGAAATTGTACCGCATGTGCAATATCGCCAATGCGCATTCCTACTACTGCCTTCTCTATGGCAAAAGCTAAACACTCTTGTGTTACCTTTACTAATTTCTTTTGCTCGGCGGTAGTTTCACCAATAGAAAACGTATAGGCAGAATCTCCAAAGTAATTGTTTTTAATTACGCCACAATCCACAGAGATCAAATCTCCTTCTTTTATCACGTAATCATTTGGAAAACCATGCACTACCTGCTCGTTTGGAGAAATGCAAAGGGAATTAGGAAAACCACCGTAATTAAGAAAAGCTGGAACTGCGCCATTATCTCTAATGAACTCATATGCCAGCTTATCTAATGCTATGGTTGTGATACCCGGTTTAATCACTTTGGCAACTTCTGCTAAAGTTTTAGAAACCAATAATGAGCTTTCTCGTATTAACTCAATCTCTTCCAGAGATTTGTAATGGATCTTAGACATGCAAACTAATTTCGAATAAAGAAATGAAAAAATGATAGCATATTATTTTTGCTAAATGCAATCCGAATATGCTATCATCCATTAATTCATTCATTTTCTATAATGCAGCTCCGCTAGTTGAAGTAGCAGATGGAATACCCGAACGACCAGTTACTCTACCTGTTTTCATTAAACCATCGTAGTGACGCATTAATAAATAGCTTTCAATTTGTTGTAATGTATCTAAAACAACACCTACCAAAATCAACAATGAAGTACCACCAAAGAAGTGGGCAAATTCTTGTTGAATTCCAACTTTAACTGCTAACGAAGGAATGATGGCAATAATAGCTAAGAATAACGATCCAGGGAAGGTGATCTTAGAAATTACATCATCAATAAAAGAAGAAGTTGCCAAACCTGGTTTTACACCCGGAATAAAGCCGCCATTCTTCTTCATATCATCAGACATTTGAGTTGGGTTAACGGTAATTGCTGTATAGAAAAACGTGAATGCAATGATTAAGAATGCAAACGTTAAACTATAAGTTAACGAAGTGATATCCGAATATTGGTGCAACCAACTTTCTTGCAAATTAGGGAACAAACCAATTAAAGCACTCGGCACAAACATCAATGCTTGAGCAAAGATGATCGGCATTACACCCGCTGCATTTACTTTCAACGGAATATACTGTCTAACGCCACCAACTTGCTTATTACCTACAATTCTCTTAGCGTATTGTACAGGTACTTTACGTACACCTTGTACAATCAGAATAGTAAACATGATGATCGCATATAAAGCCACGATCTCCAATACTAATCTAATCAAACCACCATCGCTACCAGCAAATACAGAACTAACTTCTTGGCTAAGCGCAATAGGTAAACGAGCTATGATACCAACCATGATGATTAAAGATGTACCGTTACCGATACCTTTATCGGTGATTTTCTCACCTAACCACATCACAAAAAGAGTACCTGCTGTTAAAACTATAGCAGACAAGAAATAGAAAAGGGTATGGCTAATTACGATGGCCTCTTGAGGAACCTGCGTTTTAACATATCCAATTGCCTGTACAATGGTAATAGCTACTGTTAGGTAACGAGTGTATTGCGTTAATTTTTTACGGCCGCTCTCTCCTTCTTTTTGCATTTTTTGGAAAGTAGGAACTGCAATACCCAATAACTGCACCACAATAGATGCCGAAATGTAAGGCATTACACCTAACGCAACAATTGATGCTTTAGAGAAAGCACCGCCTGCAAACATATCTAATAGACCTAATAGACCTGATTTTTGTGCATTTGAAAGTTGTGCCGGATCTACACCTGGCAACACCACTTGACAAACAAGTCTATAGATTACAAGAATCATTAGCGTAAACAAGATACGCTCTTTTAATTCTTGGATTTTCCAAATATTACTTAAAGTAGTAAATAGCTTCTTCATTTTATAATTTTACGATTGAGCCTCCAGCAGCTTCAATTGCTTTTTGTGCACTTGCAGAAAAAGCATGAGCTGTCACTTCTAATTTAGCTTTAACTTCTCCACGACCTAAGATCTTTACTAGGTCATTTTTTGAAGCTAAACCATGTTCTTGCAATGTAGCAAAATTTACGGTAGTTAAGCTAAATTTCTCAGCTAATCCTTGTAAAACATCTAAGTTTACACCTACGTACTCTGTACGGTTAATTGGTTTGAAACCAACTTTAGGTACACGACGTTGTAAAGGCATTTGACCACCTTCGAAACCAACTTTACTAGAGTAACCAGAACGTGAGCCAGCTCCTTTGTGTCCACGTGTTGATGTACCACCACGACCAGAACCTTGACCACGACCAATTCTCTTACTTGTTTTTACAGCACCTTTTGCAGGTTTTAAATTACTTAAGTTCATTATAAACTTTTTATGTTGCCCCTTCGCTTTCACTAATCAGGAAACAACGATTAAACAAAAAAAATTTGCCTAAGATATAAATCTTAAGCAAACTTTGATAATAATATTATATAGCTTCGATAGCTACTAAGTGATTAACTTTTCTAACCATGCCGATGATTGCCGCATTTGCTTCAACCTCAACACTTTGGTTTAATTTAGATAAACCTAAAGCTTTCATGGTTCTCTTTTGGCGCTCGCTTCTATCGATAACGCTTTTTACTTGAGTGATTTTAATTTTCGCCATGATCTTATCCGTTAAAAACTTTGTTTAAATCTACACCACGGTTTTGAGCTACTGTATATGCATCACGCATTTTTGTTAACGCATCAACTGTAGCTTTTACCACGTTGTGAGGATTTGATGAACCTTTTGATTTAGCCAATACGTTGTGGATACCAGCACTTTCTAGTACGGCACGCATAGCACCACCAGCAATTACTCCAGTACCTACAGCAGCAGGCTTAATTAATACAAAACCTCCAGAATATTTACCGATTTGCTCATGAGGTACAGTACCGTTTAACAAAGGAACTTTAACCAAGTTTTTCTTTGCATCGTCTATACCTTTAGCGATAGCCTCAGTAACCTCTTTAGCTTTGCCTAATCCGTAACCTACAACGCCGTTCTCATCTCCTACAACTACGATAGCTGAAAAGCTGAAAGTACGACCACCTTTGGTTACTTTAGCAACACGTTGGATGCTCACTAAACGATCTTTTAATTCAATCTCGCTAGTTTTTACTCTTTTTATATTGATAGTTGACATTATCTCTTATTTAATGATTAAAATACTAGACCACCTTCGCGGGCACCTTCTGCCAACGATTTAACACGTCCATGGTATAAGTAACCATTTCTGTCGAAAACAACTTCTTTAACACCTGCTGCAACTGCTTTTTCGGCAACTAATTTACCTACTGCTGCTGATTGCTCAGATTTGTTTCCAGAAGCATTGAAATCTTTAGATAAAGATGATGCTGCAACTATAGTTCTACCAGTTTCATCGTTAATGATTTGAGCATAAATACCTTTATTGCTTCTATAAACTGATAAACGTGGACGGTTTTCAGATCCAGTAAGTCTTTTTCTGATACCTTTTTTAATACGCTCTCTGCGTGATAATTTTTTTCCTGCCATTTTAATTATTTTTTAGAAGCTGATTTACCTGCTTTTCTTCTTAACACTTCACCAACAAACTTGATACCTTTACCTTTGTAAGGCTCTGGTGCACGTAACGAACGGATTTTCGCAGCTACTTGACCTATTAATTGTTTGTCGATACTCTCTAAAATGATCTTAGGAGTTTGACCTTTTTCTGATGTGGTAGTTACTTTAATTTCTGCTGGTAACTGAAACACATAGTGGTGAGAATAACCTAAAACTAAATCTAGCGTATTGCCTTGGTTGGTTGCACGGTAACCCACACCAACTAATTCTTGTTCTAATTTATAGCCTTCTGTTACGCCTACAACCATATTATTGATCAAAGAACGGTATAAACCGTGTAAAGCTCTGTGTCTTTTTTGATCTGTTGGGCGTTGTACAGTTAAAACACCATCTTCTTGAGAAATAGTGATATCTGTATCTACAGCTTGCGTTAATTCGCCTTTAGGACCTTTAACAGTAACTACGTTATCTTTACCTACTGTAATGGTTACTCCTGCTGGTATGTTAATTGGGGCTTTTCCTATTCTTGACATTGTACTGATCTCCTTTAATTAATAAACGTGACACAATACCTCACCACCAATATTCAATTTGGCTGCTTCTTTATCAGTCATTACACCTTTAGAAGTAGATAAGATTGCGATACCTAAACCATTTAATACTCTTGGCATATTTTCTACGCCCGCATACTGTCTCAAACCTGGTTTGCTGATACGGGTTAACGTACGGATAGCAGGGATTTTAGAGATTGCATTGTATTTCAACGCAATTTTAATTACTCCTTGAGCAGTTGTGTCTTCAAACTTGTAGTTTGCAATGTAACCTTTGTCAAAAAGAACCTTAGTGATTTCTTTTTTAAGGTTGGAAGCTGGAATTTCTACAATTCTGTGATTTGCTTTAATAGCATTTCTTAATCTTGTAAGATAATCCGCTATTGGATCTGTATTCATTTATGATGAAATTGTGATAATGGTTTCCGTACGCGTCACCCGACTTCCGGACCTAATATCGGTTAATATTCTGTTCAAATAGCTTATATGCTAATGAGCCATAAGCTGTAAGGGCTGCAAAAATACAACTTACAACTTATAACTCAAAAACTTATATAACTTTTATTGATTACCAGCTAGCTTTTCTAACGCCTGGTATCTTACCATCTAAAGCCATTTCGCGGAATGTTACCCTTGAAATACCAAAGGTACGCATGTAACCACGAGGACGACCTGTTAACTTACAACGGTTGTGCAAACGCACTGCCGAAGAGTTTTTAGGTAATTTATCTAATGCTTCGTAATCGCCAGCCGCTTTCAATGCTGCACGTTTCTCAGCATATTTAGCTACTAATTTTTGGCGCTTAATTTCGCGAGCTTTTACACCTTCTCTTGCCATTATTCTGCAGTTTTTTGATTTTTAAATGGTAATCCAAATTGTTTTAAAAGTTCCAATGCTTCAACATCAGTGGTAGCAGTAGTTACGAAAGTAATGTCCATACCTAAAATCTTGTTGATTTTATCGATGTTGATCTCTGGGAAAATGATTTGCTCAGTAACACCTAAAGTGTAGTTACCTTTTCCATCAAATCCTTTATCATTGATACCTTTGAAATCACGGATACGTGGCAAAGCTACTGAAATTAATCTATCTAAGAACTCGAACATGTTGTTATCACGTAAAGTTACTCTTACACCAACTGGCATACCTTTACGTAATTTAAAGTTTGAGATATCTTTTTTAGATTTAGCAGCTACAGCTTGCTGACCAGAAATGGTAGATAATTCTAAGATAGAGCTATCGATGATCTTCTTGTCAGCTACCGAGTAACGACCAACACCTTGGTTGATTGAAATTTTCAACAACTTAGGAACTTGCATTACGCTGCTGTATTGGAATTTATCCTTTAAAGCACCAACAATTTCCTCTTTATATTTGCTTTTTAATCTTGGTACGTATGCCATTATTTGATTTCCTCCCCTGAAATTTTAGCAACTCTAACTAATTTTCCGTCGGCGTTTAATTTACGGCCAACACGAGTAGTTTTACCAGATTTTGGATCAACCAACTGTACGTTTGAAATATGAAGAGCAGCCTCTTTTTTAATTATACCACCGTTAGGTGTAGCAGCACTTGGCTTAGTGTGTTTAGAGATAAGGTTTACACCTTCTACTACCACTCTGTTTTTAGCCACAAGTACTTCTTGTACTTTACCTTGTTGACCTTTTGAGTCGCCAGCGATCACCTTTACTAAATCTCCTTTACGGATTTTTAATTTGGCTGGTTTGTTAACTTTGTTTCCCATTTTATAATACCTCCGGTGCTAATGATACAATCTTCATGAATTGTTTTTCACGCAGTTCTCTCGCTACCGGGCCAAAGATACGTGTACCGCGTGGCTCGTCTTGAGCATTTAATAATACTGCCGCATTGTCGTCAAAACGGATATAAGAGCCATCTTTACGACGGATTTCTTTTTTAGTTCTAACTACTACTGCTTTAGAAACAGTACCTTTTTTGATATTGCCTGAAGGCAAAGCACTTTTAACTGTTACTACAATTTTATCGCCAATTGATGCATAACGTTTACCAGTACCACCAAGTACACGGATAACCAATACTTGTTTTGCGCCGCTATTATCGGCTACGTTTAATCTTGATTCCTGTTGTACCATCTTATTTAGCTTTTTCTAAAATTTGTACCAATCTCCAGTTCTTGTTTTTACTCAACGGACGAGTTTCCATGATTTCTACAGTATCACCGATACCGCATTCGTTTTTCTCGTCATGAGCCATAAATTTGGTAGTTGTTTTAACGAACTTACCATAGATTGGGTGCTTCACTTTACGTTCTACTGCAACTACAACAGATTTATCCATTTTGTTGCTCACTACCAACCCGATTCTTGTTTTTCTTAAATTTCTTTCCATTGGGCTCTAAAATTATTTAGTTTCTGTAGCTACTGCTGCTTTTTTTAGTGCAGACAATTCAGTGTTTAAACGGGCTATTGTTTTTCTAGCCGCTGTAATGCGGTTAGGATTTTCGATAGCCGAAATAGTATGCGCAAACTTCAACTTTACCAAGTTTTGTTTTTCTTCCGCAATCTTAGCTACTAATTCTTCTTGAGAAAGCCCTTTGATTTCTGAGTTTTTCATTTTACTTATTTTTATGCAGTGGGTCTAGCGGTTATAATAACAAGTTACTTACAACATTGATCCCACTTAGCTTTTTATGCTTCTACGTAATCTCTACGTACTACAAATTTTGTTTGAACAGGTAATTTCTGTGCAGCAAGTCTTAATGCTTCTTTAGCAATTTCCATAGGCACACCTTCTGCTTCGAAAAGGATACGTCCTGGTCTTACTACTGCTACCCAATACTCAGGAGCACCTTTACCTTTACCCATACGTACCTCAGCTGGCTTTTTAGTTACCGGTTTATCCGGGAATATTCTAATCCAAACCTGACCTTCACGTTTCATGTAACGAGTTACTGCGATACGGGCTGCTTCTATCTGGCGACTTGTGATCCAAGTTGCCTCTAGAGATTTAATCCCGAAAGATCCGAATGACAATTCAGCACCACGAGTTGCTAAACCTTTCATTCTGCCTTTTTGCATCTTTCTGAACTTCGTTCTTTTTGGCTGTAACATTTTATTTTAATATTATCGTTAAACGATCTGTTGACTATTTGCGTGGGCCTCTGTTAGCACCACCACCTCTGTTATCTCTTCCGCCTTGGCCACCTGGACGATTTCCGCCACCGCGTTTATCGTTTCTTCTGTCGCCACCGCCTCTGTTATCTCTTCCGCCATCGCGACCGCCGAAGTTACCTTCTGGTCTGCCACCTTTACCAGGTGCGTTGTTTGCAGCGCCGATGTTCGGAGAAAGATCACGTTTGCCATAGACTTCACCTTTGCAGATCCATACTTTGATACCAATTTTACCATAAGTAGTTAATGCTTCTGCTAAAGCATAGTCAATGTCAGCACGGAAAGTATGCAAAGGAATTCTTCCTTCTTTATACTGTTCGCTACGAGCCATCTCAGCACCACCTAAACGACCTGAAGTCATAATTTTGATACCTTCTGCACCCATACGCATGGTTGATGCGATAGATGATTTCATTGCTCTACGGAACGAGATCCTAGCTTCTAGTTGTTTTGCAACACCTTCTGCTACTAATTGAGCATCTAACTCAGGGCGTTTAATTTCAAAGATGTTAATTTGAATTTCCTTTTTAGTCAATTTCTTTAACTCTTCTTTGATTTTATCAACCTCTTGTCCTGCTTTACCGATTACAATACCTGGGCGTGCTGTGTGGATAGTAACAGTGATACGTTTCAATGTACGCTCAATTACTACTTTAGAAACACCGCCTTTTGCGATACGAGCTGAAAGGTATTTTCTGATTTTTTCGTCTTCAACTAATTTATCAGCATAGTTGTTGCCTCCGAACCAATTAGAATCCCATCCTCTGATGATCCCTAACCTGGCGCCTATTGGATTTGCTTTTTGTCCCATTTCTGTTAATTAGTTTTAGATTCAACGTTTATACTATCTACTACTATAGTTACGTGATTCGAACGTTTACGAATTCTGTAACCACGACCTTGAGGTGCTGGTCTTAATCTTTTTAACTGACGACCACCGCCAACCATAATCGACTTAACGACTAATTGGCTTTCTTCAGGGCGAGAACCACTGTTTTTTTGCTCCCAGTTATTGATGGCTGACAATAAAAGTTTTTCAACTCTTTCAGCGGCATCTTTATTAGTGAACTTCAAAATGTGTAATGCTTTCTCAACACGCTCACCTCTGATAAGATCCACAACCAAACGCATCTTACGCGGTGAGGTTGGGCAATTGTTTAATTTCGCTACTGCTTCCATCTTTTAATTATTTTTTCTTTTCAGAGTGGCCTCTAAAGGTTCTAGTTGGAGCGAACTCCCCTAGCTTGTGGCCAACCATGTTTTCTGTTACGTATACTGGTATAAATTTATTGCCATTGTGCACAGCAAATGTGTGACCAACGAAATCTGGTGAGATCATTGATCTACGAGACCAAGTTTTGATTACAGTCCTTTTGCCTGAATCATTCATAGAGTTTACTTTCTTCTCTACGTTATGGTCAATATAAGGTCCTTTTTTAATTGAACGAGCCATTATTTCTTCCTTTTCTCTATGATGAAACGATTTGAGTATTTTTTCTTAGAACGAGTTTTGAAGCCTTTAGCTAAAACGCCGTTTCTTGAACGAGGGTGACCACCTGACGATCTACCTTCACCACCACCCATTGGGTGATCTACCGGGTTCATTGCTACTGGACGTGTACGAGGACGACGACCAACCCAACGAGCACGACCTGCTTTACCCAATACTTCGTTTGCATGATCAGAGTTAGAAACTGCGCCAATTGTTGCTAAACAAGTTACTAAGATAGATCTTACTTCACCTGATGGCATTTTAACTGTTGCATATTTACCATCTCTTGCGGCCAATTGTGCATAAGCACCAGCACTACGTGCCAATTGCGCTCCTTTACCTGGTTGGATTTCCAAGTTGTGGATGATAGATCCCAAAGGAATTTTTGCTAACGTTAAAGTGTTACCTACTTCTGGAGTAGCTTTTTCACCCGAAAGCACAGTTTGTCCTACTTGCAACCCTTCAGGTGCAATAATGTAGCGCTTCTCTCCATCTGCATAATGCAATAATGCAATACGTGCAGTACGGTTTGGATCGTACTCAACAGTTGCTACTGTTGCAGGGATATCAAACTTATCACGTTTAAAATCAATTAAACGGTAAGATTTTTTGTGACCACCACCAATGTAGCGCATAGTCATCTTTCCTGTATTGTTACGACCTCCTGATTTTTTAGAAGATACAACCAATGATTTTTCGGGCTTGGTTGCTGTAATCTCCGTGAAACTAGCACCAACTCTAAAGCGGGTACCCGGAGTGACTGGTTTAAATTTTCTTAAGCCCATAGTTATAAATTATTCAATTTTGATATTAAATATTCGCGTAATAATCTATTGTTTCGCCATCCTTCAATGTTACAATAGCTTTTTTGTATTTAGGGCTACGGCCAGTTACTAAACCTGCTTTAGTATTTCTAGATTTTGCCTTACCTTGAACAACCATTGTGTTTAATGCAACGATGTTTACACCGTACATTTGCTCAATAGCTGATTTAATCTGCAACTTATTAGCTCTGTGGTCTACTCTGAAAGTAAAACGGTTAGCTTTTTCAGTTAATGCAGACGCTTTTTCGGTTAAAATTGGTTTTTGTAAGATTTCCATATTACTTGGCAAATGCCTCCTCCAATGTTTTAAGCGAATTAGCAGTTAACAAAAGTTTACCAGCGTTTAATACATCATAAGTATTTAAGTCGCCTGCGGTAATTACTTTAGCTTTCTGGATATTTCTGCTTGATAAATAAATATTGTTGTTTTGCTCTGGTAACACTAACAAAGTTTTCTCGCCTGCTAGGTTTAATGCGTTAACCAAATTGATATAGTTTTTAGTTTTGATGCTATCAAAATTGAAATCTTCTAAAACTACCACTGCGTTATCTTGTGCTTTATAAGCTAAAGCTGATTTACGAGCTAATGATTTTAGTTTCTTGTTCAATTTAAAACTATAGTCACGAGGTTGAGGACCAAAAACACGACCACCACCATTGAATAATGGAGATTTAATGCTTCCAGCACGTGCACCACCAGTACCTTTTTGTTTGTATAATTTACGGGTAGAACCAGCAATTTCGTTACGTTGTTTAGATTTGTGCGTACCTTGACGTTGGTTAGCCAAATACTGTTTTACATCTAAATAAATCGCGTGATCGTTTGGAGTTACACCAAATACCGACTCAGGAAGTTGCACCTTGGCACCTGTCTCTTTTCCTGAAATGTTTACTACTTTAACTTCCATCTTGCTTACTTATCTAAGATTACGTAAGAACCTTTAGCTCCTGGAACGGAACCACTAACTACTAATAGGTTTTGCTCAGCGTAAACTTTCAACACTTGTAAGTTTTGAATTTTCACTCTATCACCACCTGTTCTACCTGCCATACGCATCCCTTTGAATACACGTGAAGGCCATGAAGAAGCTCCTAATGAACCTGGCGCACGCATTCTGTTATGCTGACCGTGGGTTTGACCACCAACACCCGCGAAACCATGACGCTTCACAACACCTTGGAAACCTTTACCTTTTGAAGTTCCAACCACATCTACATAGTCACCTTCTGCGAAGATATCTACTGTAACTGTGTCACCTAAGTTCAAACCATTTTCGAACTCAGAAAACTCTACAAGTTTACGTTTTGGGGTAGTGTTTGCTTTTGCGTAATGCCCCTTTAAAGGTTGCGTTACGTTTTTTTCTTTAGCTTCATCATATCCTAACTGAATAGATGAATAACCGTCTTTTTCTTCGGTTTTAACTTGTGTAACTACACAAGGCCCAGCTTCGATTACAGTACAAGGAATGTTTCTTCCTTCTGCATCGAAAATACTGGTCATTCCTACTTTTTTTCCAATAATTCCTGACATTTCTTTAATTAAGTTAACACCCATCGAAGCAGTAGGGCTTCGTTCAAGGTGGATATACAATCCCCGTTAAGGGACGGCAAAGATAGGCAAGAATTATTAATTTTCAAATAGTTAGCTAAAAATATTTTAAGATTTTATTAGCACCTATCTATCCCAAAAGAAAGCAGTGAAGTTTTAAACAACATCAAACCGCTCAAAAAACACAACAAACTGAATAATAATAGGTTATAATTTTCAGAAATTTTTATTGAAAAGCAGATACAGAAGCACTTTTCAAGCACCTGTCCCTCTTTCCGCTTTACTTCGTTGGCAAACCCATAGATTTGCCAAACGTGCTCGCTGCAATAGGGTTTATTCAACTTAAAAACAGTAAAAAACGAAAGGAGTTGAATATTAATGTGCAAAACCACCACTTAGACTTACCATAATGATGGCAAAAACAATTAGACCAATTAATACGTATAGATAATCTTTTTCTATAAAAAAGCTCACTACCGCCATTAGCACACGAGCAATTGGTGTAAAAATAAGCATCAACAAGCCAAACTGTATTACGGCGGCACCTTTAAATGTGAGTACTTCCGAGAAAATTACCGCTACGGTTTTTAGGCTAACTTTATCTAAATCAAAATGAGCATAGTTTATTTTCTCGTTGCCATGATTAAACAAATAAATTAATCCTCCGATAATTACAATACCCATAGAAAGGTAAACGCCAACTCGTAATAAGTTACCAACTAAACTTTGGATATCTCTATCTGTGATGTTTTTTGTTTGTTCCATTGTTATTTTCTTTAACTACCTTATCTTTTCCAAAAACTCGCATTAAGAACCTGAAATGAATTTACAAGTAGCTTTCTGCTTCGCTACAGGTCAGGATGACGAACGATGAAAGACAACGTATAATTAAAAACCTCCTGATAAGCCTTTATAAATCATTTGTACAGCCAAAATAGTTACGACCACTGCAAATACAATTTTAAGTTTATCTGTTTTAGCCTTTACCAACACCTTGGCTCCCACAGTTGCTCCAATTAACACGCCAATACAAACCGGCATGGCAATACCCGGATCTATTTGTCCGCGGTGCAAATAAACCACCGCACTTGCCGCAGCAGTAACGCCCATCATGAAATTACTGGTAGTGGTAGATACTTTAAAAGGCAAACGCATGATGTTATCCATGGCAATTACCTTTAATGCGCCACTGCCAATGCCTAACAGTCCTGATAGTGTTCCGGCGAACAACATCATAAAAAATCCACCAGCAACATTTTTAACCGCATAAGGTGTATCAACACCTTTAACTGGATAGGAACCATTCAGTTTGAAAAATTTAGCACTTTTACTTGTATACTCCAAAGTAGAGTGGTCTACCTTTTTCTTTAGCGTCATTAAAGAGGAGAAAATTAAGATGCAGCCAAATATGACTGCCACATAAGCTGCATTAAGGTATACTGCAATAACAGCCCCCAAGATTGCACCCACTGTTGTAGCGATTTCTAGAAACATGCCGATACGCATATTGGTTAGCCCCTCTTTTACATAGGCCGCAGCCGAACCGGTAGAAGTGGCTATCACCGAAATAATAGAGGCCCCAATGGCGTAGTGAATATCAACCCCTAAACCTAAAGTGAGTAGAGGAATAATGATTACACCACCCCCCAAACCGGTAAGCGAACCTAAAAAGCCAGCCAAAAAGGCGCCAATAAGTACAATTAAAGTAAACACAACTATTGACATGGTGGCAAATATAAGGTTCGCCAGTTGGCTTTATGCAATAAAAAGCAATAAAAGAATGTCTATGGAGTACTTAGAATTTATAGTGTTTAGCTGCTGT
The DNA here is from genome assembly GCF_005925345.1 of Pedobacter ureilyticus. Lineage (GTDB taxonomy): Bacteria > Bacteroidota > Bacteroidia > Sphingobacteriales > Sphingobacteriaceae > Pedobacter > Pedobacter ureilyticus. Next base: position 48,176 of record NZ_SSHJ01000026.1, read on the forward strand.
TTAACTGATTAATTGTTGATTAACCAAACTGTTTAATAAAGATTAATCCATTAGTTTGGCAATCATTTCTGTGCTGAGTTTTCTGCCTTTTTCCAAGCGCCCATCAAAAAAAGATTTTGCTGCTTCAAAATGAGCTTTGTAACCTTTCATATCTCCGTAACCAATAATTGATGCCCATTCGTGAACGGCAGTGTGAAACTGGAGATCATCCTTTCTAATACTTTTATCATAAAGCGCCGCCTGAATAGTCTCTTCTAAAAGTTCGTCGTTTTTAAAAAGATATTCGGCTATGCCCAAGCGCAAACGAAAAGGTGGCGTTTGGCAAATGAGGTTGTCATAAGGATTAATTTTCATATCATGCCAGGCACAAACCATACTGATGATACTGAGATGGGAATTTGGTTTTCGATTTTGAGTTTGATCTGCTAGACTAAAGGCATCCATTACTTCATTATTTAAAAGCAAAGCCCTGTTGTCGTTATTAAATACAAAATGCTTTGCGGCATAAACCCTAGCTCTAAAAGTATCTTCCTGCTCTTCAATCATCAAGGCAAAAAGTTCGTTTTCTATTTTTGCGTAAGTCCTTACCTGTTCTTGCGCATACGGATTTAAAATTGCCAAGCCTGCATAGATATGAGACTTATAACTAAAAATACGCAGCGTTGTCAACACTTTAACATTATCAATTCCACCGGCATAAACCGGATTATCCCATGGATAAAACCCCGCATTTTTCCAGGCAGAGCCCATGCTCTCGAACCCCATGTGTGTTACCGCTTGCGTATCGGCCACAATCTGATCGTGTTGTTTATAATCATCCATCTCGATGATGTTTGACTCTAAAACTGCGTAAATTGCCAAAGCTTTTTGATAAGCTTGGTTGGTAGAACGGTGGCGTATGACTACGAGCGTTTGGCCCTGGGTACTAAAACCGGGGCCATGTAAAGAGTGGCTGGTAACAATGTGCGTATCTTTTGGCAAGTGCTTTTCGAAAGCTGCAATTTCTGGATGCTTAACCGAAGTTTGCCCACCCACAATAGCGCCATATTTGGTAGACTGGGCAAATTGCGAAACCACCTCTTCTATCCGCTCTGCTTCTACGGCATAGATAATAAAGTCTGATTTCCGGGAAACCTCGTGCCCATTTGACAACACTTCGATGTTTTTGGAGGAGAGTGCTCTTCGTAACTCTTCCAATTGGGCAGGAAGATCTGTTCCACAAACTTCATAGCCCGCCTCGGCAAAAGTGATGGCATACAGCCTGCCCATATCTCCCAAACCTATAATACCAATACGCATTTTGCAAATTTATTGTTGCAAGAAGCAAAAAAAATGACCTTAATCAATTGATTTTTTGATTAAACATCTTAACTTGAGCAGAATTAACACAATAACACATTTACGTAGCCACAATAATTTTTTACTAATACTGTTTTAGTATAAATGATTATAGATATGAGACAAACCTTACGCTCTATTACAAGCATTTTATTATTAAGCCTATTTTGCACCAATACTTTTGCACAAGCAACTGGCGTTACACCAAAAACAAATAGCCCTGCGGTTAAAAAAGTTACTTATATAAAACGAGATACAGTTAAAAATACAGACCCAAGTTTAAATGGGCAGTATAAATTCATGTTATCGCGTACGCGTACTTCTGCAGATGGATACAAAATGGTTGCCGGCTATAGGCTAGATCAGCTATGGAAAAACGTAAACGACACCTTACGTAAAGAAAGGGCTGAGAAGAAGAACTTCCAACAAAAACTAACAGAACAAGAAAAGACCATTAGTTATTTAAAAACCGAGATTTCGGGCAAAGAGGCGTCGCTAACAGAGAACAATGATAAAATCAATGAAATTCGCTTTTTAGGAATTGCTTTTGAAAAAGGAACTTATAATATTATTGTATGGAGCGTTATTGGCATTTTGGCTATTGCACTAATTATTGTGATTGCCAGATCTAGCAAAAGTATTACCGAAGCCAAGCACCGAACTCAATTGTATAACGAAGTAGCTGAAGAATACCAAGCCTACAAATCTAAATCTGTAGAGAAAGAACGTAAACTGGCAAGAGAATTACAAGACGAGCGCAATAAGTTGGACGAATTGAACGGAAGGAGATAATACCTAAGTACTATCGCCAGTATTCAATGAGCTTCTTTATCACTGCCACAACTTATTTAACGTATTCTAGGATTATGATAAAAGCAAATTAAATTCAAAATATATTTCCATCAAGCTGCTTTTATATAGTTTTCCACATATTTTTGTTTTCTTTTTACCACGGCGAACATTCTAAGTA
>NZ_SSHJ01000027.1 GCF_005925345.1 Pedobacter ureilyticus
TAACGAGAAAAAACTTGGTGAGATGAATAGTCGGGATTTGAAAAGGCCATTTTTTTGACCTTAGTCATTTATATCATAAATATAACAATTATTCTTGTCTTTCAAATGTTAAAAGCGATTTCCCTGGGCAACTTAGCCGCTTTTGTTATTTTTGGAAAAAATTTGATATGCTAAAGCTTACCGCACCTATTATACTTGCTTCAAAATCTCCAAGACGACAAGAGCTCTTAAATTTAATGGGCTTAAAATTTGCTGTGGAATTAAAAGACGTAGACGAGAGTTATCCAGAAACATTAAGCGCTCCAGAAATTGCCGTGTACATTGCCGAAAAAAAAGCAACAGCCTTTAATGCTAATCCAGATCAAATTATTATTACTGCAGACACTATTGTTGCCATTAAAGGAGAAATACTAGGAAAACCGAAAGATTATAGCGAAGCGCAACAAATGCTACGTAAATTATCGGGCAACAAACACCAGGTTTACACTGGCGTTAGCATCAATTATAAAGGCAAAATCACTTCATTTTATGACCAAACAGAAGTGTTTTGCAGGCCGCTGAACGAGGAGGAAATCAACTACTATATTGACAATTTTCAACCTTTTGATAAAGCGGGAAGCTACGGCGTGCAAGATTGGTTTGGTTTGACCGTTGTTGAGCGTGTGAACGGCTCGTATACCAATGTAATGGGCTTACCTACTGAGAAACTTTATCAGTATCTACTAGAAATTTAAGCGTCCAATCTCTCTTTTTTAACACTGAACACTAACAAAATGGCACCAATTGCCAAAATGATCCATCCCCATTGAAAATGAATAGCCTTACCCAATAAATTATCGGCTATTTTCATCCCAAAGTAATGTGTAGACTTGAAATAAACGGCTGCCGCCATTAATAACACCCAAATAAAAAAAACTCTAGTAAGTAACCTAAAGGCTTTTAACTGTCTAATAAAATAACACAGCGCCGTTATGGCAATAAGCGAATAAGTAATTAGGAAAAGGCGAACGTCTGTTTTGTACAAACCCCAGTTAACCCATTCAAAAATAATTTTAACTTGTAGTATTGGGCAAAAGCCAGCAACAAAAACTAAGATTAGCCCAATAAAGGCCATTGGCTTACTTACAATTAGCATCTTTATTTCTTTTAAGTCGCTAACTTAATCAATTAGATTGATGTTTGCTTTTGTAATCGATAATTTTTGGAGCCCATTTTTTAATGACTTCTTCTATTTCTGCTGGTTTAAAAGGCTTTGCAATAAAATCTTGCATGCCAGCTTCTAGGCATTTATCTTTTCCATCACCAAGTGTATTGGCAGTAAGCGCAACCACAACCGGGAATTCGTATATACGATAGTGTTTCCTAATTTCGGTCGTGGCTACCGTTCCGTCCATAATTGGCATTTGCATATCCATAAAAATAAGGTCAAAATGTTCTTGTTTAACCATATCTACAGCAATTTGCCCATTCGAAGCTTTTTTACACTCGTAACCTAATTTGCCTAAAGTTTTGATGATGAGCATTAAGTTAATCTCATTGTCATCTACTACTAATATTTTAAAAGGATAATGGGTAGAAAGTTTATCGTCTAAAACCAGTTTAACATCTTCTTTTATTGTTTTTGGTGCTTTTTTCTCTACGGCCTCGTTTGTAGTAATAAAAAAAGTAAATACCGAACCTTTGCCAACCTCGCTTTTCACCTTTACCTTACCTCCCATCATGGTAATTAGGTTATAAGCAATGTTAAGCCCTAAACCTGTGCCGCCATATTTGCGCATGGTAGATTGGTTTATTTGTACAAATGGTTTAAAAAGCTGTTTAATTCTGTCCTCGGCAATGCCAATTCCAGTATCTTTGGTTACAAAACCGAGACGAATTTTGCCAAACTCATCTTTATCTATTACTGCACACTCTAAAATAATATGGCCTTTTTCGGTAAACTTTACTGCATTGCTTAAAAAATTAAGCAGTACTTGCTTTAGCCGTTTAGGATCACAATAGATGGCATTTGGAACATTTTTATCAACCTTGAAACTGATAGATAACTGTGGTGTAGACGGTGGCAGGTTTTGGGCGAAAGTTTCGGCAATGAGCGCTCTAATATTTACCGAAGTGGCATCTAAGTGTATTTTACCAACTTCAATTTTCGAAAAATCAAGAATATCATTTACAATACGAAGTAGCGACTCGGCACTATTGGAAATCGTTTTTGCATACTCTCTCTGTTCGGCGCTTAAAGTACCTTGCAGCAAAAGATTAGACAAGCCCAAAACACCGTTCATTGGAGTTCTAATTTCGTGGCTAATCATTCCCAAATATTCAGTTTTGGCATTATTTGCGGCTTGAGCACTCAATTTTGCCTCGTAAATTTCCTTATCATGCAACAACTGCCTTCTATAACTTCGTTGAGAACGGTTATAGAGCACTACTACCATGATCAATATTAACCCGCCAAAGGCAATAACCAAGTATCCCAACCTCTCGTAAAAACTGTCATTTAGTGAAATTCGGTTCTTAAGGTCGTCCCTTAGCAATTTAACCAACTGAGTAATCAGTGGAGCAGTAGAGCCAATTTTATCACTAAACGCTAGTTTAGGGGTAAGATTACCGTGTGCATGCGCTGATAATTCGAGCTGTATGGTATAGAAATCTTCTTCTTCAACTAATTTTTTTGCTATCTCTACCGCATCGTGGTTATAAATTTCGTTTGCACTCACAAATGACGCCAGTACCTTTTTGCTTTGGGGTATTAGCTTTCGGTATTTTTTTAAACTATCTAGTTGAGTAGTGTCTCCATCTGCAAAATTAAGATAGGCATGACTGGTCTTCTGTAATGCTCCATTTAATTCCAGCAAACCTGCTACCTGCCCCTGCGTTTGCTTAAAATAAACGGTATTATCTTTATTATAATACAACAAGGCCACGCCACCACCAATTACTGCCAATATTAACAGCAACTTTACCACAAAGTCTATAAAAATCCGTCTAGATGCAGGCTGGCCCATAAAAATGTCATACTTGGCTATCCTTTGGTATTGATACCCATTTTATCTGCAAAATGTGCGCAATAATCTCGTAAATCTTCAACTATATTTTTCTCTCCGGTAGCTCTTAAAAAGCTATCGCCCATGGTTTGTAATGTTTCATAAAAAAAACGTTTCATTTCATCAACCGGCATGTCTTTAGTCCATAAATCTATTCTCATAGCATTTTTATAATTGTGGTCCCAAAGTGCTAACATCATTGATTTTGCCGCAACCTGATCTTTATTCTCAGAGTCCGTTGATTCCCAAAGAATATTTTCTGGAACATTCTTTTCATCTAACTCTACTGTAATTTTTATTTCTGCTTTTTTCATTTTTATCTCTTTTTTAATGTCTATAACGTATTAACCAAATACGCTTATTTTTAACACTAAGACAAAAACAATAGCCAGTATTACAACCATAAGTTGCATTAGCCAAAGTCTTGCCAAAGTGGGAATAAACTTTCTGAAAATTTGATCGCAAAGAAAGGATACAAAAAAAACCAACAAACCCAACGCAATAAATAAGCCTTTAAACTCTTGGTTGGCAGGAGCCAACAACCAATTTTTATTAACAATAAGACCAACTACAGCCATAATGCTAAGGGCAGATACGATGTTTAAGGGGGTTAGCTTTACTTTCAATTTATCTTCGCGATTTAGGTTTGGATTTGTAGTTTCCCTTTGTAACTTTTTTGTTTGCCGAAGGGTATTGTTTTTTCTTTTCGTGGAACGCCCCCTTAAAGTCGGGATTTTCTTTCCTCTTTTGGGTATCAATTTCCCTTGCTATGAACTGTTTTTCCTCATAGGGAGTTTCTTCAACAAAAACCTCGCTAGGCAATTGCATTTCGGGGATTTGTTGTCTAATCAGTTTTTCTATTTTATCAATATAATAGCGCTCTGCTTCGTTATAAAAAGTAATGGCAGTGCCTTCATTAAAAGCCCTTCCTGTTCTGCCAATTCGGTGTACATAATCTTCAATAATTATAGGCACATCAAAATTAATAACGTGACTTACTTCGCTTACATCAATACCTCTCGAAGCTACATCTGTAGCTACCAATACTCTTATATTTCCTTCTTTAAAACTATTGATAGAATTGATACGGGTATTTTGTCCCTTGTTGGCGTGGATTACCCTTACTGCATCTTCTCCCAATCTTCTGGCAATAAAACTGTTGATATTATCTGCAACAGTCTTCGTTTTACAGAAAATGATCAGTTTTTTAAATTCTTCTACGTTTTTTAATAGGTATTGCAGCAAGTTGATTTTGGTTTTAAAATTGGGCACCGCATACATTAGTTGGGTTACCGTTTTAGCTGGTGTTGCCTGTGTGGCCACCTCAACCGTGAGCGGGTTTTTCAAGAAATCGCCAGCAATTTTATGTACCAAATCGCTCATAGTGGCCGAGAAAAGCAAATTTTGGCGTTTGCGTGGTACAACCTCCAAAATTCGATGGATAGAACCTATAAAGCCCATATCCATCATTTTATCGGCCTCGTCTAGTACCAAAAACTGCAAGCTACGTGTATTGATATCGCCTGCCAAATACAAATCCAAGAAACGCCCCGGAGTAGCTACCAAAATATCTACACCTTTTGCAATTTGCTCCTTTTGCGTTTTAGGACCTAGCCCGCCAAAAATAACGATAGTCCTTAAATCCGTGTATTTAGAAAAAAGCTTAACCTGTTCCTCAATTTGCAAGGCCAATTCTCTTGTAGGCACCAAAATTAGTGCTCTTGGGTTTTCGCCCTGCGCAAATTTTAACTTCATGAGCATTGGCAATACGTAAGCGGCAGTTTTACCGGTACCCGTTTGCGCAATACCGAACAAATCTTGTCCCGACAAAACTGGTGCAATGGCCTTCTCTTGAATTGGCGTAGCTTCGGTAAAACCCGCTTCTTCTACTGCGTTAAGTATTTGTCTATTGAGCTTAAACTCATCGAATTTTTTTGGCATAGCTGCGAATTTACGATTTTAGATTTATGAAATACGAGTTGCAGATTTTAATGACTGAATTTTGAATGAAGCTAGCTTTCATCAGCGACAAAAAATAACCGATAATTGATTTTGAGCAAAGCAGTTTCAGCATTTCATCGGCTGCGAAAGTCCTGCTATCCGCTTTACTTCGGGCAAACACATAAGTTTGCCGCTACGTGCCCGCTCCTATCAGGTTTATTCTACAAAATCCCTTACAAAAACGCCGCAAATGTCAAATCTCATATCTCAAATCTCAAATCTATCTTTATCTTTACCAACATGAGCACAATCTTGATTAAAGCAGCTAATATTGTTAACGAAGGGCAAATTTTCACATCAGATTTACTGATTAAAAATGGAAGAATTGAAAAAATTGCGCCAACAATTGATGCGCCAGCCGATTTAGAAATTAATGCAGAAGGCTTACATCTTTTACCAGGAATGATAGACGACCAAGTTCATTTCCGCGAACCTGGTTTAACCCACAAAGCTGATATCTTCACAGAAAGTATGGCGGCCGTAGCTGGTGGTATTACTTCTTTTATGGAAATGCCGAATACGGTTCCTAATACCTTAACCCAAGATTTATTGGCAGATAAATATGCCATTGCCCAACAAACCTCGTTAGCTAACTACTCGTTTTATATGGGAGCTAGCAACGACAACATTGATGAAGTGCTAAAAACGGATGCCAAAAATGTGTGTGGCATTAAGGTGTTTATGGGTTCATCTACCGGTAATATGTTGGTAGACAATGAGAAAACCTTAGAAAATATTTTTAGTAAAGCGCCCATGTTGGTAGCTACACACTGCGAAGACGAAGCAACAATCCGTCACAACTTAGCCAATTATAAAGAAAAATACGGCGACGATTTAACGATAGATATGCACCCATTAATTAGAAGTGCAGAAGCTTGTTACAAATCGTCATCATTGGCAGTGGAACTAGCCAAGCGCTACAACACTCGTTTGCACATTCTCCATATTTCTACTGCAAAAGAGGTGGCTTTATTTGATCATACTTTGGCATTGGCCGATAAACGAATTACCGCCGAAGCTTGCGTACATCACCTTTGGTTTAACGATGCTGATTACGCCACAAAAGGCAATTTTATTAAATGGAACCCGGCAGTAAAAACCGCAGCAGACCAAGCGGGCATTTTACAAGGTTTGCTAGATAACCATATTGATGTAATTGCCACCGACCATGCTCCACATACTATTGACGAGAAAAATCAGCCTTATTCGCAGGCTCCGTCTGGCGGGCCTTTGGTACAACACGCATTACCTGCTTTGCTAGAAATGCACTTACAAGACAAAATCTCGTTAGAAAAAATCGTAGAAAAGGCATCGCACAATGTGGCAACCTGTTTTAATTTAAGCGAACGTGGCTTTGTGAGAGAAGGTTACTGGGCAGATTTGGTTTTGGTAGACTTGAAAGACGATTGGAAGGTAACTTCGTTAAATACACTGTACAAATGTGGTTGGTCGCCATTTGATGGAGAAACTTTTAGAGCGAGCATTACACATACTTTTGTATCTGGTAATTTGGCTTATCAAAAAGGTAAGTTTATGACCAACGAGACGGGAAAAAGATTGAGTTTCGAGAGATAATGTTGAGGTCGTCATATCGAGCGAGCGTAGCGACAAGATATCTAGCAATTAATATATCCACTGTTAGATTTCTCCTAACGTCGAAATGACGTCGCACAAAAATTATGAAAAGTACAACTATCAAAGTATTTTTAAACACTGCTATATTATCCATTATTAGCATTTTCATTTTTGCTGTTGGGTTTTTCCCAAAAGTTGTAGAAAATTATTATAGCCAAGGTATCTACCGTGTTACCTCACTTGTACAACGCTATATTTCTTCTATTTTCCCATTTGCCATCGGCGATTTTCTTTATGCTTTGCTAATCTTCTACGCCATCAGAAGTGTAATCATATTTATCAGCAAACAGCGAAAAACAAAAAAGCATTACTTTTCTTTCTGTCTAAAATGCCTCAACTTTGTGTTGATCATCTACATTTCATTCAAACTACTTTGGGGTTTAAATTACTCGAGGCCTAGAATTAATGAGCAATTACAAATCAGCGATCAACCTTACAGTAAAGACCAACTTTTAAAGCTCAACACTTTTTTCCTACAAAAATTAGACAGTTTAGGTAAAACGATAAACACCAATGCATTTAACTTTACCACTAAAGAACTTGAGGAAATTTCGGCTACCGCCTATAATCAATTAGCAGCAAAGCAACATTTTTTTCGCTATAAATACATGGCAGTAAAACCAGTAACCAGTTCTTGGTTAGTGAGTAAAACCGGAATTGAAGGCTATTACAACCCATTTTCTGGAGAGGCTAACATTAACCAGCGTTTACCTAATTTTGTACTACCTTTTGTTACCTGTCACGAAATTGCCCATCAAATAGGTGTAGCAAAGGAAGATGAAGCCAATTTAGTTGGTTATCTCACTGCCATTCATAGCGCAAGTAGACAATTTCAATATTCGGCCTATTACAATATGTTGAGGTATGTTTTGTTTGAAATTAGGATGAAATACCCAGAAGATTACAATATCATCATTGAAAAAATCCCTAAAAACATATTAGACAATTTAAAAAAAGAACGAGAATTTTGGGCAAAATATAACGGCGCTATGTCGGTATACATGGGTAAAACCTTCGATAAAATCCTGAAACTGAACAACCAACGCAAAGGCATTAAAAGCTATCAGGATATTGTGCTTTGGTTAGTGAATTATCACGAAAGGGAGTTATGAGTTAAAAGTTACGTGTTACGAGACTAGATAATTAAAACCCATAAACCAAAACTGGCGATACACGCACCCCATCATCCGTGTATCGCCTCTTTATTTCCGTAGCTTTTAATCAGGTTGCCCTCAAATTCAAGCCATTCTTTCCAGCGCTTATCTACATCTACATCAATGGTATATTTACGGGCAAAATTTAAGAAAGTGGTGTAATGTGTCGCTTCAGAAACCATTAAATCATGGTAAAATTTAGCCAGTTCTTCGTCTTTGATATTTTGCGATAAAACCCTAAAACGTTCGCAACTGCGGGCTTCGATCATTGCGGCAAACAACAGTCTGTCTATAAAAGCCTGGTTTCTGCTGCCATCTTTTTTGCTGAACTTAACTAACTGTCCCACATAATCATCCTTACGTTCGCGACCTAAGGTGTAACCACGCTCTTTAATAATTTGGATAACCATTTGAAAGTGCTCCAATTCCTCTAGCGCAATGGCTGTTAGCTCGTCTACCAAATCCTGGTGTTCGGAGTTTTGGGTAATCAAGGTAATCGCATTGCTCGCTGCTTTTTGCTCGCACCAAGCATGGTCTGTTAATATTTCTTCGAGATTTCCTTCGGCGATGTTTGCCCAACGTGGATCGGTAAGTAGTTTAAGTCCCAGCATAGGCCGCAAAATTAAGAAAATAGCCACAGATGTACAGATATTTTAGCATAACTATTAAACATTGTTGGATTGTTAAATTGTTTTATTGTATCATAACATTACAGCACAAAATCTGTGCATCTGTGGCTAATAAACTGCAACTTTGTAAAACATGGCAAAAAGAAAAGTTTTATTTATCGGATTGGTTTGGCCAGAGCCTACCTCATCGGCAGCTGGAACAAGAATTTTACAGTTGGTAAAACTATTTTTAGCCAATGGCGATGAAGTTCATTTTGCCTCTGCCGCAGCTAAAACTGATTTCAGCTTTGAGTTGGAAAGTTTGCGAGTTATCGAACACGAAATTAAACTTAACGATAGTTCTTTTAATCCTTGGCTAGCGCAACTTCAACCCGCTGTAGTAGTTTTTGACCGGTTTATGGCTGAGGAGCAGTATGGTTGGCGGGTGCAGCAAGAGTGTCCAGCTGCGCTACGAATTTTGGACACCGAAGATTTACATTTTTTGCGCCATGCCCGACAGACAGCTTACAAACAAAAAAGGGACTTAAACCTATATAACGAAATTACCAAAAGGGAATTAGCTTCCATTTTACGCTGTGATTTATCGTTAATGATTTCACAAGTTGAAATGGAAGTTTTACAACAATTCAATATTGATGGACGCATCATTTACTATTTACCTTTCTTGGAAGAGCCAATTACATCCACCCAAAACTGGAAAACTTTTGAAGAGAGAAAAGATTTTTTATTTATTGGCAATTACCTGCACGAACCCAATTGGCAAACTTTACAATACCTGAAAAGCAGTATTTGGCCTTTGTTAAGGAACAAACTACCTAAATCGTCTTTACATATTTACGGTGCTTACGCGTCAGAAAAAGTCACACAGCTACACAATGTAAAAGAGAGATTTTTGGTTCATGGCAGGACCGAAAATGCCCGAATAACCGTTGCTCAACATCGGGTTTTATTGGCTCCGCTCCTTTTTGGTGCCGGTGCAAAAGGTAAGTTTATTGATGCCATGCAAACAGGGACGCCAATTGCCAGCACTAAAGTTGGAGCCGAAGGAATGGCCAATGGCTTATCTTGGGCGGGAATGATTTGCGACGATTTACAAACCTTTGTTGATGAAGCAGCTGAACTTTACAGCGATAAAGAGAAGTGGAAACAAGCACAACATAATGGTATCGAGATTATCAACCAACTATATGCCAAATCTCGTTTTGAAACACCATTTTTAGAACGCATTACCAACATCGAAGAAAATTTAAACATACATCGCCAACAAAATTTCTTCGGAGAAATTTTGAAACACCACACGCTACAAAGCACGAAGTACATGTCGCTATGGATTGAGGAGAAAAATAAAAAATAGTTTGGAGTTTGCAATTTTTAAACCTGCGGATGTTTGTACTAAAAAAATTATGATGTTCTAGATTTAGACAATAAATCCAGATATTTCTATAACTTTGATAGTATCAAATGATAGTATCAAAACATGAAACCACCTTATCAGGTTACTACCGAAATATTGAGGCTAATCACTTCTGTTTCTCAAAAAATTGGGGAAGTAAATGCTAAACTTCTGATACAACAAAATCCAAAACTCAGAAAACAAAATCAAATTAGAACTATTCATTCTTCGCTAAGTATTGAGGGCAATACGTTAACAGAAGAACAAATAACTGCCATTATAGAGAACAAACGAGTTGTTGGACCACCAAAAGATATTAAGGAAGTGCTCAACGCACTAGAAGTATATACACAGCTAAAAAAATTTAAACACACTTCACAAAAGGATTTTTTAAAGGCGCATCAAAAGCTAATGCATGGGTTGATAGAAAATTCTGGTAAATACCGAACTAAAGGTGTGGGTATTGTAAAAGGCGCCAAAATCGAACACTTGGCTCCTCCTCATCATAATGTGCCATTTTTGATGAACGATTTATTTGAATACCTAAAAGACAAAAAAGAGTTAGCCTTGATAAAAAGCTGTGTTTTTCATTATGAAATGGAATTTATACATCCTTTTATTGATGGCAATGGCAGAATGGGTAGGTTATGGCAAACCGTAACTTTAATGCACGAGTACCCTTTGTTCGAATTTTTACCTTTTGAAACATTAATTGCTAAACATCAAAACGAATATTATCAAGCACTTTCCTCATCAGATAAAGAGGGTGAATCCACGAAATTTATAGCATTTATGCTAAAAATGATCGACCAATCTTTGAGTGAACTACTTCAAGTGGGCGAAAAAAGATTAAATGAAACAGAAAGATTAGAATTGTTTTTAGAAGATATTTCGCAAGATTTTACAAGAAAAGATTATATGAAACATTACGCTAAAATATCTAGTGCTACCGCTAGCAGAGATTTAAAAAATGGTGTAGAAAAAGGATTAATTAAAAAAATTGGCGATAAGAAAACCACGAATTACAAAAAAAGCTTTTAGAAACACAAAACCATAAAATGCAAGAACTAAACGACCTAGAAACAACGCTGCTAAATGGCTTAACCGAAAAATATCCTTCCTTAAAATCTCATTTACCTTATATCAAAGTTGCTAAACGAGAAAAATCTGGCTTTAGCTTATATGTGTATTTTTCTTATATAGATTTTAACGAAGAACCAGAGACGGTTAACGCCTTATTTAGCAATGGTGAAAAAATAGAAATACCTAGTTTAAAAGACGGTTTAAGTTATGTAATTGACGTAACTGCGGGGATGATTGAGCATATCGAATTTTCTACCTATAAAGAAAACTGGGATGGTACTTTTGGCAATTACAAAATTGTGGAAAGCGAAACAAATAATTAACCGATATTAGCGCTATGGAAGTACAAGATTTAAAAACTTTAACCGACCAACAATTACTTGAAGAACATAAAAAACTGAAAAAGAGCAACATCACTAACGCTTTTTTGATTGGAGCTTTTGTGGGCATTGCAGTTTACAGCGCCGTAAAAAATGGCGTAGGATTTTTCACCTTCTTTCCATTGATTTTCGCTTATTTGTTATTTAACAGCAGCAAAAAAGCCAGAGCAATAAAAGAAGAATTGAAAGCTAGAAATTTAAAGTAAAACACTTTCCTTTTTTACATCATTACAACAGTCCGTTTTAGCGTATTAAGGGGTTTATCCCTATCTTTGCCCCATGGCAAAAATATCCATTAATCTGGCAACGGGTTCATTACAAAAAGAAGAAATTATAGTAGGCATTGATTTAGGGACTACCAACAGTTTGGTCGCTTTTATCAACCCAGAAAAAAATCCTCAAGTGATCAACGATGCCGGAAAAGGCGTTTTAGTACCTTCGGTGGTACATTTTAATGAACAAGGCGAGGCTGAAGTAGGTAACGAAGCGAAGGCTTACTTAACTACCGATCCATCCAATACCATATTTTCGGTAAAACGTTTGTTAGGTCGTTCATATAAAGACGTGGCCGAACATAGCGATATTTTCAGTTACAAAATTATTGATGATGATAGTGACGCCTTAGTAAAAATTAAAGCTGGCGATAAGTTCTACACGCCTATCGAATTATCTGCCGAAATTTTAAAAGAACTGAAAGCCCGTGCAGAGCATGCTTTAAAAACGCCCGTAAATAGAGCCGTAATAACGGTGCCTGCCTATTTCAATGACAGTCAGCGCCAAGCAACAAGAGATGCAGGAAAGCTGGCAGGACTGGATGTTTTACGTATCGTGAACGAACCTACGGCAGCAAGTTTAGCTTACGGCTTAGGCTTAGATCCAACACAGCAAAAAACCATTGCCGTTTACGATTTAGGTGGTGGCACCTTCGATGTTTCGATCCTGCAAATCCAAAATGGCATTTTCGAAGTGCTAAGTACTAACGGCAATACTTTCTTAGGTGGCGATGATTTTGACCGTGCCATCTTCAACTATTGGATTGAAAAAAATCAGCTTGATGCGAAAGAACTAGCAAAAGACAATGTATTAACGCAAAGCCTACGCCTACAGGCCGAAGCTGCAAAAAAAGCGCTGACTACCCAAAATCTCTACAACGAACAGTTAGGCGATATTTGGTGTACGCTAGACAAACAGACTTTCGAAAACTTAATTGCCGCTAAAGTTGAAGAAACCATAGATGCCTGTAGATTGGCTTTAAAGGATGCAGAATTGAGTGTCGAGGATATTGACGAAGTGGTTTTAGTGGGCGGTTCTACCCGTACCCCTTTTGTTAAAAAAGCGGTAAGCGATTTCTTCGGCAAAACGCCTCAAGACAACATCAATCCTGATGAGGTAGTTGCGTTGGGCGCTGCCGTACAGGCTGATATTTTATCGGGAAACCGTTCGGATATTTTATTATTGGATGTAACACCTTTATCGCTAGGTATCGAAACCATGGGCGGATTAATGGACGTAATTATCGCTCGAAACAGCAAAGTACCTACTAAAGCTGGCCGCCAATACACCACCTCTGTAGATGGACAAGTGAATATGAAAATTTCGGTTTACCAAGGCGAACGCGATTTGGTAAAAGAAAACCGTAAACTGGCAGAATTCGATTTAAAAGGAATACCGGCAATGCCTGCAGGTTTACCCAAAGTAGACATCAACTTCTTACTGAACGCAGATGGTATTTTAACTGTTCAGGCTATCGAGCTGCGTTTTGGCGTAAAACAAGAAATTGAAGTGAAGCCTAGTTATGGGCTGAGTGACGATGCCGTAGAAAAAATGCTAATCGACAGCATTACCAACGCCAAAAGCGACGTAGAACAACGTATGCTTATTGAAGCACGCAGCGAAGGTGAGCAATTGGTTTACACCGCAGAGCGATTTATAGAAAAACACAAAGATTTACTTGAGGCAACCGAAATTGCAGCAACTGAAACTTACATCGGCAATTTAAAAACAGCTTTGGGTAGCGGAGATAAAGATGCCATCCTTAAAAAAACCGATGAGTTAAACGAGTTTACCCGTCCATTTGCCGAAAGAGTAATGGACACCGCAATTGGCCAAGCCATGAAAGGAAAGAAGATAGACGAATAATCTCTAAAGCTTTTTAGGATATTGAAAGCCTTCTTCATAGATTTACTTCATGAAGAAGGCTTTATTTTTTGAAGCAAGTATAAGCAAGGCATCACTTAAACGGCATCCCTTTAAAAGCATTTTTGATTAACTTTAAAACAGCAGAATAGATAACCAATGCAAGAATTTACCAATAATACTATAGATTTAGGCACGCTCCCAAAATATGAGGAGACTGCATTAACTACTCCAGACAGCAAATATTGGCAAATCATTGTCATTAACCTTCTTATTTTCCTTTTTTTTATTGGGGCCGGCTTAGCCGTAATTACTTTTATTGATGAAGAAATGAGAACTAACTGGTTTATTTTTCTTGGTGCTTTTTTGGTTTTTGCGGCATTCTTGTTTTTGGTATTTAGAACCAGCTTTAAACGTCGAGGTTTTGCTTTGAGAGAGAAAGATGTGCTGTATAAAAGTGGCATTATTGCCGAAACCACTACCATTGTACCTCTAAACCGAATTCAGCACGTGGCCTTAAATGAAGGTTTTCTATCAAGAATGTTCAAGCTGGGCACTTTACATATCTATACTGCTGGAGGATCCAGTGGCGAAATACGCATTGCCGGAGTGCCCATTGAACAAGCGAAAGCTTTAAAAGAGGCCCTAGTACAACGTTTGGTAGTTAACTCAGCGCTGGAGGACTAAAAAATGTCACTAGATTTCAGTCAACCACAAAGACAGTCTGCCGCGGGTATCTTAATTAGCGGGGCTTATACGCTGCAACAATTTGTTCGTGCCATGTTTATTCCCTTGGCCTTACTCATCTTTAAATCGAACAAAACTGTTTTGCTTTATACCGCATTCGGCTTAACTGCAATATTGGTTATTTCGCTCATATACGGTTATTTCTACTATCGCAAATTCACTTTTTATCTTAACACCTTAAAGCAAGAATTTGTAATTGAAAAAGGTGTTTTTGGCAGAAAAAACCTAACCATTCCCGTAGAAAAAATACAGCAGGTTAACATTAACCAGGGCTTTTTACAAAAACTGATTGGCGTTTACAGTTTACAAATAGACACGGCTGGCTCAGACAGCAAGGAAGTAAACATTAGTGCCGTTAGCGGACAAATCGCATTCGCTTTAAAAGAGCATCTACTCAACGGCGAGAAATCAACTGGGGCCAATCCGCAAACTGAAGAAGCCGCATTAGCAGCTCAAAACCTTGAACAAGATACCCCGTTTATAAAAATTGGCTCAAGCACTTTGCTAAAAATTGGTTTAACAAGTAATTACGGGCAAAGTATTGCGTTGTTGTTGGGTTTAGGTTATGCTGTTTTCCATAATATTAAAGAAGTATTAAAGGCCTTTGATAACGACAACGGACAAATTGAGCAATTCTTCAAAAGTGGCGTCACATTAATTTCTGTTGGGGTGTTGTTCGCAGCAATGATAATCCTTTTGTTAGCCACCAATGTCATTAGAACTTTTGTAAAATACTTCGATTTTCAAATGAGCAAACACCAGAAGTCGTTACTCATTTCATCGGGACTTTTGGCAAAGAAAAACACACTGCTTCACCCCAGTAAAGTACAGATTACGGAGTACAGTCAGAATTATTTCCAGCAGAAAATTGGTTTATTTAACATGGCCTTAAAGCAAGCTCATGCGGGGCAACAACAATCTGAAAAGGAAGTTAGAAGCAACAACATGGAAGTGCCCGGTTGCAGCAGTTTAGAAAAAGATGAGGTGTTAAGGATGATTTTGGGGAAACTTCCAAGCGAAGGGAAACTTTACAGACCTAATTTCCGCTTCATGAATTTGCTAGTGTTGTTTTGGTTGGTGCTCCCCTTAACGGCCTACCTTATTTTTTACCAATATTTGCCAGAAATTAGATCTTTTTATCCTTTGGCGATCATTTATGTTTTGGCTACTTCACTGATGATATACATATCCTATACCAAGCACAGAATAACGGTTTCCGAAGATTTTATCATTAAACAAAGTGGCATTTGGGATATCTCGCAGGAAATCGTAGCGCCCCACAAAATCCAGTCAATTAGCACTTCACAATATCCTTGGCATAAATCGTTAGACATTGGCCATGTAACTTTGCATACCGCAGCAGGCAATATTTCGTTTAGCTACGGTAACTACACCGAAATCAAAACCTTGGTAAATTGGTGGCTTTATCAGGTAGAAAGTGGGCAAAAAGATTGGATGTAAATACTTAGAACAAAGAGCAAAGATTAAGGAACAAAGATTATCAACCAAAAGCTAATCATTGAAAAAAGTTTACATATTTAGCGGTCTAGGCGCAGACGAAAGGGTATTTAAATACTTGGATTTTAAAGATTTGGATATCACTTTTGTGCATTGGATTAAACCTAGTGCTAACGAACCTTTGATTAATTATGCGGATAGAATAAGTGAGCAAATTAAGGACGAAAATGCAATTTTGATAGGCTTATCTTTCGGTGGAATGGTAGCGACAGAAGTGGCTAAAATCATTCCTGTCGAAAAGCTCATTTTAATTTCATCACTTAAAACAAAAACTGAAATTCCGTTAATTTATCGCTGGGTGGGCAAAACAAATTTGCATCGACTTGTACCTTATTCCATTCTTAAAAAAGACCATTTTTTAAACAGATGGTTATTCGGTGTAATAAGAAAAAGCGATAGAGATTTGTTTCGACGAATTTTGGCAGATACAGATCCTGATTTCCTTAAATGGGCAATCAATTGCATTGTGAAATGGAATAACCTTACCTTACACCCCAGCTTGTTTCATATTCACGGCACTAACGATAAACTCCTGCCAATTCACAAATCAAGTGAAGTAATTGCTATTCCAAATGGCGGGCATTTAATGATAATGGATAAAGCAAAACAAGTTAGCGAAGCCTTACATCGAATTATTTAACCGAGGCTCCATATATTTCAATGCAAGGCACAAAACAAGCTATACTGGTTTAAAAAGATTGCTCCTTTGCACCTCGTCGTAATAACACAAGTATTTCTGCAAATGCTAAAATTTCTACTTTCTTGCTTAAACTTTAAGCTCCTTAAAGCATCATTATACCCTTAATCTCCCCTACTTTTTTATAAATATCCACTACGGCATCTGCATCTTGCATCCATTTTTTAACAGTTACAGAAATGTATTTCCCAGTTTTAGATGGTGTCTCTATAAATTCTTCTTCAGGTAGTACTTCTCTTAGCTCAGTCAATTTTTCTTTACCACCAGTTAAAATAAACTTAAAGGCATATAAGCCTGGAAAAGTCTGCACACTTTCTAACTTCTCTTTGAAATTAGCATATACATCCGTATTGTTATTCCCCTCTGGGATATCGTTAAAATCTAAATTGTGGTTTAAATTATTTTCTTCCATAAGCAATCATTATCAAATTCTATTCCCAATTGGAAAGGATGTTATTTTGGCAGTAGGCAGTTGCCAATTTGCAGTTTTAAGCTCAGTTAACCGATTACCCTCCCGATAGCTATCGGGATCAACATTCACCAAAAAACACAACCTTTCAACATTTACCAAATTCCCCTTACAATTTCTTATTTTTGAACCTTTAAAAACGAGGATAAAGATTTGGATTATTTAGCAGGATTAAACCCACAACAACGAGCAGCAGTAGAGAATACAGACGGACCAGTGATGATTGTGGCTGGTGCAGGCTCAGGAAAAACGAGAGTAATTACCTACCGTGTGGCGCATTTGATACAAAAAGGTGTTGATCCGTTCAATATTTTGGTATTAACCTTTACCAACAAGGCTAGCAAGGAAATGCGTGAGCGTATCGAAAAGGTAGTGGGCACCGAAGCTAAAAGTATTTGGATGGGGACCTTCCACTCGGTATTTGCCAAAATTTTACGTGTGGAGGCAGAGAAAATTGGCTACCCTAGTAATTTTACTATTTACGATACTGATGATTGCAAAAGTTTAATTCGCACCATTTTGAAAGAAATGCAGTTAGATGATAAGCTTTATGCTGCAAACATTGTGTACAATCGCATCTCCCAAGCAAAAAACAACCTCATTTCTGTTGCAGAATATGTAAATAACCCTACCATACAAGCAGAAGACATAGGCAACAAAAGACCAATGCTGGGGCAGATTTACGAAACCTACGCCAAGCGCTGCTATAAAGCCGGCGCAATGGATTTCGATGATTTGCTATTCAAAACCAACGTATTGCTAAGAAAACATCCAGATGTGTTGAACAAGTACCAACATAAGTTTAAATACATTATGGTGGATGAGTACCAGGATACGAACCACTCGCAATATACCATTGTAAAAAAATTGGCGGCAGCACACGAAAATTTATGTGTAGTGGGCGATGATGCACAGAGTATCTACGCTTTTAGAGGAGCCAACATCCAGAATATCTTAAACGTTGAACGCGATTACCCCGATTTGAAAGTTTACAAATTGGAACAAAATTACCGTTCTACTCAGAACATTGTTGAAGTTGCCAATAGTATCATTGCCAACAACAAAAATCAGTTAGAAAAAAATGTATTCTCTGCTAATGAGCAGGGCGATAAAATCAAAATATCACGAGCTTTTACGGATAACGAGGAAGGTAAATTAGTAGCCGAAGCCATTGTGCAGGAACGTGCTGGAAACAGCTTAAACTACACTGATTTCGCCATTCTTTACCGTACCAACGCACAAAGTAGGGCCATGGAGGAAGCTTTGCGTAAACTCAATGTTCCTTATAAAATCTACGGCGGACTTTCTTTCTACCAACGTAAGGAGATTAAGGATTTAATTGCGTACTTCCGTTTAACTTTTAACCCTGCAGATGAGGAAGCGCTGAAGCGTGTGATCAACTATCCTCGTCGTGGTTTGGGCGATACTACTTTAGAAAAAGTTGCCGTAGCAGCCAATGAGCATGGGATTACCATGTGGCAGGTGATTTGCAACCCGCACCAGTTTTTGGGCGGCCGCATACCTAACCAGCTGAATGATTTTTCGATGATGATCAGAGCATTTGCCGCTGAATCTACCAAATTAGATGCTTACGAAACTGCATTATACATTGCCCAACACTCGGGTATTTTAAAAGAATTGCATAGCGATGATAGCGTAGAAGGCAGAGCCAGATACGAAAACATTCAAGAGTTGTTAGCCGGTATTAAAGAATTTGCCGAGCGTGAAGATATTGAAGACCGCAGTTTGGCAATTTTTATGCAAGATGTGGCTTTGTTAACTAACGACGATAAGGACAAAGACAAAGATGCAGATACCGTATCTTTAATGACCATACACTCGGCCAAAGGCTTGGAGTTTAAGAACGTATTTGTGGTTGGTTTAGAGGAAAATTTATTCCCGTCGCAAATGTCGTTAACTTCTAGAACTGATTTGGAAGAAGAACGCCGTTTGTTCTATGTAGCTATTACCAGGGCAGAGAAAAAACTTACCTTAACCTACGCTACTTCTCGCTACCGTTGGGGACAATTGACCTCTTGCGAACCAAGCAGGTTCATCAACGAGATTAGCCCTAAATATTTAGAGTTAGATGCCATTAAGCAAGCTAAACCTAGTTTTAGCAGTGGCGGATTTGACACCGAACGCAAATCTTGGAGCCAACAGAGGGAGTTGCAACAAAAACCTACTTCGCAGCAAACTTCATTTAAACCAAAACCTAGGCCTACAACTTCTATTTTACCGAAAGCTCACGTACCAACACCTGGCTTTACACCAAGTGCCGCAAATGAGTTCCAGATGGGGATGGAGGTAGAGCACGAAAAATTTGGTTTTGGTAAAATTGTGCAGTTAGAAGGCAGGCTACCCGATGTAAAAGCAACGGTATTTTTCCAAGGTTTGGGCAATAAGCAGTTGTTATTAAAGTTTGCGAAGTTGAGGATAGTGAAATAGGTTATAAGTTTTACGTTGTAGGTAATAAGTCTTGTATAAAGATTTGTCATCGTTGCACCGTTGTTTTAAAGCCGCAACCTTTCTATTTGTGCTTGCACGCCTCAAAGCGTCATTTCGAACGCAGAGGGAACTCAAAGAACGTCTAGCCAAATCTAACGACACAGGCTATATCTTGTAATTTGCTAGATTTCTCCTATCGTCGAAATGACGACCGAGTTATGAATATTGCAAAAAAACGTATAACGTATAACGTACAACCTATAACTTATTACTTAAAACTTTTCTATATTTGCAGCAACAAACCATTCCGGTGAATTTCATAATTGAAAACATCTTTGGAAGTTTAGGGTTTTCCCTTAGTCTATAACTTCTGTTTCGATTATTTCATAGTGGTTTAGATAGTTTTACCTTTTGGTTATTTCAGTTTAGCAGGAATTTTGCAATTTGCAGTTCGGCAGACCGTTGTTAAATAAACCTGATGGCAGCGGTTATCTTTTTTGTGTGGTGTCATCCTGAGCTTGTCGAAGGATTTTAGGTTAATTGCAGATGCTTCGATAAACTCAGCATGACAAAGAAAGCAATAACATTACTACAAAAAAATAATAGCGTACAGCAGGGCTACAATTGCAATGAAATACTGACATTGGTTTTCAAAAAATCATACTACAGCAAGCTTGAAATAACATTAAAATTTTAATTTTAAAAAAATGAATTTCGATTATAATACTACCAGAAGCGAGTTAATTCTGGCCGAATATGGACGTAATGTCCAAAATATGGTAAAGTACATTATTACCTTACCTACAAAAGAAGAACGCAATAAATACGCACAAGCTGTTATTGATTTGATGGGTTTTTTAAATCCGCATTTGCGTGATGTTGCCGATTTTAAGCATAAATTATGGGACCATTTGCACATCATCTCTAACTACCAAATTGATGTAGATAGCCCATACCCTAAACCTACGCCAGAAACGAAAGAGATTAAACCAGAACACATCGGTTATCCTCAGCAACGTATCAAATACAAACACTACGGCCGAACGGTAGAGAAATTAATTGCCAACGCCATTGCAGAAGAAAATCCGGAGCGTAAAGCAGGTATGGTGCAAGGTATTGCCAATTTCATGAAAATGGCTTATGTGCAATGGAACAAGGATAATGTTGCCGACGAAGTAATCCTTAAAAATTTAAGCGAACTTTCTGGTGGTGCTTTGGCCTTAGAAGAAAACATTAACCTGCAAAAGGTAGAGTTTAGAAACCAAAACAACAGACAGAACAACAACAACCGCGGTAGACAAAACAACAACAAAAACCGCCAGAATAACAACAACAATAACCGTCAGCGGAATAACAATAACAAACAGAGACATTAACCTTTTTAAAAGGCAAAACCAAAATAGAATGAATGCATTTGAAATTATAGGCGGCAAAAAACTGAAGGGCGAAATTATCCCTCAAGGCGCTAAAAACGAAGCTTTACAGATATTATCGGCCGTTTTATTAACCGAAGAAAAAATTACCATCAGTAATATCCCCGATATTAAAGATGTGAACAAACTGATTGAACTTTTAGGCGATTTGGGCGTAGCGGTAGAGCGCATTAACAAAGACACCTACACGTTTGAAGCAAAAAATATCAACTTAGAATTCTTTTCTTCTGATACCTTTAAGGCAAAAGGTGGAGGCTTAAGAGGCTCTATTATGATTGTAGGGCCGCTGTTAGCCCGTTTTGGCAAAGCCGCCATACCTAAGCCTGGAGGCGATAAAATTGGCCGTCGCCGTTTAGACACCCACTTTTTAGGCTTTGAAAAATTGGGCGCCAAATTTGTTTACGACCAAAAAGCAGAGTTTTTTAACGTAGATGCCACCAACCTAAAAGGCACCTATATTTTGTTAGACGAAGCTTCGGTTACCGGAACGGCTAACATTGTGATGGCAGCAGTTTTAGCTAAAGGCATCACCACAATTTACAATGCCGCTTGCGAGCCATACCTACAACAGTTATGTAAAATGCTGAACCGCATGGGCGCAAAAATTAGTGGCATTGGCTCTAATTTGCTAACCATAGAAGGGGTTACAAAATTAGGTGGCACCGAGCACCGTATGTTACCAGACATGATAGAAATTGGTTCTTTCATCGGTTTGGCAGCCATGACAGAATCGGAAATTACCATCAAAAATGTACAGTACGATGAATTGGGTGTAATTCCAGAAGTTTTCAAAAAATTGGGTATCAAACTAGAACGTCGCGGCGATGACATCTACATTCCATCTCAGAAAAATTATGTGATCGATACTTTTATCGATGGTTCTATCTTGACTATTGCAGATTCGCCTTGGCCTGGTTTTACGCCAGATTTATTGAGTATCGTTTTAGTGGTTGCTACGCAGGCCAAAGGAAATGTACTTATCCACCAAAAAATGTTCGAGAGCCGTTTGTTCTTCGTTGATAAACTGATTGATATGGGTGCTCAGATCATTCTTTGCGATCCGCACCGTGCTACCGTAAATGGTATCGACAAAAAGTACAAATTACGTGGTATCAGTATGACTTCTCCTGATATTAGAGCCGGAGTTTCGTTGCTAATCGCGGCACTTTCTGCCGAAGGTAAATCTACCATTTACAACATCGAACAAATTGAGCGTGGCTATCAAGATATAGACACTCGTTTACGTGCTTTAGGTGCACAAATTAAGCGTATTGATGGCGCAGGGCCAAGCCATTAGGATTTACGATTGTAGATTTAGAATTACGATTAAATCCCAAAGCTCATCATAACGAGCTGAAAAATAATTAGAAAAGCAGGGCCAGTACATTTCACAATGTCGGTCCTGCTTTTCGGCTTTAGTCCCTCGCTCGCAAATGCTCTCTAGCGCTCTCTCGGGCGCTGCCGCCTTCAATCAGGTTTGTAAATTCTCTTTCTTGCAACAAACTAACTACCTAAAACCATATCATTGTTATTCTTTTGCATTTACGGTTACCCGTAAAATACTCTTGTAATGTTTCAACATTTTTGCTCTCAAATTAAAAAAACATGACAAAATACTTTACATTATTAATTTTTGCGGCAGTATTAGGCTTTACCGCATGTAAAAAAGGCGAAAATGGTGTTGATGGCGCCAAAGGAGAAAAAGGCGAGCAAGGTTTGAAAGGTACCGACGGCAGCACCATGCACAGTGGAACGGGTGCTCCAGCAAATACCTTAGGTAATATTGGCGATTTTTACCTAGACAAAAATACTGCGGAATTGTATGGACCCAAAACCGCTACGGCCTGGCCTAGCCCAATTAGTCTAAAAGGCAGCAATGGCGCAGCAGGTGCAACAGGCGCAGCGGGAACTCCGGGTTCCAAAATTTTAAGTGGTACAACGGTACCTGCTGTAGCTTTAGGTGCAGAAGGAGATTTCTATTTTGACACTGTAAATCTTGCTTTCTATGGACCAAAGACCTCTGCAAGCTGGGGCAGTGCCATTAGCTTAAAAGCAACTAATGCAGTTACTACTTTTTTGTACAACAATCAAAGTTTTGATAATGTGGTATTAGAGAACAGTTATACAAACACTTATCAAATTCCGAATTTTACTACTTACATGTACAATGGTATTAAAACATTAAATATTAGCCATGCGACCTACCAAAATGCATATAATACTGGCGTTATTTTCGTGAGACTAAAGTTCTCCAACGACAATAATAACACTTGGGGGCCTGAAATAAATAAAGGTTCAGGTGATTATAACTTGGGCTCATATAATTATATTAGTATAGGCGGAGATGATGATATGGATGATGAAATAATAAAAGCGAGTGGAATTATTATAGAAGGCGACCAAGAAACATCGACAGACCCAAGTGGCAGCGGCTTAAAAAACCTAAAATTCGATGTTAAAGTAGTTTGTATTCCAGCGGGTACAGTAATACAGATGGCTAATAAAAACATTGACGTTAAAAATGCAGAAGCTGTAGCTAAATATCTAGAACTATAAACCAAATATCCACACGTCTAACAGACTTCGTAAGTTTTAAAAACTTACGAAGTCTTATTCCCGCACTTACAAAAACCTGTAGCGCATTATCAGAGCACACAATTCTTCGGCAAAAATTACAAAAATTTCATACATCCTTTCTACATAATATGTGAAGTTAGGTCAATTTTGATGTTCCAAATTTTACATAATGAACCAACTAAACTAAATAATCGGCTCAAATAAAACCCTTGTAGATTTTGAAATCTGCAAGGGTTAGTCGTTATACAAATTCTCGCCTAAGGCGAGATTTAGAGGGGCTTTTTAAACATTAAATCTAAAGTGCATGATATCGCCATCTTCTACTACGTAAGCTTTGCCTTCTACACCTAACTTACCAGCTTCTTTACAAGCATTTTCAGACCCTAGCGTTACAAAATCATTATATTTAATTACCTCTGCACGGATAAAACCTTTTTCAAAATCAGTGTGAATTACACCCGCAGCTTGCGGTGCAGTGAAACCTTTGGTAATGGTCCAAGCTCTTACCTCTTGCACACCAGCGGTAAAATAAGTGTACAAATCTAATAGGCGGTAAGCAGCTCTAATCAGTTTAGCCACGCCTGATTCATCCAAGCCTAAATCTTGCAAGAATATTTGACGCTCTTCGTAATCTTCCAATTCTGCAATTTCCGATTCTATTTTAGCAGAAATGATCAATACCTCAGCATTTTCATCAGCTACCGCAGCTTTCACCTTATCTACATAAGCATTTCCTGTTACCACAGAAGCTTCATCAACATTACAAACATACATTACAGGTTTTTGAGTAAGTAAACCCAAGCCTTCAATAAAAGTAAAATCTTCTGGAGCTAATGCAGCAGAACGCACAGATTTACCAGTTTCTAAATGCTCTTTCACTACTGACAAGATATCGAATTCTTTCTTCGCATCTTTATCGTTTTTAGCTTGTTTTTCTATCTTTTGGATACGCTTGCTTACGGTATCCAAATCTTTCAACTGTAATTCAGTATCAATAATTTCTTTGTCGCGAATAGGGTCAACAGAACCATCTACGTGAATGATATTGCCATCATCAAAACAACGTAAAACGTGGATAATAGAATTTGTAGCCCTGATATTACCTAAGAATTGGTTGCCCAAGCCCTCTCCCTTCGAGGCGCCTTTTACCAAACCTGCAATATCTACTATCTCTATTGTATTTGGCACCACACGTTGTGGTTTAACCAGTTCTGTTAATTTGTTTAAACGATCATCTGGCACGGTAATTACGCCCACATTGGGCTCTATTGTACAGAATGGAAAGTTAGCAGATTGCGCCTTTGCGTTAGATAAACAGTTAAATAAAGTCGATTTTCCCACATTTGGTAAACCTACTATACCACATTGTAATGCCATTATATTTACGATTTTTAGATTTTATGCCCAAGGCATTCCCTTGGAACGATTTTAGATTTACTATAGCCTAAAACCAAGGCGCAAAGATAAGTAATAGTTTGATTGTTGAAAGGCGGAAATGTTGGAAAGTTTAGGGTTTAGGGTTTAGGGTTTAGGGTTTAGGGTTTAGGGTTTAGGGTTTAGGGAAAATTGTCTTATGGCTTAATTGTTTTATATTGTTGAAAAGTTATAAAATTGAAATGTTGCAAAGTTATCACTAACTTGTTTACCACTTTTTTCGGACTTCGGACTTCGGACTTCGGACTTCGGACTTCGGACTTCGGACTTCGGACTTCGGACTTCGGACTTTCCGACTTAATAAAAAATCCCTAGCTTAGCACTTAGATTATCTAAAGATGGAAGACCAAACACAATTTGAAAATTTAGAAGAACAAAAATATCCTCAATTAATAGTGACGGAAGATATGCGCAGCTACATCTACGATATGGCTAAATGGGCAAATTTCCTAGGAATTGTTGGTTTAGTAATTTCTGCGTTTTTACTCTTAGCAGCTTTAACGGTTGGCCCAACAATTAACGCCAATCCAGAAATGGGCAAAATGCTTGGTCAACTAGGTGCCATGGACGGTACCACTATCTCTATTGTATTTCTTATTTATGGAGCGCTAATCTTTTATCCTAGTCTTTCAATGATGCGCTATGCTAGCAAAGCCAAACAAGGCGTATTGTATGGCGATCAAGAAAATTTAAACGAGGCTACAAGCAGATTAAAATCTATCTTTAAATACTTTGGCGTATTAACCATTGTATTTATTGTGCTTTATCTAATGACTTTATTTTCGGCGGTTTTGGGTGGAATTAAATAGCTAGTGATATTTTTCCATTCCTTTTGCAGGCTCCCATTTACTTTTGGGCTCAAAATAATTCCACAGCATTTTGCTCAGTTTACGAACTAAAACTTCTCCTTCGTTATCGTATACCCATCTGGTATCTTTTTGATTTTTAGTAGTAATACAAAAAACATAGTCGCCGTGTGGCGCATTTACCAAAACCACTTCAGAGCGAGAAGCGTTAACTGCACCAGATTTAGATGCAACTTGTACATAAGGAGGAATTTCAGACAATGCCTCTTTATCGTAATAAATACGGATCAGATTTCGGTAAATGCGCTCAGAAGCAGCCGGACTAATCATTTTACCATCTCTAATCAGCGTTAGTAAGGTTGCCATTTCTCTCGGTGTGGTTTGCCCCCAACCATATTTACGTTGGTTAGCTTGTCTATCTGGTGTTCTCGAATTTACACGAGTATGCTGCAATCCATATTGCGCCATTAAGTTGTTAATAGCCACCCCTGTTCCGGCTAAACTTTGGCACCATAAACTTGCCGTATTATCACTGGTGGTAATCATCAACATTAGCACTTTGGTTAGCCAAATCTTTTCACCATTTTTAAAGGAACCTAAAATATCTTCGCCGGCATAAAGCAAACTATCTTTGTAAGTTAACTGCGCCTTATAATCCAGTTCTCCCTTTTCTATTTTATCGAAAATGCCACAGGTAATTGGCACTTTAATCATACTTGCCGTTGGGAAAATTGTGTCGGCATTAAAAGCAGCAATTTTACCCGTTTTTAGGGATTTCACATAAATACCAACATCGCCATTAAAGTCTTTCGCCAACTCATTAATCATTTTATTGAGCTTTACATCTACTTTTTCAGTTTGAGCAAAGGCAGTTAGCGATAAAAAACAGGCGACAAAAAATGCGGAGAACTTCTTCATTATTTTTAAACTTTTTTGGCCACAGATACACAGATGAAATTCATTTTATATTATTTTTAAATAAATTATTGATAAAAATCTGGGTGTAAACCTGTGGCTAAGTTCGATTTTAAATTAAACAAAAAATCCCTCCCAAATTGGGAAGGACTATATCATTATTCTTTATTTACTAAAAAGTAAAGTCATCATCAGTTTTTGCTGCATACTCTGGGTTTTCAGAATATTCGTAGCGTTTTTCTACCACATCTTGACGAGATTTGATATACTCAACCGTTTCCGTTAAGCCTTCCGTAAATTTTTCGAAATCTTCTTTGTACAAGAAAATTTTATGCTTTACAAAAACGCCATCTTCTAATCTTTTCTTGCTCTCGGTTAACGTAAGGTAATAATCACCTGAACGTGTTGCTTTTACATCAAAAAAATAAGTACGCTTACCAGCTCTTACTTTTTTCGAAAAAACCTCTTCTCTCTCTTTGTTATCGAAATCTCCCATTTTGTTATGTGTGTAGTGTGGTTTTGGTTGGGGTAAATATAATGTAATAATTATCAAATTTCAAAACACAAATGGCAGTAATTGTAGCTTTTTTTGATATATTATGAATTTTCTTCTTCTAAAAGCTGATTTTGATACAGCTCCGCATAAGCTGCACCACGTTTCAGCAACTCCTCATGCGTACCTTCTTCTATAATCTTGCCCTCGTCCAAAACCAAAATTTTATCTGCATTTTTTATGGTAGAAATACGATGGGCAATTAAAACACTCGTTCTACCTTTCATTAATCTACCTAAATTACTCAGAATTTCTTCTTCTGTTTTAGTATCTACAGCAGAAAGACAGTCGTCGAACACCAGCATTTGTGGTTCTTTAATTAAAGCTCTAGCTATAGAAACACGTTGTTTTTGCCCACCCGACAGCGTAATTCCACGTTCGCCAAGCATCGTCTCAAATTGCTGATCGAAACCTACAATATTATAGTAGACCGCCGCATCTTTTGCTGCTTGTTCTACCTGCCCATCGGTTACCGTATTTAAACCAAAGGCGATATTATTCTTTATGGTATCAGAAAACAAGAAAACCTCTTGCGGTACAAAACCAATTTTAGAGCGGTATTTTTGCAAATCTAGCTCATGGATAGACTTGCCATCCACCAAAATTTCTCCAGAGGTAGCATCGTACATCCTCATCATTAAGTTGGCCAAGGTAGATTTTCCGGAACCGGTTTTACCTATAATAGCTAAAAACTGTCCTTTCTGCACTTCAAAACTTACATTCTTTATTGCTTCTATACCAGTATCAGCATAAGTAAAACTTACGTTTTTAAAAGTGATATTACCATCTAAAGCAATTTCTTGCCCTCCCGATTGGATGTCTGGTTGCAACTGTAAAAACTCATTGATCCGCTTTTGCGACGCTGCAGCACGCTGAATTAAGGTAGTTACCCAGCCCAGCATAGTTACTGGAAAAGTAAGTTGATTAACATACACAATAAATTCTGCTATATTTCCTGGAGTAATGGCCCCATTAATCACCTGTTTACCACCTATATAAATGGTTAAAATGGTGCTGATGCCCACCAACAGCAACATCGTTGGATAAAAAAACGCTTGCACCTTTACCAAGCCCATCGAGTTATTTTTATAGGCATTACTTTCATCAGCAAAAATCTCTTGAGCTTGAGTTTCCCTAACGTATGATTTCATTACTCGAATACCCGAAAAGCGCTCTTGTACGAAAGAAGACAACCTAGATAATTGTGCTTGTATTTTTTCGCTTTTTTGGTTGATAATGGTATTAACATAGTAAATAGCAACAACCAAAACCGGCAATGGCAATAAGGCATAAATAGCCAAAGTGCTATTAACCGAAAACATGAAATAAATAACCAAGCAAAAAAGAACGGTAGTATTGATGGCATACATAATAGCAGGACCAACGTACATCCGCACCCTATTTACATCCTCAGTGGCACGGTTCATCAAATCGCCTGTGTTATTTCTACGATAAAAACCTAAGCTCAATTCCTGGTAATGGGCATAAATTTCGTTTTTCATATCGTACTCTATATGCCTAGACATGAGAATGATGGTTTGGCGCATAAAAAAGAGGAACAACCCCCTTAGTAAATAAAGGATTAAAATGAGCGCCCCAAAAAACAATAAGCTATATCCAAAAATATCATAAACAATTGCTTGTCTATCAAAACCATTAAACAACCTATAAATAGCTATATTTTCTGTGATTAAATTAAATGCGTGACCAATTACTTGAGCAGGTACTACACCGAAAATATTAGAAATAACCACAAACAAAACACCTGGAATAACTCTCCATTTGTACTTTACAAAATATTTATTGAGGAAAAATAGGTGTTTCATTACTGAGCAAAGTTACACTTTTGGTTCATTAGTTCATTGGAAATTGGTTCATTGATTGGGCTAGCTGTTGATTTGGTTAATTCGGGGATTTGGCTAACTGTTATTTTTGGTTAATTGCTTAAACTGATGATTTGGTTAACTGGGGATTGGGTTAACTGTTTAATTGATGATTTGTTAGCTAAGAATTGAAAACTAAAAACTAATCCCTATCCCCTAATACCTGATCGCCGATACCTGACCACTAATTATTTAAAATACGCTTAGATTTAATGGTTTTTTTGTATTAGTTTTGCAGCGTACGTTTCAACGTTATTTGTATGCCAGAAATCAATTCTTCTAGCCACTCCATTTTAGAGCAATTAAGCCTATCTGGCCACAAAAAAGTGGTGTTTTGTAACGATCCTGATACTGGCTTAAAAGCTATTATTGCTATTCACGATACAACTTTAGGCCCAGCTTTAGGCGGCGTTAGAATGTGGAACTACAATTCGGAAGCCGAAGCTTTAGAGGATGTTTTGCGTTTATCTAAAGGAATGACCTACAAAGCAGCCATTGCCGGGCTAAATGTTGGCGGCGGCACGGCAGTAATTATAGGAGATTCGAGAAGGCAAAAAACGGAAGCCTTGATGCGCAGTTTCGGTAAGTTTGTTAAAAACTTGAACGGAGAATTTATTGCCGGCGAAGATGTAGGCACAACCGTCCGTGATATGGAGTACATCCGTATGGAAACCCAACACGTAACAGGTGTACCAGAATCTTTAGGTGGAGCCGGAAACCCAGCTCCATATACAGCAAAAGGAGTTTATTTAGGCATTAAAGCCTGTGTTAAAGAAGTTTTTGGTACAGATGAATTGGCCGGTCGTTCGGTGGTGGTGCAGGGCACAGGTAATGTAGGCGAACATCTAGTAGAATTGCTCAGAAACGACAACGTTGAAGTTTACGTAACCGATATCAACGAAGACAGTATGCGAATGATTGCCCGCAAATACAAAGCGAAAGCAATTGATGCTGACAAGATCTTTAATATGGGTGCCGACATTTATGCCCCTTGTGCACTAGGCGCAACCATTAACGATAAAACCTTAAAAACCATGAAGTTTGCCATTATTGCCGGATCGGCAAATAACCAATTGGCAGACGAAAAAATTCATGGCCAAATTTTACAAGAAAAAGGCATTTTATATGCTCCAGATTATTTGATCAATGCGGGTGGTATTATCAGTTGTTATTCGGAATTGACAGGTTTTGGAAAAAAACGCACCATTCAGCTTACTGAAAATATCTACGAAGCCACCCGAGAAGTAATTAAATTATCGAAATCAGAAAATATACCCACTAATTTAGCCGCATCGCGTATCGCTGAAAAGCGCATCGAAGATATTAAGAAAATAAAATCGTCATATTAATTAATTTATACACACAACAACACGGTATTAAACCGGAATCGTTCTTACATTCATGTTAAACAGAAGGCACTTAAGAATTAAAGCCCTGCAAAATATATTTGCTTGGCACACCACAGAAAAGAAAGACACAGTAAGTAGTCAGAAAATTTTGATGAAAAGCATTGATGAGGTATATCAAATGTACGTTTCAATGTTGGCACTTATTGTAGATGTTACAGAGTACACTGCTAACGACGCCATTGAGAGAGCAAATAAACACCTGCCCAGCGCCGAAGACTTAAATCCAAATCAAAAATTACTGAACAATAAATTTGCTAGCGTACTTAAGCACAATCCAGAGTATGTTGCCTCGGTTAACAAATACCAAATCAACTGGTTTTCTGATCCAGAGATGGTTAAGGCTATTTTTAACAAACTAAAAGAAACCAAAGAATACCAAGCTTATCTTAACGAAGATTTTGAGGAAACTTTAGAAAGTTCAAAGGAGATCATTAAGTTTATTTTCCGCAAAATGTTACTTAAAAATGTAAACGTGGTGCAAGCTTTCGAAGATAAATTTATCAACTGGCCAGTAGACCGCGAGGTAATGCAAGGCATGATTGCTAAGACATTGAAAAACTTCGAATCAGAAAATCCGCTAGAAAATAAACTAACTCCAATTAGCGCAGATTGGAAAGAAGACAGTGCTTTTGTACAAGATCTTTTTGTTTATACGCTTAAAAACGACGACAAATATCAAGCGTTAATTGCGGAGAGAACTAAAAACTGGGAATCGGAACGTATTGCCCTAATGGATACCATTTTGATGAAAATGGCCATCTGCGAATTGATGAACTTCCCTTCTATTCCAGTTAAAGTTACTATTAACGAGTACTTAGAATTATCAAAAGATTACAGTACACCGAAAAGTAATACTTTTATAAACGGTATCTTAGACAAGATTTTAAACGATCTGAAGAAAAACAACAGTATTAAAAAACTAGGTAGAGGATTGATAGAGGAATAAAGAAATGTTGAATGACTAAATGATTGAATGAGTAAATAAATGATTTACGAGTTTTCAGTTTACAACATTTCAACTTTCGACGTTACAAATTTTCAACAATAATAAAATGAAGAAACTTTTTTTAATGGCACTTTTTGCCGTTGCCTTTAGCGCTTGCCAAAACAAAGCTACAGAAAGTGAAACTGCTACAATAACAGATACTACAGCAAACGGAACGCCTGTTATAGCAGAAGCTGATGCGCCGAAGGTACAGGTAGAAAAAGCGATTTACGAATTTGGAGAAATTAAGCAAGGCGAAAAAGTGAGCTACGAATTCAAATTCAAAAATGTAGGTAAAACTCCTTTAATTATTACCAACGCTACAGCTACTTGTGGTTGTACGGTACCAGAATATCCTTCGGCACCAGTAAAACCAGGCGAAGAAGGTGTAATTAAAGTAGTATTTGATAGTGCGGGTAAAATGGGACTACAAGACAAAGTTGTCACCATTACTTCTAACGCAAACCCTGCTTTTGAACAGTTGCATTTGGTAGGCGACGTTAAGGAGAAATAGTAATTAGGGATCAGGAACTAGGTGTTAGGGATCAGTAGGAGGAAACACACTCAATTCCGAATGAACTAATGACTAATGAACATTTCAACAATAAATAACAATAACACAATTCAAAAATGATATCAACAGTAATTTTACAAGCAGGAGGCTCAGGAACACAAACTTTAATTATGTTTGGTTTAATGGCTGTGGTAATGTATTTCTTCATGATTAGACCACAAATGAAAAAAGCTAAAGACCACAAAAAATTAGTGGAAGAGCTTAAAGTGGGTGATAAAGTAGTAACTACCGCAGGTATTCATGGTAAAATTGTAGGTGCTGCAGAAACTACTTTCTTAATCGAAACTGAAGGTGGCGGTAAAATCCGCTTCGACAAATCTGCAATTTCTTTAGATGCTACAAAAGCTGCTGCTCCAAAAGCGTAAAAATAAGCCACAGATACACAGATTTGGTTATACTTCAATTACATAAACTAAATAATTTATAATAAGATATCTGTGCATCTGTGGCTATCATAAAAAATAGAGCCATTTCAATTTATTTGGAGTGGCTTTTTTATTGTAATTTTACCTCATGCCCTTTATTAAACTAACCAGATTAGAACAAAAGCGCTTCGGAGCTGTACTGCTGTGCATATTTTGTGCTGTAGGTGCCTGGTTATTTTTGGCACTAAACAAAAAATATCCTTACACGGTACAAACCGAACTGCTTTATAAAGACGAACCACAGGGAAAAGCCTTTAAAGCATTACAACCAGACACCGTAGATTTAAAGGTAGAGGGCACAGGTTGGCAGCTGCTATTTGCCCGTTTAAGGATTAAACCTCCTTCTATTACCGTAAGTTTACAAAAGCTTAACAGCAGAAGTTATGTGGTTTTATCAGAGCAGCTAGAGCAGGTTAACCGACAACTAGAAACATCGCAGAAAGTAATTTCCATAAAACCAGATACGCTTTATTTCGATTTTTCTAGAAGAACTAATAAACGTGTGCCATTAAAATTGGTTTCCAAACTCAGCTTTGTGCCACAATTTGGCATCTCAAAAGAAGTTACGCTTACACCCTCTTATGTAAATATTTCTGGCCCACATGAAGAATTAGAGAAAATACATGTTTGGCACACCGACAGCCTAAAGCTTGACGAGATCAACAAAAACATAGACTTGAGGGTAAATATCCTTAAAAACCCCATTAGCAATGTAAGCATTTACCCAGCTAACGTAGGGGTAAATATCCCGGTAGATGAATTTACCGAAAAAACCATAGAAGTACCTCTGAGTATCCTTAACAACAAAGAATATTATGATGTAAAATTGTATCCCAAAAAGGTAAGCATAGTAATATTGGTTGCACTTTCTAATTACGCAAAAGCAGATGAAGATCAACTAAAAGCCGCCGTAGATTTAAATGAATGGAAAGTACTAAAGCACAATAAGCTTTCTGTTAAAATTACCAAACTCCCCGAATTTTCTAAACTGGTTAGCATTACGCCTAACAGTGTAGATTTTATCATCGAAAAATAATGTTAAAAATTGGCATAACTGGCGGAATTGGTAGTGGAAAAACCACGATTTGCAAGGTTTTTGAAACTTTAGGTATTCCAGTTTTTTATGCGGATACGGTAGCTAAACAAATCATGACTAGCGATAGCATATTGATGCAAGGGATTAAAGATACCTTTGGCACACAAAGTTATTTTGAGAATGGAATGCTTAACAATAAACATATTGCCAATATTGTTTTCAGCAACGAAACAGAATTGAATAAGCTTAATGCACTTGTACACCCAGCCGTATTTAGGGCTTTTGAAATTTGGGATGCAAAGCTTCCTAAGCACCTACCCTATTCCCTAAAAGAAGCGGCACTTCTGTTTGAAAGTGGCTCTTATAAAATGTGCGACAAGAATATCCTAGTCACATCGCCGCACACCTTAAAAATTGCTAGGGTTACCCAAAGGGATAATGTAAGTGAAGAACAGGTATTAGCAAGAATGAGCAAGCAGTTTACCGACAGACAGAAATTAAAAATGGCCGATTATCTTATAGAGAACAACGAAAACAAATCCATTATACTGCAAGTTTTAGATTTACACCAACAGTTTATAGAAATGATCAAATTTTGAATGACTGAGTAAATCACATTCCTATAAACAACTTCAGCTTTAATAGCGATAATCAGCTATCAACCATCGTCCATCACACGAAATGAACAACCCCATACTTCAAGATTTTATCACACTTACAAAAACTGGATTATATTGCTCTTACGGTAATTTCTATCTAGATCCACAGGAACCTGTACTAGAAGCAGTAATTTCTCACGCACACGGCGACCATGCGGTGAGTGGAAACGAGAATGTATATTGTACTAAAGCTACGCAGCTTTTCATGCAGCATCGTTACAAGAAGTTTGCGGCAGCAAATTTCGAAATCAAAACGTATCATGAGCAATTTGAGATTAATGGCGTAAAAATTAGCTTCTATCCTACGGGCCATATTTTAGGCTCGGCAATGGTACTAATGGAATACCAAAATGTACGCTATTTATACACTGGAGATTATAAAATTGAACCCGACGTTACTTGCGAACCCATTGAATTTGTACAAGCGGATGTGCTGATTACCGAAACTACTTTTGCAGACCCAGAAGTAACACACCCCAATGCCGAAGAAGAAATCAAAAAACTAAACACCGTAACCACTAATATCATGCTGGGCGCTTATGCTTTAGGTAAAAGCCAAAGGCTAATTTCGTTGATTAACAAGCATTGCCCAGATAAAAAGATTTTGGTACATCATAATATCATGCCTTTTGTAAATATTTACGAGCAGCAAGGTATAGCAATGGGAAATTACCAAGTTTACGACAGAAAAATAATGAAACAACAACTAGAAGGCAATATTTACTTAGTGCCGCCAATGGTTTTTAACAGTTACATTAGAGCAATTAACGTTGTACGCGTGTTTGCCACTGGCTGGAAATACCTGCAGCAAGGCAACGGCCTTCATCTTTATATTTCCGACCATGTAGACTGGCAAGGGATTATCCAAACTATAACCGAGGTAAAACCTAAAGAAGTTTGGACTTTACATGGAGATGGCAAACAGCTAAAAGCACATTTCAAAGACCAACTGATCGTTAAAATATTAAACTGATATACTTAAGAATGCAAGCCATATTCAATCATTTCAATTAACCAGTCATTTAACATTTAGTATGAAAGAAGGCGAAGATTTTTATTTTAATGAGGATGGTTTAATGGTATTTACCAAAGCTTATCACTTAAAACGTGGTTATTGCTGTAAAAATAAATGCAAGCACTGCCCATGGAATTTTGGAAAGCAGAAAGAGAAAAAAGAACAATAACTACAGTAATTTTACTTTGCAAATAAACACTTTAATCAAATTCTTGTTTATTAAAGATAATCATCAGTCATGACAACCAAAAGCCCCGTTTCTAATACAGTAGCTTTCCTAATTTGCGTCGCCATTCCCTTAGCTATCGGTTTTTTAGGTAGCATGTTTACTATGGAGTCGGTAAAAACATGGTACATTACCATCAACAAACCTTCTTTTAATCCACCTAACTGGATATTTGCTCCCGTTTGGACAACGCTCTACTTATTGATGGGTATCGCCTCTTTTAGGGTATGGAGAAAGCGAAAAACGTTGGAATGGTTTCATTGGGCAGTTGTCATCTATATCATACAATTGGTATTCAACTTAATGTGGTCGTACATTTTTTTCGGTTTACATCAAATTGGTTTTGCACTGATAGAAATTGTGCTGCTACTCCTACTGATCATCATCAATGCTTTTATTTTTTATCGTTTTGATAAGTTGGCTGGTTGGTTGTTTTTACCTTATTTCCTTTGGGTAAGCTTCGCCACTTACCTTACTTATTCCATATTTGTGCTTAATTAAGCCCATAATTAGCTATTAAAAATAGAAGAAAATAGGTACTTTTATAGGATATGCTCCTTAAAAGTCTATTTATCATACCGTTACTACTATTTACAATGCAACTTAATGCGCAAAAAGTTGGGTTAGTTTTTAGTGGAGGTGGGGCAAAAGGCTTGGCGCATATTGGTACATTAAAAGCGCTTGAAGAAAATCATATCCCTATAGACTACATCACTGGCACCTCAATGGGCGCTATTGTTGGCGCTATGTATGCTGCTGGTTATACACCCTTACAAATCGAAAAGATTGCCCTAAGTAGCGATTTTCAAAATTGGGTAAGTGGCCGCTACCAAAGTGACTACAGCTTTTATTTCCAAAAATCGGCGCCAAATCCCTCTATTGTAACCGCTAAAATGGCTATAGATACGAGTTTAAGACTTAGTTTTCGACCAAACTTGGTTAACGATATTCCCTTAAACTTTGCCCTACTAGAACTCTTCTCCCAGGCATCGGCTGCCGCCAAAGACAACTTTGATAATCTCTTAGTTCCTTTTCGTTGTATGGCGTCAGATATTTTGTCGCAAAAAAGCATTATGGTAAGCAAAGGGAGCTTAACTGAGGCTGTAAGAGCCAGTATGACCGTGCCACTTATTTACAGACCTATAAAACTAGATGACAAGTTTGTTTTTGACGGAGGAATTTACAACAACTTCCCGGCCGATGTGATGCAAAAAGAATTTAAACCAGATCTCATTATTGGCGCCAATGTTTCTTCTAAAACATTTAACGAGTACCCTAAGAATGATGACAGATTATTAAATAGATTTTTGGTTTACATGTTCCTATCCAAATCAGACTCTACTTTAGTGGGCGAAAACGGAATTTACATAGAACCCAATTTAGCTGATTTCAGCTCCACTAATTTTTTACCTGTAGCAGAACTTATTAAACAGGGTTATGATGCTACCTTAGCTGAGATTGATAAAATTAAAGCCAGAATAAGCCGAAGGATTGCTGCAGATGAATTGGCAAGGAAAAGAAATGACTTTAACAGTAAGAAGGCAGAGCTAATTTTTAATAACATTTACGTAACAGGCGTTAACTCGCAGCAAAGGAAATATATAGAACGTTTGTTCAAAAGCGATAATGAAACTTTCGATTTAAGCGATATTAAAAGGGGATATTACAAGTTGGTAGCTGATGAAGTTTTTGAAGCGATTTATCCGAAGATTTCTTATGATGTAGCCACTGATAGTTACAATTTCCAAATTGTTGCACAGCCTAAAAAAGCTTTAAAAATAGATTTTGGCGGAAACATCTCTACTCGTCCTATCAGTAATGTCTTTTTAGGGATACAGTACAATTACCTTAACCGCAGAGCATATACTTTTGCCACTAACTTTTATTCTGGCCGGTTTTACGAATCGTTGCAGTTAGGCGGAAGAATTGATTTTCCCAGTAAGATACCTTTGTTTTTAGGTACAGAGCTCACTTACAACCATTGGAACTACTATAATACCAGTAAAATTTTTGTAGAAAATCCTTCGCCCACTTATATTGATCAGGCAGACCGAAAGATAGATGTTAAATTTGGAATGCCACTTAACCGAAATGCCAGAGTTATACTCAGTTCTTCATTTATCAACAATAGTGATAACTACAGCCCTACCCGCACTTTTGTAGTTGGCGATTTATTAGACCGCACTGTGTTTAATGGCTTTAGGGTAAATTTAAGCTTCGAGAAAAACTCGCTTAACCGAAAGCAATATGCTACTGCGGGGCAAAATATTTTGTTAAGTATAAACTACACCACAGGCAAAGAGAACTACACGCCCGGCAACATACAGACTAACAATTTAGGGAGCCAAATGGCACCAGCACCTACTAGCGCAATTAGGCAGTGGATACAAGCCAAATTTAGTTACGAAAACTATATCTTAAAAACTAAAAATTACACCTTGGGTTATTTAGTAGAAGCGGTAGCCTCTAACCAACCCTTATACAGTAATTATTATGCAACTTTAATTGCTTCTCCCGCATTCTATCCACTCCAAGATAGTCGCTCTAATTTTTTAGAAAATTTCAGGGCATTTAATTATGCCGGTGGCGGAGTAAAAAATATTTTTAATATTCAAAGAAAACTTGATTTTCGTGTAGAAGGTTATGTATTTTTACCTTATCAAGAATTTAAAAAAATTGGGCTACAGGGTGTAGACTTTGAAAAAACTTTAAGCACTTGGCATTACGCAGGTACAGCTGGCTTGGTTTATCAATCACCTTTGGGGCCAATTAGTTTAAGTTACAATTTATACGATGAGGCAAGGAAAAAGCATGGTGTACTTTTGCACATTGGCTATTTAATTTACAATAAGAGATCTTTAGAATAAGATATGAGGTTATTCGTTTTCATTTGCGCACTGTTTTTATCAAGTGCTACTTTTGCTCAAACCACTGGTATCAATAACTTTATAGTAAAGGAAAGTTTGTTAAAAAACAGTAAAATAGCCATTATTGCGGCCGATAGCCTAGAAAGCCCAATAGAAGCCATTAACGGCACTTATACCTTTAGCGTGAGTGGTTTTACCCAGCAACTTGTTTTTAACAACGGCGTGGCTATTTTACCGCTACCAATTGATAAATCTACCTTCGTTTATGTAAAGCATACCAATGATAACGGCACGCACAGTAAATTGCTTTATGTTTACAAGAAAGATGGAGATTTAAACCCGATAACCATTAGCAGGATTTTTTTCATCATCATTCCTTTGGTAATTATACTTTTGGCCTTTGCTTTTAAGAAATTCATTTACTTGGCCCTAATTATCTTCTTAATCTTCTTCTTTTTTAGCTACAGCAATGGCTTAAATATTTCTACCTATTTTGAAACGATATTTGATTATTTGAAGAACTTGATTTGAACTTGTTTCCTTAGCTCGTTGGTTAATTCGGAGATTTGGTTATTCGTTTATTCGGGAATTTGGTTAACTGCGAATTGAAAACTGAAAACTAATCCCTAGCACCTGATACCTGAACCCTGACCCCTTTAAAAAGGCATTCCTATGCCGAAATTATATTGTACAAAACGGTACCTATCTGGGCTGTGTGTGGTGTAGTAATTGGCTTTAAAAGCTTTACCCCCGTTAATAAACTTACCGATAACCCACTGTTCATCGCCTTCAAACTGCGGATCTTTTAGCTTCAAGCCCACATCGAACCTAAATACAAAAAACTGTACATCGTACCTGAAACCTAAACCTGTACCTAAAGCAATTTGCTGTCCCAATCTATCTAGTTTAAAATGGGCTCCCTTTTGCGCTTCGTTTGGAGAAATATTCCAAATATTACCTGCATCTAAAAAAGTTGCTCCATTCAATTTCCCTCCAAAAAATTTCCTTGCCAACGAAAATCGATATTCTAAATTGGCCTCTATTTTCATTTGTCCCAATTGATCGATACCAAAGGTTGCAGCCCTAGCTTCCGTTGTTGTAAAGGCTTCGGCCCTGTTATAATTTCCCGGCCCCAAGGTTCTAGCTTGCCAGGCTCTCACGCCGCTCGAACCTCCAGCAAAAAACAGCTTCTCGAACGGTATATCGGTAGAGTTACCGTAAGCGTAGCCAATACCAGCATTTAATCTAGTTACCAATTGCGATTCTTCCCCTAAACTTTTATACCATCTTACATCTATTTCCGGACGTACGTATTGGTTGTAGGGCAGCCCCAACACCTTGCCAAATTCGTCATTTTCTGGGTTATTCTTGTTCCCCAATAACGTGGATACCCCTTGCAGTAAGTTACCGGCAATATCAATATTCCCCCTAAAGTAAATGAAACTTTTATTTTGCAACAACTTGTCTGCATTTAGGGAATAAGCATACTTCATTCCCAAAGTAACATCCTTACGCCCCAACAACAAAATACTATAAAGGTTATTTATGACATCTTGATTATCAAGATCAAGAAGCACACTACCAAAACGGTATTCGAAATTTAAAGGAGTAAAGGAGTGTAATTTAGACCTGGTTTCTACCCAATCATAGCTTATCGAATTGATAAACACCCTTCTGATCGTGATATCTTTTTGTAAAGCATAGAGGTAACTGGTAGAGAATGTGGTGTAAGGTATACCATTTTTGCCCATAACAGGAATGTTGATAAATGGAACCATTAGCCTCGGTACGGTTAAACTTGCACCTACCGAAAAATCTCTTTGATAAATATCCGAAAAAATAGATTTCCCATCTATAAACCTTGATTGCAAACCGCCTTTAACTTGAAACTGAAATTTTTCTCCTCCTTTTAAAAAGTTGTTATTGGTATAGGTATTACTCAACGAAAAGCCTACTGTAGCATTGTTAAAAGGAATTTCGCCTTCAATCCTGTTGCTCATTCGTTTTTGAGGCGTAAGCAAAATCACAGGATCGATCACACTGGCTGTATCTTTGTTTTTCAAGTAGTCGATTTTTACGTTCTTGAAAATATTTAACTCGTAAAGCCTATCGTAAGTAAGTTGCTCGTTATCTATATTATACTTCTCTCCTGGTCTAATAAAATCATAGCGAGTAATCGGATTTCGCCTAAACTTCCCTGACAAATCTGTAAACCGTATACGATTAAAAATCCGTTTGTTTAAAGTGATCGAATCTGTAAAACCCTCGGTACTTGGAGCCACAATGATATTCGTTTCGCCTATGGTGTATACCTTATGTTTATCGGCGGCGCTATCAATCGGATTATCGATAATCAGTTTTACTTTTACCTTGTTATTGTTTTGGTTAGAATCTGGGCTAAACTTCACATACGGCCTAACAAAATCATAATATCCATTTTGGCGCAACAGCTTGTAAATTTCTTCCCTTTCGTAAGACAAGGAGTCTTCGTCATACTGCATACCAGCGTGCAAACGAGTAAATTTATTCTTAGCGCCCAAGTATAAAGCTTTAACGTTTTCGTCGGCAATGTCATGTGTAAGTTCATTGACCATGAAAGGCTCGCCTGTTTTTGCCGTAAAAGTAAGCTTGGCCTTTTTTTTCCTCACTTCAATATTGGACGTTACTTCTGCGTTAAAAAAACCCTTGCTTTTAAGGAATTTCTCGATTTGACTACGGGAAATCTCGACCAAAGTACTATCCAATATGGGGGGTGGACTGCCCAAAGGCTTAATGTTTGTTTTGCGATACTTACCATCTTTGGTATTGAATATGTTATAGATACCAACATTGATTCCCAAACCTTCGATGGGTTTAATATCTTTTTGCACGTAAGTATAGGCAGCCTCCTCGTATTCTTTTCGGATGCTATCGATCTTTACTTTTTTCACAATGGCTTGGTAATCTTCAATATATTTTGTTGAAGCACATCCTGCTATAAAAACAAGAATAAATAGTAATATTGCAAGAAGTTGAATGTCTTGTTTATTGTAGTTTTTATATGCTTTCAAAATCTCAGATCAGTTTT
This sequence comes from Pedobacter ureilyticus, assembly GCF_005925345.1. Classification (GTDB taxonomy): domain Bacteria; phylum Bacteroidota; class Bacteroidia; order Sphingobacteriales; family Sphingobacteriaceae; genus Pedobacter; species Pedobacter ureilyticus. Next base: position 41,199 of record NZ_SSHJ01000027.1, read on the forward strand.
ATTAAATCGCTTCATCAAAAAAAGTACCGTAAAGAAAACGGAATTTTCATAATTGAAGGTATAAAATCTATTGTAGAATTTTTAAAATCTGATTATCAACTACATAGCATTTACTACACCCCAAAAATATCGGCCACTTTACCCAAAGTTAGTACAAATATAAACTTATTTGAAGTAACAGAAACGGAGTTACAAAAGATTAGTACACTACAAATGCCGCAAGGTATCCTTGCCTTAGTACACATTCCAAGTAAAAAAGATATTAATATTAACTTATTAAAGAACCAATTTTCGTTGGTGCTTGATGATGTGCAAGACCCAGGTAATTTGGGTACGATTATTAGAACTGCGGATTGGTTTGGTATAAAAAACGTCATCTGCTCAGAAAATACAGTAGAAGCCTACAACCCTAAAACGGTACAATCTACCATGGGTTCGTTGTGCAGGGTAAACGTTCAATACACTTCTTTAAATAGTTTTTTAGCGCAAGCAAAACTTCCTATTTATGGCGCATTGCTAAACGGAGCTAACATTTACCAAACCCAATGGGAAAAAGAGGGCTTAATTTTACTAGGTAACGAAGGCCATGGCATTGGCACAGCGCTAATAGAGAAAATCAATTTTCCGGTTACCATACCTCGCTTTGGCGATGCAGAGTCATTAAATGTAGCCGTATCTGCAGCTATTTTCTGTAGTGAAGTTTGTAGGAGTTAGGGGTCAGGGATAAGTTTACAGTTAACCAAATCAACGAATAGCCAAATCTACAAATCCCCGAATTAACCAAATTACCAGTTCAAAGTTTACAGTTTACAGTTAACCAAATCATCAATTTAAACAATTAACCCAATCAACAAATAACCAAATCCCCGAATGAACCATTGAACCATTGAACTAATTAACCAACTGAAAATAAATTACACATTTTACACGATATAGTTTGCAAGCTTACTTTTAATTGTTATTTTTGCAGCCTTGAAAAGAAAAGGTCGAGTGGCCGAGTGGCTAGGCAGAGGTCTGCAAAACCTTGTACAGCGGTTCGAATCCGCTCTCGACCTCAAGTAAAAATATTTAAAAAGAAAAAAAGCTTATTATCATGGCAGTTACCAGATTAAAAAGAAAAGACAGATACAATAAAACTGTTTCTCGTTTAGAAGTAAAAAATTTGAAATTGGCGACTAACTTAGAATTAGGTAGCCGTTCTCAGCAATCTACAAAAGATCAATTAGCAAAAAACAATGCTGTTTTAGCAGCTTTAGCTAAATAATCTTTAGTACAAAGAATAAAAAAGCTCCGATTTAACAATCGGAGCTTTTTTCGTTTACAACCAAATAAACGGAAATTTAATTGTGCACTAGCTCATAAACTTTATGCATGTACATTGCCTCATCGATAGCGTGTACAAAATCATGCAGTTCTGCCCTTGTAAATTTCAAGCAAATATCCGGAAAAGGCGTAGATAAAATCACTACCCTGTTTCCATCCGGACTGTATTCAAAAAACTTGTTAAAATTAAGCTGCTTGGCCACTTTAGTAAATTCGTAAAACTGATCAAATGAAAAACTGAGCAATAAGCCGGGTTTCCATACATTAATCATTTTACAATTGTTACATTGCGTAATCTGTATATCTCCGGAATTAGCAATCATCGTTTTTTTACACATATCTCTTAGCTAGTTATGCAAATATCTAACTATTTAGAATAATTCCAAATAATATTTCAAGTATTTACATAGCACAAGAAAATCAGACACTTACAAATAATACAATCAAAACAGAAGGATAATTGTTAGGTTATCAATTAATAAAGTCGACACTAAATATATACGAAATGAAAAAAGAAAGCATCTTAGTGGAGAGAGCCTTTAGTGCCCAGGCAAGTAAAGTATGGAGCGCTTTAACAGCTATCAATGAAATGAAGCAATGGTATTTTGATATTGAAAAATTTGAGCCTAAGGTTGGTTTTAAGTTCGATTTTATGGGAGGGCCAAACGAAGATACGCAGTATTTACATTTATGCGAAGTAACAGAAGTTATAGAAAATGAGAAACTAGCTTACACTTGGCGATACGACAATTACCCAGGAAACTCCTTAGTTTGTTGGCAACTCATAGATCGAGGAGAAAAAACCATTGTAAGATTGACCCATACTGATATACACTTGCTAGCCGAAGGTGGACCAGACTTTAGCAAAGAAAAATTTGCAGAAGGCTGGAACTATATTTTACATACCAGCCTAAAAGAATATTTAGAAAGCAACTAAAGTTAAAGCAAAGCTTGGCAAATACGTTTAATTAAGCCTGGACCTTCGTAAATAAAACCAGTATACAACTGCACCAAAGAGGCTCCAGCTTCTAATTTTTCCTTTGCATCTTTTGCAGAATGGATACCTCCTACACCAATAATTGGGAATGCCTTTCCAGATTGCTCTGCAAGGTAGCGAATAACCTCTGTAGAGCGTTGGGTTAGCGGCTTACCACTTAAACCGCCCGTTTCTTCTTTCAACTTCTCTGGCGAGCCTAAATCATCTCTACTAATGGTGGTGTTAGTGGCAATTACACCTGCAATTCCAGTCTGCTTTACAATTTCAATGATATCATCTAATTGTTCGTTTGTTAAATCTGGAGCAATCTTTAATAAAATGGGTCTAGAAATATCGTTTCGGCAATTTCGTTTTTGCAAGGTATTCAAAAGCTCCATTAGCGGTTCTTTTTCTTGCAATGCTCGTAAACCCGGCGTATTTGGCGAGCTTACGTTTACCACAAAATAATCAACCACGTCAAATAGCCTATCAAAACATTTAATATAATCGTAAACTGCATCTTCGTTTGGCGTATTCTTGTTTTTACCAATATTCCCGCCCACAATAATTTCTGGATGCCGATCTTTTAACAATCGCAAACGCTCAGCCATGGTATCTACACCTTTGTTGTTAAAACCCATGCGGTTAATCAAAGCGGCATCTTCTGGCAGGCGAAACATTCTAGGTTTATCATTGCCCGGTTGCGGCAAAGGTGTAACTGTACCTACTTCTATAAAGCCAAAGCCCAAATTACTTAATGCTTCTACATATTCACCATTTTTATCGAAACCTGCAGCTAAACCCACCGGATTTTTAAACTTCAGTCCAAAAACTTCACGCTCTAAACCTTTAAAGCTAATATCATAACTTCCCCTTAACACAGATTTCCCAAAGGGAAAAACATCATTGAACCATTTAAGGCGTTTAACCACAAAATGATGAACATTTTCGGGGTCGAACTTGAAGAATATAGGCTTTACCAAACGATACATGATGCGAAGATAATAAAAAAGGAAATGTTAACATTTTCTTAATTTATTTTTAGAAAAGCAACAGCAGCAACAAAGGCAAATACCGCCCTTTGCTTTGCTAATCCCGATGAAGCTTATGCAACAACAAAGCATACCCTAAAAAAACAACAACAGCTGCTTAAATCGGGAAACCGCTTCGCCAAGGTTTATTTTACCACGTTTTCTATAAATTGGCAACTTAAGCTCCTAGCTAAATGCCTAACAAAATTGCTTTGTGTAGCCATGCTAAAAAGCTCAAAGTTGGGTTAAACTTGTTTTATGAAAAAGTTTTACGGCTTTTGTTTGAACAAGGTAAGACCTGTTCTTGAAAAAATAGCGGGGCTTATACTTCAAAAGCGCACATGGATCATAAAAGAACAGACTTTTATTTTTAAATTAGTGCTACATCAACCATTTGCCTATGTTTAAAGCTCAAACAATTACCCATAAAGGGCAAAGTCGCATTGCGGTTTATTTTGAGAACAAGCCCGAGCTTACCTCTCGTTTTAAACAATTACCCGGCGCTAAATGGAGCGCCACACTAAAAGTTTGGCATTTACCAGCCACAGCAGCTTACCTTAAACAATTTAAAATTATAACTGAGGCAGTTAACATTCATCAAAAAAAAGAACCTATACCTATTAAGCCAGAGTTGGCGCAATTTATAGATTGGCTAAAGAGCAGGAGATACAGTAACAGCACCGTAAAAACCTACACAGAAGCTCTTCGTATCTTTCTATCTTTTTTTGGCGAAAAAAAAACGGAAGAAATTACCAACACAGACTTGATCTATTTTAACAACCAATACATCTTAAAAAATAAACTTTCGGCCTCGTACCAAAACCAAATGGTAAATGCCATTAAACTATTTTTTAGTATTGTACAACAAAAGCAACTAGACGTTAGCAAAATACACCGGCCAAAAAGAGCCAAAACATTGCCTAATGTTTTAAGTAAAGAAGAAGTTAAAGCTATTTTAACGGCTCACAATAATATGAAGCACCAAACCATGCTTAGCCTGGTATACGCTTGTGGTTTACGCCGAAGCGAACTTTTAAATCTTATGCCAATACATATAGATAGTAACCGAGGTTTGTTGTTAATTAAGCAAGCTAAAGGTAAAAAAGACAGGGTTGCCCCTATTTCTGAAAAAATAGTGAATTTACTAAGAGCATACTATAAAGCTTACCAACCCAAAAAATGGCTGTTTGAAGGTCAGCTTGCGGGCCAAAAATATAGTGAGAAAAGTTTAGAGAATGTTTTAAAACAAGCTTTAAAAAAAGCTAAAATTAACAAACCAGTTAGTTTGCATTGGTTAAGGCATAGTTACGCTACTCATTTATTAGAGAGTGGAACAGATTTACGTTTTATACAAGAACTATTGGGGCATAGTAGCAGCAGAACCACCGAAATTTATACACATGTAAGCACTAAAAGCCTACAGAACATTAAAAGCCCCTTTGATGATTTGTAATAAAAAAACATATATTTGATTTTAACATAAAGCCTCGATTTTATGGCGCAAAGCGAACACATTTTGGTTGACTTAGCGCCATTTTATGAGGGGTATAAATAAGTTGGCAGCAACCGTGCGACAAGACATCTGAACTATTTTAATGAAAAGCCTACAAACGACATAAAAACATATTTCATATAAATGACAATACAAATAATATCACTTATAATCGTTGGACTTATTGTTGTTTACTTTCTAAGGAAGGAACAAGTAAAGCATAACGATTACTTTGGAAAAAAAAGAAAGTTGACTAAAAAAGAACAGGCTGTTTTAGACCACTACAAAAGCATTTATAAAGCAGTGCCAAACGACAAAAGACTTCCTAATATTAAGCGTGACAAGTTTGAGCTTGAAGATATTGCACTGACAGCAACTGAAATGATTTATGACAATCCTATTCCCACGACCGAGGAGATAGAAAAAACAAAAATTGGCGATTTAGTAAAATTGCTATTCACAGGCAAAGACGGTTACGTTGAGAGAATGTGGGTTGAAGTATTAGAAAAAGAGAACGATATTTTTAAAGGACTTTTAAGGAATGACGCGATTGAATTTAGCGATTTAAACGAAGGGAAAACTTTGTATTTTCATTCTAACCACATTTACGATATTGAAAATGAAACCTAATCTAAGGAAAGAAACGGCAGCTGCCAACACGGGTAACTGTTGCACAACCCTGCATTTTCGATAACAATCCAAAAATCAGCACAAAAACCAACCTCTTTTAGAGCGATTTAAGCTTGCTTGTTTTTTTGATGATAGAAAATAATTGTTTTTTTTGGAAGGGCTCAATTCGAAGATAGGTAAGCCAAGTCAATCCTGTATTCGAAAAACCAGCACTTTCCCTTTGGCAGGTCCAGTATTTGCGCATTGCGCTGAACTTTTTTGCTGATAAACTTCAGATATTTCTTCAGATTATACGTTAGCGCCGCCATTAGAACGTGTTTGTTCGCATTCTCTATACCCCTTGTATTTACCCTTTTCATGTTGTGGTAATTAAGCAATGTACCCAAAACAGGCTCTACCCTAGAACTGCGCCGCTTGGCCAGAAAACGGGTGTAGTTTGGGTTATGGTTCAGTTTTTCGTGCATCTCATCGTAAAAAGCCTTATGGATACTATCGTCCAGTTTCTTAAACTTGGTTACCCTGCCACAGCATTCGGCCCGTAGGGGGCAATCCTTGCAATCTGTTTCGCTGCTGCGATAGATTTTTTTCGTGTAGCCTTTGCTGTCCGTCTTTTCACCCTTAAATAGCAGAAAGGCCTTGTTGCCGCCCTCCTTTTCGCACTCGTAACGATTAGCCTCCCGGTTATAAACAAACCCCTCCCTTTCTGGTTTATACTGGCCGAAATTTGGGATATAGGCGTTGATGCCCTTCTCTTTGCAATATTGCAGGCTATTGCCGCTGCTATAGCCCGCATCTGCCAGAACCTCATCCATTGGAAGCTCGTTTTCTTTACAGTTTG
>NZ_SSHJ01000028.1 GCF_005925345.1 Pedobacter ureilyticus
TGAAAAAAAGAAGAGAGAAAAGCAAATATTGCCTATCCCCCTTAGAAGCTAGCTCTTGGCTGCTTTGAAAAACAAATGTAGAAAAAATTGATATTTTAATTGGATCTTAACACAGAATCTCACGTTAAATAGGTCTCGTTCTTCGAATTTTTAGTTACGGGTGTTCGAAACATGCTTTTTATAAGTTCGAAGAACTGATATTATTTTAGAAACAGGCGATTGATATAGTTAAAAACCACGAAGTGGTGACATTATTTTTATTCAGTTTTCAAAAATAACACGTTGCGAACGCCTCTAATTTGTAGTTCTTAGGCATTATTGTAGGGGTATAATCCGATTTACAAAAACAGGATACAAATTATCGCTTAGCCTTAGCAAATTCTTCTATTCTTGCTCTAACGTAATCTACCTGCGGCTGGTCATCCTTATCTAAATCTTTACTTTTCAAGAATAAATTATAGTAAGTTCTTGCAGATTTTGGCTGTTTTAGTTTCAGATCATACAATAGTCCTAAACGATAGTAGCTATTTTTGTTGGGGCTGTAGCTCAATCCCTTTTTATAAGCATTTGTAGCCAAGTTTAACTGTTGTTTTTCGTCATATATTCCACCAAGTAAATTATAATAAGCGGTTATATTTGGCGAAATGCTCTCTTCTATCGTAAGTTTCGCATATTTTGCAGCCATTTCGTAATTTTTCATTTCACGGCAGCATAACGACATGTAGTAAAAAACACTTTCATTTTGCATCGACATGCGTTCTAGCATTTGAAAAAGAGTAAGTGCTTTTTTGTAGTTTTTTAAAAAGAAATATGCCTTACCCACGTCCATTACTACATTTCCATCTGCTCCGCTTTTTAGCAGTTTCTCGCCAGTAATAATCACTTCATTGTATTTTTTTAGTTGATTAGCTATCGGTAATAAAGCTTGTTGCAAAATCATATTACTAGTATCGGCTGTAATGGCTATTTTAAGTACATCGTATGCCTGTTGGTAGTCTTTAGAATTACGGTAAATACGGGATAAATCAAATGCAACATCGGCCTCGGTAGCATTTAGTTTGTTGGCTTTTTGGAGATATTGCATTTTAAGGGCTGTACTGTCAGTAAAATCTGCCAAACGTTTGTAGGCGTTAAAGTTTAGGCTGTCAACAAAAATAATTTGTGATAAGTAATCAGATGCATGCTTTTTATTTCCTCGTCTCGAATTGATATTTGCCAAGCTAAATAGTACAGGGATTTGCTGTGGTTGTATCATGTTAATCTTCTGATAGTTTTTTTCTGCCTCAACTAAATTTCCAGACATCATGTTACAGTACGCAATTTGTGTTAGCGCTTTAATATCGGTGGTTTCGGGAGGGTAAATGCTGCTTAAATAGATAGCTGCTTCTGCATAACGTTGGGTTTGATACAGATCTAAAAGTTTTTCTTTATCTAAAGAAACTTGTGCAGAACAAAAATTGCCGATAGATAAAAAAAATAGAATAAAGTATAGATTTTTCATACAACTAAATTATTAGTTGTTTTTAAGTAATCCAAATATTTTATCCATGAAAACCAATAAAATCAAACAAAACCCTCTTAAAAAAGGTTGTAAGAGTAAGTTTATCATTTAATAAAACATAAAATATGAATACTTTAAAGAAATTCGAATTAATGGAGAAGATAGTGAGGGAGCTCGAAGATTTGCAGCATTCTCAACAGGCTATCATACAAAAAATAGGAAAAATTGAAGTAGATAATATCGAACTCGGCGACAAAAAACTAGAGCAAGATTTGCCAGATATGCACCAAAGAGTTGCAGATAACTTAGATTCTATAGCGGTTATTTTAGATTATTTTGCTACCAAAACTGAGAAGTTTGGAAATAAAAATAACGTTGACGAGTTAAAGGAACAACAAATAGTTAATGATGTAATTGGAAAATAATTACCTCATTAGATAAAGAAAAAAACTGTTTTGCTATGTTGTTAGCTGGAAAGAAGAGGCGGTAGACCGCTAAATATTTTGGTTTTTTCAACTTAGTGAAACAGTTTTTTTACTAACTGCGGGTGGGTACTGTTACACAAAAAGTTGTACCAACATTAAGTTCGCTGCTCACGCTAATGTTACCTCCGTTTCTAGTCATGAAATCCTTGCAGATCATTAAGCCCAAACCAGTTCCTTTTTCATTCTTGGTTCCTCTAGACGATACGTTTTCATCCCTAAATAGTTTTTCTAAGTAGTGTTTAGCTATACCTATGCCATTATCTTTAATGCAAACTTTTAGCATACCGTCATTTTGATACACCGCAGTAATTAAAATTTCGCAACCTTCGTTACAAAACTTTATAGCGTTGTTTAACAAGTTTCTAATCACAATTTGAAACATTAATACATCTGCATAGGCAACCTGGTTTGGGAAAACATCGTGAAGGATGTTTATTTTTTTTAGCGAGGCCGAAGTGATATGGTAATTTATTTCGTTTAAAATGATATTTCGTACATTGAAAAACTCTTTTTTGATACCAAAACCTTGTAATTGGCTTCTAGACCAATGTAGTATGTTTTCCAATAAATCTGTTGTGTAAACAATATCTTTACTTAAAACCGGCGAAAGCGCTTTAAATTCTTCATCACTAATTAGGTTTTGGGAAAACATTTTCAATACTTCAGATAAGTTGACCAACGGCCCCCTTAAATCGTGAGAAATAATTGAAAAAATACGGTCTTTCAACTGGTTCACCTTTTCTAATTCATTGGTTTGCTCTTTTGCAAGTAGCGCATCCTTTTTAGCACCTGTTAAATCTTGCAGTTTAATAATGGTAAATGCTTCATTAAGTTTGTTTTCTTGCTGAACTAAAATTTCTGCTTCAAAATATACCATCTTATTTCTAACGCTAGTTTGTAGTTCCATTTTACCGCTAGTTGCAGATTGTATTTGCTGTATAATTTCGGGATGATTGGGAAAGATAATTTCAATAGCAGAACCAATAATTTTATGCTTTTTTTGGGGTTCTATGAAGCGATTTAACGAAGAATTATAATCGATAACGCGATACTTTTCGTCAACAACCAAAAAGCCATCCGTCATTAAATCTAATACCTTCTCTCTCGCAATTGGAACAATATCAAATAGCCTAAAACGGTAGATACCCAAAAATACCAAGAAAGTAGTTAGTATAAAGGCAAAGGGCGTAATGTCAACAAAGCCGAATGGCCTAATTCCCACTAAGTAACTCAAGTTTGCGGCCCAAGGAATAATTGCGGCAATAATGATGCTATAATTTTGTTTCTTATAGATAGGGTCTGAGCTTTTAAATTTGTTGAAAATTAAATAGCAACCACTGGCTAATAGTGCATAAAAATAAATGGTAAAGATGCGGTACCAAATACCAGGTGTAATTTTTATCATAGGAAATGGCCCTTGATAGAACATTTTTACTTCTTGGTAGTGTAAGTGGTGCAAAGGGTTGGTCCACACTAACGCTAAGGTAGCTATGGGTACAATAAGTATTGAAATTAAATTATGAGGTTTTTTATACCAACATTCTTTATTGCAAAAATTTAAACAAAATAAAAACCAATTTAAGGGTAGGGTGGCAATGCCCAGATATTCTATATTGATAAAAAATAATGCCTGCTCTTGGGTGTAGCTGGATAGTTCCAATCCGTAAGCAATAGACCAAATTGCATTTGACGCCATCATTAAGCCAAACCAGCGAACAACAGTAGTGCCTCTTTTGTAAATGTAAATTGCCATTATTGAGGTCAGTATTCCAAAGAAAAGTAATACTAAGCCATAACCATTAAAGGAAAATTCCATGTTCGCGTGTTGGATTTAGAGCATTTTGGAGTAAAAATAAGCAATTTTAAGTTATGGTGCTAAAAATGAAAAACTTGAGGTTATTGCACTAAGCTCTTTAAACCCAACCTAGTAACTTTTGTTGATAATTTGGTGACCAAAACGGCTTAAAAATTAGTTAATTTTGATATTCTCATTTCCATAGCTATGTACTTAATTTTCGATACAGAAACCACAGGTTTACCACGTAATTTCAATGCTCCAATTACCGATACCGATAATTGGCCACGTTGTATCCAAATCGCTTGGCAGCTGCATGACGAGTTAGGTAATATGATAGAACATCAGGATTATTTGGTTAAGCCAGAAGGGTTTAATATTCCTTATGACGCAGAGCGTATACACGGTATTTCTACCGATTTGGCAGAAGAGCAAGGCGTTGATTTAGCAGAAGTATTAGAGAAATTTAACGAAGTACTAGGTAAGGCCAAATTTGTTGTAGGTCAAAACATCAAGTTTGATATCAATATTATGGGTTGCGAGCTGTACCGTTTTGGTGTAGAAAGCAAATTGGCCGATATGCCGGTATTAGATACTTGTACAGAAATTACAGCCGAGCTATTAAAAATTCCGGGAGGTAGAGGTGGTAAATTTAAGTTGCCTACTCTAACAGAGCTGCACCAATATTTATTTGGTACCCCTTTTGGCGAAGCGCACAACGCAACTGCAGATGTGGAAGCAACTACGCGTTGTTTTTTGGAGTTGATTAAAAAACAGGTTTTTACCAAAGAAGAACTTCAGGTTGATACCGATTACTTTTTACGTTTCAAAGAAGCCAATCCCTTTGTCATCGAATCTGTGGGCTTGCAGCATATCAACCTAAAAGCTGCTTCAGATGAAATTAGAAAGAGAAAAGATGTAGATACCGGAGGTATTTCTAAACACACACTAACACAAAATAAAGCAGCCTTAGCAGATGCGACTTTTGTACATTTGCATAACCATACGCAGTTTTCTGTTCTTCAGAGTACCATCAGCGTGCCAGCCTTAGTAAAAGCAGCGGCCGAAAAAGGGATGCCTGCAGTTGCCATTACCGATCATGCCAATATGATGGGGGCTTTCCACTTTGTGAATAATGTACTTAACCATAACAAGAGCGCAGAAGCAAAAAATGCGGAATCCATAGAAAAAGGCGAAAAGCCAACAGCAACCGTTATCAAACCTATTATTGGTGTTGAATTTTTTGTTTGTGATGACCATACCGACAAAACTAGAAAAGATAGCGGCTATCAAGTGGTGTTCTTAGCCAAAAACAAACAAGGTTATCATAATTTGGCCAAAATGTCTTCCATAGCTTATACCAAAGGGTTTTACTATGTGCCGAGGATAGACAGGACAGTGGTAGAGCAATACAAAGAAAACCTGATTGTATTAACCGGTAACATGTATGGAGAGATTCCTAGCAAGATATTGAATATTGGCGAGAAGCAGGCAGAAGAAGCTTTACTTTGGTGGAAGGAACAATTTGGCGATGATTTTTATATAGAGCTGATGCGCCATGGTCAGGAAAATGAAGACCGCGTAAACGAAGTTTTAGTGAAAATGGCAGCAGAGCACCAAGTCAAAATGGTGGCTACCAACAATACCTATTACGTAAATAGAAAAGATGCGCATGCCCACGATATTCTGTTGTGCGTTAAAGATGCCGAGAAGTTAGCAACGCCAATTGGTCGTGGTAGAGGTTTTAGGTATGGCATGCCTAACCACGAATACTATTTTAAGTCCGCAGACGAGATGAAAACTCTGTTTGCCGATATTCCAGACGCTATTATCAATATCCAAGAGGTAATAGATAAAATAGAAAGCTATAAATTAGCAAGGGAGGTATTGTTACCTAAATTCGATATTCCAGAAGAATTTTTGGTAGCCGAGGACGAAGAAGATGGCGGTAAACGTGGAGAGAATAAATTTCTGCGTCATTTAACTTATGTAGGAGCAGAGAAGCGCTACGGAGAATTAACGCCAGACATTACCGAACGTTTAGATTTTGAGCTGCAAACCATCGAAAAAACAGGATACCCTGGTTACTTTCTGATTGTACAAGATTTTATTGCCGAAGCTCGTCGTAGAGATGTGTCTGTAGGCCCGGGTCGTGGATCTGCTGCGGGTTCTGCTGTGGCTTATTGTTTGGGTATTACCAACATCGACCCTATTAAGTACGATCTCCTTTTTGAGCGTTTCCTTAATCCAGACCGTGTTTCTATGCCCGATATTGACATCGACTTTGATGACGAGGGCCGTGGCCGTGTAATGGATTACGTAATCAATAAATACGGTTCTAGTCAGGTAGCGCAAATCATTACCTATGGCACTATGGCAGCAAAATCTTCTATCAGAGATACCGCTAGGGTACTAGATTTGCCACTTTTTGAGGCCGATAAGGTGGCCAAGCTGGTACCTAATATGAAGTTGGCTAAAATCTTTAATTTGGAAGACAAGGCTTTAAAAGAAGCTTTGCGTCCCGATGAATTTGAGAACGTAAATTTGCTTAAAGGCTTAGCGGGAGGGAAAGATTTAGCAGCCGAAACCTTACAGCAAGCCATTGTATTAGAAGGTTCGGTACGTAATACGGGTATCCACGCTTGTGGTGTAATCATTACGCCTTCTGATATTACCAATTTTGTGCCTGTAGCTACTGCCAAAGACAGTGATTTATACGTAACTCAGTTTGATAACTCGGTAGTAGAAAGTGCTGGTTTGCTAAAAATGGACTTTTTAGGGTTAAAAACTTTAACCTTAATTAAGGATACCGTAAAGCTCGTTAAAAAACGTCATGGTATAGACCTAGATCCAGATAATTTCCCTATCGATGACGTAGCTACTTATGAGCTTTTCCAGCGTGGCGAAACCATTGGTATTTTTCAGTATGAAAGTCCGGGCATGCAAAAATACATGAAGGAGCTAAAACCTACAGTATTTGGAGATTTAATTGCCATGAACGCACTTTACCGCCCAGGGCCAATGGAGTATATCCCAAGTTTTGTTCGCCGTAAACACGGAACGGAACCTATTACCTACGATTTAGATGCTTGTGAAGAGTACCTAAAAGAAACCTATGGTATCACGGTTTACCAAGAGCAGGTAATGCTTTTATCACAAAAATTGGCTGGCTTTACCAAAGGCGAGGCCGATGTGTTGCGTAAGGCCATGGGTAAAAAGCAAAAAGACGTATTGGATAAAATGAAGCCTAAGTTTGTTAAACAGGCTTCGGAAAAAGGACATGCTGCAGCAACTTTAGAGAAAATTTGGAAAGATTGGGAAGCTTTTGCCTCTTATGCCTTCAACAAATCTCACTCTACCTGCTACGCTTGGATTGCCTACCAAACTGCTTATTTAAAGGCCCATTATCCAGCAGAATATATGGCTGCGGTGCTTTCTAACAACATGAGCGATATTAAGCAAGTTGCTTTCTTTATGGAAGAATGTAGACAAATGGGCGTAACCGTACTGGGGCCAGATGTCAACGAATCTGACATGAAATTCTCGGTAAATGCCAAAGGCGAAGTTCGTTTCGGTTTGTCTGCGGTAAAGGGAGTTGGAGAAAAAGCTGTAGAAAGTATTATAGAAGAGCGAGTGGAGAACGGCCCTTACCCAACGGTATTTGAGTTTGCTAAACGCTCAAATACCCGTATCGTTAACAAAAAAGCTTACGAGAGTTTTGTGTATGGTGGCGCTTTTGATGCCTTTGGATACCATAGGGCACAGTATTTCTTTATAGGTGCCAATGATAAATTAAATGGTATCGAGAAATTGATCAAATATGCCAATGATTTTCAGAACAATCAAAACTCATCTCAGTCATCACTTTTTGGTGGCTCTAAAGCCGATTTGATTTTAGAACCAAGTTTTCCGGTAGCACCAGAATGGGGACTTATTGACAGGTTGAAATATGAAAAGGATGCTATTGGAATTTTCCTTTCTGGACATCCATTGGATGATTATCGTTTTGAACTCGAAAGGTACTGCCCGCACAAAGTGAAACACCTCACAACTATCAACAAAATTAGAACTGGCGATACCAATGAAGAAGTTTTGGCAGATTTTGAGGCGCTAAAAAACAGAGAGCTGATAATTGGAGGCTTGGTGGTAGTGGCCTCGCAACGTATTACAAAAACAGGTAAGCCTTTTGGTATATTTACTTTTGAAGATTACGACGATAGCTGTGAAATAGCTTTGTTTGGTGATGATTTTCTTAAATTTAAGCAGTTTTTAACTGAAGGATATTTCTTGCAAATACGAGGGAAATTAGGTCTGCGTTTTGGTAAAGAAGGAGATTGGGAGTTTAAAATTACCAGCATTGATTTGCTTTCCGGCTTGCGTGATAAATTAACCAAGTCGCTTACGTTGTTGTTTCCGATAGAGGCTGTAAATGACAGTTTTATGCAGCAAATACAAGATATTTTGGATGAGAACAAAGAAAATGCAGAAGCGCAAAACTGTAAACTCAATTTTGAGGTTTATGACATGGAAAAAGGTTTAAAGTTGGAAATGCCCTCAAAAAATCAAAAAATCAATCCCAATAATCAGTTTTTAAATAAGATAAAGGAAATTGATTTTGTAGATTATAGGCTGAATTAAGTGGTCAGGAACTAGTGGTCGGGTATCAGTAGTGGTAGGGAGTAGTTGAAATAGGTAATGACCAATAATCAATGTCCAAGTACCCAATGGCTGATGAATGAATGAACTAACGGAATGAACAAAAAAATGTCAAATTGGCATTAGCTTTTTGATGGCATTACAATTGATTATATATTTGTAACATAAAAAATTTAGATATGGCTTTAGAAATAACAGATGCTAATTTCGAGGAATTGGTATTAAAATCAGATAAACCTGTTTTGGTAGATTTTTGGGCAGAGTGGTGCGGTCCTTGCCGTATGGTTGGCCCAGTAGTAGAAGAAATTGCTAAAGAATACGAAGGTAAGGCTTTGGTAGGAAAAGTAAACGTGGATAACAACCCACAAATTTCTATGCAATTCGGTATTCGTAACATCCCAGCTTTATTATACTTTAAAGGTGGCGAAGTAGTAGATAAACAAATTGGTGCAGTGCCAAAATCAGTATTGGCAGGTAAATTGGACGGCCAGTTATAATAATAGGCCTTGCTTATTTCGATAATATATGATCCCGATAGCTAGTAGTTATCGGGATTTTTTTGGAAAAGCCTTCAGTGGGGTTTGATTTAAGATAGCTCCGTTAGTCAAACCTAAGCTATATGAATGGAATTACAAATTCCACGATAGGAAGTTCGACATTACAAATGTCGAATAGCGGGCTGGTTGGGATTTGCAATGTATCTTTACTCATCGTCATGCTGAATTTATTTCAGCACCTGTTTTACAAGAAACTTGCCGTTGTTAAAATTGCTTGCTCTAATGCTCTTCGGAGTTTGTAACTCCGAAGCCCTATCATAGGATTTTTAATCCGAACTATTTTTCTACGTTGAAGAAATTGAATTACAAATTCACCGATAGGAAGTTCGACCTTACAAATATCGAATAGCGGCTTTTATCACAATTTGGGCATTTGTCATTCATAATAGTTTTTAGATTTTTATAGGTTTATGCCGTAGTAGATTATTTGTTTAAACAAATATTATATCAGTGAACTGATCTACTCCGCCTCCACACTATCCTTGGCATACATCTCCGCAATAGCCGGCGCATATTTCTTCTCTACAATTCTACGCTTTACTTTCATGGTAGGTGTAATTTCACCTTCATCAATGCTAAACGGATTACGTTTCACTATAAAATGCTTAATGCGTTCGAATTTAGCCAGTTCATTAGAGATCTTCTTAATGTCTAGCCCAATCCAATCGTTAATTTCCTTTTCGTCAATAAAATCCCCTTCTTTTTGGAAAAACTCTTCTTTTAAATTAAACGTTTCCTGCAAAGTTTCTTTGTTAGGGATAATGATGGCCGTAATGTATTCCTTCTTGTCGCCAATTAAAAACAACTGATCAATTTTAGGGCTTTTTAGATAAATGTTTTCTACTGGTGTAGGATAAACATTTTTGCCATAAGCATTCACAATCATGTTTTTCAGTCTGTCGGTAATTTGCAAATTGCCCTTGTAAAAACGACCAATATCACCCGTGTGAAACCATTTATCTTTATCGATAGCTTCGGCAGTTTCAGCAGGTTTGTTAAAGTAACCTTTCATTACACAATGCCCACGAACAATAATTTCTCCCTCTTCGCACTCAAAATTCTCGTTAAACGTATCGTGAGTTTGTATGTTTATGATTTGCTTTGTGTCTACGTTCTGTATTCCAATTTCAATGCCCGGAATTACTCTTCCAACCGTACCATAAACCTGTCTGTGGTATTCGGTAACCGACATTACTGGCGAAGTTTCTGTTAAGCCAAAGCCTTCCAATATCTTAATTCCTAAATCACCAAAAAACTCACCTACATTTTTAGGTAGGGCAGCCCCTCCAGAAATCATGAATTTTAAACGACCGCCGGTTTTCTCCTTAATTTTGCTAAATACTAACTTTTCGGCAATAGCTTTTTTAGCTCCCAAAATTAACCCAGGGTTTTTACCTGCTTCTTTTTTCACTCTGTAACCATTTCCAATCTCTAAGGCCCAAGTAAAGATTTTCGCTTTCATGCCACCTGCTGCAGTACCAGATTTAATGGCTTTATCGTGAATACGCTCTAATAAACGAGGTACGCAAGACATTACGGTTGGCCTAACTTCGCCCATGTTTTTAGCTAATAGCTCTAAACTTTGTGCAAAAGCAATTTTACAGCCTTGCGCACAACAAACATGATAAGTGGCCGTACGCTCAAATACGTGAGATAAAGGCAAGAACGATAAAAAAGTTTCAGTTTCATCAATTACCGGGATTTGTTGCAAGCAAACTTCTACGTTTTTCACAAAGTTATAGTGGGTAAGCATTACGCCTTTTGGTGTACCCGTAGTGCCAGACGTATAAATCAATGAAGAAACATCATGGGGATGGACATCAGCTCTTCTTTTATCAATTTCGTCGGTTTCTTCTATTGATACTGGTCTGTTTAAAATAATGTTGTAATCAATTACTTCAATGTTTAACCCTTCTGGTATGGCTATTTTACCAAAATCGGCAAATGCTGGAATAATATATTTTAATTCCTGGCAGTTCTCAGCAACCTTTAAAATTTTTCTGAAAAGAAATGGATTGCCTACCAAAATAGCCTTAATGCCAGAATCGTTAATAATGTAAGCGACCTCTTGTTCTGATAGGGTAGGATATATCGATACGTTGATTACACCAATTTGCTGTATGCCTTGGTCGTAATACACGTACTCTGGCGAATTTTCCATCATTAAACCCAGTCTATCGCCTTTTATAATGCCTTTTTCTAAAAAGAAAGCCGAAACTGCATCGGCTTTAGCTAATGTTTCTTTAAAAGATATTTCTTCCCAATTAGCTCCCTTTTTGTGAATTAAAAAAGTTTCTTCTGGTTGGTGGATATTTTTAACAACGTTGCGTAATAGCGTAGGTACGGTAGAAAATTCGTTGAATGATACCATGTTACATTTATGTTTGGTGATGTTTTGAACCAACAATGATAAAGCATTGCAACTAATAATACAAAGCGAATTACAAATTGTTGGTAAAAAACAATGATAACAGAAAAGCCTCGATGTAAAATCGAGGCTTTTGTATATTCGTCACTCTGAACTTGTTTCAGATTCGATTAAATTATTTTATTGCTGATGCTGACCTACAGCGCAGCGAAAAGCTGCGTATAAAATCAATTCAACATGGCGATTGCAGAACTACACAGAAAAACTTTCTCCACAACCGCAAGTACGGCTAGCATTTGGGTTAATAAAGTTAAAGCCTTTGCCGTTCAAGCCATCGGTAAAGTCTAATTCAGTACCAGCAAGATAAAGGAACGATTTCATATCCAACGCAATTCTAATTCCTCTATCTTCAAAAAACTGATCGCCAGTTTTCTCTTCGTTATCAAAATCTAGGTTGTACGATAAACCAGAACAACCACCACCCTTTACGGAAACACGTAAGAAGTAGTCAGCACCTAATTGCGAATCGTGCATTAGGTCGTCTATTTTGCTTTTTGCTTTATCTGTTATTGTTATCATAGTGTCGAGATTTGAGTATCAAGTATCAAGAACAGATCGAGTAGCTTCTCGATACTTGATACTAAATACTTGTTACTTGTATTAGTGGTGCGATTTAGGCAACTCTAATGCTTCCATTCCGTTTTTAACGCGGTAATCGTTAATAGCAGATTTAATCGCATCTTCGGCTAATACCGAACAGTGAATTTTTACTGGAGGTAAAGCCAATTCTTCTACTAAATCCATATTGTCGATAGCCAAAGCTTCGTCAATTGATTTGCCTTTTAACCACTCGGTAGCTAAAGATGAAGAAGCGATAGCCGAGCCACATCCAAAAGTTTTGAATTTAGCATCAGTAATCATATTGTTCTCATCAACTTCAATTTGCAAACGCATTACGTCGCCACACTCTGGAGCACCTACTAAACCAGTACCCACATTTTTATTGTCTTTATTTAAAGTACCAACATTTCTAGGGTTGGTATAGTGATCAATTACTTTTTCTGAATATGCCATGATATTTTAGATTTTAGATTTACGATTGTAGATTGCCTGCTAATCGTAAATATTTATATTCTTATTTATTTTAATGATTGTCTATTTCAAATCGTAATTCGTAAATCTACAATCGTAACTCGTCTTAGTGTTCTGCCCACTCAATTTTGCTCAAGTCAATACCTTCTTTAAACATTTCCCAAAGTGGAGAAAGATCTCTCAAATGGTTTACTGCTTTTTTGGTATTTTCTATTGCGTAATCAACTTCTTCTTCGGTAGTAAACCTACCTAAACCAAAACGTATCGAAGAGTGCGCCAAATCGTCAGAAAGACCCAAAGATTTTAACACATAAGATGGCTCTAACGAAGCAGAAGTACAAGCAGAGCCCGAAGAAACTGCTAAATCTTTCATCGCCATCATCAAACCTTCGCCTTCAACATATTTGAAAGAAATATTAGCTACGTGAGGTAAACGGTGTTGTACGTTACCATTTACATAGCTTTCTTCTAATTGCGTTAAAGCGCTTTCTAGTTTATCACGCAAAGCAGATAAACGTTTAGCTTCTTCATCCATTTCTAAACGGCAAAGCTCGCAAGCTTTACCTAAACCTACAATACCAGGTACGTTTAATGTTCCAGAACGCATACCACGCTCATGGCCACCTCCGTCCATTTGAGAAGTAACCTTAACTCTTGGGTTTTTTCTACGTACATACAAGGCACCAACACCCTTTGGTCCGTACATTTTGTGTGCACTAAAGGCCATTAAGTCAATACCGTCAGCGTTTACATCTACCGGAATTTTACCAACCGCTTGTGTAGCATCAGTAAAAAATAAAGCACCATGTTTATGAGCGATAGCAGAAATTTCTTTGATCGGTTGAATTACACCAATCTCATTGTTTCCGTACATGATGGTTACCAAAATAGTTTCTGGTGTCATTGCGGCTTCTAGCTCAGCTAGGTCAATTAAACCATCTTCTTTTACATTTAAATAAGTAACTCTAGCACCTTGTTTTTCTAAGTGCTTGCAAGTATCTAACACCGCTTTGTGTTCTGTAGTAGCGGTAATGATGTGATTACCTTTATCAGCATACATTTCGAAAACACCTTTGATAGCCAAATTATCTGCTTCGGTAGCACCAGAAGTAAAGATGATTTCTTTTTCTGTACAGCCGATTAATTTTGCAACTTGTTCGCGGGCATAATCTACACCTTCTTCAGCAACCCATCCAAAAGCGTGGTTACGGCTAGCTGCATTACCAAATTTATTGGTGAAGTAAGGCAACATCGCTTCTAGTACTCTTGGATCTAAAGGAGTTGTAGCGTTATTATCTAAATAAATAGGAAGTTCCATTCTTGTAATTTTTTTATTTTGCTTAAAGACTAAAGAAAAAAGGCTAAAGCGTTGTATATGCAAATTGAGCTTTTGGCTTCGGTCTTTCTATCTTTTAGCTTTCTGTTACAAAGATACGAAAAAACTTTGCGAACAATTATAAATAATGGCTATGAAGCTATAGATAAAACCTGCATTTTTACATTCTGATAACGAGAAAGGGGGAGTTGAAGGTTTTGAGTGGTGTGTTGCCAGTTTAAAAGCGCTTAACTCATAACAGGTAACATGCAACATTATATTGAAATGAATAAAATAGAACATATTGGCATAGCAGTGGCTGATTTAGCCAAAGCAACTACCTTATACGAGCAATTGTTAGGTACAAGATGCTATAAAACGGAGCGGGTGGATAGTGAAAACGTTGATACCGCATTTTTCAAAACTGGTGACAATAAGATAGAATTGTTGGCTAGCACGGCTGATGATAGCGCTATTGCCAAGTTTATCGCCAAAAAAGGAGAGGGCATACATCACATTGCTTTTGATGTGGATGATATTTACGTGGAAATGGAAAGATTGAAGCGAGAAGGTTTTCTGCTGTTAAATGAAGAACCGAAAAAGGGTGCCGATAATAAGTTGATTTGTTTTGTGCATCCAAAAACTACTAATGGTGTTTTGATTGAACTTTGTCAAGAAATTAAATGAGCGGAATGTCATTAGCTAAAATGGTAGGGAAAGATTTTGAACTGCCAGAAGATATCTCAGAAAATCAGTTGCGAGAAGTTTTGATCAAAGCTTTTGAATATTTGGTAGAAGAAGACTTTGCTAAGCTGGTGCAAATTCTTTACCGTGCAGATGTAGATCAAGATAAATTAAAAGCTTTGCTAGAAAATGCCGAAAACTCTAGCTCAGCTGAGGTAATTGCAGATGCTTATATCGCTAGGCAGAAAGCGAAATTGGAGATTTGGAATAAGTATTCTTCATAGAGAATGATAAATAATTAAAATATTGTTTTTGCTCTCTTGTTAGTGTCAAAAATAATCATGATATTTGCACCTCTAAAATTATAGAGTTAACGATATAGAAGCATCCATCAGCATTGTTGCCAGCAAATTGCAAAAATGGGGTTGGGGCTTCAAACAAAAAATAAAGAAAATGAAAAAAGATTTGCATCCATCAAGCTACAGATTTGTTGTATTTAAAGATATGTCTAACGAATATTCTTTTTTAACTAAATCTTGCGTAGAAACTAAAGAAACAATTAAATGGGAAGATGGTAACGAGTATCCTCTTTACAAATTAGAGATTTCTCACACTTCACACCCTTTTTATACTGGTAAAATGAAATTGGTAGATACCGCTGGTCGTATCGATAAATTTAAAAACCGTTACGCTAAAAAATAATTTTAGCTTAAAAACATATTTTTTAAAAGTCCTGGGCTTAAGCTCCGGACTTTTTTTATTTTTGTGGCTTATGGTAATCAATCTTTTTGATGATAAATCTTGGTTTTCGCTTAGGCCTTTAACTTTTACAAGACCTGTTGCCAATTTACGGATAGGTATTTTAACTATCGCCGAAAAATGGGGAAAACATCTCAATGCCAATTTCGGCTACCTTACACAGCCTTATCTTAGCAATAAATTCCAATTAGCCAATTCTAACCTGTTTATTAATGGTTCTATTTGTCCGGATGAAGAATTGCTAGAAGCCGTTGAAAAGCTAAAGGATGGCCAAGTGTTGCATGCTGCTGATATAGTTATCGCCTACCATGCTAGTTCGGTTATCAATTATCACGAAGCTTTAAATAATTTAGAACGTGTAGCTTATCTATCCAGTTATGTGAAGATAGATTTTCCAGAGCAAATTTTTGGATTTAACGATATAGAACTACAAAAGGATTTTAGATTATTAACCAAAGGAAAAACTTCGGCAAGATTAAGTGGGACTAATACTGTTTTAGGCGACCATATTTTTGTAGAAGAAGGTGCAACAGCAGAATGTTCTACTTTCAATACCTTGCAGGGCCCCATTTATTTAGGTAAAAATAGTTCCGTTTGGGAAGGTTGTCATATTAGAGGCTCCTTTGCGCTATGTAATGATTCGCAGGTAAAGATGGGCGCTAAAATTTACGGAAAAACTACCATTGGCCCTTTTAGTAGGGTAGGTGGCGAAATTAACAACGCAGTAATTTGGGGTTATTCGTCTAAAGGGCACGAAGGCTATTTAGGTAATTCGGTAATGGGCCAATGGTGTAACATAGGTGCTGATAGCAATAACTCTAATCTTAAAAATAATTACGGCGAAGTGCGTTTATGGGATTACGAAAAAGAAAATTTCCGAAAAACGGGCTTGCAGTTTTGTGGCTTAATCATGGCCGATCATGCTAAATGTGCCATCAATACGATGTTCAACACAGGTACAGTAGCTGGCGTAAGTGCCAATATTTTTGGTGCAGGCTTTCCTCGTAATTTTATTCCGGATTTTGCTTGGGGCGGTGCGCATGGATTTGATATTTATGCCTTAGATAAGATGTTACAGACTGCTGCGCTAGTTTACGAACGCAGGGATTTAACATTAGACGAAACTGAAAAAGAAATTATAGCTCACATTTTTGAATTAACAAAAGAATATAGACACTTTTAAATTACGATTTTAGATTTACGAGTTACGATTTAGGTCAGCAAAACTTAATACCTATAACGTACAACTTAAAACCCAATATAGAAATGAGAAAACAAATTGTTGCAGGAAACTGGAAAATGAATAATGATTACAATGAAGGTGTTTCATTGTTTTCTGAAATTGTAAACATGGTTAGAGACGAGAAAAAAGGTAATCAAATTGCCGTGATCTGTTCTCCTGCTATTCATTTAAACAGCTTAGCTCAGTTGTCGTCTGGCATTGTTAAAATTGGTGCCCAAAACTGCCACCAAAATGAAAATGGTGCCTACACTGGCGAAATTTCTGCAAAAATGATCAAATCTACAGGTGCAGAATATGTAATTATCGGTCACTCTGAGCGTAGACAATATTTCGCTGAAAGCAACCAATTGTTGGCTGAAAAAACAATTACTGCGTTAGCAAATAACTTAACACCGATTTTTTGCATTGGCGAAACATTAGATGAAAGAAATAACGGAAGCTATTTCAACGTAATTGAAACTCAGTTAGAAAAAGGTGTATTTGGCTTAAGTGCAGAAGATTTTGGTAAAGTGGTACTAGCTTATGAGCCTGTTTGGGCTATTGGTACAGGTTTAACCGCTACGCCAGAGCAAGCGCAAGATATTCATGCTTTTATTAGATCTAAAGTAGAAGCTAAATATGGTTTCAACGTAGCAGATGATACTACGATTTTATACGGAGGAAGCTGCAATGCTAAAAATGCACCTGACTTGTTCTCACAAGCAGATATCGATGGTGGTTTAATTGGCGGCGCTTCATTGAAGTCTCGTGATTTTACTGATATCGTTAAAGCATTAAATTCTTAATTCGAAGGGATTTTACTGCAACGTTGTCATGCTGAGCTTGTCGAAACATTTTAAAGTATTCGACAAGCTCAGACTGACAAGAAATATAGAATTTATATGGACTACCTAAAAGTAAGTTTTTCCTTCGGCGAAATTGAAGAGTATCAGAAAGATTTGCTCATAGCAGATTTGGCTGATATCGATTTTGAAACTTTTGAAGATACTGCCAATGGCTTCGATGCTTTTGCGCAGAAGAGTTTGTTTGAGGATGGTAAACTTCAAGCTGTTTTGGCAGAGCATCAATCATTAAATGCAGATTATAAGGTTGAAGAAGTGGTTTCCGAAAATTGGAATAAAGAGTGGGAGAGTAATTTCAGTCCGTTAATTATTAGTGATGATTGTTATGTGAGGGCTACTTTTCACGAAGCGCAACCACAATATCAATACGAAATTGTGATAGACCCTAAAATGTCGTTCGGGACGGGTCATCATCAAACTACCACTATGATGATGCAATATATCCTAGAAACTGATTTCACTGGAACTTCTGTTTTGGATATGGGAGCTGGTACTGCAATTTTAGGGATTTTAGCAGCTAAACGAGGCGCTGAAACAGTTGTTGCTATAGATTACGATGAAGTTTGTTACGAAAGCGCTATCGAAAATGCTAAATTGAACGGTATCGATAATTTGGTTTCATTGCATGGCAGTAAAGAGGCCATTCCACAACAAATTTTTGATGTCATTTTAGCCAATATCAATAGGAATATCCTTTTAGATCAAATTGAAACTTATGTTTCTGTGCTTAAAGAGGGTGGTTTGATTTTTTTCAGTGGTTTTTACGAAACTCCAGATTTAGATATCATCAAATCACATTGCGAGCAGTTTGGTTTAGCTTATCAAGATCATAAAAAAATAGATAATTGGGTTTCGGCGAAATTCATAAAAAAAGAAAATTAGCTAATTAGCTAATTGGATAATTTGCTAATTATGAAAATTCATTTAATAGCCATAGGTGGTGCAGCAATGCACAATTTAGCTATCGCTTTGCACAAAAAAGGCTTTATAGTTACAGGTTCTGATGATGTAGTTTATGAACCTTCGAAAAGCAGATTGGAAATACATGGTTTATTGCCAGCCGAAATGGGATGGGATGAAAGCCGTATCACTCCCGATATTGATGCTATTATTTTAGGAATGCACGCTCGGGTAGACAACCCTGAACTGCTAAAAGCACAACAGTTAGGGTTGAAAATTTATTCATACCCAGCTTATATTTACGAACAGTCGAAAGATAAAATTAGAGTAGTTGTTGGTGGTAGCCATGGCAAAACAACCATCACTTCAATGATTTTACACGTATTGAATTACCATCAAAAAGAGTTCGACTATTTAGTTGGTGCTCAGTTGGCAGGTTTTGATACGATGGTAAAAATTACCGACTCTGCGCCAATTATGATAATAGAGGGAGATGAATATCTCGCATCTCCGATTGATAGAAGGCCGAAATTCCATCTGTACCATGCCAATATTGCTGTAATTAGCGGCATTGCTTGGGACCATATCAATGTGTTTCCAACGTTTGCCGATTATGTGGAGCAGTTTTCGAAATTCATAGATACCATTACTCCAAACGGAAAGTTGATTTACTGTGAACTAGATAAGGAGCTGAAGAAAACCGTAGAGCAGTCCAGAGCCGACGTGGTAAAAATCCCTTATGCCATTCCAAGTCATGAAATAAAAAATGGAATTACCTACTTGTTGCCTCAGCATACCAAATTAAGTGTATTTGGAGACCATAACCTAATGAACTTAAACGCGGCTAAGCAAGTTTGTGCACAGTTAGGAATTGAGGAAGATGGTTTCAATGCCGCAATTAGTTCTTTTGCTGGTGCCGCGAAACGTTTGGAACTAATTAGTGCGGTAGATCAAACCAATGTTTATAAAGATTTTGCACACTCGCCATCTAAGCTAAAAGCAACTATACATGCGGTAAAATCGCAATTTTCGGATAGAAAGTTA
The DNA here is from genome assembly GCF_005925345.1 of Pedobacter ureilyticus. GTDB lineage: Bacteria > Bacteroidota > Bacteroidia > Sphingobacteriales > Sphingobacteriaceae > Pedobacter > Pedobacter ureilyticus. The sequence continues at coordinate 19,242 of NZ_SSHJ01000028.1, forward strand.
GTGGCTTTTATGGAGCTACATACCTTTAGTAGTTTAAATAAGGAGTTTTTAAAGGAATATAAGGGTGCTATGAGCGATGCTGATTTGGCTATTGTTTATATAGATGCTAAAACTTTTGAGCAAAAGAAAATGCAACCACTAAATGAGCAAGATATTAAACAAGCCTTTGAAGATGATAACTTGTTGTATTTCGATAATGCAGAAAAGTTAGTAGCTTACTTGAAGAGTTTGGATTATCAAAGTACTAACCTATTGATGATGAGTTCGGGCACGTATGCTGGTTTAGATCTGCTGAAGCTGGCTAGTGAGTTAAAAACAAAATGATTGCATTTTGACCAATGAAAAGTTCATATCGGTAATAGGTGCAAACATTAAGCAATTACGTTTGGCCCAAGCTAAAGGGCAAACTGAAGTAGCTAATGCGTTAAAAATTTCTGTGGCAGCCTTGTCTAAAATAGAAAATGGGCAAACCGATATCAATATTTCTCGATTAGCGCAAATTGCTAAATATTTTGAAGTGTCCGTTTCTTCTATTATTTCCAATGAAGTAACTACGTCAGTTTCTCAAAACGTTGTAGAAGAAATAACCGAATTAAAACAGCAATTGCTAGACAAAGATGTAGAGGTAATGAAACTGCAGAAAAAAGTAATTGATTTGTACGACAAGTTGGGTTTGTAGCATCCTTACTTGGTCGTCCTTTCGACCGCAGGGAGAATTGAAAATCAACAAAGTTAAATCTAACAATTAGGCCTATACGTTAATACTGCCGTCATTGCGAGATACGAAGCAATTTTACTACAGTAGATAAGTACGGAAATATCGCTTTAAGATTGCTTCGTACCTCGCAATGACGAGACGGGCTAAAAAGCGCCTCTAAAACGTCTTCCTCATTGTCAAATGTTTCTTGCCAAACTTAGCGCCCGTTGCTTCGTGTATGGCCAACATTTTTTCATTAAAATCGCCTACCCAAGAAAGCTCTAATTCAGTATATTGGTTTTTAGGTAAAACGTGTTCTCCCAGTTTAATGAATAGTGCAGATTCCAAGCCATGTTTTTGGAAAGCTTGTTTGGTGCCCATTACAATAGCCCTCATGCGTTTTACACCAGCCCAACGCCTATAAGCAAATTTCAATTTTTGTAGTAAACCAAGTTTGCCATTAAAATCTTTAATCATCTGGTTAGCATCTGGAATAAGAACAATGAAAGACGCGGGTTCTCCGTTCACGTAAGCAAACCAAATCAGTTTTTCGTCCATAATTACTTCCATCTGTTTAAAACTCTCTTGTAAAGTCTCTTTCTTGATGGGAACAAAATTTTCGAAATCTTGCCAGCCATCGTTATAGATCTCCATCAAGTCGTTGATGTATTTCTCTGCGTTCTTTTTTTGGAAATACTCAAAGGTGTAACCTGGCTTGGCGGCAACCCAATTAGCAATTTTTGTAAAACGGGCAGGAAATGGAATAGTTAAATCTATGATGTTGGTCAATTGCTCGTAAGCGGTTTCAAAACCGTAATTGCTAAATAGCTGATGGTAATATGGTAAATGGTAATTCATGCCGTAAGAAGCAGGTATAAAACCCTCTACAAGCAGTCCCCAAAAACTGTCATTTTCACCAAAATTAATTGGCCCTTCCATTGCTTTCATTCCTTTTTCTAACAACCAAGCTTTAGCGGTATCGAATAAGAAATTAGCCGCGGTTTGGTCATTTGTACATTCAAAAAAACCAACACCGCCGGTAGGAACCTCGTATCCGTACGCTTTTTTCTCATTCACAAAAGCGGCAATTCTGCCAATAACTTTATCTTGGCCGTCAACTAAAATCCATCTAATGCAGTCTCCATGCTTAAAGTAAGGATTTTGATTAGCGTCAAATATTTTTTCTACATCTTGGTCTAACGGTCTGATATATACTTTATCATTGCTGTAAAGTTTATCTACTAGGTTAAGAAACTGCTGTTGGGTATTTTTATCGTTAACTACTATTGCTTTCATGCGTTTTCTGGTAAGGGGCTAAAATAACAAAAAGCCCCAAAATATGGAGCTTTTTGCCGTGGTAATCTATGGTTTACTACCTAGTAGTCATCGTCATCATCGTCATCAAAACTATCGAAAGTGTCCAAGTCGTCAAGAGGCATATCTAAATCATCCTCATCCTCATCAACAATTTTCTCATCTTGGATGTCATCTAATTCTTCATCCGATTCTTCTTTCTTAGAATTTGGTTTGCCAGCTGGCTTGTTCTGAATTGGTTTTTTTGGCGTTTTCATTACACAAAAAATAGTTAATAGTTCGAAAGTTAAATGCTCTAATTAAAGTTACAAAAATCTTTTCTAAAATAGAAGATAGCAACGTTTGTTTTGTCTTTTTACGAGTTCAAAAATAGAATAAAAACAACTTTTCGGAAAATTTTTTATACTTTTTTTATCAGTACTGAAAGTCAATGAAATACGTTTTGTTGTTAACTAAAAAAGCGTCCTAATTATGAAAAATCGGGACGCTTTTAACACACAAATGAAACCTGAATTGAGATATAATTTTAGGTTAGGTTAAAAAATATCTTTGTCAATCCTATATGAACGTTCTCAGAACAAACAATTAATGTTTGCTTAATTTCTTATAACAAGTTTAATACAAAAAATACGAAAAAGTGAGGCTACTTAGTGAGTGGTAGTAATATTTGAGTAAACGGTATTTTAGTTGCGCAATGGTATAGAAATAGAGACAATAGTACCTGTTTTCCCGTTCTGTTTTATGTTCACCTGTATTGCTTTTGCTTCAATTTTGTTCAATAGATTAATTCTCTCGTTGGTTAGGGCCATACCTTTGCTTTGGTGCCCTTCTTTTTTAGCTGCCAAAGAATTGTCAATTCCAATACCGTCATCAGCAATGCTAATTAACAAAGTGTCGTCATTAACTTCATTTATGTTTATCACTACTGTTCCGCCTTCCTCTTTTGGCATAATTCCATGCCAAATTGCATTTTCTATATAAGGCTGCAATAACATCGATGGTATAAAGGTGTCCACTTTATCTATTTCTCCATCTACATTAATTTCATATTGGAATTTCTCACCAAACCTATTCTTTTCTAAACTTAAATATAGGTTAAGGTAGTTCACTTCTTCTTCTAGGGAGATATAGCTTTGCGTACAAATTTCTAGGTTTTTTCTGATTAAGCGGGCAAAGCCTGTAAGCACTTTGTTGGCCGAAGCAGTATTTTTTGTGTTGATGTAGTGTTGGATAGAATTCATCACATTAAATACAAAATGCGGGTTCATCATGGCCTGCAAAGCTTGCTGCTCTAACATTAAAATCTTGTTCTTTAACAGTAGCTGTTCTTGTTCTTTGTTTTTTTGTTGTTTGGTTATGCTAACGCCTATCACATAAATAAGATAGCCACTTAGCATTGCCATAGCACAGATAAACCACCAGCTTTGATAGAATTTTCTTTCTAGTGTAAGCTTAATTTTTGTGGCCTTGCTCCAATTGCTATTTTGACTTTTAGCGCTAATTTCAAAAATGTAAGTGCCCGGTTCTAGCGAAGAAAGTTCTATTCTTCTGTTTCTAGTTTCTATCCAAGGTGCCTTTTCTTTAAGCCTATACCGGTAGGTAATGTTTCTGTTTTTAAAATCTACCGCACTAAAATTAATGATTAGGTTTTGTTCGTTAGGTTTTAAGATAAAACTGTTGCGGGTTAAATCGAGCAGTTTTTTATTGTTCAGTATTGATGTAATATAAATTTTTGGCGCCACCGTATTTTGTAACGAATGGTTATAGGCAAAGTAGATTAATCCATTATTTGTTGCAAAATATGCGGTGTCTTTATCTATATATAAGTCATTTAGATCGTCAGAGAGTAAGCCATTAACGTCGTCAAAAGCACTAATATTTACTTTGTTATTGTTAATGGAAATTCTATTAATTCCTGTAGTGCTAATAGCCCATAAGTAGTTGTTTCTTACAAATAGTTTGTTAACGATGTTATTGGCAAGTCCCTTTTGGCGATTAATAATGTGGTTAATTTTTCCATTCTTGAAAATAATTATGCCATAGCCGTCGGTTGCCATAGCAATGCTGCCATCTGTCATTTGGCGCATATCATTTATTCTTTTCGCTAAAAGCGGATATTTTTCGTAGTGTTTATTAAGTTTATTGTAATTAAATTCTGATAAGCCATTGATGTTAGAAAACCAAAGATTTTGCTGCTTGTCGTAAAAAACGCAATAGGAGCGATCCTTAAAAAAATCTTGATCTTCTTTGTACTTAAATGATGAAAATTGAAGTTCTTCGCGGTCATTGATAATCACCACGCCCGAAGACATCGACAAAGTTAGCTTGGAGGTGCTGTCTATGGTGAAATTTTTAACTACAAACATCAAATTGTTAACTTCTCTAAGAAATTTGAAGTTTGAATTGGAAGGGTAACTACTGCTTACAGCCCCCAAACCATAATCAGAAGCGAAAAAAATGCGATTGCTCTTCTTGTCTAACACCAACTGTTTAATGCTGTTGTATTTCGAGGTATCAGGTAACCGAATTTGGTTTTTCTTTTTTGTTTTTAAATCTAAGATATTGATAATGCCATTATTGCTTCCTAGCCAAAGCCTATTTTTTTTGTCTTTAATAATGCTTTTAGTAACAGGGTTGTTTAAGCCATCTGCTATGCCAAATGTGTGCAGTTGGTCTTTTGGTTTAGGCAGTTTATAAATACCATTGCTGGTTGTAAACCACAGGTTTCCTTGATCATCTCTAGTCGCTTGATTTACAATAACTCCCTTTAGAAAGGTTTTTTCTTCGCTTCCGTTAAGGCTAATGCCCTTTACACCATTGCTTGTACAAACCCATATTTTCTTTTCTCCTAGTAAGATATAACCCAAATCACTGTTAAGTAACTGTTGGCTTAATGGGGTAGTTTGTGTAATGGTGCCATCTCTAGCTTCGTTAAGCCCTGTTTTATTTAAAAAAAATATACTTCCGTTTTTTTGATGTATGGTTTTGTAAGAGGTAGGATAGATCTTAGTTGTAGATGGAACAAAACTTCCATGCTTAAAAATGTAATTTGAGGTGCTGGTAATTGCTCTTATATTTTGATGCTTATCTTCAAAAAGAAATGCATTTTGGTACTTGTGTTTTGCATTTGTAGAAATAAATTTTGAGGTTTTATGTCCATTCCAAACACCAATTACATTGTTGTTGGTGCCAAACCACAAATTTCCTTTATTATCTTCTAGAAAAGATACTACTACTCCGTTAAAACTTAAATCTTTTAAATTTTGGTCTGTTTGTTCATTATGTATTTTTCCATTAAAGAAATAACTCAATTGACCGTTTAATGCCATAAACCAAATTCTTCCCTTGCTATCTTCCCTAAGCTGTAAAATTTGGTTGTCGGGCAAGCCGTCATCTACCGAGAAATTTTCAAAGATAGAACCATTAAACCTACTTACTCCAGCATCGGTAGCAATCCAAATAAAACCTTTTTGATCTTGGAGTGTAAAAAAGCAGTTGTTGCTTGGTAAACCATCTTTGGTGGTGTATTGCGGAAGGTAAACGGTTTGGGCATAAATTTGCTTTTGGCATATAACCAATAAGCAAATTAGCGCTATTTTAAGTAGGTTATTTTTCACCTTGTAGTAGTCCGTAGTTTTTTATTTTCTCAAAAAAATCGCTTGCTCTCCGCCTAGAAACTACAATGTTTTCGCCGTTGGTTAAAGCTAGTACCAAACCGTTTTTATTGTTGTATTCTTTTACATACTTTAAATTAACAATGCTCGATTTGTGTATTCTCATAAAGCGTTCTTCCGGTAAAATTTCTTCGTAGTCTTTTAAAACTTTAGAAACTGTAATTTTCTCGGCCGTTAGCAAATGAAAAATAGAATAATTACTGTCTGCTTCAATATGTATAATCTCATCAATATCTACCAACCGGTAGCCTTGTCCGCTGGGTAATGTTAACCTATTTATGCCTTTGTTTTCTTTTAAATCGGTTTCAAGATTTTTTAAGCTGTTGTTGCTGCTTAGCGCATTATTTAGTGATTGATATTTTGCTGCTTTTTCTACAGCTGTAACCAATTCGTCTATATCAATAGGTTTTAAAAGATAATCTAGCGCATTTGCTTTGATTGCTTTTAGCGCATACTGATCATAAGCTGTAGTAAAAATTACCGTAGCATTTGCTTCTTGCGCTTGCGGTATTAACGAAAACCCGTTTTCTCCAGGCATGGCAATATCCAGGAAAATTAAATCAATATCATGGATTTGTAGCAGGTTTCGGGCCTCGTTTACAGATTTTGCAATGCCACAAATGTTAATGTTTGGACAGTTTTCCTGCAGCAAAAAATACAACGAAGAGCGTGCAAATTCTTCGTCGTCAACAATAATTGTATTTAGTACCGCCATGTTTTAGTAAGGGTCAATTTATCAAAAAATAGGGGCAATGTAAAATATTTTTACTTTTCATAAAACCAAAATTTTATAGTTCTCGTAAGTGCCATTAAACAACCTTTTAATCACAACCCTTAAAACTTATATTATGGAAACTTTAAAAGAGAACCAAGAAACATCACCAAGAGAAACAGATATTTTAGATGCGAGGCTTCAGCGAAGAGCTTTTTTGCAATACGCTGGTGCTGGAGCTGCCGCAATGGCTTTAGTAGCTGCTGGCTGTAAAAAAGACAGAAGTCCTGACATGTCTTTTGGTGTAACATTAGATTTTAAAGATGATCTTGGCGTGCTTAATTATGCCTATGCGCTAGAGCAATTGGAAGCTGCCTTTTATATTAAAGTAGCTTCTGCTCCGCCTGCTGCTTTTACACAAGCTCAGAAAAATTATTTTCAAGATGTACAGTTCCATGAAATTGCGCATAGGGAATTTTTTAAGAAAAAATTGAGCACAGCGTCTATTGGAAGTTTAGAGGTTGATTTTTCTTCGATAGACTTTACTAGTGCTACCAGCGTATTAGCTGCTGCAAAAACGTTCGAAGATTTAGGTGTTGCAGCTTACAATGGTGCGGGTGTTAGACTTAAAGAAGATGCAAATTTAGTAGTAGCCGGACAAATTGTTTCTGTAGAAGCTAGGCATGCTGCTTGGGTAAGGGATCAAATTAGTAACGGAAGCTTTGCAGATTTATCTAGTTTAACCGCTTTAGGAGCTAATGTAGCCGGCGGATTGGATGCTGCACTAACACCAGATAAAGTGCTGGGTGCAGCTAGTAAATACATCAAAACGAGAATTAACGTGATTAACCTTTAATCTTTAAAACCTAGAAATTATGAACATTTTAAGCATATTAGACGAGATAGAAAAAGTTGACGGTGAGATTTATGAGAGAATAAACCCTAGAAGAAAAGCGATGAAAGATTTTTTCCAAGTTGGAAAGAAAATTTCACTTGCCGCTATGCCACTAGCTTTGGGTTCTTTATTCAATAAAGCTTATGGACAAGCAACTCCAACTGCCATAAACGAAGTGCTGAACTTTGCATTGACTTTAGAATACCTAGAATACCATTTCTACAACCACGCTGTAGTTGCAGCCCCTGGTTTAATTCCGGCTGGCGCACCAACTGCTGCCATTACTACCATTAGGGACCACGAAAAAGCACATGTGGATTTACTTAAAGGAGCTTTAGGCGCAGCCGCTAGAACGGAGTTAGTGTATGATAATTTTGACTTTACTGCCGGAGGTACTTTTGGCACGGTATATTCTGATTACGTAACCTTTTTGAAAGTGGCTGCTGCTTTTGAAGATACAGGTGTACGAGCTTATAAAGGACAAGCACCTGCATTAAAAGGTAATGCCGTTTTAACTACAGCATTGCAAATTCACTCGGTAGAAGCACGACATGCTTCGCACATCCGTCAAATGTTAGCTGCCAACGGTGCAACAGGCTTAAAACCTTGGATTAGCTTAGGCGCTGGTGGCGTATCTAACGATACCGGTATTGCAGCGGTAGATCCGGTATATGCTCGCGAAAACACTACCTTGCAAGCAGGGGTAGAAATTACCCAGCTTGATGCGACAGCAACTACTAAAATCACTGCTGCTGCTGCTGCCGAGTCGTTTGATGAGTTTTTGACTAAAGCAGAAGTGGTTACCATTGCTAACCTGTTTTTAAAACCAGGCTTTAAGTTGTAATAACGTTTATTACCGAACCTGCTATTCCCCTTATTGTTTTGAAAGAAGTGACAGCTGCTTTGATCAAAATGATAAGGGGTTTTTTATGCCCGCTTACTTGGTAACCTGAAAGCTGTTTAAGAAAACGTTTTGGTTTTTAACACTTGCGCCATCTGGAACAACGCAAGAGAGACTGTAATAAATGCCGTCGATGAATAAAATGTGCATAGAAATTGACTTGTGCTCGTCCTCATTTTTGCCAGCGGTAAAATAACTAACGTAGTTTTTGTTTTGCTTTATCTTTAAAGCCGATAAGTTATAGCCAGGTAAGGTGGTTTGCAGGCCACTTAAAAACTCGCTTGCAAATTCTGTGGTGGCAGCCAATTTGCTAAACGCTTTTTGATCTATTTTTAAGTTTTGAGCAATAAAACTATAAGTGGCCGTAAAAATGGTGTTTGTAGTATCTTTTAGCGCAAATGTGGTGCCTGCTGTTTTTGCCGGTTCTGCCGGAAAAGAAACTGTTAAACGATTAGTTATTTTCTGCTTAAACCAGTCCTTTTGTGCGAAACTAACAGCGTAGGTAAGTAACAAGAAGCAAATTAAAGTTAATTTTTTCATTTTCGAAGTGCTATTTAATTTGCATTGAATGTTTAATTGCCAGGACTTTTTACTTTAAAACTTAATAGGTGATTACTTGTTCTTCTAACTCGGCAGGCAACTCCCTATAGTTGTATTTCTGTCCACGTAGTTGTGGTTCAAAACCAGCTTCTTTAATAGCAGTTTGTATGCCGTTTGCCGTAAAACGATGTGGAGCACCAGCAGCAGAAACTACGTTTTCTTCAATCATGATAGAACCAAAATCGTTAGCGCCAGCGTGTAAACACAATTGAGCCACAGCCTTGCCAACCGTTAGCCAACTTGCTTGTATGTTTTTTATATTAGGCAACATGATACGACTTAAAGCAATCATACGAATGTATTCATCGCCAGTTACATTGTTGCTAATTCCACGCAAACGTTTCAATAAAGTACCATCATCCTGAAAAGGCCAAGGAATAAATGCCAAGAAACCATTCGCTTCGGCAGGTTTTTCGCTTTGCACCTCTCTTATCCAAACCAAATGCTCAAAACGTTCTTCAATAGTTTCTACGTGGCCAAACATCATGGTTGCAGAGGTGGTAATGTCTAATTGGTGGCAAGCACGCATTACATCCAACCATTCTTGTCCGCCGCATTTGCCTTTAGAGATTAACCTTCTCACACGGTCGTTTAAAATTTCGGCACCAGCACCAGGAAGCGAATCCATGCCCGCTTCTTTTAATGCTTTTAAAACTTCGGTATGCGATAAACCTTCTAGTTTTGCTACGTGAGCAATTTCTGGTGGACCTAAAGCATGCAATTTTAAATCTGGATAAAGCTCTTTTAACTGCTTAAATAAGTTGGTGTAAAACTCCAACCCTAAATCTGGGTGGTGCCCACCTTGTAGCAACAGTTGGTCGCCTCCCAAACGGAAAGTTTCCTCAATTTTTACCTTGTAGGTTTCAATATCGGTAATGTAACTTTCCTCGTGCCCAGGGCGACGGAAGAAATTACAGAATTTGCAGTTGGCGATACAAACGTTGGTGGTGTTTACGTTGCGGTCAATCTGCCAAGTTACCTTGCCACTAGGTACCTGTATTTTTCTCAGTTCGTTAGCCACGTAAGCCAGTTCGGCCGTGCTAGCGTTGTGATATAAAAAAATACCTTCTTCTTTGGTTAAAAAATCGAAGTTTAAGGCTCTTTGTAGTAATGATGCGGTATTCATGCTGTAAAGGTAAGTATTTAAAGGATTACACCGATTAAGCGATTACACAGATTAACTAATTTTAACTTCTAAATTATATTTGATTTATTTGAAAAGCAGTGGCGTTGCTACTATTTTAGGATAGTCCCGCCAAACACTTTACTTCGGGCAAACCCATAGGTTTGCCGCTACGTGCTCGCTTATGTCGGGTTTAAACAACAAAAATCTGTGCTACAAACGCACCCACAGCAGCTGCACTTTGTTTGTAAGTGTTGTGTACAAGCCCAAGTTAAATAAACCCAATAGTAGCGGCAGCGCCCGAGAGAGCGTTTGCGAACGAGGGACTATAGCGGATAGTGGGGCTGCATTGGCAATGAAAAACTGACAAACATTTTCAAAAAGAACAATAGCTAAACAGTGTGTAGTTCCATATTTACACTCGCTCAACAATTCAGCAATTTAGCAATCCAACAATTAGTCTATCTTTGCAGCCTATGATAAATTTTAATCGTTTTACACTAGCCAACGGTTTAAAAGTTTTGGTACATGAAGACAAAACTACGCCAATGGCAGTTTTAAATATACTTTATGATGTTGGCGCTAGGGACGAAGAGGAGGGAAGGACAGGTTTTGCGCATTTGTTTGAACATCTGATGTTTGGTGGTTCTATTAATATACCAAGTTACGATGAGCCGTTGCAGCGTGTAGGTGGCGAAAATAATGCCTTTACCAGTAACGATATTACCAATTATTACATTACGTTGCCGGCGGCGAATATTGAGACTGCGTTTTGGCTAGAAAGTGACAGGATGTTAAGTTTAGCCTTTTCTGAAAAAAGCTTAGAAACGCAGCGCAATGTAGTTTGCGAAGAGTTTAAACAGCGTTATTTAAACCAGCCTTATGGCGATGTTTGGCTTAAATTGCGTCCTTTAGCTTACCAAACACACCCATACCGTTGGGCCACTATTGGGCAAGATTTAGCACAAATAGAAAATGCTAAAATGGAAGATGTAAAAGCATTTTTTAAAAAGCATTACAATCCGCAGAACGCGATTTTGGTAGTAGGCGGAAATGTGGATACTTATGAAGTGAAAGCATTGGCCGAAAAATGGTTTGAACCGATTTCGGCAGGAGAAAAATATGTAAGGAATTTGCCTAAAGAGCCAGAGCAAACCGTAGTCAGAAGCTTAACGGTAAATGCCGATGTGCCTTTAAATGCGATATATATGGCATTTAAGATGCCAGCAAGGTTAGATGCGAACTATCAAGTTTTCGATCTATTGTCTGATATCCTATCTCAAGGCCAATCGTCTCGCCTGTTTAACAGCTTGCTTAAAGAACAGCAATTGTTTAGCGAAATCAATGCCTATATTACCAGTAGTTTAGACGAAGGTTTGTTCATTGTAGACGGTAAATTGGTAGAGGGTGTAGCAATTGAACAAGCAGAAGCTGCAATTTGGGCAGAGCTTAACAAAATAGCTTCGGAATTGGTAAGCGAAAATGAGTTGACGAAGGTAAAGAACAAATCAGAATCTATCATGGTGTTTTCTGAAATGAGTTTACTAGACAAAGCAATGAATTTGGCATTTTACGAATTGTTAGGCGATGCTGATTTGTTAAACGTAGAAATTAATAAATATTTGTCTATCACTGCCGATCAAATTAGAAGCGTAGCGCAAGAAACTTTTAAGAAAGAAAAATCATCCACCTTATACTATTTAGCCAATGCTTAACAGAACTATAGCTCCTGCTTTTAGACAGGTAAATGAAATTAATTTTATTAAGCCAACTGCCAATAATTTGGCTAATGGTATACCTGTTTATACTATTAATGCCGGCGAAACAGAGTTAGTACGTGTAGAATTTATTTTTGCAAATGTAAATTGGGACTTAAGCAAGCCTTTGCAAGCTGTAGCTGTAAATAGCCTAATTAACAATGGAACCTTAAATTTAACCGCTAAAGAAATTGCCGAAAAGGTAGATTATTATGGTGCTTTTTTGCAGACAGATTACAGTGCAGACCATACCACCATTACACTTTATTCTTTAACCAAGCATTTATCTTCGGTTTTGCCAATTGTTTGGTCTATTTTAAACGAAAGCATTTTTCCGCAACAGGAACTCGATATTTATAAGCAAAACCAGAAACAAAAGTTGCAAGTTAGCTTGCAAAAAAACGATTACTTGGCAAGAAAGCATTTTGCTCATGCGATTTTTGGAAATACAGCTTACGGATCGGACATTAATTTGGCCGATTATGACCATTTGCTGCAACAAGATTTATTGGCTCACTACAAGGCGGCTTTTCAGCCTAAAAATTGCACTATCGTTGTTGCTGGTAAATTTCTAGAACAAGATTTTAAAATATTGGATACAGTTTTTGGTAGTTCTTGGCAAAATCAAGCTTCATTTACCAAAAATGAGTTTGTGTTTACAGCGCACAAATCAAGAGAAATTTACATCGAAAAACCAGAAGCTTTACAGTCGGCCATTAGAATGGGCAATTTAAGTATTAACCGTTCGCATCAAGATTTTCCGTCATTGCAAATTCTTAACTGTGTTTTTGGTGGCTATTTTGGATCTCGTTTAATGAACAATATTAGAGAAGATAAGGGATACACTTATGGTATTGGCTCTGGTATAGCTTCTTTAAAACACGCTGGATATTTCTTTTTAGCGACAGAAGTTGGGGCCGATGTTTGTGAAAAGGCTTTAATTGAAATTGAGAAGGAAATTAACTTGCTAAGAACAGATTTAATTGCTGATGAGGAATTAGATTTAGTGAAAAATTACATGTTAGGTTCTTTGCTAGGTAGCTTAGAAAATGCTTTTTCTCATGCAGATAAGTTTAAGAATATTTACTTTGCTGGCTTAGATTATAACTATTACGATAACTATATTGCTACGGTGAAAAATATCACTGCCGAACAGTTAAAAGTTATAGCTAACCAGTATTTAGATTGGAATGCCATGACAAGGGTTGTGGTAGGGAAGAAATAAAATGAAAAGCCCTGATATTTTATCGGGGCTTTCTTTTTTAAATTTTAGTTAGTACAGCTTTTAGCTTATCAGCTTGGTAAATTTTCTTGTAAAAATCTACATATTCGTTATATCTTGCTGCGGGGAATTTTTTTGAGTTCATTACCTGGTTACGCTTGTAAGTAATGGTGTTTCCTGTCATAGAGAAAGAGGCACTGTATTCGCCAAATTCTGAAGATATTCTTACATCTTTAGGTAAGAACTCTACCGCTAGACCTTTCGGCAAAGTATAAATGATTTCGTCATCATCAGAGTAATCAAATGGAATAGCAAAATCTGTTTTCCTATTTGTGACTTTCTCTGGAATATTTTCTTTTCTATTAATTTGATTGATAATTAAGAAGAATTTGTCTGCTCCTTTACTCAGCAATTGCTTAGTTTTATAACTTATTTCTTCATTTATTACAGGGATTTTTTTATCAGTTTGCTCAAATTTAATATGTTGAAGTTCGGCATCTGCGAAACCTAGATTTTGTAAGGCTATTTTACGTACCTCAGCTGGTTCCAAAAATAAGTTCGAAAGATTATCTTCATATTGGGCACTGCCATAAGTTGATTTAACAGCAATAGTCGCTATCCCGTCTTCCGATAGTTGAATATTTGTTTTACGAACCTGATAGTTGTCAATGCTGCGATACTTAGGTGTTCGGATCAATTTGCCTCCGTTTTCGGTGATCATAAGCACATTTCGGTCTGCGTTATCATAGCCAATGTAGCCCATCGGATAATTCTGGCTTGTGCATTCTAAAAAAATACTGTCTTTGGCCGATGGTACAACTAAGATCATGTGGTTGGCTTGTCCAATACTAGCATAAGCACTATTTAGTTCTGGCTTTCCATTTCCGATAACAACTAAATTAGATTTAATTCCAGCTTCTTTAAGTAAAGCTTTCATATAATTGGAAAGTGCCTTACAGTCTCCATAGTTTACTTGTGCCACTTTTTCCGCTAAAATTGGTTTAAAACCGCCTATACCTAGCTGTACACTTACGTAGCGGGTGTTTTGTTGCAAATAGCGATATAGAATTTGCATTTTTTCTTCATCAGTAGTAGCATCTTTAATTAAATTTTGGATCATAGATTTTGTGGTTGCTGGCAACTCATCTCCATTTTCGTTTAATTTAGAGATCCATGCTCCCATACTGTTCCATGTGCTTAAATCTCCTTTAGAACTATCAAATTCGAACTGATTTGGCGCAATTTTTACCCAACTAGTAATGTCTTCTAAACCACTGCTTAAAGGCTCACGAGTGGTAGCTGGTACGTTATTGGCTATCCAAGTATATGTAGTTTTATTATTAGTGGATGTAGAATCCGTTTTTAGATCCTTACTAGTTAAAAATCTAACATTTAAGCTGTTGTTTTTTTGGAAAATATAAGTTGATTTCTCTGTGGAGATGTGATAGCCCTTTAAGGACCTCCAAGATGGTAACGTTAGGATCCCGTTAAAATCTTGCGTGTAGCTATATTCTATGGTATACGGATAAGAATTGCTAGAAAACGTTAATGATTTAATTCTACTATCCTCTAGTATACTATAACTGGAAATTAAACTTTGGTCTTTTAAATCTGATGATTTGTAATCTTTGATTTTTTTGCCGGTAGCATCGTAAAGAGATGCCTTGATGTTATAAATGTTGGAGAAGCGATCATAGCTTTCAGCAAATTCGGCATAATTATCGCCAGCTTTACTTAAAATGGTAATTACAGTTTTATATTTTACCATGCCAGAGGAGATACTTTTATACTCATAAAACTGTTCTTCGCTTCTCACTACGGCAACGGCATCTTGCTTTAGGTTGTCTGGGATTTTGCTGGCGTCATAATTACCTTGAGAAACAGCGCAAAAGGAAATGAAAAGTAATAACGAGCTTAAATAGATGGTTTTTTTCATTTTAAGATTTCTTTTTAAATACAATTTGTTCTGCCTGTCTTTCTACGATTACTTTAAATAGCTCTTTGATGTTGAAGTAATCTTCAGGCGAATAAGAACTATTACTGATCTCAATCATACTTCTAACTAAAACTGTTTTCTCTTGTGCCACAAAGCTAATACTGAATAAGCCTTTGTTGTCAGGAAGTTTAAATACTCCACCTTTTGGTAATTTATCAATTTCATAATCATCTGGAAAGTTAATTATGGTCTTGATGCTTTCTTTCATCGGGTAGCCAAAATCTACAGGAAAACTTCTAGTCTCGTGTTTAAAGAAATTTTCTTTTGTTCTTTCGTATAGCAGAGGGTTTAGATAAACAAGATTTCCTGCTTCTTCTACATTTTCTTCAATAGTAACTTTCAGCTCTTCATTTAATATTTCATCAAAATCATCCAAATTGTTGATTTTGTAACTTTCTATTTCTAATCCTTGTTTGCTTTTTTTGATGTTTTTTAAGAATTCTGTTTCATTGGCATTAGAGCGATATCTGTTTCGTAGTGAAAGTGCTCCATAACCTTTATAGTATTGAATCATCGTTCCTTTTAACTTATTCTCTTTGTCTAATGTTAATATAAAATTATACACTTTCTCGTCGAGAAACTTTGGTTCTGTGGTAATCCACGCACCAATTTGATTTTTCAAATCAATAGAAAAGCCTTGGTGATTCAAACTTTCATAAGAGATCATACCTAAAAAATGGTCTTGGTCTGTAGCGTCTAAAATAAGGTCTTGTCCATTAAGTTTTAAATGAACTAGCACGTTATTAAATTTAGAAATTTGTGGTAGCCCGGGATGTACGCCGTTACTTCTAGTACTGATTAATAACGGATTTGCTTCTATCTTTGCTTCTTTAAGGAAGTTGAGCAATATCAGATTGATATCCGCAGAAGAACCAGTTTTCTTATCTAAAGTTGTTTTTGGGTTGGTCTCGCTTGAGTACATTCTATAGCTGTCATCCCATTTGATATTATTTTTTACATAATCGTAGATCAGCTTTACGATTTTCATCGTGTCAGTTTCTGATTTAATGATTGTTGGTATTAAAGATTTGGCAGCCGAATTTCGTTTTATAAACCCGCCAAAGTTTTCGTCTTCTGCAAGGCCATTAATGATCTTTGGCCAGTTGCCGGTGTAATCTCTGTAAATATCATTAGGGTAACGCGTTGCCATTAACTCAAAGTCGATAGATGTAACATAATCATCCATTGTAGTTATAAAAGGTTCTTCCTTAAGCGCTGGAACATTTTCTAACACGTATTGTGTATACCTAGCATTAGATGTGAGGCCGGTTACGTAATTTGCGTTGATTGTTTCGTCTTTCGTTTGATTAATTCTATACAAACCTCCAAATATTGGTTTGTATATCAGATATTCTGGTATTCGGACATTATATTCGGAGTATATGGTAGGTACTTCAGATTGAAACCTCCAGCCTTTTAGGTTGAATGTAAATGGAGAACGTATGACATATTTGTATTCGATGACAGAACCTTCCTTAACATTAGCTAAGGTGTACTTCTTTATTTGGTAATTCTTATTGAATTCTTCCGTAAATTTCGAATCTTTTCCAAGTTTGGTAATTGCCACTTTTCCTGCTTCCATATTATAGGTAGCAGCTTCCATCCTCGACAAATCTTCTCTTGAGCTATTACTGTTGCCTTTGTAAAGGGGGATTTGGAAATCAGCTAAATCGTATCCGTTTTTATTGATGATTTTATAGCGAACATGCCTCTCGAAAACGAATATAAAACCATTAGTTTCATTATATTCAAAGTAGCAGTCTCCAACGTCAAATAGCTTTACCGCTGCTGCGGCCGTATCTAGTCCAAATGGTTTGGCGTTAAACTCTTCAGGTGTAATTTTTCCGAATTTAAATTCTTTTTTTTGAGCATAAGAATTTAGTGATAGGCAGAGGATGCCTACAGCGTAGAGCAAGCGTTTAATCTTCATGTTTGTTTCTTTATAACGCAATGATAATAAAGAAATTCTGCACCAAAAACAAAAATAAAAACTTTTTAATTTGTTTTAAGCATACAAACCTTTCCATCCATTGTGCTTACTACTAAAGTTTTATCGTCTATCACTTTAAAAGTATTTACCATAGAGTTGTCTATCTTATGCGCCCATAAGGTTTTCTTGGCCGGAGGGTCAATACAATATATTGTTCCGTTTTTGGTGCCAAAAAAGAGCTTGCCGTTTTTTTCAATCAAATCTGATGGGGTGTGTTCGTAACCGTAGCCCGCGTTGTATTTCCAGGCAATACCTTGGTCCGTGCGGGTAGTTTTGTAAGCAACAATTTCATCTTGCATGGTTTTACCATAAACTAAGCTGCTATCGGTAGATAATCCGATAGACTCACGAACTTTTGCCTCGCTGTTTCTCCATAAAGTTTGTCCAGTAGTAGCATCGATGGCGGTAAGTACGCGATCTGGAGCTGCAATGTAAATGGTGTTATTTGTGGCAACCGGTGTAACCATTGCTGGCGAAAACATTCTATTGCCATTTCCATTGTTCCATTTCCAAATTAACGAGCCAGTGTTTAGGTCTAAAGCATATAAGTGCCGTCCCCAAGAGCCAAAGATAATTTTGCCTTGGTAAATGAGTGGTTTGCCCACAATGGTACCTTCAACTTCCTTAAATTGCCATTTTAGTTTGCCAGTTTTTACATCCAAAGCACTAAAGGTATTGTCGCTAGCTCCTATGAAAAGAACATCGGCTTGGATAACTGGCGAACCTAGTACTGATTTTTGAGCGGCCGTTTTCCAGGCGAGTTTACCATTTTTTAAATGTAATGCGTAAATATTTCCATCGCCCGAGCCGAAAATCACTAGATCATTTTTAATTATTGGAGATGAATAGATTGCTCCTTTGGTTTGGTAGGTCCAGACGGGTTTGCCTGTTTTTCTGTTTAGGGCTTCTACTAAACCTAAGCTATTGCCGAAAATAACTAAATTATTGTTGTAGGCAGGTGTATTTACCACATTGGCATTAGAATGGTAAGTCCAAACTGGTTTTACATTTGAGTATTTTTTATTGATGGAGAAATCTGGTCTTTCGTAAGTTTTGCCATCGTTAGCAAAAGTTTTTAAGGCGATTTTTCTCCAAGTTGCCAGGGTTTCTCCGTTTGGTTTTCTAGTAGTGAAAAACACAGAATCTTTGGTCATATCTACAATGTTGTAGCCACCAATGCTGTCTTTCGCTCTCAGGTTCGATCTGCCCATGGTACCTGCTATACCTTCAAAATTGTAAGCTTTGTTTTGGTGGCCATGTCCGCAAATCGCATATTGGATATTCTTCTTTTTTAGGCGATCGGTTGCTTCGTACCAATTGTCTAAACTATTATCCAAAGGGTAATGATTGATATAAACTATAGGCATGTGCTTTGGGGTTTTGTTGAGCACACTATCTAGCCAAACAGTGGCATCACGAGGGATGTGGCCATCGCTCATGCGTACATAAGGGCCAGAGGCGCAAGCAATAAAACGAAATCCGTTATGATCAAAGGTAAATTTGTCGTATCCGAATTCTTTGATAAAGGAAACGCCGCCAGATTCGGACCATCCCGTATCGTGGTTGCCTGGAATAACGTAGAATTTTTTATTTAAGCCTGAGAGGATTTCTTTAGCAAGTTGTAGCTCTTCGTTGGTACCCATCTCGGTAATGTCGCCGGTAACTAATACAAAATCGATATCGCTTTGCGAGTTAATGTCGGCTACGGTTCTTCTTAAATCCTCTTCGCCGGTGGCGGTACCCACATGCGTATCGGTTACAAAGGCATATTTAAAGTTTTGTGCATAGCCGAAATTGGCAATCAATAAAAAGATTGCAATACAGAAATTCTTCATTGTGTGTTCCTCTTTGATGGAGGAGGAAAATTAGGATAAATATTTTTGGTAGAAGAATTCTAGCGAAATTTTGACGTATAAGATGAGGTTTTCCATATTGTTTGATCTTAGTAAATTACTTGAAGCTTTCCGTTACTACAATTTACTGATTTTGGCCCGCCAACAAGTGCACAGTCAGAAATAACCGACCATTTTTTATTATAGCGTATCTCTAAATCGGTATAATTTGCTGCTAGTTTTTCTAATTCTTGTACATTGATGGTGTTGGTATAGGCCACGTAAGAAGAAGGGCCACCACATGCCTTGTTTCCAAATGGAAGAGTTTGAATGTTTATGTCGTCTCCACAACGGCTAGACTCTGCCAAGGTTCTAATTTTTGTTAAAAGTTTGGCCAATTCTTGTTGGTCTTCATTCTGGGTGTTTTCTTTATCGCAGCTGCTTATAAAGAAAGAAAAGCATACTATTAAACTGGATAGACATACTATTGATCTGTTCATTTGATTTAGGTTTTGTATCCTATACGCAGGCTTGTTGTTAAACGCTACAAGGTGACGGAAATACGAAGCAATGTTTTTTGTTAAATAAACCTGATTGAAGCATAAATACTTTTTGGAGCGTCATTTCGAACGCAGAGAGAAATCTCAAAGTAAATTGCTTCTATGTAACAGATTTGTCTCTGCGTTGGAAATGATGGGGGACAGCATACAAAAAGATTGAAGCGGAAAGCAGGACTAGCAAAACCCATGAAATACAACATTAGCTTTACTTAAATATAACAATTCTCATTTCATTATCGGAAGAAATATTGTATCTTTGCCCCGCAAATAAGAAGACTAATTTATTTGCTATGCAACTCGATCCCCAAAAATTTATTGCTTTAGGTTTAACTTACGATGATGTATTGTTAGTGCCTGCATATTCGGAAATTTTACCTCGCGACGTTAACACCAGCACCTATTTAACCAAGAAAATTCAATTGAATGTTCCTTTGGTTTCTGCAGCTATGGATACGGTTACCGAGGCAGAATTGGCTATTGCCATTGCGCAAAATGGTGGTATTGGTATGTTGCACAAAAACATGAGTATCGAAAGGCAGGCAGAAGAAGTTCGAAAAGTAAAGCGTTCGGAAAGTGGTATGATCCAAGATCCGGTAACTTTGTTGGAAACTTCGGTGGTTGCAGATGCTTTTAAAATCATGAAAGAGCATAAAATAGGGGGTATTCCGGTGGTAAGTGCCGATAATAAGTTGGTAGGCATTATTACTAATAGAGATTTGCGTTTCCAAAAGGATATGAGCAAGCCTATTGCGCAAGTAATGACCAAAGAAAATTTGATCACTGCTCCAGAAGGTACTACCTTAAAACAGGCCGAAGAAATTTTACAAGATCATAAAATCGAGAAACTTCCAGTTGTTAATGCCGAAGGTTTCTTAAGCGGCTTAATTACTTTTAAGGATATTCAAAAAGTAAAGCATTACCCAAAGGCTTGTAAAGATGAGCGAGGTCGTTTACGTGTAGGTGCTGCAGTTGGAGTTACACCAGATACTTTACAACGTGTAGATGCCTTAGTAAACGCTGGAGTAGACGTAATTACCATTGATACCGCTCACGGGCACTCGAAAGGTGTGGTTGATAAATTGAAGGAAGTGAAGGCCAAATATCCTGATTTGCAGGTGATTGTGGGTAATATTGCTACGGGCGAAGCTGCAAAGTTTTTGGCAGATGCCGGTGCAGATGCCGTTAAAGTGGGTATTGGACCAGGTTCTATTTGTACTACTCGTATTATTGCAGGTGTAGGCGTACCTCAGTTGTATGCTGTTTTTGAATGTGCTAAAGCATTAAAAGGTACTGGTGTACCTGTAATTGCCGATGGCGGTATTAAACACACTGGCGATATTGCTAAAGCAATTGCGGCTGGGGCAAGTACGGTGATGGCGGGCTCTTTATTTGCTGGGGTAGAAGAGGGACCAGGCGAAACCATCATTTACGAAGGTCGTAAGTTTAAATCTTATCGTGGTATGGGCTCTATTGAGGCAATGGAGCAAGGTTCTAAAGACCGTTATTTCCAAGATGTAGAAGATGATATTAAAAAATTAGTGCCAGAAGGAATTGTGGGTCGTGTACCTTACAAAGGAACTTTGGCAGAGGTGATGTACCAATACATTGGTGGTTTACGTGCAAGTATGGGCTATTGCGGCGCTGCTACGATAGAGAAATTACAAGAAGCACAGTTTGTACAAATTACCGCTGCGGGTATGCGTGAAAGTCATCCACATGATATTACTATTACCAAAGAAGCACCAAATTATACAAGTAAGTAGTAAGCTAATAGTTGGAAGTCGGGAAGTCCGAAAGAGATTTATTAGAAAAGCAAATACAGCGGGGCATCGGTTACGATAGCCCCGCTTTTATGTTAACGAATTTGAGAAATTCCCGCATCTACCCTTAATTCTTCGCCGTGAATATATGAGGCATCTGGAGAAGCTAAAAAGAGTACTGCTTTGGCAATTTCTTCTGGTTCTCCCAATCTTTTGAAGGGAATGGTGGGGATGATATTTTCTAATGCAGTATCAACGGCATCCTTGCTTAAGCCTGTGTTGTTAAAAATGTTGGTTTTAATGTGCCCTGGACTAATGCCGTTAACCCGTATTCCCTGATCTGCAAGTTCTGCCGAAAATGTTTTAATAAAAGAAGCTACTGCTGCTTTTGCAGCTGAATAAATCGAAAAATTAGGAGTGCCAAATTCTGTCACAAATGAAGTGTTCAATATAAGGGCACTTCGGTTTGCCATTAGAGGTAACATTTGTTGCGCTGTAAAAAAAGTTCCCTTCACTAGCATATTAAATAATTCATCAAAATGTGCTTCGTTAACAGTGGTTATTGCAGAAAATTTGCCATAGCCAGCATTTACAAAAAGTAAATGAATAGAGTTTGTGTATTGCTTTACTGCTGTTGGTAATTTCCAAACATCTTCCATCTTGCCAGCATTGGAAACAATTCCGAATGCATTTTGACCCAATTTTTCTAGGGCGTTGTTTACGGTTTTGGCACTTCGGCCAGTAATGATGGCGTATCCGCCTTCATTAATAAATTGTTTTGCAGTAGCAAACCCCATTCCATTGGTGCCACCAGTAATAAGTGCGAATTTGTCTTTAAATCTTTGCATTGTGATATGTGAATATTTGCCATCGTTCTGCCTATTTACACGCCGATGGTTTAAGTTTTACAGTACAAAGATTAGGAAAGTGACAGCGGTATAAAATCCGAAAATTGCTGAATTTGATTTCAATTTCTAAGCATGCCTCCGCTAATTTTTCAAAATAAAATTTCGGATTGTAAAAACTTTAATATATTTGTCTACTAAATCTATAGATTTAGTATAATTTAAACTTTTTGATGTTGAAACCACCCTGATGCATAAGGGTAGTTTGATCACCATTTAAACAAAATCCAAAAGATGAAAAAGATCCTAAATCCCATGTGTTGCTGTACAGTTAAAACTACCATTAATCATTTGAAAATGTTCAAAATACCTATACAGCAAACACTTTAATAGCCAATTACAACAATGAAAATTAAACTATACCAAATTAGAAATAACTTTTACCTAACTACACTAACAATTTTATCGCTAATCCTTTTTGTTGGATTTGCTCATGCTCAAACTCCTTTTAGCGGAGTGGTCAAAAAAGGAGATGGTTCTCCAGTTCCTCACGCTACCGTTAAAATAAGAGGCACAAATATTTCTACGAGTGCAAATGAAAATGGTCAATTCCGCTTCATCTCTGTTCCAGAAGTTCCATTTTACATTCAAGTAAGTTCAGTAGGTTTTAAACCGCAAGATTTCCAAATTTTAACCATTTCTGCTGCCCCTTTGGAAGTGGTTTTGTTAGAAGCTTCTCAGTTAGACCAAATTGTAGTAACCTCCCGCCGTCGTTCTGAAGTATTGCAAGAAGTACCTATTCCAATTACAGTTATCGGCGGAAAGGCAGCTGAAAATGCAGGTGCTTTCAACGTTAATCGTTTAAAAGAATTGGTACCTTCAGTTCAATTGTATGCTTCCAATGCAAGAAATACTACATTAAATATACGTGGTTTAGGCTCTACCTTTGGCTTAACTAACGATGGGATTGATCCAGGTGTTGGTTTTTACGTAGATGGTGTTTACCACGCTCGTCCAGCAGCAACTTCAACAGATTTTATCGATATCGAACAAATTGAAGTAATTAGAGGGCCACAAGGAACTTTGTTCGGTAAAAATACCACGGCTGGTGCGTTTAACATTACCACCAAAAAACCAAGTTTTGTACCAAGCGGAAAAGCGGAGCTCAGCTTCGGTAATTATAATTTTATCCAGGCTAAGGCTA
Source organism: Pedobacter ureilyticus (assembly GCF_005925345.1). Classification (GTDB taxonomy): domain Bacteria; phylum Bacteroidota; class Bacteroidia; order Sphingobacteriales; family Sphingobacteriaceae; genus Pedobacter; species Pedobacter ureilyticus. The sequence goes on from NZ_SSHJ01000028.1 coordinate 42,324, forward strand.
CCGTTACTGGTGGCGTAGCCAAAAATTTGGCGGCAAAAATATCAGTTTCTGGTACACAACGCGATGGTACCATTTGGAACGTTTTAGAAGAACGTAAATACAGTGGGCAAAACAATTTAGGCGCAAAGGGCCAATTACTTTTTAAGCCTAACGAGAAATTAGAATTGATATTAAGTGGCGATGTAAGCATTCAACATCCGGCAGGTTACCCATTAGTGGTTGCTGGCGTAACTGCTACAGAAAGAAGCGCTTTTAGGCAGTATGCCAAAATTGTAGAAGATCTAGGCTATGTACAACCAAAAATCAATCCTTTTGCTAGAGAAATATATACCAATACACCTTGGCGACACAATCAATCTATTGGAGGTATTTCCTTAAACGCTGATTATAAAGTTGGGAACGGAAAATTAACTTCCACTACTGCTTGGCGGTTCTGGAATTGGGACCCAACCAACGATAGAGATTTCACCGAGTTTTCTGCATTGACTAAATCGCAAGGTAACACTCGCCACGATCAATATTCACAAGAATTTAGATATGCTGGCGATCTTACGGAAAAGTTGAGCGGAGTGGTTGGTGTGTTCGTACTTGGTCAGAATTTACAAGGCTTAGGGCAAACCGAAGAAGTAGGTAAAGATCAATGGCGCTTTGTGCAAACCAGTGCCACAGGAGAGCAGGCTTTATACAACACCAATCGCGATTTATTAACAGGCTATGGCATCACTACCAATTCAACCATTAAATCGTTAAGTGCGGCTATTTTTGCACAGGTAGATTGGGAGGTGCTAGATAAATTACACGTATTGCCAGGCATTAGGTTTACTTACGATAAAAAAGAGGTAGATTATGAGAGAAGAACTTACGGCGGCTTACAAACTTCGGATGCTGCTTTATTAAGACTTAAAGCGGCTGTGTATAGCAATCAGCAATTTAATACCAGTACCAACAATAATAACTTGTCTGGAAACTTAACCGTTTCTTATCGACCAAGCGATAAACTGAACGCATTTGCTACTTATTCTACCGCCTATAAGCCAGTTGGTGTTAATGTAGGCGGTTTGCCAACTACATCAACTGGTGCAGCCGATTTATCTTTAGCCGTAGTAAAACCAGAGTACGTACAACATTATGAACTAGGTTTGAAAACAAAGCCAACTTTAGGTGCAATTTTGAACATTACTGCATTTAATACCGACATTAAAGATTACCAAACCAATGTGCAATCGCCACAATTGGGGGTAAATAGAGGTTATTTAGCCAATGCCGAAAAGGTAAGGGTAAGAGGCTTAGAGGTTGACGGAAGTTACCAATTACAAAGGTTTTTAACCTTAAATGCAGCAGTTTCTTACTTAGATGGCAAGTACGTGAAGTTTACCAACGCACCACTGCCTTTAGAAGAAACTGGACACGTAGAAACCGTAAATGGCGTGCCAAATACGCAAGTAGCATTTAAGGATGCTTCTGGAGGTCGTTTGCCTGGTATTTCAAAGTGGAATACTTCTGCTGGAGCAGAGTTGAGCACTACTGGCAATTTGATAGATAAAGAAGGTCGTTCTTTTATTGCTGGAGATGTTTCTTATCGCTCTTCGTATTCTTCAAATCCAACACCTTCTAAAGTTTTAGTAGTCGATGGCTACACTTTGGTCAATGCCAGAGTTGGATTTAGATCAGAGAAATTCTCGATTTTTGCTTGGAGCAGAAACCTCGGTGGAACTAACTATTTCGAGCAATTACAGGCAGCAGCAGGCAACTCTGGTTTGTATGCTGGCGTATTGGGAGATCCAAGAACTTACGGTGCTACTTTAAGATTTGGATTTTAACACCTAAATCTATAACCTTACCCGTCCTTTCGACGAGGAACGAGGAGAAATCTTTTGACTTTATAGTTAAACAGACTTACGAAGTTTCAAAAACTTCGTAAGTCTCTATGGGCTTAGAAATTGCTTCATTCTTCGCAATGACGAAAATAGTAACGTCTTTGCGAGGAGGTACGACGAAGTAATCTCTAAAAGTTGCAATAATTTTCACAACTTCGTAAGTCTCTATGCTCAATTGCCAGTCTGAGCTTGTCGAAGACTAATGAAAAAGCATTTCGACTGACTCAACATGACGTGTTTGACAAAACGAAATTGAATGGTCGGTGATTTAAGCCGACCATTTTTTGTTGAACTGATTTTGAAGAAAGAATTTTATCTTCGAAGCATGAAACCACCATAATTTACAAATCAGATAAGAAATAAATCATGGTAGCTTCATTCCAAATGAAAATAAACTTATATCGATGAACAAATTAAAATCACTTTGCGTTTACTGCGGTTCAAACTTTAACGGAGATCCGATGCTCAAACAAGCTATTGTGGCATTAGCTGAAACAATGGTTTCGCAAGATATTACCTTAGTTTATGGTGGTGGTAGTGTTGGCGTTATGGGTGTAATTGCAGACGAGGTGATGAAATTAGGCGGTACGGTAACTGGTGTAATTCCTCAGTTTTTGATGGATAAGGAAGTGGGACATAAAGGCATTACGCAAATGATCATTACCGAGAACATGCACCAACGCAAGCAAAAAATGGCAGATTTATCTGATGGATTTGTGATTTTACCCGGCGGTTTTGGCACGCTAGAAGAGTTTTTCGAAGTGTTGACTTGGCTGCAGCTGGGTTTACATGCCAAGCCAATCGGTGTGTTAAACGTGGGCGGTTTCTACGATCCACTTTTTGCACAAATGGATGTGATGGTGCAACACCGTTTTTTAAAGCAAACCAACAGAGATTTGGTATTTAACGAAGCTGATCCAGAAATTTTAGTTGAAAAGATGCAATGTTTTTCTGCCACACCAGATGAGGTTTGGTTTAGAGATAGGAATTTGACTTAGGTTTTTTATTTAGACTGTAAATTTTAAAACACCCCGCCCGTTGGGCACCCCTCTAAAAGAGGGGAATGGCGCATTTAATTCCCCTCTTTTAGAGGGGTGGTCGAAGACCGGGGTGTTTGCTTTTTGATATTGAGTTTTAATTTCGAGCTAATATAACGTGATTTCAGGATAAGAAAATTATGTTATTTGCTAGCGATAGCGCTTCAAATCTTCGTTCACCTAATTTTCGGTCTCTTATTTTTCGGGCCGCACCAATAAGCCTAAGCACTTTCTTTGAAAGAAAAATAAGCAACCGAGAGTTTTTGTTACTTTTTGCGGTCAACCTAAGCGTCAGCGAAAGCTTGAAAACCATAGAAACATTAACCAACTTGAAAAAAAGTAAGAGCCCAGCGGCGGCGAGCTAAAAAAAATACGTTCAATGCGAATTTCTCAAGAATTGTAAAAATACTCAACCCGAACTCACCTTTGGTTAAATATTGTATCATTATCCTTTTTATGATTGTTTGAAATTGGGTTCTGGCAGTGTTGAAAACTAAGATGCGTATTAAGGACGTTAAGTAAGGGTCGGGGCTGCACTATATAA
>NZ_SSHJ01000029.1 GCF_005925345.1 Pedobacter ureilyticus
TGAATATCATCGAAAGGGAAACAGAATCGAAAAGCAGCAAACCACAGAAACGAAAACGGGCTGCTTTGGACGACGAGTTTAGAAGCAAACTCATCGCTGGCTAAAATGTTAAAAGCGATTTCCCTGAAACGCACCACCTCTGTTTGCTAGCCGAACCTATTAACTTTTGCTTTAAATCTACCGATTTACCTACCTTACCTATGAAAAAAGAAACTGGATTAGTTATTAAAGCCATAAGGCTTCGCTTAGGCTATAAGCAAGATTACATTGCACAAAAAATAAACATCAGCCCAAGTTTATTGGGGCACATAGAAAATGGCCGCACCGATTTAGATATCAGGCGGCTGTACCAATTAGCCAAGGTTTTTGGCGTACTGCCAAGAAACCTCTTAGAATTAGTGATAGAAATTTACGAAACCGAGTGTATTGCAGGCTTGGAAGGTGGGGTAAAGTACATTACCCCCCCCGCAACAAGAGAGCAAGAGCACAAAAGCAAAGCATTAACTACACCTTAAAAACCACCTCCGTAGCCCCGTAGCCAAATTTCTCTTTCCTAGCATCCATAAAAGTACGCACCTGCGGATGCTTGCTGATAGTTTTATGGATGTGATCTCTCAAAGTGCCATTACCTACCCCATGAATAAAAACAATAGATGGCATTTGATGTACAATAGCAGCATCTAGCATTTTTTGAAATTGTTCCAACTGCACATTCAAGATTTCCGTTTGCGTCAAGAACTGATAATCATTCCGCAGTCTTTCGATATGTAAATCTACTTCTTGTGGTGGCTTGGCAACTTTTGGCTTTTCTTCTTTTACGTTGAAGAAACTTTCTTTTAATTTTTTCGCGTCGATTACCAAGGCTGGTTCATCTAATCTAATTAACCAGCCATACTTATTAACTTCCGCAATTTGGCCTTTGGCACCACTAAAATCTTTCGACTTAAACCTTTTTTCTACATGCAAAGGCTTTTGAGGCTGTTTATTACCCGAAGTAAAATATAAAGTCTGAAAAGTAAAATTAGGCCAATTGTCTAAATCGCCAAGGTTGGCGGTATAAATTTGCACACTCGCTTTTGGTTGAATGACACCAGCAAACTCGCCCTTATAAATTCCAGCCTTCTCGGTTTTTAAGGATAACAATAATTGATAAGAAGTTCTATTTACCAAAGTAAAATGTGCCACTACGGATGCTTTGTTATCTTCGGCTACTGCCAAAAATATCCCGTCTTCTGCAAATTTTTCGTCAACCTGTTGTGCAGGCATGGCATTGTTTGCCGTATCGGCATTGGCATGGTGCCCGTGCACATAAGTTAAATTACTTTTAGCCACGGGTATTTCAAAACCATCGGTATCTGTTACCCCAACGGTTAAATCGTCTATGATTTTGGTAATGTAACCTTCTCTTTTTTCGTCTATGAAACGAACGTAATCGCCTATTTTGAACATTTTTAGTATCTAGTAGTTAGGTTTTAGTATTTAGACTGTGCCTACGTATAACTTAAAACGTGTAACCTACAACCTATTTACCATTTTATTAAAGCACTTGCCCAAGTAAAGCCCGAGCCAAATGCGGCTAAGCAAATCAAATCGCCTTCTTTTACCTTTCCAGCTTCCCAAGCTTCGCTCAGCGCAATTGGTACTGATGCCGCCGTGGTATTGCCATATTTTTGGATGTTGTTAAACACTTTATCGTCTGGCAAACCTAACAATTGCTGTACATATTGACTAATACGCAAGTTAGCTTGATGTGGTACCAACAAATCAATATCTTTTGCCGTGTAACTGTTTGCAGCCAAAGCTTCGTTAATTACCTCTGGGAATTTAACCACTGCTTTTTTGAAAACTGCCGGGCCATCCATATAAGGCAAAGCAGCACCGCTTTCTATTTGATCGGCAGTAATAAAAAGCCCACCCAACTCCTGATCTGGAAATGCAGGTTTGTCTTTTAACCATTTATTGGCATGAGCTCCGGGATAATGCATTGCTAGAATTTCGGCATCTGCTCCATCGCTATGTAAATGTGTACTTAAAATTCCTTGGCCTTCTTTTGTTGCTCGTTGTAAAACCGCAGCGCCAGCTCCATCGCCAAAAATTACCGATACGTTACGGCTACGGGTTTCAAAATCCATAGCAAACGAATGCTTTTCGCTACCTACCACCAAAATATTTTTGTACATGCCAGTTTTGATGAACTGATCCGCTACCGAAAGTGCGTAAACAAAGCCCGAACATTGGTTGCGAATATCCAAGGCACCAACTTCTTTCATCTGCATTTCGCGTTGCAGCAGCACACCACAGCCAGGAAAATAATAGTCTGGACTTAGCGTGGCAAAGATGATAAAATCGATATCGTCTTTGGTTATTCCCGCCCGTTCTATCGCAACTTTTGCTGCTTCGATCCCCATGGTTGTCGTCGTTTCTTCGTATCTATCGGCAAAACGGCGCTCCTTAATGCCCGTACGTTCTTGTATCCATTCGTCGCTAGTTTCCATGAAACGCGATAAATCATTGTTGGTATATACGTTTTTAGGCACATAATGGCCAATACCGGCAATTTTTGAACTATACATATCAGGTGGTTTGATAAACAAAGATAGGTTAATTTACGATTTTAGATTGACGAATTACGATTGACCGGCACAAAGGAAAGACTGCAACATCGGTTTTCCCTTTGCGCCACTTTGCGAAAGCTTTAAGACCTTTGCGGTTATTATTCACGCAAAGACAAGGAAGAGTTTCGCAAAGAACGAATAGACCAATTGTGCGTTAACTTTGACAAAGCTCTTGCTAGCGGGATAGGGGTTTGCCAAAGCTCATAGCAGTAAAGGCCTTAATAAAATAAACCTGATTATAGTGTATCCCGATTTTTTTTATCGGGAGTAACGAAAAGCAGGACTATTGCAGCAGAAGAACCATGGGTTTTGCTTTCCAAAAACATAAAAAAACATCGTAATCAAATGTTTTACAAGCAAATCGTAAATCTCCAATCGTATTTCGTAAATCAATTTGTATTTTTGCAACATGTCAACAGAAACCAAGGAAGAAACCTTTACGCTCGAGGAAATATTAACCTCACTGAAAACGGTTCATCGTTTAATTCTTTGGAACGATGATGTAAACACTTTTGACCATGTGATTTGGTGCATGATGCGCTATTTAGATTATAATGAGGCGCAGGCCGAAAAAATTGCCTGGGAAGTGCACAATAAAGGTAAATGTGCTGTTTTAGAAGGCTCTTTTACGGAGATGGAAGTATATCGTAAAATTTTGCAGCAAGAAGGCTTAACGGTTAGTGTAGATTAGTTTTCTTTAGGTAATCGTCTAATTTTTTCTTGGCAGTTTGACGAACTTTTTCTTTGAAAGAGCTAGTCCATCCTAACAAAAAACCTCCGGCGCCAAAAGCCTGTTTTGCCCACTTATAGAAGTCAAATGTATCGGTGTGCTTCACAATTTTCCCATCCTCGATTTCAAATTCGGCATTAATTTTATTGACCACTTTATTACCTGTTGCGGTAAAGGTGTACTGGGCTTCCCAATAAGCCGTCACTTTATTCTCTGTTTGTTTAATATTGCCAAAGTTTAAAGTCATATCTCCACTTCTGGAAATTAACATTTGCCACATAGCCCTTGCTTGCTGCGCATCTAAATTTGTAAACACAGCATCGTTAAAAACGGCATTTTCGGCATAACTCTGCTGCATGGTTCTATAGTCCTTTTGCTGAAAAGCGATATAAAACTGATGGATCAATTGTTCGTTAGTGGTCATGATTTTGTTGTTCCTGAAAGTTAAAGTTAAGCTAACGAAAACAATTAACCTTGTAAAAACATTAAATTGATGATTAAAAATTATCTTTAAACATCAATAAATCACCTTTAAAAAAATAGACAATGAAAAGACACGCAACAGCGCTATGGAACGGCACAGGTAAAGAGGGAAAAGGCACTTTAACTACGCAGAGCACAACTTTGCAAGACACACAATACTCGTTCAAAAGCAGATTTGAAGAGGGCACGGGAACTAATCCAGAGGAACTGGTTGCTGCGGCACATGCCGGATGTTTCAGCATGAAGTTGAGTTTCAACATTTCTGCAGAAAACATTACTCCAGAAAGCATTGAAACCAAAGCTACAGTAAACCTCAATCCAGAAAAGGGCGAAATTGACAACATCCACTTGGTAGTGAAAGTGAAGGCGGAAGGCTTATCGCAAGAAAAATTTGATGAATTGGTTGCCGATGCGAAAGCAAATTGCCCAATTTCTAAATTGATGAATGCAGAGATTACTTTAGATTCTGAGTTATTGTAATTTTTTGTATCGCCACTTTTATATTGTCATGTTGAGCTTGTCGAAACATTTTTTGTAAATAGTCTTCGACAAGCTCAGACTGACACTTTCTATTCAAACTACGTAGCTTAACTTCTTTTAACTAAAAACAACGTTGATTTTTTACAAAAAATAGTACATTTGGTTTTCTAGCATAATATTGACGACCAAGGGTACACATGAAGAAGATTTTTTTACTTGCTGCGCTTTTATTTTTAGGCTTAACAGGCTTTTCGCAAAACGTTTTTAACTTATTTGGTAAAGCTAATGCATTTTTTGACCTATTTGCTGCTGGCAAATTTGAAGAAGCCCACGGATATTTCTCTGAAGAAGGCAAAACCAAGGTTACTGCCGAAAATCTAAAACAGTTTTGGACTAATGTAGAAGCCCGTTTGGGTAAAGTTAAATCTATTGATGCCTCTGGCAGTAGGGCGCAGGGCGAATTTTATGCCGTAACGGTAAATGGAGAATTTCAATACGATAAACAGGATTTTGTACTGTTGTTTGATAAGACCGAAAAATTGGTAGGCATGCACTTGCCGCCAAAGGCAGTAAGCTATAGAGCACCTGGTTATGCAGATAGTACGCTATATAGAGAAAAATCTACTTATATCGAATGGCCTGGACATCAATTGGCGGCAATAGTTACAACACCAAAAGACGGCAACAGTTTTCCAATAGTAGTTTTGGTGCATGGCTCTGGCCCTAATGATATGGACGAAACCATTGGCCCTAACAAGCCCTTTAAAGACATTGCTGCGGGTTTGGCCTTAAATGGTATTGCCTCTGTTAGGTATGTAAAACGCACGGTAATTTATCCACAAGAATTTGGAAAAGCTTACACCGTGAAGGAGGAGGTTTTAGACGACGCCTTGCAAGCCATTGCGCTAGCTAAAAAAGTAGAAGGGGTAGATTTAAAGCAGGTTTATGTATTGGGCCATAGTTTAGGAGGCATGTTGGCTCCTCGTATAGCTACGCTCGAACCAGATTTGAAAGGCATTATTTTAGCCGCCGCTCCGGCTCGTTCTTTAAGCGATTTGATTATTGAACAAAACAAGTACATGGTGGCTCAGACTAAGGATACCACGGCCGCAATGCAAAAAAACCTGGCTGATGCGATTACAGAAATTGAAAAAACAAAAATCACCAAGCTAGGGAAAATGAAACCCGATTCAATTTTGTTGGGCCTGCCTGCCAGCTATTGGGTAGATTTGAACAACTACAACCAAGTAGAAACGGCCAAAAAATTAAAGCAACGTATTTTCGTTATTCAAGGCGGATATGATTTCCAAGTAAGCGAAACAGATTTCAATTTGTGGAAAGAAGCGTTAGGAAGCAATAGTAACGTAAGCTTCAAGTTATATCCAGATTTTAACCACTTATTTGCTCAAGTAGAAGAAAAAGGGAATATGCTGCAGTATCAAAAACCAAGCAATGTAGAGCAACGAACCATAGAAGACTTGGCGAATTGGATTAAGGAGTTGTAAAGGCCGTACCCTAACCCTCTCCAAAGGGATAGGGAACAACGTATGCCCTTCCCTTCGATAAATTTGACTTTGCTTAGAAAACTGGCGTGTTTACCAATTAGGTGTAGTTTTCTACTAATCCTCCGCCTTTGCGGTAATGACGCTACAACTTGCAATTTTCCATCCACTCAAACCAATTTTCAACTCTAAAATTATAGGCCATTTTACTTACGTTAACAGTGTTGATTTGCTTCCACGCTAATAGTTCATCTCTAAACTCAGGTTTTCCTAGGCCCGAAACTTCACAAAGCTGAGTATAAAACTGCTGTCTAGTTGGGTGATGCGGTGTAACAGCGTGATAAACACCTCCGAACTGACGAGTTTCTAGCAACCGCAAACACAGCCCAATGCAATCTTGTAAGGCAATTAAATTTACCGGAGCTTCCCCATTGGCTACGTCGGTTTTGTCTGCAAAAAACTTGGCTAAATTTCTGCCAGGCCCAATTAATCCCCCAAAGCGGATGATGGTGGTAGTAAACTGAGAATAATCCTTCCAAAGATTTTCGGCTTCGAGCAAGGCTTTGCCAGCATCATTGTTTGGCTTGGGCTGTATGCTTTCATCTACTTCAAAATTTCCATCTTCGAATACTCCCGTAGAACTAATGAAAACCGATTGGTTAATTTTGCCTACCGCCGCATTTGCAATTTTCGTCAATTTCTTGGCGTAATTTTGTGCATTTTCTGTTTTTGCTCTTGGCGGTACGTTCACAAACAGCACGTCTGTTTCAAAAAAATTAGCGGGTAAATCAGCATCTTCATTGAGGTTAATTTGATAAGGCTCAATACCTTCCGTGCTTAGCAAAGCTAACTTTTCAGTACTTGTAGTTGAGCCTTTAACGATAAAACCTTGAGCCAGCAATGCCTTTGCAAATGGCAAACCAAACCAACCACAACCTAAAATACTTACTGTTTTTATCTCCATTTGTTTGCAAAATAAGGTTTATGCCACAGATGCACAGATACTTTTTGAATAAATCTGCGCATCTGTGGCTAATTAACAAAACCATGATAAACTGTGACAGAATTATTCAGTAATTTTATCGCACAACTAAATAAAAAAAGATGAAATCATCAATCAAATTCATTTTAGTGCTTTTCGTACTAATAACGCTGGGCGAAAACCTACAGGCACAGGGCTTAAAAATGCCTCAACCAAGTACACCACAAACCATTACGCAAGATTTTGGTTTAGGCAAAATTTCGGTAAGCTACTCCCGTCCTAATGCTAAAGGGCGTAAAATATTTGGGGCTTTAGAGCCTTACGGTAAAGTTTGGCGTACAGGCGCAAACTCAGCCACAGTCATCAAGTTCAGCGAAGACATCAAGGTTGAAGGTAAAGATTTAGCTGCTGGCGAATATGCCTTGTTTACCATTCCAGGAAAAACAGAATGGACTATCATCTTTAACAAAGGGACAAAAGAATGGGGTGCATATACCTATAGCGAAGCCAATGATGTGTTACGCGTAAAAGTGAAGCCCACTGCCTTGAAAGATAAAGTAGAAACTTTTACTATTCAGTTTGCTAGTGTATACGATGCTTCTGCTCAATTGCAATTGGCATGGGAAAACACCTTGGTAAGTGTAAATTTAACCACCTCAGTTGACGACCGTGTAATGGCCAACATTGCCGAGGCCATGAAAGGCGATAAAAAACCTTATTTCCAAGCGGCAATTTACTATTATAACAATGGTAAAGACCTAAAAACTGCCTTGGCGTGGATGAATGAAGCTGAAAAACAAATGACGGATGCACCATGGGTAAAACTTTGGAAAGGACGTGTACAATTGAAAATGGGCGATAAAGCGGGTGCTGCGCAAACTGCTCAAGAAGGCATAGAAATTGCCACCAAAATCAAAAATGACGAGTACATTCGTTTGAATACGCAGTTGTTAGCGGAGACAAAGAAATAGGCTTTTTCTACTCAAAATCTGATATAAACCGTTGGAGTTATTTCAACGGTTTTTTTATTTAGATAACTTACCATATTAAGACTTACGAAGTTTTAGAAACTTCGTAAGTCTATCGTCAGCAAAACGCAACTTTCATCATAATTATTTACTTTTGCGGCTATGTCAGTAACTAAGCCCAGCTTACCTAAAGGAACAAGAGATTTTTCGCCAAAAGAAATGGTGAAACGCAATTATATTTACGATACCATTAAAACGGTTTTCAAAAAATATGGCTATGCAGAAATTCAAACGCCAAGCATGGAAAATCTGCAAACCTTAACCGGTAAATATGGTGATGAAGGTGATAAATTGATTTTCAAGATTTTGAACTCTGGAGATTATTTAAAAGAAGCAGAAAGCAGAAAGCAAAAAGACCAAAGCTTTGAGTACAATGCCAAAAATATACTGACGTTAATTTCAGAAAAAGCCCTTCGATACGATTTAACCGTTCCTTTCGCTCGTTACGTAGTAATGCACCAAAGTGAAATTGCTTTTCCATTTAAACGTTTCCAAGTACAGCCGGTTTGGCGTGCAGATAGACCACAGAAAGGGCGTTACCGCGAGTTTTATCAATGCGATGCTGATGTAGTGGGTTCGACTTCACTACTTAACGAGGCAGAGTTTGTATTGATTTATCACGAAGCTTTGACTAATCTTGGCCTGAAAGATTTTAATATCAAAATTAATAATCGTAAAATCTTATCCGGCATAGCCGAAATTATTGGCAAACCAGAGCTGATCGTGGACATGACCGTAGCCATCGACAAACTGGATAAAATAGGCTTAGATGGCGTAAGCAAGGAATTACTAGAGCGTGGCTTTACGGAAACTGATATTGAGAAACTGAAACCAGTAATTTTGTTAGAAGGTGCCAATGTAGAAAAGTTGGCCAGTCTAAAATCAGTTTTGGCAAATTCAACAACTGGCTTAAAAGGTATTGAAGAGATTGAAAAAGTGTTCGAATATGTAAATCATCTCAAATCTCACATCTCAAATCTCACATCTCATATAGAACTTGACATTACGCTTGCCCGTGGCTTAAACTATTACACAGGTTGTATTTTTGAAGTAAAAACCAATGAAGTGGCGATGGGCAGCATTGGCGGGGGCGGCCGTTACGATGACCTAACTGGAATGTTCGGCTTGAAAGACTTAACCGGCGTTGGGATCTCTTTCGGTGCAGATCGGATCTACGATGTGCTGGAAGAATTGAACTTATTCCCCACTTCGGCACAACAAGGTACAAAAGTCTTGATCAGCAATTTTGATGAAACAGCAGAACTGTTTGCCCTTCCATTGCTGCAGCAATTAAGAGATGCAAATATTGCAGCAGAGCTTTATCCGGCATCGGTAAAACTGAAAAAACAAATGAGCTACGCCGATGCGAAAAGCATTCCTTATGTGATTTTAATTGGCGACGAAGAAATGCAAAGCGGGCAGCTCACTTTAAAAGATATGGTAAGTGGCGAACAACAGAAGTTAACGGCAGCAGAGATTGTTGCTAAGTTGAGTTAAATATATTCTCCGTCATTTCGACGATAGGAGAAATCTTCGGACTTTGAAAATCCAATTCCACAGATTTCTCCGTTTCGCTACGCTTCAGTCGAAATGACGCATCGTCAATGTAACTGACTTAAAAGCTCGTTCAACTCCTGCTGTGTGGTTACAGTTTTATCTTTTGCATACCAACCATGAAGTTTTTCTGCTAATTCTGGCATAACCGTGCCTGCTATTTTCCACTCGCCCATTAAGTTTTGTAATACCGCAGGCCTTGGTCCCCACTTCGGTAAAACCAGATTACCTGCTTCATCTAAAATCAACAGCACCGGAATTGCTCTGCCTCCATTGGTCAAATGCGCATCAATCAAAGGCAGGTTTTTGTCGCGTAAAGTTAATTTCAGCTCAAATTTTTCTGGCGCAGCCGATACTATTTTATAGATAACCGGCACAATTTGCGCTGCATCTCCACACCACCCTTCAGTAATCACCAGCAGGCGATATTTGCCTTTAACGTTGGCTATAGTAGCGAGAAGATCAGCTGTAAGCGCTGTAGTTTTTTCTACCCTGTTCATGCGCTGCACATTCATTTTGGTATAATGTAGCATTGCTTCAGAATTATCGGGACCTGTAGTTTCGCCTTTAGCCAATAACTCGTCTACCAATTTTCTATAGCTAGGGTAGTCTAGCGCCTCTTTATCAAAAATATTACTGTAATTAAGCATAAAATAGCTGTAATAAAATGGTTACGCCCTTTTTTTAAATCTTTTATTGAGCGAGATTTGCGACCTCATTAACACACAAAAACTCAACTGAATTTAAATGGATAGGATTAAGTGCAAAGTTCTTTTATTAGCCGCTTTTATTTGTATTACAACTGTAAAAATTTATGCCCAAACTGGCAATACCGGCAAAATTAGCGGCAAAATAGTAGATGCCCAAACTAACGAAACCATCCCTTACGCATCGGCCATACTAACCGATAGAAAAACTAAAGCCAAAGTAAGAACGGTGCAATCAGACCTAGATGGAAACTTTACCATTCCTAGTTTACCTAATGGCGTATATACCTTTAAAGCAAGTTATATCGGTTACCAAACCATGGTAAGAGATTCTATATCGATCACAGGCGCCTTAAAAAACATCAATTTGGGCACTATTAAAATGAAAACCGGCAAAGGCAATATCCTCAACGAAGTGGTAGTTACGGCACAAAAGCCAACCATGCAATTGGGCATCGATAAAAAAATATTCTCTGTAGACCAAAGCGTGGTAAGCGAAGGCGGCTCTGCTACTGATGTGCTGCAAAACGTGCCTTCGGTACAGACAGATATGGATGGGGGCGTTTCTTTAAGAGGGTCGGCTGCAAGGGTTTTGATAGACGGTAAGCAATCATTAATTGGAGGTGGCGATGTGGCGCAGATATTAGCCTCTATTCCTGCCAGCTCTATCGAAACCATCGAAGTAATTACCAACCCTTCTTCTAAATACGACGCTGAAGGGCAAACAGGAATCATCAACATTGTTTTAAAGAAGAACAAAAAACTGGGACTTAACGGTAACGTGGCCCTAACTGCGGGCAATAGAGACAATTATAACGCAACTACCAACTTGGCTTTTCAGAACAAAAACATTAACCTTTACGCCAACTACAGCTACCGTTACGGTAACAGACCGGGCAGTGGCTACAACAACACTTTGTATACAAGAGAGTTTGATGGTGTGGGCTTTGTGAGCCAAAACAACAATTCTAACGATCAAGATGAAAGCCACAATATAAAACTAGGCATAGACTACAACCTAAGCGAAAAAAGCACGGTTAGCCTTTCTGGCGGATTTAATACGAGGAACAGTTTGGATGAAGAATTTATTAGCTTAAACGGTTTTAGCTTGAGTAATGCTTTGGTAACGGGCTCTAACAGGCTTAACACCAGAGACCGGGAAGGTAACAACTATGATTTAAGTTTAGACTTCGTACAAAAACTAAAGAAAAAGGGAGAAGAGCTTACTTTTAATGCTAGCTACGCTACTGGAAATAACGATACCGATCAATTATTTAACACCGACCAATTTTTACCTACTAGCGAGTTTTTTCAACAACGTACCCTTAGACCTACTGATAACAAGAACTACAATATCCAACTAGATTACACTTTGCCACTTACAGAAACATCACGTATCGAAGCTGGTTACAGGAGCCAGTTTAGGGTATCTAATAGTAGAACTTTAGCCGACTCGATTTATAATAATGTTTACGTTTTTAGTAGAACACTAAGTAATGACTTTAATAGCGATGACTACGTGCATGCACTTTATGTAAACTATCAAAATCAGATTAAAAACTTCGGTTACCAAGTAGGTTTAAGAGGTGAAGATGCAGCTTTAGAAACCGAAATGGGTGCCTATGCGGCCGGTGGCGGGCTAAATTATACACCTGGCAGAGTTGCTTATACACGGTTGTACCCAAGTGTTTTTTTAACGCAAAAACTGAAAAATGAGCAACAACTACAGCTAAGTTACAGTCGCCGTGTTAACCGCCCACGTGGCTGGGATACCAACCCGTTCTTAGACGTTTCTGACCCAATTAACTATCGCCAAGGTAACGTAAACCTAATGCCTGAAGACGTACACGCCTTTGAGTTTAGTTACAGCAGATTTTTCAAAAGTTTCTCTTTAGTGTCTTCCGTTTATTTCCGCCAGACTAATGATGTGATCCAAAGAATTAGAACAGAGCTAGAAGGAGGTATTAACTTGACCACCCCACAAAACTTAACTAGTGCCAAAAACAGTGGTTTAGAATTGATTGGAAAATATGACATTTCTAAAAAATGGAACCTTACTTCTAACTTTAACTTATATCACAGAAAAATTGAAGGGGTAGCTCAATTCGGCACCAAAGATGTTGATGGAGTAGCTTACAACGCTAACCTTACCAACAACATTACTTTACCTTATAACATTACACTACAATTAAGAGCAGATTACCGTTCAAATGAGGTAACAGCACAAGGTACTTTTAAAGCCATGTATGGCTTTGATGCGGGTGCCAAAATGGATCTGATGAACAAGAAAGCGAGTTTAAGCTTCAACATTAGAAACTTGTTTAATACCCGTAAATTCCAAATGGAGTTCGAAAACACGGGCTCTACCATAGATTTTAGTAGGATGAGAGCCGGCAACATGGGCTCGCTAACCTTTTCTTACCGTTTTGGCAAATCAGACTTTAGCCAAAAGAAAAAGAAAGCACCAGAAGCACCAAAAATGGACGAAGAAAACTTCTAAAGTACATTTAAGCAAATAATTAAGTAAAAAATCCCTTAAGAAAAATTAAACCTTAAGGGATTTTTGCTATCTAACGCCCTTAAAGACTTATTTACCATAGAACTTCTACTCCTGATAAATAGAGTTTTACACAGTTTTTTTAATACCTTAGTATTTGAATTAGACCTAACCAAACGTTGAAGAATTTACTTAGCCTCACCTTTTTTTTATTTTCTATTTTTCCATTCTTAGCAAAATCTCAAACTGCCGATAAGGGTTCTATTAGAGGTAAAGTAATTGAAGAAGTTGGCGCAATGCCCATTCCTTTTGCGGTGGTCGCTATTTTTGAAAGTGATGCAGAGCAACCAGTAGTTACTTTTCAAACCGACGAAAACGGTAATTTCAAATTCAGCAACATTAAATTGGGCACCTACAAGCTTAAAGTAAGCTATGTTGGTTTTGGGTCACTTTTTGTTAACGAAATTACGGTAAGCAAAGCCGATTTAGATAAAAACGTAGGCACATTGAAATTGGCTACTGAGCAAAACAACCTAAACGAAGTAGTAATTACGGCAGAAAAACCAGTAATTGAAGTAGGTGCAGATGTAATTACCTACAACGTTGGCGCTAGCATTTTGGCAGAAGGCAGTACCGCTACAGATGTGCTTAAAAACGTACCTATGGTAGAGGTGGATATTGATGGTAACACCACCATTTCTGGCAAAAGAAGTACCCGTGTATTTATTGATGGCAAACCTTCGGATTACATGACCTCTAACATTGCCGATTTGTTAAATGTACTTCCCTCTGATGCGATTGAGAAAATTGAAGTAATGACCGACCCTCCAGCTAAATACTCGGCAGATGGCGAAGGCATTATCAATATTGTAATGAAAAAAGGATTTAAAGTGGGCTTTAATGGTAACCTCGGGATTTCTGCGGGCACGCAAGGCAATACCAACACTAACGCCAACGCCTCGTACCGTGGCGAAAAATATAGCATTACTGGAGGCGGAGCCTATCGTACAGGTATTTCGAAAAGATCAACCGAAAGCTACCGCACCAATTTTTTTCCAGACACTACTTTTTATTATAACCAGTTCGACAATGCTCGCAACGAAAGCAATGGAGGCAACTTTAGGGCGGCGTTAGATTGGGATATCAATAAAAAACAGAACCTCAGAATTAACACCAGTTACAATATTAACGGTAGCGATAGCTGGTCGGGCAACGACTTTTATTACATTAACCAAGAAGAAGTGACCAAGCGCTTGCGCAACCAAGTTAATTTGGGCGATAATAGCAGCAGAAACTTCGTATTTAATACAGATTATAGCTTAACTACTGATACCGCAGGCGGAAAATTAACAGCTGGTTTTACGGTAAATGCCAACAGTAGCAATTCACTTAGAAGCTTTGAGCGTACGTATGCTTTTCCAACAAATTTAAACCCCAGCTTGCAACAAAACGATAATGAAATAGGTAATAGGGGTATCAATTTTAACTTAGATTACGATAAGCCAGTTTTTAAAAAGCGAGACCGATTGGAGTTTGGTTTTGCCTTTAACTATCGTAAGAACGATAACGATTTATCGGTAGACAATTTCAATTACAGCACACAGCAATATGTAGGCAATGCGAGGTTAAGCAATAAGTTTTTCTACAACGAAAATATCATAGCCGGCTACCTGTCTTATAATTATCGAAAAAATGGCTGGTCGGCCAAGGCTGCCATGCGCAGCGAGTATACCAATGTAAATTTCGATTTATCTACTGGCGAAATTTACAACGTAGACCCTTATCTAAGTTTCTTCCCTTCGCTTTCCCTTAATCGCTTTTTTAGAAAAAGATATAACATTGGCGCAAGTTATAGCGTAAGAATCAACAGGCCTAGAGAGAATACATTAAACCCGCAGGTAAACAATGCTGATACGTTAAATATCTCCTACGGAAACCCTGAATTATCGCCATCATACACCCATCAATTTAACATTAGCTTTGGAGCCTTTGGCAAGCAGTGGTCTTTTACGCCACGCATTTCTTACTCAAATGCAACTGGTGTAATAGAAAGATATCGTTTTGTGAACACCAACGGAATTTCTGAAAGTACTTTTAACAATGTAGGCACCAATTATTCGGTAGCGCTAATGCTGATTGGCAATTACAGGCCAACTAAAAAAATATCAGCTAATGGAAATTTTAGTATTATCCAAAGCAACTATACATCTTCATTAAACAGCTCGCTCAATAGAGGAGGATTAAGTATTCGCTCTAGGGCCGGGTTTTCTATGCAACTACCTTATAAAACTGCTTTTGAAGCTAACCTAAACTACAACAACAATGTAACGGCCCAAGGTCGAAACCAGGCCTCTATCAACACCAGCTTTGGTGCCCGCAAAGCTTTCCTAAAAAATAGGCTCTCGGCCCGTATTAGTGCAAATGACCCTTTTAGGGGAAGAAGAAACTCTACATTTAACCAAGGCTTAAATTTCTTTTCTAACAGCTATGGCATAAACAACACCAATAACATTGTTTTTAACATCAACTATCGTTTTACTAAAGTTAAAGTAAACAAAGTTACGGTTCCGCCACCGCCAACTACTTCTAAAAATTAACTGGAGTAAAGAGCAAAGATTAAAGAGCTAGGACAAATTCTTAATTTCGTACTTTTGTAAAACTAGTTCACTAATACCTAAGCCCTAGCTGCTACAATGACTGAAGAAAACCCATGGCAAACCCTAAGTAGCCAAGAAAAATACAACAACAATTGGATTAAGGTTACCGAACACCAGGTAATTAATCCATCTGGTGGAAGTGGGATTTATGGAGAAGTGCATTTTAAAAACATGGCTATTGGCATTTTGGCCTTAGACGAAGAAAACAACACTTGGCTGGTTGGCCAATATCGCTATCCGCTAAAGGCTTACAGCTGGGAAATACCCGAGGGTGGTGGCCCGGTGGGCACCAACCCAGAATTGAGTGCTAAAAGAGAGCTGGCAGAAGAAACCGGCTTATCCGCAGGCAAACTTACCGAAATTCAGCGGATGCACCTTTCCAATTCTGTAAGTGATGAATTAGCTATTATTTACTTGGCTCAAGATTTAACGCAGGGCGAGGCAGAGCCAGAAGAAACCGAAGATTTACAGCTAAAAAAAGTACCTTTTACAGCAGCCTATCAAATGGTTTTAGAAGGTAAAATTACCGATAGCATGAGTGTGGCTGCTATTCTTAAAGTGCATATTTTATTGCAAGAAGGGGCTATTTAACTTTAGGTTCGCAAAACTTTGTAACTTTGCAGTAAATCTATAAATCCTGTCAATGAAGAAGCTGTTAGGCTACCTATTAACCCCAATATTTTATTTAACGTTCGGTCTGTTTTTAGCAATATTTCATCCCATACAATGGATATGCTACAAGCTTTTTGGCTATGCCGCTCATAAACGTTCGGTAGATGTGCTTAATTTCTTCTTAACCTACTCGCAATTAACATTATTGAATGGCATCAGTTTTAAAAACGGTCACCAACTCCCTACTGATAGGCCTATTATTTTTGTAGCCAATCATCAGAGTATGTATGATATACCGAGCTTAATTTGGTTTTTGCGTAAACATCATCCAAAGTTTATTTCTAAAATTGAATTGACGAAAGGCATCCCATCAATCTCCTTTAATTTAAAGTACGGCGGTGGTGCAAATATCGATAGAAAAGACAGTAAGCAATCTATTGGCGAAATTATTAAACTGGGCCGCCGAATGAACGAAAAAAACTGGAGTACGGTAATTTTTGCTGAAGGTACTAGAGCTAAAGACGGTAAGATGAAGCCTTTTCAGGTAGGTGGAATTGCAACGCTGTTAAAAATTGTGCCTAATGCTTTGCTGGTGCCTGTAGCTATAGAGAACTCGTGGCGTGTGGTGCGTAATGGCACTTACCCATTAAATGCGCTGTTACCTTTAAAGTGGACGGTTTTAGCGCCAATAGAAAGAGGCGATAAAAGTGCAGAAGAATTGGTTTTGCAAGCGGAGAACGCAATTAAGAAGCAGATTGGAAAGTAGCTATTTCTTAATTCACAAGTAGGCAAAAATCTTAAAGCGATTTTAAGACTCATTCATTTAACTTGTATTTATGCATAGCCGGTGTTGTTAACAATTCGGTGCGGTGATAACACAAGCTAAAAGAAAAGGAAAAAATCCACAAAAGACAGAACGCTTTAAGATTCCAGCCTGCGCTGGAATGACGCTCTTATGAAAGTCACTACTTCCTCATTAAACATTCTTTGCATCAATCAGCTTAAAAAACGCATCCCTATAAGTATCTCCTACCGGGATGGTTTTACCAGCAATGGCTATACGGCTACGCTCTATGCTTTCAATTTTATCTACGGCAATAATATAAGATTTGTGCACCCTAATGAAATCTCCTTTGGGCAAAGTTTCTTCCATCTTTTTCATGTTTTGAAGGGTAATTACACGCTCATTTTTAGTAAAAATTGAGATATAGTCCTTCAATCCTTCGATGTAGAGAATATCATCTAATTCTATTTTCTGGATTTTATGCTCTGTTTTTACGAAAATAAAATCTTGGATTGGCGCTGCACTAACTGGTGCTGAAATAGGCTCGGGTGTAGGTACGGCAACCGCTGCTTCTTGCTTTTGATGCTGATTACGAACTTTTTCTACCGCTTTATAAAACCTATCAAATGCAATTGGTTTTAAGAGATAATCAGAAACGTTCAAATCATAGCTTTCTAAAGCATATTGCGAATAGGCGGTAGTTAAAATATAGCTTGCTTTATTTCCTGCGATTTTTAAAAACTGAATCCCTGTTAATTCTGGCATTTGGATGTCTAAGAAAACCAAATCTATGTTACCCTCCTGCACCAACTGCATGGCTTCTATCGCATTTTCGGTACGTTTTACCAATTCTAAAAAAGGCACTTTAGCTACATAATCGGCAATAATATCGAGTGCTAGCGGCTCGTCATCAACGGCAATACATTTTAAAATCATAAATCAAGCATTAGTTCTGTGGTATAATGAGTTGGCGTATTCACAATATTAAGCTTATATCGCTCAGGATACAACAACTGCAACCTTCTTTCTACGTTATTTAAGCCAACACCGCCAATGGCATCTTTGTTGGTTGTATTTTTCTTATTAGTTACGCTAAAATGCAAAATTTTCTGGTTAGCAATGATGTTTATTTTAATAGGATCTTCCTTATCATTCGCTACACCATGCTTAAAGGCATTTTCTACAAAGGAGATTAAAATTAAAGGCACAATTTTTTGTCCATCTATTACCCCATTGATCGTAATTTCTACCGCAGCCCCGTCCTTAAATCTTAGTTTTTGCAGCTCTACATAACTTTCTACGTACTCTACCTCTTTATCTAGGCTTACCCAACTATCATTACTCTCATAAATCATATAGCGCATAATTTCAGAAAGTTTCAAAATGGCATCGGCCGTTTTATCAGATTTTTGATAGGCCAAAGAGTAAATATTATTTAAGGAATTGAATAAGAAATGTGGGTTTAATTGCGATTTTAAAAACTGCAATTCCATATCTTTCTTTTCGCTTTCTAAATTACGTTGGATACGCTCGTTAGAAAACCAATCTACCGCAAATTTAATGATAGAGCTAGATACCAAAAAGAAACCGGCAATAAATACAACGCTAAGGATATAATTGGTAATAGAAATTTTGTTGATTGTGCCGCTATCAGAAGTATACTGCAAAACCAACTCTGGGTTTAGCATAGCTACCACTGTTTTTATACCGGTACTGGCTGCAATTAGTAAAACGAAACAAACTACATACCATAAATATTGCTTGCGCTTTTTTATGAGCTCCGGAATTAGTACGATGTAATTAATATAAAATACAGCGACGTTAATGGAGCCAAATACGAGGTAATCTATTACGTGCTCTTTTAAACTATGTTCTCTAGACGAGAAAATAAAAGAAGCAGCAACCAATAGCCCTATTACCCCCCAGAATATGCAATTTAAAATTAACGATGCTCTGCTACTATTTTTCATATCATTTGTAGAAACTTAATTTCTAAACTACCTATAAGCCCAATTGCTACCAAGCACTTTCGACCAACGGGCATTTTTTTTCTACGAATGGGCAATTTAGCCCATTTATTCGACAAACAGGTATTTTTACCGTTTATCTAGGATATTTTGCACTTGGTCTAAAACATTTTCACAGGTTTTAAAGAATTATTCTATTTGTTCAAGCAAAACGCAAAAAGCCATAGGCCAATGCGCAAAGCAATAAACTTAAAAACTTAAAATAATGAAAAAGTTAACCAACGTATCGCCTTTCTTACTTTTATTAGTACCAGTATTTGTGGTAATGTTATTTGCTTTTACTACAAACGGCAACAGTGCTAACAACGAAGAAAACTTAGCGCAAACTAATGCCAATACTACTATTGTTAAAGCTGCAACAACAATCTTGAAATAAAGATGAGCAGGTTTGCCATAGAAACGGTTGGTCTTAATCATCATTTTGGACCACAAGCTGTAGTTAAGAACTTATCGCTACAAGTACCTAGAGGAAGTATTTACGGCTTTTTAGGCCCAAATGGTGCTGGAAAAACTACTACCATAAAGATTCTACTCAATCTATTACAATCGCCAGCAGATACTGTTTTTATATTTGGCCAAGAACTTAATCACAACCGCATTGCTTGTTTAGAAAAAATGGGCTCTTTGGTAGAGCAACCGGCTATTTATGCCCACTTAAGTGGCAAAGAAAACCTAATTAACCGTTGCATACTTTTAGGTATCAACAAAAGCAAAGCCGATGAGATGCTTGCCTTGGTTGGCCTAACCGAAGCTGCTACCAAAAAAACTGGCAAATATTCGCTAGGGATGAAACAACGCTTAGGCATTGCCTTGGCTTTAATTGCAGATCCAGAACTTTTGCTGCTAGACGAACCTACCAATGGCTTAGACCCCAATGGCATTATAGAGATTAGAAACCTGATGGTTGAACTGACCAGCAAACACGGCAAAACCATACTGGTATCTAGCCATTTACTGGCAGAAATTGAAAGAACGGCTACCCATGTGGGCATCATCAACAAAGGCGAAATGCTTTTTCAAGGAACAATTAACGAGCTACAAGATTTAAGCAAACCTTCTATCAAAATAGAAGTAGATGACCAAGCAGCAGCTGCCAATATATTAAGCAGCAACGGCGCTGAAATTATTAACGAGAAAGAAGGAAATATACATATCACCTATACCGGCAAAGCCGACATGGGCAAGCTAAATACCTTACTGGTACAAAATGGGGTAACGGTGTATAGCATCAGCACAGATAGAAAAGACCTCGAAAATTTGTTTTTGGATATTACATCGAAGAATTAAAATTACAAGGAATAATGACCAATAATCAAGCACCAATTTCCAAACATCCAATAATCAAGCATCAATTTCCAAACGGCCTGCACCAAAAAACCAAACATCCAAAAAACTAACCACCAATAACATGCGATCATTTTTTATTTCACTACAATCAGAGTTTTATAAATCCCGCAAAACCTTAGCATTTTGGGCAGCCATTATTGTTCCGGTAGTAATTTGCGGTTTAATTGCCTTTGGTTATTATACCAGTTCTGAGAAAATATTGAAATACAACTACCCAGGTATGATGCTGTGGTTTCAGTACAGCAGTGCTGCCCTAGGCGTAATGGGAATGCTAATCTTACCTTTCTACGTCATGTTTATGGCTTTCTCTGTCAATAACATCGAACATAAAAACGATACTTGGAAAACCTTATTTTCGCAGCCGCTAAATAAGTTCTCGATTTATTCGGCCAAATACTTTTATGCACTAATGCTCTTGTTTATTTGCACGATCTTATTCCCTTTGCTTACCTATGTTAGTGGATATTTGCTGCAAACATTGGTTCCTAAATATACTTTTAAAGATTACGACCCGGCCATTATACTCACTCGCTTTTACGGCAAGCTTTTCTTAGCTTCTTTAGGTATACTTTCTATCCAATTTGTGTTGAGCTTAATTTGGAGCGATTTTCTTAAACCAATGGGAATAGGCTTTATAGGTGTAATTGCTGGCATTATCACCGCAAATGTGGGTTGGAAACATGCTTATTTAATTCCCTATAGTGCACCAACTTTAGCATTACGTGCAGCTAGTGGCACTAAAAATGCCCGCCCGGAAGATTTGCCCATTTTTACGCAAGAGATTGGCGTAAGCTTAGCCTGTGCGGCAGTGTTATTTGTGGCAGGCTACTTTATCCTCTCCAAAAGGAATATCAAATAAAGATTTTTTTTAGTTTTAGTTAATTTAGGAAAGGCGGCTGGTTACCGCCTTTTTTGTTTATCCTCCAGATTTAAGCATAAGCGCCTAATACGGAAACATTTAATTTCTAGCTGAATTTTTATTAAATTTGTTTATCATCAAAAGCTAAAAATGGAAACTTATCTTGTACATCCCAATAAATCGCAGGAAAAAGCATTAAAGGCTTTCTTAAAAGCTTTAGCTGTACCTTATGAAAAAAGAAAGGGAGAGCCTATTCCTGTGCATGTTGTAGAGGGAATTAAAAAAGGACAAGAGCAACTCAAAAATGGCTTAGGAAAGACATCGGAAGAAGTATTTAAAAAATACGACAAGTAGTAATGCAAATAGTTTGGTCTCCACAAGCATAGGAAACTTTCGATTCGATCATCAACTTTATCATCAACAATTGGGGAGTCTCAGCCTCGAAAAATTTTATCAAAAAAACGAAGAAATTATTGATTTCAATAGCTTCTATGCCGCAAATGTTTCCTGAAACCCTGTTACAGAATGTTAGAAAGGCGGTAATTACACCACACTCTAGCCTATTTTATGAAATTCGTGAGCAAGAGATATGGCTACTCTATTTTTGGGACAACAGACAAGAAGCATTGTAAATATTTTTGTTTGTGTTTTACCTCATAGGTTTTGGCAATACCACCAAACTTTCGTGCCCATTTTCATCCACGGATTGTACGCCAAAAAAGTAGTTATCTTTTGAATAGTTTAAAATAACCTGATTTTCTTTCACAAAAAACTTGCGCTCCCAAAAAGGGCTAGTGGTTTCTCGCATCAGCACATAGTAACCATAAGGAGCTTTCCCTTTGGGTGCATTCCATTTCAAAGTTGTTTTATTAGTTAAACCAGAGGTTACCACACCTACATTCTCTGGCTCTTGGGTTGATAGTGCCAAATTAGCCATTACCGCCATATTCATTCGAGTTACTTTTTGTAGATAGTTATAATCTACATACTCAGGTAAATCGCCAAATTTAAAGCCATTCTCTGTTCTCACATCTTGGTGCTGGCGATTGAAGTCTTCGTTCATTTCAGTAATCCGAACGGCAGTAAATCCTTGCTGTGAAAAAGAAGTATGATCCCCTCCCCGTAAGAAACGATCTCTACGGTAAATCAGTTTTACTTCTAATTGGTCTACGTAGCGCTCTGCCACCTCTTTAATGTACCTAGCCGCTTGGCGAGCATTGCCATCGTTTTCGGTTCCGGCAGATTGTCGTGCTGCTGCCTGCGCTGTAGTTTCTAAAGCAGAAACACCCTCGCTAAACACACGCACACTCCTGTTGTCTTTGAGGTCGGTTTCCATTCCATAAGAGTTGCCCACAATATCATTATTCATCAATAAATGAACATTCCAGCCTTCTGCCTTCGCTCGTTTGGCCAAATTAGCAGCGCCGTATAAACCTTGTTCTTCGCCTACAAAAGCCACAAAAACTAAGGTGCTGCTAAACTTATGCTTGCTCATGACCCTGGCCATTTCCATTACAGCAGCTACGCCAGAAGCATCATCGTTAGCGCCCGGCGCAAAATCCTTCGCATTCATCACATCGGTCACCCTAGAGTCGTAATGGCCCGAAACCATCAACATTCGTTTGTCGGCAGGGTCCGAGCCAGGCAACACAGCCATTACATTTTTCAACACTACCGGTTCTTTAATTCTTCTACCATCGGCAGGTTGCGTAAAAGTATCAAAAGATACCTGTAGCCGTCCACCGCTTTCTGCGGCATATTTTTCGAACTCACTTTTGATCCAATTTCTGGCAGCCCCTACTCCTTTGGTTTTGCTTAAGGTATCGCTCAGGGTATGGCGGGTATGAAACGACACCATTTTCCGCACCAATGTTTCCAAATTAGTTGCCGAAACTTCATTTAACATCGATACAATAGCGGGATCTTTAACCTCCGTTTTTTGAGCGAAGCTAGTTTGAATGGTAAAAAAAGATAGACAAATGGCAAAAATAAGTTTTAGGTAATTCATCTTTAGTTTAGCTTGTAAAATTCTGAATAGAAAGTTACAAGTTTTTCGCATTAGCTGTAAATTCACACCATATTGTTACTTAACCTAAACAAATTATTTATGATAAAGAAATTTACCATTGGCGCATTAGCCATCGCATTTTCTTTGAACACCCTGCAAACTTGGGCGCAAGAGCCGGTAAATGCAGATGCAGTACAGCAAATCCGGAAAGAAGGATTGGATAACTCGAAAGTAATGGACATTGCTTTCCAAATTACCGATGTGATTGGTCCTCGCTTGGCCAACTCACCGGGTATTAAAAAAGGTAGGGACTGGGCGGTAAAATATTTTACTGAATTAGGCCTCAAAAATGCTAAACAAGAAAGCTGGGGAGATTTTGGTAAAGGCTGGTCGGTAGAAAGATACTACGCTGCTACTACTGCACCGTTTTACAGGCCAATTATTGGCTACCCTAAAGCTTGGACACCAGGCACTAACGGCCCAATCAAGTCTGAAGTGGTTTTAATTAAAGCAGATACCGTAACCGATTTAGAAAAATACAAAGGCAAATTAGCTGGTAAAATCGTCGTGATCGAATCAGTTATGGTGCAACCTTTGAAAAATTCTTACACACCAGATGTTACACGCCATACCGATGAAAAATTAGCGGAAATGGCTGCTGCAGAACCCGCTGCTCCGAGACAAGGTCGTCCGGGTGGCCGCGGTGGCAACCAAATGGCGATGATGATGCGCATGCGTCAAAACCGGGCTGCTATAAACGATGTGTTGTTACAAGAGAAAGTAGGCTTAGTCTTAACTTACGCTCGTGGTAGCTACGGCACTTTCTTTACCAGTAATGGTGCATCGTATGCAATGGATGCCAAACCAGTTAATCCCGAGTTAGAAGTTTCGGCAGAAGATTTCTTGCACATTTTACGTTTATTGCGTGCTGGTCAAAAAGTTGAAGTTGAGGCAGAAGTAAAAACTACTTTCTATGCCGATGACGCAAAAGGTTATAACGTTATTGCAGAAATCCCTGGCACTGATAAAAAATTGAAGGATGAAATTGTAATGCTAGGAGGTCACTTCGATTCGTGGCACTCTGGCACTGGTGCTACAGATAATGCTGCTGGTTCTATCGTAATGATTGAAGTAATGCGCATTTTGAAGGCTATTGATTTTAAGCCAAAAAGAACCATCAGAATTGCACTTTGGGATGCCGAAGAACAAGGTTTGCACGGATCGAGAGGTTATGTGAAGCAACATTTCGCAGACCCAAGCAAAATGGAGTTATTGCCAGAGCACAGCAAACTAAGCGCTTACTACAATTTGGATAACGGAACGGGAGCAGTGCGTGGAATCTATTTACAGGGCAATGCCGCAGCTAGAGATATTTTCCAAGCTTGGTTAAACCCTTTTGCAGATTTGGGAGCTAAAACCGTAACCATTAACAATACAGGTGGTACAGATCACCAAGCTTATGATGCAGTTGGTTTGCCGGGTTTCCAGTTTATTCAAGATCCAATGGACTACAATACGCGTACCCACCATACCAACCAAGATACTTACGACAGATTGGTGGAAGACGACTTGAAAAAATCTGCAACCATCATCGCTTCGTTTGTTTATCACACTTCTGAGCGTGCCGAAAAAATACCTCGTAAAGAATTACCTAAGCCAGTAGCTCCGAGAAATTAGTGACTTTCGTCATTGCGAGAAACGAAGCAATCTTAAAGCATTTTGTGTTGTAATATTTTAAGATTGCTTCGTCGTTTCTCCTCGCAATGACGATTCTCCATTAAGCAAAAACTCGCTCCTTAAATGCCCAAACCACCAGCTGGTAGGCATTCTTAAATCCCATCCTTTTTACCATGTTCCTACGGTGGGTTTCTACTGTAAGCCTGCTTATAAAAAGTTCCTCAGCAATTTCTTTATTACTATAGCCTAAAGATATCAGTTGCAGCACCTCAATTTCTCTTGCGCTTATGGTATTCTGTAAGTGTTCTTCATTAATCTGGATTGTCATAGTTCTTAAATTTTAATCAAAATTAATTAGAGCTATATGTTCTAAATAACGAGATAATACCCTAACTTACAGGGTGTTTTTACGGTATTGAAAAACTGTAAAATCGCTTTACTTTGAAGAAATTCGTATTTGAACCTTAAACAACTAAAATTATGATTATCAAGCTTGGAGAAGACAAATCTTTTACCGGAAAACAGTTTAAAAAAGCAGAAGTAAAAAAAATGGTGCAGGACTATAGAGCTACCATAGACACCAAGAAAGAATTAAATTTCGCTCATTTTACCGTTAAAGAAATTTTGGATCTATTTATAGAGAATGGTGTAATTAAAGGGCCTGTAAACCTACAGAAACCCGACATCGGAATTGAATATGGCGTAAAAATATATATTGGGAAACACACCACCACCAACACCTGCCCTCCGTATAGAGAAGCCGATTATAAAGATAAAAACACCACGATTATCTGCAATACCAAAGTTATCGGCTTTAGAAAATATCTTGATATTTTAGACGATACGAAAGCGATAACCATTCCCATAGCGAATGACCCCGGCGATGGGCTCGACCAAGCAACGGTATGCCCGCCAGATTGTGGAGATGGTGTGCCTGATGATGGGCCTAGAGATGGTTTTGATGTGGGCAATTAACGATGAGTTTCCATAAAATACCCTTTTCCTTAATCATAGAGTGGATGTGCTTTGTGGCATCCATTCTATTTATACCTAGAAAGATAAAACCAGTTTACTGGCGTGCTTTTCCCGTTTATCTGGCTATTCTTGTTGTGGTAGAAACCTATTGTCATTACGTGAGCAGATCGGCTTCCGTTAATAGGAACAACCACGCGATATACAACGGTTTTTTTCTGGTCTATGCTTGTTTTCACCTCTGGATATTTTCAAAAATTATTTTATTGAAAAAGGCTGAGCTCTTATGCGCATGTATTGCCCTAATACTACTTGCTGGCTATGCTTACGAATGGAATTATCAAGGATTTTTCTTCTTGTTTTATAGAACCATTACCACTTTTAGCGGTGCTGTAGCCTTACTCTGTATTGCCTATTATTTTAGCCTATTTAAGCAAGAAAGTTATCACGACCTACTTAAAGACGCCAGTTTTTGGTTCGTAACTGGTTGTTTAATTTTTTATACCACCAATACTGCCGTAAATGCATTCTTTGCAGAACTTGTACGCATTAAAATAAAAGGTCAGATTTCTATTAGATATGTTGTGATGGCTCTTTTAAACGTGATGATGTATGGTTGTTGGATTAAATCATTTTTATGCCTAAAGAACAAGCGGATTTATATACAAGCATAATTCTTATTTCTAGCATCTTTTTTGTAATTGTGGCCGGACTGATAGTATTGGTTACCACTTATTACAAGAAAAGAAAGGCTCATTTGGAGGAGAAAAAAGCGCTAAATCAAAAATTTGAGTCGGAGTTGTTAAAAACGCAGATAGCGGTACAAGAACAAACCATGCAAACCATTGCCAGTAATTTGCATGATAACATTGGGCAATTACTTAGCCTTACCAATATTACCTTAGGCTCTATCAATATCAGCAATGCGGAAAAAGCAGAAATGAAAATCAATACCTCGGTAGAGCTAGTCAATAAATCAATAAAAGAATTAAGAGCGCTTGCTAAGCTCTTGCAAGGTGAGCAGCTTCTGCAAAATGGGATAGGCTACGCCATAGCACAAGAAATAAATTGGCTGAGAAAGACAGAAGCTTATGAAATATATTTCGAGAATAGCTTAACCAAAGATATTACCGTTGCGCCGCAAACAGACCTAGTGATATTAAGGCTGTTCCAAGAAATCTGCAATAACATTATTAAACATGCACAAGCTACTAAAATTACCATACAGCTTTATCTACAAGAAAACCACCTTTTTCTAAGCATTAAAGAAAATGGCGTCGGCTTCGATTATGAACAAGCAAAAGCAAACAATAATGGCTTGGGACTAAACTCTATAGAAAAAAAAGTAAAATTAATCAACGGTTTGCTTTACATCCAATCTACACTTGGCAGGGGCACCGAAATTGTAATACAAATTCCCTATCCATAACATGCAGCAAATAAAAATAGCTTTAGTAGACGACCACACATTATTTAGGTCTGGATTAGCAAGTTTATTAAGTGAATTTGACGAACTAGCCATCGTTTTTGAGGCTGTTAACGGAGCCGATTTACAAACTAAAATAAGCAGGCATGAGGATGTACAAGTTGTTTTAATGGACATTAACATGCCGGTAATAGATGGTTTTACTGCCACAAAGTGGATGAAAGAAAATTATCCCCATATTTATATTCTAGCATTGAGCATGTTCGAAGACGAGAAATCTATCATCAACATGATTAAAGCAGGAGCCAATGGCTATTTGCTAAAGGAATCAAAATCTTCGGAAGTTCTTTTTGCAATCAAAACCATGACAGAAAAGGGTTTTTATATCAATGAATTAGTTTCTGGCCGTTTGCTGGTTTCGGTAAAAAATGAACATCCAACACAGATCTTAACCGAAAAAGAGCTTACCTTTTTGCAGCACTGCAGTACAGAACTTACCTATAAAGAAATTGCCGCATTAATGAATGTCAGTCCGCGAACAGTAGATAATTACAGGGAATCCCTTTTTGCCAAGCTGAACCTTAAGTCTAGAACAGGTTTAGTGGTTTATGGCATAAAAAATGATCTGATAAAAATTTGAGTTGGGTTAACTGTTTAACTGTTGAAATTGGTTAATTGATGAGTCAAATTATCAAATCATATTATTATTTAAAGCAATTCGAAGATCTGGTGCCTAGCGGGAATTTCTACATGCTTAAATCCTGCGGCATGAAGTTTTTCCTTAAAAACTTGTTGCACCTCATACTCACCGTGTACCAAAAATATTTTCTTCACTTTGCTGGCATCTTGGCCAGATAAAAACTGTAACAAATCATTATAATCACCATGTGCACTCATAGATTGAATGCTTTGTACTTCGGCATGAACGGTAAATCGATCCCCAAAAATCCCTACCTCTCGTGCGCCGGCCTTTAATCTACCGCCTAAAGAATTAGGTTCGCAATAGCCTACCAATAAAATGGTATGTTTAGCATCGCCAATACAGTTTTTAATGTGATGTTTTACCCTGCCAGCTTCTGCCATCCCCGATGCAGAAATGATAATACAAGGTTCTGGGTTAGCGTTTAAAGCTATAGATTCCTCTGCACTCTCGATGTAATGTAAACGCTCAAAATCAAAAGGGTTGTCATCTATTTTCATGATGTCCAGAACTTCATCATTAAAGCCCTCGGCATGGTTTTCAACAATAGCAGTAGCTTTTGCAGAAAGCGGGCTATCTACATACACATGAACTTTTGGCAAACGTCCTTCTAAATCGAGGTTGTTAAGTACATATAAAATTTCTTGCGTTCGGCCCACGCTAAATGCTGGGATAATTACTTTTCCCTTCTTCTCTACACAGGTTTTTACCACTACATCTAACAAAGCTTGTGCCGTAGGTTGTGCGTCTTTGTGTAGCTTATCTCCGTAGGTAGATTCTAGCAAAATATAATCAGCCTGAGCGAAAGGTTGGGGCGCCCGCAGCAGCAAATCGCCATATTGGCCTACATCACCACTAAAACTCAACCGGGTAGTTTTTCCATTTTCATTTATTGCCAAATGCACAGATGCGCTTCCAATAATATGTCCTGCATCTACAAAGCGCAATGTAACACCTTCAGCAATGCTTACTTCTTTTTCGTAAGCTACCACTTCAAAAAAAGAGATCGCTCTTAGCACGTCTTCTTCTTCGTACAAAGCCTCTTCTAAGGGCAAGCCCCTCTTTGCTAATTTCTTATTTTTATACTTTAAATCTCCCGCTTGTATTTTAGCAGAATCTAACAATAAAATTTTCGCCAATTCTTTAGTGGCCGAAGTACTGTAAATCTTTCCCTTAAAACCCTGAGCCACCAACCTCGGGATTAATCCGCTGTGATCAATATGGGCGTGCGAAAGCACCAAAACGGCTACTTCTGCAGCGCTAAACCCAAAGTTTTCATTTAATTCTTCTGTCTCTTGTCCCATTCCTTGGAACATACCGCAGTCTAATAAAATTTTGGTCCCGTTATCGAGCGTAAGCAAATGTTTACTACCAGTTACATTTCTAGCAGCTCCGTGAAAAGATATTTTCATAGTTGGATTTTTATTCAATGATAGCAAAAAGTTTGGATTGTTAGTTCATTAGTCTGAAAGTCGGAAAAGTCCGAAAGTTCTCCAACAACCTGTCATCCCGACCCTAGCGGAGATCTTTGAATCGTTTTGCTTTATGGTTATTGGTTCATTAGTTATTAGGGATTGAATATTAATTCATTTGTGCATCGCGTATTCGGAACAAGTCCTGTGGCTTAACTAAAATAAATCAACGGAAATTTTGAAAACTAAAATATTAGTTATAAATTAGTGTTAGATATCTAAAACTAGTTCAGCGCTTTGCAAGGCAAGAACTTAAAAAAACAACATCAAAAAAATGGAAATTAAAGATTTAACTAAGGCAGAAGAGCAAATCATGCAAGTGTTATGGCAACTGGAAAGCGCTTTTGTAAAAGATGTGATTGATCAGTTACCCGAACCTAAACCTGCATATAATACGGTTTCTACCATTATTCGCATTTTAGAAGTAAAAGGTTTTATCGGCCATGAGGCTTTTGGAAAAGCACACAAATATCATCCATTAATTTCTAAAGAAGAGTACAAAAGACATGCTACTGAAAAGCTGTTGGGCAACTATTTCGAAAACAGTGTAGAAAGCATGTTCTCTTTCTTCGTAAAAGAAGAAAAACTCGATTTGAGTGATGTTGACGAGATCTTAAAAATGATTAACAAATTTAAAAACAAACCAAAATGAGTTGGTCGCACTATTTATTACAGGTTAATATTTATTTGGTGGTATTTTATGCCTTTTACCGGCTGCTACTTGCCAAAGAAACCTATTTTATTCTCAACAGGATTTACCTAGTTGGCTCTGGGCTTTTTGCTTTAACTATTCCATTTATGAAGATAGATTGGTTTAGTAAACAAGATGTAAGTCAACAAATTTATGTACAGGTTGAGCAAATTAATCAGTTTATTGTGGATACCAGCACAAGTACGGATAGTGAGCAAAAATTTAGCTGGGCTGCATTGGTTGTACTAGTTTACTTAATTGGCGTTGCATTTTTTCTTATCCGGTTTACGCTACAGCTAGTAGCTGTTAAAAAAATGTTTAAAGGCATTAAAAGTGGTTTAGCCTTTTCGTTTTGGAAAAAGAAAGTAGTTGCCGAAAATTTACCAGAAGCAGCAACGGTAAATCATCACGAAGACATTCACATTAAGCAATTGCACACCTTAGATGTGGTTTTCTTTGAGCTCTTAGGCATTTTGACGTGGTTTAACCCCGTTATCTATCTCTACAAAGAAACTGTTAAAAACATTCACGAGTATTTGGCTGACGAAGCCGCGGCCAAATTTCAAGGTGATAAGGAGGCTTACTCTATGTTGTTGCTCAATCAGGCTTTTGGCATAAATGTAAATTCGTTAACCAACGGTTTCTTCAAAAAATCAATGATTAAAAAAAGAATTTTTATGTTGTACAAAGAAAGATCAAGAAAAACAGCTATCCTAAAATATGGGATATTTGTTCCGCTTTTTGCGGCTGCCCTTTTACTGTCGTCGGCTACGGTTAAAGAAAATGAGCAGATTTTGGCTGTTGCAGAACAAGTACCTTTTGAAGAACTGGAAAAGGCAGTTACCGAAACCGTAAATACGCCACAAGAAAAAGCTTTAGAAGTAGTTGTGGCCAAGCCAACGGTAAAGTTTCCTGAACCGAAAATGCTTAGCGAAGACGGTATAGAAAAGTTTTATAAATTTTTGGCGGACAACGTAAGGTATAGCAAAGAAGCACAAGCAAATAGTGTGCAAGGAAATTTAATCGTAAACTTTATTGTATACGATAAAAAAATAACCAGTATTACTATTAATCCGAAATTAGGGTTTGGCACCGATGAAGAAATTACCAAGGTATTAAAAGCGTTTAATGCAGAGGTTTTTAGCAACGGAAAATACAGTATACGCATTGAGCATAGATTAAACGGCGCTGTTACGCCAATACTAAACGACGAAGCAAAAAGAAAGGCTGGCTATACTGCCTTAAATACCATTACTATTATGGGCTATGCGGCTAAAACAACAGGCGATGACAATACTGTTTATAGTTTTGTTCGCTTAGAGAACCCACCAACCTACCCTGGAGGAATGGATAAGTTCTACGCCTACATAGGAGAGAACTTAAAATACCCCGAAGAAGCTAAGAAAAACGAAATTCAAGGTAAAGTATTCATGTCGTTTACCGTAGAAAAAGATGGCGCTATAAATGATGTAAAAGTTGATAGAAAACTAGGCTATGGAACTGACGAAGAAGCCGTAAGAGTACTAAAATCGAGCAAAAGATGGAACCCGGGCTTAATTAACGGAAAACCTGTGAGGGTAAAATACAATATGCCTATCAGTTTTAATTTAAACAATAAAGGCACAGCTACTAAAAGCAAAATAATGGGCGAGCGTGTTGATACCGAGAGCTTTTTAAAAGAATCCAACTTCCTTAAAGACAAAACCCCGCTATATATTTTAGATGGCAAACCATTTGAAAAAGACATTAAAGAATTAGACCCTAAGGAAATCGAATCGATAACTGTACTTAAAGATGCCAGTGCATTGGCCTTATATGGCGAAAAGGCGGTGCACGGTGTTATTATCATCGTTACTAAAAAAGCTCCTAAGGCAATTACTATAACACCCACTAAAAATTAAATCATTTTAAAATGAAAAGAACCACAATTATTGCATTAATGATGCTGTTTGGGATTAGCTTTAGTAAAGCGCAAACAAGCCCTACTGCCGAAGATAAAATTCATTCTTTTGTTTCCATCAAAAACCCACCAACATTTCCGGGTGGAATGGCCGCATTTTACAAATTTTTGGGCGAGAACATTAAATACCCCGAACAGGCCAAAAAAGAAAATATACAGGGAACGGTATTTGTTTCTTTCGTGATAGAAAAAGATGGCTCGGTTAGCAACGTTAAAACAGTGAGAGGACTGGGTGCAGGTACAGATCAAGAAGCAGAACGGGTTTTAGGCTTAAGTCCTAACTGGGTAGCGGGAACTTTAGATGGTAAGCCGGTAAGGGTAAAATACAATATCCCGATTAAGTTTGCCAACAAGACTGCGAAATAAGCGAATAACACACAAGTATTAAAAACAAAAGCCCTTCCGAAAAAAATATCGTAAGGGCTTTATAATAACTCCTGTGTCTCGGACAACTAAAGTTAAATATTTAATTTCAATTTTCCGAATTTACTATGCTAGCATACAATACGTTACGGAACGCACATCCTATACTTGTTGTTTTACCGTATATGCAGCAAAAGAGAATTAGAAAAATTCAGTCTTTTGTATTTCTCCAAAAAAATTGATAACAAACACACAAAAAAAGCCCCGAATTTCTTCGGGGCTGTATATAATTTAATCTTTTAAAGGCTAGTTTTTACTACCGTTTGCTTTACGCAATTGTTCAGTTAAGAAAATCTTACGTAAACGCATACTCGCTGGGGTAACCTCTATATACTCATCAGCTTGGATGTATTCCATTGCTTCTTCTAAAGAGAATTTAATAGCTGGTGCAATACGAGTATTATCATCAGTACCAGAAGCACGCATGTTGGTTAATGCTTTTCCTTTAACAATGTTAATTACCAAATCATTATCACGAATATGTTCGCCTAAAATCTGTCCTTCATAAATCTCAACTCCTGGATCTACAAAGAAGCGGCCTCTATCTTGTAACTTATCAATAGAATAAGCGGTAGTCATCCCTTTATCCATAGAAATCAATACACCATTTAAACGACCAGGGATTGTACCTTTCCAAGGCTCATAAGCTTTGAAACGGTGAGCCATAATCGCTTCACCAGCAGTAGCAGTTAATACGTTGTTACGTAAACCAATAATACCACGAGACGGGATTTCGAATTCTAAGTGCTGCAAATCGCCTTTTGGTTCCATAATTAACAACTCGCCTTTGCGTTGAGTTACCAACTCTATTACCTTACCAGCAACATCACCAGGTACATCTACAATTAAAGTTTCAACTGGCTCATGTTTCTTACCATCAATCTCTTTAATAATTACCTGTGGCTGGCCCACCTGCAATTCGTAACCTTCACGACGCATAGTCTCGATCAACACAGATAAATGGAGAATACCACGTCCATAAACTAACCACGAATCTGCTCCTTGAGTTTCAACAACTTTTAAAGCCAAGTTTTTCTCCATTTCCTTCATCAAACGATCTTTGATACGTTGTGAAGTAACTAATTTACCTTCTTTACCAAAAAAAGGAGAGTTATTGATCGTAAACAACATGTTCATTGTCGGCTCGTCAATGCTAATTACCGGCAATTGTTCTGGGTTTTCGAAATCGGCAATCGTATCGCCAATATCAAAACCATCAATACCTACCACCGCACAAATATCTCCAGAACTTACTTCTTTAGTTCTAACTTTACCTAAACCTTCGAAAGTATATAGTTCTTTTACCCTAGATTTTACCAGTTTACCATCACGCTTAATTAAAGTTACCGGTTGGTTTTCTTTAATTGTACCGCGATGTACACGTCCAATTGCAATACGGCCTACAAAAGAAGAATAATCTAACGAAGTAATCTGCATTTGTAAGTTACCTTCGTTAATTGGTGCAGCAGGAATGTTTTCTACCACAGCATCTAATAAAGCAAAAATATCAGTCGTTGGTTTTTTATAATCTGTACTCATCCATCCTTGTTTAGATGAACCGTAAATTACAGGGAAATCCAACTGCTCTTCAGTTGCTTCTAAGTTAAAGAACAACTCAAAAATTTGTTCATAAACCTCTTCTGGTCTACAGTTTTCTTTATCAACTTTGTTTACAACCACAATTGGTTTTAAACCTAACGACAAAGCTTTCTGCGTTACGAAACGCGTTTGAGGCATCGCACCTTCAAAAGCATCACATAATAACAAAACGCCATCGGCCATTTTCAACACACGCTCTACCTCACCGCCAAAATCCGCGTGACCAGGAGTATCAATGATGTTAATTTTTACATCCTTGTATTGTACCGAAACGTTTTTAGATACGATAGTGATCCCACGTTCACGCTCTAAATCGTTGTTATCTAATATCAATTCTCCTTTTTGTTCGTTGTCACGAAAAACCGAGCAAGAGTGTAAAATTTTATCAACCAATGTAGTTTTACCGTGGTCTACGTGGGCTATAATAGCTATGTTTCTTATCTTTTGCATTGTATGCGATTGTATTTTAGGGCGCAAAGGTAGTGAAAAAAGCTTAAAACTGAAACAAAAACGACCAGTAAAACATGTTAAGTTTTTGTAAATCAATTGTATTGCTCATTAACTACTGCAGCCCCGCTATTCATTACAACCTTTTGCAATTTATGCCATTGCGTGTTTACGATGCAATCTCAAGCAAAAGTGTTTCCATTTCAATCGGGTTTAAAATGCAAACTTAGTGCATTTAAGCCCCTTTGGCCACAACTTTCGCCTAGTCAATATTCTTGCTAACTTTAAAGATTCAAAAAATATCAATCATCAATGAAAATCACTTTTCAATTCCCCATCACAGCCTTACTGTTCTTTCTAATTGTCAATTGTAGCGCTCAAAAAACATTCAAACCCAAAGTAGTTTATAAAACCGATGATTTGATTGTTACCCAAATTTCGAACAATGCTTTCGAACATACCTCTTGCCTGCAAACTAACGACTTTGGCAACGTGCCCTGCAATGGTTTAGTGGTAAGAAGCGAAAACGAAACCGCCATTTTCGACACGCCCACCAATGATAAAAGCGCCGAGGAATTGATCAAATGGATCGAGGAGAAGTTACAATGTAAAGTCAAAGCGATTATTCCTACCCATTTCCATGATGATTGCTTGGGTGGTTTAAAAGCATTTCATGATCACAACATTCCATCTTATGCCTATTTTAAAACCATCGAATTTGCTAAAGCGAAAAACTTCACGGCACCTAAAAATAGTTTCAGCGCACCGCTTATCCTTAAAATTGGCAAAGAGACAGTTACAGTAAAGTTTTTTGGGGAGGGACACACCAAGGATAACGTAGTTGGTTATTTTCCTAGCGAAGAAATGATGTTTGGGGGCTGTTTAATCAAAGAAATAAATGCAACAAAAGGCTTTCTTGGCGATGCCAACGTTTCTGCTTGGCCAACCACTGTAGAGAAAATTAAAAAGGAATACCCAAAGGTTCAAATCATTGTTCCGGGCCACGGTGAACGAGGCGATAGCAAATTGCTAGACTACACCATCAATTTATTTAAGACGCAGTAAAATTTTTATTAATTCAACTTCAGCCACTCTTCATAGCTAATTACACCTAATTCTGGTTTGCCTTCTCCTTCTAGCATAGCAATAAACTCCAAATCATGTCCATCGGGATCTTTAAAGTAGATCGCAATTGCAGGCATCCACGTAAAAACCATTGGCTTTTCATTACCATCTTTCAAGAAATTATAGGGCGTTAGGTTTCTTTCATTCAAAAATGCTACCGACTTATTTAGCACATCATCTACCTCGCATCTAAAAGCAAAATGACGGATATCAATTTCTTTTTTAGGCTTTTCCCATAAACCCAACATAGCTCCCTTGGGTTCTCCAATCCAAAAGAAAGCTACCCTGCGCTCATCGTTATAATCACCTTTAATTAAACCCAATACGTTTTTATAAAAATCGATAGACCTCTCTAGATCTTCAACAAAGATGTGTGTTTCAAATAGCCCTTTAATCATGTAACGAATTTACAACGTATCAAAGCCTAAAGAAAATCACTAATTTCAATCAGTTTATCAAGAAAATCTATGAATGAAATTTTGCTATAAAAGAAACGGGGACTTAGCATACCGCCTTGTCCCCGCCATCTAAATTAACGCTCTCAGATATATAAACTCATTCATTTGCGCTTTATTGTATAAGCGTTAAAAAAAATCATAAAAAAGCCCAAGTGTAAAAAACTTGGGCTAATCAACTATAACAATTAAAACGAAAACTATGGCATCAATACCGCATCAATTACGTGGATTACGCCGTTAGATTGGTTTACATCGGCAATGGTTACCTTAGCATCATTGCCTTTTGCATCTCTTACATATAAGTCTTTTCCTTTAGTCCAGAAAGTTAAGTTACCACCTTCAACGGTTTTCATGGTTGCTTTGCCATTTCCTTTTTTAACTGCTGCCCAAACATCCTTTGCACTGTAATTACCCGCTAATACATGATAGGTTAAAATTTTAGTTAACATTGCCTTATTTTCTGGCTTTACTAAAGTTTCTACAGTTCCTTTTGGCAATTTGTTGAAAGCAGCGTTAGTTGGTGCAAATACAGTAAACGGCCCCTTAGACGATAAAGTTTCTACTAAACCTGCTGCTTTTACTGCTGCAACTAAAGTAGTATGGTCTTTAGAGTTTACAGCATTTTCTACGATGTTTTTAGTTGGGTACATTGCCGCTCCACCAACCATTACTGTTTTTTGTTTGTTTTGTGCATGTGCTACATCTACGCTTGCAAACATTACACTTAGCGAGCATACGCCCAGTGCTACAATTTTTGTTAACTTTTTCATAATTCAATTAATTTAATGGTAATGAACCGCTCAAGAGTTTATTTCTAATTAGAAAAGCCAAGTTCTTGATGGTTTCATGATCTGTATTTTGTTTTTATACCCACATCTACGAGAATAGATTTACTTCTGGATTTTCTTTTTATACTTTTTTCTAGAAATCTTTTTTTTCAATGGAAAATAAAATGGAAGTAAAACCAAATGCATATTTAATTGTTTGTGTATCATATATTTTTCTATTTTTGTTTTTAAGCATTTAAATTTTTGAACGTCCAGATCAAGCTATCCGAACAAGAAATTGTCGCTTTGTTATTAAAGCAAGACGAAAAAGGTTTTAATTATTTGTACGATAATTATGCTGGAGCTATATATGGTATCATCACCAAAGTAGTAAGCGAAAAAGACTATGCGGATGAAATTATTCAAGATGTTTTCGTAAAAATTTGGAAAAACATTGTACAATTTGATCCAGAAAAAGGGCGTTTATATACGTGGATGATTAACTTAGCAAGAAATACGGCTATAGATTATGTGCGTTCTAAAGGCTATCAAAACCAACAAAAAAACCAAACTATTCCAGAATTCGTAAATGAGAGCGAGCAGTATGCTACAACATTAAATGTAGATCATATTGGAATGAAAGATATATTAGCTCAATTAAAGTCTGACTGGCGAGAATTGATTGAATTAGCCTATTTTAAGGGATATACGCAGCAAGAAATTGCCGAAAGGCTTGATATCCCCATTGGCACAATTAAAACTAGAACCAGAAATGCGTTAATTGAGTTGAAAAGATTGTTAAAAGACTACCGATAAGAATTGGACATTAAAGAATACATATCGTCAGGAATTATAGAGGCCTATGTAATGGGATTTGCTTCTGAGGAAGAAATCAGTATTTTGGATTGTGTTAGAAAGAACAATCCGGAAGTACAGCAGGCCATTATAGATGCGCAAGAAACCTTAGAGGATTTTGCCACTAGGGAGGCTATTGCCCCGCCGCCGGCATTAAAATCTGTGATATGGGCTAAAATTTCAAACGAAAATCAAGAACAGCCAATTACTGCAGCACAACAACCAGAAACAATTGCCACACCTCTTTATCCAACACAAAGTATAGATAATAGTAAAGCAACTTTAAAATGGTTTGCCGCTGCGGCAAGTATTTTATTGGTGGCTAGCGTTTCTTTTAACTTTTATCTAAACCACAATAAAAATAGCATCAATGCTCAATTAGCAGCATTGTCTCAAAATCAAAAAACAACCGATTTAGCTTACCAAAACCTGAAAAGCAAATGGGATATGGCAAATAATCCCGAGATCAGGACCATTCCTTTGCTTGGTGTAGAAAAACATCCAGACATGAAAGCTATGGTGTATTTTGAAAAAAAATCTAATGCTGTTTACCTTACTTTAGAGAATTTACCCTTAGCTCCAGAAGACCAACAATACCAGTTATGGGCAATTGTAGAAGGCAAACCCGTAAGTTTGGGCGTGTACGATCAAAACTCTGAAAAAGCAATGCAACAAATGATTGCCGTAAATGCAGCGCAAGCTTTTGCAATTACACTAGAGAAACGTGGCGGAGTAGCCTCTCCTACTATGGAGAATATGTACGTAATGGGTAAGGTTTAACGGCTTTATTTTGCAAAAGCCCATTCTAAAAATTTAGGAAAAGCCTTTCCCCATGTGGGCACATCATGCTTTCCTCCAACCATTTCATAGTAGAAAATATCCAACGGACGTCGATAGCCCTTTTTCAACAGTTCTTTAACTACATCAACGGTATCATCAATAGAATCGATAATAAAGTTTTGGTTGCGATCTGCTTTCTCATCGTCAGTACCAGTCATTAGCCAAAACTTAAGTGCAGGCTTAGCCGAACTTTCTTTCAGCATTTGATGTAGAATACGGTCATCATCAGTGTAACCGTCGCTCAAATCTTTCTTACGCCACCAAAACGAGCCAGAAAAAACACCAACCAAGTCAAAAACAGAACTATGATGCCAAGCAATATCAAAGGCTGTTAAGCCTCCTAGCGAAAAACCAGCAAAAGCCTTCTTACCGTTGATATTAACGTTCACTTCCTTATCAATAAAAGGCAACAATTCTTCGATAATGAAACTGGTATACAAATGCGCCTTGCTACCTCTGTTCTTAAAATCTGGCCTGTTGGCTATACCATATTCTAACAAACGCTCTTGGCCCGCACTAATTCCAACGGCTACGGTAGGTTCAATCTTCCATTTTTCATATAACGATGAAAGTGACTGATCCAAGCCCATTTGAGCCAAATCTTGTCCATCATTTACCAATAGCAGGTTCACTTTTTCGTTCCCCAATAAATTATCAGGCACGTATAAATCTATATCAACATTACGTTGAAGAAATTTCGACTTTATTTGACAGGTAGTTTTGATAACAGATGTAATAAGGTTTCAGAAGAA
The DNA here is from genome assembly GCF_005925345.1 of Pedobacter ureilyticus. Taxonomy (GTDB): domain Bacteria; phylum Bacteroidota; class Bacteroidia; order Sphingobacteriales; family Sphingobacteriaceae; genus Pedobacter; species Pedobacter ureilyticus. Next base: position 39,037 of record NZ_SSHJ01000029.1, read on the forward strand.
AAAAGCACTTCTCTCCAATTCTGTTGCAAAGTTACCATTATCTAAAAAACAGGCAACCCTCTACTGGGATTTAAGCCGTAAAAAATATTTATTACTTATTTTGTTGTTGATAATGATTTACTTATCTTATGTCGTCTAAACATTATACCCATGATAGAAGAACTACATAAATGGCATAGTCCCAATTTAAATAAGGATATAGAAACGCTGGTCTTTGGTCATAGTGGCCATCCAATTATCCTTTTTCCAACAAGCATGGGTCGTTACTATGAAAACAAAGATTTCAAATTAATCGAATCTGTACAAAACTTTGTTAATGAAGGTAAAATCAAGATCTATTGCCCTGATAGCATCGACTCCTTGAGCTGGTACAACAAGCACATACACCCAGCAGAGCGGGTAAAAAACCACATTTGGTACGATAAATTTTTATTAGAAGAGCTGCTGCCTCTAGCAAAAAGCCACACCGGAAAAGAAAAGGTCATTACCGCTGGCTGTAGCTTTGGCGGTTACCATGCGGCTAATTTCGCATTTCGACACCCTTGGGCGGTTAGTCATGTATTTAGCATGAGCGGTGCTTTTGATATTAGAGGCCAACTAGATGGATTTTACAACGATGAGGTGTACTTTAACAACCCAGTAGATTACCTGCCTAACAATATAAATCCCGAACTTTGGCAACTGAAAATTGTTTTAGGCACCTCAGACAGAGATATATGCAGAGCAGACAACGAGAACCTCTCTAACATTTTAAACCAAAAGGGAATTAATCATTGGCTAGATATTAGACCAAACGCCGACCACGACTGGCCGGTATGGCGAGATATGTTCCCAGAATATATTTATCAATTATAAAGTAGTCAGGTATCAGGAGTCAGGTATCAGTAAGCGTACTAAAACAATTAACCAAGTACACAGTTAAACAGTTAACCCACATTTCAAATACTTAACAAAAAACATATAACCCCAATGAAGAAAATAGGAATTTTATTTGGCCAAGAGCGTTCATTTCCGCAAGCATTTATAGACAGAGTTAACCAAAAAGCAGTAAAAGGAATTACTGCGGAGTTTGTCAAGATCGACAAGGTATTTCAGGCCGAAAAACCTGAGTATGCAGTAATTATAGATCGTATTTCACAAGATGTACCATTTTATCGTGCTTATTTAAAAAATGCAGCGATGGGCGGAACGGCCGTAATTAACAATCCATTTTGGTGGAGCGCCGACGAGAAATTTTTTAACAATGCCTTAGCAGAAAATATCGGTGTACCGGTGCCAAAAACCGCATTAATTCCTTCAAGAGAACATCCAGATGATACCAACGAAAACTCTTTTAGCAATTTGGTAATGCCTTTTGATTGGGATACAATATTTGAATATACGGGCTTTCCTGCTTACATGAAGCCATTTGATGGCGGCGGATGGAAAGAGGTTTACAAGCTACGTAGCAAAGAAGAGTTTTTTGAGAAACATAGCGAAACCAAACAAACGGTAATGATGCTGCAAGAAGAAATTATTTTTGATGAGTACTTTAGGTGTTATTGCATTGGCGGTAAGCATGTACGCATTATGCAGTACGAGCCTCGCAACCCACATCATTTGCGCTACGCAGTTAACGGCCCAAAACCTAGCGAAGCGCTTTTAAAAACCATTGAGGAGTACACTTTAAAACTAAACCAATATTTGGGATACGACTTTAATACTGTAGAATTTGCAGTGCGTAATGGCGTGCCTATTGCCATTGATTTTTGCAATCCAGCTCCAGATGCAGGTGTAGAGAGCGTTGGTGAAGAAAACTTTGAATGGGTAGTAGAAACCGCCGCAAATTACGCTATAGAAAAAGCATTAGCTCAAGAATTTGGTAAAGACAACCTTACTTGGGGCGATTATGTAAAATCTGGCGCTGCCGGTACACCACTTGTTACTAAAACAACAAAACCAATCGCTAAAAAACCTGAGGCAAAATCAAAACCTGTTGCCAAAGCAAATCCAGAAGCTAAACCAAAAGCTGCAGCAAAGGCGCCTGCTAAAAAATCAACTAAATAACCTTCGATAAGAACTATCTATGAACGAATTTACCTTAGGAATTGAAGAAGAATACATGATTGTTGACCCCGTAACACGGGAATTAACTTCTCATGAACAAAAAATTGTTGAGGCGGCACAAAAAATCCACAAAGACCAAGTAAAGGCCGAAATGCACCAAGCGGTGGTAGAGGTTGGTACTGGAATTTGTAAAAATACCGACCAGGCCCGCCAAGAAATTACCCAACTACGCAAAACCGTTGCAGAATTAGCCGGAGAACAAGGTCTGCGCATTGGGGCTGCTGGTACCCATCCGTTTTCTCATTGGGAAAAACAGTTAATTACCGAGCACCCTCGTTACAACGAAATTGTAAATGAGCTGCAAGAAGCCGCAAGATCTAATCTTATTTTTGGCTTGCACGTTCACGTAGGGTTTCAATCGCGAGAGCTAGCCATTCATATTGCCAACCAAGTGCGTTACTTTTTACCACACGTTTTTGCACTATCTACCAATTCTCCTTTTTGGGAGGGAAGAAATACCGGCTATAAATCGTTTCGTACTAAGATTTTTGATAAATTTCCTCGTACTGGTATTCCAGATATCTTCAATAGCATCGAAGATTACGACAACTATGTAAAGTTATTGATCAAAACCAATAGTATCGACAATGCTAAAAAGATTTGGTGGGATATTCGTGTGCATCCTTTCTTCGAAACCATTGAGTTTAGGGTTTGCGACTGCCCAATGCTAATTGATGAAACTATGGCCTTTACCGCATTGTTTCAAGCGTTGTGTGCCAAATTATACAAGTTGCGTTTGCAGAATTTAAACTTTATTTCTTACAGCAGAGCACTCATTAACGAAAACAAATGGAGAGCCGCCCGATACGGAATTGACGGAAATTTGATAGACTTTGGCAAGGAAATGGAAGTAAATTGCCGAAATTTGGTGCTCGAATTGTTAGATTTTATAGATGACGTAGTAGATGAGCTAGGCAGCAGAAACGAAATCAACTATGTTCACCAAATTTTAGCTAATGGTACAGGTGCAGATAGGCAGCTCGCTGTTTTTGAGCAAACCAAAAGCTACGAATCTGTGGTAGATTACATTACCACACAAACATTAATAGGTGCTAAATAAAAAAATGAACGATATTAATTTAAAGGTAGCCGTTATAGATATGAATAACGGGTTCCCTAATCAGGGAATGAGGGGTATACAAGAAATTTTACACCGATACAAAATTTATAATCAGCTTAACCTAACAGTTGATACTTTTGACATTAGACAAAAGGGTGAGGTTCCAGATTTAAGCTATAACATTTACATTTCTAGCGGTGGCCCGGGCAATCCTTATGACGGAGAAGGGCAAAAATGGGAAGCCGATTTTTTTGATTTACTAGATAGAATTGATGATTTTAATCTGGTTAACGAAGACAAAAAACATGTATTTTTAATTTGTCATTCGTTTCAATTGGCATGCAGAAAATACGGATTAGGCGAAGTTACCAATCGTAAATCAAATGCTTTTGGCATTTTCCCTATTTCACTAACCGAAGCTGGAGAAAATGAACGGATTTTCTATGGCCTTTACAACCCTTTTTACTCGGTAGATAGTAGAGATTGGCAGGTAGTACAACCTAACCAAAAGGTTTTCGAAAAAATGGGCGCACAATTGTTGGCCCTAGAAAAAGAACGCCCACATGTAGATTTAGAAAGATGTATGATGGCCATCCGCTTTTCGCCTTACATGATTGGTACGCAATTTCACCCAGAAGCAGACCCAATTGGCATGAAAATGTATTTGTTGTTAGACGAGAAGAAAGAATTGATTATCAAAAATCACGGTAAAGAAAAGTACGATGACATGATTAATAGCCTGGAGAACCCTGATCGGATTATGCTGACGCAAAGTGTTATTTTACCTAATTTCTTGGACGAGGCTATTAATGCTTATCAAGCGGTTTAGTGCTACCGCTCATTTTACGTCATTCCCGCAAAGGCGGGAATCTTAAAGCGAATTATATCTAACTCTTTAGGATTCCCAATCGAGTTGGGAATGACGACGATGGGAATGTCAATACTAAATTACAAAATTCATCTACCATGACAGCAAACCAAAGACAAGTCTTCAACGCTAATTTTAGCAAAGCAAAATATCAAACCTTTTTAAAGCAATTAGACGAAGGCTTTCCAGAAATTACTTTTCGAGTGGCCGAGTCGCCTATATTTATTTCTGATGATTTAAAGCAGAAATTAATTACGGCTGGTAATGAAATTATTGCATTAATTAAGCAAGAAAACTTTAAAGAGCTTACCAAAAAAGCTATTCCGTCGCAATGGTCGGTCCCAAATGAAAACGACCATCCACATTTTTTGACCTTCGATTTTGGCCTTTGTAAAGATGAAAATGAGGAAATTTCGCCCATGCTAATCGAAATGCAAGGGTTCCCATCATTATATGGTTTTCAAGCGCATTTGGCAAATACTTACAAAAAAGAATATGGTTTAGCCGAAAATCTCACTCCTTATTTTAATGGTCTAACCGAAGAAAGCTATTTCGAATTACTTAAAAAAGTAATTGTTGGAAGCTACCAAGCGCATGAAGTGGTACTGATGGATGTTGACGCAAAAAACCAAAAAACGGCTATTGATTTCTATGCTACGGCTAATAAAATTGGCATTAAAGTTCTTGCACTAGATGAAATTAAAAAAGAAGGAAAGAGCCTTTTTTACACGGAAGGCAATGAAAAAACTCAAATCAAACGCATTTATAACCGACTGATTTTTGACGAAATTGCAACAGACACTTCAATTTTTGATAGCAGCTTCGATCCGAGAGAGGAAGTAAATGTAGAATGGATCACACATCCCAATTGGTTTTATCGCATCAGTAAATACACCATGCCATTTTTAAGCGGCAAATTTGTACCCGAAACTAGGTTCTTGAATGAAATAGAAGCTATTCCGTCAGACTTGGAGAATTATGTGCTAAAGCCACTTTTTTCTTTTGCTGGCATGGGCGTAATTATAGATGTAACCGAAAAGGATATCGTTGAAATTAAAGACCCGGAGAATTGGATTTTGCAACGTAAAGTAACTTATGAACCTGTTGTTCAGGCGCCAGACGGAGGCGTAAAGGCAGAAATTCGCTTAATGTACCTATGGCCAGATGGGGCAGAACCACAGCTATGCATTAACCTTGCTCGTTTAAGTAAAGGCAAAATGATTGGTGTGCGTTACAACGCAGATTTTGATTGGGTTGGCGGCACAGTAGGGTTAATGGAGAGCTCTCCATATTAATATTTGTAGTGTAGTAATCACAACTTTTTACCTCACTAAGAGAGAATAATTTACCGGACAATGGTTTTAAACACCTAATACGTAGCCAAGTAGCCTAATGTAATTCCCTATTGGGTGTACTTAGTGTAATTTTTGTGATTCCCATAAAACGATTTGTCTACTAAACCTTAGGGTTTAAAAGTACAGTTCTTTGTTTTCCTTTCTTTTGGAGAGGCAACGTAGAAACAAAGTTTTATCATTCACTTTAAAAGCGAGAGGCTTTTTACAATTTGCCTACAATTAAACAATTCATCAATAAAGCAATTAGCTATATTTGTAAGCATGGATATTCAATTCATATTGATGATTGTCATTTTTGCCGCCGCATTATTTTATGTAGGGCGCATCATTTATCGTAGTGTATCTCCAAAAAATGATGGTTGTGGTACAGGTTGCGGAAAATGTTCCGCCAATTTTGATCATATTTCTAAACCGAAAACCTAATTTCCAATGCTCGATAAATTTGCTGCTTATCTTAAGAAAAGGCTTGCGATTACAGAAGAACAGGCTGCTGAAGCCGTTAGCTGCCTAACTATTAAATCTTATAAAAAAGGACAAATTTTATTAAGAGCAGGTGATTTAAAATCTGAAGCTTATTTTGTAAACAGCGGTCTACTGAGATATTTCTCAATTGATGAGAAGGGCAAAGAGCACATCATCCAGTTTGCACCCGAAGACTGGATGCTATCAGACAGGGACACCTCTGTTTTTAACGAGCCCGCTTTTTTTTATATCGATGCCATTGAAGATACCGAGGTGGTTGTAGTGAAAAAGGATTTTTTCCCCGCTATCAAGAACATTGTACCCGAAATTTTAGAACTCAATATTTTAATGTTGCATAACTCTATTCGTTTTATGCAAAAAAGATTAAACATGCTATTGTCTGCAACTGCGGAAGAAAGGTATCTGGATTTCATCAAATTATACCCAAACCTCACTTTACGTGTACCCCAATGGATGATCGCATCTTACTTAGGTATTACACCCGAATCATTAAGCAGAGTGCGTAAAGACTTGGCTAAAAAACATTTTAAGTAATTAACGTATTCTAGGATTATGATAAAAGCAAATTAAATTCAAAATATATTTCCATCAAGCTGCTTTTATATAGTTTTCCACATATTTTTGTTTTCTTTTTACCACGGCGAACATTCTAAGTATG
>NZ_SSHJ01000003.1 GCF_005925345.1 Pedobacter ureilyticus
TTCAATAAAACAACTTTAAATCACTACTTTTGTTAACGCTTCTATAGCATTTGATACGTTCGTTCGCCAGCAAATTAGGTGGTCAGTTTGCCACGGAATCACATGGTCAGTTTCTCCGAAATATACATGATAGCGTTGAATATTAAATGTTCAACGCTTTTTAGGTGTCCGAGGTGTTGCTCTCCTATGTTTTGTCGAGCGTTAAAATCATGATATAATTAGCGATGGTTACTAATTATTTTAGAAGCTACCAAGTATCAGTTATCTATCCGATACATTTTAATGTACTCTAGTAGAGATAAAAGAACGCATAATTGCTGGAGTTTTGCTGGAAACTTAAGCTAATGTTACCAAAATACAGAAATGAAAAGTTCTCGATTACACCGTTAAAAGCCCAAAAGATATTGGCTCAGTATGGTACTGAAATTACTTTGGAGGATGCGGAAGTTATGTTGGAACTGTTGAGGAAAATTTGTAAATTGTCTGTCAGCGAGCTGCTTAAGGCGGTTGATGCTTCCGAAAGTCAAGTCCCAGATAGGGGAAATGTTTAATCTTTAATTATTATTATGCAAGTTGCAGATTTGTATGTGCGAGTCAGTACTGACGAGCAAACAAAAGGGTATTCCCCAAGAAGTCAAGAAGCTGTGCTAAGACAGTTTTGTGAGCTAAGAAATATAACCGTGCGAAATGTCTTCTATGAAGACTATACAGCCAAGCACTTTAACCGGCCCGAATGGAGAAAGATCATGGTCATTTTACGTAAACAGAAAGGTAAGAGTAATTTGTTGCTATTTACTAAATGGGATCGGTTTAGCAGAAACACATCAGACGCTTATCAAATGATCAATACCCTGAAAAGCTTAGGTGTGGAACCTCAGGCAGTCGAGCAGCCTTTGGATCTTTCTGTTCCCGAAAATAAGATGATGTTAGCTATATATTTGACTGCTCCAGAAATAGAAAATGATAGGAGAGGACTTAATACTAGGGCTGGGATAAGACAGGCGAAAAAGGAAGGTCGATATATGGGAAAGGCTCCTCGTGGCTATCTCAATAAAACCTATGAGAATGGTAGAAGGTATATTGATATAAATGAACCTGATGCCAGTATAATGAAATGGGTATTCGAAGAGTTGAGTGAAGGTATTTATTCATCAGAGTCTGTTATGAAGATGGCAAATGAAAGGGGATTAAACATAGATAAAAATACTTTCCTAATTACCATAAGAAACCCGGTATACTGTGGAAAGATTAGAGTGCCAGCCCATGCTGATGAACCAGCTCATTTGGTTCAAGGCCAACATCAGGCATTAATCTCTGAAAGTCTGTTTTATAAAGTCCAAGATATTCTTGATGGTAGATCAAAACATTTGACAGGAGTACCCATTGCTACACCAAAAGATTTGCCTTTGCGCAATTTTATCCAATGTAACAGGTGTACACGCATGCTTACGGGAAGTGCTTCGAAAGGCCGTAATACTTATCGCGTCTATTATCACTGCCGCTCGTCATGCGGTGTAAGATATAGAGCCGAAGACGTTAATGGTGCATTCATCGATGAACTCACTAAATTCGTGCCGAGGGTCGGATATGCTAAACTTTTCGTTGAGGGTATCAACGAGGCATACAATAATCAACATAGAGCTGTTAAGGAAGAGTGCGATTTGCTGGTTAATCAGATCAGTGAAGGTAATAGAAAGATTGATGTTGCTAGAGAACTTATGTTGTTGGGTGAACTGGAATCAAGTGAGTATCGTCGTATAAAAGAGGAGAATGGTTCGAAAATAGCACGTTTGGAGATGAAGCTGACGGAGATAAACGTACAGAAGTCGAACCATATTAATGTTAAAAAACTTGCTCAGGAGGCAGTAGACACACTTTTAGAGCTCGATAAGCTCTACGATGTTGCATCAACTCCTGCAAAAAGATATCTAGTAGGGCTTTTGTTTCCTGAAAAAATGACCTATTCAGAAGGTACCTGTCGAACCGGTCGGCTCAACAAGGCCGCTGAGTTAATATATGTGGAAAACAAAGAGTTACGGGCAAAAAAAATGGGGCAAAAACCTTTTGAAAAGTCTTTGCCCCATAAAGGGTGGCTGATGGGGCTCGAACCCACGACCCTCGGCACCACAAACCAATACTCTAACCAACTGAGCTACAGCCACCGTGTTTTTTAACGTCACAAAAGTACAACTTTATCTTTTTAAATCAAATATTTTTCAACTTGCTACAATAAAAAATATGCAATTCGTTATTTTTCAAATATTTAATTTTTACAAAATTATTCGCTAAAGCTCATTCTAGTAATGATAAGCCATTATATGCTTGTTTTGCCCCTGTTGCAGTTCCACAAAAACCTCAAATACGTATGGGTACACACATTAAGTTAAACAGAAAATTTTACCTGAGGCAGCGTAGCGTTAGCGGGTGCTCGGCAAATAAAATGACGTAAAGAGAAAAAACATCGCTTTTATTATGTAGACTTAGTCTAAATAAGTAGTTTTGTAGCACACTCCTTAACGTATATTATTGAAATGAAGAAAGTACTACTTGTAGCCTCCTTATGTTTTGCATTAGCTGCAAAGGCACAAAATAAAAACACATTATTACAATCAGATTTTTGGAAACAAAGCCCAAGTGTGGAAGTGGTGAAGGCAGAAATAGCAAAAGGAAATGATCCTGCGCAATTAGATGCAAGAGCTTTTGATGCGGCAACATTTGCCATTAATAACAACGCACCAACTGAAACCATTAAATTTTTGGTAGAGCAACCTGGAAATGGCGTAAGCAAAGTTACACACGATAGCCGTATTTACTTGCATTGGGCAGCATTAAGAGGTAATGCAGAGCTGGTTCAGTACCTCATTTCAAAAGGCGCAGATATGCAAGTTCAAGACAGCCACGGAAGCGAGCCTATTGTTTTTGCGGTATCAGGCGGACAAAAAAATGTTGCCGTATATGATGCTTTTGTAAAAGGTGGTATAGATATTAAAAAGAAGTATAAAAATGGTGCAAACTTGTTGTTGTTGGGCATAGCAAATGATACCGACTTAACCATTGCCAATTACCTTGTTGCTAAAGGGCTTTCCTTGAAAGATGTGGATAGCGATGGCAACACCGCATTTGATTATGCCGCTAAGAGTGCTAATGTTGCAGTTTTGAAAAACCTAATTAGTAAAGGTATACAACCTACTAATGCAGCTTTAATCTTCATGTCGCAGGGCGGACGCGGAAGTGCAGCATCTTTAGCAGCTTATCAATATCTGGTAGAAGATCTTAAACTCGACCCAAAATTTGCCAACAAAAGTGGTAATGTACTACATAGCATTGTGCGTAAGCCAAATCAAGAAGAAATCATCAAATATTTTTTAGAAAAAGGGGTAGATGTGAACCAAGCTGACGCTGATGGTGTAACTCCTTTAATGAATGCTGCCTCGGGGAGAAACTTGGCGTTAGTACAGCTGTTGTCTACTAAAGTTAAAAATATTGATGCGGTAAACGAACGTGGAGAAACAGCTTTGATGCTGGCTATAGCAACCGGCTCGCCAGAAATAGTTTCTTTTTTATTAGATAAAGGTGCAAATGTAAAAGTCGAAGATCAGGATGGGCATAATTTGGCCTACCACTTGGTGCAAAATTACCGACCAATGGGTGGCCCCGGCGGTGCGAGAGTTCAATCAGGAAAAGATGAATTTATAGAAAAATTAAATATCTTAAAGGCAAAGGGCTTAAACGTTGAGGCTCCTCAAAAAGATGGCAGTACCTTATATCATGCTGCCCTAACCAAAGGCGATTTAGCTTTATTGCAAAAATTGAGTGCACTAAAAATCAACGTCAACGCTAAAAATAAAGAGGGTTTAACGGCGCTACATAGGGCTGCTTTAATTTCAAAAGATGATGAAATTTTGAAGTATTTACTTAGTTTAGGTGCCGATAAAACAATGAAAACAGATTTCGATGAAACTGCCTATGATTTAGCTGCCGAAAACGAATTTTTGTCGAAAAAGAATATATCAGTAAACTTCCTTAAAAACTAAAATGAAATCTTTCCTTAAAATATTTGCCTTAGGCTTACTAATTTGTGTGTCGTTACCCGCTTTTGCCCAAACATCTAAATATAAGTGTATGCTGCAAATGAATGCATATACTGGCGAAGAAGCATATATTGTGGTGTCTTTACTGAACCCTAAAGGCGAATACGAAAAGACACTTTACCTGATGGGTAAAGATAAAAAATGGTACAACGGGTTTAAAGAGTGGTTTAAAATCTTTGGTAAAACCCAAAAATTGGATGCTAAAACCGGCGCCTCAATTGGTGGTGGTGATAGAACAATGATCAACTTAGATATTGATGATGCTGTGGTAAACAAAGGATACAAACTGCGTTTCGAATCGTCGGTAGAAGATCAAAAATATTACCTAGCTGATGTAGAAATTCCTTTAACAACTGGTGCACTTGCTGGAAAAACCGATGGCAAAGGATACATCAAATACATTAGATTTAGCAAAGTACAACCATAAACTAGCAAATGACTCTATCCATTTGGCGTTATGCTCATTTGGCACTGGCATTAATTTCATCGCTTTTTCTAGTTATGGCATCGGTTACTGGTGCCATACTTGCTATAGATGCCGTGCAAGAGAAAATGCCTCCTTATCGTGTAGCTAATTTTGATCAGCTTACACTTGCCCAAACTGTTCCTGTTTTAAAAGAAAAATTTTCGGAGATCAGTGAAGTAGATGTAGATCACAATGGGTTTGTTCGCTTACAGGGCTTTGATAATGACGGCAACGAGGTGGATGCCTATATTAACCCAACTACGGGAAAAATATTAGGCAAACCGGTAGAAAAAAGCGCTTTTGTACAATGGAATATCGCTTTACATCGGTCTTTGTTTTTAAAGGAAACCGGCCGACTAATTATCGGGGTAATTTCGTTTCTGCTCTTGCTGATAGCTATTTCTGGTTTTGCTTTGGTTATTCAGCGTCAACGTGGAATGAGAGGCTTTTTTGCCAAGGTAATTAAAGAGTATTTTGCCCAATATTATCACGTAAATACAGGCAGATTGATATTGATACCAGTAATGGTTATTGCCTTGACAGGTACTTATCTTTCTATGGCTAGGTTTCAGCTTTTTCCAATACAACAAGTCGAACATCGGGAGGTTGTAGTTGCTGAGGAAGCGCCTGAGCAGCAGAAGATTGCTGATTTTAAGTTGTTTAAAAACACCAAACTTGCTGATGTTAAAAAGCTAGCTTTCCCTTTTGCAGCAGATCCCGAGGAATTCTATAGTCTTAGACTTACAGATCGGGAATTGATGGTAGATCAGTTTACCGGAGAGATATGGAGTGAAGTAAAATACCCGAGCACCTTGTTGCTAGAGAACCTGAGTTTAGATTTGCATACCGGGCGAACGAGTATCATTTGGGCTATTATTTTAGGTATTGCTTGTATAAATATCCTGTTTTTTATTTATTCTGGTTTTGCCATTACACTCAGGAGACGGGCTACTAAAATCAAGAATAGGCACAAAACTACAGATGCCGAATACATTTTATTAGTGGGTACAGAAAATGGCAGTACCTTACGTTTTGCCAATGCCATACACGAGCAATTGAACGCTCAGGGAAAGGTTTCTTACTTAACTCAGCTTAACCAATACCAGGTTTTTCCAAAGGCGAAACAACTGATCGTTTTCACATCTACGTACGGCTTGGGAGATCCGCCGGCTAACGGTAGTAAATTTTTACAACTCATTGATAAGCATCCGCAAAAACATCAAATTCATTTCTCTGTAGTTGGTTTTGGGTCGCATGCCTATCCAGATTTTTGCGAGTTTGCCAAGCAAGTAGACCAAAAGTTAAGGGCGCAAAGTTGGGCCACGGCTTTAACAACATTACACACAGTGGATGATAAATCTGCTTCTGATTTTGTTGCCTGGGTAAAAGTTTGGAGTGAAAAATTAGGAATTGAACTGGCCACCACACCAGCTTTGTATGCCAAAAAGCCAAAAGGTTTGCAAAAAATGATGGTACTAGATAGAACAGAGGTTAATGTAGAAGAACAGACATTTATGCTCACTATCCGAACACCAGCTAGAGCAAAGTTCACTTCGGGAGATTTACTGGCCATTTATCCGGCAAACGACAACCGAGAACGCCTGTACTCTGTTGCCAAATGCAACGGAAATGTACAATTGGTAGTTAAACTGCATGAGCAAGGGTTGGGCTCTGAATACCTTAATAAACTTCAAGTTGGCGAAGTTTTTAGGGCTCGCATGGTAGCTAATAACTCGTTTCACAAGCCAAAAAACAAGGCTGTAGCAATGATTGGCAATGGAACTGGTATTGCGCCGTTTTTAGGGATGCTCTCTCAAAGCGCTAAAAATTCTAACAATCGTTTGTACATTGGCTTTCGCAGAGAAACTGAAATCATTAAAAAGCATAAAGAGTTTTTAGCGCAACATGTGCAAAATCATAAGTTAAGAAGTTATCAAATTGCTTTCTCACGAGAACAAAACCATTGTTATGTAATGGATTTGATTAGGAACGATGCACCGCATTTGGCTGAATTGCTAAAAGATGGAGGCGTAGTAATGATTTGCGGCTCTTTATTAATGCAGCAAGATGTAGAAAAAGTACTAGACGAGATTTGTTTGGAAATAAATGGTAACGCACTCTCGTTTTACAAAGAAAAAGGCCAGTTGCTAACGGATTGTTATTGATGAAATCGAAGATTTCCGAAATATATAGCGTTGTAAGATTGCTTCGTAAACTCGCAATGACGTTTCTAAGTGCGTCATTGCGAGAAGGAACGACGAAGCAATCTCTTTCGTTTATTCTTTTTATTGCATTTTCCTTCCAATCATTTGCTCAAGTACAGCGTCAACGTCCAGTTACCCTAATGGGCAGCCGTTTTGATATTACCATTGTAGCAACAGACTCACTTAAAGCCGAGAAACATATTGATGAAGTAATAGCCGAAATGAGCCGAATAGAAGAGCTAATTTCAGATTGGAAAGTAAATTCTCAAATCTCCGAAGTTAATCGCAATGCAGGAGTAAAACCCGTAAAAGTAGATAGGGAGGTGTTTGAGCTTACCCAACGCTCACTTTATTTTTCTGAGCTTAGCGAAGGCGCATTCGATATCGGCTATGCAGCGATGGATAAAATTTGGAAATTCGATGGATCAATGGTGAAAATGCCTACTTCCGAAGAAATTAAAAGATCTGTGGCAAAGGTAGGTTATCAAAATATCATACTAGACAGTTTGAATTCTACAATTTTCCTCAAATTATCGGGTATGAAAATAGGTTTCGGTGCAACCGGCAAAGGTTACGCGGCAGATAAAGGACGAGATTTAATGGAAGCCAAAGGGGTTAAAGCTGGTATTGTAAATGCCTCTGGAGATATGACTACCTGGGGCAAGTCTGTAAGAGGCAAAGCTTGGAATGTGGGTGTTACCAATCCTTTTGATGAGGAAAAGTACCTTGCCGTAATTTCCTTAAACAGAGATGCGGTTACTACATCTGGCAGTTACGAGAAATATGTAGAATTTGATGGCAAGCGATATGCCCATATCATTAATCCCGTTACCGGGTATCCTGCCACTGGTTTGATTAGCGTCACTGTTGTAGGTCCCAGTGCCGAAACGGCCAATGGTTTAAGCACTTCCATCATGGTTTTGGGTAGCACAAAGGGATTGGAGCTACTGCTAAAATTTCCTGCTTACAGCTGTGTAATGGTAACTGATGATGGAGAAGTTGTTAAATCAGCGAACTTTAAGGGTAAACTAAAGAGAAAACTGAAGTAAATTAAAGCTGATGTTCGTCTATCAATTCGCCTATTTGTTTAGCGTAATCTGTAGATAACTCTTCTGAAGTCCAGCTGGTGTGGCCATTTTCTGAAACAGGAAAGATAGCGCCTAATTTTTCACTGCCTTCAAAAACATCATAAGCATCATCTAAGCGAGGTTGTATAATTAGTGTTTGTCCAACTAAGTTAATTTCAAAAGGTTCCATAACGTATTTTATTTGTTAAATAAACAACACTACAACATAGAACTTGTTTTATCTATAAAATTGAAGGTAGGTTTTGATAATTAGCCAAATCGCAAATCCGAGGATTACTAAGCCGGCAATTTTATTTAATCTCTTTAGGGTGTTTTCTTTAATGCGGTAGCGCAGCTTGCTGGCATAATAGGTTTTTAACGCATCAATAGCCAATTGTGTAGCCATGGCAATTAAAAAGCAAAGGATTTTTTCTGGTAAGGTAGCCAATTTAACCGAAATGATACCACTTACTACTACCCAAAACATTAAAGTAGAAGGGGTAAGGATACACATTAAAAAGCCTTTAAGTACATAACCCCGCTTACTTATCTTAATATGATCGCCCTCGTTATAATTGATTTTAACATTAGAAAAAAGGTAGTAGAACCCAACGCCTACGATGAAAATTCCACCAATCAAGCCAACATATTTATCGAAATCTCTCTTGTATTCAAAAAAATGTGAACCAAAAAGTACGATGGTAATTAAAATCAAATCGCTTACGATTACACCAGCAGCTAAAGAAAATCCAGCTTTAAAGCCCCTTTCTATGCTGGTTTTAATCATGGCAAAAAAAACAGGGCCAGTTAAAAACGACGAAAT
Source organism: Pedobacter ureilyticus (assembly GCF_005925345.1). GTDB lineage: Bacteria > Bacteroidota > Bacteroidia > Sphingobacteriales > Sphingobacteriaceae > Pedobacter > Pedobacter ureilyticus. The sequence continues at coordinate 8,652 of NZ_SSHJ01000003.1, forward strand.
GATGCCCGCTCCTAAACCCAAAATGATTGCTTCAAACATTTATTGCTTTCGTAATTTCTGCTAATATGCGATTTTCAGCTTTAAAACCTCAATTTTTATTGAGTTTTTACAATTAGCTATTTGCCTAAAGAAACGTAAAAAGCTAGTAATAGGTATTGTAACGTTAAAGTGTAAAAAGTACACTATTGGTTTCGGAAAAATTAACTATGTTTAACGCAAATTTTCAAACCTTAAATATTTAACCAAATATGGAACAAAATTCAAAGACCAACTGGGCACAGTTTATCCCGTTAGCAACTGTGTTTTTCTTTTGGGGCTTCGTCGCAGCTAGTAACGATATCCTCATCCCGGTTTTTAAAGAAGCATTTAAATTATCTCAAAGCGAAAGCCAACTGGTATCATTAGCATTTTACATTGCCTATACAGTAGGGTCGTTAATTTACGTCGGGATCTCGGCTTTAATGAAAACCGATTTAATTAACAAGATTGGCTACAAAAATAGTTTAGCATTAGGTTTAGGTATCTCCGCAGTAGGTACTTTATTATTTTATCCGGCGGCAAACTTAGGTTCGTTTCCTTTAATGCTTGCGGGATTATTTACTGTGGCTTTGGGTTTCTCGTTACAACAAACGGTCGCAAATCCATTGGCCATTGCTTTAGGTCCAGTAAAAACAGGCTCACAACGTTTAACTATGGCTGGAGGTATCAATAATTTTGGAACTACGATAGGTCCACTTATTGTAAGTTTCGCTATTTTCGGTACCGCTACTAACGCTACTACCACACTAGATATAGAAAGTGTGAAAATTCCTTACTTAATTTTAGGAGCGGCTTTTCTGATTGTAGCTATTTTCTTGAAATTTTCGGCCTTGCCTGATAAACCTACTTTGATAGAAGCAGAAGTAGAAGATGCCGGACACAAAGGTTCTGCATTAAAATATCCTCAACTTGTTTTAGGAATGATCGCCATTTTTGTTTACGTAGGCGTAGAAGTTTCTACAGCAAGTAATTTGCCCGATTACATGAGCCATAAATTAGGCTTTGCGACTAAAGATATTGCACCATATATATCGCTTTATTGGGCAAGTATGATGATTGGACGTTGGACCGGGGCGGTAGAGGCCTTTACAGATAAAGTTAGCCTACAAAAAGTGTTAAGGTTTGTTGCTCCATATTTGGCTTTCGGTATTTTCTTATTAGTAAATGCGATTGCAAAGCACGATTTAGCTCCATTTTATGTATACGGCGCAATTATTTTGGTTTTAATTATTGCAGATGTTTTAAGTAAAGGTAACCCTGCAAGAATGTTAATGATTTTTTCATTGATTGGTATTTTGGCACTGATCACTGGAATGTCAACTTCGGGAATGGTTAGTGTATATGCATTCACTAGTGTAGGTTTGTTCTGTAGTACGTTGTGGCCATGTATCTTTACATTGGCTGTAAGCGGTCTAGGTAAAAATACCAGTCAAGGTAGTAGTTATCTCATCATGATGATTATGGGAGGCGGAATTATCAGTTGGTTACAAGGTTATGTGTCAGAATACACGGGTATTCAATATAGTTATGTGGTAGGCGTGCTTTGTTTCGCTTACTTAGTATTCTATGCACTAAGAGCAAGCTCAATCTTGAAAGCGCAAGGGATCAGCTTTGATAAAAAAGTATCGGGTGGGCATTAGCAAATGTTAATCTTACTTTAACGCCTCGATTTTTAATCGGGGCGTTTTTTTTTAGCCCTTAAAAGGCGTTTAACAGAGTTTAAGTTTTTAAAATAATTTAAAATATAAGGGTTTTTGCTTATGTTAGCCAGATATTTAAAAACCAAAAACAAACATGACCTCAACACAACCTCAAAACAGAACTGCCTTATTGCCTATGGTAATTTGCTGCGCTTTGTTTTTTATTTTCGGCTTTGTAACCTGGGCTAACGGCACTTTAATTCCATTTCTAAAACTTGCGCTTAATCTAGAGACAGATCTGCAGGCCTTTTTTGTAACCTTTGCCTCTTATATTGCCTATTTTTTCTTAGCCTTACCCAGTTCGTGGATCTTGAACAAAATTGGCTTTAAAAATGGTTTGGTATTAGGCATGGTGGTATTGGGCGTAGGTTCTTTGGTCTTTATCCCAGCGGCAGATAATAGAAGTTTTGGGTTGTTTTTAACGGGTATTTTCATCCAAGGTTCGGCAATGGCCTTATTGCAAACGGCGGTAAACCCTTACTTGAGTATCATTGGCCCTATAGATAGTGCTGCGGCACGTATTTCAATTGCTGGCTTGTGTAATAAAGGCGCTGGTGTGTTGGTGCCCATCATCTTCGGGATTTTATTCTTGAAAAATGCAGAGGAGACCACGGCTAAGATTAATGCCACTACCGATATCAATGCTAAAAATGCCATTTTAGATGAGCTTTTACAGCGAGTACATACGCCGTACATCGCCTTAGCGGTAATATTTGTTTTATTTGCCATATTCATCAAATTCATCAACTTGCCAGAAGTTAAGGAAGAAGAAGATGTTGTTGAAGAAGTAGGCGGGCTTAAAGAGGTTAAAACGGCAGTAAAAACCAGTGTTTTTCAATATCCACACTTGTTTTTAGGAGCTTTTGCCATTTTTTGCTGCGTTGCTGCGGAAGTAATGGCCGGCGATGGCATTGCAACTTATGGACGTGAACTAAATATAGCTCCCAATCTCGTTCGTTTTTCAACTTCTTTTACCCTCATCTGTATGCTAGTGGGCTATGTAGTGGGTATTATTACCATCCCTAAATTTGTATCGCAACAAATGGCCTTGCGCATTTGCGCTGTAAGTGGCGTAACACTTACTATTATTTCGGCATTTACTGCTGGTTACGTTTCTTATTATTCGGTTGCTTTGTTAGGTTTAGCGAACTCGCTGATGTGGCCTGCAATTTTTCCCTTGGGAATTAGAGGTTTAGGTAAGTTTACCAAGACAGGTTCGGCAATTATGATTATGGGTATTGCCGGTGGTGCTTTAGTTTTGCCGATTTATGGTTTCCTAAAAGATACGCTACAAATAGATTTTCAGCACGCATTTTTATATACCATGTTGCCGGCCTATTTATATATTATTTTCTTTGCGATAAAAGGGCACAAAGCAGGTACAAACGTTTAATGCTGTTTAACTATTATGCCCGAAAATCAGTAAATAAGCGCTATTGAAAAGACAGAAATTGAAAAGAATATGAGTGCACATTCAGCTAATGAAATTTACAGTTCGAGAGAATTAAATTCGCCGTTAGAATTAACTTATCAGGCATTTGCAAACCCAGTGTATCTTCAAAAGTGGTGGGGTCCGGAAGGCTTTACTAATACCATACACGAATTTGACCTAAGCGTTGGAGGGAAGTGGCTTTTGACGATGCACGGCCCCGATAAAGGTCACTATGAGAACTCATCTGTTTTTGTAAAAGTGGTGCCGAATAAGTTAGTTGCTTGGACAAGGACCTCGCAACCTTTTTTTGATATGGAAGTAGCGTTTGAACAACTTGGCCCTGTCAAATCGAAAATATCATTTCGAATGATTTTTAAAACTGTCGAAGAATGTGAGAAAATGAAAAAATTTGTCGTACCTAAAAATGAAGAAAACTTTGATAGGTTGGAAAGGGAGCTAGTAGATATAGCGAAGGACAAAAGCAATAACCCGAATAGGATAAAGTAAAAATACATGGCCGATGCATTGGGCATACAATAGCAACTGCTAACCTAAATTTCAATAAGAAACTTAAAAGCTTAGCGTAAAAGTCTTAGCTTTGAAAGCTCTTCGGTTGTTAATCGGAGCGCTTCTTATTGATATCATCTATGGCAAAAAAGACGTTTAACGAGATTTATATGAACCTGGCATCAGATTTGGCTAGCCGTTCGCACTGTGTAAGGGCTCATGTAGGCGCCGTGTTAACTAAAGATACCCGTATCATTTCTATCGGTTATAATGGCCCGCCTCCAGGTACGCACAATTGCGACGAAGAATGGCCAGAAACAGGTTGCGCTAGAGATAGTAAAGGAAGTTGTTCACTGGCTTTACATGCCGAAGAAAATGCCATTCTCTATGCTGTAAAAAATGGATCGAAAATAGAAGGCGCTACATTATATACCACTTTGTCTCCATGCATAGCTTGTGCCAGGTTAATTCTATCTTCGGGAATTAGAGAGGTTTTTTATCGCGATTCTTATGCTGCCTATAAAGGTTTAGCTAGCGATGAAGGGGTCGATTTCTTAAATCGATTTGGGGTAAAAACTACACTTTTAAATGGCAATTAAAATTGTTATTTTAGGGGCTGTAAAATGCCGCTTAAAAAGAATATAATTTACGTAAGGTTCTCATTTATTATATGTTGTGTTTTTTTGTTGTCGTGTACTGCAAATACAACTAAAGATAATGTAGGTTTAATAGATTCTATAATTGATAAAACTTCTTGGGTTTACAACGATACAGTAAACAAAGAAGAGGCGGTACGTAAACTACAACATTTGTTGGATCAAGATAAGCGGCTGCCACTCCAAGCCAAATACAAGATTTACCACAGCCTATATTTTTACTACTTCTATAAAAATAATTATCAGCAGTCGTTGCTTTATGCAGACAGTATGATTTACACCGTAGAACATACAAAAAATGCAAAAAACTACATAGATGAACTAGCCAGTGCCTACTATTTTAAGGGCGATGCTTTATTTAGGCTAAAAGCTTACGAAGAGGCTTACCGAAATTATTTTTTAGGGAAGAAACTGATGCCGGTTATTGATGATAAGTGTAAAAGCAGCAATTACAATTATCGCATTGCCATGATTTTGTACAAACAAGGTAAGTATAGCGATGCCAGCAGTTACTTTAAAACTACACTAGATGAAGTAAAACAATGCAGCACCAGTTTCTCGGAAGTTTTTAGACAGCAAGAATTGCTCAACAACATTGCATTATGTTGTTCGCGAACCGATAAAATTGATAGCGCCATCATTTATTATCAAAAAGCATTAAGATATATTGTGCACAACGATACATTGCCAGAGAGGAAAAAATACTATTTATCGGCCAGAGGAGTAGTGTATGGTAATATTGGAGGGGAGATGTTGCGTAAAAAGCAATTTGACAAGGCCGAAACTTTCCTTAAAAAAAGTATAGCCATTAATGATCTTCCCGGTTATGATAGTGTTGATGTAGTTACCGCAAAAATAAAACTCATTAAAGTTTATTTAGAAACCGGCCAGTTGGCCAAAGCCGGAATCTATCTACAAATTTTAAAAAAGGACAGCGAGAAGCTTAATGTGTTAGATTATAAGCGCACCTATCATCTGCTTAGTTCAAAACATTTGGATGCACTTGGCAAGCCTAAGTTAGCGTTACATCATTTGGAGCGCTACGCTGCGCTTTCGGATTCTTTACAGAAGGAAACCGATAAGCTGAAATCTACAAGTGTAGACGAGCGTTTTAGAAACTTGAGCAACGAGAGCGAAATCAATGCTTTAAAAAGAGAGGCCGAAATTCAGCAGCGCTACCTTTACATTACCATGGTTTTTATCGCAATGGCTATTTCTATCGTGGTACTTATTTATATCTATTTGCGAAAATCAAAAAAGAATATTAGGGAATTAACAAACCTTAACAATGAAATTTTGCTGCAAAAGGACAAACTGGAAGAAGCATTAAGCAAGTTAAGTGTTAGCGATAAAGAAAAAGATACCATTTTGAGAGCTGTAGCCCACGATTTAAGAAATCCGGTGGTGGGTATTTCTAGTTTAACAAAGTTGATGATCTTAGATGATGAGTTGGGCTTAAATAAAGATAAACTTATATTGATTGATGGCGCTTGCAATAATGCATTGACACTAATAGATGACATTATTGAAGCAGCAGAAAATAAGCAGGGTGTAGATTTTGAGGGTAAGGTAACTAAAGCTGATGTGGTTGAAATTGTAAAGAATGCCATTGCATTATTGAGCTACAGGGCAGACGAAAAGCAACAAATTATAAGATTTGAAACAGCTGAAACCAAGTTAGAAATTGATATTTATGTGCAAAAGATAGCACGAGTAATTAGCAATTTGATTAACAATGCCATTAAATTTAGTCAAGCAGGCCAAGAAATAAAAGTTGTAATAGAAAAGCAAACCGAAAATGTGCTGTTTAAAATAATTGATAACGGCATTGGGATTCCAAAGGAATACGGGAACGATATTTTTCAACTGTTTACCTCATCTAAACGGTTTGGTACCAAAGGAGAAAAATCTTACGGCCTTGGACTTTCGATCTGTAAGCAAATTATTGATGCGCATGGTGGTGAAATTTGGTACGAAAGTAATAATTCTGCTGGTGGCACTGTTTTTTGCTTTACGTTGCCTTTATAGTTTGGATTTTTGAACCAATAAAACACCTTAGTTTATTTTAGTTTTGTTTTATTTTTGCTCTTAGGCTGGCTGAGGTGTTTTTGTTGTTCGTTATTTGCAAAACATTTTGTTAAATAGACCTGATAGGAGCGAGCACGTAATGGCAAACCTGTGTGTTTGCGATGTAGTAAAGCGGATAGCAGGACTTTCGAGAGTGATAAGCACTGAATTTGCTCTTCAAAATAATCTAAAATCGTACTTCTAAAATCGTAAATTTCATTACCTTTGCGGATGCTAGAAAAAATCATTATCCTCGATTTTGGTTCGCAATTTACACAGCTTATTGCACGTCGTGTTCGCGAATTAAATGTATACTGCGAAATTCATCCATTTAACAACATTCCGGCCCTAGATTCTACGGTAAAAGGGGTAATCCTTTCTGGAAGTCCGTCTTCTGTGCGCCAAGAAAATGCGCCATTTGTAGACTTGAATTTGTTTAAATCTTATCCTTTATTGGCAGTTTGTTACGGAGCGCAGTTTATTGCACAACAAAGTGGTGGTAATGTAGAGGCATCGGCAACGAGAGAGTACGGTAGAGCAAATTTGAGCTTTGTGAATAACGATAACCCCTTGTTTAAAGGTATCTTAGTTGATTCGCAAGTGTGGATGAGCCATGGCGATTCGATTACCAAAGTGCCAGATCATTTCGAAATTATTGCCAGCACTGCTGAAGTTAAGGTTGCTGGTTACCAAGTTAAAGGAGAGCAAACCTACGCCATTCAGTTTCACCCAGAAGTAACACACAGTACAGATGGCAAAACTTTGTTAAGCAACTTTTTGGTGGGTATTTGTGGTTGTAGCCAAGATTGGACTTCGGATGCATTTGCAGAAACGACCATTGCCGATTTAAAAGCCCAACTGGGAGATGATAAAGTGGTTTTGGCACTTTCTGGAGGTGTAGATAGTAGCGTAGCTGCGGTATTATTGCACAAAGCTATCGGCAAAAACTTGCACTGTATTTTTGTAGATAACGGTTTGTTACGCAAAAATGAGTACGAAAGCGTATTAGAACAATACAAAGATTTTGGCCTAAATATTAAAGGGGTTGATGCTAAGGATAGATTTTTGGGCGAATTGGCCGGTGTTGAAGATCCAGAGCAAAAGCGTAAAATCATTGGTCGTGTGTTTATCGAAGTATTTGATGATGAGGCACACCAAATTAAAGATGTAAAGTGGTTGGCGCAAGGTACCATTTATCCAGATGTGATTGAATCGGTTTCGGTTAACGGACCATCGGCTACCATTAAATCGCACCATAACGTAGGTGGTTTGCCAGATTTCATGAAACTGAAAGTAGTTGAGCCCTTAAAAACTTTATTTAAAGATGAAGTGCGTAGAGTGGGAAACACTTTGGGCTTAGAATCGTTTATTTTAGGCAGACACCCTTTTCCGGGACCTGGTTTGGGTATCCGTATTATTGGAGAAGTTACTGCAGAAAAAATTGCGATATTACAGGAGGCAGATCATATTTATATCCAAAACTTGAAAGATGCTGGTTTGTACGACCAAATTTGGCAAGCTGGTGCAATATTTTTGCCAGTACGTTCGGTAGGGGTAATGGGCGATGAGCGCACCTACGAAAACGTTATTGCTTTGAGAGCGGTAGAATCGTTAGATGGTATGACGGCTGATTGGTGCCATTTGCCTTATCCGGTACTCGCTAAAATATCCAATGAAATTATCAATAAAGTAAGAGGTATTAACCGAGTTGTGTATGATATTAGTTCGAAACCGCCAGCAACTATTGAGTGGGAATAAGCATAAGTTGAAACCACGTAAGCAAGTAGTTGTTTTTTTTATAGATATGATTAGAGGATTTTTGAAGATTTTTTCTTTTAAAACACTACGTTTCTATGCGGTTAATTCATATATACTGCTAACAATTACCTTTATTGCAGTATTGGCGAGTTGTTCGCCCAAAATAACAAAGCCGGTAGTTAAAACTCCGGCTAAACCCGTTGAACAAAAAACGATTGCCAAGTTTACACAAGGCAACATCAGTATTTTTGTTCCCTTTCAGCTTAATAAATTTAACCTGAAAACAGTTACAAAAGCGCAAATTGGCAAAGCCGATATGGCAGTTGATTTTTACCAGGGGTTAATGATGGGTATTGATTCGGCAGCTAACGAAGGGTTGAATTTTAAGGTAAATGTTTTTGATACCAGAGACGATAACAGCCAGTTAGCTGGGCTGATTAAACGCGAAGCAGTAAAAAGTAGCAATTTAATTATTGGTCCGGTATTTCCTGATGGGATTAAGTATATGACTGGTTTTTCGGAGATGAACAAATTGCCGTTGATCTCGCCCTTGGCTGCTTCTAAACCAAGTGAGTTCAATAATCCGTACTTGATTTCTATTGTTAACGATATTGAAACGCACGGAAAGCGGGTAGCTGATTATATTGCCAAAGAAAATAAAGCCGAGCAAACCATTGTGGTGTTGATCAATACTAAGAAATCGTCTGATGAAGCCTTCGCTCGTCCAATTAAAAGTCAGTTTGCAACAAAATATACCAATTTTACCATACAAGAATTTACCTCTACCTACGTTTTTGAAACCAAAATGGTAAAGGGTAAAAAATATGTTGTGGTTGTATGTTCCGACGATGCCGCTTTTGTAGCGCCAAGCTTAACCAAACTATATCGGTTAAAAAATACAAATGATTATCCTATCCAAGTTTTCGGGCATCCCAATTGGGCAAAGCAAACTTACAATATCGATCAATTGCAAAGCCTACAAACGGTATTAAGTTCGTCTTATCATGTTGATTATAAAAGCAAAAAGGCTATCAACTTTATTAAGGTTTATAGAGATAAATATGAGTTTGAGCCTACAGAATATGCTTTTAAAGGATTTGATATTGGGTTTTACTTCGGTAAGCTGATGGCCCAGTACGGTGCTACTTATACCGATTATCTAATTAAGGAAAAATATAAAGGCTTAACTAACGATTTTGATTTTGGTTACGATGCAGAATATGGTTACTATAATCAGTATCTGAAAATGTTGCAGTACAAAGATATGGCATTAGTGCAGGTGGATTAAGGAACAAGGATTAAGGAACAAGGAGCAAAGATTAAGGAGCGAAAACTAAACGAATAACCAATTCAGCAATTAACCTATTTTTCACTTTCATGAAAGTACACCATCACATCAGGGCGTTTGAGCAAGTTTTAGCAAGTTACGATGGTAAGTTGCCGTTGCATCGCCATCTGGTTGTGTATTTCAAACAGCATAAGCAGATGGGCTCTTCTGATAGGAGATGGGCAAGTAGGTACATTTACAGTTACTTTAGGCTAGGTAAGGCACTAGCTCAATTGGGGGCTATCGAGCGCTTAGCAATTGCCGATTTTCTTTGCAATACCGATTTAAGTTTGGTTACCGATCATGCTTTTCCGGCCGCTTCGGCACATATCGCAAAACCAATTGAAGAAAAGGTAGCTTTTTTAAAATCGCAATATCCGGCTTTTAAATTGGAAGATGTTTTTCCTTTTAGCGCCAAGCTTTCTGATGGTATTAATGAGCAAGACTTTTTATATTCTTTGTTTGTACAGCCAGATTTGTTTATCCGCGTTCTCGAAACACATTTGCCTACAGTTAAAACTAAATTTGAGGCTACAGGTATTGCTGTAAAAGAGCTTTCTGATACTACTCTGGCTTTACCTAACGGAACAAAATTAGAGCAAATTATAGACGATACCCGTTTGTATCAGGTTCAAGATTTTTCATCCCAGAAAACAGGTTTATATTTTAAACCGCAACCCTATGATTATTGGTGGGATTGCTGTGCCGCATCTGGCGGAAAATCGTTACTCATTCATAGCATCGAGCCAAAAGTTAAAATATTGGCCAGCGATGTAAGGGAAACCAGCTTGGGCAACTTGCAGGAGCGTTTTATTGCTGCAGGAATTAAGGATTTCCAAAAGAAAACCATCGATCTTTTACAAAACAACGATCAAATTTTGCATCATTACGAGTTTGATGGTATTTTGCTAGATGCACCTTGCTCGGGTGCTGGCACTTGGGGCCGAACACCAGAAATGCTATATTTCTTCGAAGAGTATAAAATTGCTAACTACGTTAAGTTACAAAAGGCAATTGCCGAAAATGTAGTAAAATACCTTAAACCGGGTAAGCCATTAATTTACATGACCTGTTCTGTATTTAAACAAGAGAACGAAGAGGTGGTAAACTTTCTACTTGAAAAACTCCCACTAAAATTAGAGGCAATGGAATTGATTAAGGGTTACCAAGATAAAGCAGATAGCATGTTTGTGGCAAGGTTAATTAAACAATAAACTGCTTGCTTTTTTAATTCTTTAACATTTTAAAAGAAAAGAACCCTAACAAGGCAATAATTACACCCATTAAGCACCAAAGCCAAATCTTATTTTCGAACAATGGTTTTTCTGTTTTAACCGTGTAAAAAGGGTTTTTTTGCTCTTCGTTTATCGTTACGCTGGTTAAGTTAGCAGGTATCTTGCGTTCAAATTTTTCAATTTCGTAATTTGGCGACTGAACAGTTTCATTGCCGTAGTACAGCGCATAAGTGGCTTTTAAATCATCGAAACGAGCAATCAAATCGTAACTGTTGCCTTTAATGATCAAACCACTTAAACGCAACGGCCTGTTATCGTTATTATTGATGGTAATCTTTAGTTTGCTCGTGATGGTATTCTTGAAATTAAATTCCGAGGCTTCTAACGAATTGATTGTTCCTTCGTAAAGTGTTGCAAAACTATATTCAATCCCTTTCTCCGTCTTAATGCTATCTGTAGCATATTCAATCTTAATTGGTCTATAAAAATCGAAATCACTTTGTGCATTTAGCTTTAAATAAGATACTGGAACAGCATTTTTTAAACCTACTTCAATTACCGTTTCTTTCTTCTTTGCATCGTTTTTTAACTCATAAGTTTGATACTTTACCTCTTCGTAAATGCCTTTAATAGTGTCTACTTTAGTGGTTTTTGTCGCGGTTAACTTAGGTTGTGTATTACTTTTAATAGCAATCCTATAAAACTGATATTTAGAATTGGGGAAACTTAGCTTGGTAAATTGATAATCGGTTTCATTATTTTTAATAGATAAAATGCGGTAATCTTTTAAAATATTAAACCAGTTCTGGTTATCGTTACTTCCTTCTAAATTAACTTTCCAATCAAAATTTTCTTGCTTAAAATCTAAACTTATTTGATTGATGGCATTTGTTTCGGCTAGTTGAAAAGTGTAATAATAAATGCCTCCAATTGCACTTTGGTTAAGCTGTTTGAAAGGAATTTCTGCTAAACTAACCTGATTTGCCCTTTGTTTTAATAAATAAGGTATTTCGATGGTATCTTTTCCATTTATCCCAAATATCCTTAGGTCTTCGAACCCTAAATTAATTTTTTGGTACATATCATCAGGAAGCTTAACACTATGCCAAGTAGTATTAACCCCAGTAATTTGTCTTTTAAATTGATAGCTATTGGTTTGTGCCTTTGTTATCAAAACACAAACTAATAGAGGTAATAATAGCTTAATTTCTAACTTCAGTTTCATCAATAATTAAATGTTTGTATTTATTATAAAGGAAAGAAATAATCAGTAATAATATCCCTAAAGATACGAAAACAACAGTTTTAGAAATGGTACTGAGGTAGGCAATATCATAGAAGAATAGTTTAATCAATGTAATGCCAAATAAAGCCATGGCACCAATGCGAAGGTGCTTTTTGTTTTTCGCTAAACCAAGCCCTATCAAGAACAAAGAATAAGCGCCCCACAAAATACTTAGACCTAATTTGTAGCTTCCATCGGCTCTCATTAGCTCAAGTATGTTAATTAACTCGCTACTTATAATCCATAAAATGGAGATATATAAAACATAATCGAGTATCGTTTTTAAGTTTATTTTTAGCAATGCTGAACGTTGTAGCTGATAGATTGAGGCAATCAAAATTGCAAAAAATGCCAATGCTATATACCTCAAAATGATGTTAGATGAACCAATAACGAAATATTTTTCGGGATTAAGATAGGTTTCTCTAAGCTCGCTCAGTAGGTATAATCCACTTACCAAAAAAGATAGTACAATTAATAAGTTAATGACCAAATTAGCTACTGCGAAACTGCTGTTCCGTATTTTTTTGATATTGAAATAAGTTAAAGCAGCTGCAAAAAACATAGTGTAAATAAATGCCCAAGTACTTTTTAGCGTAAAATAATTGTTATTGTAGATGTATTGGGCATCAGTTGTTTTTTTGCTTGGGTTAAGAATTATTTTAGTGCTGTCAAAAAGGGAATTAAAATAGGTAGTAAGTTCTCTCTCAAAGGTAGAATAAACTACTACAATCAGCATAGAGGGCAGTACATAGTTAAGAATTTGTCGCATCCAAAGCCAATCAGTTACTGCTGTCGTATTCTTTACGTTGATATTTGTCATCCAAGCAAAGCCAGCAATAAAGATGATACCGGTTAAAAAACCTACATTTAAAAAAGGCGTAGTTGCAGAAGCTCCTAAATATATACCGTAAATTGTGGTCCAATCTTGTAGCAAGCTGATGAAAGCAATAAAAATTAAGGGAAAAGCTAATTTTTCGTAAATCGCTATTTTCTTAACTCGTGCTAAATAGAATAATACAGTCGCCTCTACCGCCCAAAAAATAGTTACCCACCCACCATTTAACTGCACAGGAGCAACCAGGGTGATGAAGGTAATTACCATTGCCAAAATAAGGTAGAATAGGCTTTTATCGGCTAGTTGCTTCTTATAGATAATTAAACCTACTGCAAAATGTGCTACTGCATTGGCTAGCGTAAACAAACCTAGCAGTTCAACGCCATGCTTGTTTTCTGATAAAATATAGTATCCTATTCCATAATAAATGAAGCTGTTTAAAAGTACTAGAGTGACGTCGCTAATGCTAAAAATTTCTTTTTTAATTACTTTATAAGCTACATTGGTAACGTAAAAAGTGATAAAAAACACCGTTGAGAAAACTAGTGAGCTTATAAAATGATCTTGATCTACATAAGAGGCCAACAGCCAACTTAAAAAAATGATCCAGGTTAATGCAAAAGATGCGTAGAATAACGGCTTCCAGTATTTTTTGAAACTAATTACCAGTATACCGATGTTGATAATTGCCATGTATGTAAACAGAACACCAACTTTTCCCGAACCATCACTTAACAAAAATGGCACGGCATAGGCGCCAACTAAACCAATATGGGCAATGATTTGTTGGTTATATTTTATTGCCGCAACTATCGTAAATGAGGTAAAAGCTACCATCAACAAAAAAGCTAATGACTGGGGGATCAGGGCATAAAAATCGTAAGCCGCGTAAGTGATAAAGTACATTATCGTTATGGCACCACTGACTAAAACTGCCGAGAATTTTTCGTACTTGGCTTTAAGTTTAATGGCAAAAGCCAGTAAGCCTGCACCCACCAAGTAGCCCAGTACAATTCGAGTAAGCGGACTAATGAGCTGATTGTCTATCGCATATTTAGCACCAATTCCCACACCAATGATTAAGATAAGGATACCGATTTTGCTGATTAAGTTTTCGCCAATAAATTTTTCAAAATCAGATTTAACCATGTTTTTACTGCTAAATCTATCAGTAAAGCTAGGCTGTTGCTTAGTTGGAGGTATAATTGGTTTTGGAGTAGCATTCTGTTGCGCTATAGCAACGGGTGGTGTATTTTTTGGTGGAGGAAAAATTGGTTTATTTTGAATAGGTTGCTCTTCGGCAACTATTGCAGGCGAACGTAATGCATTAATCTCTTGTCTGAGGGCGGCTATTTCACTTTCAAAGCTTTGCTGCCTTATCGATAGATTTTCAATTTTTGCTAAAAGCAAGTTTATCTTTTGAGAATTGTCCATTAATTTGGGTTTTATGCTAAGTAAAGTAGCCTATATTAACACAAGGTTAACGAAATTATTTCAAAATTAATTTTGTCTTGTTAATCGCTGTAGGAGTGTAACTTTTTGGTTCACTCGTTTTAGTAATCGTGATAAGCGGCTTTATATCATGAAAATGGATATGCTTGACAATATTTTTTGAAAAATACCTGTTTCCAAGTATTTTTTTTAGGTTAAATAATCTACATATTTGCAATAGAATAAATAATTATGAATAAAAAAATTAACGCATTTCTCTCGCTAGCTCTTTTGTTTATCCCTTTTCTTTTTTCATGTGAGAAGGAGGAGAACCCCGGTACTGAATTTGGACAATATGCAGTAGCTGTTAATTACAATGGTGAAGATTTTTTAGAATTACACTTTTCGATAGACGAAGAAGATTGTGGGACATTGGCTCCAGTTCCTAATCTAAACCCAACCTACCTGCAAAATTGCGATGAGCTTAAAAAACCTGAACAGTTAATCAACGTATTTGTATTATCGAAAGTTGCTGTTGGTAAGCATACCTTAAAAGTTAAAGCGGCAAATGGAGGCTTTTTGAAGGAGTTAGAATTTGAAATAGGAGCTAAGCAATGCGTATTTCAGCAAATTGATTTATCTTTTAATTAAAGCTAATTTCCTAGTTAAACCTTTTTTAACTGCCTAATAACGTAGTAGTTCTGTCTAGTAATTCTTTTAACTCGTTAGGGTATAACGGCTTTTTTAACAATTTAATTACCAGCGGGTTTGCTTCAGCTTTTTTAATGTCACCAAAATCTAAAGTAGACGATAATATAGCTAGCTTGCAATGATCTAGGAAAGTTTGTGGAAAGTGCTTATAGATTTCTAGGAACTCGAAACCATCCATTTCAGGCATTTGTATATCTAGCAAAATAAAATCGGGCCATAGGGCCGGGTTTTCTAAGTTTGTAGTAATATATTTGATGCCTTCTTCTCCAGATTGGCACAAAATAATTTCATCAAAAAAATTCGATAACTTAATTACCTTCGAATTGATTTTTAGGTCAATATCATTGTCATCAATCAATAGTACTTTTCCGGTTTTATTTGGCATTTGGTATTGTTATTTTAAAGGTTGTACCATCTTCAATATTTGAACTAACGTTAATCACACCATTGATTTTATTTAAAGCCTCTTTTACTATAAATAAGCCTAAGCCGGTACCATGGTGTATTTTGCTTTTAAAAAATTGAGTAAAAATTTTCTCCAGGTGCTCTTTTAATATGCCCAAACCATTGTCGTTAATCTCTATTCTGGCTTCAAATTCATCTACATCAATTTCGATATTTACTGTTTTGTTAAGTTCATTAGATTTTTGATACTTTATAGCGTTAGATATTAGGTTGCTTAAAATCACTTCTATCCTGAACGCATCTCCTATAAATTTAGCTTTTTGGATGATATTTACGTGAAATGTAGTGTCTTTGTCGGCATAAGTATGTAGTTCTATCAACTCATTTACCAGTTGGCTAAAATCTATCTCACTACGGTCTGGAATATCTTTTGTGTTTTTATAGTACTGTAAGGTTTTTTGAATGTAGTAATCCAATTTATTGGAGCAGGTTTCAATCAAATTCCAATATTCGCCACTAGAGTTGTACAAGCCTTCCATTTTAACCAAGTTGATAATTCCAATCACCGATACCAAAGGAGCCCTAAGTTCGTGGGAAATGCTGTATATAAACCGGTTAAGCTCATCGTTGGTTTTTTCGAGTTCTGTTATTTTATTTTTTAAATCGGCCCGTGCTACATAAGAATCGTAAGCATTCTTCATTGAGTTGTGTAGCTCTAAGTCGTTCCAGGGTTTGGCTACGTACCTATAAATATCGCCGTGGTTAATTGCATCGGCTAGCGCTTCTATATCGGTGTATCCCGTCAATAAAATACGAACAGGATCGGGGTGTGTTTTTACAATGCTTTTAAAAAATTCTACTCCAGTGGTGTTCGGCATCTTCTGATCTGCCAATACCACATGGATGTCTATATGCTGCATAATCTTCAGCCCTTCGGCAGCAGACGGAGCGGTATAAATCTCGTACTGCCTCCTAAATGCGGCTCTAAATGCTTGAAGATTATTTTCTTCATCATCGATATATAAGACGCGTACTGTAGGGCTGGTCATTTTAAATTAACTTTTATGGTGTATTTACCTGCAATATAATAATAAATTCAGTTCCTTTTCCTAGCTCAGAGACAACTTCTACGTGTCCTTTGTGTTTTTCGATGATGCTGAACACAATAGATAAACCAAGACCAGTACCTTCGCCAATATCTTTGGTAGTAAAGAAAGGTTCAAAAATACGATGTTTTACTTCCTCAGTCATTCCGGTGCCGGTATCTTTAACACTAATGTATACTTGCTGGTTATGGTACCAGCTTTTAATGGTTAAAAATTCTTCTTCGGCTTGTACTTCTTTACTTTTTATCGCCTGCACGGCGTTGGCAACCAAGTTCATGAAAACCTGATTGATTTTACCCGGCATACATTCTACTTTAGGTAAGTTGCCCAAGTCTTTAATTACAGTTAAGTTATCTGGAAGCGTATTTCTTATCAATACCAATGTAGATAAAAGGCCTTCATTTAAGTCAATGGCTTTCATGTCGGTCTCATCAACACGGCTAAAGTTTCTTAAACTTCTGATAATTTCTGCTGTTCGTTTGGCTCCTTCGCTAATGCCCGATAGCAAGGAAACGATTTCGGTATTGATAAAGCCTAAGTCTATTTGTTTTTTGAAGGCTTCAATGGCATCAATTTGAGGTTTAATTTCTTTTTCTAGGTCAATTTGTTCGTATTTGCTAATCACTTCCTTTAAATCGTCAATATCTAATTTTAAAGGTTTTACATTAGAGGTAACAAAATTTATTGGATTGTTAATTTCGTGTGCGATACCTGCGGTTAACTGACCTAAAGCTGCCATTTTTTCTGCATCAACTAATTGAGATTGGGTAGCTTTTAAATTATTTAAGGTAGTATTTAGGGTTTGGTTTGCATTTTCTAATTCTTCGGTGCGTTCTTTAACTTTTTTCTCTAAAACTACGTTTTGTTCTTTTACTAATTTTTGGTTTTCTAAAGAAGCATTTAGTGCTTGCGCTTGTGCGCTTTCATTTTCCTTCTTGAAATAATTGATCTTATCTGCCAGGGCAAACGACAACAAAGTTACTTCAATTGCCGACGAGATTTGCAGCAGATAAGTGGTAAAGGCATTATATGGAAGCACTTCATAATCTTTCATGATGAATAAAACTGCACCAACCAATAAAATAGACCAAGCAATTAAATAAAAACCCGCAGGTTTAAAGTGCTTTTTGAAATAAACATAATAAGAGGTGCTTAACGCGATTACCACACCAAATACCGTTAACACCTGCATAGCTACAAAGCCTATATAAGCATTGGTTACAAATAGCAGCGCCGTGGTAGCAAGGGTAATAGCTATAAAAAGCTTTATCAATTGATGAATTTTAGGAGCAAATAGCTTAGTGTTTAAAAAGGATGTTGTAAATAAACTAGCAAAGACTAAACCTAATAGAGAATACAGTACAACAGAATAGTTGTTAAGGAATGAACTCGCATCCCACAAGTATATTAACCCATATCCTTGAATAGAAATTTGTGTTAACCAAGTAAATAAGATATAAAAAACATAAAAAATATAGCTCTTATCTCTTACTATAATAAATAGGAACAGGTTATACACGAACATAATCAACATTATGCCAGTATAAATGCCAAAAATGATATCTTTTAGGGCGTACTTGGCGTGTAGTTTGTTTTCCGTAATTACGGAAATTCTGGTTATAAATGCTTCTTGAGATTTAAGTTTGAGCAGAAAAATTTCGCCTTTTTTAATGGTATCAGGTAATGCGAATGTAATTCCCTGAGCATTTTTTACTAGGTTATTTTTAAAGAGGCTGAACAAATTGGCTGCTAAAGGTTTGCCATTTGGTTTTTGATGGTACATTTCACTTACCGAAAATCTGGATTGCTCGATAAACAAAAAGTTGTTGTTAAGAACGAGATCTTTTTCTGCGGTAAGTTTTATCCAGAAAACAGAGTTTGATACGCCAAAATTGAATATTTCGGTGTCGACAGCGGTAAAATTCTTACTCAGAATATCCTCTACCTTGGCATTGTTGCTTTTATCTTTATAAACTGATACTTGGAAAGGGAGTGATTGTAAATCACCTACTTCTGCATAGCTTAATTGGCTAATTAGCAGAAAAAATAAGCAGAAGAGCGATCTTAATACATGTTGTATCATGTTCTGGATAGGTCAAAAGTTAAATTTACCAAATCGCCCGATTTAGAAGAAATTTCAGTTTTATAAATGATTTCCTTTCTCATGTCAAAGGCAATGGTTCTCTGCGGTTCTAGCGTTAACGGAAGATCGATAATGTCGTGGTTAAACATTACCGTTGCTGTTAATTGATCTTTTGGGTAATAGAACTTGCCATTAATACCTAACGAAGTTACGACCTGAAATCCACCTCTTAGAACATTTCGGTAGGTTGCCGGAGCTGCCAAGCCAAATAATGTAGTTAAGTTAATAAATTTCGAATAGGCTACACAAGCAGTACTTAAATGTAAACTTCCTATCCCTAAACCCGCAATCTCAAACGAGTTCCAAACTCCTGCAACTTCTCCAGTTCCGGCATCGGTATAGTCATCAACCATTTGGTATATTCTTTCGTCCATATAGCCTACAGCTTCTTCAATAGGGAGCGGATTTATTCTATTTGCCCGATGTACCCTGCCGCCTCCCAAAGCTTTTCCGGTATCGGCATCTGTTACCAGCATTACATAAACATCTGGATTTAAAATCCAATCTGCTTTTGCTGAAGTAATTTGTGTAATGCCGAATATCTCCAAAACACGTCTATGGCCATCAATAAATTGCATACATGCATCTTTATCGTCTATAGCTCTAAATGCAGTAAAATTGATATTCTTAATTTCGGGATTATGCTCTTCCAATGGAGAAAATTTTATTGTTGGACTTTCTGATGGTTCTTTCTGGAGATGCGCTAGCCCTAAAAACTCTAAACATAAATACTGCTGTTTGGTTTTCAGGTTTTTCAAAAATGGTATTTAATTCTTTTTCGGCTGCTGTTAAATAAAGTTTTTGATTTTCTGTTAAAGTTAAACTTTTCTCTACAGAATTTTTGTAGAAAAATAATAAAGGCACATTAACTGGGTGTATCTGTAAACCTAAAGCTGTAGCACCCAACCACATTTTTTGGGCGGCTATTCCACCCTGTATCCATGATGAAACTTGGTGTCCAGGCAAGGAAATTAAACCAATTGCAGAAGAACTCATAAATTGCTGGGTAAGCAGCCTTGCAAATGCACCGCCACCGTTAATTTTTTCCAAGAAATCTATCATTCTTCTATCTCGTAAAAGTTGTATACCTAATTGATCGTTGTTATTTAGATCTAAAGTATGTATACCTATTCCGTCTTGGGTTTGGTTAGCCTGCTCAATGGTCCAACGCATTTCTTTCGTAATAAAATCTTCATGCGCTTCTGGTATAAAAATTCTAAATAAATCTGTAGCGGTAGCTATTTGAGCAAGATTTTTTAGTTGTGTTAAGTCTTTAACGAAGGTCAAATTAGCACCGTCGGTTTCTGCTACCAGTTTTTTTAGGTAGGTTAGTTCATTGTCTTCAATTTCTGCTCTTTGTGGGCTTTTCCTATTGGTATGCCTAAGCGGAATTTGCTGTGCTAAGAGAAGTTCTTCTTCGCTAGCTTCAATTCCATCGAAAAACTGAAAAACGGCTAAATGTTTAGGTGCCAACTGGGGGGTAAGTAACCATTGTACCTTTAGTTTTTTAACGGCCGCTGCCAATAATAAGTTTTCTATAGCACAACCTATAGAGGTATATGAAGATACAAATTGAGGATCTAAATAAGCCAGAGCTGTGCTTTCATCTAAAAATAGGTGTAGTTTTTTGTCTTGGTAGTGAAGTCTCCAGGGTTGGTTATTGCCACCAGAAGGAGCTCTTTTTACTGCTTCTACCAAATCATTTAATTCTGTTTCGGTAAGGTTTTTGGCTAACTCGTTGCTTTCAGAAATGTTGTTTTCTCTGATAAATAGCTCAATGTCTTGCGTTGTTAGGGCTTGTTTTTCTGGGTCTGCTTTTTTTACAGAAGGCAGGGGAGGGGCATCGCAAATCAATTCGTCTAAATCTAAAAAGAACCTGCCGGATATTTTTAAGCTGTTCAGCAAAATTTTTCTGGAGAGATCTGCGGAAACGCCACCGCCAAAAGTTACTGCACTAGCTAATTGTGGCCAAGTAGAAATAGAGCTCATCAGTTCTACTGCAGATGCTTTCATTCTTGGCGAGAGTGTTTCAAATCCAGTAACTGCTGTGATATATGGCACTTTTTCATCAAATGTTTTCAAGTCTTTAAACTTGTCCATATCTAGATGTTCAACCATTCCATGCAAAATAGGTCTTTGAGAATCTAAATCGAACCTTTCAATGTCTATTGTACCTCTATCGCTTCCCTCCATTAATACAGGGATTCGAAGATTTTTTGCAATTTTTCTTGCGTTTATCTTAATGTCAAAGCTGTCACATTCATCAATTAATAGATCCAATTTTCCATTATCGGTTAAAAAATTGACGATATTATCCTCGGTAATGCCTTCATCATAGCAAACTACTTTCAAGAAAGGATCTATTTCCGCTATTTCTCTAGCAACTATTACTGTTTTCTTTAAACCAATATTATGGGCGCCAGTTCTAATTCGGTTGATGTTACTTAAATCCAACTCATCAAAATCGGCAATGCGAAGCTCTCCAAAGCCTCGCTCCATGGCTAAAGTTAACGATACCGATTGTCCTACGGATAAGCCAATAACCCCGATTTTTTTTGAAGAAAGTACTTGTTGCTCTTCGGCGGTAATTTTATGCTTGTTTCTGTTTGTTCTTACAATGGCAAATTCTTCTTCGTCTAAAAGATGCACCAATTTGTTACTCCAAGGGTAATAAACCCATACGCCATATTCTTCACTTTTTCCAAGTCGCTCCGCTACCAAATTTTCTAATTCGGTTTTAGGCATAAAAGTGATTAGAGGTTTCAAACATTTTAAGAGTTCAAATACTTGCTCTTTTATGGTGTCAAAAACTTGTAACTGTTTGGTTTCTAAAAGTAGCTGGTTTAGCTTGTGCCTATCTTCATTCTTAGATAGTCTGAATAATTGCGGTCGGTATAAATCTTTGCTTTTTTTTGTCTGCGCCTTTAGGGCATTTAATAGAGAGGTATCGGCTTCAATGTTGTGCATTATAATTTAGCTGAAAGATGAATTTTTAGACATAAAAAAGCGGTTTTCATAGTTAAAACACTAAATTAGTTTTTTAGAATTATAATAAAAAAGTATTTTTAACTTTTATTAGCAGAAAAATGATAGCGAATATTCTTTACGTTGATGATGAGCCACATAATCTAAGCGCTTTTGCAGCAACTTACCGTAGATTGTACAAGATTTTTACGGCTGAGTCTGCAGACGAAGGTCGGAAGATACTGGATGCCGAAGATATACAAGTAATTATCACAGATCAACGCATGCCTAAAACTACAGGTGTTGAATTTTTAGCTTCTATTTTAGAGACTTATCCAGAGCCTATACGAATGATTTTGACTGGATATACTGATATAGATGCTGTAATTGACGCCATTAATAAGGGGCAAGTGTATAGATATATACAGAAACCATGGATGGAGGAGGATTTGAGAATTAATATAGATAAGGCTATTGAAATTTATACGCTCAGAAAGGAAAATAGAGAACTTACGGAAAAGTTGCTAGTGGCCAATCAGCAGTTAGAATTTATAGCTCGCCAAAACCTGCTATCTTAATACCACTGATAACTATTTTTACCGATACATTCTTTTGTTTTGCCGATACTCAAATACATTTAATGATATTTACAATTAGCTTTAGAAATTAGTTGTAGATTAACCTGCCTAAATCTCTTTTACTATTGTAAATGAAAAACAAATTTTTGCTCCTTTTGCTTGGCTTCATGTTTTATAGCAGTTCAGCTGTAAATGCACAAGCTACTTCTAATAAAGGAACAGATTTTTGGGTGCCTTATGCCGGTCATATAGATGGACTAGTTTCTAGAATGACGTTGTTTCTCTCGTCTGATGTAAATACTAGCTATAGGGTAATTTCGGATAATAAAACCATTGCAAGTGGTAGTATTATTGCAAATGTGGTAACTCCTGTTTTTATAGATCCCAATGAGCATAAGGTATATATTGCAACTTCTAACGTTAAAGAAATAAATAAAGGGATTAATGTAAGTTCTACGGCGCCAATTTCGGTTTACTGTGTTATTTCAAACAATGCCCGTACAGGTGCTACTTTAGTGTTGCCTACGCCAAGTTTAGAGCAAGAGTACTATGTGTTTTCGCAACAAAACAAAGGAAATACTAATAACGCAGCCTATTCTCAATTTACTGTGGTGGCTGTAAAAGATGGAACTAATGTAGAAATTACACCTACCCAGACAGACAAAGATGGAGCCAGAACGGCTAATGCAGCCTTTCAGGTTACGTTAAATAAAGGCGATGTGTATCAGTACCAGTCTGCTGATGATTTAACAGGTACTTTAGTTCGGTCTACTACAGGCTGCGCACCAATTGCCGTTTTTTCTGGAAATACTTGGGCCGCCTATTGCGAACCCAATAATGCCAGAAACCCAAATGGCGGAGATAATCTTTTTCAGCAATTGTTTCCGCTTACTGCCTGGGGACGTAATTTTGTTTCGGCACCGTTCTACAACACTTTAAATGGTAACACTGATATCATCAAAATTATAATTTCTACTGATAATACCACGCTTACCGTAAACGGGAGCACTACAAATGCCAACGGTACTGCCTTGTCCAATCCGTACAGCAAAGGAAGTATAGTAACTTTTTATAGCAACTCGCCAAATGTAATTAAAGCAACTTCGCCAATTGCGGTAGCACAATATCAAACCTCGCAAACCTGTAATTTGGCTAACGCTGCCAATATTACACAGGGCGGTCCTTTTTTGGGAGATCCCGAAATGACCATCTTAAACCCCATTGAGCAAACGCTTAAAGATATTGCTGTTTACTCTAGGTTAAACAGTGTAGCGGGGGTAAATACCAACATTTCCAAATATTTTTTAAATATCATCATCAAAACGGTAGATATATCAGGTTTTACTTTAGATGGAATTACTATTGCTAGTCAATTTAATCCCATTGCCGATGGCGAATATAGTTATGCCGTGGTAGATGTAACCAATTCTACAGATCAACACAGGTTAATTGCAAGTGGTGGCTTTGTAGCAATTGCCTATGGCTATGGGCAGGTAGAATCTTACGCTTACTTGGCCGGTACCGACTTGAAAAATCTGAAAAGTAACATTCAGGTTTTTTCTAGTGGAGGAACAATTGCCTCGACAAATTTTTGTTTGGGAACGAACTTTGATTTTGTGTTAAAGCTGCCATATATTACCAATAAACTAACATGGAACTTAAATAATGGTGCCAAGATTGAGGTTACCAATAGCCCAGTTTACACTACTGCGGTAGAAGACGGCCAAACCTATTATTTATATAAGTATGTGTTGCCTCCTTCGAGTTTTGTAAATCCTGGTAATTACGCACTACGTGTTGTTATAGAAAAACCACAGGGCGCTACTTGTGCTACAGATGAAGAAATTTTGACCAATTTCGATATCTTTTCTCCAGATTTTACACTACCTACCGAAGCCTGCGTAAATACCGATGTTCAATTTACAGACTCGTCGCCAAGAAGCGGAGGCAGTATAAAAACATGGAACTGGAATTTTGGAGACGGTTTTACTTCTACCCAACAAAACCCTAAACATAAATTTACTACGCCGGGTTTAAAAACGATAATCTTAAATGTAACTACTGCTATTGGCTGTAATCTTTCAGTAACTAAAACTATGAATGTTTTAGCTGCCCCCAAATCTGCATTTACCGCTGTAGGGCCATTTTGCATCAACTCAACCATCCAATTTAATAACCAAAGCACTTTTGTAAACAGTAATATTGCAAGCCAAAAATGGGATTTCGGAAACGGACAGCCAATGTCTTCCGACAAGTCTCCAACTACAACTTACAATGCAGCCGGTAATTACAATGTTAAACTGATCTCCACATCTTCGAGTGGTTGCGCAGATACACTCATCAAAGCCATTACCATTTACGAAACACCAGAAGTTACCTTTAAAGATCCCGGTTCTTGTGTAAATGATATGGTGCAATATGAAGCAACGGCGTTGAAGGGCAATATTATAGCTTGGTTGTGGGATTTTGGAGATGGTTCTAACGACGCGGCTCAGCAAACCCTCCAAAATCCATTACATCGTTATACTGCTCCAGGTACTTATACGGTTAAATTAATTGCTACATCAGAGCAAGGATGCTCGGTAAATTTTGCTAAGCAAATAGTGATTAGTGGAAGTAATCCAAATGCGGTTTTTGAAGTGAAAAATGCAGCAAACCTATGTGCCAATGTAGATGTGTCGTTTGAAAACAAGAGCACTATTGCTTTTGGAAATATTACTAAAATAGAATGGATATTTGATTACAAAGTAGGTGGTGCAAATGCAATAGTTGTAGATCATAATCCGGTATTGGGTAAAATTTATACACATAAATATCCAAATGCATCGGTTAAAACAGATTATGCTGTTGTAATGCGAGCTTATTCTGGGCAAGTATGTTTTACCGAAACAGCCCCTGTTGTGGTTAGCGTGTACCCAGCTGCCAATTTAACTGTAAACGCTTTAGAACCACTTTGCGAAACAGATAACCCTGTCCAATTAATTGTAAAAGACGAAAATAACCTATCCGGAACATTTACCTATTCTGGAACAGGAATTTCTTCAGCTGGACTTTTTAATCCAGCAATTAGTGGCCCAGGTAATTTCAATATCAAATGCACTTATGTTACCGATAAAGGCTGTGTGGACGAAAAAAATATCAATGTTACCGTAGGTAAGTTGCCTTTGGTTACTATGCCAGCAAGCATCGATATTTTAAAAGGCGGACAAAAACAGATTGATGTAGTGGCCACAGGAAATAATCTTACTTATAAATGGTTGCCTGCCGAAGGTTTAAGCGCTGATAATGTGTTAAATCCTATAGCAAAACCAGAAAAAACTACTCGCTATACTCTAACGGTAACTTCTAGCAGTTGCAAATTGATATTTGATTACACGGTTACCGTGCATGAAGACCCTTTAATTCCCAATGTTTTTAGCCCAAATGGCGATGGCAAAAATGATACTTGGAACATTAAATACCTAGAAACACTTACCGAGGGCAAGATTACTATTTTTAATCGTTACGGTCAGCAAGTATTTAATACATCTCCCTACAATACACCTTGGGATGGAAGATTTAACGGAGCAGATTTGCCAGTTGGGGTTTATTACTATATCATAGAACCAAATAACGGAAAGAAAAAATACAATGGATCTGTTACGATATTAAGATGAAGAAGGGAATTGCTTTTGTATGGTTAACATTCATTTTGTTTGGTGCTTTTGCGCAACAGCGGCCACATTATTCCCAATATTTGCAAAATATGTCGGTTATAAACCCTGCGGTAACAGGGTTAAATAGCGGTGCCGATTTAAGGTTGGGTATGCGTACCCAATGGCAGGGTTTAAAAGATGCACCGAAAACTGGTTATGTTACTTTTAGTGCACCAATTTCGTTTGGTGGCGATATGGCCAGCTATCGTTCTAGCGATTTGGGCGTTACAGAACCCGAAACCAAAGATGATATGGTAGATTATACTGCTTCAAGGCCACACCACAGTTTCGGAGCTGTTTTTTTAAACGATAGAACCGGCCCATTAAACAGATTAACCGCTAACTTAACCTATGCTTATCATTTAGCCATTGGCGATGTGACCAATCTCTCTTTTGGTATAGGTGTAGGCGTAAACAGGATAGGGATAAACGCACAATCTTTAGTGTTTGATGAAGCCGACGATCCTGTAGTGGGTACATCGGCAGAGATTAATAAATATACACCAGATCTAAATGCTGGCATATATTTTTACGGATCTAGCTTTTACATTGGTGGTTCAATGCAACAAATTATCCATAATAAATTTTCTTTTGACGGAGAGTTTAGCGTTGGAAAAGAAGTGGCTCATTATTTTGCAACAGCAGGTTATAAATTTTGGATAAATAACGATTTTTCATTTACGCCTTCATTTATGTTAAAAATAGTTGCTCCTTTGCCAAAAACATTCGATCTTAATGTTAAGTTTGCTTATCAGGATACTTTTTGGGTTGGCGGTGGCTACCGTAAGAACGATGCTTTTTTTGGTAATATTGGCTTTAATATAGCAAGAGTGGTGGGTATAGGTTACGCTTTCGATTATACAACTTCAGAACTTAGTACAGTTTCTTCGGGCTCGCACGAACTAACTTTAAGGGTTTTGTTTTAGTACATTTGTTAGTTATACTTATGAAAAGCTACCTATTTTATTTCTGTTTAGCACTAATGTGTTTTGGTTCTGTCTGCCAAACCAAAGCACAGGGTACATCAAACAAGGGCACCGATTTTTGGCTCATGTATGGAAATCACGTATCTGGATATAGGCCTAATCAGAACAACTGGCAACAAATGGCCATGTACATTACCTCTGATGTAAGTACTACGGGCACCGTAGAAATTCCAGGGATAAACTATACACTCGATTTTTCTGTTATTGCAAATCAGGTTACCGTTGTACAAATACCTCGCAGTGCTTATATTGGCGGTACAGAAGGTAAATTTAATAAAGGTATTCATCTAAAATCGGCAAGGCCAGTAGTAGCCTATGCGCATATTTATGATAATTCGGTTTCTGGGGCCACTCTAGTTTTACCAACTAATACACTTGGCAAAGAATACTATTCGTTAAATTTTACCCAAAAAGCCAATGCGCTCGACTCTTATTCTTTTTGTGCTATTGTAGCGGTAGAAGATAATACGCAAGTTATTGTAACACCCTCAGTGCCCACACAGGGTGGTTGGGCGGCAGGCGTTGCGCAAACTATTAACCTTAATAAAGGGGAGGTTTATCAAATATTAGGGTTAGAAAACAGTCAGGTTGATCTTACACCAAATGCCCAAACAAGAAGTTATTATACCACTGGGGGCGATTTAACAGGTACAACTATTAAATCTGTAGCGGCAGCTGGCCAATCTTGTAAAAGAATTGCCGTTTTTTCTGGAAGTGGTAAGATGTCTATTGGTTGTTTATCTAGCGGCGGGGCACCAGGGGCAGCAGATAACCTATTTCAGCAAGTTTATCCAACTTCAACTTGGGGCAAATCATTTGTAACGGTACCTTCGAAAAATCGTAATTACGATATTTATCGGATATTTAAAAGTAGCCCAAATGCTGTGGTAAAACTCAATGGTGTAGTTATTCCAAACACTAGTTTTGTTAATGATTTTTATTACCAATTCGATAGTCAGCAAACCAATTATATAGAAAGCGACAATGCCATACAAGTGGTCCAATATCAGGTAACACAAAATAGAACCATCAATTGTACTTCATCTACGGGTGATTTGGGAGATCCAGAGATGATCTATCTTAATCCTTTAGAGCAAACTTTGGATAAAATCACCATGTACTCTACTTCATTGTTTAATATTCTGGCTCATTATATAAATGTGGTAATTAGAACTGACGATGTTGCTAGTTTTACCTTAGATGGTGTGGTACAAGCCAATAATTTTTTGCCGGTTACGGATAAGCCTGGCTATTCTTATGCGCAACTAGAAGTTAATGCAGGAACTCATACTTTGCAAGCCAATGGTGGGTTTAATGCCATAGCCTACGGTTTTGGTACAAATGAGTCTTACGGTTATGCCGCCGGTGCAAGCCTTATCTCGCCAGGTATAGAGGTGTATGATAATGCTACCGCTGTAACTAAGCGAGAAGCAGGCTGTTTAAACGAAAAATACGATGTTTATGTGTCCTTACCTTACCAACCTTTATCTATTTTGATAGATTTTGACAACGGACAACCACCAGCTAACGTACCATTGCAACTTGCAGAAACTTATATCAACAATAACATCACTTATTACAAATATAAAATTGCTACGGCTCTGTTGTTTGATGCGGTGAAAAAATATCAGCTAAAAGTAACTGCCGAAAAACCAATTTCTGATGGCTGTGGTGCGGTAGACGAACTACAACTGGAGTACGAGGTGGTTAACAAACCCGTTTCTTCGTTTGATGTAGTTGGAGATACTTGCGAAGGTTTGGCAACTACCTTTACCGATAGAAGCCAAAACAATGGTGCCGATATGGTAAAATGGCATTGGGATTTTGGCGATGGACAAACCGAAGTAAGAACCAACGCAACGCCATTTACGCATACTTACAGCCATGGAAACTATGTAGCGAAATTATTTGTAGAGAACCAAGCAGGGTGCATTTCTGAAGTTTTTTCTAAAAATATCATCGTTTATCGGCTGCCTACACCCAGGTTTGCTGCTGTTTTACCTTTATGCGAAAATCAGGCTATTAGGTTTCAAGACCAATCTACCGCTACCGATGGTAATATTGGCACCTGGTTATGGGATTTTGGAGATGGAAATACGTCTACCGACCCTAATCCAGAGCACAGCTATGCCGTTGCCGGAACGTATAATGTGAAGTTAACGGTAACCACGCAATACGGCTGCGAAAATAGCATAACCCAGTCTATTAATGTAAATACATTGCCGAAAGTTGATTTTGAACTTCCAGATTTTTGTTTGGCCGATGCCAATGCCGTATTCGTTAATAAAAGTGAAATATCAACCAACGAGCAGCTAACTTACCTGTGGAATTTTGGAGATCCTCACGCATCTGCACAAAGACCTAATACCGCAACCACACGCAATGCTACACATACTTACACCAGCACAGGTATTTATGAGGTAACTTTAACGGTAAGGTCGCTTTCTGGTTGCGTTGTAGTGGTCAAAAAACAATTTACGGTAAACGGAAGTATTCCTGTAGCAGCTTTCGAGGTGCAAAATGAAAACAGTTTGTGTAGTAATGCCCCAGTGGTTTTTAAAGATAAATCTACCGTAGATTTTGGCGAAATTACCAAGGTGGTTTGGTATTTCGATTATGCCAACAAAACCACTCCAGATTGGCCTGACGAACAGCCCAACCTACGTGCCGACTTACCTAAAGAGTACTTGTTCAAATATCCAACATTTAACAACGTGGCTAGCAAAAGTTACGTGGTAAAAATGAGCGTGTATTCTGGTGGTTCTTGCGTTAATGAACAATTTAAAACCATTACACTTTATCCAGAGCCAGTAATAGCGTTTGCTCCAACTATGGAAGTTTGTCTCGAAGTGCCAAGTGTACAATTGGTGGCTAATGAAGTAAATGAAAGGCCTGGGGTAGGTAGTTTTAGTGGTGTTGGAGTTAGTGCTACGGGTATTTTTAGGCCGTTAAGTGCAGGTTTGGGTACTCATGCGGTTAAATACACTTTTACTACTACTTACGGGTGTACATTAGAAAAAACTCAACTTATTACCGTAAACGAAACCCCAACTATTGATGCTGGCGAAGATAAAGTGATTTTGGAAGGAGAAAAAGGGATTTTATCTGCCATCGCCTACGGCCAAAATTTAACTTATAAATGGTCTCCAGCTAAGGGTTTAGATAAGGATGATGTGTTAAATCCCACGGTTACGCCAACAGAAGATATGGTGGTTTACACCCTAACCGTTACTAGCGATAAGGGTTGTACACAAACAGACCAAGTTAAGGTTAAAATGCTTAGGCATCTAGAAATTCCAAATACTATTACACCTAACGGAGACGGCGTTAACGACGAATGGAAAATTAAACATATTGAAGATTATCCGAACGCTACCGTAGAAATTTATGATAGATCTGGACAACATATTTTTAAGAGTAAAGGCTATCATGTACCTTTTAATGGCACCTACAATAATAGTCCTTTGCCAGTTGCAACCTATTATTATATCATTAATTTAGCTATCGGTAAAAAGCCAATTACTGGTAACCTTACTATTATAAGATAATGCAAAAAAAATATTGCTTTTGTTTAATATTGCTATGGCTTGTATTGCCCGTTTGGGCGCAACAACGGCCGCATTATACACAGTATATTTTTAACAACTATCTGCTAAACCCAGCATTAAGTGGAATAGAAAATTATACCGACATCAAGATAGGTCACAGATCGCAGTGGTCTGGTATAGAAAATGCGCCAAAAACTTCGTTCGTTTCGGCCCACTGGAACTTAAATGGCGATTACCTTTGGCGTAATCCATTGTCTTTACCAGAGAAGGGAGATGACCCCATGAGCAGAAGTTATACCCAAAATTATACTTCTTCCCCTGCGCATCACGGCGTTGGGTTAATGGCCGTTACCGATAAAACAGGTCCAATTTCTAGAATTGATGCTGGCTTAAGCTACGCCTATCACTTGCAATTGAGCGGTGCCAAAAATCTGTCGGTAGGTGTTTATGCAGGTCTTAGTCGTATTGCTTTAGATGTGAGTGCAATCACTTTAGAGAACTCGGCCGATCCGGCCTTGGCCACCGTAGTAGAGAGTCAGTTTAAACCCGATGTTGCCATTGGCGTTTGGTACTATGGTGCAAGATTTTTTGCTGGCGGTTCTGTGCAGCAGGTAATTCCACAGAAGTTATCCTTTAGCGCAAGTGCTAATTACAATAGCGGTAAGTCTGTGCCACATTTCTTTCTTACCTCTGGCTATAAACTATTTATTGATGACGAAATTGCTGCAATACCATCGGTAATGCTAAGGAAGGTTAATCCAATGCCTTTGTCGCTAGATGCAAACCTCAAATTAGATTATAAAGATAAAATTTGGATAGGAGGGAGCTACCGAAGTGCAGATTCTTTTTCGGCAATGGCCGGATTTAACTTTAAAAACCTGCTAAACTTAACTTACGCTTACGATTTTACCACCTCCAGTTTAAACACAGTTGCTAACGGAAGCCATGAAATTGTATTGGGCTTTCAGTTAAATAATGCTTACCAAGTATTTAGTGGCGGCCGTTCTTGGCGTTAATTAAAGCTCTTTCCGTAATCTAGCAACCGGAATATTCATTTGTTCACGGTATTTGGCTACTGTTCTTCTGGCGATGTTATAACCGTGTTCTTTCAAAATTTCGGTCAAACGTTCGTCGGCAAGGGGTTTGCGTTTGTCTTCTTTGCCAATGCAATCTTCCAAAATTTTCTTCACTTCTTTGTTAGATACTTCTTCGCCACTTTCGGTTTGGATCGCTTCAGAAAAGAATGATTTAAGCAAGAAAGTTCCAAATTCTGTTTGTACATATTTAGAGTTGGCCACCCTCGAAACGGTAGAAATGTCCATGTCAATTTTATCCGCTATGTCTTTTAAGATCATTGGACGCAACTTGCGTTCATCGCCAGTTAAGAAATACTCATACTGGTAATGCATAATCGCATTCATGGTTTTTAATAGGGTTTGTTGCCTTTGTTTAATGGCATCAATAAACCATTTGGCCGAATCTAGCTTTTGCTTTACAAACTGCACCGCTTCCTTCATTTTTTTATCCTTTTGCGAGGCTTTGTCGTAGTGGTCAAACATGTCCATGTACGAACGGCTAACGCGAAGTTCTGGTGCATTGCGGGCATTTAATGTAAGCACCAATACACTGTCATTATTGCTGATGTGGAAATCAGGAATAATTTGCATTTGCTTAGTAGTTACTTGATTAGAGTCGCCTGGTTTAGGGTTCAGGCGAAGTATTTCGGCAACTACTTCTTTTAATTCTTCACTATTTAAACCAACCGCTCTTTCTAGTTTATCGTAGTGTTTACGTGTAAATTCATCAAGATGGTTTTCAACAATATCAATTGCCTTCTTGATTAACGGATTAGCGGTATCTTTTCTTCTTAATTGTAGTGAAAGGCATTCTTGCAAATCTCTAGCGGCAATACCTGGAGGATCAAAACTTTGGATCAATTTTAACATCTCCACCACGTCTTCTTCCTCAACCATTACGTTTTGCGAAAAGGCTAAATCATCAATCATGGAGGTTATAGGTCGGCGCAAATAACCGTCATCATCTAAGCTTCCTATAATTTGTCGGCCAACAATAAAATCCTCGTCAGATAAAGGTAATAAGTCTAATTGTTGCTGCAAACTTTCAAAAAAAGTAGTTTCAATGGCTATCGGAGTTTCTTTTTTCTCTTCGTCGTCGTCGCCATTACTGTAAGATGTACTATAGTCGTTACTGTTGTCGTCTTGTAGGTAATCATCTACATTAAACTCATCCATGCCGGTGTCTTCTCCGCGTTCACTATCAAAGTCATCTTTGTCATCCTGCAAATCATCATATTCGCCCTTAGGTTCTTCCAAAGTGATTAAACTAGAATCTTCTAATGCAGGGTTTTCTTCTAATTCTTCCTTTATACGGGTATCTAAGGCCACAGTAGGTACCTGCAACAACTTAATAAACTGAATTTGTTGCGGAGATAGTTTTTGTAGTAGCTTTTGTTGTAGATGTTGTTTTAGCATAAATGGGAATAAAGAGTTTTCAAAAATAAACAAATGCTTTATAATTTTGTTGGTTTAATTTGATTAATTGATGTTCTTTTAACTAAGTTTACGTCAACTAAAATTAATTGTCTAATAAAAACAACGTTTATATGGGATTTGTAAAAGAATTTAGAGAGTTTGCCGTAAAAGGCAATGTAATGGATTTAGCCGTAGGGGTAATTATTGGTGGTGCTTTCGGAAAGATAATAGATAGTGTGGTAAAAGATTTAGTGATGCCGGTAGTATCAGCAATTATTGGGCAGCCAGATTTTAGTCAATTGTATTTGGTTTTAAAAGGAGAAGTGCCAGCTAATATGGCCTTAGAAGAGGCTAGGAAAATACCTGAAACCGCTATTTTCGCCTACGGTAATTTTATCACGGTAGCCATCAATTTTTTACTATTGGCTTTAGTGATTTTTTTAATGATTAAAGGAATTAACAGCCTTAAACGTAAAGAAGAGGCAGCACCTGCCGCTCCAGCTGCACCGCCTGCGCCTACTAAAGAAGAGGTTTTACTTGCCGAAATAAGAGATTTACTAAAAAATAAATAATTGGAATAAAGGGATAACGATAGATTAGATTGTTATCCCTTTTTTATGTTTTTTCTGATGAGAAAATTATTCTTAGCATTATTGTTAATGTCGTCTTCAGTTGTATTTGCTCAAACAAAAGACGAACAAAGCGTGATAGCAGCTGTAGATAAGCTTAAAAATGCAATGGTTAGTGGAGAAAGAAACGCTTTACAGGAAGTTGCTGCTAGTGATTTGAGCTATGGGCACTCTGGCGGAAAGATAGAAGATAAAGCGACCTTTGTGGAAAGTATTGCCAGCGGAAAATCAGATTTTGTAACCATTGATCTGAAAAACCAAACAGTTAAGATAACTGGAAAAACGGCTATCGTGCGTCACGAGTTGCACGCTACAACTAACGATGGTGGTAAAGCAGGAGAGGTGCACCTTGGCATTATGCTGGTTTGGCAAAAACAAGGTAAAGAGTGGAAGTTATTAGCTAGACAGGCTTATAAATTGCCTCATTAACTATCTGATAAATAAGTTCGTATCCAGTACTTTTTTCTCAAATTCTTCTACAGGATATTTTGCTTCTATTAATCTGAGTAGCATTTCCGTTGCCTGTTGGCCAATTTCATAGGCGGGCTGCCTTACCGATGTTAACGATGGGTTAAACAAATCCAGTACATCAGAATTACTGAAACCTGCGATGGCCATATCATCTGGAACTTTAACGCTGAGGTTTTTAAATACACTTAAACAACCTGTACTTAGGCGGTCACCAGCAACAAAAATGGCATCTGGTTTGTCTTTTAATGCCAATAACTCTTTGATAGCCGTTTCGGTTTCTTCGTAAATCATACCACCGTGTGGGCAATATTTGATGTATGCTTCATTCAGCTCAATATTGTGGTCGCTTAATGCTTTTTTATAGCCCGACAGGCGCTCTATACTGATAGAAAGGTGGCTCGAACTTGTTAAATGTGCTATTTTTTTGTAACCAGAGGCGATGAGATGGCTAGTAGCATTGTAGGCACCTTTTTCATTATCTGCTATCACCTTATCGGTCACGATTTCGTCCGCTACGCGATCAAAAAATACAATGGGAAGGCCCTTTTCATGTAATGATTTTAGGTGCGAAATATCTGAGGTTTGCGAAGAAAGTGATACAAGTAGTCCGTCTACCCCTCTCGAAGCCAAATGGTTAACGTTGATTACTTCACGCTCATAAGATTCGTGCGTTTGCGAAATGATAACATGGTAGCCTTTATCGTAGGCGATAGACTCAATACCATCAATAGCTTGCGAAAAATAGCTATTGGCTACTTCGCTTACCACTACGCCAATAGACTTGCTTCTGCGTTCTTTTAAGCTTAACGCGATAGGATTAGGTTTATAGCCAATTTGTTTAGCATAATCTGTAACCAGTTTTTTGGTAGCCGAACTAATTTCGTAGGTATCTCTTAATGCTCTAGATACGGTAGAAGTAGAAAGGCCAAGGGCTTTGGCTATATCTTTTATGGTAACAGGCTCAAACATGCTTCGTTTATAAAATTACGTGGGTTACTAGCTAAAAAATGTATTTCAAAAGTAACACTATTTATCTATTGTACTAAAGATATAATTTTAGATTGAGTTTGGCAACGTTGTCGGGAACGATTGCACAAATTTATACTTGTTTAATGGCGCTATATCTTAAAAAAACATTGTAGAATTGTTAAAGGATGGCTCTAAAGCTGTTTTACATATAACCAAATTTTAACCATATTGTATGAAAAAAATCTTGCTGTTTTTTTGTGTGCTTGCTATTGGTATCCAACTAGCTAAGGCGCAAACGAGGTCAGTAACTGGAAAGGTAACCGAAAAAGCTACCGGATCTCCAATTCCTGGCGTAGCCGTAACCATTAAAGGAACTAAAGTTGCCGTGTCTACAGACGGAAACGGAACTTTTAAAATAGGTGTTCCATCTACAGGAAATACGGTGTTGGTTTTTAAATCTATAGGCTTTAATGAAATGGAAGTTGAGGTAGGTACAAAAAGTCAAATTAACGCCGCCTTAGAAGAGAGTTCTACTTCGCTTAATGAAGTTAAAATTGTCAATATCGGGTATGGTACGGTAAGGAAAGAAGCCTTAACGGGTTCTGTATCTTCAATTTCTGCTAAAGATTTACAAGATTTTCCGGTAGGTACTGTAGCAGAGGCCTTAGCGGGTAAGTTAGCCGGTGTTAACGTAACTACTACAGAAGGCGCTCCAGGTGCCGAAATCCAAATTAGGGTGCGTGGCGGTAGTTCGCTTACTGGAGATAACTCGCCTTTGTACATCGTAGATGGGGTACAAGTAGAAAATGCACTATCGGTTTTGTCTCCTAACGAAATCCAAAGTATCGATGTGCTGAAAGATGTGGCTTCTACCTCTATTTATGGTAGTAGAGGTGCAAATGGGGTAGTGGTAATTACTACGAAAAGCGGTAAAGACGGGCGTACCAATGTTTCTTTCGATACTTATGCGGGTGTTCGTCAAATTGTGAACAAACTGGATGTAATGAATCCTTACGAGTATGTGATGTATCAATACGAGTTGTACAACAACAATACAGCACAAGATGTAAAAGATAGCTTTACAAAGCGCTATGGTACTTACGAAGATTTAGATATTTATAAAAACATTCCGAATATTGATTGGCAGGACAGGGTTTTTGGCCGCCAAGCATTTTCTAATACGCAGATTTTAAATCTTTCTGGAGGTACCAAAACTACTACCTATAATTTTACGCTAAACAATATTAACGAAGACGGAATTATGTTGGAGTCTGGTTTCAGACGTACCTTCGCTTCTTTCCGTTTCGATCATCGTATTTCTAACAAAGTTCGTACGGGTGTTAACATTCGTTATAGCCGTCAACGTGTAGATGGTGCTGGTACTACCAGTACAGGTTCACAAGGTAATAACCGTTTAAGAAACTCGGTACGTTACCAACCGTTTTCTGGTGGTGGCGAAACTGGCGATTTCTTTGATGCAGACTTTTTAACCACTGGTTTAACTAACCCTGTATCTCTAGCACATCAAGAGTTAAAGTACGATTACAAAAACGATTTAATCAGTAGTGCCTACATTAGTTATGATATCCTTAAAAATCTTACAATTAGAAGTCAGGTAAGTTTAAACTTTACCGATAGAGAAATTAAAGCATTTAGTGGCGTGCTTTCTAATGTTGCTAGACAAAATTCAAATATGCCAGTTGTAGTGCTAAATGGGTCTACTTTAAATACCTTTTTGAATACTAATACTTTAAACTATAAACCTAATTTAGGTAGCGATCACAGTTTAGAACTTTTGGTTGGGCAAGAAACCAATATTAGAAATAGCACAGCTAATGCAAGTACCATTAAATGGTTCCCTGCAGATATTTCTGCGGAAGAGGCTTTTGCAAGTATCCAAAAGGCAGAACCTCCAGTAGCGGGTTTAGTGCAAGATAAACCAACATCATCAGTAAACGGGGACAGACAAATGTCTTTCTTTGCTAGAGCTTCTTATGGCTATAAAGGCAGATATCTGGCTACATTAAACTATAGGAGAGATGGGTCTTCATTTTTTGCAGATGATAGACGTTCGGGAGATTTCCCATCTGCTCAAGTGGCATGGCGATTATCTGAAGAAAGTTTCATCAAAGACCTAAATTTGAAATGGTTAGGTAATGTGAAGGTAAGGGCAAGTTACGGTATTGCCGGAAACAACAGAATTGGAACAGATTTGTTCCGAACAATTTATCAAGCCAGTTCTACCGCGGGGGGCTATGCGGCGGCTGATGCTTCGGTGCTAACAGGCTTAATTACCGGCGACTTTTTAGCTAACCCATTGGTAACTTGGGAAAAAAATATTTCAGCTAACTTAGGTTTAGATATTGATTTGTTCAAAAACAGATTGTCTGCAAGTATAGATTTGTATGATAACCGAACCAAAGATTTATTGTTGAGAGCCGAAATTCCACCAATAAACGGTTATAGATACCAACAACAAAATGTGGGTAAAACCAGCAATAAGGGTTTAGAGGTGCAGTTGAACGGTGTAGTGGCAAAAACCAAAAACTTTAGCTACAATGCGGGGGTAAACTTTGCTTTCAATAAAAATACCATATTAGCCCTGCAGGGTGGCGTGCAATCTTACGTAACCGAGTCGGGTTGGGTAAATAGCTTGGCGGATTTCTTGGTACAAGTAGGTCAACCAGTAGGTCAGTTCTATGGTTTTGTATCTGATGGTCGTTACACTGTGGATGATTTTAACTATACGCAGAATACCACCACCGGTGCTTATACATATACTTTAAAACCGGATGTACCTAATGCTAGTGCACTTTTAGGTAATAGAGCGCCACAACCGGGCGATATGAAAGTGAAAAAACTATCTAGCGGTAGCAGTATGCTAATTGGTGCTGAAGATAGAACCGTTTTGGGCAATTCGCAACCTAAAGTAATTGGTGGTTTTACCAATCAGTTCACCTACAAGAATTTCGATATGAATATTTTCATGAACTTCTCATTAGGTAACAAAGTTTATAATGCCAATAAAGTAGAGTTTACTTCTCAGTTTAACGTAAAAGACAACAATTTATTAGCGGTGATGAACGACAGGTGGAGAAATTTTGATGCCAATGGTGTTAAAGTTACGGACCCAACGATGTTGACCGAAATGAATGCCAATACCACATTGTGGACACCTACTTTAGGTAATTATACCTTAACTTCTTATGCGGTTGAAGATGGTTCGTTTTTACGTATAACTAATGTTACTCTGGGCTATACCTTGCCAACTACTTTAGTAAAACGAAGCGGCTTTATCTCTAAATTGAGAGTGTACGCCACCGTAAATAACTTACATACCTTTACCAAGTATACTGGCTACGACCCTGAGGCCAACACCCGCCGTAGTAATCCATTAACACCGGGTATAGATTATGCAGCCTATCCACGTAGTAGGTTTGTGTTAGCAGGAATTAACTTGGTATTTTAATCACTAAACTTTAAAAGACAATGAAAATTAAATCAATAAAAACTGCTTTTTTAGTTTTAGCTATGGGAGCAATAAGCTTACCCTCTTGCAAAAAAGTATTAGATTATGACTCAGAATCGAACTCATCGACTACAGTAGTATTTGGTAGTTTAAACTCCACCAACACAGCCTTAATAGCGGTATACAATCGCCTCATTGGCGATAACGGCTACGGTAGTCGTATCTCTACACTTTTTGGTGTTTCAGCAGATGATTTTAGAACCTCAGGAAGTTACGGAGCAGATGATAGAAGGGGTTTGAGCATGTACGGTGCAAGCCCAAACAATACCGATTTGATTAATCCATTTGCACAGTTGTACTCGGGAGTAGAGCGTGCCAATTTATGTATCAAATTTATTCCTGAGTCGCAGCTTTATGCCAATGGTTCGGCTACAGAGCAAGCCACCATGAGACGTTATTTGGGCGAAGCACTAGCTTTACGAGCTCAGTTTTATTATGAGTTGATCCGTAATTGGGGTGATGTGCCTCAACGTTTCAAATCTGCAGCTTACGAAGACAATTTGTTTCCACCCAATGCCAATAGGGATGAAACTTACGATGTTATTATTGAAGATCTGAAAACAGCTGCGGAATTAGTGCCTTGGAGATCTGACATTCAGGAGTATGGTAGTTTTCGCTATACGAAAGGTGCTATTAAGGCCTTACGAGCCAGGATTGCCTTGGCCCGTGGTGGTTACTCTCTACGTACCGAAACTAAAATGATGGAAAGAAGGGCAGATTATTTAAAGTATTATCAAATTGCTTTTGAAGAGTGCCAAGAGATCATCGCAAATCCAGCGCAACATGATCTTAATCCTGTATTTGAAAATGTTTTTAAAACTTTGCACGGCACGCGTATGGATAGCGCCCATGAGCTGATGTTTGAGGTAGCTGCCTTCGGTGGTAACTCTAATACAGATAGTAAACTAGGTTATTACAATGGTTTACGTTTCAACTCTGCCTCAGAATACGGTCAAGGAGGTGGAGGTATGGTGGCCATTCCAACTTATTTTTACG
The DNA here is from genome assembly GCF_005925345.1 of Pedobacter ureilyticus. Classification (GTDB taxonomy): domain Bacteria; phylum Bacteroidota; class Bacteroidia; order Sphingobacteriales; family Sphingobacteriaceae; genus Pedobacter; species Pedobacter ureilyticus. The sequence goes on from NZ_SSHJ01000003.1 coordinate 48,149, forward strand.
AGTTCGATAAAAGGGATTTGAGAAGGGATGTTACCTTGGGTGTATTTGAGATTAATGCAAATTCTAAAAAAATTATTAACACCTTAAATAACATGTCTGATGCCAAGTTCAGGAAATCATGGACGGCCTTCAATAAGAATTCTACTTCGCAAACCTTTGCAGTTAACTGGCCAATGATCAGGTTTTCAGATGTGTTGTTGATGTTTGCAGAGGCTGATAATGAAATCAATCCTCAACCTTCTGCTGCTGCTATCGCCGCACTGAAAAAAGTTCAGGATAGAGCTTATGGCGGTGCAACTCCTGCGGATTTACCTGCAATTCCAACGAATAAAGCTGACTTTTTTAATGCTATTGTAAAAGAAAGATTGTTAGAATTTGGTGGCGAGGGAATGCGTAAATATGATTTAATCAGATGGAATTTGATTAACAGCAAATTTCAAGAGACAAGAACTAAACTAGCCGATTTAATTGCTGGTACAGGTGCTTATACCAATGTTCCAGAAATTGTGTACACTAAAGAATCTAACTATAACCTTTCTCCTAGTAGTGATGAGGTGGCAAGTATGGATTTGTTTGGTGGAACTGCCAATGTTGTCCTATACCAATTGGGGCAGGCTACCACACCTACAGGGTATACCGCTCGTAATTGGAGAAAATCATTAACTACCGAAAACCAATTGACGAGTACTTCTACTGGTTTTGCTTTCTATTTTGAGCCAAACAAGAAAGAACTCTTTCCTTATCCTAATACTGCTCTAAACCAAAATACCAACATGAAACAAAACTTTGGTTACGTAGGCCTTTAATCTTAACGAAATGAAAAATATTAAAGAATATACAATAGTTAAAATCATGATGCTTGCTATGTTGGTGGGCTTAATGATTACGGGGTGTAAGAAAAACGAAAACGAGAATTTAGAGCCCCCTCGAATCTTTAAACCGGGCGAGGTTTCTATCTCAGCAGGTGAAACTTCGGCCAAACTAAAATGGGTAGAGCCTATTTTTAGTGAAGGAAAGCCGCTTACTTACACAGTAGATTTTTCTACGGATGATGCTTTTACCACCATTGCTTACACCAAAGTAGTGGACACTGCTGGCATTACCGTTACGGATGAAAACTTACAGACGAGAACACCGTACTACGCCAGAATTAAGGCCAATGCTTATCAAGATCAGCCAGAATCGAAGTATATGTTTAGTGAAGCATTTCAAATTACTGGTTTGCAATTGTTTGATGCAGTTGATGAAGATGATCTTACACGTACCGGCGCAACTTTAAGATTTACAGCGACCACTGGTTTAACAAGTATTGTCTTAAAACCAACTACAGGTGCAACTGTTACCGTGCCTTTGACAGCCGGTGATGCGGCTGCGGGTTTAAAGGCTATCACAGGCTTAACCGCACAAACTGCTTACACCGCTACTTTAATGTTAGGCACCAGAAGTGTGGGCTTTGTAGAGTTTACTACACTTGCTCCATTGCCAACAGGGGCAGACGTAGTTACCTTAACAGCAACCGACGATTTGGCCGCAATGATACAGGCAGCTACAGCAAGTACTAGATTTGTTTTATTGCAAGGTACCCAATATAATTCGGATGCTACAGTGCTATTACCTGCTGGAATAGATATCAGTATCATTGGCGAAGCAGGCCCGGTAAAACCTATTGTTTCCTTGTCGTTAATTACTTTGCCAACTACAGGAGGTAAACTACATTTCGAAAACGTTGATGTAACAGGTTACGCTAATGGTAATGCTGCAACTACCAAACGACAGTACTTAATCAATCAAGGCACGGCCTCTACCATGGAGGAGATTTCGTTCGAAAACTGTGATATTAGAAATTTTGCAAATACACCGTTCCGTTTACAGGGTTCTAATGCCATTACTATCAATAAATTAATTGTAAATAGATGCTTTATTAAAGATGTTGGCGTTAATGGTACTAATGGTACCTATGCATTTATCAATACGAATACGGCATCTGGGAAGTTTAATAATATTGCACTTACCAACAGCACATTTGTAGAAATAGGGTATGGATTAATTGTACATAATTCAGCTCCATCTGTAACTGTAGCAATAGAAAACAACACTTTTTACAATGTTATTGGAAATGGCAGATACCTTATCGACTACAGTACGCAGGTGGTGTCTTCATCTTATACCTTTAAAAGTAATATCATTGGTAAAACTTATGCACCTGCTAATACGGGCAGAGGTATGAGAGGTGGTACAACGCCTGTTGCAGAAAGTAATTATCTTACTTCAGATGCTACTATTTCAGCAAACCCAATTCCGCAAATTACCAACTACAGCGGTACGAGTTTAGATTTGTTTACAGATCCAGCTACCGATAATTTCAAAATCAAGGATAATACGTTTGCTGGAAGATCTTCGGTAGGTGATCCAAGAGGAAGATTATAGTTTTTAGAAAAATTTAAGGGCTGTATCAAAAGTGAAATAATGCCGTCATTTCGACGATCGAAGAGCTTGCCCCGAAATTTTCGGGGAGGAGAAATCTTTTTCAGAAGTACTTCTGGAGGGGATCTCTCTCTAACGTTCGAGATGACGAGTGACTTTTGAGACAGCCTCTTCTTTAACAGTTTCGTCAAATATGTTTCGTCAAATACTGTTCGTATCTTGTTTTTTTTTATTGATACTGTCAAATCCTGAGCAGAAAATCACACTTTTTATCATAGGTGATTCTACAGCTGCCAACAAAGCCGAAAAAGCTTTTCCCGAAACCGGATGGGGAATGAAAATTGGTGAGCTGTTTGAGAACAACGTGACCATTGCAAATAAAGCTGCCAACGGAAGAAGTACAAAATCTTTTATTGCAGAAAATCGATGGCAACAAGTTTTAGATGCGCTTAAGCCGGGCGATTATGTCTTTATCCAGTTTGGTCACAATGATGAAAAAATAGACAGACCCGCAGTAGGAACTACGCTGCAAGAGTATCAAACAAATCTGGTACTTTATGTAAACCAAACTAGAGCAAAAAAGGCCAATCCCATATTGCTGACGCCAATTATGCGTCGCAGTTTTAAAAATGGTGTCTTTGCCGACACCCACAAAGGTTATCCAGACGTAGTAAGGAAAGTAGCAGATTCGTTAAAAGTGCCGCTGATAGACATGCACCAAAAAACAGAAAAATTAATCATTGGTCTAGGCGAACAGTCTTCTGTTAAGTTATTTAACCATTTAGATAGTGGTCGTCATGTAAATTATCCTAAAGGTGTAAAAGATAATACCCATTTAAGCAAGGAAGGAGCAAAGGAAGTCGCCGCTTTGGTAGCTCAGGGGATTAAGGAAGAAAAATTGGAATTAGCTAAATATCTCAAGAAATAAAATGAACGGAAAGATTAAAATTGCAGCATTGTTGCTAGTATTTGCGTTTTGCGCATTTAAACCATTTAAAAAGGTTACCACCATTTACCTCATTGGAGATTCTACCGTAGCCAACTATCAGTTAGAAAGCGATTACCTACAAAAGCGGCATCCGGTACATGGTTGGGGGCAAGTGTTTCAATCTTTTTTTACAAAGGCCGGGATTAAGGAAGTTAGAAACTTGATCAAAACTGATAGTGTGGTGGTTGATGATAGGGCCAAAGGTGGAAGAAGTACAAGAACGTTTTTTCAAGAAGGCAGATGGAGAGAAATTTATAACCGTTTGCAAAAGGGAGATTTAGTGATGATCCAGTTTGGACATAATGACGGTGCGGTAGATAAAACCGAACGTTATGTTAACATTGAAGGCTACAAAGAATTTTTGCGTTTGTACGTCAATCAAACTAGAGAAAAGGGAGGAACGCCAATTTTGTTAACTCCAGTAAATAGAAACTACCCTTGGAAAGACGGAAAACTAAGTAATGTACATGGCGAATATCCAGAGGCAGTAAAAGAAATTGCTAAAGAACTAAATGTGAAGTTGATTGATTTAACCCAACTTTCTATTGATGCTTTTACCGAAAAGGGACAAGAATATGTCACTAAAACCTATTTCATGAATTTGGAAAAAGGGGTGTATCAGGCTTATCCAGACGGACAAAAAGACAATACACATTTTCAAAAAGCAGGCGCTCAGGCTGTAGCGCAATTGGTGTTTAATGCAATGAAAGGTTTATAAGATGAAGAAAATATTATTGAGTGGTTTAATTATTTTATTGTTGAATAGCGTTTTTGCGAAGGCATCTATTCTTGATACTCGATACTCAAATCTTGATACTAAATACGACTTCGTAGTAGCGCAAGATGGCTCGGGTAATTTCAAAACCGTTCAAGAAGCCCTAAATGCAGTTCCAGATTTTAGAAGAGTAACTACAACAATCTTTATCAAAAATGGAGTTTATAAAGAAAAACTAAACTTATCTGTATCTAAACAGATGGTTACATTGATAGGGGAAAGCGTTGAAAAAACCATCCTCACTTACGATGATTGGGCTCAAAAGAAAAATCTTTTTGGCGAAGAAAAAGGAACTTCTGGTTCTGCAAGCTGCTACATTTATGGTACACAGTTCACGGCAAAAAATATTACTTTTCAAAACTCTGCAGGTCCAGTTGGTCAGGCCGTAGCGCTGTTTGTAGCTGGTGATAAAGCCCGTTTTTTTAATTGTAGGATGTTAGGTTTCCAAGATACCTTATACACTTATGGTTATGCTAGCAGGCAATATTACTATCAATGTTATATCGAAGGAACTGTAGATTTTATTTTTGGTTCTTCTACAGCAGTTTTTGAAGATTGCGAAATTTTTGGAAAAAGGGGCGGCTACTATACTGCGGCATCTACCCCAGATAGTACGCAATACGGCTACGTTTTTATCAATAGTAAAATTCATGGCGATGCGCCAGCAAATTCTTTCTATTTCGGTCGCCCGTGGAGGCCATACGCAAAAACGGTATTTATTAACTGCGATTTAGGCAAACAGCTTAAACCAGAGGGATGGCATAACTGGAATAAGCCAGATGCAGAAAAAACAACCTTTTACGCCGAGTACAAAAGCAAAGGTGTTGGGGCAAATGATCAATCTCGCGTAAAATGGGCGCACCAACTTAGCGAAAAAGAAGTAGCCGACAACTATACTTTAGAGAAAATATTTAAGGGTTGGATGCCAAAATGAGCTTAACCGTTTAGGGATGATTGAGAGTATAGCTTTTAAAATGAAAGCAGCATAGTTGTGGTTACTTTAAGTAGAAGCAATACTTAATTCTCTAAGCTTATAACATTAAAAATTAATAAAAAATATCCTTGTTATCTTTTTTAGGTAAAAGTAAGGGTTTCAACGAAAAAGCGCATGAACAGAAAAGCTTTATATTTTTTAGCAGGTGCATTTATATTGCTAAGCTGCTCTAAAAAGACAGAAACACCACCAGCTAGTGGCGGCGGCACCAACACGGTTCCAGATAAGCCAATACAGGTTCAAGAAACTGCTTATGCATTTCCGGGTGCAGAAGGTTTTGGTAGAAATGCTACTGGTGGTAGGGAAGGAAGAGTAATTAAAGTAACTAACTTAAATGATGCCGGAACCGGAAGTTTAAGAGAAGCCATTGCAGCAAGTGGTAAACGTATCATTGTTTTTGAAGTGTCTGGAAATATCGAACTAAAAAGCAGGCTGCAAATCAACAACGGCGATGTAACTATTGCCGGGCAAACTGCTCCTGGAGACGGGATTTGCATTCAAAATTACGAGATGAATGTAAATGCAAACAACGTAATTATCCGTTACATGAGGTTCCGCATGGGCGATTTGACAAAAAACGAGCAAGACGCTTTATGGGGCAGAAATAAGGAAAACTTAATCGTAGACCATTGCTCCATGAGTTGGTCAATAGATGAATGCTCATCATTTTATGCCAATAAAAATTTTACCATGCAATGGTGTATTCTTTCAGAGAGTTTAAATAAATCTTTTCACGAAAAGGATGATCATGGTTACGGTGCGATTTGGGGCGGTTCAAGTGCCACTTTTCATCACAATTTATTGGCACATCACAACAGTCGTAATCCACGATTTGATGGCGGTAGCAGATCAGGTACAGGAAATAGCCCATTCGGAATTGATAAGGTAGATTTTCGTAACAATGTGATTTATAATTGGGGAGGAAATAGTAGTTATGGAGGCGAAAATGGAGAATACAACATCGTTAATAACTATTATAAAGCAGGCCCAGCTTCAACCAATAGAAATCGCATTATGCAAATTTCTATGGAAACAGAGAATGTGGCAAATTACTCGCCGGGTTATGGTAAATTTTACATCAATGGAAATGTGGTAACTAATAGTACGGCGGTTACAACTGATAATTGGAACGGTGGCGTAAATGCAGGTACTGGATTAGGGACGGTAAATTTTAACGCTGCTAAAATGACTAATCCGTTTACCTCTTCGGCTATTACAGTACACACTGCACAGCAAGCTTATGACATGGTTTTACTTTATGGTGGTGCAAGTTATAAGCGAGATGTTGTAGATACTCGTATAACTACAGAAGTAAAGAATGGAACTAACACTTACGTAGGCTCTAAAACCGGCAAGTTGGGTATTATTGATTCGCAAAGTGATGTAGGGGGCTGGCCCAAATTAAATCAAACCGCTGTTTTAAAAGATACTGACGGAGATGGAATGCCAGATGACTGGGAAATAGCGAACAAACTAGATCCAAATAAAGCCAACGCAAATGGTAGAGATTTAAGTTCGGCTTATGACAATATTGAAGTTTACATTAACAGTTTAGTAAAATCAATTACCGATGCGCAATACAAGTAGTAATAGTAGAAATATTTTGGCTTTGCTTTGTTTTATGCTGATTAGTCAAGGTTTGCGGGCACAAGAACCTGTCAAACCTCAAATTACAAATCAGGCTTATAACGTAACTTCGTTTGGGGCCGTTGGAGATGGAAAGTTTATAAATACCTTGGCAATGCAGGCTGCCTTAGATACCGTAGCCAAAGCGGGAGGAACTTTAATTGTGCCCAAGGGAATTTTTTTATGTGGCCCCATAACCGTTAAAAGTAAAACCAACTTATTGCTTCAAAAAGGCGCAGTGCTTAAACTTATTGATGATATTTCCAATTTTCCTTCCGCTAATGAACGTTACCTTAACTTCATCAGTATTAAAAAGGCAAATGATATTAAAATTAGTGGCGAAGGAACAATAGATGGACAAGGGCAGCTATGGTGGGATAAGTTTACAGCCAAAGAGATTACTTTCCGCAGACCTCAATTATTGTACATAGAAAACTGTGAGCGATTAGAAATTGCAGGTATTACCACCTTAAATCCACCCAATACGCATATTTCTTTAAAAGGATGTAAAGAGGTTTATATCCATCACATTACGATCTCTGCGCCTGAAAAATCAAGAAATACAGACGGTATCAATATTTCCGCAAAAAATGTTTTGATAGATCAATGTAAAATTGCTACGGGCGATGACAATATTGCCATTAATTTTGGAAATAAAAATCAGCTAGCTGGCGGGTACGAGGTAGAAAACATGGTCATACGTAATTGCGATTTTGGTTATGGCCATGGCTTATCTATCGGAAGTTTTACTTCGGGTGGTTTAAAGAATTTAATGGTAAGCAACTGCAAATTTGATGGCACGACTTCTGCCATACGCATAAAAACTGCTAGAGAAAGAGGCGGAACGGTAGAAAATGTTATTTATCAAGACCTTGAAATTAAAAACGTGAAATGGCCAATCTTCATCTCTCAATATTATCCAAAAGAACCTAAAACTATTTTGGATGAAGTTATGCAACCGTTTGCATTATTTACACCAGTTTATAAAAATATTCAGATAAAAAATGTTAATATTACCAATGCTGAGCTCGCGATGAAGATTTGGGGACTACCAGAATCTCCTATGGAGGATATTAAACTGATTAACGTAAATATCAATGCGAAGAAGGGTATTGAACTTTATCACGTCAAGAATATTGATTTTGAAAATTGCAAAATCAGTGTTGCTAATGGCGAAAAAATAAAAACTTATCAAACACAATACACAGGTTTAAAATAACCTAAATAGTAAAAACCGAATATCATGAAAAGAATACTTGTTACCTTGCTAGCCGCTATTTGTATAAATGCCGTAAATGCACAGCAACAGAATATTTCAAAAACTTGGGTAGCCGATTTAGGCAATGGAACATATAGGAATCCAGTTTTAGATGCCGATTATTCAGACCCAGATGCTGTAAGGGTAGGCGATAAATTTTACATGATAGCTTCCAGTTTTGATGCTGTTCCGGGTTTACCAATCTTAGAATCTACAGATTTGGTAAATTGGAAATTGATTGGTCATGCCTTGAAAAGACAGCCTCCTTTCGAGCATTTCTCTAAAACCCAACATGGAAATGGCGTTTGGGCACCGGCAATCCGCTACCATAACAACGAATTCTACATCTATTATCCAGATCCAGATTTTGGCATCTATTTAACCAAAGCGAAAAATATTCTGGGTCCTTGGACAGATCCGGTTTTAGTAGAAGGAGGGAAAGGTTTGATTGATCCTTGTCCGCTTTGGGACGAAGACGGCAAAGTGTATTTGACACACGGATACGCGGGTAGTAGGGCTGGTATTAAAAGTGTACTGGTAGTAAAAAGAATGAATGCTGCTGGTGATAAAACCATAGAAGAAGGCAAAATTGTTTTTGATGGCCATGAGCAAGACCCAACGTTAGAGGGACCAAAATTTTATAAGCGCAATGGCTATTATTACATTTTTGCACCAGCGGGAGGCGTTGCCACCGGTTGGCAATTGGTACTTCGTTCTAAAAACGTTTACGGACCTTATGAGCGCAAAGTTGTGATGGATCAGGGTAAATCGCCGATTAACGGCCCGCATCAAGGTGCTTGGGTAACTACACCAAATGGCGAAGATTGGTTCCTGCATTTTCAAGACAAGGAAGCTTATGGTAGAGTTGTGCATTTACAACCAATGAAATGGATTAATAACTGGCCAGTAATTGGTATAGATAAAGATGGTGATGGCATTGGAGAGCCCGTGTTGACCTATAAAAAGCCAAGCGTAGCCAAAGCAAGTGCAATTTTTACGCCTGCCGAGAGCGATGAATTTAATGGAACTGATCTAGGTTTGCAATGGCAGTGGCAGGCAAATCCGGTGGCTACTTGGTCTTTTTTAAACCCTAGCAAAGGCAGTTTGAGGTTATACACGGCTAAAATTCCAGATAGTGCTAAAAACCTTTGGGATGTACCAAATATCTTGATGCAGAAATTCCCGACAGAAGAATTTACCGCCACAACAAAGTTGAGCTTTACGGCTAACCCGAAATTAGAAAATGAAAAGGTAGGCTTAACCATTTACGGGTTGAGCTATGCTTATTTAGCGGTTAAATCAAAAAAAGACGGATTGTATTTAGTTTATTCAGTATGTAAAAGTGCAGATAAAGGCAAGGCCGAAAGCGAAAAACAGCTTGTTAAACTAGATGGTAAAGATGTTTATTTACGAGTGAAAGTGGGTAAAGGAGCTAAATGTGAGTTTAGTTACAGTAAAGATGGCATTACTTTTACTTCTATAGATGATGTTTTTGAAGCAACGCCAGGCAAATGGATTGGTGCTAAAGTTGGGTTATTTGCAGTGCGGGACCAACAAACCAATGATAGTGGCTATGCGGATTTCGATTGGTTTAGGGTAGGGAAATAGCTTGACAGAAGCCTTTGCTCTTAACAGATTGAGAAAATCAAATGCTGATATTTACAACGAGTAATCGCGTAAATATCAGCATTTGCATTATTAGTTGTAAACGAATTCACCGAATTCGCTATTGATGGTTACTTGTTTTTGCTCGCTCGCTTCTACACGACCAATAATTTTAGCATCGATGTTAAAGCTTTTTGAGATAGCGATAATATCTTCAGCAATTTCGGCAGGTACGTAAAGTTCCATGCGGTGGCCCATGTTAAACACTTTATACATTTCTTTCCAGTCGGTACCAGATTGCTCTTGTATTAATTTGAAGAGCGGTGGAATAGGGAACAGATTGTCTTTAATGATGTGAACATCATCATTAACAAAGTGTAATACTTTAGTTTGTGCACCGCCGCTACAATGTACAATACCATCAATTTGGCTACGGTACTTGTCTAAAATTTGCTTAATTACTGGTGCATAAGTACGCGTTGGCGATAATACTAATTTCCCTGCAGTTACGCTCTCGCTTTCATAGATCTGAACTAAGTCGGTCAATTGTTTGCCACCAGAAAAAACCAAATCAAACGGTACACCTGGGTCAAAACTTTCTGGATATTTGCTTGCTATAGTTTTTTCAAAAACATCATGACGGGCAGAGGTTAATCCGTTCGAACCCATACCACCGTTATATTCGGTTTCGTAAGTTGCCTTGCCATAAGAAGCTAAACCAACCACAACGTTACCAGCTTTAATGTTGTCGTTACTGATCACATCTTCTCGTTTCATGCGGCAAGTAACGGTAGAATCCACAATAATGGTACGAACTAAATCGCCCACATCGGCGGTTTCGCCACCTGTAGAATAAATAGAAATGCCTAACGCTCTTAGTTCGGCTAAAATTTCTTCGGTACCATTAATAATTGCTGCAATAACCTCTCCCGGAATTAAGTTTTTGTTACGTCCAATAGTAGATGATAGCAAGATTTGATCTGTAGCACCAACGCAAATCAAATCATCGATGTTCATGATGATGGCATCTTGCGCAATGCCTTTCCAAACCGAAACATCTCCGGTTTCTTTCCAATAAGTATACGCTAATGAGGATTTGGTTCCAGCGCCATCGGCATGCATGATATTGCAAAAATCAGGGTCGTTACCTAAAATGTCTGGAATGATTTTGCAGAATGCTTTTGGGAAAATTCCTTTGTCGATGTTTTTGATGGCTGCGTGTACATCTTCTTTAGATGCAGACACGCCACGCTGGTTGTACCTATTGTCGCTCATAATTGCTGCAAAGATAGTTGATTAAGGCAAAAGGTGGAAGGTAAAAGGTAAAAGGTTTTGAACACTTGAGTGATTGTTTTTATTGTTATAAAGTTGTAAGGTTGAAATGTTGTAACCTTGGCGGGAATTTAAACTTTTGGTAGAGGAGTTGCCATAAGTTTTAAAGATTGAAAAGTTGTAATTTTGAATACTAGGCAGAAACAAAGGTGATGAGTTTAAGGTTTGTGTACACTATTATGGTAATGAAGTATTTTTTTATATAAAAGCTAACCTGGTTTGGTAATAACACCAACCACGGGCTACAAAAAGTTGTAATGTTGAGCGTTGTTGGACGGACGGTTACAAAGTGTACGAATGAAAGTTTTGTGTACCCTATTCTAATAATAAAATATTTAGACATATAAGATACAACCCCCGTAGGGGTGAAATTATTATAGAAATTATACGTGCCACAACTAACCCCTTAGGGGTGATATGATTTGTGTTTTTGGTAAATAGTAGCAAATACTTTTGTTTGATAAACCTTATTGCAGCGGTATACTTTTGTGAGCGAATAGCGAAACAAAAGATTTAGCGAAAAGAAGGACTAACTTTTATTGAAAGGATGATTTTGCTTTTCTAATTAATTGCTTTCGTGTTTTACTTCATTGCTGTCTGCTTTAGCTGACGGAAACAAAAAAGGTGCAAAGTAAAACCTTGCACCTTAATATAAAAAGAAAATTTGCTGCTTATTTTAAGAATAACAATTCTCTGAATTTAGGTAATGGCCATACGCTATCGTCAACAATTTGCTCTAATTTGTCGGCGTGGTAACGAATGGTATCGAAGTGTGCTTTTACTTTCTCGTCGTAAGCAATTGCTTTTTCGCGAGTATCTTCAATTTTGTTTACCTCTTTACGGTCTTCTAACATTTTATCTACGCTGTTTTTAACAATAGATAAGTGGTTAGAAAGCTTATCGATGATAGCCAATGGCGTAGCAATGGCCTCTTTGCTTAAACCTAATTCTTTTAAACCTTTAGCGTTTTCAATTAATGAGTTTTGGTAAGCAATAACCGCTGGAATAATTTGGCTATTGGTTACATCGCCAAATACGCGAGCCTCGATTTGAAGTTTTTTGTAGAAGTTTTCTAACAAAATTTCGTGACGAGCATGTAGTTCGCGTTTGCTGAACACCTTTAGTTTTTCGAATAATTCTGTAGATTTTTCGCTTACGTAAGCATCAAGAGCTTTAGGCGTAGTTTTAATGTTCGATAAACCACGTTTTTCTGCTTCTTGCGCCCACTCATCACTATAGCCGTTACCTTCGAAACGGATGGCTTTAGATTCTTTGATGTAACGTTTGATCACGGTCATTAAAGCAACATCTTTTTTGTCGCCTTTTTTGATCAATTTGTCTACGTCTACTTTAAATTTAGTCAACTGATCTGCAACAATAGCATTTAAAACTGTCATTGGCGCAGAAGAGTTAGCCGTAGATCCTACCGCTCTTAATTCGAATTTGTTACCAGTAAAGGCAAAAGGAGAAGTACGGTTACGGTCTGTATTATCCAACAAGATTTGAGGGATTTTAGGAATACCTAACCATAATGAGTTGTCTTCTTTTAATTTTTTGCTTAAACGAGAGTGCTCAATTTCGTCCAAGATTTCATCTAATTGTTGACCTAAGAAGATAGAGATGATTGCTGGTGGAGCTTCGTTAGCACCTAAACGGTGATCGTTGCTTACCGATGCAATACTTGCTCTTAATAAATCTGCATGTTCGTGTACAGCTTTAATCGTGTTAACGAAGAAAGTTAAGAACATTAAGTTGTTTTTAGGCGTTTTACCTGGCGCTAATAAGTTTTTGCCAGTATCGGTAATTAACGACCAGTTATTATGTTTACCAGAACCATTAATGCCTGCATAAGGTTTCTCGTGCAACAATACTTTAAAGTTGTGACGACGAGCAACTTTTTCCATCAAATCCATCAATAATTGGTTGTGGTCGATAGCCAAGTTAATTTCCTCATAAATAGGGGCACACTCAAACTGAGATGGAGCTACTTCGTTATGACGAGTTTTTAAAGGAATACCTAATTTAATAGCTTCGTTTTCGAAATCTACCATGTAAGCAAAAACACGCTCTGGAATAGAGCCAAAGTAGTGATCTTCTAATTGTTGTCCTTTTGCAGACATGTGACCAAATAAAGCACGGCCAGTTAACACTAAATCTGGGCGGGCGTTAAATAAAGCTAAGTCTACTAAGAAATATTCTTGCTCAATACCTAAAGATGCATTTACTTTAGATACGCTTTTATCGAAATATTGGCAAACTTCTACAGCGGCTTTATCGATAGCAGAAAGTGCTTTTAACAAAGGCGCTTTGTAGTCAAGTGCCTCGCCCGTGTAGGCAACAAATACAGTTGGAATACAAAGTGTTTTACCAGCAGAGTTTTCCATAATGAAAGCTGGAGAAGAAGGATCCCATGCAGTGTAACCACGAGCTTCGAACGTGTTACGGATACCTCCGTTAGGGAAGCTCGATGCGTCTGGCTCTTGTTGTACCAAAGCACTACCGGCAAACTTTTCGATGGCGCCGTCGCCACTTGGTTCAAAGAAAGAGTCGTGCTTTTCTGCAGTAGATCCAGTTAGCGGTTGAAACCAGTGGGTGTAGTGAGTAACACCTTTGCTCATTGCCCAAGATTTCATCGCGGCTGCAATTTGATTTGCATCATCTTGGTTAATTAATTCGCCTTGATTAATAGAAGAAATTAGTTTTTCAAAAACATCTTTAGAAAGATATTCTTTCATCTTCTTTTTGTCGAAAACATTTGAGCCGTAGAAATCTGAAAGTTTGGTAGATGGTGCTGATATTTCAGGAATTTCTCTGTTTTGTGCTTCTTTTAGTGCTATGGTTCTTAAGCTTTTCATTGATTTGTTTAAATTTTTATCCAAAAATATGAAATTTTGTGATTTTTACTCTGAAAATTATTAAAAAAATGAAAAAAAATATTTTTTGATACAAATTTTTGATTTTTTAGGGTGTTTTGTGTGTTTTTTGTGTTGCGGAAATTGTTTTATGGATTTTTATGAAAGTATGCATCATAGCTAAAAATCCTTATAGCTATGTTTAATAAATCATCAAATTTATACGATAGCGAGTGGCTCGCTCTCGTATTTGCTAACAGAAACCAAAACTATGGTGCTTACGAATTGAGAAGCCATTCTGCTAACCGGATGTTGAAAGCTTTCTTTATAGCGGCGCCGTTATTTGTAGGTGCTTTTGTAGCGCCATCAATTATTTCTGCACTTAAAGGTGCTCCAGAAGTTATAGATCAGACAAAAATAGTTGGTGTAGAACTTGATAACATCATACGAGAGTTACCACCCAAAGAGTTACCAAAGGTAGAAGAAGTAGCTGCTCCCGAAGAGGTTGTGCAAAAGAAATCGGTTGCTCCAAAGGTAAAATCAGTGGGTATGACAGATAATATCAAAGTTGTTAAAGATGATTTGGTTACTGCCCAGCCGCCAACTACTGATGATTTAAAAGGTGCTTTAATTGCCAGTACTACGCAAGATGGCATTGCTAGTAAAGGAAATGCTGGTTTAGAAACGGCTACTGGTGGTACTGGAGAAGGAATTGGAATTGGCGGCAATGGCACTGGAGGTAATGATATCCATAATGTTGCTACCGTAGATGTTTATCCAGAATTTCCAGGTGGGATGGATGCCTGGGCAAAATATATCCAAAGAAATTTGCGCTATCCTAGTATGGCATCAGAAAATGGTATACAGGGTAAAGTGTTTTTGAGCTTTGTAGTAGAAAAAGACGGCACCATTACCGACGTAAAAGTAACCCGAGGCATTGGCTACGGCTGTGATGACGAAGCTATGAGGGTTATTAAAAAATCGCCACGCTGGAAAGCGGGCATGCAAAATAACCTGCCAGTTAGGGTAAGATATAACATGCCTATTAGTTATATGATGCAAAATTAGTTTTTGAGTTGGTATTGATTTGCGACAGCGATGGAAGAAATTTCATCGCTTTTTTGGTTTTTAATTGCTAATTGCAGTATTTTTATAAGCACATGCTTAAAATTTTACAGAGAGAAGATTGGGTTGCCGAAATAGAAAAGGTTAGACCTTTGAAAATGAATGAGGAACTTTCTGTTGTAAGCTTTTTATGCCAAGAGTATGCATTGGTACCTGCCTACTTTTTATATCATATTAAAAATAATTTGGTGATTAGCTATGTTGCGCTGACAAAACGAAAGAAAATTATACATCCTTCTCATTTCTTCTATTCTTCATTTTGGATAAAAGAAACTTTAAGTGAAAATCAATATTGCGAATATCTTGATGGTTTTTTAAATGCTTTACTGAAATTGTATCAACGTGTAGAGATAAAACTTCCAGTAGGAATAGATGATATGCGCCCTTTTTTATGGCAACATTTTTCGGTTAATAACTATTATACATATTTAAAAAAGCTGGATAGCTTGGATTATCATACGGTAACCGAAAAAAATATTAGAAAAGCAAGAGAAATAGGATATGAGTGTAGATGGGAGCCTTTAACTAAGACTAGTTTAGAATTGAATTTACAGATTTTTAAAGATTTTAAAGTCTACAGTTCTACAAGCATAAGAAAAATTGAAAGACTAATGTTAGCAATGCAGCGTAATAGATACCTTGCTAGTTTTAATTGTTATAATAACGATGAACTTGTAGCTTCTAACCTTATTTTCTTAGATAAAAACAATAAAATAGCCTATACCGTATTGCTTAACAAAACATCTAGATCTAATAAAGACGATGTACACTCGTTGTTGCATGACTTCTTTTTTACGAAATTGAATGAAGACGGCTATGAATGCGTTGACTTGCTGGGAGGTGATATGCGTGGAATAGCTCCTTTCAAATCAAGGTTTAATACAGTGCTTAAACCACATTTTGTAGTTAAATTCGAGAGGAAAAATGCTGCAGTAAAAAAAGGAATTGCAACATTGAAATATGTTGTCAAAAAGTTCTTAGCAAAAATTAACTAAAATACTTATTGTACCACATTTGAAATTGTAGTAACAACCACAACTTTCTAGCATCGTTGCCATTTGGGCTTGTATAAAATCTGTTTTTAGTCTTAAAAACTTCAACAATGTCAAAAAAGCGATGTTTGATTAACTGTTCTGGCGAAAGGTATTCTTCTAAATAAGGTTTATATATAGAACCCATCCATTCAATTATAGGAATACTAAAACCTTTTTTTGGCCTATCCATTATTATTTTTGGAATATATTGATGGGTGATATTTTTTAGTAGATGTTTCAAATTTCCATCTTTTATAAAATATTTATTGTCAATTGTTGCTAAAGTATTTACTAGGTCTGTTTTTAAAAGGGCATCTCTATTATCTATTCCATAATGCATAGTAATTCTGTCGGATTTAAGCAGCAAATCATTAGGCAAGTAATTATTGAGATCAAAATTTAGTAGTGATTTGATACTGTCTTCTTGTTGCTCAAAACTTATTGATGGAATTATTTCCTTATTTAGTAGATTGCTCATTTCATTGTAGGCATAAAATGAGGCGATAGATTCGTAGGTGTTTATTAATGATTTCGAAAATAATACTTCTTGCAGTTTATGTTTTCTGTTTTTTGAAAAGCTTACAATAGTTTTTTTTAAGAAATTTGGAATTTGATTAGATTTTCTATGTACCCAAATGGCTTTTTTATAGCTCGTATATCCTGCAAATAGTTCATCGCCTCCCTCTGCACCAAGCAGAACTTTAATGTCTTCTGTAGCAATTTGCTCCACCAAGAATGCCAATGGTATAGCACCACTATCACCCATGGGTTCATCAAAAATATTAGGTAAGTTTTCTAGGGTCTTTATAGCATCAGCATTGTCTATGTAATATTCAGTATGGTTAGTGTTTAAAAATTTGGCAATAGCTTTGGCATCCGGGGCTTCGTCTATTTTCTTATTTTTAAAACCAAGGGTAAATGTTCTTAATCTTTTGGCTCTATTTTTTTGTAGTATGGCGGCTACAGTAGCGCTGTCATAACCTCCACTTAGCATGACACCCATATTTACATCCGCTATACTTCTCTTAACGACTGATTCGGTAACTAATTCATGTAGTCTATTGGTAATATCACTTTCATTGTCCGAAAGCCTAGCCAAAACGCCTGATTGATTTTCAAATTTAGTCTCTAAATGGTTGCCACTATTTAAGTCGATAATAAAATAATGCTGTTTTTTAAAATTAAATATATCTGTAAATATAGTTTCCGAGCCCAAGAAATAACCATGGCGTAAATACTTCTCCAATGCATTTAAATTCGTTTTTTTCTCTATTGGATATTGTAATAATCCCTTCAATTCAGAAGAAAAGGCAAAGAAATTTTTATCCTTATAGAAATACAAGGGTTTTACGCCAACAGTATCTCTAGCCAAGAACATTTGATTTTGTTTCCTATCCAATATGGCAAATGCAAATGCTCCATCTATTTTTTCAAATAATTGATGTCCCCATTTTTTATAACATTCTAATAAAACTTCTGTGTCAGATAAAGTTTTGAAAATCACTCCATATTTAATAAGTGACGCCCTTAAATCTAGGTAATTATAAATTGTTCCATTAAAAGTAATGGTATAATTTCCACAAAGTGAAGTAAAAGGCTGTATACCGTTTTCAGAGGGGTCAATAGTAGCGAGCCTTTCATTTGCTAAGCCCACACTATAGCGTTGGTGAGTTTCTAGCAAGTGGCCGTAACCATTGCCACCTCTGTGTCTTAGCGCAGCTGATGCATTTAGTAGATCTTTTTCACTTATTAACTTTTTGTAGTCAATAAAACCAGTAATCCCGCACATTATTTCATCAAATATATTTTGCCAGTATTTTGTTTAAAGAAGTTGTCTGTTTTAGTTTTTCTATGTTTTATTTCAGATTTATCGTTGTTTTCTACTGTAACTTTATAGAAATAAACACCATTGGCTAATCTATCTCCGTACATATCGGTTCCGTCCCAAGTAAAGTCGGAAATATTATTTCCAATTCTAATAGCTCCTAATTCTTCCTTAAAAACTTCCCTAACAATTTTTCCTGTTACCGTCATGATTTGCACTTTTATCTTATCAGGAATTTTATCTCCAGTTAAGGTGTAAACAAATTTCATGGCTGTGGTAAAGGGGTTGGGGTAGGGATAAAAATGTGTAATGGCAGATTCGTTAATCACTTCAAACTCGATGGTATAACTACTTGCGTTGTTAACATTACCGCTGGCATCTTTTGCTTCAACCATCAAGGTGTAGATACCATCTTCTAATCTGGACGGTTTGTAGCTTACACTAGCTTTGTTGTTGTTCGCCGAATTTGCTGGAGTAAAATTTAATAGGCCAGAGGTATAAGCAATCCTTTTGTAATTTCCCGTTGCAGATTTAAGGTAAATATTCATTACCGTAGTATCATTAAGTAGTATAAATGAGTTGTCGTCTGTAAGGTTTATTAAAATGTTAGGTTGTGGTGCAACAATTTCACCATTCATAATGTGTTTTCCATCAAATGCTACATCAACGATAGGCTCTTTATTATCTTTTGTTACCGTAAAATTCTGCTGTATAAAATTGTTAAAGCTGTAGCTATCGTTACCGTTTATAGGAATGAAATCTAATTTTAAAAGATTGTTGCCTACTAAGCCAATGGTAGGGAGTTTTAACTTAAAGGTAAGATTAGCGCCAATAGCCATTTCTTCAATTTTTCCTGCGTTTGCCGTAATTGTACTTCTGTCTGGCTTTGTTAAAGTGTATTTAACCAAAAGCGAATCCGATTTATATTTTGACAGGTTTTGAAAACCAATGTCCCACTTCACACTATCACCTTCTTGAATAGGGCTTTTGTAGAAATTATAACTTATTTGCGGATTAATTGATGTTTCTGGTACTTCGTCGTAAATAAATTTCCATTTTAACACTTGTGGAGGGGTTCTTTTTGTAGCATCACTAAAATTTGCTTTTAGGGCCATTTTAGGATAGCTTTTAGCATCGAAGCCGCTTAAATCTAAGCTGTTTGGAGGTAGATTGGTTTGCAAAACCTGTACTTCCCCGTTAGGTTTGTACCCTAATAAATCAAAAGAAACAACATCTGTGGCATCTGTTTTTACTTCATATTCGGCGGTTTTCCATTGTGTTGCTGGACCTGCTGCAACGGTGGTTAGGTTGCCTTGTTGTAGTGGATAAGCATAAGTCTTGTCGAATCTGATCAGTTGTTCTCTTGGTGGCGCCGTGCTACCTAGATCTGCCATTTTCTCTATGGCCGATTCGGGCCCACCACCTTTTTGTCCCCAAAACATATAAGGTTCACCCGCACCAACATTCCCAATATTGGCTGCGCCTACTTGCAAAAAGGCGTTTTTGGCAGCTTGTGGCAGGGCAGATAAATTAATACCTCTTCCGTTAAATCCAATAACATAGTAGCCATTGGGTATTTGGTTGATATAGCTAATTAGACTATCGACTGCTACTGGATTATTAGTGTCGAAAACATATTGGCCTGAGTAGTAGTTTGGAGTTCCGTTTCCATCGTTGTTAACAAAATTGTAAGCCGAAGGGTATTGAAAAAGCCCGCCTACGGTAGGGTTTAATGCTATTAGCGTAAAGCCAACAAACTCATAGTCTAAAAAGCCAAGCCTGCCGCCGGGATTTGCTCTAAATGTCCTTTCGTCTGCTGTAGATGCATCATCTCCTCTAGTTTGCACCGTGGTAGCATAAGCTGTTTTGGAAAATTCAAACTGCTTGGTGCTGTTGTTAAACTCTAAGCTGTGAAGTGTACCATTTTGGTATTGCTGAAAATGCGATTGGTTCCAACCATCTGGACTGCCTTGAATATAAGTAAATGTACTTTCTTGCCAAGCACCACCTTTATCTAAATCTGCGTTTAAGCGAGCTCTCCAATAGTAAACTTGGTTATTAGTGGATAGTAAAGCAGGGCGCCATTTGGGCATAAATCCGGCCGTTAATGTAGCTGTTTTTAGCCACGAACTATCAAACGTACTTACCGTGTCTATCTCGAATATATAGCTGGCATCTTTGGCCAGTAAATCGTTAGATTGGGCAACAAGTTCTACATCGGCTTGCGATACTATGGCATATTTTTTTGGATAAATGGTATTTAAACCATTTGATATCATGAAGTAATCGAAGCTTGCTGTATTATTCGCTTTTGAAAGCTCATCAAATTCGTTTTCCGGATCTAGTGTTATGGTAAATTTATTAATTCCCGCACTACTGATATCATTATTTTCTATTTTAAACAACAAAGTATCTGTGTTGTATACAGGCTCTGCAAAAGTTTGTGGCGGATAGGTTGTAGTGGAATTATCTGGAAATGTACGGGTTAATGAAATTTTTAATGGTTGGTTTACCGCCTTACCAATATTCTTGGCTACCACAGCAACAGAAAAAGAAGAACTTAACGCACTTACATTAGAAGGAGAAATGAATAAATCTTGGTTGTTTATTGCCAAGTCTGGCTTTTCTGGAGTGTAAAACTTCAATGCGGGGTCTCCCTGAAAAGTGTATTGTGTGGTGTGCATTACGTTAATAATATCGTTGGGATTTTGATATTGGGTTTTAGCCAATTTTAAAGCTTCGGCTATAGAAACACCATAGTTAGTTGTAAATGCTTTTTGATAAAAAATAGAACTGAAATTAGATAAATAACTTGCTACACCTTCGCTAGAGGTTCCTATCCATCCTACGGCACCTTTTTCAGGATAAAAAATATGCTTTTCCCCCAAAGACGGAGGTCCTATATAAGTGTTTCCGGTGGTACATCCATTTACCAGGTAAGTTAAAAGTCTGTCGCTATTGTTAAGTTCTTCTGGTAAGCCAAAATTAACCTCTGTAGCTTGGTGGGCTCCATGTCCTAAGAAAGATAATAAGGCTGCTCCCTTGTTTATTTCGTTAATAATGAGTTGCTTTTGATTTGCACTAACTGGAACGTTTACGTTTTTGTTAAAGTTAACTGTATCTGCTCCGAAAGGCGCTGCTTTTGCCATGTTAAACATGTTGGCTTGATAAGCAGCCCAAGATAAATTTTCTGAAAGATTGTTGCCACCGCTAACGTGAATAAACTTTTTACGCCATATTTCATTCCCATATTGTTCATAGCGTTTCAGTTTTTGAAGGTAAATTTCAACTTCTTCATTCGTTTTAGCACCAACTCTGCCTGTGGCAATGGCAGGTGCTAAACTCGTATTGTTAATTCTGGCTGTTAGTAAATCATCTGATGGGGGAGAGCCATAAGTAGGAACTAAATCTTCATTTACACCACCAGCCGCTCTGATTAAACTATTCTCCAATCCTTTACCTAACAATAGGAGGTATTTGGGTTTGGTAGCGGCGAATTGAAGAAGGTACTTGGCGAAGTTCCTGATGGCAAAAGGATGATGGATACCATAATAAAATTGGTCGTACAATTGCTCTGTGGTTATTATAAAAGATTTATAAGCACCTTGATTTCTATAGCTGGCATAATTTTCGGCACTAGTTAGTAATGATTTGTGCGTTACAATAATGAAATTTTTATCGAAGGTGTTTGGCGATAGATTCAGCATTTGTACTTTCGTTAACGCAGGCGAAATAAAGGCTGTACTATCGTATAGAAAAATATCTCTTTCTGTCATGTTTGCCGACAATACAAACTCTGCATTGCTGCCGTTAATTTCAGAAACTACCCTTTGGTTGGAAGTAAGGTCCCAAATTAAAGGTTTGGTTTTATTGTTGTTTGTAAAGTTTAAATACCTGTTCTGTGTGTTTCCGTTTAAGGTAAAATTGAGGGTAGTAGTTGCCTGTAAATCTGGTAGGCGAGGATAGATAATTTTAGCATAAGCTACCGCTTGAAAGTCGGTTTGTGCACCAAGGTCATTGATTGCTTCGTATATCACTTGTGTGTTTTGACCTAGCTCATTGGGGTTAACGGTAAAGGCTGTTTTTGATACGGCATAGCCTCTAAACAAAGTATCTTTTTTTACAAAACTAGATGTTCCGTTATTAATACTAATTCTTAGGTGATGGTTGTTGCCTTGAGGATTTGTAGATTGTGCATCAGACCTGCCAGCTACATAAGTTTCAAATTTGATGGGGGATGCACCACTGCCAGTATATAAGTTGGGGGTAGATAATGTTCTGATTTGTTGTCCTCCCAATCCGTAAGTTACACCCATAAAACCTTCGCCTTCTTGATAATCGGAAAGGCTCATGTGTGCAATGATATATCTGCCAGGATAAAAACTGTCTGCATATACACCTAAACTCTCTTGAGTGATGAAGCTTTCTGCTATCAGTCCTGTCTTTGAAGATTTAAAATTTTGTACTCTTAAACCCTGCAAGTTAGGGTTAATAGTTAAAAAATAAGCAGCGGTATCGGTAAATAAACTATAGTAGTTATGTGGCTGAGTATTTGCAACCGGATATAATTCTTTGTCTAAAGTGCCATCATTGGGTTGCCCGTAAAATTCAATAAAGTCTGTTGCATCAAAGGTGTTATCAGTTTCTCCTTGTACATAAATAGCTACTTCTTTTCCGTTTTTAAAAAGTTGGAAGTTCTTTGGGTTAATGCTATTTAGGGTAGGAATTTGTTGGCTCAATGTGGCGTGATTTAATCTATAAACCCCTTTTTGGCTAACTTTAATTTTATAATAAGACTGGGCAGGATTAATCCAATCGTTACCATAAGGGGTTTGGGCAAAAACACTTAGGCAACAGATGGTTAAAATGAAAGAATAGAATATGCGCAACATAGATTCAAACATACAAATAATTCCTCTTAAATTGTTGAAGTAGTAGGGGGTTATGAAATAGTTTTTTTCTACTTTTAGCAACGCAATGGCTAATGTTAAAAAGAATAAGATTTTATTTCTTCCCGCATGGTATCCCAATAGAACAAACTTATCGGTAGGCTCATTTATTAGGAGCCATGCCGAAGCCATAAATTGTAGCGTAGCAGTAGATGTTTTACATGTTTGTGGCGATGAAAAGCTTGCGCAACTTTATCACTTCGAAAAATCTAATGTCAATGGAATTGATACCTATATTTTGTATTTCAAAAAGCCAGTTTCGAAACACCCGATAGTTCAATTTTTCAAAGCTTGCTTATATGTATTCGGGCAATTTTATGGATATTACCAGTATCGAAAAATAAATCGAAGGCCAATATTTTTTCATGTACATGTATTAACAAGGGCGGCGATATTACCATTTTCGCTGAAATTATTTGGAGTAAATATTGCGTATTTTATAACAGAGCACTGGTCTAGGTACTTGCCACAAGATAATTCATATCGTGGTTTTTTTAGAAAGATGATTACTAAACTGGTAGTGCGTCAATCTAAAGGTATCACATCAGTTTCAGAAAATTTGAAGTTTTACATGAAGCACCATGGCTTGAACCATCGAAATTTTAAGGTGATTTCTAATGTATCTCAAGATTTATTTTTTAAGGAAAAGATAGGACAGTATAGCACTAAAAATCATTTTGTACATGTGTCTAATTTTGCTGCCAACTGCAAGAATGTAACAGGTATTCTTGAGGCATTTAAACTATTGCATAATGAAGGTCTTTCATTTTCTTTAACCATGGTTGGCGATGGTGATGAGTTTGAACTTGCGAAAGAAAGGGCTATAGCATTAGGACTTAACGAAGTACTTTTTACAGGGTTTCTTTATGGAGAAATAGTGGTAGACCGTATTGTTGAGGCTGAAGCGCTAATTTTATTTAGCAATTATGAAACTCAGTCTGTTGTGGTGACGGAAAGTTTGAGTTTGGGCGTGCCTGTGGTTGCCACGAAAGTTGGTGGTGTGCCAGAGATGGTTGATGAAAGTAATGGGATTTTAGTAGCGCCCAACGACGTGCAAGCACTAGCAAAAGCAATTAAACAAATTATTACTGGAGAAGTAAAATTTGATAGCGAGTTGATTAGGAGCCAAGCGGCTGAAAAATTTAAATCGGACGTAATAGCTGAAAAATTTATCGAGTTTTACCAAGATGGCGGAATAGGTAAATTTTAGCTCAACTGATGGTCAAGCTGAGCTTGCCGAAGTCTTTTGCTTTAATGAAGACATTTCGACAAGCTCAATGTGACAATTTTATTTTTGGTGCTTCTCCACCCATTTTCTAGCATTCACAAAGGCTTCCATCCAAGGCGAAACTTCGTCTTTTCTACCTGCTGGATAATTTGCCCAGTGCCATTGGAACAATGAACGCTCTATGTGAGGCATCATTACCAAATGTCTACCAGTTTCGTCGCAAAGCATGGCGGTATTAAAGCCAGAGCCGTTAGGGTTTGCAGGATATTGCTCGTAACCATATTTAGCAACCACATCGTAGCTAGTTTCTTCGTAAGGGAACTGGAATTTACCTTCGCCATGTGATACCCAGACGCCTAGTGTACTGCCAGCTAGTGTAGAAAGCATTACCGATTTGTTTTCTTGGATAGTCAACGAAGTGAATATGCTTTCGTGTTTATGACTATCGTTATGCAACATTTTAGGTTTTGCTTCGTGGTTTTTGTTGATTAAGCCTAATTCTATAAATAGCTGACAACCATTACAAATACCTACCGATAAAGTATCTTCTCTATTAAAGAAATTCTCTAACGCTACACGAGCTTTCTCGTTGTATAAGAATGCGCCAGCCCAGCCTTTTGCAGAGCCTAAAACATCAGAGTTAGAGAAACCGCCAACAGCACCAATAAACTGAATATCTTCTAAAGTCTCTCTGCCCGAAATCAAATCCGTCATGTGAACATCTTTCACATCGAAACCTGCTAAGTACATCGCATTAGCTACTTCACGCTCAGAATTGCTTCCTTTTTCACGTAAAATTGCCGCTTTTGGACGAGGTTTGCTTGCATCAATTACTGGTTTTTTACCATCGAATTGAGCAGGGAAGTTGAATTTTAAAGGCTGATTTTTATAATTATCGAAACGTTCTTTCGCTTTTACTTCGCCACTTTGTTTGCGATCCAATAAGTAAGAAGTTTTAAACCAAACGTCACGCAAGTGATTGATATCGAAATTATAGCTCGTTCCGTTGTTAGTTACATTTAAGGTAGCGGTACTGGTTGCCGAACCAATTTTGTGGAAAGCAACCGCTTTATCATTTAAGATGGCTTCGATACTTTCATCGGCTTGGAAAACCAAAGCGATATTTTCAGCGAATAATACTTTTAAAGCATCAGCTTCACCTAAGCTAGACAAATCGATGTTTGCACCTAGGTTTTGGTCTGCAAAGCACAATTCTAGCAGGGTAGTAATTAAACCGCCACTACCTATATCGTGCCCAGCTTTAATTTTTCCGGACTTAATTAACTCTTGAATTGCGTTAAAAGCAGCGCTGAATTTTGCTGCATCTTTAACATCAGGCGTTTCATTTCCAATTTTATTTAAAACTTGAGCAAAAGAAGAGCCGCCTAGTTTATAATCATCATTACTTAGATTGATGTAGTAAATGTAGCCACCGTCTTTTTGCAAAACCGGTTCAACTACTTGCGTAATGTCGTTACAATTACCAGCAGCAGAAATAATTACCGTTCCTGGTGCAATTACATCGCCATCTTTGTATTTCTGCTTCATCGAAAGTGAATCTTTCCCCGTAGGAATATTGATGCCCAATTCGATAGCAAAATCAGAACAAGCTTGAACTGCTTCATAAAGACGAGCATCTTCGCCCTCATTTTTACAAGCCCACATCCAGTTGGCAGAAAGCGAAACGCTTTTTAAGCCGTCTTTAAGCGGTGCCCAAACAATATTTGATAATGATTCTGCAATGGCAATTCTGCTACCCGCGGCAGCATCAATTAATGCAGAAACTGGCGCATGGCCAACCGAAGTAGCAATACCTTCTTTTCCTTGAAAATCCAAAGCCATTACACCTACGTTGTTTAGTGGTAACTGCAAAGGTCCAGCGCATTGTTGTTTCGCTACTCTACCGCCAACACATCTATCCACTTTGTTTGTTAACCAATCTTTACAAGCTACGGCTTCTAGTTGAAGTACTTGCGCTAAATATTCGTTGATTTTATTCTGATCGTAAGCAATTATTCCATAATTACGGCTAACCGATTTGTCCTCCATAATCATTTTTGGTGAGCTGCCGAACATGTCGCTCAATGCCAAATCCATTGGTTTAGCACCAGTAGTTGCAGATTCAAAAGTAAAGCGATGATCGCCGGTTACTTTACCGACAGTATACATTGGCGAACGCTCACGGTCTGCAATTTTCTGTAAAGTAGCGGTATGTTCTTCGCTAATTACCAAACCCATACGCTCTTGCGATTCATTACCGATAATCTCTTTTGCAGAAAGGGTAGGATCGCCAACTGGCAATTTATCTAAATCGATTTTACCACCGGTAGCTTCAACTAGCTCAGAAAGACAGTTTAAGTGACCGCCGGCACCGTGATCGTGAATTGAAACGATGGTGTTGTTATCGCTCTCAACCATTGCACGAACTGCATTGGCAGCACGTTTTTGCATTTCCGGGTTAGAACGCTGTATCGCATTTAGCTCAATACCCGAACCATGCTCGCCGGTATCTGCCGAGGAAACAGCAGCGCCGCCCATGCCGATACGGTAATTTTCACCGCCTAAAACCACAATGTTGTCGCCAGTTTTTGGCTCTTGTTTTTTAGCTTGTGCTAGCTTGCCGTAGCCAATACCGCCAGCCAACATAATTACTTTGTCGAAACCTAATTTACGGTCGTGTTCTTCGTGTTCGAAAGTTAATACAGAACCTGTAATTAGCGGCTGACCGAATTTATTTCCGAAATCAGAAGCACCATTAGACGCTTTGATGAGGATATCCATTGGAGTTTGGTACAGCCATTGGCGCTCTTCCATACCTTTTTCCCAAGCACGATTTTCTTCTAAACGAGAAAGGGCAGTCATGTAAACCGCTGTTCCAGCCAGAGGTAAAGAGCCTTGTCCGCCAGCCAAACGGTCTCTAATTTCACCACCCGAACCTGTAGCAGCGCCGTTAAAAGGCTCTACCGTAGTTGGGAAGTTATGTGTTTCGGCTTTGATAGAAATAACCGAATCAAAGTCTTTGGTTTCGTAAAAAGAAGGCTCGTCTGGTTTCGAAGGCGCAAATTGTTGCACTTTAGGCCCTTTTACAAAAGCCACGTTATCTTTATAAGCAGAAACGATATCGTTTGGATGGGTTTCCGATGTTTTTCTGATTAATTTGAATAAGGAAGTAGGTTGTTCTACGCCATCAATCACAAATTTACCATTAAAGATTTTATGGCGGCAGTGCTCTGAGTTGACTTGCGAGAAACCAAAAACTTCCGAGTCAGTTAACGGTCTACCCAATTTATCAGCTAATCCTTTAAGGTAATCCACTTCTTCGTCACTTAAAGATAAGCCTTCCTGCTTATTGTAAGCCGCAATATCGGTTACCTCTAATATAGATTCTGGTTGGATATTGATGGTAAATACATCCTGATTTAAGCCATTATACTTTTGAGAAAGCATTGGGTCAAATGCCGTAAACCCTTCGTCCACTTTTTTAAACTCCTCAATCCTGATGATGCCATCAAGAGTCATGTTTTGCGTAATTTCTACTGCGTTGGTACTCCAAGGAGTAATCATTGCCGCACGTGGACCAACAAAAAAACCTGTTAAAGAACTTTCGGTGCTCAATTTAGCTCCGCCGAAAAGCCATTCTAATTTTTCTGTATCAGTTGGGGATAAAGTTTTGCTTGTTTTTAAAACAAAAACCTCGTCAGATTGACCTAAAAAGAAATGAATCATGCTTATTTTTTGAAGATGCAAATTTAGGTTTTTTAAATTTAATGATAGAATGATTGAGTGAATAAATAATTGAATTTTGAAGGATATAATTTTGAATGATTTGATTGGTGTTATATCTTCGGATATCCGACCTCGGACTTAAAAACTCAAAAATGTTCAACCGCATTCACCATATCGCTATTATCTGTTCTAATTATGAACGCTCAAAAGATTTTTACGTCAATAAATTGGGTTTTACTGTTTTGGCAGAAGTTTACAGGCAAGAAAGAAAATCTTGGAAATTAGATTTGGCGGTAAATGGAATTTATCAAATTGAGTTGTTCTCTTTTGAAAATCCGCCAGAAAGACCATCTAGACCAGAAGCACAAGGTTTGCGTCATTTAGCTTTTGAGGTAGATGATGTTGAAAAAGTGGCCGAGGTTTTAAATGAAAGAGGGGTTGTAACCGAACCGATTAGGGTTGACGAGTTTACAGGTAAACAATTCACTTTTTTTACAGATCCAGATGGATTGCCTTTGGAAATTTATGGACGTTAATAGGTTTGTTAAGTTGATGTTACAAAATCTTTGTGTTCTTTGCGTCTTTCCCGAATACTCGGGACAAGTTGTGGTTAAATCAACATTATGAAAAAGATCTTTCGTTTTAAGCAATTTGAGGTAGATCAAAGCAACTGCGCCATGAAAATCAATACCGATGGCGTATTGTTGGGAGCTATGGTGCAACATGAAAATGCAAAGCGGATCTTAGATGTCGGTACAGGAACGGGTGTAATAGCTTTGATGTTGGCACAGCGTTTTCCAGATGCCCAAGTTTGTGCGGTAGAAATTGATGAACAAGCATCAGCAACTGCCAGGCAAAATTTTAAGAATTCAATTTTTAGTGAGCGATTAACAAACAACAATATATCAATCGAACAATTCAATAATCCAGAAAAATTCGATCTTATTGTAACCAATCCTCCGTTTTTTGTGAATGATTATAAAAATGCGGAACCAAAAAAGGAAATGGCTAGACACGCCAGCAATACTTTTTTTGAAGATTTAATTAAAAAGGTAAATGTGTTGCTCGCTGATAATGGATGTTTTTGGTTTGTATTACCCATTAAACAAGCTGAATTTTTGGTAGCCAAAGGCGAAGATTATGGCTTATTTTTGCAGAAAGTAATTAAACTTCGCTCTGATGTTACTAAGCCAGAATTTAGACGAATTGTTTGCTTAGGAAGAAATAAATCAGCTTTGCTGGAAGAAGATTTTATAATTTACCAGAGTGAAAAGAAATATACCAAAGCTTATGAGATTTTGTTAAAGGATTTCTTTTTGGCGTATTAAAGACGGAGAATGTTTTACGTTTCGAAGATCGTTACCATATGCGTCATCCTCGCGTAGGCGAGGATCTTAATGCTTTAGAAAACTATAGCTTTAACACTCCCTTATACGCGGGAATGATGATAGGAGTAAGCAAGCTGCAGATTTGCCTTTGGAGGGGAAAGATTTTTAAATTTTGTATACTGTCTTTTGTGAAATAAACGGGATTGCAGCGGCATCCTCTTCATTTGTCGTCCTGAGCTTGTCGAAGGATAAATGAAGAGATATAGCGTAAAGCCCGACTGAATTAAAATAGTAGTAGTAGAGCAGCTTTTCGAAAAAATAAACATTTAGCTTTGCGAGGTTAAGGTCTCAAGTCTCACATCTCAATACTCATATCTGAAACAAATGAAAAAAATAGGTTTAATATCTGATACGCATGGTTATTTAGATGATGCGGTGTATAAATACTTTGATGATAGGGACGAAATTTGGCATGCTGGAGATTTTGGGCCGGGCGTGGCAGAGCCTTTAGCTGCTTTTAAGCCACTTCGAGGGGTTTATGGTAATATAGACGACGCCGCAATTAGAGCTGTATACCCAGAACATAATCGTTTTAGCTGCGAAGAGGTGGATGTTTGGATGACGCATATAGGTGGATATCCGGATAAATATACGCCACAAGTTAAGAAGGAAATTTACACTAAGCCTCCGCAACTTTTTATTTCTGGACATTCGCACATTTTAAAAGTAATGTTCGATAAAAAAATACAATGCTTGCATATAAACCCCGGTGCTGCGGGAAAACATGGCTGGCATCAAAAAAGAACTTTGATTCGTTTTTGCATTTCCGAAGAAAAAATACATACCTTAGAGGCCATAGAATTAGGAGATAGATAACGTAAAAAGTACACTAAGTAAAATGATGTCGGGTATAAAAACATTAGGCCAGTTTATTATTGAAAAGCAAGCGGACTTTCCGTATGCAAAAGGAGAGCTTTCTCGCTTGTTGAGGGATATTGGTATTGCCGCAAAAATTGTAAATCGCGAAGTAAATAAAGCTGGTTTAGTAGATATTTTGGGCGATGCCGATACGGTTAATATACAGGGCGAGGATCAGAAAAAACTAGATGTTTATGCTAACGACCAATTTATTTCGGCTTTAACTAGCGGTGGCGAGTGCTGTATTGTGGCTTCGGAAGAAGAAGATGATTTTGTTCGTATTGATTCGCCTGTGTCTAAAAATGCCCGTTATATCGTTTGTATAGATCCTCTAGATGGTTCTTCGAATATTGATATCAACGTAACCGTTGGAACCATTTTTTCTATTTACAGGAGAAAATCTACCGAAGGCCCGGCTACTTTAGATGATGTTTTGCAAAAAGGAACGGAACAAGTAGCTGCTGGTTATGTAATTTACGGTTCATCTACCATGATGGTGTATACTACTGGTAAAGGGGTTAACGGCTTTACCTTAGATCCGTCGATAGGTGAGTTTTGTCTTTCGCATCCAGATATGAAAATACCTGATGATGGTGTGATTTATTCTATCAATGAGGGTAACTATGTGCACTTTCCGGAAGGAGTGAAAAAATATATTAAGTATGCCCAAACCGAGGATGCAGCTACTAATAGGCCTTATACTTCAAGGTATATCGGTGCTATGGCAGCAGATATCCATCGCAGCTTAATTAAAGGTGGAATTTATATGTATCCAACTACAGCCGCTTCGCCAAAAGGTAAATTGCGTCTATTGTATGAGTGTAACCCAATGGCTTTTATTATAGAGCAAGCAGGAGGCATTGCTTCTGATGGCTTAAATAGGATTTTGGATATAGAACCAACAGAATTGCACCAACGTGTAGCTATTTTTGTAGGTTCACCTAAAATGGTAAAAAAAGCAGAGGAGTTTATGGCAGAGTTTTCGCCTGTCGAAAAATTGACGGTTAATACTATTGATGCCAAATCTGCCTAAAGATTTTTTCGGTTAAATAATTTTGATTTTTAGAAAAGCGAATGGAAACGTTCGCTTTTTTTGTTGCGTAATTTTATTGTTGATTTAGCTTTTTTGACATTTTTACAATTAACTTAGTAGCAAAGTATATTAAAATTAAAGATCATGAAATCAACATTTAAAGTAATGGCAAGTACGCTACTTGCTCTTTTTGTATCGGTAGGCGCCATGGCACAAGATGCTAAGCCTAAGGCAAGTCCGGCAGCAACAGCTACAGGTAAGATTGGCGGGGCAAATATCACTATCAACTACAGCAGTCCAGCGGTAAAAGGCCGTAAAATTTGGGGCGGCTTAGAAGCTTACGATAAGGTTTGGCGTGCAGGCGCAAATGATGCTACCACTTTTGAAACCGACAAGGATATTAAGGTAGAAGGCCAGGCTTTGCCAGCAGGAAAATACAGTTTTTTCTTAATTCCTAGAGAGAGCGGCACTTGGACGGCTATTTTTAACAAAGAACCGAAGCAATGGGGCGCTTACAAATACGATCAAGCTAAAGATGCTTTAAGAGTGGATGTAAAAGTGAAACCTTTAAAAGAAACGCAAGAAAGATTGGTTTATAACGTAACTAAAAAAGGTTTTGCATTAGATTGGGATAAGGTTTCTGTGCCGGTTAGCGTGAAGTAAAATATTAAGGCCGTCATTTCGACAGCAGCGAAGCGAGTGGAGAAATCTTTAGAGGGACATTTCTGATAAATGATCTAAAGATTTCTCGACTACGCTCGAAACGACCATTTTTAGTATAGTTAAAAGCATAAGTTGCCGATAAACAAATGCAAATTTCCCTAACTCAGGTTAATTATAATAGCTTACTAGAACTATTACGTTCCGCCTCAAACGCTGCGTCGATAGCCCAGTTGGCTTTGTCTTGAGATGCAGCGACTGCCAAACGATCACAACGTTCGTTTTCTGGATGTTCATTGTGGCCTTTAATCCACTTAAATTTCACTTTGTGCAGCTTGTGTTGTTGAAGGTATTGCAGCCATAAGTCTTTGTTTTTCTTGTCTTTAAAGCCTTTTTGTACCCAACCAAAAACCCAACCTTTTTCTACAGAATCTACTACATACTTACTGTCGGAGAATACAACAACCTCTTGCCCTGGAGTTTTTAGGGCCTTTAAAGCAACTACCACAGCCAAAAGTTCCATGCGGTTATTGGTAGTCATTCTAAAACCACCACTTATTTCTTTATAATGCTTACCCGAGCGTAAGATTACGCCATAACCGCCCGGTCCAGGATTTCCGCTTGCTGCTCCGTCTGTGTAAATTTCTATCATATTGTGTCAACAAAGCTAAGTTTTATGCACGAAATTTGGTTATGGATGTGGAAAAAGATACTGTTTACTAAAGTTGCCGATACAACAAATGCTTTTTGCTGTTTTTTTTTTCAATAAATGAACTTTCTGCCAGTTAAGCTAATCAACTCTTTAAAATTCTTTTGTACCTTGCAGTAATGAAATTAGACAATCGTAAAAATACGGTGGAAGAACCTAAAGCCAACTATAAAAAGGCAGAGGAAGATTTGCTGCGTAAGGCTTTGTCTAGTTCTTACACCGAACGTTTTCATGCAATGACTAGATTGATGAAATTGAATATGGTCTTGAAATCAGCGAAAATCGTTCATAAGAAATAAACCAAAATCCGTCATTGCGACGTGCGAAGCAATCCTAAAACAAAATAATTAAAAAGATTGCGTTGTACCTCGCAATGACGACAAATCAAAATAAATGAAACACCTAATTGCCCCATCCATATTATCGGCAGATTTTGCCAACTTACAACGCGATATAGAAATGATCAACCAGAGTGAAGCAGATTGGTTTCACGTTGATGTAATGGATGGCGTTTTTGTGCCGAACATTTCATTTGGTTTTCCAGTAATTAATGCCGCTAAAAAACATGCAAAAAAACCGTTCGATGTGCATTTGATGATTGTAGATCCAGATAGATATATCGCTGAGTTTGCTAAGGCAGGAGCCAATGTAATTACGGTTCATTACGAAGCCTGTACGCATTTGCACCGTACCATCCAGTTAATCAAATCGGTAGGATGTAAGGCTGGAGTGGCTTTAAATCCGCATACGCCTGTAAGCTTACTGAAAGATATTTTGCAGGATATCGATTTGGCTTTGGTGATGTCAGTTAATCCAGGTTTTGGTGGCCAACAATTTATTCCTCAAACCTTAACCAAAGTAAGGGAACTAAAGCAAATGGCTTTACAGGTTAATCCAAATCTGTTGATAGAGGTAGATGGGGGTGTGGGTATACATAACATAGGTTCGTTAATTGAGGCGGGTGCTAATGTTTTTGTAGCGGGTAATGCGGTTTTTGCAGCACCAAGCCCTACGCAAATGATCGCAGAATTAAAGCAAGTTAATATTAACCTACAACACAGCTAAACCTAATGACAAAAAAAGCGCTTTTTTTGCTGCTGTTATCATTTGTATCGGTCGCTGTAATTGCTCAACAATCGTTAATAAAAATTACCGGGGTGGTTAAAGATGAGAAAAATCAACCTTTACCCAAAGTAGCCGTTTCTTTAGTGGGTTTAGCTGCTAAAACAGTTACCGACGAGCACGGAAGGTACAGCATCCAATCTCGCTTATCAAATTTTAGCTTGCGTTTCAAACTCGTTGGATATCGCATTGAAACTATCAAGTTTAACGAAGAACGTGGCGCCGAGGTTAAAAAAGATGTGATTTTGAAACCTGATATAAAAGAGCTAAAAACCGTTAAAGTGACCAATAAGCAAGCGCAACTTAACAATGCCCAAAATATTGGTGTTATTGATATAGCTAGTTTACCTACGGTCTCTATGAATTTCGAAGCGGTGCTAAAAACATTGCCCGGCGTTTCTACCAATAACGAGCTGAGTTCGCAATACAGTGTTAGGGGAGGTAATTTTGATGAAAACCTGATTTATGTGAACGATATCGAAATTAACAGACCAATTTTAATTAGAAATGGCCAACAAGAAGGTTTAAGTTTCATCAATCCAGATTTTGTAAGCAGCGCCCGTTTTTCTGCTGGTGGCTTTAATGCCCGATATAACGATAAGCTTTCTTCTGTTTTGGATGTGAAGTATAACAAGCCAGATAGTAGCGAATATATTCTGACCGCTGGCTTAATGGGCATATCCGCTACCGCAAAAAAGTCATTTAAAAACAGTCATTTGTTACTTGGCTTTAGAAGAAAAGACAATAGAAATATTTTAAGCACACAAGATACCAGAGGAAGTTACCGACCGAGTTTTAATGATTTTCAGGCACTTTATCAACATAATTTTAATGCTAAGTTTAGTGTTAATACCTTATTAAATTTTAATTCTGGAAATTTCAGGTTGATACCAGAGAGTAGAGAAACCCAGTTTGGCACCATCAATAACCCAATACGTTTAAAAGTAGATTACGAAGGACAGGAAATTGATGATTATTACACCTATGGGGGCGCTGTTACGGGCTTGTTCAATCCAAACAAAAACGTGTCTGTAAAATGGATCAATAGTTATTTTGAAATTGTGGAGCGTGAAAAGTTTGATATTGACGGTAACTATGTTTTTGAAGAAGTAGACAATAATTACGGCGATGGCGGTTTTGGTCCAGTAAGAAAAAACAGGGGATTGGGCAGTTATTACAGTTATGCCCGTAATAGCTTAAATTCTACCATTGCAAGTACCGAACTTAAAGTAGAACATCAAGCAGGAAAGCATAATTTTACCTATGGCGCTAGGTTTGAGCAGGCAAAGTACATAGATCAAATGAATGAGTATAATTATATCGACTCTGCCGGTTACATTTTGCCCGCTAATACCAACTCCTTTACGTTCGAGAATGCCATTTTCTCTAACAATAAGCTAAAAATTAATACTGTTTCTGCTTATTTACAAGATAGTTATACCATTTCTAGTAAAACGGATGTACAGCTAGGGGCACGTGTTAGCTATAATGATGTAAGTGGAGAAGTTTTAGTAAGTCCGAGGTTGTTGATGCTGTACCGACCCGAAGAATATAAGCTTTGGCGGTTTACCGCAGGTATTTACCGTCAGTCGCCAAGTTACAGAAGTATTAGAGATTTGGATGGTTCATTGTTTTTAGATCAAAAAGCACAACGTTCTTATAATCTATCGGCCGGTTACGATGTGGCTTTTACCGGATTGGGAACGAGGTTAAAATTCACTTCCGAAGTTTATTATAAATATGCCGACCAAATGATTCCTTATACTATTGATAATGTAAGGATCAAGTATTTGGCTAATCAAGTGGCAAAAGGACATACCTATGGCGCAGATTTTTCATTGGGTGGCGAGCTGATTAAAGATTTGATGTCGTTTTTTAGGCTTTCATTTTTAAGTGCCAATCAAGATGTGATAGGGGATAGCTATGTAAAACGAAATGAAAGTGGCCAAAATGAAACCATTTACCCCGGTTATTTAAAAAGACCAACCGACCAGCGTGTAAACTTTTCGATGTTTTTTCAGGATAGGTTATTTAATAGTCCAACTTATAAAGTACATGTAAATTTATTATATGGTTCTAGGTTGCCGATAGGTTCTCCACAAATTGACACTTACACAGATGATTTTAGTATTCCCGCTTACCGAAGGGTAGATATTGGCTTTTCTAATGATTTTTTGGATTCGCAAGCGTTAAAGAAACCTCAGTTTTTGAGCAAATATTTTAGTAGCGTAATTGCTTACGTGGAGGTGTTTAACTTGTTGAATATCAATAATACTGTATCGTATCTTTGGCTTAAAGATGTGAGTAATGTTAGCTACGCTATTCCTAATTATTTAACAGGAAGACAGCTGAATTTTAAGCTGATTTTTAAGTTGAAAGGTAACTAATTTTTATTCTTTCTTGAAAATCACTGTTCTTCACATTTTTTAATGGCAGTCCCGCTATTCGCTTTACTTCGCTGGCAAACACACAGGTTTGCCACTACGTGTTCGCTACTATCGGGTTTGGAATGCAAGTGTTGTGCACAGTTGTTAGTTAACTAAACCCGGTTGCAGCGAACACGATCCCGATTTAACCCTCAGTATTTTGTTGATTTATTGTGTGCTTGCCTTTTTCACAGGTTTTATCGGGAGAAGTAAAGCGTAAAACGGGGCTACAATAGCCTAAGAACTACTACAAATGCTTTTCGAAAAAAATCCTTAATTTGATAATATTGCTTATTAGTTAAAGGTAATTTTGTACGCATTGTTGTTAATATGCTACAACTTGGTTTTTCCTTTTTCTTAAACTATTGTCATGTTGATTATTTAGTTGATAAAAAAGCCGAATAATTAATATCAAAGTGTTAATTTTACACCAATCAAAAACAATAAAAATGAGACATAATTTTGGAGCTGGTCCATGTATTTTACCGCAAGAAGTTTTTAAACAGGCTTCTGCTGCAGTACTAGATTTTAAAGACGGATTATCAATTTTGGAAATCTCCCATCGCTCACCAGAATTTGACGGTGTAGTAGAGGAAACGGTAAAGTTGGTAAAAGAACTTTTAAATGTACCTTCCGGATATTCGGTACTGCTTTTACAAGGGGGAGCGAGCCTACAATTTTCTATGGTTCCGATGAACTTATTACCACAAGACGGAACTGCTGCTTACTTAGATACAGGCGTTTGGGCCACTAAGGCACTTAAGGAAGTTAAGTTTTTTGGTAAAGCCAATGTGGTAGCATCTTCGAAAGATTCAAATTACACATTTATTCCTAAAGATTATGTAATTCCAGAAGATAGCGCTTATTTCCATTATACTTCTAACAATACCATTTACGGTACCGAGTTATTCGAATTGCCGGTAACTAAAGTTCCTGTGGTTTGCGATATGTCATCAGACATCATGAGCCGAGAAATTGACGTAACTAAATACGATTTAATTTATGCCGGTGCGCAAAAGAACATTGGCCCTGCGGGTTTAACCTTAGTGATTGTTAAAGACGAAATCTTAGGTAAAACTGGAAGAGCTATTCCGTCTATGTTAGACTACAAATCGCATGTTGATGCAGGTTCTATGTACAATACTCCGCCAGTATTTTCTATTTATACTGCTATGTTAAACCTAAGATGGTTAAAATCTAAGGGTGGCGTAGCCGAAATGGAAAAGGAAAACATAGCGAAGGCAAATGCACTTTACAAAGAAATTGATAGAAACACTTTGTTTAAAGGTACTTGTGCGGTAGAAGATCGTTCTCGTATGAACATCTGTTTCGTAATGGAAGACCCAGAATTGGAAAAACCTTTTGCAAAATATGCAGATGAAAATGGTTTTGAAGGCTTAAAAGGGCACAGAAGTGTAGGTGGTTTTAGGGCATCCATGTATAACGCACTACCAATTACTAGCGTGCATGCGCTAATAGATTTAATGCAAAGTTTCGAAGAAAAACATAAAAAATAAAAAATGGCTAGAATACTTGCCAACGATGGCATAGATCCGATAGGAAAAAAATTATTAGAAGATGCTGGGCATACGGTTGATACGCAAACCGTACCGCAAGACCAATTGATTGCTGCACTGCAAAATTATGACGGTTTAACGGTTAGGAGTGCTACTAAAGTTAGAAAGGATGTAATTGATGCTTGCCCTAACCTTAGTTTAATAGGTAGAGGTGGCGTTGGTATGGATAATATCGATGTTGACTACGCAAGATCTAAAGGTATTGCTGTAGTAAATACACCTGCTGCTTCATCTTTATCAGTTGCAGAATTGGTATTTGCCCACTTATTTACCGGTGTACGTTTTTTACAAGACGCCAACCGTAAAATGCCTGCAGAAGGCGCTGCAAAATTCAACGACCTTAAAAAAGCTTATGCAAAAGGTATTGAGTTAAGAGGTAAAACGATCGGTATCATTGGTTTTGGTAGGATTGGTAGAGAAACTGCTGCGGTAGCCCTAGGTTTAGGAATGAACGTATTAGCTTATGATCTATTCCCTTTTAGTGGCAACATTACTTTAAACTTAACTTTAGGGATTAAGGTAGATATTCCAGTAACAACAGTTTCTTTAGAGGAAGTGATTGCAAACAGTGATTTTATCTCTCTACATACACCATTTGCCGACAAACCGATTTTAGGCGCTGCTGAGTTTGCAGCAATGAAGCCGGGTGTGGGTGTAGTGAACTGTTCACGTGGAGGCACTATTGACGAGCCGGCTTTAATCGAAGCGTTAAACTCGGGTAAGGTTGCTTTTGCAGGTTTAGATGTGTTTGATAACGAACCAACTCCAGCTGCTGCATTGTTGGCTCATCCAAAAATTTCGCTCACTCCGCACATTGGTGCTTCTACAAACGAAGCTCAAGAGCGCATTGGTACAGAATTAGCTAATTTGATCATCGATCATTTTAGAAAAGTTTAAAGCCAAAAGCTAAAAGACTAAAGCGCATTTGAATAGGCCTATTTGCCTCTTTCTGCTTTGGTCTTTTAGCTTTCTTCTTATCTCATCGAATTAGTTAAAGCCCAATACCTGAAACCCAAAATTGCTTTTTGAACATTGTTCAATTTCATAGGGTCTTTTTGATATAACGAGGGCATTACCAAATTATTAAATTTCACTAATGCCTTAAAAAATGCTTTCTTCATGCTACAAAACTTTTATTCCACTTTGTGGGGCTTTAGATTTAATTATTTTGTTTTTTCGGTAGATGATAAATATGCAAACTGCAGTAGAAATAACAAATAACGCCAAGAAAAGTTGCAAGTAATCTGCACTTTTGTCTGTCTTTTGGTTGTATCCTAGCAATTCTTCATTTTTTACCTGTAAATCTCTAATGGTTTTTTTGTAGCTATCTATGCGCATTTGACTATGATCTACATTAGATTTTACTTGCTGAAATTGCAGATCTTTATAGTCTAAAAGTACTTTAAGCTCAGTGAAGATATTATTATCGTGGATAACTACCTGTCTAAGAATTTCATTCGAGTTTTTAATGTCACGTTTGGTTTGGAAACCGAAAATACCTGTTCTGGCATTTAAACTTTCTTCATACTGGCCAAAACGGGTACTTCTTTCGGCCAACATTGCATTGATTTTATTGCGCTGAAGCTCGTATGCGGTACTATCCTGAGCGAAAGTTGCTGCAACA
Source organism: Pedobacter ureilyticus (assembly GCF_005925345.1). Lineage (GTDB taxonomy): Bacteria > Bacteroidota > Bacteroidia > Sphingobacteriales > Sphingobacteriaceae > Pedobacter > Pedobacter ureilyticus. The sequence goes on from NZ_SSHJ01000003.1 coordinate 87,287, forward strand.
AAATGTGTAATTAAGAGGGTGAATAAAATGGCTTTTCTTATCATTGTTATATGTTTGATAGCTATATAACAAAATTTATGCCTTTAAGTTGCCCCAGATGTGCAGCTATTTTTCACGAGTACTTAGCCCTTTCATTTGGGGAGGGTTGGGAAGGAGCCTAAGGATGAAACTCTACCCTTACGATATCGTTGAGATGTAAACCCAGTAAGCCGCTTGCTTTGCCTTTATTAATGGCGATTTCTAAATGGTTACTAATGCCGAACAAGCAAAGTTTTTCCCCTTCTGGTACTTCGTTGTAATGCCAGCTCAATTGTGTAATGGTTTCGCTTTTTCTAAAATATAAGCTAAAATCTCTGTTGCGCTGCACTTTGGTAAACAAATCTTTGGTGATATTGGTAATCACGTTGCTAAACGTGTCGATAAATATTACACTACCTCTAATGATATCTCTTTCGATAACCGGGTGTAACAGCATTCTTTGTTCAATATCGTCGGCAGGTATGCCAATTTCTTTCAGCCTGCCGCCCTTAGCCAAATGTACGGCAGCTTTAACCAAAATATCTACCAGGGGGAAATGCAAGAACTTTAAATCTTGCATAATATTCAGTTCTACCAATTCATCAGGCCCGTCATCAAAAAGCAGTGAGAAAATCCCATTATCTGCCCCTACAAAATAATGTTCTTTATAGCGTAGGGCTACGTATTTGGTGTTTTCGTTAAAAACGGAATCTATGCCTATTAAATGTACTGTGTTTTTTGGAAAGTAGGTGTAGGCATTTTTAAGTACAAATGCGGCATAAGAAATATTAAAGGCGGGCACTTCGTGGGTTACATCAACAATATTCACATTTGGGAGGATACTCAGGATACTGCCCTTTAAAGCAGCCTGATAAAAATCCTTCGAGCCCAAATCTGTCGTTAATGTTATGATCGCCATTAAAAATTAAATATTTATGCTTATTCTTGCGTATAGGCAAATAGCCTACAAATATTCAAATTAAAATCGAATTAAACAGGGCGTAGTACTAAAAAAACAATATTTTGAACGAAATAAAACTAATTATAGAGACTAGCGACCAAATTCAATTTTGGGGCGCTAACAACGAGCACTACGAGCAAATTAAGGCCGCTTTCCCGAAGCTTAAAATTGTTGCTAGGGGTAACGAGGTTAAGGCTTTAGGAGATGAAGCTGAGCTAAGGAGCTTTGAGCAAAAAATGAACACATTGGTAGCTCATTTGGATAAGTTTGGTACGTTAAGCAATAATGATGTTGATGCCATTTTGGGATCAAAAAAAACAGGTTCTGCTACTTCTGAAGAAAACCAAGCAAGTGCACCTATTGGTAGTGGCGAAGTGATTGTGTACGGAAACCATGGCCTCATGATTAAGGCTCGAACAGCTAATCAGCGTAAAATGGTAGATAGCATCAACAAAAACGATGTGTTGTTTGCCATTGGTCCAGCAGGTACAGGAAAAACTTATACGGCAGTTGCTTTGGCGGTTAGGGCGTTAAAGAACAAAGAAATTAAACGCATTATCTTAACCCGGCCTGCGGTAGAAGCGGGAGAGAGCCTCGGTTTTTTGCCAGGAGATTTAAAAGAAAAGGTAGATCCGTATTTACGGCCGTTGTATGATGCATTGGATGATATGATACCCGCGGAGAAACTAAAAGTATATTTAGAAAATAGAACCATAGAGGTTGCTCCATTGGCATTTATGCGTGGTCGTACCTTAGATAATTGTTTTGTAATTTTAGATGAAGCGCAAAACTCTACCGATTTGCAATTGAAAATGTTTTTAACCCGTATGGGGCCAACTGCAAAGTTCATTGTAACTGGCGACGTTACACAGGTGGATTTACCTAAAAAGGCGCAGTCTGGTTTGCATAATGCACTTCGCATTTTGGCAGATATTAAAGGTATCGATATGATTTACCTAACTGGAGAAGATGTGGTACGCCATAAATTGGTGAAGGCAATTTTAAAAGCTTACGGAGATATTCAGTAAAGGAATTAGGTATTAGTGGTCAGGTATCAGTAGCTAGGTATCAGTTAGCCGACCGAAAGATGGTAAGTCCGAAAGTTTTTAAACAGAAAAGTCCGATGTCTGATGCCCCAAATCCGAAGATGAAATTGTATAATTATGTCTTCGGATTTTTTGTTTAGCTAATTATTTTCTTTGCAAAGTAAAAATTGGCTCAAGGCTTAACCTAAGTCTCACATCTCATATCTCGATACTCATATCTTTTTCCTATTTTTATCCCCTCATGAAAGCAGTAAAAGAAACCCAATTTACTTTCCCAAAACAAAGTAGTTTTTATAAAGGTAAAGTACGCGATGTATATACTATTGATAACCAGTTGATGGCAATGGTAGTAACCGATAGAATTTCGGCATTTGATGTGGTGTTACCAGAAGCAATTCCGTACAAAGGACAGGTTTTAAACCAAATTGCGGCTAAGTTTTTATCGGCAACAAAAGACATTGTACCTAATTGGGTTTTAGCTACACCTGATGAAATGGTAACGATAGGTCGTATTTGCGAGCCATTTAAAGTAGAAATGGTAATTAGAGGTTATTTGGCTGGCCACGCTGCTCGCGAATATGCTTTGGGCAAGCGTGAGGTTTGTGGGGTTGCCTTACCAGAGGGATTAAAAGAAAACGATCAATTACCTGAGCCAATTATTACACCCACTACAAAAGCGGCTGTAGGCCACGATGAAGATATTTCTAGAGAAGATATTTTAGCAAAAGGCATTGTATCATTAGCCGATTATGAGAAACTGGAGGCTTATACTCGTGCTTTGTACCAACGTGGAACGGAAATAGCCGCAGAACGAGGTCTAATTTTGGTAGACACTAAATATGAATTTGGTAAAGTAGGAGAAGATATTTATCTGATCGATGAAATTCATACACCAGACTCTTCTCGTTATTTTTATGCTGAAGGATATGCAGAAAGACAGGCAGCTAACGAGCCCCAAAAACAATTGTCTAAAGAGTTTGTACGTAAGTGGTTAATCGAGAATGGTTTCCAAGGTAAAGATGGACAAGTAGTGCCAATAATGACCGCAGAAATTGTAGAATCCATTTCAGATCGCTATATTGAGCTTTATGAGCAGATAACGGGAGAAAAATTTGTTAAAAATCCCACTGAAAATATTTTAACAAGAATAGAGCAAAATACCAAAGCTGCTGTAGAGAAGTTGCTTTAATGGTTTTAAGTATTACGTTATAAGTTTTAAGTTTGGATGTCAAACTGCCAAGAACTAAACAACCAAAAACATAAAAGATATGAAATTTAGTGTAGATAAGCACGAGAAGTATGTAGTGTTGAAATTAGAAGAGCCGAAATTCACTAATGATAATACACCTGCTTTAAAGTCAGAGTTTGTGCTTTTAAATACAGAAGGTTACCGCAATATTGTATTAGATCTATCTGCTGTTAAAGAGTGTAATGATGCGCAAGATTTGAGTGCCTTGCTTGCTGGCGATAGGTTATGTAAAGCTGCTGATGGTATTTTTATAGTGTGTTGCGTTAATAAAAGTATTGCCCAAATTATCCAAATGTCAAACCTTCACCAATCTGTTACGTTTGTTAACAAACTAGACGAAGCTACAGATTTGATTTTTATGGAAGAGATTGAAAAAGAACTTCGCGGAGGAGTAGACAAAGGATAACTATACTGAATGAAATTTGAAGTAACGATACTCGGTAGCGCATCGGCTACACCAGTTTATAACAGAAATCCAACGGCACAATTGCTTAACTGCAACGAACGCCATTACTTAATAGACTGCGGTGAAGGTACACAGCAACAACTAATTAAATACGGGTTTAAGGCTTCTAAGATAGATTATATTTTCATCAGCCATTTACACGGCGACCATTTTTTTGGAGTAGTAGGATTGCTTTCTAGTTTACATTTGAATGGCCGCACCAAGCCGTTGCAGCTTTTTGGCCCTGCTGCACTCAAGGAAATCATTGATTTACAGTTCTTGCATTCAGATACGCATTTACGTTACGAAATTGATTTTCATCCAATTGATGCCAGTAAATCAGAACTGATATTTAAAAATAATGATGTTTCGGTAGAAACCATTGTGTTGAACCACCGTATTCCGTGTACGGGCTTTAAGTTTACAGAGAAGAAACGTTTAAGGAAGCTTGTGGTGGAGAAGTTAGAACAAGATGCGGTTCCTATAACGTATTATCCCATGCTTAAACGTAGTTTAAATATAGATTTACCAGACGGACGCCATATCGAATATTTAGATTATACTACAGATTCTGCCGTGCCAAAAGTTTATTGTTATTGTTCTGATACCATGTATGACGAAAGTTATTTTGATCAGATACGCAACGCAGATACTTTATATCATGAAGCTACCTTTTTGCATGAAATGCTAGATAGAGCAAATGAAACACATCATACTACCGCACAGCAGGCGGCAGAAATTGCCACCAAGGTAGGAGCTAAAAAATTATTGATTGGTCATTTCTCTTCTAGATATAAAACTTTAGAGGCTTTACTTGACGAAGCCAAATGCGGTTTCGAGAATACACAGCTCGCCTTAGAAGGAAAAACCTTTGAAATCTAATTTATTTTCTCGATAATATTTTATGTGTTTAATTGGGTTTAAACTTGGTTTTTGCAGGTTTAACTAGTTGTTTTTAAGAAAATAATTTTAGTTTATTGCAGTTTATATTTATTTATTTATCAAAATAAGCTGATTTTCAATAATTTATAGTTATGTTTGTTCTTTATTAAAATTAAGTACAATGCAACAAGGAACAGTAAAATTTTTCAACGTAACAAAAGGTTTCGGATTTATCACACCATCAAATGGTGATGCTGAAATTTTTGTACACGTATCAGGTTTAATTGATGAAATTCGTGAGAATGATTCAGTAAATTATGATGTAGAGCAAGGCAAAAAAGGCCTAAATGCAGTTAATGTTAAGGTAAGCTAAGATATTTCCTTCATAAATTGAGAGCATCCGTCATTATTGGCGGATGTTTTTTTTTGCTTAATAAATTCGTTATAAAAAAAAGCCCTTAATCTGTTAAAATTAAGGGCTTTTATTCTGTTTGAGAAACTTATTTTCCTGCTGCCTTAGCATGATCTGCTAAGAAAGTAGCTAATCCACTATCAGTTAAGGGGTGTTTCAATAAACCAGTAATAGCCGAAAGTGGAGCTGTAATTACATCGGCGCCAATTTTAGCACAACTTACAATGTGTAACGGACCGCGGATAGAAGCTGCTAAAATTTGCGTTTCGTAACCGTAGTTGTCAAAAATTAAACGAATATCTTCAATTAAAGTTAAGCCATCGGTAGAGATATCGTCTAATCTGCCTAAAAACGGAGATACATAGGTTGCACCAGCTTTTGCTGCCAATAATGCCTGAGCAGGAGAGAAGATCAACGTACAGTTAGTTCTAATTCCTTTGCTGCTAAAATATTTGATGGCTTTTAAGCCTTCTTTAATCATAGGAACCTTAACCACAATTTTAGGGTTTAAGGCAGCTAGAGCTTCGCCTTCCTTTACAATTCCTTCGTAGTCTGTAGCAATAACTTCTGCACTTACATTGTCGTCTACAATATCGCAAATAGCCTTGTAGTGGTTAATTACATTTTCGTCTCCAGTAATGCCCTCTTTGGCCATTAAGCTAGGGTTGGTAGTTACGCCGTCTAAAACGCCTAAATCTTGTGCTTCTTTAATCTGATCCAGATTAGCAGTGTCGATAAAAAATTTCATGGTTATTTTAATATAAGGTTTTTAGGACAAAACCCTGATGATTTATATTCCCCCTTCAAGGGGTTAGGGGGTAAAAAAAGGGCAAGCAACTTCTATCGCATCGCTACAACCTTCTACCCTTGCTTTGTTCCCAACCTGGGGGAGTTCAAAAGGAGCTGATCGTAGAAGACTTGCCCGGCACAAAGGTAGCAAAACCCAGTATTTTACAAAACATAATTTACATTAAAATTTAATGTTTTTTTAAGGTGTTTACTGTCAGTATTTTATGAATATTGAGGTGCTTATATTTTAATTTAAAATCTTTGTTTAAATCATTTAAACCAAATTTTATAGAATTATTGCTTTGATAATATTTCAATTGGTATCGTTATCTTTTATTATATTGATAATTTGAAACCTTTTTTTTACATATAATATTGTTTTTTGATAAAATTTTTATGAAATATATAATTTGCAAATATTTTTTTGTATCTTAGTGTTCACTACACACTAACTACAACCAACTAATAAATGGAAAATTTAAATGAACAACAAGGGTTGTACCGTGACAGTTTTGAGCACGATGCTTGCGGTATAGGTTTTGTTGCCCATGTGAAAGGGAGAAAATCACATCAGAACATTACAGATGCACTTACCATTTTGGAGAATTTGGATCACCGAGGTGCATGTGGAGCTGAGCCTAATACCGGAGATGGTGCTGGTATCATGATACAGGTTCCCCACGAATTTTTATTTGACGAATGTTTGCGCACAGGTTTTAGTTTGCCTCAATATGGCGACTATGGCGTAGGTATGCTTTTTATGCCTAAAGAAATTAGGGCTAGGGAAGAATGTCGTGAAATTATTTATCGCACAGCAGAAAAGCTGGGGTTTGAGGTGCTTGGCTTTAGAAAAGTTCAGGTAGATACTGCCGATATTGGCAATATGGCCTTGTCTGTAGAGCCAGAAATTGAGCAGGTTTTTGTTGCTCGCCCTTACCACATTGCTGCTGGTGCTGATTTTGAACGTAAGCTTTTTGTGCTTAAAACTTACGTAACCAAAACTATTTACAATTCTGTAAAGGATAGTAAGCAAGACTTTTACATAGCGTCGTTTTCGTCGCGAACCATTGTGTACAAAGGGCAGCTTACCTCTTTGCAAGTGCGTACCTACTATACCGAGCTTAGCGATAAGCGTATGGTGTCTGCCTTCGGTTTGGTACACTCACGTTTTGCCACCAACACTTTCCCGTCTTGGCGTTTGGCCCAGCCATTTAGGCATATTGCCCATAATGGCGAAATCAATACGTTGCAAGGTAATTTAAACTGGTTTCGTTCTAGTGTGAAATCATTTGCATCACCATATTTTACTCCGGAGGAGTTGAACATGATTTTGCCAGTGATCGACGAAACACAGTCTGATTCGGGATGTTTAGATAATGTAGTTGAATTGCTATTGCATGCTGGCCGTTCGTTGCCGCATGTGTTAATGATGTTGATACCAGAAGCATGGGACGGAAACAAGGATATGGATCCGATGAAGAGTGCTTTCTATCAATTCCACGCATCGTTAATGGAGCCTTGGGATGGACCGGCCGCTATTGCTTTTACGGATGGTAACCTCATTGGTGCTACCCTAGATAGAAACGGTTTGCGCCCTTCGCGTTACGCACTTACCAGTGATGATAGAGTGATCATGGCATCTGAATCGGGAGCGGTTGAGATTGACCAGAGCACTGTAATCGAAAAAGGTAGGTTAACTCCTGGAAAAATGTTTGTAGTGGACATGGAGCAGGGGCGTATCATTAGTGATGACGAAATTAAACAACAGGTTTGCGGTCGTCGTCCCTATGCCGATTGGATCAATCAGTATCAAATCAAATTGGAAGAATTGCCTGAACCAAGGGTAATGTTTACCAACTTATCAGAAGAGTCTATTTTCAATTACCAACAGGTATTTGGCTATACTAGAGAAGATATCGATCTGTTGCTTAAGCCAATGGCAATAGATGGAAAAGAGGCTATTGGCTCAATGGGCACAGATACACCCTTAGCTGTGCTTTCTAAGCAACCTCAACATTTGTCATCTTATTTCAAACAATTGTTTGCTCAGGTAACTAATCCGCCAATTGATCCAATTCGTGAGCGAGTGGTAATGAGTTTGGCTGGTTTTATGGGCAACAATGGTAACTTATTGGAAGAAAACCAAATGCAGTGTCACTGTGTGGGTATCAAACATCCAATATTAACCAACCAAGAATTAGAAAAATTAAGAAGTATTGATACAGGCTTGTTCCAATCTAAAACCTTACAAATGTATTTTAGGGCTGATGGAAAAGCTGGATCATTGCAAAAAGCTTTAGATCGTTTGTGCCGTTACGCAGTGGATGCTGTAGAAGATGGTTTTCAAGTGATTATTTTGAGCGATAGAGCATTGGATTCTACTCACGCCGCAATTCCTTCTTTATTGGCGGTTTCGGCGGTTCATCACCACTTAATTAGAAAAGGTTACAGAGGTGCTGTAGGAATTGTAGTAGAGGCCGGAGACGTTTGGGAAGTACACCATTTCGCTACCCTAATCGGTTTCGGTGCTACGGCAGTAAACCCTTATTTGGCGCTAGAAACCATCAACACTTTCCAGAAAGAAAGTAACTTAACACAAGATCAGTTAAATTATAACTATATCAAATCTGTAAAAGATGGTTTGTTGAAGATTTTCTCTAAAATGGGAATTTCTACTCTGCAATCTTATCACGGCGCACAGATTTTTGAAATTTTAGGCTTAAATCAGCAAGTAGTTAGTACTTATTTCACAGGTGCGGTTTCTCGTATTGGTGGTTTAGGTTTAGATGAAATTGCGCAAGAGGCATTAATTAAACACAATCGTATTTTTGGGAAGCACACGCAAACCGAGCATATTTTAACTGCTGGTGGTACGTATAAATGGAGAAGACGTGGAGAGAAACACTTGTTTAATCCAGAAACCATCCACTTATTGCAAAATGCAACTCGTAGAAACGATTTTGCTACGTTTAAAAAATATTCGAAGTTAGTTAACGAGCAAACTACTCAGGCTTATACCATTAGAGGTTTGTTCGAGTTCAATTATACTCGTCCGTCTATTAGTATTGACGAGGTAGAACCAATAGAGAATATTTTTAAAAGATTTGCCACAGGTGCCATGTCTTTCGGGTCTATTTCTCACGAGGCGCATTCTACTTTAGCTATCGCGATGAATAGAATTGGCGGTAAAAGTAACACTGGCGAAGGTGGTGAGGATGAAATACGCTACCAAACGCTAGAAAATGGAGACTCGATGCGTTCGTCGATTAAGCAAATTGCTTCGGCCCGCTTTGGGGTAACCAGTTATTATTTAACCAATGCCGATGAGTTACAGATTAAGATGGCTCAAGGTGCAAAACCTGGAGAGGGTGGTCAATTACCTGGTCACAAAGTGGATGACTGGATTGCAAAAGTTCGTCACGCTACGCCAGGCGTAGGTTTAATTTCGCCGCCTCCGCACCATGATATTTATTCTATCGAAGATTTAGCACAGCTGATTTACGATTTGAAAAATGCCAACCGTGCGGCTAGAATTAACGTAAAGTTGGTTTCTAAAGCAGGGGTAGGTACTATTGCTGCTGGTGTAGCCAAGGCTCACGCTGATGTGGTTTTAGTTTCTGGTTACGATGGTGGCACAGGAGCTTCTCCTTTAACGTCAGTGCAGCACGCTGGCTTACCTTGGGAGCTTGGTTTGGCAGAAGCGCATCAAACTTTGGTTAAAAACCGTTTGAGAAGTAGGGTAGTGCTACAAACTGACGGGCAGTTGAAAACCGGTAGAGATATTGTGATTGCTACTTTATTAGGTGCTGAAGAATGGGGAGTAGCAACAGCAGCTTTAGTAACCGCAGGTTGTATCATGATGCGTAAGTGCCACTTGAATACTTGCCCTGTGGGTGTAGCTACGCAAGATCCTAACTTGAGAAAGTTATTTACTGGAGATGCCGACCATGTGGTAAACTTATTCCAATTCTTGGCGCAAGAAGTTCGCGAATTAATGGCGGAACTAGGTTTCAGAACTATTAACGAAATGGTGGGGCAATCTGATTTGTTGAAAGTAAGAGAATTTGCAGAAGCAGATTGGAAATTGAAACATGTGGATTTATCTCCAATTTTGTACAAAGAGCCTGCAAATGGACAACCTTTGTACAATACTGAGGAGCAAGATCATGGCTTAGATAAAGTATTGGATCATCAGTTAATTGCAGCGGCACAGCCAGCTATTTTAAACAACGAGCCAGTATTTGCCAACTTCGATGTGAAAAATACAGATCGTTCTATTGGCACCATGTTATCGAATGAAATTTCTAAAGTTCACAAAAGTGCTGGTTTACCACACGATACCATCAACTTTAAATGCTTCGGCTCTGCTGGTCAAAGTTTTGGTGCTTTTGCTACTAAAGGCTTAACGCTTACCTTAGAAGGCGAAGGTAACGACTACGTAGGTAAAGGTTTATCGGGCGCTAAAGTGGTGGTTTATCCTTTTGGAAATATCAACTACGTACCAGAACAAAATATCATTATTGGTAACGTAGCACTTTATGGTGCAACCTCTGGAGAGTTGTATGCTCGTGGTAAAGCGGGCGAACGTTTTGCGGTGCGGAACTCTGGCGCTACAGCGGTAGTAGAAGGTGTTGGCGATCACGGTTGTGAGTACATGACAGGTGGTGAAGTATTGATTTTAGGCGATACGGGAAGCAACTTTGCTGCAGGTATGAGTGGTGGCATTGCTTGGATTTACGACACGAGCAAAACTTTCGCTAACAAATGCAACTTGGAGATGGTGGATTTGGATCCGCTGCAACAAGAGGACGAGGAAAGAATTACTACGTTGTTGAAAAACCACTTAAGGTTAACCAGCAGTAAGGTAGCGGAATTTATCCTTAGCGATTGGGAAAATCAAGCTAGACATTTTGTGAAAGTTTTCCCTAAAGAATACAAAGCAGTTTTATTACAACGTCAACAAGTAAAAATTAATTAAGATGGGAAAAGTGACAGGGTTTTTTGAATACGAAAGAGTTTCGCCTTCAAAACAAGCGCCACAGGAGCGTTTAAATCACTACAATGAGTTTGTATCGCTATTGCCATCTGAGGAGTTGAACAGGCAATCTGGTCGTTGCATGGATTGCGGCGTGCCGTTTTGCCAATCTGGTTGTCCGTTAGGAAACGTGATCCCAGAATTTAACGATGCAGTTTATCAGGGTAAATGGTTACAAGCTGCCGAGATTTTATTAAGTACAAACAATTTTCCTGAGTTTACAGGTAGGATTTGCCCTGCGCCTTGCGAAAGTGCTTGCGTGTTGGGAATCAACAAATCTCCGGTTTCTATTGAGGAAATAGAGAAACATATTATCGAAATAGCTTTTGAAAAAGGTTACATCAAAGCAAACGAACCATTAATTAGAACAGGTAAAAAAGTTGCTGTGGTAGGTTCTGGTCCTGCGGGATTAGCAGCTGCTGCGCAATTGAACAAAGCTGGTCACGAAGTGGTAGTTTACGAACGTGATGACGTAGCTGGTGGATTACTTCGTTATGGTATTCCTGATTTTAAACTGCAGAAAGATGTGGTAGAAAGAAGGATCAAGTTAATGGAGGAAGAAGGCATTACTTTCCAATACAATGCTAATGTTGGCGAGAATGTAGAAATCAGTACATTGTTACGCGATTTCCAAGCGATTGTGTTAGCAGGCGGTTCAACTATACCTCGAGATTTAAACTTGCCAGGAAGAGATGCGAAAGGGGTTCATTTTGCAATGGATTTCTTGAAACAACAGAACAAACGTGTAGGTGGCCGTAAGGTAGAAGCAGAAGAAATTTTAGCAACTGGTAAAAACGTAATTGTAATTGGTGGTGGCGATACAGGTTCAGATTGTATTGGCACCTCTAATCGTCATGGTGCAAAATCTGTTACACAGTTCGAAATTATGCCAATGCCGCCACAAATGCGTACCGAAAATATGCCTTGGCCAAGTTATCCAATGCTATTGAAAATTACTACTTCTCACGAAGAAGGGGCGCAACGTGCATGGTCGGTTAATACCAAAGAGTTTGTTAAAGACGAACAAGGTAACCTAAAAGCTTTAAAAGTGGTTGATGTAGAATGGGACATTGATTCTGCTACTGGAAGACCAATGGGCTTTAAGGAAGTGCCAGGTACAGAGAAGGAATATCCTTGCGAATTAGTGCTTTTAGCAATGGGTTTCTTACATCCTCAAAAAGAAGGCTTAATTGAGAAATTAGGTGTAGAGTTAGATGAAAGAGGAAATGTGAAAGCCATTGAAGGTCAGTATCAAACCAATATTCCAAAGATTTTTGCCGCTGGCGATATGCGCAGAGGTCAATCATTAGTGGTTTGGGCTATCTCAGAAGGAAGGGAAACCGCTCGTAAAGTTGATGAGCACTTGATGGGTTTCAGTAAATTACCATCTAAAGATGCCGTAGCTTACGCTTAAGAACTTTTGTTTTTATACTTTTACAACCAAGGTCCAGACGATTTTTCGTTTGGGCCTTTTTTATTGTGCAATCTTTCGTCATTCCAGATTTATTCTGGAATCTTAAAGCGAAGATAGGTAATGAATTTTTATGTTTTCTATTGTTGATTGCATGGTTAAGTTCACGTCATTTCGACGATAGGAGAAGTCTTTGGATGTGATAGTTGAGTAATGCAAAGTTGAAAAATCTCTCTGCTACGGTCGAGATGACGGCAATTGTTAGTAGACTTACGAAGTTTTTAAACGGCTAGACTCTCAATTATCCATTATGATAATTGCATTGCCGTCATTTCGACGATAGGAGAAATCTTTGAGTGATAGTTAGCTTATGCAAGTTAAAAGATCTCTCCGCTACGGTCGAGATGACGGCAATTGTTAGTAGACTTACGAAGTTTTTAAACGGCTATACCCTCAATTATCTATTGTGATGATTGTGTTGCCGTCATTTCGACGATAGGAGAAATCTTTGGATGTGATAGTTGTAATGCAAAGTTAAAAGATCTCTCCGCTACGGTCGAGATGACGATAGCTGTTAGTAGATCTGCAAAGTTTAACGTCAGTTGTTACCATTTTTAAAGGCAATTTGCGAGCTTCGCCGTTTCATAACTTCGTACCCCTTGAAGCGTAATGTGCCCTCTGCCGTCATTTCGACGATAGGAGAAATCTTTGATGTGGTAGTTGTGTAAGCAAAGTTAAAAGATCTCTCCGCTACGGTCGAGATGACGGTAGCTGTTAGTAGATCTGCAAAGTTTAACTTCAGTTGTTACCATTTTTAAAGGCAAGTTGCGAGCTTCGCCGTTTCATAACGTCGTACCTCTTGAAGCGTAATGTACCCTCTGCCGTCCTTTAGACGATAGGAGAAATCTTTGGATGATAGTTAGCTTGTGCAAGTTAAAAGATCTCTACGCTACGGTCGAGATGACGATAGCTGTTAGTATATCTGCAAAATTTAACGTCAGTTATTACCATTTTTAAAGGCAAGTTGCGGCGAGCTTCACAGTTTCATAACTTCGTACCCCTTGAAGCGTAATGTGCCCTCTGCCGTCATTTCGACGATAGGAGAAATCTTTGATGTGGTAGTTGTGTAAGCAAAGTTAAAAGATCTCTCCGCTACGGTCGAGATGACGATAGCTGTTAGTAGATCTGCAAAGTTTAACGTCAGTTGTTACCATTTTTAAAGGCAAGTTGCGAGCTTCACAGTTTTATAACTTGGTACTCCTTGAAGCGTAATGTGCCCTCTGCCGTCATTTCGACGATAGGAGAAATCTTTGAGTGATAGTTAGCTTATGCAAGTTAAAAGATCTCTCCGCTACGGTCGAGATGACGGCAATTGTTAGTAGACTTACGAAGTTTTTAAACGGCTATACCCTCAATTATCTATTGTGATAATTGTGTTGCCGTCATTTCGACGATAGGAGAAATCTTTGATGTGGTAGTTGTGTAATGCAAAGTTAAAAGATCTCTCCGCTACGGTCGAGATGACGGCAATTGCTTATATACTTACGAAGTTTTTAAACGGCGAAGCCCTCAACTTTACCATTGAAAACAATAATGGCTAAAAGTTAAACTTCGTAAGTCTTGAAAGGCAGTTTGGAGGGTTTTTACCCAGGAATATTATTCTTCAATAAAAAACTTGCCAACTCCAAATCTTCGGGATAGGTAACTTTGATGTTGTTTCTGTTGCCTTCTATTAAATTAATTGGAAAACCAGCGGCTTCTACCACGGACGCATCATCGGTAAATTGAGTAGAAAAAGATTGCTGATAGGCAATTCGCAACTGCCCTAAATCGAAAGTTTGTGGCGTTTGTATGAGTACTAATTTGTCTCTGTTGATGATTTTGCTGCTGCCATCATCCTGTAACTCTCTAACCGAATCACTTGGTTTAACGCAGGGAATGGCGTTCCCGATTTCTAATGCTGTTTTAAAGGTTTGTGTAATTAGGCTTGTGGTAACTACTGGTCTAACAGCATCGTGAATAGCTACAACGCCATCTTCCTTAATTGTCATTAGCCCGTTTCTAACCGAGTGAAAACGTTCATTACCACCTTCAACCAATGTATGCGGAATGGTAAAGTTGTATTTTACACAAAGCTCTTTCCAATACTCATGGTCTGCTTTAGCTAAGACCAAAATAATTTCTGGCTCAACTTCTGAAACGTAAAAAGCCTGTAAGGTATGCATCATTACAGGCTTTTCGTTAAGCAGCAAGAATTGTTTAGCTATTGCCGTTTGCATTCTTTTACCAGCGCCACCAGCTACAATTATTGCGTAAAATTTCATATTTGTTAGTATTTAGATATTAGTACTTAGTATTTAGATTTCAATTATCTTCATACTAATACGTCTAATTTTTAAAATAGTTTGCTAGTAAGTTAATATCTAAATACTAACGTCTAACTACTAATACCTAGATAATCAACATCGCGTCGCCGTAGCTGTAGAAACGGTATTTCTCTTTTACAGCAACTTCATAAGCGTTCATTACATTTTCGTAACCACCAAAAGCACTCACCATCATCAATAAAGTAGATTCTGAAGTATGGAAGTTGGTGATCATTGAGTTTGCAATGCTAAACTCGTAAGGAGGAAAGATGAATTTGCTCGTCCAATCGTTAGCCGCTTTTAAAGTTCTGTTTGCAGAAACTGCCGATTCGATAGCACGCATTGAGGTAGTACCTACTGCGCAAATCTTTCTTTTGTTTTCTAAAGCTCTGTTTACTAAGTCGGCATCTTTTTGCTCAATAATAAATTGCTCAGAATCCATTTTGTGCTTGGTTAAATCTTCAACCTCTACCTGGCGGAAAGTACCTAAACCAACGTGTAAGGTTACCTCTGCAAAATCAACACCTTTTAGCTCCAAGCGTTTCATCAGCTCTCTGCTAAAGTGTAAACCCGCAGTTGGAGCCGCAACAGCACCTTCGTGTTTAGCAAAAATAGTTTGGTAACGCTCTTTATCTTTCTCGGTAGCTTTACGTTTAATGTATTTTGGAAGCGGAGTTTCTCCCAATATTTCTACGTTTCTTCTAAACTCTTCGTCAGTTCCATCAAATAAGAAACGGATGGTACGGCCGCGAGAAGTAGTGTTATCTACCACTTCGGCTACTAATAAATCATCGTCTCCAAAATATAATTTATTTCCTACACGTATTTTACGAGCTGGATCTACTAAAACATCCCATAAACGTAATTCTTTATTTAATTCGCGTAATAAAAATACTTCTATAGTAGCACCAGTTTTTTCTTTATTGCCATATAAACGAGCCGGAAAAACCTTAGTGTTGTTAAGAATCATTACATCTTTATCGTCAAAATAGCCTAAAACATCTTTAAAGATTTTATGTTCAATTTTACCGGTATCTTTATGTAACACCATTAAACGTGCTTCGTCTCTCTCTTCTGCAGGATCGTTAGCTAAAAGTGAGTCGGGTAAATTGAACTTGAATTGAGATAATTTCATGTGTAATTATTAATTGTTATGGCTCTGGGCAAGTTTAGCCAATTTGTAAGTCTTCCTACAGGGATAACTTTTGGCGCAAAGCTGCTTTTGATACCTAAATTAGGGCGCAAATTTACTAATTAATATTTTCTTTTTTGCAATTAAAAATCACTCGCTTTAATGTGTCGTAAATTTATTACTTCCTAAAGTCTATTTTCCATCGATGTATAGTCGTAGCCAACTTTTTACTTTATTCTTTTTAATTTAACTTAAATAGCTGTAACCTTTTTAACTACATTTGGTCTAAACATTATGCTGCTAGTTTTTCGACTTATAGGAGAGAGTTTTAGGTTTGCCTGGGATGCTCTTAGACAAAATAAATTGCGTACTTCTTTATCCTTATTGGGAATTACGATTGGTATTTTTATCATTATTGCTGTTTTTACTGCGGTAGATACCATGCGTAACCAAATACAATCAAGCGTAGATAAACTCGGATCTAATACGCTATTTGTGCAGAAATGGCCTTGGCTATTTGGAGATAACTATCCTTGGTGGAAGTATGTGAACCGTCCGGAGCCGTCTTATAGAGATTACTTGAGCTTAAAGGAAAGGATGGGCAGCGCTCAGGGTGTGTGTTTTGAAGTTTCTAGCGGCAACAGAACCATTAAATATAGAAGTAGTTCGGTAGAAGGAGCGACAATTAATGCGGCAACGCAAGAATATGATAAAACTTGGAATCTCGAATTTGAAAATGGCAGGTATTTTACAGAAAGCGAGGGGCAATCGGGAACTCCCGTGTGTATTTTAGGAGCCGAAATTGCTGAAGGACTTTTTGGAACTGATGATCCTATAGGTAAACAGATTAAAGTAATGGGGCGCAGGGTAACGGTGGTTGGCGTGTTTAAAAAAGAAGGAGAGGATATGCTGGGGATGTCGCAAGATAAAAACGTGTTAATTCCTATGGCTTTGGCAAAGGGCATTTTTGACATTAATAGTGAGCGTTACAACCCTCAAATTACAGTTAGGGGTAAGGAAAATATCAGTTTTGAAGAGGTAGAAAGTGAGTTGCAGGGACAGATGCGAGCTATTAGGCGGGTTAAGCCAGGTCAGGAAGATGATTTTTCGTTAAACAAAACCACTATGCTTTCTAATCAGTTAGATACCATGTTCTCTGCCATAAATATTGGCGGCTGGATCATTGGCGGCTTTTCTATTCTAGTTGGTGGATTTGGCATAGCCAATATTATGTTTGTTTCGGTAAGGGAGAGGACCAACATTATCGGTATACAAAAATCGCTAGGCGCTAAGAGTTATTTTATATTATTACAGTTTATTTTCGAAGCTGTAGTGTTATGTTTAATGGGCGGTTTGTGTGGGCTTTTCCTGGTGTATTTAGGTGTCCTGGCTGTCTCCAATTTTACCGATTTTAAAGCAGCGTTGTACCTTTCTAACATTGTGCTAGGTATAGGTGTTTCTGTGGGTATTGGTATTATTTCGGGCTTTTGGCCGGCGTACTCGGCTTCGAGGTTAGATCCGGTAGAGGCAATAAGAAGTTAAGGATATTCGTTGCTTTTTTTTGCGTATTCAGGTAACTTTCAACATTCATCACAATAATTAGTGCTTTTTAAAAATCTTTTTCGTTTCTAGTGATGATTAAATTGCAGTTTGCTGCGAGCGCACTAAAGTATTGCATGGCATTTTCAAAATCTTTAAAACCTGAATTGATTGCCTTTTCGATAACTTCATCTGATTATAAGCAAAATAGCTTCTTTTTAAACAGGCTAGAAGTAAAAAGCCCAAAGTGTAGCATAACAATCCTGATTTTTCATGTGGGTAAGCGAATAGCTCAACTTTCTAAACATAATAGCGGTAGATAAAAAAAAAGCGTCTAGAACTTAATCTGGACGCTTTTTTATAATGCAGAGTCTGCTATTAACTTAATTTGCCCAGCGCTTCTTTAATTCTTCTCAAAGCTTCTACCAAACTCTCGTCTGATGCTGCATAAGATAAACGGATGTAATTATCGTTACCGAAGCTATCGCCACCCACAGTGGCCACGTGACCAACATTTAATAGGTAAAGTGCTAAATCGCCAGAACCTTTAATTACATTGCCATCGGCGTCTTTTTTGCCAAAGAATGAGCTTACTTCTGGGAAGAAATAAAATGCACCTTCTGGAAGGTTGGTTTTAACACCCGGAATATCTTTTAATAGATCGTAAACCAATTGGCGGCGGCGAGCGAAAGCTTTTTTCATTTCGTTAACGGTAGCTAAACCTTGCTCGTAAGCTACAATACCAGCACGTTGCGCAATAGAACAAGTTCCTGATGTAGTTTGGCCTTGTAATTTATCATTAGCAGCCGCAATTTCTTTGCTAGCCGCAATATAGCCTAGGCGCCATCCGGTCATAGCAAAAGCTTTAGAGAAACCATTTACAATAATTACTCTGTCTTTAATACTTTCAAATTGTGCAATAGATTCGTGTTGGTCAACAAAGTTGATGTGCTCATAAATCTCATCAGATAAGATGAAGATATTAGGATGTTTTTCAAATACTTTAGCTAAAGCTGCCAATTCGTCTTTGCTATAAACTGTACCCGTTGGGTTGTTTGGCGAAGAGAACATGAACAATTTACTTTTTGGAGTAATTGCTGCTTCTAGTTGCGCTGGCGTAATTTTGAAATCGCTTTCTATAGACGCATCAATGAAAACAGATTTGCCTTCGGCAAGTGTTACCATTTCAGAATATGAAACCCAATAAGGAGTAGGGATGATTACTTCGTCGCCTGGATTAATCAACGTAAGGATCACATTAGAAAGTGATTGCTTTGCACCTGTAGAAACTACAATTTGCGAAATGTCGTAATCAAGGTTGTTTTCTTGTTTAAGTTTATTCACAATCGCTTGACGCAAATCTGGATATCCTGGTACCGGCGAGTAACGGGTAAAGTTGTCGTCTAACGCTTTTTTTGCGGCTTCTTTAACATGTTCTGGCGTGTTGAAATCTGGTTCGCCCACACTCAAGCTAATTACATTTACGCCTTTTGCAGCTAATTCACGACCCAATTTGGTCATTTTTAGCGTAGCTGATTCTGATAGGTTATTTATTCTGTCTGATAAAATGCTCATGATATTTCTGTGAAGTAGCAAATATAAAAACCTTATTTATAAAGCCCTAATAAAAGATGTTTTTTAATGGCATTTGTTTAAGATTTGCTAAGTTTTTTTAGTGATTTGTTAATATTGGGATTGTTTAATTGTTAAAATGTAGAATAGATTAATTCATTAAATGAAATGTGGAGATAGGTAACTGCATATTGCCGGCAAAAAATGTGAATTGATTTGGGTTAATTTCTAAAACTTAGCACTTTTAAATGTAATTTTGGGCCTAAAACAAATCAAGTTGACTACAAATAAAAGAGCCATACTCGTTTCGCTTTGCGTTAGTATTATATTGATGCTGGCCAAATTTGTAGCCTATTTCATTACCAATTCTAATGCTATTTTAACCGATGCTGCCGAAAGTATTGTAAATGTACTGGCAAGTGGATTTGCTTTCTACAGTATTTATCTAGCTACGCTGCCAAAAGATGAAAATCATCCCTATGGACATGGAAAGGTAGAGTTTTTCTCTGCTTTTGTAGAAGGAGTGCTTATCGGTGTAGCGGGCGTAGTTATTTTGATAAAGTCTGTTTATGGTTTGTTTTATGGTAATACCGTTTCAGATTTATTTGATGGTGCTATAATTATTGGAGCTACTGGCCTAATTAACCTATTTGTAGGTTGGTATTTGATTAAGATAGGGAAAGCAAATAGCTCTTTAACTTTGGAAGCAGATGGAAAGCATTTGCTTACTGATGCTGTTAGTAGTGCCGGCTTGGTCATCGGAATTATCATCATTCAGCTTACCCAAGTTTTATGGCTAGATAGTGTGATTTCGATTATTTTAGGATTGTACATCCTTTATAACGGTTATAAGCTTACTCGTAAATCTGTTGGTGGTTTAATGGATGAGAGTAATATAGAATTGGTAGAGGAGGTGGTAGATGTTTTACAAGAACATAGACAACAAAGTTGGATAGATGTACATAATCTTAGAGCGCAGCAGTACGGTGCAGATTTGCATATCGATTGTCATGTTACTTTGCCCTATTATTTTGATTTAAACAAAGTTCATAACGAGATTTCTAACATAGACAAGCTTATTAATAATGCTGTTAGCCGTAAAACTGAGTTGTTTATCCATGCCGACCCTTGTTTGCCAGCCTGTTGCCATTACTGTAAAATGGAGAACTGTGCTGTTAGAACCGAAGCTTTTAAGGGAGAAATTAAATGGAACATGGAAAATGTGACCAAAAATCAGAAACATTTTGCCCGATGAGTTATTTTAATGTAAGAGTTTATGGCTTGTTAATTAACCAAGACCAAGAGATTTTGCTTAGTGATGAATTTGCAGTTGAAAGATATTTTACCAAATTTCCCGGTGGCGGTGTAGAGTTTGGCGAAGGATTAATTGATGCATTGAAAAGAGAGTTTATTGAAGAGTGTAATGCGGAGATTGAGGTTGTTAGCCACTTTTATACCACCGATTTTTACGAAAAATCTTCTTTTAATGACAGCCAAGTACTTAGTGTTTACTATTTGGTTAAACCAGTTAAGCCTTTGCAGCTTAATTTTAAATGCAAGGTTTTTGATTTTGATGAAGGAACAAGCCAATGTTTTAGATGGAAGAAGATTGCTGATCTTACCGAAGACGACGTGACGTTTAAAACAGATAAAATTACCATAAAGTTATTAAAGGAGGCGTACCATAATGATTGAAGATAGTAAGCTGGGATATTATTTAGTGCCTGTTTTAAAAATTTGGGTCTTCATGTTTTTTCTGTTGCTCTGTATAATTCCTTTCGGTTTATTGTTACAGTTTAATTTTTTGCCCACAATAGCGCACCCAATTGTAAATGACATTATAGCGCAGCTCAGTTTGGTAGTTATCGTGTTAGGGGCATTATTGATGATGTTTAAGGTGTTTCCGGACTTAGGTTTTTATCAGGTTTTTATTAGGAAAACTAGTGTTTTACCTGAGTTTTTTAAGGGGGTTGGATTAGGTTTGGTGCTGATGTTGCTTTGTGCGCTCTTACTTTACGCCAATGGAAATGTGGTTTTTGAGAAAGCCAATATTTCTGGCGATACGGTTTGTTTGTATCTCCTTTACTTTTTGTTGATCTCTGCTTTTGAGGAGTTGTTGTTTAGAAGTTACCCTTTATTTGCACTTGCAGAGCGTTATCCGCTTTGGTTTGCCGTTTTAGTAAATGGGTTGTTGTTTGCCTTTGCGCATTTTGCAAATCCGGGTATCACAGCTTTAGGTGCTTTAAATATTACCTTGGCTGGGATGTTATTTGCAATTTATACTTTGCAGAAACGAAATATAGCTTGGGCAGTAGGCGTTCATTTTGCTTGGAATTTTACTCAAGCTGTAATTTTGGGGTATAACCTAAGTGGCAACAAGATGTCTGGGTTTGTTAAAGCTATGCCTAAAGGAGTAGATTATTTGTCTGGTGGCGAGTTTGGTATAGAAGGATCCGCTATCTGTACTGTGTTTTTGGTGGGCTGCATTTCTTGGCTGTTTTATCGCAAGGGTTTCGGTTTGTCGGAGCCAAGTACCCAAGAAGGTAATGAAAAAGAATAGGATGCCTTTGTTTAAACGTTGGTTTAGTCTTTTAGAAATAAGTGTAGTAATGCAGCTAGTGAAGCGCCAATGATTGGCCCAGCTATCGGTACCCAAGCGTAGCTCCAATTGCTATTACCTTTACCTTTCATTGGGATGATGCTGTGAATAATTCTAGGGCCTAAATCTCTTGCTGGATTAATGGCATAACCTGTGGTTCCTCCTAAACTTAAGCCTATTACCCAAACTAGAAATGCTACCGGTAAGGCACCTACAGATCCTAAACCAATCGGTGTTTTTTCTTCGCCTATTTCTCCGCCAGTAATATAGAAAATAACGAAAATTAACACAAATGTGCCGATGATTTCCGAAAATAAATTAGATTTCTTATTCGCAATAGCTGGTCCAGTAGCAAATGGTGCTGCTTTTAAGCCTTTGTCTTCAGTCACATCGAAGTGATCTTTGTAAAATAGCCATACCAGAAGCGAGCCTAGCATTGCGCCCGTTAATTGAGCAACAATATAGTAGGGGACTTTTGCCCATTCAAAAGCATTTGTGATGGCTAAAGCCAGAGTTACCGCTGGATTTAGGTGTGCGCCGCTATGTGGGCCGGCAACAATTACCGCAACAAAAACTGCCAAAGCCCAAGCGGTGGTAATCACTATCCAGCCACTATTGTTGCCTTTTGTTTCTTTTAGTACCACATTGGCTACCACGCCGTTTCCTAAAAGGATTAATATAGCGGTGCCAATAAATTCTGCGATGTAAGGATGCATAAGGTAGTGGGTTAATCGTTTAAACTGCTTGGTTGGTTAATTGTTGTATGGAGTTATCGGGAGATTTTCCTTCTTTTAAAAGTTAGGGGAGGCTGTTTGCTATTGCGGCTTTAATTGCTTTTTGCCAGCCCTTAATTCTCTCAGCATTGTCTACATCGCTTTGCGCAGCAAAAGTTTTACTGATTTGCCACTGAGATTTGATTTCTTCAATATCTTTCCAAAAACCAGTAGCTAAACCTGCCAGATATGCCGCTCCAATTGCGGTAACCTCGCTAACTTGTGGTCTAATCACATCACAGCCTAGTAAATTTGCCTGAAACTGCATCAATAAATTGTTGGCGGTAACACCACCATCTACTCTCAACTCTGTTATAGGTGTGCCAGCATCTGCCTGCATGGCGTTTAATACATCCATGGTTTGGTAGGCGATACTTTCAAGTGCAGCCCTCGCGATATGCGATTTATTGGTTCCTCTAGTGATGCCCGTAATTGTTCCTCTTGCTTCTTGGTTCCAGTAGGGGGCGCCTAATCCGGCAAACGCTGGAACAATATACACACCTAGCGTGTCTGTAACCTGCTGTGCCAATTGCTCTATGTCTGCCGATTTCTGGATCAGTCCTATCTCGTCGCGTAGCCATTGTACAATAGCGCCAGCAATAAATATACTGCCTTCTAAAGCGTAATTTACTTCGCCATTTATTTGCCACGCTATGGTGGTTAATAGGTTGTTGGTCGAAGTTTTTGGCGTTTTACCGATGTTCATGAGCATAAAACAGCCTGTTCCATAAGTATTTTTAACCATACCTAGTTGGGTACACATTTGGCCAAATAATGCCGATTGCTGATCGCCGGCAATGCCTGCAATAGGAAGTTGTGCTGCTAGGATATTTCCGGCCGTTTGGCCATAAACTTCGCTAGATGATTTTACTTCAGGCAACATTGATTTTGGAATGTCAAAGAACTGAAGTAATTCATCATCCCAAGATAGGGAGTGGATGTTGTAGATCATGGTTCTGGAAGCGTTACTTACATCGGTAACGTGTACTTTTCCGCCAGTTAAATTCCAGATTAACCAACTATCTACGGTTCCAAAAGTTAATTCTCCATTTTGTGCTTTTTGCTTTGCGCCTTCAACGTTCTGTAAAATCCATCTCACTTTTGTGGCAGAGAAGTAAGAGTCGATGATTAAGCCGGTTTTTTCTTGGATAAATTTTGCGTTACCTTGCCGTTTAATTTCGTTACAGTATTCGGATGTTCTTCTGTCTTGCCAAACAATCGCATTGTAAATAGGCTTTCCGGTATTTCTATCCCAAACAATAGTGGTTTCGCGTTGATTGGTAATGCCTATGGCATTGATATCATGTGCTTTTAAGCTGGCTTTTGCTATTACTTCGGTGGCAACAGCCAATTGCGTAGACCAAATTTCATTTGGATCATGTTCTACCCATCCCGCTTGCGGATAAATCTGGGTAAATTCTTTTTGAGCTATGGCGATAATTTCGCCACTGTGGCTAAAAATAATGGCCCGCGAACTTGTGGTCCCTTGGTCTAGAGATAAAATGTACTTGCCCATAACAAAACTTTATATTTGGTAAAGGCTTAACCTGCTAAAACAGGCTCTTCCTTTTTGGTTTTGGTTTTATATGTGTAACCTTCCGCTAATTTAATAAAAGATTTTACTTGTTCAGCCTGCCATTGTTTATCTGCTCCAGTCTCTTTTGCCATAATAGCCGCTACGGTTTCACTCATTTCAATGGCGGCTTTCGCATCAATAATTAAAATGCGTAAACGTCTACTCAACATATCTTCAACGGTTTCTACCATTTCATTTTTAACACTCCAAACCACTTCTGCGTGTGTGTATGGGAAGTCTTGATGTAGTTTTTGTCCTAGCTCGGGTCGCTGTTTAATTAAGTCTTCTATGTTTTTTCTATCTGAGCCATAGATATTCATGTAATTGTTGTCGGAAGCATTTTGACAGCCGTGTATAGCTAACTGTTGTGTTTTGCAGGCTGTAGATGGAAGTCCAGCTTCTTTAATAGCTAAGTTTACAGTTTCTTCTGCCATACGGCGATAAGTTGTCCATTTTCCACCAGTAATGGTAATTAAACCTTTTGCGGAAACTATAAGTTTATGGTCTCTACTGATTTCTTTTGTGCTGTTGGCATTACTGTCTGTTGGTGCCGCTAACGGACGCAAACCAGAAAACACACTAAGGATATCATCTTCTGTAGGTTTCGTTTTAAAATAACTGGCAGCAGTATTTAAAATAAAATCTGTTTCTTCTTTTAAAGCTCTTGGCTCTAAACTGTGCTCATCTAGTGGAGTATCTGTAGTGCCAACCAGCAAATGGTTATGCCACTGTACTGCAAAAAGTACCCTTCCATCAGATGTTTGAGGTATCATTAGTGCCGATTCGCTGTTTAGAAATTCCTTTTTAATTACGATGTGTACGCCCTGGCTGGGTCTTACGGTTTTTTTTGCTTTCGAATCGTTCATTTGCAGAATTTCGTCAACAAAAACTCCTGTAGCATTAATCACTACTTTGCCATACAGTTTAAAAGTTTCATTGGTAATGGCGTCAATAGTAGTTACTCCTTTAACTTGTTGTTCATTTTTGATTAGGCCAGTAACTTTCATGTAATTGACCAGGGTAGCGCCTTGTTCTTTCGCTGTTTGTGCAATATTTATAGCAAGCCTAGCATCATCAAATCTGCCATCATAATAACGTATGGCGCCTTTCAATCCTTTCTCTTTGATGCCGGGCATTAAGTTTAATGTTTCGGCTTTAGAGAAATATTTCGAAACCCCGAAACTGAAGCGCCCAGCTAGCCAGTCGTAAAGTTTTAATCCAACTAAATATTTAGCTACAGAAAACCAATCGTAACAAGGGATTAAGAATTCTTCTTTGTGAACTAAATGAGCTGCGTTTTTCTGCATTAATCCTCTTTCTTTTAATGCGTGTTTTACTAATGCAATATCCCCTTGTGCAAGGTATCTAACGCCGCCGTGTACCAACTTTGTGCTTCTGCTCGATGTTCCTTTCGCAAAGTCTGACTGCTCAATCAAAAGTGTTTTTAGGCCTCTGCTTGCAGAATCTAGTGCGGTTCCTAGTCCTGTGGCGCCGCCTCCAATAATAATAACGTCCCACTCAGATTGGTCTACTAAATTATGGTGATGTATTCTTTGCATAATAAATTGTAATAAAACGAAACAATAAGCAATTATAAGTAATCAAAATCGAAATAATAAATACTTTGGCGAAAATATTTTTCTTGTATAAATATGTAGACTGTATTTATATTAATTATTAAATTGCGATTAAATATAAACGCTTATGAGCATGACCCTTGCCGAGAGGCATCAATTTATACTTAATCGTATACATCAAGACCAGTATATTAATGTAGTGGAGCTTTGTAAAGAGCTTAAGGTATCTTCAGTTACCATTCGTAAAGATTTAAAGCTATTGGAAGATAAGAACCTGCTGTTTAGGACCCATGGTGGCGCTACCCTTAACAATCCGTATACTGTAGATAGGCCGGTAAACGAGAAGGAGAAGATGCAGTCTAACGAAAAAAATAAGATTGGCGCTGCTGGGGCTAAATTGTTGAAGGAGAATGATTCTATAGTGGTTGCTTCGGGTACTACGCTGCTTTATTTCGTGAAAAACATTCCCAATGGGTTAAATCTAACGGTAGTTACTTCATCGCTAAACATATCTATTGAGTTTTTACGTAGTCCAGAGGTTGAGGTGATACAGTTAGGCGGTTTGCTTAGAAAAAGTTCTTCGTCTGTGATGGGGGCTTATGCAGAGCAGGTTTTGCAAGATTTTTATTTTAATACTTTGTTTTTAGGTGTTGATGGGATAGATCTAGAACATGGATTTACTACTACCAACGCAATGGAGGCTCATTTGAATAGGCAAATGATTAAGGTTTCTCAGAAAGTTGTGGTGCTTGCCGACTCAACTAAGTTTGGAAAAAGGGGGTTCGGTAAGATCTGTGGTTTTGAGGACGTTGATCATATTATTACAGATAAAGGTATTTCACAACAGATGATTAATCATTTGGAGGGCTTAGGTATAACGGTTACTATAGTTTAATCGGTTCTTGTTATGAATGATTAAAAGCGCAATTTGATTGCGCTTTTTTTATATGTTTTGTTTTCGTATTGTTTCTAGTTGTTTTTTAAAATTTTGCTATTATTTAGCTATATGTCTTTAAATGTGTTTTAAAGCATGTTTGGAAATATATTTTCATTTATTTTGATTATTTGAAAATTATATTTAGTTTCAAATTGTTTTTATATTATTATTGCGAAATATTTAATAACGCAATATTAAATAAATTGTAATTGCGAATTGTTTCAAATACGTTAATATCGAGTTAATATAGAGTTAACACGTTCAACTTAGTTTTGCGGCATTCGGGAAAAATTATAATTAGAAACTAGTAAATAACCCGATATAAATTAATTATGGACAAAACAACTACTCAAAAGGCTAGCATGTGCCGACATGCCGCGGGGTGCGAAAGTATTCCCAAGTCGCAGCTTTCTGTATTTGGTATTTTGAAGAGGCTATCGTTTAAAAAGGTAAATGGCGTAAAATTGCTTTTTATTATGCTTTTTCAATTTTTGCTTTTACAGGGTGCTGTGGCTCAAAATTCTCAGAACATTACAGTAAAAGGTACCGTGCTTGACGAAAGCGATAATACTGGCGTTCCTGGTGTAAGTATTACTGATAACTCTAAAAGAGTATTAGGACTAACAGATGGTAAGGGTGAATTTAGTATTACTATTGCTAAAGGAGCAACGGTTAATTTTAGTATGATCGGCTATACCACTTCTGCTAGAACTTTTGCTAATGCGCAAACAGGCGTGACAATTAGGTTAAAATCTTCTACCAATGAACTGAATACGGTGTTGGTAACTGCTTTGGGTATCAAAAGAGAGGAGAAGGCTTTGGGTTATGCTGTTACAAAGTTAGATAGTAATCAGTTTACTGACGCGGTTTCTAGCAATTGGACAGACGCATTGTCAGGAAAGGTTGCGGGTTTAAACTTGGTGCGTAATGGTGGCCCGGCGGGATCCAATAAAATTATATTACGTGGAGAGAATAATCTTACTGGTGATAACGAAGCTTTAATTGTGATAGATGGTGTTGTGGCAAGCAGTAGTTCTAGACGTACGGCAGGTACAGGAGGTGGAGTTTATGGAACAAGCGGCGATATTATGCCAGCGGATTTTGGTAGCGGATTAAACGACTTGAATCCGGATGATATCGAAAGCGTTACGGTATTGAAAGGCCCTGCGGCATCTGCATTGTACGGTCAAAGAGGAGCGAATGGCGCTATCATTATCAATACCAAATCTGCAACAAAAGACAAGAAGACCATGGGGATAACTTTTACGTCTAACAGTACTTGGGAGGATATTAATCGTAGACCCGACAGACAGAGTGAGTTTGGGCAAGGCCAATTTGGTGTTTCGTACTTTTCTTACGGTGCTACCGTTGATGGAACTAGTACCAATGCTACCAGTGCTTCTTGGGGTGCTCCTTTTTCAGCTGGAGGTAATTTCTTTCAGTATGATCCAGCCACCCAAACTAGGGGAGTGAATAGAACGCCTTGGGTAGCTTATGACGATCCAATTGATGTGTTTTTTCAAACTGGTTTTCAATCTAGTAATTCGGTGAGTTTAGATGGTACTTACAAAAAGGTAGGTATGCGTCTTTCGGCAAGTCATGGCAGTAACGAATGGATTGTGCCAAACACAGGCTTAGATAGGACTACAGTATCCTTTAATGCCAATACCAAGTTAACTAAAAAACTAACCGTAAACATTAAAGCGCAATATAGCAATAGAAATAGCGACAACTTACCAGCTACAGGATATGGAAATCAGTCGTTGATGTACTGGTTTATGTTTGCCCAACCCAATGTAAATACAGAGTGGTATCGCGATTATTGGGTTAGAGGCCAAGAAGGTAGGAGATTGGTGAACATTACTACCACAAATCCCGAAAGTCCTTATGCTATTTCAGAATTGTATTTAAATGGACAGCGTAGAAATGGGTGGTTAGGAAATATACAAGCCAATTATGCATTTACCAAAGAATTAAGCTTAATGGTAAGAGCTTCTGGAGATTTAAATAAAGATGTAAGAGAGACGAGGAGACCTTGGGACGCCTCTGGTAATAAATTTGCTCAAGGTTCTTATCGCGTAAATAATATAAAATCTTACGAAATTAATGCAGATTTCATGCTGAAATATGATAAAAAAATTAGTAAGGATTTACAGGTAACTGCAACTTTGGGCGGCAGTCAGATGCGTAACGAATACGCTAGGTTAGAGACTAGGGCAGATGGTTTGGTTGAGCCAGAAATTTATAGGCTTGACAATAACCAAAACCCACTTATTTATGTGCCAGACACTGCAAGATATAGGATAAACAGTTTCTATGCTGCGGCATCTTTTGCCTATAAAAATTATTTATTTTTAGATATTACTGGCAGACAGGATTGGAATAGTACTTTGGCAACTTTAACCCGTACTGATAATGTAGGTTTTTTCTATCCTTCGGCGAGTATGTCATTTGTTGCTTCCGATTATTGGAAACTTCCAAAAATTGTAAGTTTTGCTAAGTTGAGAGCTTCGTTAGCGCAGGTAGGTAGTGGAAGTAATATTCCTTATCGTACCGCTTATAATTATTTAATAGCTGCAGACGGTGTATATCCGGATAACGCGATGACCAATCCAACGGTGTTACCAAATCCAAATTTAAAGCCGTTAATTACTACCACTGTAGAGTTGGGGCTAGATTTGAAATTGTTTAAAAATCGTTTAAACTTTGATTTAGCCGTTTATTCAGGAAATACAAAAAACCAAATCTTAAATAGAATCATTGATAGAGCTACCGGCTATAATGTTGGAGTGTTTAATGTAGGTAGGGTTGATAATAAAGGTATAGAGTTGGCAGTAAATGCTACTCCTGTGCAGAGTAAGGGATTTAAATGGACTTTAAACGGTACGTTTACTGCGAATAGAAACAAAATCAAGGAATTGGCCGATAGTTCTGTTGTGTTGCGTACTGGTGCTTTAGGTGGTGGCCAAGTGGTTGCCAATGTTGGCGGTAGTATGGGAGATATGTACGGAAGAGGCTTTTTAAGGTCGCCTGATGGAAGGATTGTTTTTGATGAAAATACAGGCTATGCAAAATCAGCACCCGAACTTATGTACTTAGGCAACACTATGCCGCAATTTAGATTTAGTTTTGGAACTGGCGTTACCGTTAAGAGTGTAAGTATGAACGTATTGTTTGATGCGCAACTTGGCGCTGTAGGCCATTCGTTAACTTTTTCTCGTATGGCGGCGCTTGGTAAGCTTAAAATCACTTTGCCTGGAAGGTATAATGGTGTAATTGGTGACGGAGTGGTGCAAAATCCAGATGGTACGTATCGCGAAAATGACGTAATTGCCACAAATTTTGAAAGTTACTATACCTCGCTGTACGGTTCAGATCAAGCAGAAGGAAGTATATTTAGAACAGATTACTTGAAGTTTAGAGAAGCAAACCTTACCTATGCTTTTAATAAAAAGTTTTTAAAGAAAATCGGTTTTAACAAGATGACGTTGGGTGTTTATGGTCGTGATTTGTTTATCTGGTCTCCTTGGCCAGCGTTCGATCCAGAGTTTGGTACCTTATCGGGATCAGACATTGTTCAAGGTTTCGAAACAGGGCAATTGCCATCAACCAGGACATTTGGTGTGCGTTTAGTGGTAGGTATTTAAATTCTATGAAAATGAAATTAAACAAAAATATATTTGTATACGCAGTTTTAGTAACACTCGGATTGTCTTCGTGTACTAAAGATTTTACTGATGTAAACACAGATCCAATAGGGGAGGCAGAAGTTGACCCTAATCGAATAATGACTTTTCCGTTGGTGAACATCTTAAACGCAAATCTGGTGCGTAACCGAAATTTCAATAACGAGTTAATGCAGGTTACCGTTGATAGAAATGATGCGGAAGGGAGAGTTTTTAGATATGATATTAGGCGTACTTGGGCAGATTATACGTGGAACACTTGGTATGTAAATGCTACAGACTTAAAAGATATCTACGCTATAGCTAGTAAACCCGGATCGGTAAATAAGTCATATCAAGGCATTTCGCTAATTACCCAAGCATGGGTATATCAGTTAATTACCGATACCTATGGCGATGTTCCTTATACAGAAGCAAATGAGGGTAGGTATGGAAACTATCAACCTGTATTTGACAAGCAAAAGGATATTTACTTAGACTTGTTTGAGAAATTAGAGCAGGCAAACGAACTGCTGAAAGAAAATGCCGAAATTGTAGCTACCAGTGACCCAGTATACAGAGGAGACATTGCTAAATGGCGCCGTTTTGGTAATTCGCTTTATTTAAGATTGCTTTTGAGAGTTTCGGGCAAAGCAGAGGTAGCTAACGATGTGATTGCAAAAATAAAGGAAATAGTAGATACCAATCCCGGCAATTATCCCATTATGGAAAATAATAGTCATACGGCTAGAATTTTATGGAATGGTACCAATAGTACTACGGCTGCTTTTTCATCACCACTAATGGTGAGTGTAAGGCCAGTAGATTTTAGAGGGCCGGGTATTGCTTCCTTCTTTATAGATAACTTGGTTGTTTGGAACGATCCTCGTATTCAAGCAGCATACGGAGCAAATAATGTTAACCGATTTGGTATTAGGCCAGGATTAAGTGGTTACGTTGGTATACCGAGTGGTTATGCACCTGGTACCTCTGTAGAAGTGCAGTCTAGATTTTATTCACAAGGAGAGACTAACAACCCGCTCACTTTGCAAATAGATCCTAATACAGGTATCATGATGAATTGTGCTGAAGTGGATTTTATTTTGGCAGAGGCTGCGGCTAAGGGTTGGATTAGCGGTTCGGCCAGAACGTATTATTATAAAGGAATTGCAGACGCAATAAATTACTGGATACCAAGCTTAATGGCTGGAGGTGCAAATGATCCAGCAGTGTTAAGTTATGCTACCGCTGCTGATATCGTTTGGGATGATAACTTACCGTTAGAAAACCTTACGCCGGGTACTCTAAGCAAAATGTTATTGATTCATCAACAGAAATATTATGCTTTATTTTTAGTTGATTTTCAACAATGGTTTGAGTATCGGAGAACATCTTATCCAATACTTCCAAAGGGAGCGGGTTTAGCCAATGGAGGTAAAATGCCAGCTAGGTTAAACTATCCATTAATAACACAATCTACTAACCCAACTAATTATAAAAATGCGGTAGCAGTTCAAGGCTCAGACGATATCAATACATTGGTTTGGTGGCAAAAACCGTAAATTAACTGACAGACAATGAAAAAGATATTTAAAAATATAAGTTTAATTGCTTTTGTGGCAGTTGTTGCCATAGGTTGTAAACGTGATTCAGATTACGTACTAAGCCGCCCTAGTCCATTCATTTCTAATTTTGACTTAAAAAAGGTTTATAAAGAAACAGATTTAAACCTTTCAGCAGATGTAATGGGTGGCGCAAGTTCCATAAAAGGCGTTGTAGTTAGTGATTTCTCTGCTAACAATTCTCCTGCCGGGATGCTTGTAATACAAAATTCAAGAATGGTGGGTAACGGTATCGACTCTGTTAGAGGTATCGCCATTAACATCGGTTCCGAAGCTGCCAGCTATTCGTTTGGCGATTCTTTACATGTTAAAGTAGAAGGTGGTATTTTAAGAAGGGTTGATGGTATTTTACAGATTACAGGCTTAAATACGTCGGCAATAAATAAGGTAGCTTCTGGAAAGACAGTGAAAATACCTGTGGTGAATGTGGGCGCATTGCTAGCCTCTCCTAAAACCTATGAAAACACCTTGGTGACCATAAGTAATGCTGTAGTAGAGCCAGAACCGGTAGATGGCGACACATTTAGCGGTGATAAATTAATTAACGATGGTTTTGGTAGGGCTATTTTGCATACCGAGCCTAATGCGTTATTTGCAGCAAATCAATTGCCGCCGAGTGCTAATTTCACCGGTATGGTTTATTACAACGGTCAAAGTCAGCCACAATTGTGGATGAGAACTGCCGATGATTCATTTGAACTGCCATTGGTTAAGCCATCGCCAGTAATTATCGTGGGTTATTTACCAGATCCAGGCGGTAGTGATGCGGTAAATAATCCTTCGGCTAGTAATTACGGACAATATGAATATATCCAGTTAATGGCAACCAGAGATGTTGATTTCTCTGTTACACCTTTTTCGCTGGTAACAACAAACAATGCTGGTGCCAATACACCAACGGGATTCCCTGTTCAAGGTTGGGCAACGGGCGGTTTAAGAACTTACAAGTTTAACTTAACGTCTGGCAGTGTTAGAAAAGGTGAATTGTTTTATGTAGGTGGCCTAAGTAAAAGAATTTGGGGATATAATTCTACCGACATAGCTTCCGCCAACTGGATTTCAGTTGCTAATTATGCTGTTGATAACGGCGCTGATTTTGGATCGCCCACCACAAATTTATTAGCAAACAGTGGTAATATTGCTGGTATTGCTGTTTTTGATGGGACTACAGTGAGTGCAACTACTGTACCATTAGATGTAGTTATGTACGGAGGTAATGGTCAGTTTTATACTGCAGGTCCACCTGAACGAGGTTATCGTATTACGAATACTGATTTTTATAGTACTATTAATCCGTCTACTAGAAGTTCACAACATTTTTATGGAGCAGGAAGTAACACTAACAAATTAGGATTTCAAACAAGCTCATCTTTTATAAGGTTAGGCGGAATTTATAACGTTAACACTGGAAGATGGACTAAAGGTCGTTCGCTATTAAATATCTCTATGTCGGCAAGTGCCACATTAGATGTTATAGAAATGGGTGATGGCTTAACCGTGCTTGAAGATTAAACTAAAAATCAAAATACAAAAGTGGCTGGTTTGTTAATCCAGCCACTTTTGTTAATACCTAAGTCTAGTGTAATTAAATCATGAAAAAACTTTTACTAATCACATTTTCATTATTTGCCATAAACGCTTTTGCTCAAAAAGGCAGCGCTTACGATAAATTTCCGGAAGACTTTGAAATGCCAGATACCTCTGCCAAGGCAAAGTATAAAAAAGGAAATTTACAGTTAAAAACCGGTAACTGGACATTCGACCAAGCCATTTTAGGAGCCATTAACAGTAGAGATCGTTTTAATGGAAAGCAGGCAGTACGCATGCACCAGAACAAAGAAAACTCTGGTTATTTACAGATGAACTTCGATTTGCCAAATGGTGCTTCAAAAGTAACTTTCGTTTATGGTGTCTATTATAAAGATAGCCCTAGCATCATCAAATTAGAATATTCAACAGACAAAGGACAAACTTGGAAGCAAGCAGGGAAAGACATTAGTGATGCCAGCAGCAAGCAAAAAACAGCCGAGTTTACTTTAGATATTAAAGAGCCTGTGCGCTTTAGAATTAATAAAATGAGCATCGAAGCTGCGAAAAAAGAATCGGGAGTTAGAGATGGAAGATTGAACATTGACGATTTTATCGTTTATCAAAACTAAAAACATTCAAATCTTTAAAAATTACATTCATGAAAAAACTTTTACTTACTTTTTCTTTGGTAGCCTTATTGTTATCATTAAAAGCGCAAACTAAAGTTTATTATTCAGATTTATATGCTAAAATGTCGGCATCAGGGGCTACTGCCGTTAGTGTGGAGGGAAGTACTGATGCTTCGAGTTTAATTACCCCTGGAGACTTGAAGAGGGGCAGTGGTTTTGGTTCGTCTGGTTTGCAATATGGCTTTTCGGCTGCTAATACTATTTACACTGTGTCTAATCCTTCTTATGCTTCGGATACAACTGGAGCGGTAGCGAATAACCAGTATTTTGAATTTTCATTTACTGTTGGCGCTATTACATCTACTAATGAATTAAATTTAACAGGTATTTCTGCAATTTTAAGAAGGAGTGGAGCTGGTAATAAGAACTACTTCTGGAAATATGCAATCAATTCTGGAGGGTTCAATTATATTGATGGTTCTTTGAAGACAGATTTTGATCCAACTGCAAATACCGCAGGTTTAGATCAAGGCGTAATCAGTTTGTTGGGTATTTCGGCACTACAGAATTTAAGCAGCGGTACGCTTGTTACATTTCGTTTATATGGTTATGGAGCAACTACCGTTGGTGGTTCTTTTGCTATAGGTAAAGCAACAAGTTCCCTTTATGCTTTAACAGTCTTTGGGTCAGGTAGCGCCCTTCCTGTTTCCTTAACTTCGTTCACAGCTAAAGCAAATAAACAAGGTGCTGTTAACCTAGCTTGGTCTACCGCCTCAGAGCAAGACAATTCTCATTTTGAGGTAACGCGGTCTGTAAACGGAGTTGATTTCGAGAAAATTGCGGAAGTGAAAGGTAACGGAAATTCTGATGTAGTTAGCAAATACAGTTATACAGATACAAAACCAGTAGCAGGTACAAACTACTATCGCTTAAAGCAAATAGATTTTAATGGCGATTTTGCTTATTCAGCAATCACTACGGCAAAAGTTGGCTTGGGTAGCGATAATTTAACGGTAGCTGTGGCTGCTAATAAATCTGCCGTTACCGTCAATTACAAAGCCACGGTTGGGGGTAAAGCCCATTTCGGTATTTATAATTCCACAGGTGTAAAGTTGGCTTCGGTAGAGCAAACAGTAACTACGGGTTTAAATCAAATCAGTATTCCGGCTAATTTAGGTAACTCGATACATATTTTAAATGTTTCGCAAGCGGGAGCAACGGCTTCGATTAAGTTCTAATATCATATTTAAAGCAAGAGGTTAGGATGTGAACCTCTTGCTTTTTTATTAAACATCCACAAAAAATCATACTAAACACAAAAATGAACCGTAGAATATTTTTAGAACGATTTGGATTATTAGCTACCGGAATGGTGGTAAGCCTAAAATCTAATGCCTTCAACCAACTTACACACAGCGGCACAATTACTGGTAAAGTAACCGATGGTAAAAATGCCATTGCCAATGCAGTGCTATCTGATGGCTTTGCGGTGGTAAAAACAGATGCCAATGGTCGTTATTCAATTACGCTGAATGACAAATCAGAGTTCTTATTTCTTAGTACACCATCTGGCTATGATTTTAAAACCGATGTTGGTAGTGTTAATAGGCAGTACGAAAGTTTGGGCGCCCGTAATGAAATTGATTTTACCTTGAAAAAATTAAAGAGAGATGATGATCATCACCACTTTATTATTTGGGCAGACCCGCAGGTAAAAAACAAAAAAGATGTAGCGCAAATGATGGAAACATCGGTGCCGGATGTAAAACGTTTATTAAAAGATTTGGGTTCGAAAGCTTTGGTGCACGGTATTGGAGTGGGCGATTTAGTTTGGGATGCTCTTCCATTATTTGATGATTACAATAAGGCGGTAGAGCTTATGGGAATTCCGTTTTTCCAATGTTTGGGTAACCACGATATGGATTATCGCCAAGGAGGAGATGAAACATCAGACCGGACTTTTAAAAAGTATTACGGGCCAACTTATTATTCTTTTAACAGAGGTAAAGCGCATTATGTAGTTTTAGATGATGTGAGGTATTTGGGAGAAGACAGGAAATACGATGGATATATTACCGAAGAACAGCTAGCTTGGTTAGAAAAAGATTTGCAGCACGTGCCAAAAGATCAGTTAATCATCATTAATGTACACATACCAATCCATAATAGCGTTAAAAATAATGCTGCGTTCTATAGTGTTTTAAAAGGATTTTCTAATGTTCACGTAATGTCTGGGCATACGCATTATAATGTGAATGTAATTAAAGAAGGCGTGTTTGAACATAACCATGGCGCAGTTTGTGGCGCTTGGTGGACTGGCCCAATTTGTAGCGATGGAGCGCCACGTGGTTACGGCGTTTACGAGGTAACCGGAAAGCAATTGAAATGGTACTATAAAGGCACGGGCTTAGACAGGAAACATCAGGTGAGCTTGGATATCGAGCCTATGACAGGAAATAACCGTATCATTGCCAACGTTTGGAACTATGATCCGGAATGGAAGGTAGAATGCTTTTTAGATGGTAAGTTAACGGAGATGGAAATGATGAAAGGGTTTGATCCTGAAGCGGTGCGTTTGTACAAAGGAGATAAGCTACCTCAACCTCGTGCCTTCGCCGAACCTACCCGTACCGAACATTTGTTCATGGCACGTTGTAGTTCATCAGTTAAGGTGGTTAAAGTGGTAGCCACCGATCGTTTTGGCGAGCAATTTATAGTAGAGAAAAAACTCTCTTAGCACTTTTTTGCCACAGTTGTACAGATAAAATTTTACAATAATCTGTGCAGCTGTGGCTAATTGTTTATTTTTAACCATTAACAATAATCACCAATAATGAACAAATTTGTTTATCCGTTAGGGGTTTTTGCGTTGGCAGTTGCCGCTTGTTCTGTAAACAAAACAGCGAAGGTAAACCAATCCGATTTTCCAAGTTTTAGCGCCGAAGCCCATCGTGGCGGTAGGGGCTTGGTGCCCGAAAATACTATTTTGGCAATGAAAGACGCCATGTCTTATCCAGCAGTAACCACTTTGGAGATGGATACGCATATTACAAGAGATGGTAAAGTGGTGGTTACTCACGATGATTACCTTAGTCCGGGTTTTATGCTTACGCCAACTGGCGAAGAAATTCCCGTTTCGGATGCCAAAAAATACAATGTGTTCAAAATGGACTATGAGCAGCTGAAAACTTTTGATATTGGTACAAAGCCGAACAAAGATTTTCCTCAGCAGAAAAAAATTAAGACCTACATTCCGCTATTGGCAGATTTAATTGATACTGTACAAAACGAAATTAAAACAAAAGGCAAAAAACAATTCTTTTATAACATCGAAACTAAATGTAGTGCCAAAGGCGATGGAGTAACCAACCCTACGCCAGCTGTTTTTGTTAAGTTGCTCATGGATGTAATTAAAGCCAAGAAAATTGAGCAATATGTGGTTATCCAATCGTTTGATAAGCGAACCATTCAAATCATCAACAAAGAATATCCAAATATGAAAACGTCTTTTTTAGTAAGTAATAAAAAAACTTATGAAGAAAACATGGCTGATTTGGGTTATAGGCCATTTATTTTAAGTCCTGCTTATAAAATGGTAGATGCTGCTTTTATTAAAAAGGCTCATGCAGATGGCGTTAAAGTAATCCCTTGGACTGTAAATACAGCTAAAGAAATCGCATCGCTAAAAGCTTTGGGTGTAGATGGCATCATTACCGATTATACCAACCTTTTGTAAGTTTCGGTTTGGTCCTTCACCATCAGTCCAAAAATAATAATTAACAACTAATCCTTCAGCGCCACTTTAGGAGCTGGAGATATCAACTAACCAGTAGCCGCCTAGTGCTTGCTTTGCTATAAGTTCTCTCCTTTTGAGGGATACCCTAAAAAAGAGAGCGGCTCGGTTAATTAAAGTTCGTAACACATCGATTAACCAAATAAACAGCTAATCAATTAACCAAAAAATACAACTAACCAACCAATATGGGATTTAATCTATTTCCAAAACCAGCGCCACACAAACCTTTATTACCCGAAAGCACCGTAAAATCTATCTATAGTAAAGAAAGGATCAAAGTTTTTATAGGCATTTTTGTAGGTTACGCGGCCTACTATTTTGTACGTAAAAACTTTTCTTTCGCCGTTCCCGAGTTGCAAAAATTGGGATTTAGTAAAGGCGAATTAGGTTTGGCCGCATCAGCACTTTCTATAGCCTACGGTTTTAGCAAGTTTTTAATGGGCAATATTTCTGATAGGAGCAATGCAAGATATTTTCTTTCCATAGGTTTGGTATTGTCTGCGTTTACCATGATTTTTATGGGATTTGTTCCGTTTGCAACATCGTCTATCGCGGTAATGTTTGTCTTATTATTTATAAACGGATGGTTTCAGGGGATGGGTTGGCCACCGTGTGGCAGGGTAGTAGCTCACTGGTTTTCGGTTAGAGAAAGAGGTAGAGCAATGTCTATTTGGAATTTAGCACATAATATTGGTGGCTTTCTAGTAGGGCCATTAACCGTTTTAGGTTTTGAGTTGTTTGCAGGCTACCAAGGTATGTTGTATTTTCCAGGTTTGGTATCCATATTGTTTGCCATAGTTGCATTTGTGTTAATCAGAGATACGCCGCAATCGGTAGGCTTGCCGCCTATTGAAGTTTATAATAACGACTATCCTAAAAGCTATGATGCTAAAACACAAGAACAAGAGTTTTCTGCGAAGGAAATTTTCCTGAAATATGTGTTGAATAACCGCTTGTTGTGGTATATCGCTATAGCTAACGCATTCGTATATCTAGTAAGAAACGGGATCATTAATTGGGCACCTACTTTTTTACAAGAGGTAAGCGGTTTCGATAAAACTCAGGCCGCATTTGCATCTGGTGGCTACGAATTGGCAGCCATACCGGGTACATTGCTTTGTGGTTTAATGAGCGATAAATTCTTTAAAGGCCGTAGAGCCCCGGTAACTATTATCTACATGGCTATGACTTTGATTTCGGTGCTGTTGTATTGGAAAAATCCGGGAGGAAATGCCTTTGTGCAAAGTATTGCGCTTTGGGCAATAGGGTTTTTTATTTATGGCCCCGTAATGCTAATTGGTGTGCAAGCGATAGATTTGGTGCCTAAAAAGGCCGCCGGAACTGCTGCTGGCTTAACTGGGTTGTTTGGGTATTTTATTGGTGATCTTTTAGCTAATGCCGCATTAGGCAGATTGGTAGATAAGCAAGGTTGGGATGCAAGTTTTATTGTAATTGTGATTTCTTGCTTGTTGGCTATCTTTTTCACCTCATTTACATGGAACAGAGAGAAGAAGAATTTGAGTAATTTAACACCACTTTCTCACTAAAAATATGAAAACAAAAATAAACAGACTATTATTAATATTTATGCTTGCTTGCTTTGTGAAAGCAGGTGCACAAACAGTAACCTACGACAGCACTTATAGACCGAAGAAATATAAAGAGTTGGTAGCTAAGTTTATTGCAGAGCCAGTTGTTAAAAAAGATTATATTTTTTTGGGCAATAGTATTACTGCTGGTACAGATTGGAGTAAATTATTAAACCTGCCACAGGCTAAAAACCGAGGTATTTCGGGAGATATTACTTTTGGTGTGTTAGAGCGTTTGCAGGAAGTGATAGATAGAAAGCCAGCAAAAGTTTTCGTATTAATTGGTATTAATGATATTTCTAGGAATATCCCTGATAGCTTGATCTTGAGAAATTACAAACAAATTATTGAGCGAATTCGAAAAGGTTCGAAGAAAACCCAAATCTATTTCTACACTTTGTTGCCGGTAAATGCCTCTTTTGAGAAATTCAAAAATCATTATGGTAAAGACGAACATATTCTTTACTTAAACAATGAAATTAGGAAGCTTACAGCTAAGAAAGTAAGCGTAATCGATCTATATCCCCACTTTTTGGATGGAGATAAAAAACTTAGGGCCGAGCTTACCAAAGATGGTTTGCATTTAATTCCTGCTGGCTATCAGGTTTGGAAAGAGGTTTTGGAAAAGGGTGGGTACTTGAAATAGTTTATTGCAACTAGCTTTGCTTTTTTGTTCAGCCGTTTGTTATAATTAGACTTACGAAGTTTTTAAAACTTCGTAAGTCTTTTCTTTTAAAAGTTAAGTCATTTCGTAAAACTTTAGGAGGAATTCAGTAGTTTTAAGCTGTTTATAGCTTTCTCCCTTCAGCTGGGCTTCAGTTGAAATGACTTTACTTAAATGTGTGTTGGTTATTTACCTTCTTCGGTTTTCGGAGTTTTGTGAGGTCTTCCCTTTCCATCTTTCATTCTCTCTTTGGTACGCTCTCTCATTTTGGCTTTCATTTCTTCTCTCGAAGCAGCCAGTTTTGTTTTTTGCTCTGCTGTTAAAACAGCGTCAATTTTATCTTGATGAGCTTTCATTGCCGCTTTTCTTTCTTCCAATTTAGCCTTCATTTTAGCTTCGTCTTTTTGACGTAAACCATCATGTTCCTTAATTCTGTCTAGCTCAATTTGTTTAATTTTCGCCTTTTGGTCTGCGGTCAAGCTTAACTTTGTTTGTAGTGCAGTCGCAGCTTTTTCTGCTCTTTCTTCTGCCGATAATTTTACTCTTTCGGTTCTCTCTGCTCGTGGCGCTCTTTCCGCTTTTTGTGCATAGCTTGCGGTAAAACCTAGTACTGCAAAAGCTACTGTAAATAATAATTTTCTCATCTTGTTAACATTTTGTTTTTTAATGGTGATGAGTTCAACATGGTTTTTATTTGTGTTTAAAATTAGTAAACCATGATTTTTTCATCTCAATCAATTTAAAGTTTCATTGTT
The DNA here is from genome assembly GCF_005925345.1 of Pedobacter ureilyticus. GTDB lineage: Bacteria > Bacteroidota > Bacteroidia > Sphingobacteriales > Sphingobacteriaceae > Pedobacter > Pedobacter ureilyticus. The sequence goes on from NZ_SSHJ01000003.1 coordinate 127,856, forward strand.
ATTTATTATTGAGATGAAAAAATTGGTAAGAGGTTTAAAATCAACTCTGTTAAAAAATGTTAATAGTTTTAAGTAGCCACAGATACGCAAATAATATTTAACGTGAGTTTTTGATCTTGATTCGTCATTTCGACCGCAGCGAAGCGAGTGGAGAACTGAAAGAAAGCAAAGCTAAATCTTTAGAGGGATAATTTCTGATAAATGACCCAAAGATTTCTCGACTACGCTCGAAATGACATTCCTAATAATTAAAAGTATAAGCTGCTGGTAAACAAATACAAACGCCCGTAACTCACGTTATTTAATTGAGGTAATAAGTTATCATTTTAAATCTGTGTATCTGTGGCTGAAAGTCTGTGGCCAAAAATTAATTCTTATTGAGCTGAGAAATTGATTTTTGCATTTGCGCCATCATGGTAGATAAGGTTTCTATGGTTGGCTCTGGTGTTGGCTCTGGTAAAGCGGTAGAAAGATATGCTTTCGCTTTCCAAATTTCCAAAATATCATCTGCAGGTACCGAGTATGGGTCGTAAATTTTATTGTCCGAAATCAATTTCAATTCTTTGTCTTCTTTGAACTTATTGCCAGCACGCTTGTAAACTACGCCTTCATTCTTGCTAATAATTACATAGGTGTCGCCAACTTTAACATCGTTCCAGTTATCTAGGTATTCGCCTATAATAATACTGCCGGATTGAATAGGTAACATGGAATCTCCTTTGATCTCGAAAGCCCTATACGTACCTTGCTTTAAAGAGGGGATAGGTAGCTGGAATTTTGGTAGATCTTGAATGTATTGTGGATCAGAGAAACCGTTTAAATAACCTGCACTAGCTTTAACAGGAACCAGTTCTATATTTTCATTATCGTCTTTATCAACAGATATACTTAACACTCTTAAATTAGATCCCTGGCTTTTAGGTTTAGGTTTCCATGTGTCATTTATTTTTTCGTTGATAAATTCGTCAATCGTTAATTCAAAGTATTCTGCTATTTTTTTTAGTAAATCGTATTTGGGCTCTGCTCTGTCTTCTTCGTAAGCGCCAATTAAAGATCGCTTAATTTCCATGTTATCAGCAAATTGTTGCTGTGTTAATCCTTTTTTCTTTCTTAAGTATTTAAGGTTGGCTGAAATGTTAGACATACAAAATAATTTAAAATAAATTTGTTTTTACTAAAATTGTTAGTATTATTGTGCCAATAAAATTAGTAATTATAATTTGTACTGCCAAATAATATCTAATATAATTAGTTTTTAACTTTTAAATGTTGTAGCCATGAAGAAAATAGTTTATATCGTAACCGACAGAAACCGCACTGCTTTACATGTTGGCATGAGTGCCGATTTAATGAAGACTTTAGATTTCTATAAGAAAATGCCAAATCTATTTTTTGACAGTGCACAGCAGTTAACCCGTTTGGTTTATTTTGAAGAATTTAAAACAGAAGCGCAGGCTTTGAGCAGGTTTAAAACGGTAAGTAGGTTTACAAGAGCACAAAAAGAAAGATTGGTTAGGGCTTGTAATCCAGATTGGATTGATTTAACTATTGGGTTAGATTTTGAAAATATGCATATCCATCAAATCAACAATCAGTCGTTATTACCATTTGCAGCTATATAGATAATTATATAAAATAAAAGAGGCTGTCTCAAAAGTAAAATAATGCCGTCATTTCGACGATCAAGGGAGGATAAATCTCTTTCAGAAGCACTTCTGAAGCAGATCTCTCTCTAACGTTCGAGATGACGAGCGACTTTTGAGACAGCCTCTTTCGTTAATTTTATACTTTTAACTTTTCAGCTACCATCCCGGAGCAAAGGTTAATCCAAATACACCACCATTTACATCTTTACGGGTGAAAGGGAATGCATAATAAGGTTCTAAGATCATAGCTCCAAATAAATTTACCCTAACAGATATACCTGCACTTAAAGCCGGTACACGTTCTATTAAATATTGTTGTCCGTTAGGATAAGTTCCCACTCTATCGGTAGATGGACTACTTTTAAATTTAACTTCAGTATCTTCTGTCCAAGCCACTCCTGCATCAAAGAATAAATTCAGATCGGTAAATAGAAAGTTGGAAGGTATTTGAGCTAATTTTTTTGGCCCAGTAAAAGGCAATCTTAGTTCGAAGTTAAATACCGCCAGTTTACTTCCCGATAGTTGGTTAATATCAAAAGCACCCGTGTTTGCAGTTTGGTTGTTGTAGAAGGAGTTAGGTTCATAACCTCTAATCAAATAATTGTAGCCTGCAAAAAGAGGGTATAGGTTTTCTCCGTCTCTTCCCAATCGCATGTAGTTGTAAGAGCGTACGGCAATGGTTACCGGTTTTATCCTGAAATATTTCCTCAAATCTACGGCTACGGCTGTAAAGTTATAGTCGCCATAATATCTTTCGGCCCCAACTCTATATCTAAAACCATCTAGTGGTGCGGTTACGCCAAAAATAGAGTTATCGCCAACAAAATAGGCATTGGTTTGGAAGATATTGAATGATTGTAAACGAGTGCCTAACGAATTTTCAATTTCATCGGTGTTTACTTTTTCTCTATCCGATCCAGAATAGCCAAGTATATTCCCATTAGCATCGAGTTGATAGTAGTTGTTGAACCGGGTTACGCTATAGCTGTATCTCGAAACCGCACCACCCAATTCGAAACGGTGCGCTTTGTTAAATGGATAGGCTGCGAAAAGCTGTACTTGATCTTCAAATGTCCTTAAGATATTGGTTCTGTCTACAAGGTATTCTGTACCGTCCTGATCAATAATATCTCTACTTAAAAATCCCGTGATATAGGGTATATGAGAAACTGCACCACCCCAGTTGATGCGACTGGCCTGGTTAATATAAGCAGCCATTCCACCAAAATCTTGGATTTCTCCGTTAATTGCTAAATTGGCTACAATTTGGTTCTGACCAACAATATCGCTAAACATACCCATTACACCACCCTGCATGCCCGTTCCGAAACGACTGGTGCTTACACCAACACCACCGCTGTTAGCCAAATAATCTAGGCGGAATTTAGGGCGATAAGGAATATTTCTCAATGAGTCTAAATGGGTACGTTCAAATCTGTTGAAGTTTCCTAGATTAGAATTAACCACATTAACACCAATGTTTTCTTTTGGAGGAAGGATGGCAGCATCAAAGTTGACATCATTTGCGTTTACATCTTTAGCTTTGAAATTACTATAAGAAGAATTGTAAAGCGTATAACGTTGATAACGATAATAACTGTAAATAATGTCATCATTTCTGGATACCGTAATTGCCGGAGAAAACTCGGTAATACCGCTAATACCCGTAAAATAATCTGTAAGTTGTTTTAGGTTTTTGTTTTCTAAGTTATACTCGTAAAGGTTTCTGAAACCATCTCTGTTTGATAAAAAAAAGATACGCTTACTGTCTCCAGAAAACTGGGCGTTAAGGTTGTTTGCCCCAGCAAATACAGGTACGTTGCTTAGACTTTTAGTTTCAATATCATAAATAGTTAGGTTAATAGGGTTAACCGCTGCTAAATTTCCCGATTGTACGGCGGCTCTGTCAGAAGAAAAAACAATTTTTTTGCCATCTGGAGAATAGCTTGGTGCATAATCAGAATATTCATCATCGGTAAGTTGTGTAACCTGTTGCGTGTCAAAATTGTAAGAAAAAATATCACTTTGACCTTCTACCATGCCTGAAAAAGCGATGTCTTTACCATTTGGAGACCAAGTAAGGTTGCCAAATTGCTCTACTTTATCCATACTAACGTTTAACAAAGTTTTTCCGTTAGTAATATCTATCACCAGTAATTTATTTCGGCCTTTGCTAAAAATGCTAAAGGCAAATTTTTTGCTATCTGGCGACCAAGCACCTGCTGATTCTAAGAAGTTAAAATCATCGATATGGCTACTGGATACTTGACTGCTTAATTTTCTAATTATTTTTCCGGTTTTAGCATCCGCCAAAAATAGGTCGATACCAAATAAATCTTTTTCTGATAGGAATGATAAATACTTGCCGTCGGGACTTATGGCTGGAGCCACGTTCATGTTACCTGCGTTTTTATTGTCGATAATTTTAGTGCCAGAGATTTTGATTTGCGAACTATCAGCTCTTAACATAGGTCTGTAGTGCTGTTCAATTGCATTTTTCCACAAGCCAGATAGAGTTTTATCATCGTAACCAAAAGTGTATCGGATACCGTTTTCGTAACCAAATTTAGCAGTAGCTTTAAACAAAGGCACAATGGTGGTATCGCCATAAAGTGAGCCTACAAAAGTCCAAAACGCTTGTCCATAGCGGTAGGGGAAGTATTTGTTAGAGTTGGTTAGATCTTTTAGCGAAGGAATATCTCGGTTTAGTAAAGCATCACGCATCCACATGGAAGTAAAGGCGTCTTTTTTGCCTACAGAAAGGTATTCGGCCATACCTTCAATCATCCATAATGGTGTTTGCCCAATGTTTTCTAATGGGATAGAATCTTTCTCTAATAAAAGATGGTATTGGAAAGCGTGCACCAACTCGTGACCTAAAACATGTCTGGTTTGGCTCCCTAATTCCATTACCGGCATAATAACCCTATTTTTAAAAGCTTCGGTAACACCACCAGTTCCTACACCAATTTCGCCTTGTAAAGCTGTTGTTTGTTGGAAATCTGGGTGGTTATTGTACAAAATAATAGGATTTTTCTTAAAGAAGGTATCTCTAAAAATTTCTTGGTGCATTTTGTACCAGGTTTCTGCATCTTGGGCAAACTTTTTAACTACTTTGTCATTTTTTAGATAGTAATAAATGTCAAAATGTGGGGTTTCCATCACTTTAAATTTTTCGTTTTTATATCGAACCTTGTTTTGTCCGAAATACTGCGCTTTTAATGCGGTAACGCATAATAGTGCAATTGATAAAATTAAAGTGGCTTTTTTTAGAAAATTGTTCATATACGAATAATTTTAAGGCTATGGCATAATGAGAGCACTTTTTAATGAAGTAACTAATTGTTGTTCTCGTTTTTTTCTTTTTCCTTTTGCTCTTTTTTCTGTTTGCGTTTCAGTTCTCGCTCTTCCTTTCTGGTAAGTGGAGTAGTGGCGGCTTCTTGTTTAGGCTGGCTTTCTGTACTTGTTTTTTTCTCTTCCACTTTTGTTGTAGCAGCAGGTTCAGTTCTTATTAATTCTTGCGGGTCTGGTGCAATCATTTCTAAATCTAACGAATCTATCAATACCGAGTCGGTTGCCACAGTATCTACTGGCGGCCTTGGGGTTGGGCAATTGTAAGTGCGTGTAATTTCTACTTTTGCTTTAGGGAAAGGTCCGTAAGTATAGCCGCTCAAGGGGTCTAGGTAAACCTTTTCCATAAATTTAGCGAAAATAGGTAGTGCCGTTCTTGAGCCTTCGCCTTGCTCGCCGTTTTTAAAATGTGCCGTTCTTTCATCACAACCTACCCAAACGCCTGTAACCAAATCTTTGGTGATACCCATGTACCAGGCATCTACGTAATCTGAAGAGGTGCCGGTTTTACCTCCAATTTGATTGTTCTTTTTAAATAAGGTATTCCATTCCCATAAGGCTTGCGAAGTACCTCTTGGTTCTTCTATACTACCCCTAAACATGTAAAGCATTAGCCAAGCTATTTCTTCGCTTAATGCACGCTTAAATTTAGGTTTAAAGTCTTCAATCAAATTATCGTTTCTATCTGTAATTTTTTCTACCAATATGGGATCAACTTTGTTGCCTTCGTTTAAGAAAGTGCCATAAGCTTTAACCATTTCGTATACGGTAACATCGTTAGAGCCTAAGCTAACCGAAGGAACAGACTCTAAATGACTATCTATACCGCATGCATGTGCCCATTTAACCACGTTGTCCCAACCTACTTTTTCAGTTACTTGTGCAGTAACGGTATTTACCGAGCGGCCCATTGCCCAACGTAAAGACATGTCTTGGTAGCTATAGCTCCAATCTGCATTTTTAGGCTCCCAAACTTTAGTTTCGCCTTTATCTTGGTACGAAATACGAACTGGTTTGTCGGTAAATTTATCGCATGGGCTCATGCCGCTTTCTAATGCCGCTAAATAGGCAAAAGGTTTAAAAGTAGAGCCTGCTTGGCGTTTAGATTGGTTTACGTGGTCGTATTTAAAATATTTATGATCTATACCGCCTACCCAAACTTTAATTTTTCCGCTTTTTGGCTCCAAGGTCATCATGCCGGTATTTAAAATTTTACCGTAGTAACGGATCGAATCCATCGTAGAAAACAAGGTATCTCTATCTCCTTTATACGTAAATATCCTCATTTTCTTTTTCTTGTTGAAGTAAGCATCAACAGAATCTGGCTGGTTAGGGAACCTCTTTTGCAGTAATGAGTAGATGGGCAGTGACTTTTTTGCTCTATCGGGATAATCTACCTTTTTGCGTTCGCTATCTTCCCATGGATCTTCGTTGCCCCAAACACTGTAAAACCTGCGTTGTAAAATGCGCATCTGATCTTTGACAGCATCTTCTGCATATCCCTGTAGTTTAGAATCGATGGTAGTGTAGATTTTTAAGCCATCTTCATAAAGGTCATAGCCGTTTTCCTCACACCATTTCTCCAGGTATTTGTCAACTGCTGCTCTAAGGTACGAGTCGCCTTCGCTGGTTTCATCTTCATTGCCTACCTCAATGCCAATAGACGCATTTTTGTATGTTGCCAATTCTTCTTTAGAGATATAACCATATTTATTCATTTGAGAAATAACTACGTTTCTTCTTACTAAAGATTTCTCTGGATTTTTAATAGGGTTGTAAGAAGTGGTGGCTTTTAGCATCCCTACCAATAATGCAGATTGAGGTACACTTAGCTGATTTGCCTGTTTGTTGAAATAAATGCGGGCCGCTGTTTTAATACCGTAAGTATTATTGCCGAACGAAACTGTGTTAAGGTACATAGTTAAGATATCGTCTTTACTGTAATTAGACTCTAGCTTAATTGCCGTCATCCATTCTTTTAATTTAGGTACAATGGTTCGCACCAAAGGGATACGTTTGGCCAGTCCAGATGATTTGTTGTAGCGGGTTCTGTAAAGGTTTTTTGCTAATTGTTGAGTAATGGTACTTGCACCGCCTTCTTTGCCTAAGCCTACTACGGCTCTTCCTAGCGCTTGAATGTCTATGCCAGAGTGCTTATAGAAACGAATATCTTCGGTAGCTATTAGCGCATTTACTACGTTTTTAGAAATATCTTTAAATTCTACGGGAGTGCGGTTCTCTTTAAAGTAACGCCCAATCAATTTTCCGTCTGCAGTATACAATTCTGAGCCAACTCTTTGCGAGGGGCTTTTGATATCGGTATAAGAAGGAGAATAGCCAAATAACCATAAGAAGTTGACTTGCAGCGCACAAAAGAATAAAATAATGAAATATATAAAGATGATAAGGTATCTAAGATATCTATTTTTAATTTCTTTAAACATGCTATAAAGATGTAAAAAACGTGAAAAATTATCTGTTAAATAGTGTTAAAACAAACAATACAAATTAACGTATTTAATTTACTTAAATTTAGTTCTATCTTTAAAATTTTAGCCATAAGTGCGTAAAACGTAATTTTAGCATTTTAAATTTAAGTTGTGCCGTTCATTACCAATTAAATAGAAAATGAAATTGCCTACAGCTAATTTACCTAAACTCATAAATAATTAATAAACTACTATGAAAACTAATACTGATAAATACTTGGTTGGGGCCAACAAAAAAATAAAAATTAAAGATTTTGATACTGATTACAACGGACACTTAGATAAGGAAACGGGTAAACAGGAGTTGGCTGCTGTTAAGGAAGAATTAATAAAGTACCAAGAAGTTTTATATGCGTCGAATAGCCATGCAGTTTTAGTTCTTTTTCAGGCAATGGATGCTGCCGGTAAGGATGGTACAATAGCGCATGTGATGTCTGGTTTAAACCCCCAGGGTTGCCAAGTTTATAGTTTTAAAGCACCGAATGCAGAAGAGTATGACCATGATTTTTTATGGAGGCATTACAAAGCTTTGCCAGAAAAAGGCAGGATAGGTATCCATAATCGTTCTCATTACGAAAATGTACTGGTTTGCAAAGTGCATCCAGCGTATATCATGAACGAGAATTTACCGAAATATCCTTCGGTAGATCAAATTGATGGGGATTTTTGGAAATTGCGGTATGAAAGTATCCGTAATTTTGAAAAGCACTTAACAGATAATGGCGTTACCATACTGAAATTCTTTTTGAATGTTTCTAAAGAAGAGCAGAAACAACGTTTTTTGGAAAGGATAGCAGATCCTGCGAAGAATTGGAAATTTTCGTCGGGCGACATTAAAGAAAGAGCCCTGTGGGATAAATACATGGAGGCTTATGAAGATGCGCTGAACGAAACTTCTACTGATTATGCGCCTTGGTATGTAATTCCGGCAGACAAAAAGTGGTACACGAGGTTGGCGGTAAGTCAAATTATTGCCGAAACTTTGAAGGGCCTGAAATTGGAATATCCGGTGTTGGCGCAAGAAGAAGTAGATAAGTTGGCGGAATATAAAGAACAGCTGCTTTCTGAGGAATAGTGTTGAGGTATCAGTGGTCAGGGGTTGGGGATTAGTTTTTTGAATTGCATATTCATATGGTTTTTTGCTATAAATCTTTATCACAAATAGATTTGGTGAGGTAAGCTAAGGTGTTTTAGGTGGTTTTATAATTGTACTTTGTTAAATAGACCTGATAGAAGCCGATACCGCCCGAGCTTGAGGATGGATTGAGCAATGGGAAGCGAGGGAGTAAAGGCGAATAGCAGGACGGGGCCAGCCTAAGAACCACTACCTTTGCTCTTCAAATTCGTCTAAATGTTAATTAAACCGTCAGTTTTCGTAAATATATTGGTACTTTTGTTGCTTTAAATCAATTATCCTTTTGAAGTATCCAAATTTTAAAGACCTTATACTTTTTGAGAACGACGATTATATTGTTGTAAACAAACCTCCTTTTGTGGCTTCGTTAGATGAGCGTGGTGCGGCTGGGGCCGGCGAAATTAATATTTTACGTTTGGCTAGACAGTACACAGACGACGCTCAGATTTGCCATAGGTTAGATAAAGAAACTTCGGGGGCTATGGTGATCGCTAAAAATCCAGAAGCTTACCGTAATTTGTCGATGCAGTTTGAAAAGCGCAAAGTAAACAAGGTTTATCACGCTGTGGTAGATGGTCAGTTTCAGTTTGATCATCTTTTTGTAGATTTGCCTATTTTAAATGACGGTAATAAAAACGTAACTATTGATAGGCAGGAGGGTAAAAGAGCCGAAACGTATTTTACTTCTTTAAAGTATTATAAGCATTATACCTTGGTAGAATGTAAACCGATTACTGGCCGTATGCACCAAATTCGTATTCATTTGGCCACGCAAAGAGCTGCCATTTGCGGCGATAGCATGTACCGTGGAAAGCCGGTTTTTTTATCTAAGATAAAAAGAGGGTATAGGTTAACGGATGATGAAGAACAACCCATTATGAAACGTTTTGCGCTTCACGCCAAGCAAATTACTTTTAAAGGTGTAGATGGAGAAGACATTTTTGTAGAAGCGCCATACCCAAAAGACTACGCAACACTTTTAAAATTACTCGATAAATTTGACGCTTAATTATCAAGTTTAACCATTAGCTTATGTATATCAGGTTTGTAAATTTTGTTGATCAACTCAATCAGTATAGGCAAAGCAAAATTTCGAACAAAAACTTCTTAATCATTGCGGCGGTTATTGTTGGGATTTTAGCAGGTCTAGCGGCATCTTTGCTGAAAGGAATTACCCATAAAATTGAACATTTTTTACAGACAGATTTAACCTGGCAATATAAATACTACTTGTATCTTCTTTTCCCTGCAATAGGTATATTACTGTCGGTGCTTTACGTACGACGATTTATTAGAAAAGGTAAATTTGAAACAGGGTTAACGCCATTGCTTTACACCATTTCAAAGAATTCTAGTAAGGTAGAACCGCATAACAGTTACTCTCAAATTATTACCGCTGCAATTACCGTTGGTTTTGGTGGTTCTACAGGTTTAGAGGCACCTATTGCCACAAGTGGTGCATCTATAGGTTCTACGTTGGGAAGGTTTTTAGGCCTTAACTATAGAGAAACAACCTTGTTGTTGGCTTGTGGTGCAGCATCGGGCATTGCTGGGGCGTTTAATACCCCAATTGCGGGAATAATTTTTGCCATCGAAATCTTATTGCCAGAGTTTACCATTCCAGCTTTCATCCCTTTATTGCTATCGGCGGCTACGGCGGCTGTAGTTGCACAACTTTTTTATAAAGAACAATTGTTTTTCTTGGTTACAGAAGGGTGGCAGATCAATGCATTAGGGTTTTATGTATTGTTAGCCGTGTTGGTGGGGCTTTACTCTATCTATTTTGGTAAAGTGAATTCGAGCATAAAAGGAGCCTTCTATAAGATCAAAAATCCATATCAAAAAATAGCAGTCGGTGGTATAATGCTGGGCGTGCTTATTTTTCTTTTTCCTACTTTGTATGGTGAGGGGTATATAACTATCAATAACTTGTTAAAAGGAAACTATACTGCCGTTATTAGCAACAGCATTTTTTCTGAATATAGTCATTTTCCGGCTGCAGTTATTGTTTTTACTATAGCTACGGTAATGTTAAAATCTGTAGCAACCTTAATTACACTTTCTGCCGGTGGTAATGGAGGCACTTTTGCGCCAAGTTTAATTATTGGCGGTTTGTTAGGTTTTATTGTTTCTTACACTATAAACGTTACAGGACTAGCACAGGTAAGTACAGCCAACTTTATTGTAGCGGGCATGGCTGCGGCTTTGGGATCTTTGATGCATGCTCCATTAACCGGTATTTTCCTTATTGCCGAAATTACTGGTGGTTATGTTTTGATGATTCCGTTGATGATTACAACAGCGATTGCCTATCTGATTAATAGAAGTGTAAGCAAGTACTCTATTTATACCAAACCATTGGCTGATAAGGGAGAACTCTCACATCACGAAGACAAAGATACAACCGTTTTAAACATGATGCGTTTGGCTCCTTTGGTAGAGCGTAATTATTTAGCTTTTAATGAAAATGATTTATTGGTTGACCGAATTGCAGAGATTTTAAAATCAAAACGCAATGTAGTACCCATAACAACAGAGGAAGGTAAATTTAAAGGGGTGATCTATATTGAGACGGTATTGGCGCAAACCATGAAACCAAACGAGATGAGCTTGAAGTTAGCTGATTTAATGGAGGAAGTTAAGCCAGTAGTAATAAGTGCTGATTTAAAAGTAGCTTTAAGAAAAATGGAGCAAGAAAATGTATGGGTATTGCCAGTAGTTAACGGTTATGGTAAATATATAGGTATGCTTTCTAAAACCTCGATATTTAATAAGTACAGAGATATCCTTAACCAGCAGTCTTATTAATTTGTTGATAACAAAATTTGTTATTTAGCCTAAATTATTAAAAATTCGCAATTTAAAAATCATATATGGAAGATTTAAGCGCATTAAGCCAAGTTGCCGAGTTTCATCAAACCTTTAAGCACCCCATTATAGAAGAGGCTGCGATCCCATCTAAGGTAAGAAGTAAACTTAGGATAGACTTAATTGCCGAAGAGTTGAAGGAGCTTCAAGAAGCCGTAGATAATGACGATTTGGTTGAAGTGGCTGACGCTTTATGCGATTTGCAGTATGTTTTGGCTGGTGCTGTTTTAGAATTTGGTTTAGGTGCTAAATTTAAGAGCTTGTTTGATGAGGTTCACCGTTCAAATATGAGTAAAGCTTGTAAAACGATAGAAGAAGCCGAGCAAACTATTGCACATTACAAACAGAAAGATAATGTAGATGCTTATTTTAAGGAAATTGAAGGTCTTTACTTGGTTTATCGCAAAGGTGATGATAAAACTTTAAAATCAATTAACTACTCTCCGGCAGATATAAAAGGCTTATTATAAAAAAAAAATCATCAAATTATATGATTAACATTAGCAGTCACGAAGAGTTTGCAGCCTATCTAGGCAAGGAAATAGGTATTTCTAGTTGGTACCAAATTACCCAAGAGCAAATTAATAAATTTGCAGATGCAACTTTAGACCACCAGTGGATACACACCGACCCAGAAAAGGCGGCTACAGATAGTCCGTTTAAAACAACCATAGCCCACGGTTACCTTACATTATCTTTGGTACCTTACTTATGGCAGCAAATTGCAAAAATCAGCAATTTAAAGATGGAGATTAACTATGGTATCGAAAGCCTTAAATTTGGACAAGCGGTTACTGTAAACAGCGAAGTTAGATTAAAGGTAGGCTTAAAATCCATCTTAAATTTAAGAGGAACAACCAAAGTTGTTATTGATATTGTTATGGAAATAAAAGACCAGCCCAAACCTGCATTTGCTGGCGATGTGGTGTTTTTATATCATTTCGTAAGTTAGTTCTACTTTAATTCCACATTTTTAAAATAGCTGATAGCACATGTCAGCTATTTTGTTTTTTGTAGCTATCTTTAACACTGCCAAATAAATGGCTAGTAGGTTTTAACTAACTTACTGGTTTAAAAATTCCAATGTTAAGATGCTACTGCGAACGTTTTTAATCTCACTTATATTTTTCTTTAGTTGTACTTCATTAAATGCGCAAAACACAGTGACATTTAATAAAAGTAGCTACGAGTACATTTTTAAGTCGGGAGATGTGGTCGCCTTAGAAGATCCTACAAATAAATTACCTTTCGAAATTATTTCTAGCGCCGCTTATCAAGATAAATTTATTCCAAATAAAGATTATTATCCCAAAAACTATAACCAAAACGCTAGCTACTGGTACCGAATAAAAGTTAGGTTTAACGAAGACTTAGATAAAACTAGTGTAATTGAGTTTTTTGATCAAGTTACCGATTATATCGATGCTTATTTTCCAGACGAAAACGGAAAATACGTTAAAGCCAGCACCGGAGCAGATTTAAGATTTCAAGATCGGCTGTTTAAGCACAAAAATTTCGAGTTTTTAATTCAAAATTTAAAAAAGGGAGAGTACTACTATTACTTTAAAGTAAAATCTAAAGACAAAGTAAATGTAATTATCGTTTTTAGAACGGTAGAAAGGTTTATTCAATACAGTTTAACCGAATATCTTACTTATGGTCTTTTCTATGGAATGATTTTTATTTTCAGTTTCCATAACCTGCTGATGTATTTAGCAGTACGAAGAAAGCAGTACCTCTACTACATTTTATATATCATTAGTGTTGGTTTATATGAGGTTTCTGTAGATGGCATTGCCTTTCAATATTTATGGCCAAACCATCCCGTTTGGAACGAATATGCTTATGGCGTGGCTTTGTTCTGTATTAGTTCGTTCGCTTTAATTTTTACCAAAGAACTGTTGCACGTTAAGCAAAAAGCACCATTTTATCATAAATTAATTAATACAGTACTATTTTTAAGGTTTATCTTTTTTATAGTTTGCCTGTTCTATAATCCAGATTGGTTTAAATATAAATTTATAGAGTTTATTCCCTTATCGGTGGGTTTTGTAACGGGTATCTATATTTTATGGCGAAAAAGGTATAGGCCAGCTCGGTTTTTTGTAGTTGGTTATTCTTTTCTCTTCTTAGGTTTTATCATCAAAATTATTCATATTCTAGGCTATGCCAGGCACATTCCCGGTGCTTTAGGTTATTATAGCTTAAGTTTTGGCTTTTTGTTAGAGATGGTTTTTCTGTCATTTGCTATTGGCGATCAAGTGCGTATTCTTAAGCGTAAAAAAGAAAATGCCCAAAAGCAAATCATTAAGCAGATGCAGCTTAATGCAGCCATGAAGGACGATTTGAACAGGGAACTAGAAGCTAAGGTAGAACAGCGAACTGTTGAAGTGAAAAAACAAGCTGTGGCTTTGCTTAAACAGAACGAAACCATTGAGAAACAGAATGAGGAGCTACTTTCTAAAAATGGACTTTTAGAACAGCAGGCAGAAGAAATTTCTCGGATGAATAGTTTATTAGAGAGAGATAATATCAACCTTAAAACAAACATAGAAAAAGTAACCGATGCTCGTGTTAATGCAACCGAGCTAGACTTTGAAGAATTTAGTCAAAAATATCCCGACAAGGAGGCTTGCTATAAATTTTTGGCAGAGCTAAAATGGGAGAGCGGCTACGCCTGCTTAAAGTGCAATCATGCTAATTACTGCAATGGAAAAGCTCCTTACAACAGACGGTGTACCAAATGCGCCTACGAGGAGTCGGTGTTACATGGTACTATTTTCGAGAACAACCGTATTCCTATTAACAAAGCCTTCTATTTGGTTTACTTAATGTATAGTTCTAAAGGAACCATCTCTTCGCATAAGCTTTCGGATAAGTTAGGTATTAGACAAAGCACCTGTTGGGCTTATGCTTCGAAGATTAAAAAAGTGATGGACGAGCGTAAAAAGGACTTGAAAGGCGTAGGAAAATCTGGCTGGAGCAAGCTCGTACTAGACAAAAAGAGCTAAATAGGGTCTAGAAATCTTCCTTACGCAAACGTTTTCGTTTTTTTTAGATTTTTTTTTCGTTGTGTTTTAAACGTATCGGTTGTAAAAAAAAGTGCTTATTCATTTAGCATTTAATCAGGTACTTATGTGTTATCGCACTTGAGGTTAAAGCGTATCAAGATTTTTATAATTATCTAATTTACAGTTGTTTATGTATTTTTTATCTTGTAAATAAGGAAATAACTCCCCTATATTTACAACGTCAAATATTTGACGCTAACTGATAATAAACCAAATTTTAACTGTATGAGTAAAATTCTATTAAAAAGAATTTTGCAGAAAATTTCGATAACACTACTCTGGTGTTTTTTTCTGCAATTGAATGTTTTGGCCTTTACGAATGGCGAAGAATTATCATTAAAAACAAGTAAATTACTAAATGCAATTCGAGCAGATGTTTCTGGCGTAGTAAAAGATGATAAAGGCATTGCACTGCCTGGCGTAGGTGTAAGAATTAAAGGAACTCAACAAGCGGTAAGTACCGACGCCGATGGTAGATTTGTTTTAAAAAATGTACCTGCCAATGCCGTAATTGTATTTACGAGTATCGGATTTAAAGAAAAGGAGATAGTTTTTGACGGTAAAACTGTACTTAATGTAACACTTGAAGAAGATTCTAAAGGATTAAGTGAAGTAGTTGTGGTGGGTTATGGTACACAAAAGAAGGTGAATTTAACTGGTGCTGTAACCGCTATTAGTGGCGAAGATTTAAGGAACAGACCTGTGCCAAACGCTACAGCAGCATTGCAAGGGCAAGTACCTGGAGTTGTAATTACAAGGGGCAGCGGACAGCCAGGGAAAGAAGGTTACAATTTGAGAATTAGAGGTACTAATTCAATTAACGGCACCGGTGCGTTGGTATTGGTTGATGGGATCCAGATGGATTTGAATTTGATTAATCCAGATGATATTGAAAGTATTTCTTTCTTAAAAGATGCAGCGGCCGCAGCTATTTACGGAGCTAGAGCCGCTGGTGGGGTGGTATTGGTAACCACCAAATCTAGCACCAGCGGAAAAACAAAAGTTAACTTAAATTCATTTTACAGCTTTAATATTACTGCACGCCAACCAGAGCGTTTAAACTCTTGGGACGAACAAACTTTGATAGATGAAGCTCGTTTTAATGCAACTGGTGCTAGAGAATTTACGCCAGAGCAAATCGAGTGGTTAAAAAATCCAAATTTTAATTATCGTCCCAATTTGACATCAAATCGTTGGGAATATTTCGATAATACAGATTGGATTAAAGCAGGTATGAGTACCGTAAATCATTCTCAAAACCACTCTATTTCTGTTGGTGGTGGAACCAAAGATTTGAACTATCTATTATCCACTGGTTTTCAAAACAGTGATGGGGTGCTGCGCTATGGCCCAGATGATAATTCTAGGTATAACATTAAACTGAATTTGAATAGCCAGATCAATAAATATATTGACGCTAGTTTTATTGTGGGTTACATTGGTCAAATTACCAATTCTAACTCATTTTCTACAGGCCAAATTGTAAACGCCCTATATCGGGTGAGAACGCGTCAATCGCTTTATACACCTGCCGAAGATACTACCGGGCAACCGTATAATGGCGATTTGCAGATTAATGCCGTGGATATTCAGAAAAACGGCGGTTTTACCCGCGAAATGTACGAGAGTTTTACAGGTAAGGTTGATTTGAAATTCAAAAACTTTATAAAAGGATTGCAAATCAATACCATAGCATGGAGAAATCAGGATGCCTATAACTATGAGCAAAACCGAAGAAGTTTAGCTTGGTATGGGCGTAGTAACACAGATGCACCTCGTTTTCAGGTAAATGTGCCTAACGGAATTACCATTGTCAAGAACAGAGGATATTACGATAATTTGCAAACAACCGTAGATTACAATCTTCAATTAGCAGATAAACATAATTTCAAAGTTATGGGTGGCGCATCTTACGAACAATACCGTAAAGATGAAGCTACCGCAGGGGCAACTGGTTTATATAGCAATGATACTTTTAGTTTAAATTTTGCTGATCCCTTAAATAAGACTGCCGGTGACAATGTAGAAACATTTGCTTTTGCTTCCCTTTTCGGTAGGTTTAACTACAATTACCTTGAAAGATATTTAGTAGAAGCAACTTTCCGTTACGATGGTAGTTCTAGGTTAGATCCTACCGTTCGTTGGACTTTCTTTCCTTCAGTTTCTGCTGGTTGGAGAATTAGTGAGGAAAGCTTCATCAAAAATCAAATCAGAGCAATATCTAACTTAAAAATTAGAGCTTCTTGGGGCCGCATGGGTAATGCAGTTGGTGGTGGAACAGGTAATTACGACTATATTCCTATTTTAATTCCTGGCAATGCTTTGGTGCTGAATGGAAATAGAGCTAATTACTTCTATCAGGCTCAGGTGCCATCTATAGGTAAAACTTGGGAAACAGTTCAATCTGCCAACTTAGGCTTAGATTTTGGTTTCTTTAAAGAAAAACTTAGCGGTGCTTTTGAGGTGTACGAAAATCGTAACATTAATATGTTCGTTAAAATTAATCGTCCTTCAATTATAGGGGTAGATGTACCACAGGTAAATGGTGGAACTTTAAAAAGTTGGGGTTGGGAAACTAACCTTAGATGGAGAGATAAAGTGGGTGCACTTGGTTATACCTTAGGTTTAAACTTTTCAGATAATCAGAACAAATTAATTAGTTTTAATGGTGTTAGGCTTGTAGGCACTGGAGGTGTAGCGCAGGGCATAGAAGGTTATCCATTAAATTCTGTTTGGGGATACAAAACAGACGGTATTTTCCAATCCGATGCAGAAGCTACAGCTTACAGAGCAAATGTAAATTATCCGTTTTTTGCTAACTCTAAAGCTGGAGATATTAAATATCTAGACTTGAATGGCGACGGAGTAATCAACGCAGGAAAAGGAACTCCTGATGATTCTGGAGATTTGGTTTATTTAGGTAATACCAGTGCCAGGTACTCCTATGGTTTCGATCTAGGTTTAAACTGGAAAGGTTTTGATTTCTCAGTAGCTTTTCAAGGTACTTTAAAAAGATCATTCCTTATTGCTACAGAAACCTTATCGCCATTAAACGGTACGGCAAATATGCCATGGACTATTCACATGGATAGATGGACACCAGAAAATCCAGATGCGTTTTTTCCAAGGATGTACCAAACTAGCGATCATAACTATAGGCCATCGGACAGGTGGGTGCAAAACGGAAGTTATATCCGTCTAAAAAACCTACAATTGGGTTACAACATCCCATTTAAGAAAAAATATGTTCAAAATGTGAGGGTTTATTTCTCAGGACAAGATTTATGGGAAAGTACCAAAGTAATGAGTGTGTTTGATCCAGAGGTTCCAAATGGCGTGAACTCGCAAGCTTATCCATTCTACAGAGCTTACGCATTTGGTTTAAACGTTACATTTTAATTCGAGCAATCATGAACAGAAATAAACTATTAATCATATTTTTTGCAGCAGCTATTTTGGCGAGCTGTACCAAATTAGATAGAGTACCAGAAACCAATTTTGCAGATACTGGCTATTGGAATACTGAAGTCGATCTTCAAAACGCGGCGAATAGACTATATCAGCAAATGGCGGGCCACACGATAGATAACAGGGCAGATGACAACACAGGCCAAGCTATAAACGCCATTAGTACAGGGAATAGAGGTATTCCAGCCACATCTGGCGATTGGAGTAATCCGTATGAGATGATTTTTACGGCCAATAACATTTTGGAAAAAGGCGGTAAAGCCAAAGTTACTGATGCTGTCAAGAACAGGTATTTTGCAGAAGCTCGTTTTTTTAGAGCTTATGCGTATGCCATGTTGATTGAGAAATATGGTGATGTGCCTCTAGTGTTAAGAACGCTTGGCATTAACGATCCAGATTTAAAAATGCCGAGAACGGCGAGAGCGCTAGTAGCAAATTCAATTTACGAAGATTTGGATTTTGCTGCGGCTTGGTTGCCAACTAGAGCTGCGTTACCAGCGGCACAATATGGGCGAATCACAAAAAGTTCGGCTTGGGCATTAAAGGCTAGGGTTGGCTTAATGGAAGGAACTACCGCAAAGTTTAACAACCTAACTGGGTGGCAAGACCATCTGAATATTGCCGTAACAGCGGCAACCTCGGTAATGGGGCAAGGACATACCTTGTTTAACAGCTATTTGGGAGAGTTTACACACGCCGGTGATGGCATGAGTAACACCGAAAATATTTTAATGAAACAGTATGCACTAACCATATTAACGCACAATACTTCTAGAGATTTAGAAAATGGAAGGATTGCACCAACCAGAAATCTCATTCGTCAATATTTATATACTGATGGGTTACCTGCTTGGAATTCAGATCAAACACCAACATCTACGCAGTCTCCATTGTTTGTTCCCGAAGCTAGCGAATCTAGTTACAATACAATTTTAGAAAATAGGGACCCTCGTTTAAATACTTTGCTTTATCGTGCCGGAGAACAGTCGTATCAACGGCCGTGGGTACCGCAAACTTCTTTGGGATCTCGAACTGCCTATGCCGGTAAAAAAGGTTTTGATGCCGCTGATTGGGCATCCAATAACAATGCTACTGTACAGAAAAATCTGATCCGATACGCCGAAGTACTGCTCATTTATGCAGAGGCTAAATATGAACTTACCGAAAGTATTTCTGATGCAGATTTGAATTTAACGGTAAATGCCTTACGTACCCGAGCTGGTTTTACGCCTCGTTTAACCAATGCTTTTGTAGCTGCTAACAACTTGGATATGAGAGAAGAGATTAGAAGAGAAAGAACGGTAGAGTTGGCTTTAGAAGGTTTTAGGTATGGCGATTTACTTAGATGGAAAACAGCAGAAATGGTAATGGCAAAACCAATTTTAGGTGGCAAGTATATTGCTAGCGAGTGGGTGGGTACCAATGCCTCGGCTTTAGTGTTAAATGCAGATGGCGTACTAGTTGTTGAGGATGTTACCAAGCGTAAATGGAATCCAGAACGTGATTACCTATACCCCGTACCACTTAACGAAATTACTTTAAGCGATAACAACGTTACGCAAAATAAAGGTTGGTTGTAGTATATTAATTTAAACAAAAATGAAAAGACATAAAATATTGATATTACTTCTATCTTCTCTAATCGCATTCTCTTCTTGCGAGAAAGATGACCCAGATGGACCAGTAGGAGCTGATGGCTATGATAATTTTTATTACGCAGGTTTTTTACCATGGAATAACACCGCTACAGCCTCGGTACTTAGAACACAAACAGACTTGGTAAAGTTTCCTGTGCAATTTCATTCTTCTTTTGTAAGAGATTACGATGCTACCGCAACCTTCACTTTGGTAACCACAGGTATAGCAAATCCTGCGGTTGCAGGACAAGACTTTAATGTGGTAGATAAAAATGGTAATACTATACAAGAAACAAATGGCCTCTACAGTTTAAGCTTTCCTCAGGCTAAAGCAAAAGTAGATACCATTTATTTGAAAGTTTTAAATAACACTGTTCCAGGTACACGTAGAATTGAAATTAACTTGGTGCAAAATGAAAACTCCCAATATAAGGTGGGTATATTTACACAAGCTTTCAAGCGTTTTTTAGAAGTTAGATAAATAGACACGAAACCATCCCAATATCAACTTATTGGGATGGTTTCTAAATACCATTTTTAATGCCCGCTACTTTCAAGAAAATTCTATCATTTTTTCTACTTGTTCTAATTTTTATCTGTGTTAAGGCTCAAGATAAAAGCAGAAAAGTCATTTCTATCAACCAAAACTGGCATTTCGCCAAAGACATCCACAAAAAAGGTAACAAACAGTTAAAATATACCACAGTAAATATCCCACACACGTGGAATGCCTTTGATGTATTAGACGACGAACCTGGATATTACAGAGGTGTTGGTTATTATAAAAAGAAATTAAACTTACAGCCAACATGGAAGGGCAAGAAGATTTATCTCAACTTCGGTGCTGCAAACCAAGAAACAGAAGTTTACCTTAACGGTAAAAAAATAGGTAGCCACATGGGTGGATATACAGGGTTTACTGTTGCTCTTGATGGTTTGAAATTTAACGGTACCGATGAAATTGTAGTAAGAGTAGATAACAGTTATAATGAAAGTATTCCGCCTTTAACCGGCGATTTTACTTTTTTTGGTGGATTGTACCGCAATGTTTCATTAACTGTGGTAAATCAAGCCCATTTTGCAGATCAGACTTATGGCACAAATGGTGTGTATGTTCACGCCGATAAAGTTAGCAACGAGAGTGCAACTTTAAACGTGAATACGAATTGGGTTAACACTTCTTCTTTCGCAAATGAGATCTTGGTAACTACCACGTTAATTGATGCAAAATCGAATAAAGTGGGCGAGAGCAAATGGTTGTCTTCAAAAAATCCATCTATAAATATCAATATCCTGTTACCAAAAATCGAAGTTAAAAATCCAATCCTTTGGTCGCCAGAAAATCCTTACTTATACCAAGCAATCACTAAATTAATCGACTATCAAACAGGGAAAGTACTAGATGAGGTAAAAACTAATCTAGGATTTCGCTATTTCAGTTTTGATGCAGACAAAGGTTTTTTCCTTAATGGAAAATCGGTAAAGCTAATTGGAGCCAGTAGGCACCAAGACTTTGCCAAAATGGGAAATGCGGTACCAGCTGCTTTACAGGTTAAAGATGTAGTATTGTTAAAAGAAATGGGAGGTAATTTTTTACGGGTAGCCCATTATCCGCAAGACCAAGCTGTATTAGATGCCTGTGATCGTTTAGGGATATTAACTTCCGTAGAAATTCCTATAGTGAACGAAATTACAGAAACACAGGCTTTTACCAATAATTGCAAAGCCATGCAGCTAGAAATGATCAAGCAAAATTATAACCATACCAGCGTGATTATTTGGGCCTATATGAACGAAGTATTGCTTAAAATGCGTTACGGCAAAGAACCTGAAAGAAAGAAAGTCTATTTAAAAAGCATCGAAAACTTGGCCCAACAGTTAGAAGAACTTACTCGTAAAACAGACCCAACAAGATACACCATGATGAGTAACCATGGTGATGTAAACGGTTATATGAATGCTGGTTTAACCAAAATACCAATGATTGTAGGTTGGAATTTATATCCAGGCTGGTACGGAGGGAAATCTACAGATATCGGTCCAAATATGGATAAAATTCACGCCTTAATTCCGAATAAACCTATGATGATTACCGAATATGGAGCAGATGTAGACCATAGGATACACGCCGAAAACCCAATTCGCTTCGATAAAAGTTTGGCTTATGGAATGGAATACCATCAAATTTATATTAAAGACATCCTAAAGCGACCTTTCATTGCAGGTGCTGCAGTTTGGAACTTATCAGATTTTAGTTCTGAGACCAGAAGTGAGACCATGCCAGGGATCAATAATAAAGGCTTACTAACTTTGGATAGACAACCGAAAAACACCTATTTCCTTTACAAAGCGCATTTCAACAAAAATCCCTATCTAAAAATTGGCGATGGTTCGTGGAAATTAAGAGGAGGGATTACACCAAAGCAAGAGCTAACAGTGATCAGCAATTTAGATAGTGTTGAGCTAATTGTAAACGGTAGATTGCAAGGTAAAAAAGGAGTGACCGACCGTGTTGTAAGTTGGGAAATCGATTTTAAGTCTGGTAAAAATGAAATTGAAGCCATTGCATACCAAAATGGAAAAGTGTTTAAAGATCGATCTACCATAGATTTTATTTTGCAACCGCAGGCTTTCTTAAATTCTTCAGCTTCGCTCAATATCCTTTTAGGATCGCAAAGACAGTTCTTAGATGATCAAAATCAGCTATGGCTGCCAAGCAAACCCTACGAACAAAACAGTTGGGGACATATTGGTGGCGAACCTTTCAAGATCAAAAATAGTAGCAGGCAATTATACGGATCTGATAAAAATATTATTGGTACGCAAAACGATCCGATTTATCAAACGCAGTCGGTAGGCTTAGATGCCTATGAATTAGCAGTGCCTAAAGGAAAGTATGAAGTGACTTTGCATTTTGCCGAGTTAATGGGCAATGGTATTCAATCAGTTTTACCTTATAACTTAGATAGTTTGGTGGCCGAGGGTAAAGAAGTACCGCCGCAAAGAATTTTCGACGTTTATCTGAATGGAAAGCAAATCATCAAAGAACTAAATCTTGCTGCCAAATATGGTATCGCAAGAAGTGTAGAAAGAAAGTTTGAGTGTATTGTTGCCGATGATAAGGGAATTAAACTCATTTTTAAAAGTGTAACTGGTAAGCCGGTGCTGAATGCGTTGCAAGTTAGAAAGATAAATTAATGACGTTGCCAATTAGAATACAATCCATACATGTTTTTTTAAATGATATAATATGCTTTACGCAAACGTTTCCGCAGTTAATCGCTAATTTTTTTAAAGTGAAATCAGCATCAAAAAATAATGAAAAATTTAAGCAAAGTATCGCTATTTAACTCTTTTAAGGCTTGTGTTTTGTGTTTAAGTTATTGATAATTAATTTGTTAATTTTAATATATCCCGTGAAGTAATGCGAAAGAGGAACTCATTGACTGTCACCGTCTTAGTGTATTTTATACAACAAGGTGTGTTTGGTGACATCAAATAGGTTTCGTAGTTTCATCTTTCAAATTGGTCAACCAAATAATAAGCTGTATGTTCAAACAACTGAAAATAGTTTTTCTGTTTCTTTTCATTATAAATCACTCGCTGCAGGCTCAACAAGCCAAGCGTTTAAATACAGACTGGGAGTTTGTAAAACAAGATTTAGGAGGTATCTGGGAAGCCGTTCGACCTGTTGGTAAAGGTAATCCCGAAGAACTTCCGTTTTGGCAAAAAGTAAACCTGCCACATTGTTTTAACGCAACAGATGCGGTAGATCCAGATGTGCATTATTACCAAGGGCCGGGCTGGTACAGAACTAATTTGGAAATAGAAAATCCGTACGCTAAGGGTAGAACTTTGCTACACTTTGAAGGTGCCGGACAAAAAACACAAGTATATATCAATACCACAAAAGTAGCCGAACACGTTGGTGG
Organism: Pedobacter ureilyticus; assembly: GCF_005925345.1. Taxonomy (GTDB): domain Bacteria; phylum Bacteroidota; class Bacteroidia; order Sphingobacteriales; family Sphingobacteriaceae; genus Pedobacter; species Pedobacter ureilyticus. The sequence goes on from NZ_SSHJ01000003.1 coordinate 151,453, forward strand.
TTATGATGAATGGACGGCCGACATTACCGAAGCGGTAGCAAATTTCAAAAAGTCGCCACTCTTCAAGTCTCAATTTAAAGGTAAAGTTCCGGTGATTATCCGTTGTGATAATACCCGTGATTTGGAAATGATGCCTTCCAACTTATCAGATTTTAACGTTTATGGAGGTATTTATCGCTACCTAAATCTAGTTTACAATCCACAATTATCGATAGATAAAGTATTTGCACATGCAACAGTTGATGCTAAAAGCGCACAAGGAAAAGTGACTGTAAAGACTCGTTTCTTAAATCAGGATAACTTAAAAGAGGCTGCGATTAAAATTGATTTGGTAGATCCTACAGGAAAAACTGTTTTTACGGCAAATAAAAATGTAGCCAATTTTAATGGCGACCAATTATTGGTAGAAACCAATGTAAAATCACCAAAATTGTGGTCTATAGAAATGCCACAGCAATATGAAGTAAAAATAAGTTTGAGCGCCAACGGACAAACTTATAACACAACCCAAAAAATCGGATTCAGACATTTCGAATTCGTGAAGAAAGGTCCATTTACGTTGAATGGCAAAAGGGTGTTGCTACGTGGTACACATAGGCACGAAGATCATGCTGGGGTAGCGGCAGCAATGACCGAAGAAATGATGGTGACCGAAATGAAGATGATGAAAGAAATGGGAGTGAATTTCATCCGTTTAGGGCATTACCAACAATCTCGTATCATCCTAGATTTATGCGATAGCTTGGGTATTTTAGTTTGGGAAGAAATTCCTTGGTGCCGTGGTGGTTTAGGCGGAGCGGTTTATCAAGAACAAGGCAAGCGGATGCTTACCAATATGATAGAGCAGCATTATAACCATCCATCTATTATTATTTGGGGCTTAGGTAACGAAAACGACTGGCCAGGCGATTTCATTGAGTTCGATAAAGAAAAAATAAGAACTTACATGAAAGAGCTGAATGATTTATCGCACAAACTAGATCCATCAAGAAGTACAGCAATTAGGCGTTGCGATTTCTGTAGAGATATTGTAGACGTGTATTCTCCCTCTATTTGGGCGGGTTGGTATCGTGGTAACTATACCGAATATAAAGAAATATCTAAAAGTGAATTTGATAAGTCGGAGCGTTTTCTACATGTAGAATGGGGTGGAGACAGCCACGCTCGTCGCCATTCAGAAAATCCAGACAATGCCTTAGCTAAAATTAAAACAGGTGGCGGTGGCGATGAAAGAGCTGGTGATGCTTCTCTTTACGGCGGTGGTGCAAGAGTAAGTAAAGATGGCGACTGGAGCGAAAGCTATATCGCTAATTTAATCGACTGGCACTTAAAAGAGCAAGAAACCATGCCTTGGTTAACAGGTACAGCTTATTGGCCATTCAAGGATTTTAGTACACCTATTAGACCCGAAAATCCAGTACCTTACGTTAACCAAAAAGGTGTAGTAGAACGAGATTTTACTAAAAAGGAATCGTTTTACATTTTCCAATCTTATTGGACAAACACACCAATGGTGCATATTTATGGCCATTCTTGGCCTGTGCGTTGGGGTAACCAAGGAGAGGAGAAAATGGTAAAAGTTTATTCTAACTGCGATGAAGCCGAGCTCTTTGTGAATGGCAAAAGTTTCGGGATTAAAAAACGCAATAGCCAAGATTTTCCTGCTGCGGGTTTACGTTGGTTGGTGCCAATGCAAAAAGGAACCTATCATATTAAAGTTGTTGCCAAAAAGGGTAAAGTAACGGTAACCGATGAAATTACACAAGAATATCAGACAGAGAAATGGGGCAAGCCAGCTAAGTTAGTACTTCAGAAAATAAGCGAAGCCAATGGTTTAGCTACCGTAGAAGTTAAGGCTTATGATGCCAACAACGTACTTTGCCTAGATGCGGCAACAGAAGTTAAATTCAATTTATTAGGCGATGGAGAATTGATTAAAGACCAGGGAACTTCTACCGCATCTTCTAAAGTTCAGCTTTATAACGGAAGAGCAGTGATTAGTTTAAAAACAAACGATAAAAAGAATGTGGTATCAGTAAGTGCCGCAGGTTTACCAACTGAGTTTTTAAATATTGAGAAATAATAATAGAGATGTTTTGTTATTCTGAGGATAGCGAAGATTGCGTAGCAGCTACGAAGTAAATTTATTAACCACAAAGACACAAAGAACACAAAGGTGGAATGTTTATGTTGGCGGTAAGCCAACAGCAGATGTAGCTAAGTTTGGCGTTCCCGCCAACTTCTAGTAATTAAAGAGTTAAATAGATGTCAGGTAAGTTCGACATGAAAATTATTAATACGCAAAAAGTATTTAAAATGATTAAAAGACCATTTATATTACTGTTTTTTATAGGGTTAACAAATATCGCCCTTGCGCAGCAACATTTTAAAGCGCAAGCTACAGCGATATTAAAAGCGCAAGTGTTAAAAGAAGCTACTTGGGCAATGCAACAGAAGCCAGTTACGGTAACAGCAGAGCGTTCTGCTCGTAGTGCCGGCGGTAAACACGATTTCTTTTCTGAAGGAGATTATTGGTGGCCTAATCCCGCTAACCCAAACGGACCTTATGTAACGAGAGATGGCGAGACCAATCCAGATAACTTCGTAGCACATCGTTATGCCATGATCCGCTTTAGTGAAATTATTGGTGCACTAGCATCAGCCTATAAAATTACTGGCGATGAAAAGTACATTAAACACGCAGTTATGCACTTAAAAGCTTGGTTTGTAGATACAGCAACGTTAATGAACCCAAATTTAACTTATGCACAAGCTGTGAAGGGTTTGTATATAGGTAGAAGCTGGGGTATTATCGATACCATTCATTTGATGGAGGTAGCGCAAGGAATTATGGTCATGGAAAAGTCTAAATCATTTGATAAAGCTAGTTTAACCGCGATTAAAAAGTGGTTTGCTGAGTATATCCTATGGTTAAATACAAGCAAGAACGGCATTGCAGAGAAAAATGCCAAGAACAATCACGGTACCACATGGGCTATGCAGGTAGCTTCTTTTGCCAAGTTGGTGGATGATCAACCAATGTTGGATTCATTAAAAATGCGCTATAAAAATGTATTTCTGCCTAATCAAATGGCTGCAGATGGAGGGTTTCCTTTAGAATTGGCTCGTACTAAACCTTATGGCTATTCCATTTTTAATTTGGATGCCATGGTTATGCTTTGTCAAATTTTATCCACGCCAAAAGATAATTTATGGATTTATCAAACACCAGATGGCAAGTCGATTAAGAAAGGATTAGATTATTTGTATCCTTACATTGCTGATAAATCTAAATGGCCGTTAAAACCAGACGTAATGTTTTGGGAGAATTGGCCAGTAGCACAGCCATTTTTGCTCTTCGGAGCAAATTACTATGGCGAACAAAAATGGTTTAATACTTGGAAAAGCTTAGATTTAAAACCTAGTAACGAAGAAGTAATTAGGAATTTACCCGTGAGACACCCCTTAATTTGGTTATAAGATGAGAATTAAAACCGTTTTACTAGCTTTCATCTTTATTTCTATAACCTCTTTTAAGGTAATGGCCCAGCAGCCAAAATACAATTTTGTGAATTTAACAAAAGATGGACGTTTACATTACTTACCAAATGCCAAAGGCGATGTCATTCCGGATTTCAGCAGGGTAGGTTATCATCAAGGCGATAAGGCAATTCAGCAAGTTAAAGTGCTCAAGGTGTTGTCTCCAAGCGGTATAAACGACCAACAGCAAATACAAGATGCCATCAACGAAATGGCCAAGCTACCAATTAACACAGATGGTTTTAGAGGAGCTATTTTATTGAAAAAGGGTACTTACGAAATCCCTGGAAGTATCAATATCAATACCAGCGGAATTGTTTTGCGAGGAGAAGGAACAGCAACTAAATTAATCGCCACCGGAACTGGTCAACGTAAACTCATTAACGTAAATGGTAATGGCAAACCTAGGGAAATTCCGCACACCAGGGTGCAAATTAAAGATGCTTACGTGCCAGTTGGAGCAAAATCATTTACGGTTAGCTATGCCGATAGCTTTAAGGTGGGAGATAATATCATGATTTTCCGCCCAGGCACCACAAAGTGGATACAAGATTTAAAAATGGATCAGATTGATGCCCGAGAAGGATTAGTGCAGTGGAAAGCAGAAGATTACAACCTTACCTTTGAAAGGAAAATCATGTCGATTAGCGGTAATAAAATAACGATCGATAATCCGGTAGTAATGGCCATGGAAACACAATACGGCGGTGGCGAAATTTACAAATACACTTTTGAGGGTAGAATTAGTGAAGTGGGTATAGAAAACATGTTATTGGAATCAGCTTATCAAAGCGATACGGATGAAAACCACGGTTGGGATGCTGTATGGATGAACCGGGTAGAAAATGCTTGGGTAAGCAACGTGACTAGCAAATATTTTGGTTATTCGTGTGTCAATCTAGCAACTTATAGCAAACAGGTAACGGTACAAAATTGCACTTCCTTAGCGCCAAAATCTAAAATAGAAGGTGGTAGAAGGTATTCATTTAATAACGATGGTCAGTTAAATTTAGTGAGAGATTGCCTTGCCGATGAAGGTAGACACGATTACGTAACCGGTGCTAAGGTGGCAGGGCCAAATGTTTTTTACAACTGTAAAGCTACCAACGCCAAGGCTGATATTGGTCCGCACCACCGTTGGGCGGTAGGTACCTTATATGATAATATCGTTACCGATGGCGATATCAATATACAAGACCGGGGCAACTGGGGTACCGGCCACGGATGGGCAGGCGTAACACAGGTACTTTGGAATTGCCAAGCAAAACAGATCACACTCCAAAATCCCTACGTAAGTGGCCATAATTATGCGCTATGGGTAAGGGCTAAAAAAAGCAATGGCAGATTAAAAGGTCGTCCCGATGGTATTTGGGAAGGCTTAAATGAAGATGGAATACCATTTTCATCACTTTATGAGAAACAATTGGTAGATAGAAATAATAGATAAAACCATGAAACTGAAGATTACATCAGCGCTTTTACTCGCTGCAATTAGTGTACAGGCGCAAAAGACAGACCTGAATAAAGCATTTAAGCAAGCTACGCAACAAACCGACATTTTGGTAAAGAATGTAGATTCGGCCAGAAAAATTAAGCCCAACCTCGTATCGCCACGTACGGTAGAGAACGGGCAGCTGAAAATGGTGGTTTCTAGAGATTGGACCAGTGGTTTTTTTCCCGCAGAGTTGTGGTATTTCTATGAGCAAACCAACGATAAAAAGTGGCTTGAGCTGGCCAAAAAATATACTGAAGATATTAAGAAAGAACAGTTCAACAAAGGTACACACGATTTAGGTTTCATGATTTATTGTCCGTTTGGTAACGGTTACCGTGTCACTAAAGATACAGCTTATCAATCGGTAATCATTCAGGCCGCCAAATCACTCTCCACCCGTTTTAATCCTACAGCTGGTGTTATCCGTTCTTGGGATCATAGCGGTACTAAGTGGGATTATCCAGTAATTATCGATAACATGATGAATTTAGAGCTCCTATTTGAAGCTACCAAGTTTACTGGCGACTCATCATTCTATAAAATTGCTATTTCTCATGCTGATCATACCATGAAAAACCATTATCGCCCAGATTTCAGTTCTTATCATGTGGTTGATTACGACGTAAACAAAGGTGGTGTAATTAAAAAAACCACGGCACAAGGTTACGCAAATGAGTCATCTTGGGCTAGGGGACAAGCTTGGGGTTTATATGGCTACACCTTAATGTTTCGTTATACCAAAAATCCTAAATACCTAGCTCAGGCAGATGCCATTGCGAACTATATCCTTACCAACAAAAGTACACCAGCCGATGGTATTCCATATTGGGATTACAACGACCCGCAAATTCCGAATGTGTCTAGAGATGCTTCGGCAGCCGCAATTACCTCTTCGGCATTGTATGAGCTGGCCAAGTACAGCAAAGATGCAAAAAAATACAAGGCAGCAGCCGATAAAATTCTACATTCGTTAAGTACGGCCTACACCAGCAAAATCGGAGATAACTATGGCTTTGTTTTAGAGCATAGTACTGGTCATCGACCTAATAACTCCGAAATAGATGTGCCAATTAATTATGCAGATTATTATTATATCGAAGCGTTACGCAGGTACCAAGGGAAATTTAATTTTTAATAGGGGTTAGGTATCAGGGGTTAGGTATCAGGGGTTAGGTTTTAGGTATCAGGGGTTAGGTATTAGTGGTTAGGTGTCAGTGCACAGTTTACTTTCATTGCCAAAAAATCTTCTTTAATCTGCGGAAAAGATCAGCGAAAATCTGCGGGGGGTATTTGGGATTTAGGTATTAGTGGTTAGGTATTAGGTATTAGTGGACAGGTATCAGTGGTCAGGTGTCAATACACAGTTTACGTTCATTGTCAAAAAAAATCTTTTTCAATCTGCGGGGAAGATCAGCGAAAATCAGCGGGGTTATAGAGATCAGTGGTCAGATATCAGTACACAACTTACGTTCATTACCAAAAAATCCCCTTCAGTCTGCGAAAAAAAATAAACAAATGAACCAATAACCAAAACCGTCTACCGTAACTAACCTAATACCTAAAAACTGCGCTCTAATAATTACCTTTGCGTCGAAAAATGTGGTCTTCATTCAAGAAACTTTTCTTAGCGATTACTCGTTTGTTCACTAGCGAACACACAGTAGATGCCTTACGCAATACTTTATCCGTTATCATACCCATTGTATTTTTTTACAAGGTAGGTTGGCCCACAACGGGTATTAGTGTAGGTATTGGAGCTTTGATGATTTGCATGACCGATCTCCCAGGCAACCGGAGTGATAAGCTTAGAACAGCTTGGATCAGTGTGCTGGTTTTTACCATCATAGCAATGCTAACCGCTTGGAGTACCGCTTCGCCCACGTTAATGATTACTTTGGTTGTGCTCATTACATTTTTGCTAACTATGGGGGCGGTAATGGGACAGCGCATGGCTGGTATTGGTTTAATGGGGATTATCTTGGCAACCTTTACCATCGGTTTAAAACCAAAAGATCCGCTGCTTTATGGTAATTATATTTTTTGGGGTGGCGTTTGGTATTACTTGATCAGTTTAGTCCAAATTTCGGTGTTTCCTCATCGTTCGTTACGTAGGGCCATTGCCCAAGCCGAAAAAGAAACCGCGGCTTTGTTGAGATTAAGGGCAAAGGGCTATAACCCAAAAATAAGCCTATCAGGTTTTAACCAGCGCAACATGCGTTTGCATCTTAAATTGGCAAATAGCCACGAGTTGATAAGGCAGCTACTACTTAGCGATCGAAAAGCGATACAACAATTAAACCTTAAAACAGCGGTGTTTTTAGAAAAGTCTATCAACCTCATTGATTTATACGAACAAGTAAGCGCTGTACATTATGATTATCCTTATTTACGAAAACAGTTTGAAAATACGGGAGTATTGCCCTTTATCCAGCAAAGCATAGAGTTGCTTGCCAAGTTGCTAATAAAGCCTAAACATCAATTAACTATTAACCAATGGGAAGATTTGCGTAAGGCTTTAGCCTATAAAGCAGAAATTCTGGAGGAAAGTAAAAAACACTTGCTCAAACAGATTTTAGCGAATATCGATGAAATTCATGCTTTAATCACTTCTATTCATCAGCCTCATGCTTATTTAGATGAAAGTACAGAGCGCTATCGTGATTTTCTAACCCTCACGCCAGTACAGGCAAAATCGATTAAAAACCATTTTTCTCTACGTTCGCCCATTTTTCGCTTCGCATTGCGCTTATCAGCCTTAAGTTTGGTAGCGATGTTAATAATTACTTGGCTTACCAAAGAACATTACAGTTATTGGTTGTTGCTCACCATGGTAATTGTAAGCAGGCCTAGCTACGGGCAAACTATTAAACGCAACGCAGAACGGGTGGTTGGTACAGCCCTTGGTTTATTGATAGGGTGGAGTTTAAGCCAGTACGCGGCTATTCCCGTGCAACTGTTGGCGAGTGTACTTGGGCTATTCGGTTTCTTTGCTTTCAATAGGATAATTTATAGCGTAAGTGCTGTTTGTATCACGGTAGCTGTAATCTTGTGCTTAAACGTTTACGATGGTAATTTATGGAAATTGGTTTCAGACAGAGCTGTATTTACAATTTTGAGCGTATTGTTATGTTTGGGGGCTACCTTTGTGTTTCCTATTTGGAATGCCCCGCGATTGAGCTTTTTAATGACTGAGGTAATTGAAGCCAACCTACAGTATTTCCTAACGGTGGTAAAATTAAAACCCAATGATCCAGATACGATCCACCAAACAAGGTTAGCTAGAAAATTAAGTCATCAGCAGCTATCTGCGTTAAGCGAAGCAGTCTATGCGGCACAAAATGAACCTTTGAAAAGAAAGCTGAATTGGCCGCTGATCAAGCGTATTCAGCTGTTCAGTTATCAATTTAATGTGCTTACAGCAGCTTTTGCCGGCTTGCAAAAACAGGGGGGTGGTAATTTCTCTGCCGCAGATATTTTTGAAGTAGAGCGTAACCTGCGCCAATCTTTAACCAATATTAAGCAAATGGAGCTAACAGAAGCAATAGACTTACCTGTATGGGAAGATAAGCCGATGCAGTTAGTAGAGGTTTCGGGCTATTTAGCCAATATCGGTAGCAAATAGGCTTACTACTGTGTGAGATAAGATGATTTCGACTTTTAGGCTTTCTTTAGATAAAAACCAATTTGATTGCGTGTTTATCAAAGTAATAAATATCTTTACGCTAACCATTTCCCCCATTGGCATTTAGACTTAACATATTTACCCTATTGGGATTGCTGCTTTTTGCACTTACCAAAGCAAAAGCACAAGAAACTGCCATTAAGTTTAATCATTTGTCTTTTAAGGAAGGCTTGGCCCAAAGCCCTATCTCTACCATCATTAAAGATAGTAAAGGCTTTATTTGGCTGGGGAGTTGGAAAGGTTTAACGCGTTACGATGGCTACACCTTTCGTACATTTAATCATCAAAACCACCAGCCTAAAAGTATTAGTAACAACAGAATCAACGCCATAGTTGAGGATAGGTTGGGCAAGCTGTGGATTGGCACTTCTAATGGGTTGAATATCTACAATCCGGCAACAGAAGTTTTTAAACGGGTAGATATCAGAGACATTAAAGGAGGTAGAAATTACATCTCCTCAGTTTTAATTGATAGTTATCAAAACGTTTGGACAGCCACGTTTGCCGGAGTAAAATTGGTGGATACGCAAAAATGGGTACTTAAAGAGCAAATTGGGTTAAAAGACACTTCCCTAAACAACTTATATAGTTCGGTTACTTTTACCTTATTTGAAGACAATGCCCGCAACGTGTGGGTGGGTTCTAAAAACGGGCTTAAAGTTTTTAATCCGAAAACAAAAAAACTACTCGCTTTGCCTAAAGGTATCGCAACATCCACCGAGTTAATGAGTTCAAAAATCATCGTCATTAAACAAGATAAGGCGGGCAAATTATGGTTCGGGTCCGAAACTTCAGGTTTATTTAGGTATGACCCCAGAACAGATCAGCTAAAAATATTTAGATACCAAGAAGCCAATGCTAAGAGTATTTTGTCTGATTGGATTAGAGATATTTACGTTTACGATAAAAACCAAATTTGGATAGGTACACGCAACGGTTTAAGTATTTTTGATACCCAGACTGAGCGATTTACCAATTATACGCATAGTGCAGTAAATCCGCATAGTTTAAGCGATAATACCATTTGGAGCTTTATGCATGACGATGCTTCGGGCATTTGGATTGGTACGTTTGCCGGAGGACTCAATATTTACTATCCGTCTAATGCTAATTTCAATAATATAGGCGAACGCATAGGCGATAGAATAGGTTTATCGCATTTAGTAGTTAACGCAATTTCTGAAGATAAAAATGGAGGTTTGTGGTTGGGAACCTACGGTGGGGGCATTAATTATTTGGATAGGAGCACTGGTGCTTATCGATATTATGATATTCGAAACGATCAAAAACAAACACGTAATGGTGTAAAATCGCTAGCGGAAGATGCAGATGGAAATTTATGGGTAGGCACCTTAGATGGGCTCTGTCATTTCAACAAAACTACTAGCAAAATTCGCTTTTTTAAGTTTGCCGTATCGCAGGGTAAGTTCAGCGAAAATTTAATCAATTCTATTGTGCCAGAAAGCGAAGGGGTGTGGGTAGGTACCAACGGTGGCGGAATGAGGTATTTAAAACCAGATGGTTCCTACAGCACTTTTGTGCATTCGCCCAAAGATAAGACAAGCATTAGCGATAATTTTGTAGTGTCGCTAATTAAAGATGCCCAAAACAACTTATGGATTGGTACGCAAAATGGCTTAAACTATTACGATAGAAGAAAAAATACTTTTAAGCGCTTTATTAAACGCAACAAGCCTAATACGTTAAGTAATAACAGTATCATTACCATGTTTAAAGACTCTAAAGATAGGCTTTGGATTGGTACAGATGGCGGCGGAGTAAATTACTATAATCCGATTACTGATAAATTTTATGCGCTAAATGAGCAGGAAAAATTAACTGACGATGTGATACATGCCATTATTGAAGATGAGCAGGGCGATATTTGGTTGAGTACAGATAATGGTCTATATAGGTTACATTTTAAAGGTTTTGATTTTCCATTTACATCGAAAAATGTGCTTGTAAAACACTACAATGCAGATGATGGCTTAGCTAGTAATCAATTTCAAACCAACGCATCATTACGTCTAAAAAATGGAGAACTGTTGTTTGGCGGTATCAATGGTTTAACTTCTTTCTTCCCCGATAGGTTAATTAAGAATAAAATGAAACCTAAAGTGGCCTTTACAGATTTTCTGATTAGAAATAAGCCAGCTTTGGTAGATTCGGCAAACTCGCCCTTAAAAAAATCGATAACCTTTTCTGATCAGGTAGAGCTAAAATACGACGAAGGATACATTACCATCAAATTTGCTGCATTAAATTTTATCAATCCCGAAAAAAACAAGTATGCTTATAAAATGGAAGGCATTAGTGGGGATGATTGGCATTATTCTGGCACGCAACGAGAAGCGAACTATACCAATTTAAGTCCGGGAAAATATGTGTTTAAAGTTAAGGCTGCTAATAACGATGGTTTATGGAATGCCGAACCTATTACTTTAAAAATTACTGTTTTACCGCCTTGGTGGCAATCTTGGTGGGCCTTTGTGATTTATGCTGTTATTGCTTATTATATCGTAATCACAATCTACCGCTTCCAGAAAAATCGTCTTAATTTAAAACGGGAACTGTATTTAGAGCATTTGGAAAAAGAACGCCAAGAAGAGCTGCACCAAATGAAAATAGATTTCTTTACCAATATTTCGCATGAAATTAGGACACCACTCACGCTTATTTTAGGGCCTCTAGAAAAATTGCTTACAGGTGCCGGATTAAACGCTAAGGTGCATAAGCAATTGTATCAGGTACAGCAAAATGCTAGCAGGTTAATGCGTTTGGTAACCGAGCTAATGGATTTTAGAAAAGCAGAAAGTGGGCACATGAAACTGTCTTTTTCTGCTTGCAACATCGTGCAATTTGCCGAAGAGATCTACCTTTCGTTTCAAAACTTGGCAGAGGATAAACAAATTGATTACCGCTTTGAAAGTGAAGTAGACAAGTTGGAAGTGTTTTTTGATAAAGACCATTTAGAAAAAGTAGTGTTTAACCTTTTGTCTAATGCTTTTAAATTTACTCCAGAAAACGGAAAAATTATACTCCATATTGCACAAATTGAAAACGAGGTAAAATTGCAAGTTATTGATAATGGAAAAGGGATCTCAGAAAGTAACATCAACCAATTATTTACCAAGTTTTTTCAAGTTTATAATGATGAAGTAGCCAATAGCGGTTATGGCATAGGTTTGGCGCTTTCAAAAAATATTGTAGAACTGCATAAAGGTACCATTAGTGTAACCAGCAATACAGCCGATCCCGAAAATCGTAAAACCACGTTTACTGTAGTTTTGCCACTGGGCTCTGCTCACTTAGACAGTAATACTATTATTCCGGAATATATGAACAGCGATAATCCGGTGCATTATTATTTACAGTCGGCCGCTAATGATATTATTGCTGCGCCAAAAGAAGAGGTAGGAGAGAAGAAATACACTTTGTTGGTAATTGAAGATAATGTTGAGCTTAGAAATTTCATCAGAGAATCTTTTGAGCAGCATTATCGTGTTTTACAGGCTAAAAATGGTTTAGATGGCTTGGAAATAGCCTTGGAGCAGCTGCCAGATTTAATTATTAGTGATGTAATGATGCCGGAAATGGATGGTTTGGAGTTGTGCAGGCGAATAAAATCTGATGAACGTATCAATCATATTCCGGTAATTTTATTAACTGCAAGAGCAGCCTACATCCATCAAATTAATGGCTACGAGAAAGGTGCCGATGCGTATATTACCAAACCTTTCAGTATCCAGATTTTAGCATTAAATGTTAAAAATATCCTTGGTACCAAAGAGGCAACTAGGCAAAAATTTGTACGGGATATTCTGCTTAATCCGGAGCCCGTTAAAGTAGAAACCCCCGACGATAGGTTTTTAGCAAAGCTGATGAAAGTAATTGAAGAAAATATAGATAATTCGGAATTCGACGTTACCGCTTTAACTGTAGAAGTAGGGATGAGCAAGACGGTATTGTACAAAAAGGTGCAAGCCATTACCAATCTATCTGTTGCAGACCTGATAAAAACCGTTCGGTTAAAACAAGCCGCTTACCTGCTAGAACAAAACCAGATGGGAATTGCAGAGATTGCTTTTGCAGTAGGTTTTAACGATAGAAAATACTTTAGCAAGGAGTTTAAGAAGCAGTACGAAATGTCGCCCTCAGAATATATTTCTGCTAAGCAGGGTACTTAGTTCATTGGTTCACTTGTTCATTAGTTACAGCAGATTAGAGAAGATTTTTTGGCAATGAACATAAACTGTGTACTGATGCCTGACAACTGATGCCTAACCACTAATCCCTAAATAACCCCGCAGATTTTCGCTGATCTTTTGCACAGATTGAAGGAGATTATTTGGTAATGAACATAAACTGCCAACTGTAAACCGCCAACTAATCCCTAACCCCTAAAAACTAGCTCCTAATTCCTAAAATACATTTTTACCCCTATTTAAGGAAGATTTTACCCCTTGTTTATGCGCTCAATCAAACATCTTTGCTTTAACCAAATAATGTATGATGAAACCGTTACCTAACCAGACGAAGGGTGTTGTATCTAAACTGCGTGTTCGCACTCACACCCACAAACTACAAATCAAATTTTTTAGACTATCATTAGATCATGTTGCAAGTGCTGTTGCAAGTGCTTGCCTTATTTTAAACTAACCAAATATTAAGCCCAATTGAATGATACTACTTTACAAAAAAAATAGTTTTTATTCGCAACGTTTACATCAAGTGATAGACCGCCACTTTAAAAAGGCATTTATTCTAATTCTACTGTCAACGTTTAGCAGTTTATTGTATGCACAAAACAGGAAAATTTCTGGTGTCGTTAAAGACAACCAGGGTTTAACCATTCCCGGAGCATCTGTTAAGATAAAAAATGCACCTACTACTGCCGTAAGCGATGGCGATGGAAAATATGTTATTGCTGTTCCACAGGGTGCGGTTACTTTAATATTTAGCTATGTTGGTTTTGTGTCGCAAGAAATAACAGTTGCCGCAAATACTGCTACACAAAATGTTTCTCTAAAAGAAGACAACACAAATTTGAATGAAGTAGTAGTAGTAGGTTATGGTGCCCAAAAGAAATCTACGTTAACAGGTGCCATCAGCACCATTAGTAGTAAAGAAATTTTACAGTCGCCAACATCTAACGTTACCAATAGTTTAATAGGCCGCTCGCCGGGTTTAGGTGCCGTACAACGTAGTGGTCAGCCTGGTTCAAACAGTGCGGTAATTAATATTCGCGGTTTGGCTACTTACAACGGATCAGGCGCTATCGTCATTGTCGACGGTATCGAACGCCCCGATTTTGGGGATATCGATCCCAATGAAATTGAGAACATAAACATCTTGAAAGACGCTTCCTCTACTGCTATTTTTGGTATCAGAGGAGCAAATGGTGTAATTATCGTAACCACCAAATCAGGCAAAGAGGGCAAGCCAAAGGTAAGCTACAGCGGTAATGCCAGTTTGCAAAGTTACACGGGTATCCCGAAAGCACTAGATGCTTATACCAACGCTTATTTAATTAACGAAGCAAATAGAAATGATGGCTTAGCCCCAACTTGGAGCAATAGTGCACTTCAAAAATTTAAGGATGGCTCGGATCCGCTAGGCTATCCCAATATCAATTGGTTCGATTACGTAACTCGTAAATCTTACCCGCAAACACAACATAATGTAAATGTAAGTGGCGGTACCAAGATGGTTAAATATTTTGCTTCGGTAGGCTACCTTTTTGAGGATGGTATTTTTAAAGATTTTGATTCCCCTTACGATATCAGTTCGGTTCCCAACTACAATCGTTATAATTTTAGATCAAACTTAGATATTAAATTATCAAAGGATTTAGAAGTTGGCGTAAAACTGGGTGGACGTTTACAAAAGCGTTACCAACCAAGCGGTTTGCGCTCTGGCTCTGGTTCTTTCTCCTACGATAACGTAGAGGCAATGATTTCGCGTATTCTGCAGGTGCCTGCCTTTGCCTATCCAATTACCTTGCCCGATGGCCGGTTAGCGCAAAACCCAAGTGTGGGTACAAATATCTGGAACCCTCTAGGTGTTTTAACCCGTTGGGGAACCCGATATGATGATTACAACAACGTACAAAGCACGTTTAATGTAAACTACAACTTAGGCAAACTGGTAAAAGGACTTTCTTTTAAAGCAAACTTCGGTTACGATTCTTATTTCGAGAATACCACACGTAGAAATGCCAGTTGGGCTGCTTATGTAATTGATAGAGATAGTAAAGACGTGACCATAGCTGGCGACAGACCCAGAGACGAGCCTTTAAGTGGACTAATTAGCGATTATGGAGGAACTATCCATACCAATATTCAGGCTGGTTTTAACTACAACAGAAGTTTTGGTAAGCACAACCTTTCGGGGGTGGCATTAGGTACGCGTCAACTAATCAACGTGCAAGGTTCTACTGCTACCACGGCTCCGCCAAGAGCATCACAAGGAGTAGTAGCTCGTTTTACCTATAACTTTGCCGATAAATATTATGCCGAATTTAATGCCGCTTACAATGGTTCAGAGAACTTTCCTGTGGGCTTAAAGTACGGTTTCTTCCCTGCGGTTTCTGCCGGCTGGACCATCAGTGCCGAAGATTTTATGCAAGACGTAAAGTGGGTTAGCTATTTAAAATTACGTGGTAGTTATGGTTTGGTAGGAAGTGATGAGATTGGCCAGCGCTTTTTGTACTTAACTAATTACTTGCGTAATGCAGCTGGCTTTACAGCATCTACGCCTGCCTACAGCCGACCTGGAATGCCGGTACATTTTGGCGATCCAACCAGTGTAGTTACTTACCCAGTAGTGTATTTGCCGGCAAGTTCAATTGGTAATCCAGAAATTACTTGGGAAACTGGGTTGAAACGAAACATAGGTTTTGAAAGTAAATTCTTTAAAAACAGCCTAAGCTTAAACATCGATTTGTTTGATGAAACCCGTAAGGATATTTTAACGCAGCGTAATTCGGGTTTAACTAGTCTTGGTCAAGGTTATCCAGCGTTAAATGTGGGAGAAGTTTATAACAAAGGCTACGAAGTAGAAGTAGATTATAACAAACAAAAGGGCGAATTAACCTATGGCTTAAACGCACAACTTTCTTTTGCCCGAAATAAAATTAATAGTAGAGACGAGCCTATTGGCCAGCCCGTTTATCAGAAACAGGAAGGTAAACGTGTTGGACAGTTTTTTGGTTACGTAACCAACGGATTTTATACCTCGCAGCAAGATATTGATAGTTATGTGCGTAACGAGTTAGGTACGCCAATTCCCGGAGATTTGAAATACGTGGATATCAATGGCGATGGCCGTATCAATAGTGATGACAGGACAGCTATTGGCTACTCTAGGGTGCCAGAATATATTTTTAGCGTTTCGCCACGGGTTTCTTATAAAGGATTTTCATTGTCGCTAATGTTCCAAGGTGTTGCAAACGTAAGTTCTGATGTGATTTTAACCGAGCAAAACAACGGCCAACAGATGTACGAGTTTATGCTAAACCGCTGGACCCCACAAACCGCGGCAACGGCTACTTGGCCAGCACTGCATTCTAGAGGCAATACCTTCATCAGCTATCAGTTAAACGATTTCATTTTACAAGATGCCTCTTACATCAAGTTGCGTAATGCCGAAGTGTCGTATAATTTGCCAAAAAGATGGTTAGAACCTCTAAAGATATCATCAATGCGGGTATTTGTAACTGGGCAAAACTTAGCCACATGGACCAAATTTAAAATGTATCTAGATCCAGAAAATATCAATACCAGCAACACTGATTTTTCTAAACAATCTATTTATCCAACTTCAAGGATCTACAATTTAGGCGTAAACATTCAATTATAAGCATGAACATGAGAAACATATATTATCCTATCGTTTTCCTTTTTGTAGCGCTTGCTATGGGTTCGTGCAAAAAGGATTTTCTAGACAGAACACCAACGGCTGATTTAGATGAAGAAAAGGTATTTAAAGATCCTGCTTTGGTGGCTGCGTTTGCAGATAATGCCTACAATCATTTAATAGATGAATATGCTAGGTTCAATGCACATCGTGGCACTACCTCGCAGGCTTCAGACGAAGCAGTTTCTGGCAATACCGATGTATCGGTACGTACACTAAACCAAGGTTTATTTCACGATCATTATGAGCGTGGTGGTGCCTCGTTAAATGATATCGGCGATGTTTGGGACAGGGCTTATGCTGGTATCAGAATTGCCAATGTGATGTTAACCAGAATGAAAGCTGCCGAACCTAGCACTATTGTAGCCAATCAAGAAAGGGTACGGGGAGAGATGCATTTTATCAGGGGCTTTCTTTATTTCGAATTAATTAAAAGATTTGGCGGAGTTCCGATAGTGGCTCAACCGGCTGGTATTTTCGATAATGTCGATGTACCTCGCAACACCTATCAAGAGTGTTTAGATTTTATCCTATCTGATCTAACATTGGCCGAAAGATCACTATCGCCAAGTTATACGGCTTCCAATTATGGCCGTGCTACCGTGGGAGCGGCTTTGGCCTTAAAAGCAAGGGTTTTATTATATGCGGCTAGCCCTATAAATAATCCTAGCAACGATTTAAGTAAATGGCAACGGGCAGCAGTTGTAGCAGATTCGGTAATACAATTAAATGCTTATAGCCTACAAGGCACATATAATGATATTTTAAATGTACCTAATTCTCCAGAGTATATCATGATCAAGGTTCGTCCGCCACGTGTAATAGATGGTTTTCTGTTAGATTTTGTCATGTCGCCTGGTTCTGGTGGTGCTCAAGGATCCATGAACCCTACTCAAAACCATGTAGATATGTATGATATGCAGGCTACAGGTTTGCCCATTACCGATCCGGCATCGGGTTACAATCCGCAAAATCCATACGTTGGTAGAGACCCGCGATTTTATGCTAACATTTTGTATAACGGTGCCGCTTGGCAAGGTAGAACTATGGGCATGTGGTCGCAGTACAATGCTGCTACAGATACTTACACTTATGGCAACGATTTTAGACCGAACAATATCATTTACTCGGCTACAAGGTATTACTGCCGTAAAATGTGGCCAGAGGTTTACGTAAGAAATGCCACTCAGCGTGCTTTGCTCAATTTCGTATTTTTTAGATATGCAGAAGTGCTATTAAATTATGCGGAAGCCATCAACGAAAGTGCCGATTTAGCTTCAAACAGACAATTGGCTATAGATCAGTTGAATTTGATTAGAGGTAGGGCTAATATGCCTCTTTTCCAAAATAATTTAACACAAAGCCAATTAAGAGATGCAATAGTGAAAGAACGTGCAGTAGAATTAGCTTTTGAAGATTTTAGGTGGTATGATTTGATCCGTTGGAAAAAAGCAAAAGAGGTATTAACCCAACCTATAAAGGGAATGGATGTGGTAAGAAACTCCAATGGCACATTTACTTATAGTCCGGTTACACTTCCAAATCTTTATCAAAAGAAATTTGAAGACTACATGTATTTGTATCCAATTCCCAGGAGGGAGATTTTCAAAAGCAACGGAATTTTAAAACAAAACCCTAATTGGTAGCAAGAAGTTAAAAAGTGAAAAGTTAAGAGTTAAAAGTTGAGCGTGAAAAGTAGGATGTTGAAAGGATCATACCCCGTATCCTAAGCTCGTAACAGCTAACTCATAACCCAAACAATATAAAAATATGAAGAGATTTCTAACCAGATATATCCTACTTTCACTAATTGGTATTGGCCTATCGCAAATAGTATGGGCACAATCTGAGCAGTTAAACGTTAAAGGTAAACTCGTAGATCAAGACGGAAAACCTATTGTTGGCGCAACCATCTTGGTACAAGAAAAAACTAGCGGCGTAACTACTAATGCAGATGGTAAATTTAGTATCGAAGTTAGTGGCAACGATCGTTTGGTATTTAAAATGCAGGGTTACAACACCCAATACAAAGCCGCTTTAGATATTAAAGAAACAGAGCCTATTGTGCTAATTAAATCATTAATTGATGCAGGAGATAATGATGAT
Source organism: Pedobacter ureilyticus (assembly GCF_005925345.1). Taxonomy (GTDB): domain Bacteria; phylum Bacteroidota; class Bacteroidia; order Sphingobacteriales; family Sphingobacteriaceae; genus Pedobacter; species Pedobacter ureilyticus. The sequence continues at coordinate 170,196 of NZ_SSHJ01000003.1, forward strand.
GTTTACATTCCGTTTGGGGTAAGAAAAAAACGTGAAGTTACAGCTACCATTACAACAGTGAACAATAGCGAATTGCCACAGCTACCTTTATCTACGCTAAACAATGCGTTAACTGGTCGTCTATCTGGCTTGCACATTCAGCAAACCGGCAACCGCCCCGGTACAGATGACGCTTCTTTTTTAGTTAGAGGACGTTCATCTAACAATAGCGCATCGCCTTTGGTATTGGTAGATGGCGTGGCACGTGAGTTTGTAGATATGGATCTCAACGAAATCGAAAGCATCAGCGTATTGAAAGATGCAGCTTCCCTTTCTTGGTATGGTATGTATGCGGCCAACGGTGTAATTTATGTAGTTACCAAACGTGGCAGTGCCAGTTCTACTAAAGTAACCTTTGATGCGCAAGGTGGGGTGCAAACGCCGATAACAATGGCTAATCCGTTAAATGCTTATGCCTATGCCTATTTGTATAACGAAGCACGTCAAAACGATGGGCAGGCGCCACAGTATACGCAAAACCAACTCATTGGTTATTACACCAAATCAGACCCGTATTTATATCCGGATGTAGATTATCCGTCTGAGTTTATGAAAAAAGCATCGCCTGTGCAACGTTATGTAGCCACAGTAAGTGGTGGCAATGCATTTGCTAGGTATTTTACTTCGGTAAGTTTTTATGATCAGGATGGATTATACAAAGGTGGCGAAACTCCCGAGTACAATTCGAACACCAATTTTAGAAGATATAATTTCCGTACCAATTTAGATCTACACATCAACAAAAATCTAGATGTTACGCTAGATGTGGGCGGTAGGGTGGCTAACCTTCGTTACCCTAGAGATGGTAATACGTCGTTCTTAAATGCAATTTTCAATACGCCGGCCAATGCTTTCCCAATAACTAACCCAAATGGAACTTATGGCGGTAGCTCGCTGTTTAGAACCAACCCTTTGGCTATGCTACAAGCTAAAGGAAACATCACTGATGTATACCGTACATTGCTAGCCACCATGACTGCCCGACAAAAATTGGATGGTATTTTAGAAGGGCTATCGGCCAATATCGCCTATACTTATGATATGACGGGCTTATATACCAGCGGGTTTACACAAAATTACATGGTTTACGAATGGCAGGGCGGTACAAGCTATCAAGGTTTTGGCACCGAAACACCTTTAAACTACGCAGCTAGTACATTTGCCGATAACCTGCGCAATAACGAGTTTTGGGGTGGTTTTGATTACGATAGAACTTTCAATAACCATTCTTTCAAGTTTTCTACACGTTTTCAAAGAGCGGTATCGGCCTCGGCTAGCCGTTTAGATAATAAGAAAGAAGGATTTGCTAACCGATTGTCTTATGGTTACAAACAACGTTATTTTATAGATGCCAATGCCACTTATTCGGGTTCGCAAAATTTTATGCCGGGCAAACGTTTTGGCTGGTTTCCGGCCATAGCAGCCGGTTGGATCGCTAGCGAAGAAAGTTTTCTAAAAGGAAATAAAGTGATAGATTATTTAAAAATCCGAGGTTCTTATGGTTTAGTAGGCTACGAAGCCATCGGTGCTTCTCGTCGCTTTGCTTTTAATAACTACTTTACCCGCGGCGGCTCACAATACTTTTTTGGCACGGGCTACAGTGCAGTGCCCAGCACAGATCAGTTAGATTTGGCCAATCCAAACCTTACTTGGGAACGAGCCATCAAATCTAGCGTAGGTTTCGACGCTCAATTCTTTAAACAATCGTTATCGCTTACCGCCGATATTTTTAGGGAAAACAGAACCAAACTTTTAACCACAGACTTATCGCCATCTATTATTGGTCAGGCATTGGTAAACATCAACGCTGGCGAAGCACAATATCAAGGTTTTGAAACCAATCTCAATTACAGCAAGACCATTAACAATTTTGCGTTTGGTTTGTATGGAAATTACACGTACGCCAAGAGTAAAGTCATCCGCTTAAATGAAGAAGCTGGCTTACCTGCCTATCAAACGCAAATTGGTTATCCTATTGGTGGCGTGGTTAGCGGTACGGGTACAGTACGTAGGTTTTTAGTTTCGCAAGGTTTGTTTCAAAGTGAAGAAGAAATTGCTGCGGCTCCGGTACAGCGGTTTGCTGGTAACGTAAAACCAGGAGATATCCGTTACAAAGACATTAACAACGATGGAGTAATCGATAACCTAGATTTTGTAAGTACCGATTATTCGGATATTCCAACTTCTTACTATGGATTTGGGGGTTCGGCAAAGTATAAAGGTTTCGATGTCAATTTCTTGTTCCAAGGCGTTGCCGGCAGAACCATACAAATCAATAATTTGGTAAACGCAGGAACTTCAAATACAGGCTATATTAATCAGTTTAGTGCCTACCGTTGGACACCCGCTGGTGCTGATGAAGCACTATACCCACGTTTAACCATTACCGATAGGGCCAACAATACCCAAAACTCAGATTTTTGGTTGCGTAATGGCGATTTTCTTCGCCTAAAGCACGTAGAGCTAGGTTATTCTTTGCCTGCTGCAACATTAAAAAAACTCAAAGTATCACAATGTAGGTTTTTTGTAAGCGGTTACAATCTGCTCACTTTCGATAAGTTAAATGGTTTGCCTATTGATCCGGAAATACCAGAGGCAGGCTACAACTCTTCATATCCCGCATTGGCCACCTTTGCGTTAGGTTTAAATCTTAAATTTTAAGGAGGACGGCAATGAATTACAATCAGAAAATATCATTAGAAAAATACATGAAGTCGTTTTCAAAACTACTGTTAGTTGCTTTGTTAGGACTAAGTTATTCATCGTGCAAAAAGAGTTTTTTGTTGGATGGAAGTGTGACCGATGGCGCTATTACTGGCGAACAGGTTTGGGCTAACGATGCTTATGCTCGTGGTGTTTTAAACAATGCCTATTTTAATATTCCAGAGGGATTTAGTATCGACGGTAATGGCGGAATGCTGGCTTCGGGTAGTGACGAAGCCGTAAACTCTGGTGTTAATGCAACCATCAGTATTTTTAATAATGGCACTTGGGGACCAGTACGTACGGTAGACGATGAGTACAGTAACCTGTACGAAGGCCTACGAAAGGTAAATCTGTTTTTAACCAATTTGGCTGATGCTCAAATTATTCCGACAGATGGTTTAACCGTAGCCGAAGATAAAAGTAGGCTAGAGGGGCAAGCTTATTTCTTAAGGGCTTTATTTCACTTCGAGCTAGTAAAACGTTATGGAGCTGTTACCTTGGCAACCCGAGTTTTTAGTAAGGATGAAAACCTTAATCTTCCTAAAAATACCTATAAAGAATGCCTCGATCAAATTGTTGCGGATTGTGATAAAGCCATTGCTTCTAACATTCCGGTGTTTACCAGAGAAACTACCGCCAACAAATTTGCTTGGCGTACTGGAGATTATGGTAGAGCTACCAAAACCGCCGCAATGGGTTTAAAATCTAGAATGTTGTTGTACGCAGCAAGTCCGCAGTTTGCCACACAAAGTGGCGTAACTTGGCAGCAGGCAGCCAATGCAGCTAAAGACATCATTGATTTAAACGTGCATAGCTTGCGTAGCAATTATACTAACGTTTTCAATTTTGGTGCTGATAGTTACAACGTAGAGGTATTGTTTGCCACAAGAGCACAAAATCGTAATGATATTGAGCAGCAGCAGGCACCAATTAGTTTTGATGGGGCAACGGGCAGGACCAATCCAACACAAGAATTGGTAGATGCTTTTGAAACTACCAACGGAAAATTGATTACCGATCCGAGTAACACAAGCTATTCCGAAACTAATCCCTATGCCAACAGAGATCCGCGTTTAGCATTGACGGTAAATTATAATGGACGTGTTTTTAAAGGTAAGGCAGTACAAACTTACGTTGGCGGTGCCGATGGCTTGAATAGAAATATTAACGCCACCAAAACCGGTTATTACATGCGTAAGTTTTTAAGTGAGGCCGCTACATGGAACCAACAATCCAATACTTTGGCTCGCAGGCCATGGGTGGTACAACGTTATGCCGAAATATTATTGAATTATGCCGAAGCCTTAAACGAAGCGCAAGGTATTACTGCGGTAACCGAAGTACTAAGGGTAGTGAATTTAATTAGGGCACGTTCTGGAGTGGCCATGCCTGCTCTACAAACCAGTAACCCATCGGGAAATGGCTACGTAGCTTTAACTAAAGAAGCCATCCGCGAACGTATCCACAACGAGCGTAGGGTAGAGCTTTGTTTCGAAGGTCATCGTTTTTACGATGTAAGAAGGTGGAAAGAAGGCGAAATATACTTCAATAAGCCAGTAACCGGTATGCGTATCACAATAGACGGTTCTGGAGCTACAACTTATACCCGTTTCGAAGTAGAGAACAGAGTTTTTCAAGCTAAAAACTACTTATATCCTTTTTCACAAAATACCATTAACCGCCAGCCTGCACTAATACAAAATACAGGCTATTAAATTTTGATCATGATAAAATTAACTAAATACTTTTTATTCCTATTCCTTTCCGTTTCATTTTCAGTTGCTAATGCGCAGTTGGTTCAGAACATTTTTTGTCGTAAGCATACCAGCCTTAATGGCAGGTGGAACTACATTATAGATCCTTATGAAATGGGCTATTATGATTACCGTCACGAACCGTTTGATCAAACCAAATCTGGTAAGGGCGGGTTTTACGATGACCGCGAGCAGGTTAACAAATCAGAGCTGATTGAATACAACTTCGACCTGTCGCCAACAATGAAAGTTCCAGGCGACTGGAATTCTCAAGTAGAAAAACTACAGTTTTACGAAGGTACGATTTGGTTAAGACAAAAGTTTGTAGCCAAGCCTGCAGCCGATAAAAAATACATATTGTACTTCGGTGCAGTAAATTATGAGGCTCATGTGTATTTAAATGGTAAAAAATTAGGGGTACACAAAGGCGGATTTACGCCATTTCAATTTGATGTTACCGGTAAGCTAAAAGACGGCGAAAACTTTGTAGTGGTAAAAGCAGACAATACCCGTAAGCAAGACGAAATTCCAACGGTAAACACAGATTGGTGGAACTATGGAGGCATTACCCGTGATGTGCTTTTAGCAGAATTGCCAAACGATTACATTGCAGATTACAAAGTGCAGCTAAACCGTAGCAATGCTAAACAGATAGAAGGCTTTGTAAAATTGAGCAATGCTACCGCTGGTCAAAGTGTAACGGTAGATATTGCAGAAGCAGGTTTAAAAACTACGGTAAAAACCGATGCTGATGGTATAGCTAAAATAAGTATCCCTGTAAAAAAGCTGAGTCTATGGAGCCCAGAAAATCCAAAGCTTTATCAGGTAACCATCAGCTCTGCTACAGATAAGGTAGAAGAAAAAATTGGTTTTAGAACCATAGAAACCCGTGGTCAAGACATCTTGTTAAATGGAAAATCTATCTTTTTAAGAGGTATTTCTATGCACGATGAAAACCCATTGATACAAGGACGTTTACGTAGCGAAGGCGATATGCGGATGATGTTGCAATGGGCAAAAGAACTGAACTGTAACTACGTAAGGTTAGCGCACTACACCCACAACGAAAAAATGAACCGTTTGGCAGATGAAATGGGCTTGTTGGTTTGGGCAGAAGTACCTGTGTATTGGACTATTTCTTGGGAAAATCCAGACACTTACAATAATGCAGAAAAACAGTTAAGCGATATGATTGAGCGAGATAAAAACAGAGCTGCTGTAATTATCTGGTCAATTGGTAATGAAACCCCGCTTGGCGAACCTCGTTTTAAGTTTATGAGCAAACTAGCCGATAAAGTGAGAGCGTTAGATCAAACTCGTTTGGTTGGCGCAGCCTTAGAAGTTCATCGTAAGGGCTTCAATGTAATTGTAGACGATCCGTTGGGAGAAAAGCTAGACTTGGTAAGTTTCAATCAATATGGCGGTTGGTACTGGGAATTACCTAAAGAATTATCTAAATATAAATTTGATATCAAATACAATAAACCTGTGATTATTACTGAAGTAGGTGGAGATGCACTGGCAGGTTATCACGCAGATGAAGATACCCGTTGGTCTGAGGAATTTCAGGAGTCGTTGTACAAACATCAAATCCCTTTCATGAATACCATGAGCGGCCTAAGGGGCATGACACCATGGATTTTAACCGACTTCCGTTCGCCACGTCGCCAGCATCCTTTCTTTCAAGATTTTTGGAACAGAAAAGGGTTGATTTCGGAAACCGGAAAAAAGAAGAAAGCATTTTATGTGCTGAAAGAATTTTACGACCAAACAGAAGCTAAATATAAATAGTAGACAGGAACTAGGGATTAGGAACTAGGGTTTAGAATCTCAATACTCATATCTCAAATACTAAAAACATGAAAAAACATAGCATATTAGTAGTAGCGCTCGGTTTAATTTTTGGAGGATGTTTAAAAGGTCAAAACGATCCTGTTTTTCCTTCGCCGGAGCTTACCATACCGGTTGATGAGAGCGTGACCTTACAAAACGCAATGCCTTTCAAATTTGGGGCTGCGGTAAATAACAGTTTACTACGTCAAACGGCTGCTTACCGAAATGTGGTAATTAAGGAATTTAATAGTCTTACTTCAGAAAATGCGATGAAGTTTGCGCAGTTGCACCCGTCAGAAAACACATACACTTGGACGGAGGCAGATTACTTGGTAGATTTTGCCCAACAAAATGGCAAGAGAGTACATGGGCATACTTTGATTTGGCATAAAAATCCGCCAGCATGGGTTACTAACTTTCAAGGAGATGCTGCTGCTTGGGATAATTTAATGAAAACCCATATCCAAACTGTAGTGGCACGTTACAAAGGTAAAATTGCCTCTTGGGATGTAGTAAACGAAGCCATTGCAGAAAATGGCACGTTAAGAACCGAGAGTATATGGTACCAAAAGTTAGGTCCATCTTTTATAGAAAAAGCCTTTATTTACGCTCACGAGGCAGATCCAGATGCTTTGTTGTTCTATAACGATTATGGTCATGAGTACGGGCCAACCAAAAGAACCGCGATCATTAACCTTGTGAATGATTTAAAATCTAGGGGAATACCTATCCATGGCATAGGGATGCAGTTTCACACCCGTTATACTCAATCTAATACCAATTTAGCAGCGGCTATTAATACTGCTGCGGCAACTGGTTTAAAGGTACATATTGCCGAGTTAGACATTGCTATGAACCCAGACGGTATTCAGGATTTAACCTATAGTTCTGGCTTGGCAGAGCAACAAAAGGCCAAGTACGAGTTCATTGTGCGTACCTATAACGCCATTCCTAAAAATCAACAGTTTGGCATTACCACATGGAATGTTGGCGATAAAGATAGCTGGATTAGAGGCGAATATAACCGCCCAGATTGGCCTTTACCTTTTGACGATAACTATAACCGTAAAGCCGCTTATCAAGGTATTATTGATGGCGTTAAGTAAACCATGCTAACCAAATATAACATGAAGAAATTTTGCCTAATTTTTTTATTGGTAACTGCAGTATCGCTTTATGGCTGGTCGCAAAGCGTAGTTGTCAATAAAATTTATAACGCTACCTCTACTTTTGATGGCGACGCCGATATGGTAGAACTATTGGTAATTGAAGATCATTTAGATATGAGAGGGATGATTATAAAAGATCTTTCGTTGCCAGATGCCAATACCGATGCCGGTGGAAAGTATAAGTTTAATAACATTTCGCTTTGGCAAGATCTAAGAAAGGGTACAACCATTGTGCTGCGTAGGCTACGTTCGCAAGATGCAGGCTATGTTGAGGATATAGATCCGTCTGATTTTAAGCTAGACGTGATACTGACTAGCTCTACAAGCAATGCTCCATATTTAACACCTATACAGGCCAACGTTGGGGGGCAGCATTTAAACATCACTAACAACGAAATCATCATGATTAAAAAAGATGATGGTACCGCTAATGGTGGTGGGGTTGCCCAAACCATACACGCTTTTGCTACAGGAAACAGCAATACCAGTACCTATTATTCACAATTGCAAACTGCGGGCGTGCCTATTTTGTATTCCTCTGCAACTACAGGAACAGGTTCGTTTCAATACCCGCAAAACCCAGATAAAGCAATTTCAGATTATTCTGGTGCTAAAGCCGCGGTTTCTTCGGCTACAGATAGGGGTTGGGGCATAGGTTTTGGTCAAAATAATATCGATTATATCGCTTCGTTGCGAGTGGCTTTTGTAATTAATCCACCGTCAAATTTAGATGCGGTTATTGAAAATGGCACGCTTAAATTAAGTTGGACGGATAATTCGGGTAATGAAAATGGTTTTGAACTTGAAAAATCTACCGATGGTACGAATTATAGCACTTTAGCTACACTTGCTGCCAATACGGTTACTTACACCGAAGCCAACTTTAGTGCTGGCCAAGTTGCCTACTATCGGGTTAGGGCGGTGCATCCCAGCGGAAACTCTGCGTACAGTAACGTATTTAATTCGGCAGTGTTGCGTACACCAGGTGTGGTGGTAAATAAAATCTATAATGCCACTTCTACTGCCGATGGAAATGCAGATGCCATAGAATTATTGGTATTGGAAAATAATTTCGACATGCGTAACCTTTTGGTAAAAGATGCGGAAGATAATATTACTAGAGATGCAGGAGGAAAGTATCGCTTTAATAATATCCCATTTTGGGCTAACCTTAGGGCGGGCACCACTATTGTGATGAGAAGAATGGGTTCTTTAACCCCGGGTTATGTAGAAGATACAGATGCTTCCGATTTTACCTTGGATCTAATTATGGACAATGCCGCTTATTTTACTGCAGAGCACGTATCAGGGCACCGGTTTAACATTACCAACACAGATATGGTATTGATTAAATCTGGTAGTGAAAATGGTTTCGATGATGTTATCCACGTTTTTGCTACCAATAGTGGCGGTGCGGCTACCTCTTTGTTTCATAATGTAAGTGCTCCAAATTTGATTTCGCCTAGCATTACAAATACAGGTTCATTTCAGTATCCACTTAATCCTAACCAAAACGCAACCGACTATACAGGTGTAAAGGCTGCTTCGTCTAGTGATGCTAATCCAGGTTTTGGCGTAGGTTATGGTCAAAATAACATAGATTATATTGCCTATTTAAGAACAATAGCCTTATTTCCAGCACCAACCAACCTTTTGGCAAAAGTGCTAAGTGCTGCCGTGGTAGATCTAACTTGGATAGATAATTCTACCGATGAAGACAGTTTTCAGATCGAAAGATCAACAGATGGAAGTAATTTTACACTTCTTACAACTACGGCTGCTAACACACTAAGTTTTCAAGACAATACGGTAACTGCTGGCGTAAAATATTTTTATAGAGTTAGAGCTGTAGATGGTACGGTGTTTTCGGTATACAGTAATGTAGCAGAAGTAACTGCCGGTGCCGGTATTATTACAGATCTCAATTTTGCTGCAATAACCTTGTTAGAAACTGCTACGGTAGCAACTTCGGCAGGCAGTTTGAGTATTACTAGTCCAGATCCTAATATTGCGGTTACCTACAGTTTGGTAGCAGGTGCCGGAGATACCGACAATGCTAGCTTTGCGATTGCAGCCAATACATTGCAAACTGCGGTAGCCCTCAATTATGAGCAAAAATCGTCGTACACCGTGAGAGTGCGGGCTACTTCGCAATCAAATTTTGCACTAGAAAAAGCTTTTGTCATCAACATTGTTGATGTAAACGAAAAACCTACTATTGCCGCAATAGGTAATAAAATAGCTTGTGCAGGTACAGATGAGCGAGTAATTGCCTTAACCGGAATTACGGCAGGCCCAGAAGTAGCACAAACTTTAGCTGCTACAATCAGCGCTAGCTTACCCGCAATGTTTCAAACTTTGCAGGTAAATCTTTTAGCTAACGGTAGTGGCGAAATTCGTTACACACTAAATGCTAATGCTACTGGAAATCCAACAATTACGCTAACCTTAAAAGATAATGGTGGCACTGCAAATGGCGGTGTTGATACCCATGTGGAAACTTTTAACCTTAACGTTTTTGAAATTCCTACGGCAACTATCACGTCTAGCCAAGGCAATATGGTAGATAAAGGAGTTGTTTTAACCTTAACTGCTGCCGGCGGTACCACTTACCAATGGGAAAGTAACAGCAGCATTATTGGTGCAAGTAATACGGCAAGTATAACCGTAAGGCCGCAAGCTAATACCACTTATAAAGTAACGGTATCAAATGCTGGGGGATGTTCCACAACAGCAGCGTTTTCTGTAAGTGTAAACGATAATTACAATCTGGTTACTGCCGCAAACCTGGTATCTCCAAATGGAGATGGGGTAAACGATTTTTGGGTAATCAAGAACATAGACTTGTATCCACAAAGTAATGTAAAGGTTTTTGATAGAACAGGAAGGGTAATCTTTAATAAAACAGGTTATCAAAACGATTGGGATGGTAGAAGCAATGGCTCTTCCTTAAAAGAAGATACGTACTACTATATCATCGATTTTGGCAACGGCATGCCAAAAAAGAAAGGTTCGTTAACAATGATGAATAATTAATTAGCGTATAGAAAATGAAGATATATCAAAAATATTTACTTGCATTAGGATTGTTTTTTGCCTTTGGTTCTTCGCTTAAAGCACAACTCAGTCCAATGGGAAATATGTATTTCTATAACCAATATTTGGGCAATCCGGCAATGGCAGGATTAAAAGGTCATCTTAACCTTAATTTATTATACCGTAAGCAGTTTAACCAAATACCAAATGCGCCAACTTATCAGGTGTTTACCGGAGAATACGCCCATTCGGATAAAACAGCATTTGGTTTAAATGTGGATCTATCTAAGCGTGGTTTAATGAATTCTACTAGAGTTATGGGTACTTATGCTTATCATTTGCCTATTTCACAAAGTGGAAAATTAAGCTTTGGGATTTCGGCAGGCGTAAGGAGAGAACATATAGATGTTCAGGATATCACAGCCGAGATCAACGATCCGGTTGTAGGTCGTTTCAATGATAAAGGCTACGAGTTCGACGGTGATTTGGGTATCGCTTACACGAATAAAAAGTTGAACATACAGGCAACTTTACTGAACCTTAACAATCATTTGAATACCGATCCTAATTTGGTGCTAAGTATCAATTACGCCACATTCTTTTCTGCGGTATCCTATCAAATAGTAGCTAACGAGCTTATTATAGAACCAAAGTTGGTTTACCGCGGTATAAAGGGCATGGATAACATTGTTGAAGGCGGCATAGGTTTAAATTATCAAGAGCAATTCAGTGTATTCGGACTTTACCACAGTAACAATAATGCAACCATCGGTGCAGGCTTTAACTACGATAAATTTAAAATCAGCGCAATCTACAGTATTGGACCTTCTGCCGTGCGGTCTTTTACAGGCGGCGACTTTGAAATAGGCTTGGGTGTATTGCTTAACAAGAAAAAATAGTATTAAATAAATATCACTAACCAAAAACCATAAAGTATGAAAAGAAAACTACTTACACTTATTTTAACAGCCTTCGGTGCCTTTGGTGCCTTTGCTCAATTTACGGCCGGTAATCTTGCTGTTTATCGTTACGGAGATGGTGCAACTCCCTTAGCCAATGGTACTCGTGTACCTGTATTTGTAGATGAATATACACCTTCGGGCACATTTGTAAAAACCATTGCCATTCCACAAACTGCCGCTAGTGGTAACTATGGTTTCGAAGGTTTGGGCCTAACTGGTGCAGGGCTTTTCGAAGCTGAAGGTTTTCCGGTATTATCTAGAGATGGTAGTACTTTCTCCGTTATAGGATATAACCCAGCTCAGGCAGGCGAATTTGTAATCGGTACTTTAAATGCGGCGGGCAATTGGAGCGCTAATACTTTGGTTATTGATGCCATAGGTGCACCTCGTTCTGCGGTAGTAGAAGGAACATCGGTTTATTTCAACGGCTACCAAAACGGGGTTAGGTATAAAACATTAGGCACTGCAACAGCATCTACACGAGTGTCGACAGATCAAAATGCGCCGAGGGTGCTAACCATAGCAGCTACCTCATTTGGTGCCGGGCCCACTGTAGCCGATAAAATTTTTGCTCCTATTGGTGGTAATACTTTAGCAAGCACTAACTTGCCTTTAACCACACAAACTTCGTTCACAACACCTTTGGGTTTTCCTAGCGGTACATTAAGAAATTTGCATCAAGCAATTGTTTTTAAGTCGGCCTCGGGCAGAACGTTTTTGTATTTAATAGACGATAATGCTGTTGCATCTGGTGGCACAGGAGTTCCATTATTAAGAAAGTTTCGTTCAAATTCTGGCGGGAGCAGTTGGGTAGATTTTAAAAGTATTGAGTTGCCTTTAAACACTAAAAGCATAGCAGGGGTTTATACCGCTGGTACTGGCGTTAAACTTTATTTTACTAGCTATTCCAATCCAAACAATGCAGGTTTTTCTGAATTGAGAAGTTACCAAGATGATTTTGTAACCTCTGCCGAGGGCGATGAACCAGCTCGTTACCTAACTGGAAATACAAGCTTAATTGCCACCGCAGCTGCCAACACCACCTTTCGTGGCGTAACTATGGCGCCTGGTACAAGTGTGCTACCTGTAAAATTTACTACCTTTAATGCCAATGAAAGAAATGGTGCCATTCGTTTAAATTGGGCTACGGCCAGCGAAACAAATAGTTCTCATTTCGATATTTTACGCTCTACTACAGCAACTAACTTTGTTAAAATAGATCAGGTTAGCGGAAAGGGTACCACAAATGCAGCAGCCAATTATAGCTATTTAGATGAGAAGCCACTTCCGGGAACTAACTACTACAAATTAAAACAAGTAGATTTTAATGGCGATAGCGAAGAGTTTGGACCAGTAAGTGCTACTATACCAGTTGCAAAAACAGATTTTACCATTGCAAAACAAGACAATAACCTAGAAGTGCAAGTTTATTCGGCTATGGCACAAAGTGGAAAAATAGAGATTATTGATGTAAATGGAAAAATTAACCATAGCCAAAGCGTACAACTAGAAAAAGGATTAAATAAAATCAGTATTTCTGCAGCTAAATTACCAAACGGTTTAAATGTAATCGTACTCAATACAGCAGAGGGCAAAGTGGCTAAGAAAATCATTAGGTAAATCAACTCCACTTAGAATTTAAATTTTATTAATGCTAAATCTTTAGGAAAGGGATTTGATATCACTGTCAAATTCCTTTCTTCATAATACCGTTAAATAATTATTAGATGAACAAATTCTCAAACTTTACACTTTTACTTTTATTTAGTACCAGTTTAAATGTTTTGTATGCTCAAAAGCAACGTAAAACTATCGAACAGCGTGTAGATTCTTTAATGAAGTTGATGACATTGACCGAAAAAATTGGGCAGCTTAATCAATATTCTGGTAGAGAAGTAACTGGGCCTGCCAGCGATCGCAAAAATTACCTCTTAAACGATATTAAAAATGGTTTAGTAGGATCCATGCTTAATGTAAAAGGTGTGAAAGATACCCGAGAAATTCAGGCAATAGCTTTGCAATCGCGTCTTAAAATTCCATTGTTGTTTAGTTTAGATGTTATACACGGGTATAAAACAGTTTTTCCAATTCCATTGGCAGAATCTGCTTCGTGGAACTTAGACATCATCAGGCAAGCTGCGGAAGTAGCTGCAGAAGAAACAGCGGCGTCTGGTGTTCATTGGACATTTGCACCCATGGTAGATATTGCTCGCGATCCGCGTTGGGGCAGGGTAATGGAAGGCGCAGGAGAAGATACTTACTTGGGTTCACAAATAGCAAAAGCAAGGGTGCTAGGTTTTCAGGGGCAGCAATTGGGATCGGTTGACAGAATTATGGCTTGTGCCAAACATTTTGTAGGTTATGGCGCCTCAATGGCGGGCAGAGATTACAATCCGGTAGATATGAGTAAACAACAATTGCACGAAATCTACTTGCCACCATTTAAAGCAGCTGCTGATGCTGGTGTGGCCACTTTTATGAACTCTTTTAATACTTTAAATGGGGTGCCAGCTACTGGAAATGCCTATTTACAACGTAATATTTTAAAAGGTGATTGGAAATACAAGGGCTTTGTGGTAAGCGACTGGGGATCAATCAAAGAAATGACGCCTTGGGGATTTGCAAAAAACCTTAACGAAGCAGCGGAAAAAGCAATTATTGCTGGTAGCGATATGGATATGGAGAGCGAAGCTTACAAAAAGGAATTAGAAAAGCTGGTAAAAGGTGGTAAAGTGGATGTGAAATATATTGATGAAGCCGTTAGACGTATTTTGTATAAGAAGTTTGAACTAGGTTTATTTGATGATCCTTATCGTTTTTCTGATGAAAAGCGTGAGCAAAAAGTAATGAATGATCCGAAGTATAAAAAAGCGGCATTATTGGCGGCCCAGCAAGCTATTGTATTGTTAAAAAATAGCAAAAACGTTTTGCCTTTGAGTAAATCATTAAAAAATATTGCTTTAATTGGACCATTGGTTAATGCGAAAAGAGATCAGGCTGGTAGTTGGGTATTATATGCGGATACGGCAAATATAGTTAGCGTTTACGAGGGTGTACAGCAAAAAATTAAAAAGGCCAACCTGAAGTATGCTTTTGGTACGTCTATTACCGATACGTTAACCAACGGATTTGGCGATGCTGTAGCTGCGGCTAAACAGGCTGATGCTGTGGTGATGGTGTTAGGCGAGACTTGGGACATGAGCGGAGAGGCAAAATCTCGTAGTGATATCTCTTTGCCAGGAAAACAAGAGGAATTATTTAAAGCCATTAAAGCTACCGGTAAACCACTAATAGTGGTGCTTATGGCAGGTAGGCCTTTGGTTTTCAGCGAAATTGCAGCACAAGCTGATGCTGTTGTTTACGCTTGGTTTTTGGGCGATCAAGGAGGTAATGCGATTGCAGATGTACTGTTTGGAGACTATAATCCCTCTGGTAAACTGCCAATTAGCTTTCCCAGAAACGTTGGTCAAATTCCAATTTTCTATAATTACTACAATACCGGAAGACCCGTTACTAAACCAGCCGATATTCGCTACAAATCTGCTTATATTGACGTAGTTAACGAGCCACAGTACGCCTTTGGCCACGGTTTAAGTTATACTACTTTTAAATATGATGACTTAAAACTATCTAAAAATCAAATAACTAAATCTGGTAAATTAAAATTAAGCTTTAAGTTAACAAATGTGGGTAATGTAGTTGGAGAAGAAGTAGTACAATTATATATTCAAGATGTCTTTGCATCAGTGGTGCGACCACTTAAAGAGTTAAAAGATTTTGCTAAGGTAAAACTGAAACCTGGAGAGAGCAAAGAAATCACATTTGAACTGGGAACTGATCAATTAACTTTTTACCATGAAGATAAAGGATGGATTACCGAACCAGGAGAATTCAAGGTAATGATAGGTGCGGCCTCCAATGATATCAAATTAAAAGCATCGTTTGAGCTAAGATAAAAACAAAGAAAATCCTTCTAACAAAACTAGAAGGATTTTTTTGTACGGGCGAAATATTTTTCGCCCCAAAGCCAGCCGAAACAACTAAAAAACTAAACAATCGAACAACCAAAATTCCTATCTTTATCGCTCCGTAGAAAATAAGCATGCAGGAAAACAAAGATGAACTAAAGAATAAGCTAAACTATGATAAGTTACTTCCTATCATTAATAAAAGTAAACGTAGTTTAGCCGAGCCAGTTCAAAAATCTGCAAATCTGGTGCTGGTATTTAGTCGCCATCGCCACTACAGGCATTTGGTAATTGAATTGATTAGTGCCGAGCAAACTAAACAAGGAAAGCTTAAAAACCCACTTCAAGTTGTAGATCCCTTAGATTTACTTTGGCAAACTGAAAATCAGCAGGAGTTGAAATTTTTTGCGGCGGTTAGTAAGTTTAAGAGCCATTATCAAGAAAGTCAAGTAGCTTCCGATAGGCAAGCCTTGGAAGCCATTACCGCCAACCCATTAAATCTAGCAATTTACCTGCACGATGAAAAAGTTGCGGCAACCGTGAATGCAAATTCGGTAACCAAAATTGATTTATCGGTTCTTAAACCAGAATTTGAACTGAACATTGATGAAAGAGCTGGTCAGTTTGCTTTAGATGGCGTATTGCATCTTGATGGAAAGTCATTTGATTTAACAACCATAGAAACCCGTTACCAGTATTTTATACAGTTAAAACAAAAATTATACTTGGTTAAAGATCCTTTTTTTCTTTCTCTAATTGATTTTTTTAAGCAGCATCGCAATCAGTTGGTGTTAGAACGAGAGGTTTATGAAGATTTTCAAAATGATATCCTCGATGCTTTAGAGGAAAAAGTTAAAATCAATTATTCTTATTTAAAACCTGCTACAAAGAAGCAAATAGTAGAGCAGGGCTTTGATTTAGAAAACGAACAGCTGATTTATTTAACAGAATCCGAAGATTATGTATTGCTTACACCAGTAATGCGTTACGGTGGGTTAGAAATTCCAATCATATCGCAAAAGCAAATCAAAGCTAAAGATAAGCGTGGGCAAATGTTTACTTTACAGCGTGATGAACAAAAGGAATTGCAATTCATTGCCGATATGGCCAAAATGCATCCCTATTTTGAAGAACAAGCTAGGGCATTTGCAGAGCAGCTCCACGCTGATTGCTTTTACATGCATCGCAAGCATTTTCTCTCTCCCGATTGGTTTTTAGATGCTTTTGAAGCGTGGCGTAGCAAAGGTATTGCTATACTTGGTTTTAATGGGTTGAAAGAAAATAAACTAAGTGCATACAAGGCTCATATCGATATTAAGGTAATTAGTGGGATAGATTGGTTTGAAACTGCCATTAAAGTACAGTTCAACAAGCAAACAGTATCGCTAAAGCACCTGCATAAATCCATTAGAAATAAAAACAAATTTGTGCAGTTAGACGATGGAACAATGGGCATCTTGCCTGATGAGTGGCTGCAAAAGTTTGAAGGGTATTTTGCCGCTGGAGAAATAAGTGAAGAAACTTTACGCACACCAAATATCAATTACTCGGCAGTAGAAGAACTGTATGAAGAAGCGCTATTAAGTATTGATGCGAAGGAGCGTTTGCAACTGTACCGCTCTAAACTGGCTGCTTTTGATCAGATAGAAGAAACCGAAGTGCCGGCAACGCTGAACGCTACGCTACGTGGCTACCAGCAAGAAGGCTTAAATTGGTTGAATTTTTTGGATACCTTTAATTTTGGTGGCTGTTTGGCCGATGACATGGGTTTGGGGAAAACCATCCAAGTATTGGCGTTTATACTTTCTCAGCAAGAAAAAGTGGAAAGAAATACCAACTTGATCGTAGTGCCTGCCTCTTTGGTATTTAATTGGCAGCAAGAAATTAAAAAGTTTGCACCAACGCTTAAGGTAACTACCATTTACGGGGCGAACAGAATAAGGCAGCGAAAAGATTTCGATCAATATCAAGTCATATTAACTTCTTACGGTACTTTATTGGCCGATGTAGCATGGCTAAAAGCGTATCGCTTCAACTATATTTTCTTAGACGAATCGCAATCCATTAAAAATCCAGACTCGCAGCGTTATAAAGCCGCTCGTTTACTGCAATCGCGTAATAGAATTGTGCTTACGGGTACGCCAATAGAAAACAATACGTTCGATTTGTATGGGCAATTGTCTTTTGCCTGTCCTGGTTTGTTGGGAAACAGAGAGCATTTCAGGCAACAATATTCGGTGCCGATAGATCAGTTTAACGATACTAAAAAGGCCCAAGAATTGCAGCGACGCATTAAGCCTTTTTTGTTACGCAGAACCAAGGCTCAAGTAGTTCAAGAACTGCCAGATAAAACAGAAATGGTAATCTATTGCGAAATGGGGCAAAAGCAGCGAGAAATCTACGAAAGTGCCCGGAACGAAATTAGAGATTATTTGATGGGCCGTTCTGAAGATGAACTGACCAAAAGTAGCATGCATGTTTTGCAAGGCATCACCAAATTGCGCCAGATTTGTAATTCTCCTTCTTTAATCAGCAAAGAAAAATTTTTCGGCAATGCGTCCGCAAAAATGGAGGTGCTACTAGAACAGATAGAAATTAAAGCTCCTCACCATAAAATTTTGGTGTTTTCGCAATTTGTAGGGATGCTGAACTTGGTAAAAGAAGCTTTGGAAGAGCGTGAGATCAAGTTTGCGTACTTGAGTGGCCAAACCAAAAATCGTGAAGCGGTAGTTAATTCATTTCAGCAAGACGAAGAAACTCGAGTTTTCTTGATCAGTTTAAAGGCAGGAGGAGTTGGTTTGAACCTTACCGAAGCTGATTATGTGTATCTCATCGATCCTTGGTGGAACCCAGCGGTAGAAAACCAGGCCATAGACAGGACTTATCGAATAGGCCAGCATAAAAATGTAATGGCTATACGTTTGATTTGTCCAGATACCATCGAAGAAAAAATCATGCTCATGCAGCAGAAAAAGAAAGATTTGGTTACAGATTTGATTAAAACTGATGTTTCTGTATTCAAATCCCTTTCTAAGGAAGATTTATTAAATCTGATATAGAAGCGGTTAAAAAGCTACATCAAAAATCCACCGCCAAGTAAATCATTGCCTTCGTAAAACACTGCCGATTGTCCTGGTGCGATAGCGGAAACTGCATGGTCAAAAACTACACGCATATTGTCTTTTTCTTGGACAATCGTGCTTAAGCTTCCTGCATCTTTATAACGGATTTTAGTAACCACGTTATCTAAGGGCTCGTTGATATTTTCGTACTTAATCAAGTTCACGTTTCTTACCATCGCTTCACGGCGCTCCAGTTCATCGGCCCTGCCTAAAACAACGGTATTGCTCTCTGGTAAAATCTGGGTTACAAACATCGGTTCGCCAAAAGCTACACCCAAACCTTTACGTTGGCCAATGGTGTAAAATGGATAACCTTTATGTTGCCCAATAACCATTCCTTGGCTATTTACAAAATTTCCGCCAGCTACACGTTCTTCCAAATCTTCCACTTTGTGTTTCAAGAAAGCACGGTAATCGTTATCAGGAACAAAGCAAATTTCATAGCTTTCGCTTTTCTTGGCCAGTTCCTCTTGTCCCATGTCTAATGCCATTTGCCTAATTTCCGATTTTGCAAAACTGCCCAAAGGGAATTTAGTTCTGGCTAAGTTTTGTTGCGAAACACCCCACAAAACGTAAGATTGGTCTTTGTTTTCGTCTTTACCTTTAGAAATGACATAGCGGCCACTATCTTGTTGGCGTATGTTGGCGTAGTGTCCGGTTGCAATAAACTCGCAGTCCAATTTGTCGGCACGTTTTAGCAAAGCCTCCCATTTAATATAGGTATTGCAAAGTACGCATGGATTTGGTGTTCTCCCAGCCAAATATTCGTCTACAAAATTATCAATTACAAAATCTCCAAATTCGTCTCTAATATCTAAGATATAATGAGGAAAGCCATAATTTACAGCCAATGTACGGGCATCGTTAATGCTATCTAAGCTACAACAACCGGTTTCCTTACTGCTTGTTCCAGAAGTGGCATAATCCCAAGTCTTCATGGTTAGGCCAATTACTTCGTACCCTTGTTCGTGCAACATTACTGATGCTACCGAACTATCTACTCCGCCACTCATGGCCACTAAAATTCTACCGTGTTTGCTCATTGTTGTAAATCAATTTGCAAAATTACGCAATTAGTTTAAAAGTGTTGATAGCTCAGGTCGTGACAATGTAAAAAGACGTAAGTTGCCACAGATGCACAGATGAATTTTGATTGCATAATTTAAACTAGATCACTGATATCAGTGCATCTGTGGCAAATATAAGCTACCTGCTACTCGATTTTCTTACCTGCAATTCCGTGTCTAGCAAAATTGTTTCGGCGGGGCCAATGTCTTTACCTTTTACTAAATTAATTAATGTTTGCGCCGCCAATTCGCCAATTTGTTTCGAGGGTTGCCGTACTGTACTTAATGACGGATTTAAGATTGGTGCCAAATCCGAATTGCTAAAGCCTATCAACGCGATATCTTCTGGTATGCTGTAACCATGATCGTTTAAGTAGGCAAGTGCTTTGGTGCTCAGTAAATCTGTTGCAGTAAAAATAGCTTCTGGTTGTTGTAAAAGCAAGTCGGCCATGGCCTTAGCAATGCGCTCATCTGCTTTATTTGGGTCAGAAGTGTTGCAGAATTTAACCAGTTCTTCTTTGTAACCAACTTGATGTGTGGCGAGCGCTTGTTTGTACCCCTCAAAACGCTCATGTGTCATCGCTAAGGTAGATTTGCTGCTTAAATGAGCTATTTTTGTATACCCGGCCGAAATGAGATGTGCTGTTGCCTGATAAGCGCCTTGAATATTGTTTGCAGTTACTTTATGTACATCTAACTCTCCCGTAATCCTGTCGAAAAGTACAATGGGGAAGCCTTGTGATTGCAATTCTTTCAGGTGGCTAAAATCGGTAGTCTGAAAAGAGGGCGAAATCATAATGCCATCTACACCGCTGGCGTACAAAAGGTTGATACAGGCCTTTTCCTGATCGTAAGATTCTTTGCTCTGCATAATGATAATCTGATAACCGCTCTCTGTGCAGATTTGATCAATACCATCAAGCATTTGAGCTACAAAGCTATTGTCTATAGAACAAATAACCACGCCAATAGAGCGTGTTTTTCCCACCTTAAGACTTCTTGCCATGCGGTTTGGTACATAATTGTGTGCCTTAGCATAAGCCAATACCAGTTTTTTAGTTTCTTCTCCAATTTCGTGACTATCGGTAAGTGCTCTCGAAACGGTAGAAACCGATATGTTTAAAGCTTTGGAAATGTCGCGTAGTGTGATATTGCTCATTTTTAAAATCCCTATAAAGGTAAGGTTAATTGTGAAAACTGCTAAATTCTCTTTTTAGGCTATAAATTGGTTTGTTTTGTAATTGATATGCTTTAAAGCGTGATTATTTTTAAATTATCTTTATTT
Source organism: Pedobacter ureilyticus (assembly GCF_005925345.1). GTDB lineage: Bacteria > Bacteroidota > Bacteroidia > Sphingobacteriales > Sphingobacteriaceae > Pedobacter > Pedobacter ureilyticus. Next base: position 191,137 of record NZ_SSHJ01000003.1, read on the forward strand.
TTTTGTTTTAAATTGTAAATTTTCATTTTTTATTTACTTCTTTTTGTTGTTTTTATATGTTTTGTAAAATTATTATTGATTTTTTATGATTTTATAGTTATATATGTGTAAAATATTTGCCTATATATGATTTTTGAAGATTATTTTAATAATTACAAGCTTATTTCTGGTGTTTTTGATGAAATGAAGGGTGTTGATGGTGTAAGAAAGCATTACGATTTGTTTATGTCCGCATTTCAGGAGGTGAATTCTGATGAAATGGCGCTTAAAGACGAGCTTGCTAAAAAACTTTTTCTAACACAAGGGATCACTTTTACGGTGTATAGTAGTGGAGAAGGCATAGAGAAAATTTTTCCTTTCGATATTTATCCACGAATTATCCAGGCGGCCGAGTGGGAATTTATAGAAAAAGGTATCAAACAGCGTTTAAAAGCACTTAATATTTTTCTGAAAGATGTATACAGTCATCAGTTTATTATTAAAGATGGCCTCATTCCGGCTTCGCTCATTTATTCTTGTCCCAACTACTTGAGAGAGATGATGAACGTAGAAGTGCCTTTTAATATTTATACCCACATTAGCGGTATCGATTTAATAAGAGATCACGATGGTTCTTATTATGTGTTAGAAGATAACCTGCGTACGCCATCCGGAGTGAGTTATATGCTCGAAAATAGAAGTATCAGTTATCGTTTGTTCCCCAATCAAATTCCCGAAAATAAGGTTAGGCCAGTAAGCGACTATCCCGATTTGTTGATGAAAAACCTGCTAGGTTTGGGCAACAGGCATACCAGTAGACCAACGGTAGTGCTTTTAACGCCGGGTATTTACAATTCGGCTTATTTTGAGCATACCACCCTGGCTCGTTTAATGGGTATAGAATTGGTAGAAGGTAGAGATTTGGTGGTAGATAACCATAAAGTGTACATGCGAACTACCAAAGGTTTAAAACGTGTAGATGTAATTTACCGCAGGGTAGATGATGAGTTTTTAGATCCACTGATTTTTAGACCCGATAGTATGTTGGGCGTTCCGGGCATTTATCATGCTTACAGAAAAGGCAATGTGGCTATTATCAATGCCATGGGTAACGGTGTTGCCGATGACAAGGCGGTTTACGCCTACGTGCCCGATATGATTAAATACTATTTGAATGAAGAGCCTATACTTAAAAATGTGCCTACCTTGAGGATGGAGAATGAGGATGAACGGGAGCATGCCTTACAGAATCTCCATAATATGGTGGTAAAAAGAACCAATGAAAGTGGCGGTTATGGCATGTTGATCGGTAATACGGCCACAGAAACTGAACTTAAGGAATTTGCTGAAGAGATAAAGAAATCGCCAAGACAGTTTATTGCACAACCTATCATCAGCTTATCGTCTGCGCCATGCTATATCGATGGCAAACTACAGCCCCGCAGGGTAGATTTAAGACCTTTTGCATTAAGCGGTCCCGATGGTGTAGAAATTGTACCAGGTGGCCTAACTAGAGTTGCCTTAAAAGAAGGCTCTATCGTGGTAAATTCGTCGCAAGGTGGCGGCAGTAAAGATACTTGGGTAGTAGATTAGGGATTAGGGATTAGGGATTAGGGGTCAGGTATCAGGTATTAGTGTTAAGGCTATAAACTAACTAACCAAACAAACAACAAACCAAAGAAAAACATGCTCAGTAGAGTTGCAGAAAATATATTTTGGATGAGTCGCTATATGGAGCGCACTAATTTCCAATTAAGAATACTTAGAACTTATTACATCGCATCGCAAGATGGTGTGCCTTTTGTAAAGTGGGACGAAGTTTTTAGGTACTATAACCAGGGTGTGCCTGCCGAAAAAGGTATGAGTGCTAACGAAGTCCTTAATTTTATCCTTTTTGATAGAGATAACGAAAGCTCGGTAGTAAATAACATTTTTAGGGCCCGAGAAAACGCCCGAAGTGCACAAGATCATATTACCAAGGAACTCTGGCAATGCTTAAATGATTTTTACCATTTTATTAGAGATAAAGCTTTGCAGCGCCAACTTAACCATGGCGATCCCGTAAGCGTTTTAGACCAGCTGATTAGACAATGTATGCTCTATTACGGCATTGTAGATGTTTCTATGTTTAGGAGCGAAGGTTTTAATTACTTAAATACTGGCAAGTATATAGAAAGATTATTGCAGATTATTAGTTCTTTAAATATGCAGATTGTAAGAACCAATGGAGAAATTAAAGATAGTATGGATATTGTAAGTTGGCGATATTTCTTGGTGTCTATTTCGGGTTACGAGTATTATCTCAAATCACATTCTGGAACGGTAAACCCAGCGCTTATTTTTAAACAGGTGTTGTACGAAATGCATTTTCCTCATTCTATAGCTTACAGCATAGCGCAGTTAAATAGGTATGCCCAACGTTTAAAACCAGAAAGTTTGGAAGAAAGCTTTGATAAACTTGAATTTGCTATTGGAAAAGCTGCGGCGATATTGAAATATAACAGTCCAGGTTCTGATTGCGAGGCTCAATTGGCTTTGTTGCATTCTATCGAAACTAACATTATCAACGTTGTACAAGTGTTTGATGAGTATTATTTTGGTTCACTTGTTCATTAGTTCACTTGTTTATTTACTCACTCTGTTATTCTGTCATTTAATCATTTACTCATTTTCTTCTTCATGCCTACATATCATATCAAACACGTCACAAAATACAGCTACCCATCTGCGGTAACCGATAGTGCCAATCAAATCATATTAAGTCCGCCAACAACGCCCTATCAGGATATTGTGCATCACGAAATCAAGATTAATCCCTCCACTTCGGTTGATAGTTTTTACGATTATTTCGGAAATAAAGTTGGCGTGTTTACCATAGTACCGCCACATACAGATTTGGCTATTGTGGTAGAGGCAGAGGTGGTAACAAAAAATGTTCCGGCGCCAAATGATTTTTGGCCTGCAAAAAACCAATGGGAAAACATTACATCCCTAGCCAATCATATCGAGTTTCTCGATTTTATGAAACCTGGCGCTTCTCAATCTTTAAAGCAAATTAAACATGAGATAGATGGCTTGGTAAGTAAAGAAATGACAGTTTTTCAATTGGTAAATACACTTTCGTCTTATGTTTATGGTTTGCTTACTTATCAAAAAGGAGTTACCAATGTAGAAACAGATATTGATCAGATTTGGGAGTTGAAGGCTGGTGTTTGTCAGGATTTTGCACATTTGTTAATAGAAATGTTAAGGCTGTACTGTGTGCCGTCACGCTATGTAAGTGGTTATATTTGTCCGGCTGGCAACGAGTTAAGAGGTATTGGTGCTACCCACGCTTGGGTGGAGACCTATATACCAGATTACGGATGGATGGGGATTGACCCAACAAACAATTGCTTGGTTGGAGATAGGCATATTCGCATTGCCTTTGGACGTAACTTTAATGATTGCACACCCGTAAAAGGAACTTATAAAGGTTCTTCTGCACATACTTTATCGGTAGCGGTTATCATTACCAATGAGAAGATTAAAGCGGAAGAAGAACTGGTAACAGCAACGGACGCTTATGTGAAAGAGGTAGAAGAACCAATTACAATTGTTAATTCTTACCAGAAGTTTATTGAAATGCAACAGCAGCAGCAACAACAATAATCTTTATCTCCTTATCGCACAGTTTAATACTAAAGGTGTTGATAAATTAGAACAGCATAGCTAGTTTAAATTTCGGATATTTAACCTTCCATAGTGTTTAAATATGAAGTTAGTAATTGCCGAAAAGCCATCTGTAGGACGTGAATTAGCCAAAGTTTTTGGTGCAACTACTCGTAAGGATGGCTACATAGAAGGCAAAGGTTATTCGTTTACTTGGGCCTTTGGTCATTTGCTGCAATTGGCGCCACCACAAGAATATGGTTTTTATGGCTGGCGTAAAGAGCATTTGCCTATGTTGCCCCAGAAATTCAAACTCTCTATCCGTAAAATTAAAACTAAAGATGGTATGGTAGAAGATCCGGGAGTGCGCAAACAACTGGATATTATACAGAAACTTTTTGATGAATGCACCGAAATCATTGTAGCAACGGATGCCGGGCGTGAGGGCGAGCTGATTTTTAGGTACATCTATTCTTATTTGAAATGCAAAAAGCCTTTTAAGCGCTTATGGATTTCTTCACAAACCGACGAAGCTATTAAAGATGGTTTTAGGAACTTAAAGCCTGGAACCGAGTACGATACTTTGTTTAGTTCTGCGCATTGCCGTTCGGTTTCCGACTGGTTGGTAGGCATGAACGCTACGCAAGCGTTAAGTATTTCTGCTGGAAATAGGAGCGTATTGTCGTTAGGGAGGGTACAAACGCCAACTTTGGCTATGATTTGTGCTCGCTACCTCGAAATTAAAAACTTTGTTCCTAAAACCTATTTTCAAATTGGCATTCAGTTAGATAAAGATGGCCAGTTGTTTAAAGCTATTTCGGTAGATAATTTTGATACCAAGGAAGAAAGTGAAGCTATTTTTGCAAAAGTAGAAGACCTAGCTTCGGGCTTTAGCAATGGCGGTAACATTACTGCGGTAGAGGCCAAACCTAGAAAAGAACCACCACCGCTGTTGCACGATTTAAGTAGTTTGCAGCAAGAAGCAAATAAACGCAATGGTTTTACCGCCGACCAAACTTTGGGCTTGTTGCAGAACCTGTACGAGAGCAAGTTGGTAACCTATCCGCGTACGGGTAGCCGTTACATTGGCGATGATATTTTTGCTACCGTGCCAACGTTAATTGCCAGTTTAACCGATCATCCGCAGTTTGCAAAACAGGCTGTAGCTTTAGGCGAGATGACACTCAATAAAAGAAGTGTAAATGCCAAAAAAGTAACCGATCACCATGCTGTGCTCACTACCGGTATTAAGCCAGGTTCATTAAGTAAAGACCATCAGGCCATTTACGATATGGTGGCTGGGCGTATGCTCGAAGCTTTTCATCAAGAATGCGTAAAAGAAATTACTAAAATTACCATTCAATCTGAAATTACCTTTATGGCCAATGGTACGGTAATCCGCTCTGCGGGATGGCGCTCGGTATTTAACGATGTAGAAGACGATAAAAAAGACGAGGATAATCCGGCTTTGCCAAAAGTAAAAAAGGGAGAGGCATTGCCTATTGTAAACAAGGCTTTACTAGAAAAACAAACTAAGCCAAAGGCGATGTACAACGAGGCTTCATTACTAAAATCACTAGAAACTTGTGGTAAGGAGATTGAAGATGAAGAATTGCGTTATGCGATGAAAGACAGTGGTTTGGGTACGCCAGCTACCCGTGCAGCTATTATCGAAACCTTATTAACGAGAGAATACATTATCCGCGAAAAAAGAAACTTGGTGCCCACTGCCAAAGGTTTAGCCGTGTACGACATTGTAAAAGAAAAACGAATTGCACAAGCCGAATTAACTGGCGCCTGGGAAAAACGATTAGAAGAAATTAGATCTGGAGGTACCTCGGTGCAAGAGTTTAAAAGCGAAATTATAGATTATACCCGTAGCATTACACAAGAGCTATTAACCGATGGCGCCGCTATATCTAGTCAGTTGGCTGCACCTGCTGTTTAGGGATTAGGTACTAGGTGTCAGTGGTTAGGTATTAGTCGCTAGGTATTAGTAATGAGGTATTAAAGGTTAGGAGTTAGTCTTGATTTTCAGTATTACATTATTCCCGTGTTTTAGTGGGGTGGTAGCAGACCGGGGTTTTTCTTTCGTAAATTAGACTACAAATCATTTCCCTTAATTTATCGAAGTAAAAGTTGCCACCATCCAATATTCATCCCATTGGCTTTAGCCAACTACACATCTCAAAATTCCATTAAAGGCTTTAGCCAAATCTACTTTTAGCTAACTAAATCCTTGTGCCTAATCCCTGACTCCTAAAACCTAATCCCTAGCACCTAGTCCCTTTTACCTGATCCCTAATCCCTGACTCCTTAATTAAAACTTTCCTTCAAAAAATCTTGTTATGCTTAATAAAGAACGAATTTATGTTAAGCATTATAAGAGAAACACCACCACACGTATTTGGCGTAAGGGCCACGGGCCAAGTTACCGCCGATGACCTTAAAAGTGTACTGCTACCCGGACTAGAGGTGCTTACACAGCAATACGGCGAGATCTATTATCTACTCGTATTAGAAACTCCGGTAGAGAATTTCACCGCTGGAGCTTGGTTCCAAGACATGATTGCCGGTTTAAAACACTTTACAAAATGGAAAAAAGCTGCAATAGTTACAGATGAGAAAACTGTAGAAAAATTCACAGATGCCTTTAGTTACGTAGCTCCTGGAGAATTTAAGGGTTTTCCTATGTCACTATTAGACGAGGCAATTGACTGGTTAACTATTAAAACTTAAACAAATGAGATGGATTAAAAATATAGCCGCAGGTTTAATTGGATCTGTAGCGCTTAATATACTTCACGAGACCGTAAGGAAAAATGTGAAAAATGCCCCAGAAGTAAATCTGCTAGGTGCAGAAGCAGTTAATAAAACGCTAGGCCACTACGGCCGACCCATACAGGATCTAAACGATTTGCATAAAGTGACTTTGGAGCTAGACTTAATAGCCAACGCCGCGTATTACAGCGCTATTGGCGGTAGTGGTAAATACATTTGGCCAAAAGCAATCGCCATGGGTCTAGGTGCTGGTCTCGGTGCTTTAAAGCTTCCTAAACCTTTAGGCCTAGATCCAACGCCTGTAACGGAAACTACCCAAAAACAAGCCTTAACCGTTGGTTATTATTTATTTGGGGCACTGGTAACGGCGTTGGCATTAAAAACAATTTTAAAACCTTAAAACATAAAACAATGGATAACTCAAGAGATAGTTCGAACAACACACAAAATACCGCCGAGCATATTAAAACGCTAGAGGGAAAAGAAGCGGTTGAAAAATTACAAGAATTAGCAAAAGGGGCAGAAAACTGTTTTTTTTGTACTAGTATAAAAACTGGATTGCCGCTTTCGGTAAGACCTATGTCGGTGCTAGATGTAGATGATCGTGGTAACCTTTGGTTTATGAGCCAAGTAGACAGCAGTAAGAATAAAGAGATACAAGCCGATCCTTTTACGCATCTTTTTTTTCAGCACCATAAAAATTCTGGCTTTTTAAATATTTACGGCATTAGCGAAATTATTGAAGACAGAAAGAAAATAGAAGAACTTTGGAATCCTTTATTGAAGGTTTGGTTTCAAGAGGGGAAAGAGGATGAAAAAATAAGTGTGATTAAAGTAGAACCAACCGATGTGTACTATTGGGATACCAAGCACGGCGAAGCTGTAGCATTTATCAAAATGGCGGCTTCCATTATTACTGGTAAAACTATGGACGACTCGGTAGAGGGGAAATTGGAGGTATAGCCAAGTATTACCAACATTGTAATATAGCCCCGATAGTAGCGAGCACGTAGTGGCAAACCTATGTGTTTGCCCGAAGTAAAGCGAATAGCGGGACTGAAGAGCGCAAAGACTTACTGTTTTTGCGCTTCCGCTTTTAAAACACTTTTGGCGTAGTGCAGGCTTATTGGTAAATTGCCCCATCATGAACCGCAAACTATTTCTCTCTTCTTTATTGCCCGCTTCGGCAATGTTGTATGCTTTTAAAGCAAAGGCGTCAGTTTCTACATTTAACGAACATCTTAAACATAAAAGGCCTCCTTATTTAAAGCAAGGCGATATTATTGGTATAACTTGCCCGGCGGGATACATTACCCACGAAGAAATTGAACCAGCAATACAGCAAATGGAAAGTTGGGGCTTTAAAGTAATAAAGGGAAATACGGTTGGTGCCAGGGATTTTACTTTCGGTGGTACAGATGAAGAACGTTTGGCAGATTTGCAAAGCATGTTGAATGATCCAAGCATTAAAGCCATTATGTGTGCTCGCGGTGGTTACGGAGCTGTTCGTATTGTAGATGAGCTAGATTTTAGTGTGTTCAAAACATCGCCTAAATGGCTCATTGGTTTTAGTGACATTACCATTTTGCACTGCCATTTAAACAGCAATTATCGCTTTGCAAGCATCCATTCTAAAATGTGTAATAGCTTTCCTTCTGATTGGAGCAAGGCAGAACCCATCCAAATAGAAACGATCAAATCTATCGAAAAGGCATTGAAAGGAGAGGAGCTGATGAAATATGAAGCTCCATACCAATTAAATAACAGAGTTGGAAATGCCGAAGGAGAATTAATTGGAGGCAATTTACGTTGCATTGAAAACTTAACGGGTAGCGTTTCGGCAATTAAAACCGATGGTAAGCTCCTTTTTGTAGAAGACGTGGGCGAATATTTGTATAGCATAGATCGTATGTTTTACAACTTAAAACGAGCAGGAAAATTAGACAAACTTAAGGGTTTAATAATAGGTGGCTTTAGGATAAAAAAGGATGATGATAACGATGGTTTTGGCAAAACTTTAGAACAAATTGTAATGGATAAGGTAAAAGAGTTCGACTATCCGGTTTGCTTTGATTTTCCGGTAGGGCACCAAAAAGCCAATTATGCTTTGAAATGTGGCGTAAAGCATCAATTAAGTATTACAACGCAAGGAACTATTCTGCAAGAGCTACCTTAGTTTTATTTAAGCCTATTTGGTAAACAGGTGTTTCTTGCAACCTAGAGGCTACGATAATTTCTACACCATCGGCAACTTTGGTAAATAAGCTGCGTACTAATTCTGGGCAATTATTTTCTCTGCTTAAATGAGATAAGAAAAGATGGCTCATAAACGCAGGACGATGATTAATAAATAACTCTAAGGCCTTTTGATTAGATAAGTGTCCATTGCCGCCGCTTATTCTTCGTTTTAAAAAGTAAGGGTAATTTCCTTTTTGAAGCATTTCATCACAGTAATTAGCTTCTAAAAAAATGGCGTGGCATTGTTTAAAATGATGAATTAGATTTTCGCAATGATCTCCAATGTCTGTAAATACACCAATCTTGATCTCGTTGTAAGCTACGGTAAAGCTATGTGGTTCGGCAGCGTCGTGTAATTTGGTAAAGGCAATGATTTGTAGACTGCCAATGTTAACTGGCAAGGCGCTACAAAATGTATAAACCAAATGTTCGGGGAGCAACTGCTTGCCACTTAATCGTGTTTTTTCGGTAATGTAAATAGGTAATTGATGTTTTTTTGCCAGTACAGGTAAACCTCTAATATGGTCAGAGTGCTCGTGACTAATAAAAATAGCCCTTACTTTCTGCATGCTTAAACCCAATCTTGCTAGCCTAATTTCGGTTTCTTTACAGCTTAGGCCTGCATCAATCAATACAGCATCGTCATCGTTTCCAATATAAAAGCAATTGCCGTTGCTGCCTGTATTTAGTGAGGTAGTAAATAATGACATGTAGTACAAAGTTCGAGATTTAAAGCTTTTCTTCACGAATAAATTTTTAACATTCGTAAATTGTACAAACATCGCTGTCAAACACGTGTTTTTAAACAAAAAGCCATGCAAGAAAAATTCAACAATGCAACTCCTCAACGTCCGGCAGGGGCCAGGCCTTTAGATGGAGAATTGATTTTGGCAGATTTGCCAAGGTTTATTAAGGAGATTAGAGATGAGGCGGCATACCGCGAAAACGGCAAGAATGCGATTACTGTTTTTAAGTCAGAACACGCAACAACCACTTTATTAGTGCTAAAAGAAGGCGAAAAGGTTCAATCGGCCGGAGACGAGAAGCATTTGCTGATAACCTTATATATAATTGAGGGAGATTTAAGTTTTGTGGTAAATCAAAAAGAAGATTATCTTTCAGTTGGTCAGTTACTTAGCTATCATTACGGGCAGGCGTTTCAAGTGCTTGCACATAGCGAGTGCATTTGCTTATTAACTGTAATTAAGTAGTCGTTAAAGTTGTAAATGTGAATTGTTAAAAAATATCTCGAAAAAAATAATCTCAAAAAAAGAAAGAATTGCTTGTTTATTCCGTTTAAATGATATATTTGACCAATAAATTAAAATTATAACAATGGAAAAATTTGCAAAAGTTAAAGAAGTAGTAGCTGCTATCGAGGCAGACGTAGAGAAATTTTATAATGCAGGTAATTCAGCTGCAGGAACTAGAGTACGTAAAGCAATGCAAGATCTTAAAGGTTTAGCACAAGAAATCCGCACCGAAGTTACAGAGAAAAAAAATAGCGCAAAATAGTTAGAACGCTCAAAGTAATTTTGGAAGACCTTGTTTAATGCAAGGTCTTTTTTTTTATGGTATGACACAAGATTGCTTTCGGGTATTTAATGCTTTCTTAGTTTATTTATAATTTGATTATACTTATTTTAGTTGAAGCTTCGTTTATGTTTGGGAAAAGCAGAACTTTGCTATCTCTTAAAACAAAGCTTTTTTGTTGTGAAATAAGTAGTAAACTTTTAATGTAAATTAAAATAGGCTTTTAATAGGTAAAATAGAAATAAGAGATGATTGCAGTACAAGTTACTTATAAAGTAAAGGCTGGTTTTGTAGAAGAGAATAAAGCCAATATCAATGCCTTTTTAGCTGATTTTAAAGAAATGCAAACCAGTAGGTTTTTATATCATGTTTATGTGAAAGCAGATGGATTAACCTTTGTGCATGTATCGATGTATGAAAGTGTGGCTATGCAAGAGCAAGTGCTAAATACCCCTTCTTTTGTGAAATTCCAGCAAAGTAGAGACGAAAGTGGTTTAAACGAATTGCCTATTATCGAGAATTTAACTCATTTAGGTTCTTCCATTAGCTTAATCAAATAAAATTTGTTGGGTATAAAACGGTAGATCTAGCATAGCCCATTGCTAGATCTATTTTTGTGTTGTGCCAATTTTAGCTAACGCTTGGTGCATGATTTTTAAACTGTTTTCCATTTCTTCTGTTGTTAAATGCCCAAAGCCAATGCGCATAGCGGTGGTTTTTTTATTTTGATAAAGTATGTTTTTAGGAATAAATAGTTGATGTTGCTTACAAATTTTGGAAAGCTGCATTAGCGAAACGGGTATATTCCACCTTAACCATAGGGCTAAACCTCCTTTTGGTGGCGTAAAAGATACTTTATTTCCAAAAAGCGCTTCAATTACCTTACAGCAATTTTCGCGGCGTTCTTGATAAACTTTCAAAGACTTTTTAAGGTGCCTGTGCATATCGCCCTCGGCAATCATTTCTGCTAAAACTTGCTCCATAACCACATCGCCCTGTCCATCTAAAATACTTAGGTACTTTTGCATTTCGTCGATAAAGTTTTTTGGAGCAACTACAAAACCGCTACTAAAAGAAGGAGCTAATGATTTTCCAAAAGAGCCAACGTAAATTACCATTCCGTTTACATCTGCACTGGCTAGGGGCATAATCGTACTCTTCTCATACTGGAAATCGTAATCATAATCGTCTTCTATAATAATAAAGCCATACGTTTGAGCTAATTGTAAAAGTTGTACCCTTCGTTGTGCGCTTAAGCTAACTGTAGTAGGGTAGTGGTGATGCGGAGTAATGTAAACTGCTCTAATTTTTGTGGTTTTCAGTTTAACGGCCAATTGGTCTACGTCAATTCCTTGCTCATCTACGCCTAGCGTTTGTACATAAGCGCCCACTTCATGAAAAATCATGTTTGCGGTAAACAAACTCAATTCGCCAACAATTACTACATCTTTGGGAGCAATAATTAGCTTGGCCACAACATAAAGGCTCATTTCTGTGCTGCGAGTAACAAGCAAGTTATTTTTAGCGATATGTAATCCGCGAGAGCTATTAAGGTAATTGCTCAATTGCTCTTTCACGTATTCGCTGGCTTGTAAAGGGTTGCTAAGTGTTCTGAGGGTGCTTTTACGTTTTAGCGTAGCGCTATATAAACCAGACAATTGTTTTATTGGAGTTAAACGTATATCTGCCGAGCCATCATTAAATTGGTAAATACAGCTGCTCAACTCAAAGGGGTTGTCTAATACATTAGATTGCTTAAAGTGATAGCCGGTTTGGCTCGGGTAGCTTGATAGAGAAACCAAAGCATCATAAGGTCGTTCTGTTGTTTTTCGCTGATGATCCATCACGTAAGCCCCTTTATTGGGTTTAATGGCTATCCAACCTTGATGGTGCAGATCTTCGTAAGCAGCAATTACAGTTTTACGGTGCAGCTGTAGCAGTTCGCTCAATGCTCTGCTGCCAGGAATTTTACTGCCCGGCAGCAAATAGCCTCTTTGTATGGCATTAATAAGCTGTTGCGCTAATTGTAAATAAATTGGAGTTTTTGAGTTTCTGTCTAATTGGATGAAGCTTAAAAAAGGAACTTGAACCGGACTACTCATATTTTTAAAACTGGACTATTTGAATGTGCCGGAAAGATACGAGTTTTGTGGCGTAGTTAGAAAGTAATTGGTTAGTAAGAAAGGAAAAACCAATGAGCTAATGAACTAATGAACCAATTAAAAATACAAAGTGAATAAAATTCTATTATCAATGTTAATGCTGGCTTCGGCTAGTGCCTTTGCACAAGAAAAGAAGCAAGATACTACCAAGCTCAACGAAATTGTGATCTCAGAAAATAGGTTACAAACTCCTTTTAATAAGCTGGCAAGAAATATCCAATTGGTTACCAAAGAAGACATTGCTAAGATGCCCGTTAAATCTATCAATGAGGTATTAAGTTTTGTTGCGGGGGCCGATGTTCGGCAGCGTGGGCCTTTTGGCACCCAAGCAGATATCAGCATAGATGGCGGAACTTTTGAGCAAACCCTCATTTTGCTGAACGGTGTGAAGATTTCTGATGTGCAAACGGCTCATCATTCTATGAATATTCCAGTGCCCTTATCAGCCATAGAACGAATTGAGGTACTAAAGGGACCCGCCGCCAGAATTTATGGAATTAACGCCTTAACGGGAGCAATAAACATTGTGACCAAAACCAGCAAGCAAAATACAATAGATGTAAACCTGCAAGCGGGTTCTTCCTTTGAAGATAAGGCCGTAGGCGATGGTAGCGGAATTTACAGTGGCTCATCGGCACAATTGGCCATTAACATGGCTGGTAAAAAAAGTCAGCATTTGGTGGGGTTTGGCCTAACCGATTACAACGGTCAACGTTACAATAGTAGCACTTACGATCATAAGTTTTTTTATCAAGGTAATATTGATTTTGATGCTAGGAACAAATTGAACTTAATGGGCGGTTACATTGACAACGCTTTTGGTGCGAGTGGCTATTATGCAGCTCCAGGCGATAAAGAAGCATTTGAAATTGTTGAAACTGCATTGTTAGCGGTAGGTTCATCACATCAGTTGAGCAATCATTTCAGTTTGCGACCAAGAGTAAGTGCTCGTTACAATTGGGACGATTATCGCTATTTCCGTAATGACTTAACGAGGGCAAGATCACTGCATCAGACTAAAGTTTGGTCGGCCGAAGTAAACAGTACTTTGCATACTGGCATTGGAGATTTTGGTTTTGGTTTAGAAAGCCGATCTGAAGATATTGAAAGTACGAATATTGGCAATAGAGAAAGATACAACCACGGAGCCTACGCTGAATACAAAACGGAAGCGCTGAATAACCTGCTTTTAAATATAGGTACTTACATTAATTACAATACGCAATATGGCTGGCAGGCTTTTCCTGGCTTAGATGCAGCTTATTTATTGGCCCCAAAATGGAAACTGGCTTTTAACGCTGGTTCTAGCCAGCGTATTCCGTCTTTTACCGATTTGTACTTGAATCAACGTCCAGGCAATATTGGCAATCCAAACCTAACTTCAGAGAATGCTTGGCAATATGAACTGTCATTACAATACAAGCTGGAGAGTTTTCAAGTACAGGGTGGGTATTTTTACCGCAACATTTCAGATTTTATCGATTGGGTAAGAAATTCGGCCGCAGTGCCTTATCAGCCTCAAAACTTTGGGAACAATAAGATACAAGGCTTTAATGTAAGCTTAGGCCAATCCCTAGGTTTAAGTAATAAAAGTTCGTTAAATTACCAGTTAAGTTATAATTACTTGCACGCTGGCGAAATCAGTTACGCAAATAATGTAACCTCTAAATATGTTTTAGAAAATTTGAAACATCAAGCTTTAGGCAGATTGATTTACAAGTATACCAATTGGCAATTTACTTTGGGCACAAGGTGGATAGAACGTGAGTTAAAAAAACCTTATTTAATTACCGATATACGCTTACTTTATGGCAAGCCACAATGGAATATATATGCAGATGTAACCAATTTGTTTAATAAAGAATACATAGAAGTTGCTGCGGTACCTTTGCCAAAAAGATGGTTTTCGTTGGGAGCCAATTATCGTTTTGCATTGTAATTTTGAGTAACATCAAATAGTGGCTACAGTCTAGCTAGACAAAAGATCGATTATTTTTTGTCTAGCATTTTCGTGTTCTAGATCTACAAAGAAATTTGTTTGCCAAGCTTTAGTTTTTTGCGCTTGTTTGTTTGCAGGTTTATCCCAAATGGCATAAACTCTAAAGCCTCTTTTTCCTTCTTTAGTGCCGTTAGTTAATAAATGCTTTTCGCCTAAAATCCTCTTGGGGAAAATAAAAAAGCCTTTTTGGCTATCCTTTTTCATATAAACCACATAATAATCAAAGAGATCGGCAGTGGTAAAAGGTTCAGTAACTCCTTTAGTGTTTCTTCGCCATAACGTTACAAATTGCCCTATTTTTTTAGGTGTAATTTTAGCTTTTCTAAACTTGATATTGGTGTGGCGTAATTGAAAATTAAAGCCAAAGTATGCTTCGCATTCAAGATCAGGTTCAATGTTTGAGGTTGGCAAATTTAGCTTTTCAAAAAATGTGTTTAAATGAGGAGACGATTGCTTCATTAGTGTTGTTTTTAATTCCCTATTGTTCGGCTTTCTTGTTAGATCTAAACATCCATTGCGTGTAGGTCATTTCAAACTTTATTTCATTTTTGCTATGCATTCCTGTTTCTTTCCAGCCGGCAACCCTATAAAAAGTTTCGGCTCTGGTTTTTACAGCTGTGCCCAGCCAGATTGTTTTTTTCGTTTTACCAAAATACCAATCAAGCATAGTGTCGTGTAGTTTTCTGCCAATTCCACGCCCATCAAAATCCGGATGCACAAATAGAGCCCAAACGTTTTGTGCCATTAAATCTGCAATAGCAAAACCCACTATTTTATTTTCAATTTCATAAACCCAACCTTTACCTCTTTCGGTTAAAAATAACTTGCAATCTTCGTTAGTCACCAAATTGGGATTGGACAAAGTGTTTTCTTTAACTAAATTTCTTACCAGCTGAATTTGTGCAATATCTGTGGTAGTTGCTTCTCTAATAGACATGTTTTATAATTCGATTTGCTTTTTTCGGGATGCTCTGTGCTCCATGATTGGTTTTTAGCAAAAGGTTAGGCCAAATGTTGGTTGATTATTTTCAATTAATTAATCAAGACTAAACTTTATCGGTAAAAAAAGATGGTTTAAAATTTTGGTTCTAAAGGATTTTATTTTGATCTCATCGATCTGATCAATTTATCATTGCGTTTATCTGCTCTGGCATTTTGTAGTGATATGACAGCCCAAACA
Organism: Pedobacter ureilyticus; assembly: GCF_005925345.1. Classification (GTDB taxonomy): domain Bacteria; phylum Bacteroidota; class Bacteroidia; order Sphingobacteriales; family Sphingobacteriaceae; genus Pedobacter; species Pedobacter ureilyticus. The sequence continues at coordinate 206,660 of NZ_SSHJ01000003.1, forward strand.
GCTGCTGGTATCCAACCAATTAAAGTGATTTGTAATATCAAGCAAATAATACCTGTAAGTATCCTGCCACTAAGCAGAAATGAAATAAAAGGAAAAAAAATGGCGATTAAGGTCATGCGATAAAAGTTGTAGACTTAATTTAGATTGAAGATAATAGTTTTAATGCAATTTGTAGTCATCAGTACAAGCTCATTTACTTCCCGTTAACTTCATTCTTAATAAGGGGTAGTTCTTGCCAAAATCATCCTTTTCGGTTTTTTCGTAAACTTCAAATCCTGCTTTCTCATAAAAGATTTTCGCATTGGTGTTTTGTTCATTTACATCAACAAGTGTTACACCTAGCTTCGTAATAGCAAATTCAATAAGCTGGCGGCCCAAACCTTTTCCAGTATATTCGGGATCTAAAAACAACATTTCAATTTTATGTTGATAGATACCGATAAAACCGATTACTTTTTCATCATCTATCAAACAAAACATCGCTAAGATTTCAAAATCGTACGTTACAAGCAATGCTTTTATCTCTATAAAATCTGCTCTGCTTAGAAAATGGTGGGTGGCTAAAACAGATTTTTCCCAAACCAATATAATTTGATCTTTGTACTTGCTGTGGTATTTTTTGATTTTGAAAGAACTACTGGGCATAGCTAAGACTAAAGTATCTCATTAAGAGAAAAAGTGTCTTTTAAACGAACTCCCTTTTCGGTATGTTGCAAAGTACAACATTCGTTCACAGGATCGTGTTCTAAATAAAGTATATATTCGTTGGTTGCTGCTTCTTCCAAAAAATCTTTCTTCTCTTTTAAGGTTTGCAAAGGGAACATATCGTAAGACATGACGTATGGCAGCGGAATGTGTCCGGTTGAAGGCAACAAATCTGCCATGTAAACAATGGTTTTGTCTTTGTACTGCAACTGCGGCAGCATCATCGCATCGGTATGCCCATACGCAAAGCGAATGTTGATACCCTCGTGAAAATGTACGTTTTGTTGTGTGGGTATAAATTTAAGTTGTCCGCTTTCTTGTATGGGGAGTATGTTTTCTTTGAGAAAGGAGGCCTTTTCGCGAGCATTAGGTGTTACTGCCCAGTCCCAATGTTGCTGGTTGCTCCAGTATACTGCATTTTTAAACGCAGGGCGAAGTTGGTCGCCTTGCCTTTCTATAGCACCTCCACAATGGTCAAAGTGTAGATGCGTTAAGAATACATCTGTAATATCGTCTCTATGAAAACCATGACTTGCTAGAGATTTGTCTAAGGTATCGTCGCCATGCAAATAATAATGGCCAAAGAATTTATCATCTTGTTTGTTGCCCAAGCCGTTGTCTACTAAAATGAGCCTACCACCATCTTCAATTAATAAACATCGCATTGCCCACGAACATAGGTTATTCTCGTCTGCCGGATTGGTCTTTTGCCAGATAGATTTAGGCACAACGCCAAACATGGCACCGCCGTCTAATTTAAAATTTCCGGTGTTAATGGTGTAAAGTTTCATTTGGTTTACGATTTTAGATTGACGAATTACGATTTCAGATCGCCGATATTGAGTGTCACATTAAGCTTGTCGAAATGTCAATTCTGGTTAACTAGTTAATTGTTTAAATCGGTTAAATGTTTATTTGGTTAATCGCAAGAAATACGCTCAAAGCTATAAACAAAAATTGGTTAATTGCATGTTAACAATTAACCAATTCAAGCAGTTTAAACAATTAACCAAAAAAGGTTAACAATTAAACTAAGCTATAGATGTATTACTTCTCCGTAAGCATCAGCAGCGGCTTCCATAATCGCTTCGCTCATGGTTGGGTGTGGGTGTACCGATTTAATCATTTCGTGGCCAGTAGTTTCTAATTTACGAGCAACTACAATTTCGGCAATCATTTCGGTTACATTGGCACCAATCATGTGCGCACCTAGTAATTCTCCGTATTTAGCATCGAAAATTAATTTTACGAAACCATCTTTCGCACCGGCGGCACTAGCTTTACCCGACGCAGAGAATGGGAATTTACCAATTTTCAGCTCGTAACCAGCAGCTTTGGCAGCTTTTTCTGTATAACCCACAGAAGCAATTTCTGGAGAACAGTAAGTACATCCCGGGATGTTGTTGTAATCTAGAGGTTCTACGTGTTGGCCAGCAATTTTTTCTACACAAATGATGCCTTCGGCAGAAGCAACATGGGCCAAAGCTTGTCCTGGCACTACATCGCCAATGGCATAATAGCCTTTTACCGAAGTATTGTAGTATTCGTCTACAACAATTTTGCCTTTCTCTGTTTTAATGCCAACTTCTTCTAAACCAATGTTTTCTATGTTAGCTACAATACCAGCAGCAGAAAGTACAATATCGCACTCGATGGTTTGCATACCAATTGCTGTTTTAACTTGAACTTTGCAACCAGCACCACTGGTGTCTACAGATTCCACAGAAGCGGAAGTCATGATATCGATACCAGTTTTCTTTAGGCTGCGTAACAATTGTTTCGAAACATCCTCGTCCTCTACAGGAACAACGTTCTCCATAAACTCTACAATGGTAACTTTTGTGCCCATGGTAGCATAAAAGTAAGCAAACTCTACACCAATAGCGCCAGAACCCACCACTACCATAGATTTTGGTTGTTGTGGCAATACCATTGCTTGGCGATAACCGATCACTTTTTTGCCGTCTTGCTTTAAGTTAGGAAGTTCTCTTGAGCGAGCACCAGTAGCAATTACGATATGCTTAGCAGAAAGTTCTTTTTGAGAACCATCGGCGCCTTTAACTTCAACTTTGTTACCAGCTTTAACTTTACCGGTACCCATTACTACGTCAATTTTGTTCTTCTTCATTAAGAACTGAACGCCTTTGCTCATACCATCGGCCACACCACGACTACGTTTCACCACTGCGTCGAAATCGGCTTTAGCTTCTGAAGTAGTAATGCCATAATCTGCAGCATGGTTAATATATTCGAAAACTTGTGCACTTTTTAATAAAGCTTTGGTAGGGATACAGCCCCAGTTAAGGCAAATTCCACCTAATGACTCGCGTTCTACAATAGCAACTTTCATTCCTAATTGAGAAGCTCTGATGGCAGTAACATATCCGCCTGGACCGCTACCTAATACAATTAAATCGTAGTTCATCTGTTTAATTTTATTTTTGTTTATGGTCAGATACTTTATTCCGACGCGTCGGAAGAGCCTTTAATTATTGAAATCTTCATGAGGTAATCCTAGTGATTCAACAATGTAGGGTTCATATCTTATTTATTAAGAACATTAGCCTAATAATTTGTTGCCAAAATTAAAAAAAAATGTTGATTAAATCATGTGGTGTTAGTATTAGGTAATTGTAATAAAATGAATTGGTAGATGAAAGATTGATAAAATAAAGGTTAAAATTTTATTAAAGTGTGATTTAATGTATTGTGTTTATGAGGTTTACACACATTTTGAGTAGTGTTAAGTGTGGAAAAGTTTTAGGATAATTAATAATTATTTAACATTGGAATAGGAGCGAGCATCAAATTAATAGCTAGATTTGCAGCGGTATTTTTAACATATCTTAACAAAACAATTAAAACATTTATTTAAAGAGCATGAAAAAATCTTTACTATTAAAAATTGTATCGGTTATTCTTGTAGTAGTTGGTTTTGTGAGTTCGGTGAACGCACAGGTAACTACTTCATCAATGAGTGGTATTATTAAAGATGCGAAGGGCGCATTACCAGGTGCTGGCATTAAAGCAACGCACACACCTTCTGGTACTGTTTACTCTACATCTACAAACAACGATGGTCGTTTCAACATCAATACTATGCGTGTTGGAGGACCTTACGTAGTTGAAATTAGTTATGTGGGTTTTGCAACTGCAAAAGTTACCGATGTATTTTTGAAGCTAGGTGATAATTACAATTTAAACTACACCTTGACGGATAACAGTACCACCTTGGGTACAGTTACAGTAACCGGTACTAGCACAAGAAATCGATTTGTTCAAGAGAAAACTGGTGCTAGTACCAGTGTATCTAGTAGAGATTTAGCCACGTTGCCAACGATCAATAGAAGTATCACAGACTTCACCAGAACGACACCACAAGCTAGTGGAAACAACTTTGGTGGTAGAGACGGTCGTTATAACAATATTCAAATCGATGGAGCAAACTTGAATAATAACTTTGGTTTAAATAATGATCCTCTACCAGGTGGAGGCTCTATGCCAATTTCAATCGATGCTTACGATCAAATTTCGATAAATATTGCGCCTTATGATGTTAGACAAGCTGGCTTTACTGGAGCTAATATAAGTGCTGTAACTAAAAGCGGAACTAACTCTTTTAAAGGTACTGCTTACGGACTATATAGGGATCAGAGTTTTATTGGAACTAAGATAAAAGATGCAGATATCAGTTCTTCTATAGTTGATTCCAAAAGTAAAACCTATGGTTTTAGTTTAGGAGGTCCAATTATTAAAAATAAACTATTCTTTTTTGTAAACGCAGAAAAAGAAGAGAATTTAGCTCCTGGTGTAACCTTCTATCCAACAGGAGGGCAAGGTGCTGGTACGGTTTCGTCAACTACTGTTGCGCAAATGCAACAAGTTTCAAATTATTTAAGAACTAAATTTGGTTATGAGACTGGTGGTTATGATAATTTCCCTGGATTTGAAACGAATAATCACAAAATCTTAGGGAAAATAGATTGGAATATCAGTAATAACCACAAATTAACGCTAAAATACAGCGATTTCAAAGGTACGGATGATCAATCTGTTAATAGCACCAGCGTGCCTAACGGTGGAGGTTTTATTCCTACCGGAAGAACTGCGGCTTTAACTAGACTTCCTATAGGACGATTAAGTGTGGGTTCAATGGCGTTTGAAAATAGTATGTTCAATTTTCTAAATACTACTAAAAGTGGTACTTTGGAATTTAATAGTAGGTTCTCTTCTAAGGTTTCTAACCAGTTCTTAGCTACATTTACCAGAAATCAGGCCACTAGGCAATATGACTCGGTTTTCCCTTCAATTGATATTTTTGACGGGACTACTGGAAACAATATTGTTTCCGCAGGTATGGATCCCTATACTTATAATAATGATGTTATCAATAAAGTATACTCTTTTACTAATAACTTGAGTTTTTATTTAGGTAAGCATACATTAACTACTGGCCTAACCTATGAATTTCAGGAGGTTGGTAATATGTTTATGGCTGCCTCAAATAGTTATTATGTATTTAACAGTATTGACGATTTGGTTAATGATAGAGCTCCTATATATTACGCTTATACTAAATCCCTAATTCCTGGGCAAAGTGCTGTTTATTCTGCTCAATTAAAAATTGGACAAGCAGGTGCTTATATTCAAGACGAATGGAATGTTACTGATAATGCAAAATTTACTTTTGGTTTAAGGGCTGATATGCCTATTTACCATGAAGATCCGTTGAATAACCCGGCTACCTCGGCTCTAAACTTCTATGGTTCGAACGGTGAATTGAGAAATTATTTTACAGATAAGTATCCAAAAAGCAGCGTGCTATTGTCTCCACGTTTTGGGTTTAGGTTCACTAACGATGATAAGTCCGCCGTGCTACGTGGTGGTATGGGGATATTTACAGGGCGTATACCTTTTGTATATCTAACAAACATACCTACCAATACAGGAATGTACCAATTTGGTGGTAACATCACAAATACCGCTACTTTAGCTAATATAAAGCTAAACGCAGATCCCGATGCTTATACCAATCTGTTTCCATCAACGGCAGGCACAACACCGAATAATAATGTTGTTTTTGTAGATAGAGACTTCAAATTTCCAAAAATTTTCAGAGTTAATCTTGGTTTAGACAAAACATTGGAAAATGGTGTAATGTTCACTTTTGACGGTATGTTTACCAAAGACGTGAATGGAGTTAAAATGAGAAATGCAAATGCTAGGATGGCTAACGGTGTGGTATACGAAGGAAACCTTCAAAGAGAAAGGATAGTGGGCTCTAATAGATTAAATAGTGGTATTACATCTGCAGTAGTCTTAGAAAACAGCGATAGAGGATGGGCTAGTTCATTAACAGGGCAAGTAAGTAAAAGTTTTAAGAAAGGTTTCTCTGGGTCCGTTGCCTATACCTTTACGATTGCAAAAGACTTGACAGGTAATCCTGGTAATCAGGCTGCTTCAGTTTGGAATTCAAATCCAAATGTAGGCACCTCAAATTCAAATGAACTTTACATGTCTCAATATGCAGTACCTCATCGCGTAGTAGCTAACTTGTCTTATAGAATAGAGTATGCTAAGCATTTAGCAACCACTTTATCGTTATTTTATGAAGGTGCTCACCAAGGAAGATATAGCTTCATTTATAATGGAGATATCAACGGAGATGGTAACAATGCTACAGATTTAATGTACATTCCTAGAGCAAACGAAGTAAGGTTCCAATCTTACACAAGTGGTGGCAGAACTTATACAGAAGCGGATCAAAAAGCAGCTTTTGAGCAATTTGTTGCTTCATCTCCATACTTGTCGAAGAACAGAGGTAAATTTGCAGAACGTAACGGTGCTTTGTTACCATGGTTTAATAGAGTAGACGTTCGTTTATTACAGGATATTTTTGTACAAACGGGTAAAGATGGTGTTAGAAGACATACACTACAGTTTAGTGCTGATGTACAAAACGCTGCAAACCTTATAAACAAGAATTGGGGTGCTTATAGCAGATATATTGTTAATAACCCAGTTAGTATTCAATCAATAGGTGCGGATAACAGACCAATTTACAGATTAGGTACAGTTTCTACTGGTGGCGATTTACGTAATAAGGCTATCGAGGATAACTTGACAGCATCTAGTACTTATAGAATTCAATTAGGATTAAGATATATCTTTTAATAGATAGGTAATTATATAATTGTTCAAAATCCCCAAGCAAACGCTTGGGGATTTTTTTGTTTATACCTACCTTAGAGCAAACCTCAACCCCAAAACCATGGATCAGAAAATTATTAACTTATACGATTCTTACACGCACAGTCAAATTAGCCGTAAAGAGTTCATGAAAAAGTTGGCTATTTTAACAGGCAGCACCGCATTGGCCTTAACTATTTTGCCAAGTTTAGAAAGTAATTACGCTTCGGCAGCTACAGTAAAAGATGACGAAGTATTTAGCGAAGAAATTACCTTTCCGGGTGTTGATGGCGATATGAAAGCTTTGTTTGCCATGCCTAAAGACAACAAAAAGAAATTGGGAACGGTAGTGGTAATTCATGAAAATAGGGGATTAACCCCACATATTAAAGATGTAACTAAAAGAGTGGCCTTGGCCGGTTTTGTAGCCTTGGGAGTTGATGCACTTTCTCCAATGGGAGGTACGCCAGAAGACGAAAACAAAGGTAGGGAGATGATCGGTAAATTAGATGCCGAGAAAAACCTACAAAACTATTTAAAGGCATTAGATTTTTTAAGAGCACACCCACTAGGTAATGGGAAAACTGGTGTAGTTGGTTTTTGTTGGGGTGGGGCAATGGCAAATAAATTGGCAGTGGCCGATCCGGTGTTAAATGCTGCTGTAGCGTATTATGGTTCGCAAGTTAAGGCAGAAGATGTGCCTGAAATTAAAGCCAGTTTGTTGTTGCATTATGGTGGTTTAGACGAACGCATAAATGCTGGTATTCCTGCTTATGAAGCTGCTTTAAAGCAAAATAAAATAGATTATCAACTGTATGTTTACGAAGGTGTAAACCATGCTTTTAATAACGATACGGCGCCAACTAGATACAATGAAGCGGCAGCTAAATTGGCTTGGCAGCGTACCTTAGATTTGTTTAAGAAAAAATTGAAGTAGTAACAGGATTATCCAATATCATCAATTTTTTAATATTGAGCAGTTATTTTTTGTGTAGTCTACTTAGCGTTTCTCTTGATACACCCAAGAAATGGGCAATCATGGTTTTAGAAACTCTTTGGAATAATTGTGGGTATTGATCTAGCAATAGTTCATATTTTTCATTGGGCGAGTTTTTCATCATAGAAAGTACTCGTTTCTGTTGGGCTACAAAACCGCCAAATGATTTTTGACCATAAAAGCGGTACATTTTAGGTAATGCTTCGCAAAGTTGGTTTTTGTCTTCCAGACTTAATTCCAGCACGAAGCAGTTTTCTAAAGCTTGTACGCACATTTCTCCTGTATGTTGCTTGGCATAAGCGGGATAATCAGAAATCCACCAATTTTCCATGGCAAATTGTATGATATGTTCTCTCCCTTTCTCGTCAAACAAGAATGCTTTTAACAATCCTTTCTCCACTAAAAATTCTGAAGTGACTTTTTGACCCGCTTTAATCAAGTATTCTTTTTTAGCTATTTCTTTTGGTTTGAAATAGCTTTTTACTAGCTCAAATTCCTCATCGCTTAGAGGAAAGATCTGTTCAATATGTTGACGTAAAAAAGAAGCATATTCCATTTGGTAAAAATACGAAATGAAAAATGCTTTGAAAATTACTAATAAAGCAAATGCTGAATTGTAATGAAATGAAAAACTACAAGTAAAATAAATCCGATAACTACCGGCTCAACATGACGGTTTATGCTCTTTACATTACCTCTGACGTTCGGAGCAAGATCTGAGTTTATTTGAGGTGCTATCCCGCAAGTGAACTATATAAATAACTATTCTTCATTAACGCTTTCTTAATCGCTTCGCCTACAGCTTTTGCTGATTGCGGGTTTTGTCCGGTGATTAACCTGCCGTCGATGGTAACATGGTTTTGCCAAGGGGCAGACTTTTCATAGATCCCGCCACGTTCTTTCATTTGATTTTCTAACAAAAAAGGGACTACCTGTGTTAATTTCACTAACTCTTCTTCTTCGTTAGAAAAGCCATTTACTTTCTTACCAGCAATCAAAAATTTTCCATCGCTCGACTTGATGTCAAGTAAACCTGCTGGGCCATGGCACACCGCTGCAACTATTCCGTTTTGCTCATAGATTTTGCTTGCGATATTGGCTAGTTCTGTGTTGTTAGGTAAATCCCACATGGCTCCATGGCCACCAGCGTAGAAAATTGCAACATAATCTAGAGGCTTAACATCGCTAGGCTTTAAACTGTTTGTGATCTTTTGGTGGTAATGTTTGTCTTCCCAAAACTTTTTGTTAACAGCATCGTTCAAGTCAAACCCATCTACTGGTGGGTTGCCGCCTTTTGGACTTACAAAGTCGATTTCATAACCAGCTTCTACCAAAACTTCCCAAGGATGTGAAACTTCACCTAAGTAGTAGCCGGTCTTTTCCCCAGTCTTTCCTTTGCTATCATGGCTGGTCACTACAAATAATATTTTCTTTTTCATTTGCTTCCTTTGTTGTGCATTCGCTGAATTAAATCCAGTAAACGCAATTAATAATATTAGATTGGAGATTATTGTCTTCATTATATTTCTGTAATTGCTAATGTTTCGTTAAAAACTTGTTCTAAATGATTTTTATATGTTTTTTCGTAGTTTTCAATACGTTCAGGGGTTGCATTTTTTTCTAAGTCATGGAAGTGAAAACCATCTATTTTTTTCATTCCAGTGAATGCATTCATTCGGTGGAAACCAAACATTACGCCATCATCTACACTGGTTTCGTTGAAAAACTCGTCAGGTAAGGTGAAAGCAGTTTCGGGAGCATTCCAAGTAGTGGTGAGCATATAATGTCGACCGTGTAAGGAACCGCCAGTACCATAGTTGATTTCAGGGTTATCGAGCTTGCGACCATCACTATAGTAAATTCCTTTTCTATGTCCAGCAGTGAAAACGGTATCTAAATATTGCTTAAATTTATAGGGTAAGCCAAACCACCAAACTGGTGTATGGTAAACCACCACGTCAGCCCAAACAAATTTTTTTACTTCTTCGGTTAAGTCGTAATTTTCGTTAATGTCAGTGTATTTGAATTCAAATCCATTTTCGGCAGTAAAGAAATCTTTGTCCCAATTACTAATGGTTTTGTTGAACTTTCCTCCGGAGTGAGCAAAGTGTTGTCCGCCGTTAATTACAAATATCTTTTTCATGTTTCTTCAAAATCTTTATGCAAAATTCTGAAACAATTAGAGTTTGTACCTGTGATTTGACTCACAAAAAAATAGCACATATATCTTACAGCCTTTCATAGCCCGTCATTCCAGATATAGTGTGGAATCTTACTTCGGGGAGTTTTATGCCGAATTAAGATCTTCGTCTACACGAGGATAGCTTTCTTGTTTGAGGTTTGTGAGGATTATACCTTCATAGCTCGTCATTCCAGATTTATTCTGGAATCTTAAAGCGGGTAGCTATACTAATTAAGATCTTGTTTACACGAAGATGACGTTATTGGGTGAGGTTTGTGAGGATTATTATACCTTTCACACTTCGAGATTTGCAATTAGGGGTCGTAAACCTTGTATTTGTGCTGGTGGTTTATTGCCTTCTGCTTTAGCGGCCGGCTCTTAGATTTTTAAAAGAGGCTTTATCTAAAGATTGAAGCTGATGGGGTTGGTTCCTTAGCGCATGGTCTCCAATCTGTTGGCTAAAACCAAACGTAATAAAATATATGCTCGAAATGAAATAATGTCACCGCTCTGCGGTTTAATACTAATTTCTATTTGCTATGATCATCTCAGTCCTACGGACTTTGGTAACGTAGCGTAGAAAGCCTATTCTGTCCCGTTTTGTACTTCCCTTCGCACTTCGAGATTTGCAATTAGGTGGTCGTAAACCTGGCATTTGCGCTGTTGGTTTATTGCCTTCTGCTTTAGCGGCTAGTTCGTAAATTACTTTCATAGCTCGTCATTCCAGATTTAGTCTGGAATCTTAAAGCGGGGAGTTTTATGCCGTATTAAAATCGTCGTCTACACAAAAATGACGTTCTTGTTTGAGGTTTGTGAAAATTATACCTTTCGCACCTCTGGATTTGCAATTAGGGGTCGGAAACCTAGTATTTCCACTGGTGGTTTATTGCCTTCTGCTTTAGCGGCTAGTTCGTAAATTACTTTCATAGCTCGTCATTCCAGATTTAGTCTGGAATCTTAAATCGGGGAGCTTTATACCGCATTACGATCCTCGCCTACACGAGGATGACGGTCTGACAAAGGATTGCGGTTTATTTAAAATTCCTACCGTCATGAAAAACCTTTTCGCCCATGGTGGGAGGGATGTTTCTTGTTTTGGCACCATGAAGTTGTTGCAGTAAGCCATTATAGTTATAACAACGTTGCATTACGATATGCACCACTTGGCCTTCACGTTGTACTTTACCCTCTACCATCAATAATTTAGCACCTAAAATTTCCTTTCGGAAAGTGTTGAATAGCTTTTGATATACCACTAAATTGGTAATTCCAGTTTCATCTTCAATAGTGATGAAACAAATTCCGCTTGCCGTTCCCGGTCGTTGTCGAACTAAAATCAGTCCTGCTACTTTTACGCTAGAGCCATCGGTTAATTCGTTCGCTGCTTTTGCGCTGGCAATATGCATTAGGTTTAATTGTTCGCGTATAAAACTTACCGGGTGTGCTTTTAACGAAAGGCCTGTATGGGCATAATCTTGTACCACATGTTCTGATTTTGGCATTAACGGCAGTTCTATTTGTGTTTCATGCACGCTGTTATCGGCTTTGCCCTTAAATAAGGCAATAGGCCGATCATGCAAGGCGCTGATTTGCCAAAGTGCCGCCCTTCTATCCATGTTCATCGAGCGGAAAGCATCGGCATCTACCAATTTTTCTAAAGTGTTTTGGGTAATACCAACATCACGTAGCTTGCTTAAACTTGTATAACCAGATTGTCGGTATTTCACTAAAAGGTTCATTTCTTCTTCGGATAAACCCTTTACCTGTCTAAAGCCTAACCTCACCGCTAAGAAATCGCCAATTTTATCTTCCAAAGTGTTATCCCATTCAGAGTGGTTAACATCTACAGGTAAAACCGTTACTCCATGATTTTTCGCATCTATCACAATTTGTGCAGGCTGATAAAAACCCATAGGTAAGCTGTTGAGTAATGCAACGGCAAAAACATCAGGATAAAAACATTTGAGGTAACTAGAAATATAAACCAACAGCGCAAAGCTGGCAGCGTGACTTTCGGGAAAACCATAGCCTCCAAAACCTTCAATTTGTTTGAAAAGACGTTCGGCAAACTCTGGTTTGTAACCTTTTTTAGCCATTCCTTCGAGTAGTTTTTTTCTAAAGTCAGTCACTTTGCCAACCGCTTTAAAAGTTGCCATGCTTCTTCTTAATTCGTCTGCTTCGGTAGGGGTAAAGCCGGCAGCAACAATGGCAACTTCCATGGCTTGTTCTTGGAAAAGCGGCACTCCAAATGTTTTTCCCAATATTTCTTTAAGTTCTTCTGATGGATAGTCTACACTTTCTTCGCCATTTCTTCTTTTTAAATAAGGATGAACCATGTTGCCTTGTATTGGTCCAGGGCGAACAATAGCTACTTGAATTACCAAATCATAAAATTCCATTGGCTTTAATCTCGGCAGCATCGACATTTGAGCACGGCTTTCTATTTGAAAAACGCCCAAGGTATCAGCTTTGCTAATCATTTGGTAAACCTTATTGCCTTTCTCATGAGGTACATTATGTAGGTTGTAATTTTTGCCATAGTGTTTTCTAGCTAAGGCAAAAGCTTTACGAATACAAGTCAACATTCCTAAAGCCAACACATCAACTTTTAAGAAACCTAAAGCTTCAATATCATCTTTATTCCATTCTATGCAGGTTCGGTTTTCCATCCTGGCATTTAGGGTAGGGCATAAGTTGGTAAGTTTACCTTGGGTAATTACAAAACCGCCAGTGTGTTGCCCCAACTGACGAGGAAAGCCTACCATTTGTGCCGTAAGTTCTAAAGTTTTTTTGAGCAAAGGTTCTTCGGGGTTTAATCCATGGGCTATTAAACGGTCACGGTCAAAACCTTCTTCGTAGTGGCTGCTTACCGTTGCCGATAAAATATTGAGTGTATCTACCGACAAACCCATCGCTTTGCCCACATCTCTTATGGCTCCTTTACTGTGCAATTGCGTAACCGTAGCTACAATGGCAGCCCGGTCTCTTCCGTATTTTTCATAGATGTATTGCATTACTTCTTCTCTGCGTTCGTGCTCAAAATCTACGTCAATATCGGGTGGTTCGTTGCGGGCATCAGACATGAAACGGGCAAAAAGCAGGTTAATTTCCATTGGGTTTACTGAGGTAATACCTAAGCAATAACAAATTACAGAGTTGGCTGCTGAGCCTCTGCCTTGGCAAAGGATATTGCGGCTACGGGCAAAACGTACAAAATCGTGTACCGTTAAAAAATAAGAAGCATAATTTTTACGTGCTACAAATTCTAGTTCGTAATTAATAGAATTGATAACCTTTTCTGGGATATTGTCTGGAAATTTCTCTTTTGCGCCTTTCCATGCTAAATGGGTTAGTTCCTCTTGTGGTGTTCTGCCTTCGGTAGTCAACTCTTCAGGATAAACATATTTCAGCTCATCCAAAGAAAATTGACATCGATTTGCGATTTCGATGGTGTTTTCAATTGCTTGTGGATATGGTCTGAGCAAACGATGCATTTCTTCCACGGATTTTAAGTGTCGCTCGGCATTTTCATGTAGCTTGTAACCCGCAGTATGGATAGTGCATTTTTCTCTTACGCAGGTAAGAATATCTTGTAGTTGCCTGCGTGCTGGTTCGTGGTAATGCACATCATTGGTTGCTGCTAAGGGGATCTCGAACTTTTGGCTCAGTTGTGCCAAACGAAACATTCTTTTTTGATCTAAACCAGTATAAGTGCGGTTAATGGCCAAGTAAATATGATTGTCTAACTCTTTCTTATACTCTTGTAAATGTGTGTTAAAATCAGCTTCAAAGTCGAAATTTGCATTTAAGGAAATAGGCGCAATAACGATGAATAAAATATCAGTTTTGTATTTCCAAACATCGGATTGGTGTAAACTACATTGCCCTTTTTCTGCTCTGCTGTTGCCTAAGCTTAGCAAGGCTGATAAATTGCTGTAACCGTTTTTATTAATCGGGTAAGCAAGTAATGATGGGCCATTCAATAAATCAAGCCTGCAAGCGGGCATCAGCTTAATGTTGTGTTTTCTGGTAGCTACATGCGCCCGTACTATACCTGCTAAACTATTTCTATCGGTAATGGCTATTTTAGGATAGCCTAACTCAACCGCTTTGGCTACCAGTTCTTCTGGATGTGAAGCCCCTCGTAAAAAGCTGAAATTACTGGTGGCTTGGAGTTCTACGTAGGTCATGTGTTAGAGTTATTTGGGTGAGAGATAAATGATTTTAGACAAAAGACTAGGTCATCACCATCAACTATAAATCATCAACTATTAAATAGCTCATCTTTAGTTAAGCGAAAAACCCATGAATAAACCATTGTGCAGTAGTTTTGCTGTTATAATGACCTAATCTAAAAAGCCAGTAACGTTGCCCTTTTTCATCCTCTACCTGATAATAATCTCGATGTTTTCCTTCGTTAAGCCACCATTCTTGCTCAATTCTTTCTGGTCCATCAGCTTTTTTAATGCGATGTATTTCATTTTTATAAGTAAAAGTCATAGGTGGGTAATCTGGAATAGGTGCACTTACTTGTATGGGTTCGGGCTGGTTAAGCAATACCGTTGGACGAGGTTTATGCATGGGCCATTCCGTTTCGGGTTGCTCTTTGAGATTGGTAACAGCTTTGATGCTGTTTTCTGGCCAATGGTGTTCTTGCGGTAAATATCTCCTGATGGCATTTTTGCCTGCTTTAATGCTAATTCTGTCCAGTAATTCTGCAATTTCTCCCAAATCAGTTGGTGTATCTGTCTGCCAAAAAGTTTCTTGTTGTTTTGGTAGTTCTTCTATTTTAGTCACTTTCATGATAAAAAGTTCGATACCTAAATCGGGTTCAATTTGTTTGATTTTAAGCTCGAACAATTTAAAAAGATGTTTGATATGGATAGAAGGTTGATTGGTGCCAATGGTAATCTGTTGCAGTTTGCCGTCTAAACGAAATGCACTTAACGTAGCATTTCTAACACCAACATCTTCTTTTTGTAATCTACTGCATAGGGTTTCTAACAAATTTGCTATGGCAATTTCAATTCCTTTTGCCGTTTGAATAGGTTCTAGACAATGCAGTCTTTCTTCATAAGGATTGGGTTCTGTGATAGGTTCAAATGCCTCTGGTTTACGGCCTAAGGCTTGCCCAATGCGTAAGTTGATTTCATCTCCAAAACGTCTGCGGAGGGTAGAAGGAGCAATGTGTATAAAGCTATCTATGCTATAGAACCCCAGTTTTTCCAACCGTTGTAAAGTGCTTTCTTCTAATTGTAATGCTTTTGGAGGTAGGTTTAGCAAATGCTTTAACTGCTCGTTAGGTTTAGCTATTTGTTCTTTTGCGTAGTGCGCTATGGCCCAAGCGGCGCCTAAAGTATCGGCTATACCTATTTTTATATGATATTTTCCGTAAAAATGTGCTTTGATTTCTTCCACATGCTGTTCTTCGCTTTTCCATACGGTACAACCTGTAAGGTCTAAAAATAAGCCGTCTGGAGAGTTTAATGCTACATAAGGCGTGTAACGTATAAACCACTCGGCCATTGCTTTAAGTAATTTTTGTTCTTTTTGGGGGTAAAATTGAAATGTTTGTAAATCCGACGATATGATCCTTGCATCGGCTAAAGGCATATTTGTACGTAAACCTTGTCTGTTGGCTTGTCTGCTAATCCTTACCATTATTTGCTTGTTACGCTCTTGAGCAATTAAAGCATAAGCTTGGCCTGCTAAGCTTTCTTGCTTAATTGCCATTTGGTCTGTAACCAAGTAAGGAAACCATATTGCTAAATACCTTTTGTTCATGAACCAATAGCTTGATGGGTAAAAAGATATGGCGCTGTGTTTTCAATAATAGCTAGTTCACCGTGATGATAACTTACTGTACAGCTCGCCGTATTGCCGTTGCGTACCTTTAGTAAGTCTACTTGCCATTTGGCAAATCCCACACCCGGAAGATGATTTTCGTTTTCGCTAACCAGTGGGGTGATTTTCCATCTGGCCGCACAAGCGGTAGCATGGATATGTGCGGTTTGGGTGCGTAAAATAAAGCCAGTAACCCTACTTTTTTCTACGGTAAGCTGTAAACGTTGCGATTGGGCAAAAGTGATGTCTTCCAATTCGCTAATTACGCCACTTAAACTTTTGCATTTTAAGGCTTCTTCTGTTGCCCAAAGTATGTCTTTTTGTTTAACAAGGTTAATGAAGATGATTTGATGAGGTAATATGCCAAATTTTTTTAAGCCAACTGGAAATAATTGCCGCTGTTTGCCAATCCATATATAGATGCCATTTTGCTTATTCAACTTGCTAAGTAGCCCACTAATAAATGCGCTGGTACAAGCGGTGTGTTCTGGCTTTTCGCTTACAAATTCATGAATTGTGCCAGTAGGGAAGGTCTGGTTAGGGAAGTTATCCTCTAAAATTTTTAAACCTAGTTTGCTTTGATCACTTTGCGTCTTCGTTTTAAAACCCTCTAAATCGAGAATTTCACGTTGTAAGCGTTCTATAATGATTTTTTGAAGGGGATTTTGCATTTCTTTTTACTAATATATTTAGTAAAATTAGTAAAAATATTAGCAAATATGTTTGTTGTTGATAAAATTTTTAGTTTTTAGAGGTTGTTTAATGAGCTGTAATAATTTGATAATTTGGTTTCGAAATATACTTTTATTTGCTGTTACGTGTTAATTAAATAGTTTGTTAACAAAATTGCTTTTAATGATGTTTTATAAGTTTTCATAAGTTTGATCAACTAAGAAAGACAAAGCATTTTTTATTTTTTCTCTACCATGGTCGCTTTTAAGATCCAATCCACAGAAAATACTACCGTTATAAGTTGTACTTAAATTAAGATAGTAAATTCCGGCAACCAAAATTGCGGCTATGGCTCTGTAGTCTTCGGATTTTTCTTTAAAATAAGGATCTGTGATATTCTGAAGAATAAGCTCTCCGTTTGCTTCTTGGTCTTCGGCTAGTTTTTTTAACGAATTGCGTTGCTGAGATAGGCGCCACAAGAGCACTTTCTGAAATTCCTTGTTTTTATAAACATAATCAAACTGTTCTAAAAACATGCCTGTTAAAAAATCCTTGCCGCCGTCGGTAATTGTTTGTGGTATTTTTTCGCCCTTTACATTGCTCCAAAAATCTTGCGAGCTAATGTACTGGTCTAATAATTGGTCTGTTCCGCCAAAGTATTTGTAGATTAGTTTTTTGTCTAATCCGGCAGTTGCCGCAATATCATTTACCTTTAGTGCAGCATAGCCCTTGGTTTTTAAAATTTTTCCTACCGCATCTAAAAACCTTTGCTTACTTTTTTCTTTGCTTCTTGCTGTGTTGGCAGCTATTTTTTTTTCCATAAGGTATAAAATGCTATTGTGGTAAGCACAAAAATATTTTTAATAATATCACTATTTAGTGACTTTGTGTATATTTGTTAAAACTAGTTTTAAGACAACAGTTTACAAAGTAAGGAATTATATATTTTAACAGCAATAAATACTCCCTACACTACCTTTTGAAGTAATAAAAATGGTTTAAATCTTAATGATATTTGTACGTTAACGTTAATCTCATGCCCGCTGCCTAATTTAGCGGGCTTTTTTTTGCAATTATCTTATTGTAATTTGGGCGTTCTCTAAGGGGCGGGCTATCCGCTAAATCTTTTTGGTGTTGCTGTAGTAAACAAGTGAATGCTTGGGCCACAAAAAGGATACCGCTGCTATCCCTAACGCAAAGACCATCTTCGTAGCAACAGGCTCAAGTACATGGGAGCTTAAGAACAGTACAATCGCTGAGAGTAAAAGTGTTTTTTGAATAGGCTTGTGTATAAACAAGGGGCTTAGGCACAAATCCAAACCGAAACCGAACCAGCTTGGCAGTTGAAATTTGCCCAGCCATCTTCTTCTACTGTAATTTCTTGCTGTGTATGCCCTAATGCATCAACCATCTTTTTGCCCGCATACCTACTTCCCATTTCCATACGTTTATAGCCGTCTTCTCCGTTAGAAAGTACTACAGCCAACCCCGAATTGTCTTCGTTACCTTCTCTGGTCCAGCCAATGCAATTGGCATGATCTAAATAATCACGTTGTAGGCCGTAAGCCTGATGTTTTCTAAGCTGTAACAAAGTTTCTAGTTGTGGCAAATGCCCTATGGTAACCTGGTGGTCTTGTCCATCAGTGCCTTTATCGGTATAGGTAGAACCATACAAATCTGTATAAAAAACACAAGGGTACCCGGCTTCTCTAAGTAATATCAAGGCATAGGCATGTGCCCTAAACCAAGGTTCTACAATCTGCTCTAAAGATTGCAGTGGTTGGGTGTCGTGGTTTTCTACAAAAGTAACGGCTAGCTCTGGTCTTGTTGCCACAAGTGTATCATCAAAAATTTGCATTAAATTATAATCATTTCCCATTTTAGAGGCCCGAGAAAAATTGGCTTGAAGACAAGTGTCAAACAATGACATCCTTGCTTCGGTAAGGTCTGCATAGGTTAATAAAGATTGCAGGTCATTGGGTGCCCAATATTCGCCCACGGTAAATAGCTCTTTCTGTAGGGTTCCTCTTAAATGATCTAACCATTCGTTGTAAAAATTTGCTGGCATGTGCTTAATGGCATCTAAGCGAAAACCATCAAAGCCCAAAGTCTGGTGCAGCCATATTCCCCAGGCTTTAAGTTCTTCACGTACGGCAGGGTTTCTAAAATCGATATCAGAAAGCATCAAATAATCGTAGTTGCCGTTTTCCTGATCTAATACTTCTTCCCAACCATCGCCATATTGATTTTGTATACTGTATAATGCTGTTTCTCCAGTTTTATGATCGTAATCTACACCACTAAAACATTGAAAATCCCACTGGAAATTAGAATATTTACCATTTCTACCTGGGTAAGTAAAGCGTGTAAAAGCATCAATTTCAAAAGGTTCTGATGTAAATTCGTTTCTGTTTTGAGGATCGACCTTTCTCACTGTAACTGGCTCGGCCTCGTCGCCACCACCCAAATGATTAAGTACAATATCTACATACACTTGCAAACCTACCTCTTGCGCACTTTTAATAGCGGTTACCAGCTCTTCTTTTGTGCCATACTTTGTTCTTATACTTCCTTTTTGGTCAAATTCCCCAAGGTCGTAAAGATCATAAGAATCATAACCTATAGAATTTGCACCAGCCATGCCTTTATGCATGGGCGGTAACCATAAACTATCAAATCCTTTAGCCTTTAAATCTTTTGCATCAGCAGTTAATTTTTTCCATAAACTGCCATCGGCGGGGTAGTACCATTCAAAGTACTGTAACATGGTAAAGTTTTCCATTATGTTATTTTAGACAGATAAGTTTGGTGTTTTATGCGATTTCACCAACTGCCAAACTAACAACAAATACAGATTAAATGTTTTTATAAAAATAATGTGGGTTTGCCAAACAAAGAGGAACCACAACTGTTTTTATTCCGGAACAAGCGGACTGACGGAAGATGGGAAACCGGAAGGTCCGCTAATGTTTCCGCTCAATCCATTAATTTTTCTAATATGTCGAAAAACTCTACAGATACTAATGTGTCTAAATTACAGCAAGATGCGCCGGTAAGTGCGTTACCCCAACTTTCCAATTCATCAGCGCAGTCCGTTACTACTTCAATAAAAAATAGTTCGTCAGCAGAGCTGCCTAAGCCATTTTTTCTATATCCTAAAGATGGGCTTTACGGTTTGTTATAGATAACAAGCCCAGTGTTTGGTCATGTAGCTATTCATTAATAGCTACATTGTTAGGTGCAAGCTTGCTTAAATTTATGATTTGTTGTCCTCTGGTGTTTTAGCTTTAATCTATAAGTTTTTTTTGGAGGGTACATTAACTATTTTTTAGTTACTCTATAGTTGCGTTTTTCAAAATACTGGGCAATTCCAATTCCTACTAAATACCTTTTTAAAGCATTTCGTTTCCAAATTGGAATTAAGAAAAGTAATGTTAAGCAAAAGGTAGCGGCCATAAACCCCTTAATGTGGCTGCCTAAAAATATTGATAAAGAGAATGAGAGTGTAGCGATAATAAGGAATATCACTAATAAAAATGCAAATATAATGGCAGTATTTGTAAGCAAACTTGCTAGTAAATGCCATAAAGTTCCAAGTGTTTTATGTTTTTGTATGTTTAATCTTGTTTCAGCACGATTTTTTAATGTATCAAAACGGCTGCCTACTAAATGAAGTAACTTTTTCTGCATATTTATTTTTTTGTATTAAATTAACCTGTTGTTATAAAAAATGTTTGCCAAAAGTTCAGATTAGCTGTAAAGACAATTAAATCGCATAGATAAATTTACATGGTACTTGTGCAAGATCATTGTAACATTTAGCTTTAAAAATTGCTTTTGTGCATCATTTCTTTAATTTTGCTACATTGAAAAAAGCATTACACCTATTACTTTTAAGTTTTTACTTGCTTTCATGTACCGAGTTGCATGAACTAACAAAGCTGCCTGTGCTTTTTCAGCATTATTTTGAGCATAAAAGTCTAGATAAAGACATCACCTTCTTGACTTACCTAGAACATCATTACAACGATGTGCCTCATACAGATAACGACAAGGAGAGGGATGATCAGTTACCTTTTAAAACACATGAGCTTTTTGCTAGCATTGTGATTAGTCCGGCTTTGCCGGTATCTTTTGAGGTCATTCCTAAAAAAGCCTATAAAATTCTTCCTAAACAAAAAATTCCCATCAATAACGATCATATTCCCAATTCGGCATTTGCCGGAAAAATTTGGCAACCGCCAAAGGCTATTCTTTCTTAATATTTTTTAACGACGGTAATCGTCGTAAATGATTTTTTAGAAACGAAATCCACATTTTTCATGCTGAATAAAATAATTGAGTTTGCCATCAAAAACAAACTCATTGTAGGGCTATTTACTATTGCCCTTATTATATATGGTAGCTTTGAGCTTACCAAATTACCGATTGATGCCGTACCTGACATCACCAACAATCAGGTACAAATTATTACCACGGCTCCATCTTACGGTGCTACAGATATTGAACGATTGGTTACTTTTCCGGTAGAGCAGGCCAATAGTAATATTGCTGGGATCAAGGAGATTAGAAGTTACAGTCGCTTTGGACTTTCTTTAGTAACCTTGGTTTTTAACGATGATGTAGACGTATATTGGGCTCGCCAGCAGGTGGCAGAGCGCCTTTTGGTGGTACAAGAACAGATCCCGAAAGGAATAGGGAAACCAGAAATGGGGCCAATTTCTACTGGCTTGGGCGAGATTTACCAATATGCAGTTAAACCTAAAAAGGGTTACGAAAAACGCTATGACATTACCGAATTGCGTACCATACAAGATTGGGTAGTTAGAAGGCAATTGCTGGGTGTTAAAGGCGTAGCCGAAGTAAGCAGTTTTGGCGGTAAGTTGAAACAATATCAAGTAACTATAGATCCGAATAAATTGGTGGCGAACAAAGTAACTATCGCCGAAATTTTTGATGCTTTAGAAAACAACAATCAAAACACTGGCGGTGCTTACATCGAAAAACAAGCTTCGGTACTATACATTAGAAGTGAGGGCTTAATTGGCAGTAAAGAAGATATTGAAAACGTAGTGGTGCGCACTAACGACAGTTCGATGCCATTGTTAATTAGAGATGTAGCCAATGTAGAAATCGGTGCTGCCACCAGGTACGGTGCTTTAACTTTTAACAACGAAGGCGAGGTTTCTGGTGCCATTGTAATGATGTTGAAAGGCGCCAATAGCAACGTGGTGATCGATAACATCAAAGCTAAAATTGAACAGATTGCTGAAACTTTGCCAGAAGGCGTAGAGATTGTGCCTTTCTTAGATCGAACCAGCATGGTAAATAATGCCATTAAAACCGTAGAAACCAATTTGCTAGAAGGTGCGCTGATTGTGGTTTTTGTATTGGTTATTTTTTTAGGCAACCTCAGAGCGGGTTTCATAGTGGCATCGGTTATTCCACTTTCAATGTTGTTTGCCATTATCATGATGAACATTTTTGGAGTGAGTGGCAACTTGATGAGTTTAGGTGCCCTAGATTTTGGGTTGATTGTAGATGGTGCGGTAATTATTGTTGAAGCAGTGATGCACCAACTTGGTCATAGCAAGAAGTTTGCTGGTATTTCTTTCCTTAAACAAGACCAAATGGATTTGGAAGTGAAAAGTGCTTCCTCTAAAATGATGAACAGTGCCGTTTTCGGTCAAATTATTATCCTCATTGTTTATCTGCCAATTTTCAGTTTGCAGGGTATTGAAGGCAAAATGTTTAAGCCAATGGCGCAAACTGTTGCTTTTGCTTTGTTAGGTGCTTTTATTTTATCGCTTACTTATATCCCAATGATGTCTAGCTTGTTTTTAAGCAAGAAGATTAAAACGGAACCTAATATTTCTGACAAGGCGATGGCTAAAGTAGAAAACCGTTACGAGCGATTATTGCAAAAAGTATTGGGTTTCCCCAAAACTGTGCTTGTTATTGTGTTGGGTTTGTTTGTTACTGCAGTTGTGATTTTAGCCAATTTGGGTGGCGAGTTTATCCCATCTATAGAAGAAGCCGATTTCGCGGTAGAAACGAGGGTGCTTTCGGGCAGTAACCTGAACACTACCATAGAAAACGTACAGAAAGTAGCGGGCATCCTTAAAGAAAGATTTCCTGAGGTGAAAAATATTGTGACCAAAATTGGCAGTAGTGAAGTGCCAACAGAACCGCTACCAATGGATATGGGAGATATGATCATCAACCTTAAACCCAAAAGTGAGTGGACTTCGGCCAAAAGTTTTGATGAATTAGCCGAAAAAATGGGCGAAGCGTCGAGCGAAATTCCTGGGGTAACTACAAGTTTTCAGTTTCCGGTGCAAATGCGTTTTAATGAGTTGATGACTGGCGCCAGACAAGATGTAGTGTGTAAGATTTTTGGGGAGGATTTTGATACACTTGCGCTTTACGCTAAAAAACTGGGCAATTTGGTGCGTACCGTAAACGGAGCGACAGAAATGTACGTAGAACAAATTACGGGAACGCCACAGATTGTGATCCAATATAACAGGGCAACCATAGCACAATATGGGCTAAACATTGCCGATATCAATAGAAATGTAAATACTGCTTTTGCTGGGCAAAGTACAGGTTTAGTGTTTGAAGGAGAAAAGCGATTCGATCTAGTAGTTCGTTTACAGAACGATAAACGTAGAGACATTAAGGATGTACAAAATCTACTGATCCCTACACCAGATGGCAGTCAAATTCCACTTTCGCAAGTGGCAGATGTGGCTTTGGTAAATAGTCCAAGCCAAATCCAAAGGGAAGATACCAAACGTAGAATTTTGGTAGGCTTTAACGTAAGCGGTAGAGATGTAGAGAGCATCGTAACCGAACTGCAAGAAAAAGTTAAGGCCCAAATTAAGTTGCCAACGGGTTATGCCATCACTTACGGCGGTTCTTTCGAAAACCTAAACGAAGCAAAGTCGAGGTTGATGGTTGCCGTTCCAGTTTCGTTAATCTTAATTTTTTTATTACTGTACTTCGCCTTTGGTTCTATTAAGTACGGTTTGCTTATTTACACGGCCATTCCTTTATCGGCCATTGGCGGCATTTTCTTATTGGCGCTTCGCGGATTGCCTTTCAGTATCAGTGCTGGTGTAGGTTTTATTGCCTTGTTTGGTATTGCGGTGCTCAACGGAATTGTATTGGTAGCCGAGTTTAATAACATTAAAAAAACAGGAGAACAGGATATGAAAAAAGTGGTAATGAAAGGCACAAAAACACGTTTAAGACCAGTATTAATGACTGCTTTTGTAGCATCTTTGGGTTTCTTGCCAATGGCGATTAGCAATGGCGCAGGGGCTTCGGTTCAGCGTCCGCTGGCTACGGTGGTAATTGGAGGTTTAATGATTGCCACTTTGTTAACGCTTTTTGTACTGCCTATTTTATATGTGAGTTTTGAGAAAGGTTTGTTGCGCAGAAAGAAAACGCCAAAAATCGTGACGATGATTTTGTTGCTGTTAGGCTTTTGTGTTTCATCGACCAATGCCCAGCAACCGATTACGTTAAGTGCAACCTTAGATAGTTTGTACAAAAACAACATCAGTTTAAAGAGCGCTCAGCTTAAAGCCGATTACAGCCAGCAATTGAGTAAAACCGCAACCACCATTGCCCCGCTAAATATCAATGGCGAATATGGCAAGTTCAACAGCAATTTGGTGGATAATAAATTGAGCGTAAATCAAAGTTTTAGCTTGCCAAATGTGTATGCGAGGCAGAAAGATAAAATCTTGGCAGAATGGAAAACATCATTATTACAAAGGGAGTTAAGCAAAGCTGATTTGACCAAACTCACCACGCAAGTTTTTTATGATTTACTGGCTGTAGAGCAGTTGCAGAAATTATATCATAATGCCGATAGTGCTTATAAAAAGCTAAAACAATTGGCAGAGTTGAGGTTAAAAACAGGCGAAAGTAGCGTGTTAGAAAAGGCTAGTGCCGATAATCAACTCTTGCAGCTAAATACCAAATTGAGGAAACTAGAAGTTGAAGCCTTGGTATTGCAACAGCAGTTATCTTTTTTGCTGAATACCAATTCGGTTTTAAAACCGCAAGCAGAAAGCTTAAAAGCTAAACCAATGTTTTCAGATACGCTTGCTTGGGCTAATCATCCACTAATTAAACTGCAACAGCAGGAAGAAAAAACAGCCGAAGCAACTACCAAAATGGAGCAGGCTAAATTGCTTCCAGAGTTTAACGTGGGTTATAACAGCACCACGCTAAGGGATGATATCAAGTTTACACAGAGCGATCGTTTTCAGTCATTTCAGTTGGGGTTAAGCATTCCTTTGTTTGGTGGCTCTCAACGCAATAGGGTAAAGTCGGCCAAGCTCGATGAAGCTTACCGAAAATCGGAAACGGCCAATGCCAGCAAGCAGATTAGTAGCAGTTTAAAATCGGCCTATGCCCAATACCAAGCGCAACTGAGTTTGGTAGAAAGTTTGGAAAAGGACGGCTTGAAAACTGCTAAAGAAATCACGTCGACCTTAAACAAACAGTTACAAAATGGTGCCATCAACTACTTAGAGTGGACCATGCTTAACAACGAAGCCATTGAAATGAAGGCAAGTTATTTTGAAGCCATTCAGCAATTAAACAGAAGTATTACAGAATTGAATTACCTTTTAGCGCAATAACACAATGAAGCACTATTTATACATCGGAGCTTTGACAGTTTCCATGACTTTTGCCTGTAGCAGCAGAGAACCAAAAGAAGAACCCAAAGCACCCATTAACGAGAACGAAGTAAGTTTAACAGCCGAACAAGCGAAAAATATAGATTTAAAAATAGGACAGGTAGGTTTTGGCGAGATTAACGAAACGCTAAAATTGCAAGGCAGAATTGATGTGCCACCACAAAACTTGGTGTCGGTAAGTATCCCTATGGGTGGCTACTTAAAATCTACGAAAATGTTGCCTGGTACGCAGGTAAGCAAAGGGCAAATCATTGCCGTAATGGAAGATCCGCAGTACATTCAACTACAACAGGATTACCTGAATATACACAATAGATTAAACTTCGCTACCAAAGAACTCGCCCGTCAGCAAGAGCTAAATGCCAGCAAAGCCAATAGCGATAAAACTTTGCAGCAGGTAGAAATGGAGTACAAAAACCTAAAAGTTGAGCAAACTGCCTTGGCAGAAAAGCTAAAATTGATTAACGTTAATGCCGCTCAGCTTAACGAAGGGAAGATATCGAAGTCGGTAAAAGTTTATTCACCAATTAACGGCTACGTGAGCAAGGTAAATGTGAATATTGGTAAATACGTAACGCCATCTGATGTGATTTTTGAGCTGGTGAACCCAACTGATATCCATCTAAATCTAAATGTATTCGAAAAAGATTTGCACAAGCTTGGCGTTGGCCAGCGGGTTATGGCTTATACCAATGTAAAACCAGATAAAAAATACCAAACAGAAGTGATTTTGGTTAGCCATAATGTAGACGGAGGCAAGAGCGAGGTGCATTGCCATTTTGAGCAATACGATAAAAGCTTGGTTCCGGGAATGTACATGAATGCCGAATTGCAGTTTAAAAATAGAAAAGTTCAGGTTTTGCCAGAAGAAGCTGTGGTAAGTTTTGAAAACAAAGATTACGTTTTTGTAGAAATTGCAACTAGAAAGTTTAGCATGACCGAAGTGCAGGTTGGCGAAGTTTCGGAAGGTAAAACCGAAGTTGCTACAGATTTAAAAGGGAAAAAAATAGTAGTTAAAGGCGCCTATTCTTTATTAATGAAGTTAAAGAACACGATTGAGGAGGAGTAGTTGAAATTAAATTTTCAACTCCTAATGATTTATTCCAATGTTGTTTAGTTAAATGTTTTCGTTATTGCCAATTGTGCAAAATGTACTTAACTAAATGACATTGGTATTTGTTTTTTATAGGTTGGTGTTTTAAGGTTAAACCGCCAAGTTGATTAAATATATTTTATCTTAGTTGCACTACAAGGTGCAAATTTCTATTTTGCACACAAAAATAAAAGTAATGGCTTCAGGTATTTTTGCAGTTTTAGATGATATAGCAGTTTTAATGGACGATGTGGCGATGGCAGCCAAGGTAGCAACTAAAAAAACGGCTGGAATTTTGGGCGATGACCTAGCAGTAAATGCGGAAAAGGCTACTGGATTTCTATCATCTAGGGAAATACCGGTGTTGTGGGCCATAACCAAAGGATCATTTTTAAATAAGCTAATCATTGTGCCCTTAGCTTTGTTGCTAAACGCTTATTTTCCAACGGCTATTATTGTAATATTGGTGTTTGGCGGTGCATTTTTGGCTTACGAAGGGGTAGAGAAGATTGTAGAATACTTTTTTCACAAACCGAAGGAAACTCACCAAGCGGCGGTAGAAGTGGTACAAGATGCGGCGGCAGCAGAAAAAGCGAAGGTTAAATCGGCGATAACCACTGATTTTATTTTATCTGTAGAAATTGTGATCATAGCTTTGGGGTCGGTGCTAGATAAATCATTGACTATCCAAATATTAACTGTTGCCGTAGTGGCAATAGTAGCAACTTTGGGAGTTTACGGCATTGTAGCATTAATTGTTCGTATGGACGATGCAGGTTATCGTTTAATTAAGCACTCGGGAGAGAAGAAAGGGTTTTTATTTACATTGGGCACATTTTTGGTAAAAGCATTACCTGTAATTATTAAAGGTTTAAGCGTAGTAGGTACCATTGCTTTGATCTTGGTTGCTGGTGGTATTTTTAGCCATAATGTTCCATTTATGCATGGGCTGTTCCCTGCGGTGCCTGCTATAGTTACCGAGTTTGGTATTGGTATAGTTGCCGGTTTAGTGGTAGTGGCGTTGGTAACGATAGTAAAAAAGCTCGTTTCAATATTTCGTAAATAATAAATGGAGATACAGCAGGCACTTTTTTGTATATCCATTGTAGTAATACTATTTACATTAATACCTTTAATACGCCACGATTTTTGGGTTTTTAGGGTATTCGAGTATCCTCGTTTACAAAAGCTTGTGCTTAATTTTAGCCTTCTGGTATGCCATGCTTTTTATTTTCCAGCAACTACACTTCAGAAAGTAGTTGTGGTAATTTTAGTGTTCAATCTTATTTACATCATTTATCAGGTTTTCCCTTTTACAAAATTTGGAAAAAAGCAGATTGTTTCTTCGAAATCGGCTGCCAACGATAAGAATATTACGTTATTGATTGCCAACGTTTACCAAGATAATCGCGATAGTGATAGCTACTTGAAACTCATCAAAAAATGTAATTCTGATGTATTGCTAATGGTAGAAACCAATAGTTGGTGGGAGCAACAGATAAATGTGATTGGCGAGGATTATCCTTATCAATTAAAAATTCCTTTGGAAAATACTTATGGGATGCTATTTTATTCGCGATTGCAATTACGTAATGGTAAGATTAATTACTTAGTTAAAGAGGATATTCCTTCAATTGAGGTCGAAGTGCAACTGAAAAATGGGCAATGGGTTAAGCTTTATTGCTTGCATCCGGAACCACCTGTTCCGCAAGAAAATCCGAGATCTACCGAGCGAGACAAAGAAATTTTGATGGTGGGAAAAAGCGCCAAGGATTGCCAGTTACCCGTAATTGTAATGGGAGATTTGAATGATGTGGCCTGGAGCTACACCACCGAATTGTTTGGCAAAATAAGCGGACTGCTTGATCCAAGAAGGGGTAGAGGCTTTTTTAATAGTTTTAACGCCAAATATTTTTTTCTTCGTTTTCCGTTAGATCATATTTTTTGTTCTACAGATTTTACACTTTCTAGCATTAAAAGAATGGAGAGTTGTGGTTCTGATCATTTTCCAATGTGTGTAAGCTTGCAATATAATCCAAAAGTTGAAGCACTTAATGAGCAGCCTTTTGCAGATGAGTCGGATTTGGAACTTGCAGAAGAAAAGTTAAATGCTTCTACTGAAAATTAGCTGTAAAACTTTTATTTTTTATTGCTATTTCATTACTTTGCCTAAATAAATTAACGATTTTGCTTTTAAGAAATTTATGGGAATGGTTAAGAGGACCTAGAGATCGGTTTAACCTTGAAGAAAGATTAATTAACTCTGTTGGAATACTCTCTGCTTGTACGCTTTGTATCTTTATAGCTTACAACCTTTTTGTAGTGGTGTTGCCAGAACTGGCTTTAGCAACTGCCATTACTCTTTTCTTGCAATTGTTTCTTTTTTATCAATCCAGATTTTGTAATCGTTTTAAGCTGGCCAAACATGGCTTTACCTTGTGTAGCTATATTTTTTTGGTAATAAATTATTATTACAGCTCTGGCGTTAATGGACCAGTTTTATTTAGTTTCTTCGTTATACTAATTATCATCTTGGTTATCAATCAAAAGCAAAACTATTTACATTGGCTACTGCATTGCCTTGTGGTGGTTGGCTTGCTAACTTACGAATACTATTATGGCATAGTTAATATTTATAGTAGTACCGCAGAACGTTTCTTCGACATTGCTTGCATTTGCTGTATCATGTTGTCATTTACTTTCATCTTAATAAAAATGGTGCTTAAAAGCTTTAATAGAGAAAGGCGCCTTGCACATGAAAGGGCAGAACAATTAGCCGTTTTACATCAAGAGAATACACGTTTGTTTTCTATTATTTCACATGATTTACGTACACCACTAAATAACATTAAAGGTTATCTGGAACTGTTAAACAATCAAGTATTGACAAAAGATGATAGGGAAATGTTGGAAGTGCAATTGTTAGAACCCACCAACGGAACTTCAGACTTTTTAACCAATCTTCTCTCATGGTCTAAATCTCAATTAGAGGGTACGAAAGTGAAGTTGGAGAACATAGAACTACCTAATTTGATCGAGAATGTTTTGCCTGCTATACTTCCTCTTGCGGTTAAGAAAAATATTACTATAAAAAAGGAATTTCTTGCTAGCCAGTTTGTTGCTGATATGGAAATGATCAAAATGGTTTTACGAAACCTGCTTTCTAACGCCATTAAGTATAGCGAGATAGGTGGAGAAATTTTGATCAAATCAAAAGAAATTAAGGGTAAGACAATTCTTTCTATAAGAGATTTCGGCATGGGCATTCCTGCGGAAAAGGAAATTTCGATTTTTACTTCGCAGGTTACCAGCGCTTTGGGAACCATGAAAGAACCTGGAGTAGGTTTAGGATTGGTGTTGTGTGCTGACTTTATGAAACTACAAAACGGTAAAATATGGTTCGATAGCCAAGTGGGTCAAGGTTCTACTTTCCACCTATCATTACCCATCCGCAAAGCTTAAGGGCGTCAGCATTGCCTCAAAATAAACAAAAAGCTATGGCATCCACCAGAGCTTTTTGCATCAACTAACCTAAACTGTATGATAAATACTAACCAAATATTTAACAATGCAAAGCTATAGTTGTGTTGTTAAGTAGGTGTTAAATTTAGATCAAAAAAAATAGTGTTTTGTTAATGCTAAACCAATGTTTGATTAAGTATTTTCCTAATTGCTTTATATGCAAGGTGATATTTTCGGTAAAAAAAAACTTCTTGAATTGGATTTGAGGTTAAGATTAACTTCTTTTTAATCTCTTGTTTACACGATATGCTGATGTTTGTGCCAACATTGGCATGGAAATTCAGCAAACAACAGGTAGCTATAGTAAAAAAATAAAGGAAAAAGATC
The DNA here is from genome assembly GCF_005925345.1 of Pedobacter ureilyticus. Lineage (GTDB taxonomy): Bacteria > Bacteroidota > Bacteroidia > Sphingobacteriales > Sphingobacteriaceae > Pedobacter > Pedobacter ureilyticus. The sequence continues at coordinate 236,911 of NZ_SSHJ01000003.1, forward strand.
CCTTAGACTTTGATATACTGTTTAAAAACTTCAGCGAGCTGCTTTATAACTATGCCGATTATTATTTAAACGATATGGAGGCCTCAAAAAGTGTTGTTAACGATACTTTTTTGCGACTTTGGAATGGCAATCATCGACCACTTTATGTAAAACCATACTTATATCGTTCGGTTAAAAATGCTTGTTTAAATTACTTGTCGCAACGTAAGCATAATGTAGTACTAAAAGAATCTTCCGAGTTAGAAATATTATCTGATGGCAATATTTGTTTCGAGATTAGTGACGAAACTAATAATAAGCTTATTTTTCTAGAACAAGTGATATCAAAATTACCCGCAAAAAGGCAGCTGGTGTTTAAAATGTTTCGGTTCGACGAACTGAGTTATGCGGAAATTGCCGAATTGCTAAATATCTCTGTGAGAACGGTAGAAGATCATTTAGCCAAAAGTATGCAGTTTATTCATGCGCAAGCAAAACATTTAGTTGATGAAAAGTTAACGAACGCTTAACACTCAAGAGCCCGTATTTCCTGGTGTTTTTCTGTCTTTAAGAGTAAGAAATCTGCTCATGGAAGATCAAATTTGGAATTATATTGTTAAAAGGCTAACTGGCGTAGAAACAGAAGAAAGTAAACTGTATTTAAATCGATGGCTAAATGCCAGCGAAAAAAATGTACAGCTTTATGAAGAAGCCAAGCAGCTTTGGCAATGGACAGGCTTGTTGCCTGCTACCAAAAAGCAAACAGAAACGGGTGTGCTAATTCATTCGGCGGCAAGGCAAGCCAAGCGCAAATCTTTTAAAGGGATATTTAGATATAGTATCGCTGCCTCGCTTGCACTAGTTACTTCACTTTCAGTTTATTATTTGTCAAAATCAAAATATGAAATAACGGAAACGGTATATACGGTTCATAAGGCGCTTAACGGAAAAGTGATGAAGGTGACTTTGCCCGACAGCTCTACTATTTGGCTGAACGCAGGTAGCGAAGTAAGTTATCCAAAGGATTTTCATAGACAGAAAACCAGAGCTATTCAATTAACTGGCGAAGCTTTTTTTGAGGTAACCCACAACGAAAAGCAACCATTTGTGGTAGAAAGCGGCAAGCTGAAAACCATTGTTTATGGTACCAGTTTCAACGTAAGTTCCTATAAGCACAATCAGCAAAGTTCGGTAACAGTTAAAACGGGAAAAGTAGGTGTTTTACTGCGTGAAGATAGTTTAGGCAAGCCTACTATGCTACTTCCGGGAAATAGATTGGTTTATCATCGTGACAACGGAAAATTAGAAACCAGTAGTGTTTATACAGATGAAGTGGCTGCTTGGATTAACGGCGATTTACTATTTGATCAGGCTACGCCCGAAGAAGTATTTGCAGCATTGGAAAGAAAATTTGACGTAGCATTCGACTTTAGCAGTACAAAATTTAACGGTTGTAAAGTTACTGCCAAGTTTCCAAATCAGTCTTTAAAAACAATACTGACAGCATTAAGCGCCTCACTTTATATCAAATTTAAAGAACATGGTAAAACAATTGAAATCATAGGAGGGCAATCATGTAACTAAAAAAATAAAGCCACTTCTGCGCTAACAGAAATGGCTCAAAATCTTTGGTTAATGGTCTGCAAACCCTTAACCATCATTAAAAACTATCACGATAATAATTATTAACAAACAAATTTATGAAAAAAAACAATGGGTTATTTAACCCAAAGGGAATTTTTATGCGAATTAGCTTAATCTTCTGCGTGCTTTCTACCTTGTGCTTAACGTTCAGTAGCGCAGCTGTAGTAAAAGCACAATACGGTCTGGATAAAAAGATCGACATTAACTTGAAAAACACTTCATTTCCAGAACTACTTAAAGAGATAGAACGCAAAACTGGTGTAAGCTTTGTTTACACGAATAAAGAAACGGTTACCACTAAAGTATCGGTAAATGACCAGTCGAAAACCGCCAGAGCTATACTTACTCCTTTATTAAAAAAACATGATTTGCAGGCTGTAGAGAATGGACTATTAGTGGTGTTACGTAAAGTAGAGGCTAACGTTTTAGTGCAAGAAAAGCCAGGTAGTATTGTGGGTTATGTAAAAGACGAAGCCAATAATCAAATTCTTCCTTACGCAACCGTAATCGTTAAAGGAACCAACCAAAGAGCAATTTCTGATATGAACGGTTACTTTGTATTGAATAATGTAAATGCTGGTAGAGCGGTATTGCGGGTAACTTATCTTGGCTTTAAGGCTTTCGAAACTACGGTAAATGTGGTAGGTGGAAAAATCAACAATGCAGATTTGAAGTTGACCAGCGCAAGTAATGATATGAAAGGGATCACGATCACTGGTATTCGTAGAGGTGAGAGTGTGGCGCTAAATAACATGCGAAATGCCGATAATGTAAAATATGTGCTTTCTGAAGAGCAGATTGAGCGTTTCCCAGATGCAACCGTAGGCGAGGCCATGCAACGTGTACCGGGTATTGCGATGGATTATAGCTACGGTTTACCGAGAAATATCATCATTAGAGGTTTAGACCAAAGTATGGGTTCGGTTACACTAAACGGAAACAGGTTACCATCTACACAAACCAACTCTCGTGATATCGATTTGAATGGTATTCTGTCTTCTACGGTAGAAGCTATTGAGGTGAACAAAACGTTAACACCAGATATGGAAGCCGATGGTACTTCTGGTTCGGTAAATATCATCTCTAAAACGCCAAAAGTGGGTTCTAAGCAGTTTCAAGTTAAAGGTTCGTTTGGTAATAACTTCCTTTTAGGTAAGCAAAATTTTGATGGTGCTTTTAATTACGGCGAGCGAAAAAATAAGCTAGGCTATTTGATCGGTGTAAATTACAGCAATACCAACAGGGGCGAAGACCGAGTGCAGAAAGATTATGATACTTACGAAATCAACGGTGTAGAGAAATTAAAACTTTCTAATTTAGAACTGGAAGGGTCTGATTTGAATAGAGAAAATATTGGCTTACAAGGCGAATTGAGTTTTTTCCCTACAGAAAAAAGCCAAATTTATGTAAGAGGGAACTATAACAAGTTTTACGAATTGCAAACTAGAGGAACCAAAAGCTACAGCATTGGCGATTATACCAGCGAAACTGCCGTAACTGGGGTAAATATTGGTTCTAGTGGTACGCCAAGAGATTATAACAGAGATTTGTTTAGCGTATCTGCAGGAGCTAAAACAAACGTTAACAATTGGATTGGAAACATCGATGTAACTTACGCAAGTGGTTTGTACGATCAGCCGACCTATTATGACGGTTTCTTCAATTACAGTGGTTTAGCTGCCAACATGGATTTGTCGAACCCTAGAGCGCCACAATTTGCTTTTACCAACGGCGACCCTAACGATGCAAGTAAATACCTCACTTCGAACTACGTAAACAGGCACCAAATTGCTAATGATAAGGATATTCAAGGTTCCTTGAATATTGAACGTACTTTCGATTTGAGCGATAAAAATAAGTTCAAATTTAAGTTTGGTGGTAGAATGAAATATAAAGAAGACGACCATACCAGAAGCTACTATCAATATAAACTGAAAACGGGTACTTTGGCCATGTCAAATTTCCTTTCAGATTATTCGAGGGAGAAATACTTCAATGGTCATTACAACCTATCGGGTGCTATTGCCAATGGTTACTTAATGGAAGAATATTATCAAAACAATTTAAGTTTATTTGAAAACAACGAAACTTATATCAGACAAAACACCGATCCTGATTCTTACAATGGTAAAGAAAACATGCAGGCTGGTTATGTGATGGGTAAATTAACTTTAAATAAACTAGATATCATCACCGGTGTGAGATACGAAAATACTGGTTTCGAGTACAATGGTAACATTGTCAACTTCGATAACACTGGTGCTTATGTATCTACCAATAAAGTTGCGGTAAAATCTAACTTCAATGGATTTTTCCCCAGTTTAAACTTAAAATATGCGGTTTCGCCACGTACTAATTTCAGAGCTGCGGTAACCAAATCGTTATCTAGACCAGGTTATTACGATTTAGTACCTTGGGAAGAGGTCGAACCTCGTAGAAAAAGGATGAAAAAAGGAAACCCAGATTTAGATCAGGCTACTTCAATTAACTACGATGTATTGTTTGAACATTATTTAAAATCTTTGGGTTTAATTTCTGGAGGTGTTTTCTATAAAAACATAGATAATTATCTTTACGAAAGCGTTTATTTACAGCAAGGCGGTACTTATGACCAGTGGCAAGTTACACAAACTGTAAATGGAGCCAATGCGCATGTTTGGGGATATGAGTTGGCTTGGCAACAACAATTAACCTTTTTGCCAGGTTTCTGGAACGGATTCGGTATCTATGCCAACTACACGCAAATTCAATCTAAATTTAAAGTTCCGGGCATTGTGAGCGAGCGTACTGTTCGTTTGCCATCTATGCGTCCAAAAGTAGGTAATGCTTCTTTATCTTATGAAAAATATGGTTTCTCTGGCCGTCTGTCGTTAAATTTCTACGATACTTTTATTGATGAATTAGCTGACGTACAAGCCAATGATTTAATGGAAAAGGGAAGAGTGCAGTTAGATTTCTCTGCTTCTCAAAAAATCAATAAAAAGTTCACCATTTTCATGGGAATTAGTAACATCAACAACGCTCAAACTATCCTAGATTTTGGCGATGGCCGACCTAATGACCACAAATACTACTCTAGATGGGCAAATCTAGGTTTTAAATACAATCCATTTTATAAATAAACATGATTAGAACTTTTAAGAAAAAGATGACCTTTTTGGCGGCACTAGTTTTAGTGCTGCCAACTTTGGCCAAAGCGCAAGAATTTAAAGCAGGCAAATTTCCAGATCGAATTATCCTGACCTGGTCTGCAGATCCGAAAACTACGCAAGCCGTTACGTGGCGCACAGACAGCACGGTAAACAATAGCTTTGCACAAATTTTGGTAGAAGAGAGTTCTCCAAAACTGGATAAGCCAGAAGCGAAAGAATATCAAGCCAAAACAGAAGTTTTAAAAGGAAAAGCTTACGAAACAGCGAACTACCACAGCGTAAATTTCGAAGGTTTAGTGCCTAATAAATTGTACACTTACCGAGTAGGAGATGGTACCCACTGGAGCGAGTGGTTTCAGTTTAAAACTGCTCCAGAGAAAGACCAGGCTTTTTCTTTCATTTATTTGGGCGATGCTCAGAACGATATCCGTTCAAAGTGGTCGAGGGTAATTAGAAAGGCTTTTGCTACGCATGGCGATGCTCGTTTTATCGTTCATGCGGGAGATTTGATCAATCGTTCTAACAACGATAACGAATGGGGCGAGTGGCATTTTGGCGGTGGTTTCATCAACGGAATGATCCCTAGTATTCCATCCTCAGGCAACCACGAATATTTTCGCGATGAGCAAAGAACTTTAACCTTAGATCCACACTGGAGAGCGCAATATACCTTGCCAGAAAACGGACCAAAGGGTTTGGAAGAATCTGTTTATTATGTGGATTACGCCGATGTTCGTATCATTTCGTTGAACTCGCAAATGATTGTTTTAGACTCTACTTCTTTAAAAGCACAGGCAGTTTGGTTAGAGGGGGTGCTAAAGAACAATCCAAAACGTTGGATCATGATTACCTACCACCATCCAATTTATTCAACTGCTAAGGGCAGAGACAATAAAGAGTTTAGAGAATTGTTTAAACCACTTTTCGATAAATATCACGTAGACTTGTTGATGCAAGGTCATGACCATACTTATAGCCGCGGACAGAATTTACCTACGGGAGTTTCTGGTAAAGTTGGTGGGCCAATGTATGTAGTTTCTGTAGCTGGTCCAAAAATGTATAAGGTAGATGTAAATCCGAAATGGATGGATGTTTTTGCCGAGAATACACAATTGTTCCAGATTATTAAAGTGGATGGCGAAAACTTAACTTATACTGCTTACAAAGCATCGGGAGAGGTTTTCGATAGCTTTAAATTGAAGAAAGCCAGCAAAGACAAAGCTGCGGTATTTACCGATTTGAACAAGAACAAAAAATAATACCCTAGTTTCTAATGATAAGCCGTTCGATGTAAAAGTTGAGCGGCTTTTTTAGTGAACAATTAAGATCATAAGATAGGTTTTTCTATGCTATATCTTCTAGAAAAGTAAATCGCCTTCTCCCAAATATTGTCTAATCATTTTAAGGATTTCGTCGCCAAAATCGAAGGCTTTTCCTTCGCCAACACCTTTAATTTGAGAAAGTTGTTTAAGCGTTTTAGGTAATTTAGCTGCGGTATCTTTCAATACTTGTTCAGATAAGATATTATAGTCAGCTGTATTTCTCTCTTTCCCTTTTTGAATGCGCCAAGCATAAAGTTGATCGTACAATGCTTTGTTTGGTATTTCGGTTTCTTTAACGGCTGTGGTAGTCCATCTGTCGATAGCTTGATACTCCATTGCCGCACTTTTCCATCTTTCTATCAAGGTTTTAGTGTCGCTTGCCGCTGGTAAGAAGCGGAACATTGCCGTTTTACCTTTAAGCTGCTCCAAAATCAAATTTATTGCTAAATAATAATCATCATCCATTAAATACGAGGGATAGCTCTCGTGTAAATCAATTAGTATACCTTCTAATGATGCTAACTTAGTTAAAAAATATGCCGACGATTTTTGTAAACGCTCTTTTAAGTTTGCTGATTGCCAAGGCGAAACCAGCTGAACTTGTAATTCCTTTTGAAGGAAGAGAGTGCCCACATTGGCAATTTCGTTTTGCAGCAGCTTTTCGGTAGCAGACAAATCGGTAGAAATGCGTTCTAACAAAATAGCTTTATAAGCATTCCAAGCTAATGCGATGATAGAAAAATCGTATAAACTAGCTAAAATACCCAACTCTGATTGAGTGATGCACTTTTCTAAATCTGTAGGAATAGGAGTCTTCTCTTTTGCTTGTTGCATAAATCCAACCACAGATTTGTCGGTAATGATATGTTCTGGCTTCACTTTCTCTAACAATACCATGCCTTGTAAGCTTCTGCACCTGCTTAGTGCAACGTAAGTTTGGCCGTGGGTAAAAGCAGCACTTACATCTATTAATGCATGATCAAACGTTAAACCTTGGCTTTTATGAATGGTAATTGCCCAAGCTAACCTTAACGGAAACTGACTGAATGAGCCCGCATTGGTTTCGGTAACTTTATTGTCTGCTTCAGAGAGCGCATATTTCACATTCTGCCAAATTTCACGCTCAGCTTCCAATTCCGTTCCATCATCTAAAAAATTAAGGATGATGGAGCTTTCTGTAAGTGCTTTAATTTTTGCCGTTTTACCATTGTGGTAGCGCTTTTTTCCAGAAGTATCATTCTTGATGAACATCACCAAGGCACCAACTTTTAGCATTAACTCCTCTTCTGCTGGGTAGGCTTCTTTAGGGAAATCATCGGTTACGATGGCACGATACGTAAAGGCTTCAGTATCAAGAGCCGTTAGTTTTTGCTCGTTAATTTGCTTTACCAGAGGGTTGTGGGTGGTAAGTGTTACATAATCCCTTAATGCTTCGGTTGTGGTATCTGCCAAGTGGCGTTCATTTAATTTAGCTAACAAAGCTTCATCCCCAGAACCATCACGTATGCTATTCAATATTTCTACAAATATCGGATCTGATTGGCGGTAAACTTCTTCCAACTCAAATGTGAGCAGATTGGTTTTACGGAGTGCTAAACTATCGAAGAAATAAGGTCCCGTATAATAGTTGCGTAGCACGTGCCAATCTTTCTGAAAAACGGGCGAAAGCTGATACAGATCACCAATCATTAACAATTGTACGCCGCCATAGGGTTTCGAAATACCTTTAACTGCTCGTAAAACGGTGTCAATATAATCCATCATATCCGCTCGCACCATACTGATCTCGTCAATAATCAATAAGTCCAAACACTTTAGCAATTTGGTTTTTTCGTAACCTACTTTTTTATCAAAAAGCGCTGCTAAAGATACTGCTTGTGTACTAGGTACTAAAGGGCCAAAAGGAACTTGAAAAAATGAGTTGATAGTTACCCCGCCAGCGTTAATTGCTGCAACTGCCGTAGGAGCTACCACTGCAAGGTTTTTGGTGCAATTGGCTTTAATGTAACGTAGAAAAGTTGTTTTTCCCGTTCCTGCTTTTCCTGTCATGAAGATAGGCCTATCGGTCTTTTCTATAAAATCCATGATGAGTTGTTGCAGGGAGTTCAGCTTCATTTTTTTACTTTTTTTGAGCTGCAAAGGTATGGAATACGCCACAACGCTTTTAATTAATGTGCCATTTGGGGATAACTTTTTAACTATTCTTTTAACTGGTTATTGATCAGTAGTAAAATTAAGAAACACTTCCAAAAAAATACATTTACCTCTGCAAGCTTTTTTATTTTGGGTTGTGTACATCAACTAAACTTTTTATTAGTTTTGTTAACAATGGAAAAGAAAAATTCAGGAACTACTGGTGTTAAAGAAATTGCCCGTTTGGCCAACGTATCTATTGGTACGGTAGATCGAGTAATAAACAATAGGGTAGGGGTATCTGAAAAAACTAAAGCGAAAATCCTGAAGATTATCGAAGAACTGAACTACCAGCCAAATATTTTTGCAAGGAGGTTAGCTTCAAAGAAAAAACTTCGTTTTGCCACTTTAATTCCACAAGTATCTAACGAAACCAAATATTGGGAAGCTCCGTTAAATGGCATTAAGCAAGCAGCTAACGAGATTAAAGATTTTGGCATTGAAGTGGTCACTTTCTTTTTCGATCAAAACGATAAGACGACCTTTAAAGAGGGTGCGGCAAAAATTAATGCACAAGAGTTTGATGGCGTGCTAATGGCACCTATGTTCGAAGACGAAAGTTTAACTTTTATTGAAGAATGTAAAGAGAAGAAAATTCCATTGGTATTCATCAACTCAGATATTCCTGGGCATCACAGCCTATGTTACATTGGTCCAAATTTGTACCAGAGTGGCTATTTAGCAGCCCATATTGTCAATTATCTTTCGCCTGCTGATAAGAAAACTTTAATCGTTAATATTTCTAAGGAAATTGACCTACACCACCACTTATTGCGTAAAGAAGAAGGATTTAGGAATTATTTTGAGCAAAATGGAGGTAATAACGAGTTAACTAAAATTGATATTCAGCAAACAGGCTACGCCCATATCAAAGAAAAACTGACGGAGCAATTAGCGAAAGATCATTACGATGTGGTATTTGTAACTAATTCTAGAGTGGCTACTGTAGCTAAATATTTCGAAGAGCATAAAATCAAGAATATTAAATTAATTGGTTATGATTTTTTAGAAGATAATATCAATTACCTAAAAAGTAAAACTATAGATTTTTTGATCTGTCAAAAGCCACAAGAACAAGGCTACCGAGGCTTAATGAGCCTTTATAATCATTTGGTGCTCAATACAGCAATAGATAAAGAGCAATTTATGCCAATTGATATCATTACCAGAGAAAATTATCAGTATTATAGTAATTAACGTGAGTTGGGGATAAGAAAGTTATGTTATTTGCTAGCGATAGCGCTTCAAGTCTTCGTTCAGCTAATTTTCGGTCTCTTATTTTTTAACTATTTTTTGTTTGTTTTAATGGCGTTAAAGAGCGCTTACGCGGTTTTCGGGCCGCACCAATAAGCCAAAGCACTTTCTTTGAAAGAAACCTGCGGAGCAAGCATGAAGACAATCAAAAACAAAAGCTACACTGAATAAATAAGCAACCGAGAGTTTATCAGCAAAGCTGATGAGCTCCGTAAACTCCGGTTTTGTTACTTTTTGCGGTCAAACCTAAGCGTAGCGAAAGCTTGAATACCGATGAAAACAAAATGATAAATATGAAAAAAGTAAGAGCCTAGCGGCGAAGAACTAAAAAAATACGTTCAATGCGAATTTCTCAAGAATTGTAAAAATACTTAACCCGAACTGACGTTAATTAGTTTTTTAACCACAGATGCTCTGATTTAAACGATATGACTAGCGGGTTAATATATTAGAGACTTAAATACAAAGTTGTTAACACGTTGGCGCCTCCGCAACATGATTTTAAATAGCGCAGCTGATGTTTCTTAATCATCAACAGAATATATATTATTGGAGATAACCAATAAAAACATCTGCGTATCTGTGGCTAAAATATACCTGTCAATAAATTAAATCACAAAATTTTATGCTAAAAATTTGGAAGTAAAATAATTATTCCTAATTTCGTGTACGTTACCGTTAACCAAATATAACTGTACTCTTTATTTTGTATGTGCAATTAAACCAGCCGAAAGGTGTTTACATTGTGATATTTTTTAACCTTAAATGAAATTTATTATCGAATTATTACTGTTAGGCATTTGATTTAAATAAAAACGTGTACGTACACGTAAAACTGAACAAAATGATATGAAAGAAACAAACACTTACGGGTTGATCAGAAGGTTCAACTATTCAGAAGAAAAATCTAGTATGACAACATCTTTAAGCTTTTGTAACTTGAGAGCTTTATGGAATAGTTGCACCATGTTAAACCATGTAATTAATATAGCGGTATGATGAAAGTAAGCATATTAAAAATCCTTTTAGTACTCATTGTGTTTTCTAGCGGGTTTATCGGTGCTTTTGCACAAGATGGAAAATTGAGAACAATAGCTGGTGTAGTCAGGGATGAGGTAACGAATGAAACTTTGCCGGGTATCACAGTTTCAGTGATGGCAACTGGTAAAACCGTAATTACCGATAAAGACGGTAAATTTAAGATTGACGTAGGTGGAGAAAATCCGATACTAATATTTAAGTCCGTTGGGTTTGTTTCGCAGTCTATTCCTGTAAAAGGGCGCAATAACTTAGAGATTAAGTTAAAACAACAATTAGTTAGTTTAAATGAGGTAAGTGTTACTGTGGGTTATGGTACACAGAAGAAAAAAGAAGTTACTGGTGCGGTAGGCTCGGTATCTGGGGATCAATTGGAAACTCATCCAATGGGCGATATCAATACCAGTTTGCAAGGTAAGATTGCGGGTTTGCAGATTACTTCAAATTCTGGCGAGCCGGGTGCCGGAGCTACCGTGAGAATTAGAGGTGCTTCATCTGTTAACGGTAGTAGCCAACCTTTATATATTGTTGATGGTGTACCTATTAATACCGAGACCTTTGCTGGCGGTTTAAATGATGATGGTTCTACTTTCAGTCCATTAGCAGATATCAACCCAGCAGATATAGAATCTATTGATTTCCTTAAAGATGGTACTGCTTCAATTTACGGGTCTAGGGCATCTAACGGGGTGATTTTGATTACTACAAAATCCGGCAGAAATTCAAAAAAACCTACACTTAGATTTTCTTCAAACACCAGTTTGGCCGAGTTAAGTAGAACTGTTGGTGTATTGAATGCGCCACAATGGCGTAGTGCTTACATTGATGCAATCTATAATAGTACGGGTCAAATGACCACCAAAGTATCGGTAATAGATTCGCTGCATCCTTATTATTCAAAGTCGATTGATTGGCATGAGATCATGTACAGGCAAGCGATACAACAAAAGACCGATCTAAGTATCAGTGGTGGATCGTCTGATAATTCAGTTAATTACTATTTGAGTGCAGGCTATAAAGATTTAAATCCGATAGTAAGAGAAACAGATTATGGGCAGGTTACCGCAACGGCAAAGGTTTACTACACATTTAATAAATCAATTTCTGGAAGCTCATCATTTAACCTCTCTAATACAGATTATACAAGGATTTTAACAGGATTGAGTGGCCAGAGTGTAGTTTTCCAAGCGCTAAGTACAATGCCAGTTTACAATCCGTACGATCCGCTTTCGGGTCAACTTATTCCATTGTTTGAAGGAAGTAAGCCTAACCCCTTGGCAATTGCGCAGCTTGCAGCTAATAGAATTAAACGTTTTAGAATGTTCGGAAATCAAGATTTTAAGGTTTGGATAGCGAAAAACTTAAGGTTTACTACCAATTTGGGTTTCGACTACGAAAACAGTGATTTATCCAATTTTACACCGACTAGTTTATTACCGCAGGGACAGTTGAGTAGCTCTTATCTACAAACAACAAAAGCATCGTCATTCATTAATGAGAATACCTTAACGTATAAATTAACCGTAAAAAATGATCATACCTTCAATTTCTTGTTAGGTCAATCGTACCAAAAATTCAACAGAGATAATCTTGATCTTGTAGGAAGAGGTTTACCTGATGCGCAATTAACCAACGTTGGTGCAGCTTCAGTTTTATCAACTTATGTACAAAACATTTCACAAAATTCGCTGCTGTCTTTCTTTGCCAGAGCCAATTATGACTACAAAGGTAAGTACTTGTTTTCTGCGTTGATTAGAAGAGATGGTTCGTCGCGTTTTGGAGCTGATAACAGATTTGGTTACTTCCCGGCAGTTTCCGCAGGTTGGAGATTTAGTGAGGAAACATTCTTTAAGAAATTTCAATTTTTGGATGAAGGTAAGTTGCGAGCAAGTTTCGGTATTACGGGAAATCAATCTATAGGAAATTACGCTGGCCAAGGCGGTTACATCAATAACGGATCTTATTTAGGCCAAAATGCTGTGATTTTATCTGGAGTGCCAAATCCATCTTTAAAATGGGAATCTACGGAGCATAGTAATATCGGTTTAGAATTATCATTTCTTAAAAATAGGATAACTTTTACAGGAGATGCTTATTTGAAAAAGACCAGAGATTTATTATTTGACGTAACCGTGCCGGGCACAACAGGCGTATCTACTATACCTGGTAACTTCGGTTCATTACAAAATAAAGGATTGGAAGCAACCTTAACCACAGTTAATATTGTTGCGCCTTTCAAATGGTCTTCAACGCTAACTTTCGCCTACAATCGTAACAAAATTTTATCATTACCTAACGGACAAGATTACCGGCCAAACCTATTCAACATGGCCAGGGTAGGCGAGCCAGTAGGTGTTTTTTACGGTTTGAAAAAGAAAGGCGTTTACGCAAGGGATGAAGATAATGTATATGCAAGAGATGAAAATACTGGCGTAATTATTCCATACAAACAAGGTTCTGCCAATGGTAAAATTTACAAAGGTGGAGATATGATTTGGGAAGATTTAAACGGCGATGGTATTATCAACGATGACGATTTACAAATTATTGGAGATCCTAATCCTGATTTCACAGGTGGTTTTGTCAATGAGCTGAGCTATAAGGACTTCACTTTTAGTTTCTTGTTTACTTACAGTTTCGGTGCCGATGTTTTTAATGAGCTGAAAAGAAGTTTAGACTCATCGCCAATAGATCAGAATTTTTCTACTGATCAATTAAGGAGATGGAGAGTGCAGGGCGATGTAACCGATATTCCAAGATTGGTAAAAACTGATCCGATGCTAAATTATGCAGTTTCTAGTCATTTCGTAGAGGATGCGTCTTTTGTAAGATTGCAAAATATTGCTTTGAGCTATAGACTGCCGAAAAGTTTACTCTCGAAAGTTAAAATCTCGGGAGCAAGTTTAGGTGTTGGCGTTTCCAATCTATTTACATTTGGTTCTTACTCAGGGTATGATCCAGAGGTAAGTTCATCAACCAACTCGCTTGCAGGTGGTGTAGACCGAGGTGCTTTCCCCAGAACAAGATCTTACAATTTTTCTCTAAACATTAATTTGTAGTGCTATGAAAAATCAAAAAATAATATTTTTATATCTGCTACTGCTGTTTTGCGGGCTCACAGCATGTAAAAAAGCATTAGAGCTTAACCCAATTACCGAGTACGCAAACGCAAACTTTTGGAAAGAAACTTCTCAAGCAACGGCAGCATTAAATGGTGCGTATACACTTTTACAATCGGCTATGGGCCCAGAAGGTGTTTTTTACGGAGAGGCTAGGGCAGATAACGTTTCGCAAAACTTAACTTCTTTAAACACTGAGTCGCTCAATTTATTAACCAATAATGTAAATTCAAGTTTAAGGATTACCAATTGGAGCCAGTTATATGCGGTAGTCAATCAAACTAATTTGATTATCAAAAATGTGAGGTTGATGAACCAAATTGGGCTATATGCTAACAAAACTGCTGAGTTTAATCAAACTTTAGGTCAGGCCTACGCATTGAGAGCGCTTTGTTATTTTAATATGACTAGAATTTGGGGCGAGTTGCCGATAGTAACTAGTCCTTTAAAAGATGCTACTGAAAACTATTATGTAGCTAAATCAGATACCTCGCAGGTTTATCATCGTGTAGAATTAGACTTGGATAGCGCTACATTGCTTTTGCCGACAAGCTATTCGCCATCGCAAACCACCAAAGCTTTACTAACTGCAGGTGCAGTAAACGCTATATACACAGATTTATATATGTGGCGTCATCAGTACGATAAAGCTTTAACGGCTTCCCAAAAAATTCTTACTAACACAGCTAATTACTCGCTAACTTCTTTGACAGATGCTACGGCTTTAGAAAATACTTCTTACGCCAGACAGTTTACACATGGCTTTTCTACAGAAAGTATTTTCGAGATCGACTTCAATTTTGCAGAACGTGGCGCTAGATCTTTCTATATCCAAGTTTATGGCGATATAGGTTTTCAACCTGCCTTTAGGGTAAGCGAAGCATTGATGACCAAGTTCCAGCCAAATGATAAAAGAGCTGCCATCAGTTATAACGAAAGAAGAGATATCACTAAGTTTTTCGATAAAACAAATTTTGTAAGAAGTACCATGGATGATAAAAACATCATCATGTACAGGCTTTCTGATATTTTATTATTGCGTGCCGAGGCGCTAAATCAGTTGGATAGACCTGCAGATGCTATTGCTATTGTAAACCAAATGAAGGTAAGAGCGGGAGAAATCGCATTACAACCTTCAGACTATACTTCGTTGAGCAAGAGCCAAATTGAAGATATCATCTTAAACGAACGTTCAAAAGAGCTTTGTTTTGAAGGTAAACGCTGGTTCGATTTGGTGAGAACCCAAAAAGCAATCAGCGTAATGGAGCCTATTAATGGTTTAAACAATGAAGACAATTACGTTTGGCCAATTTTCTTGAACGAAATCAGGTTAAATCCGCTATTGAAACAAAATTCATACTATCAATAATTAAATAAGCTTGTTATGAATAAAAAAATATTTATCATTAAATCTTTAGCTATTGCACTAATGTGTACCAGCTTAAGTTGTGGAAAATTGGATTTGTTGAAAAACGAACAGCCAGAAGCAATAGATGCGGGTGCTAACTTAAAAGGGATGACCATTGCTGATTTCCTGAAAATGGATCACAGTACCGATCTTACCAACCTAAATCTGTATGGAGAAGTGATTAAAAAAGCTGGTTTAGAAGACTTTTTAAATCAACCAGAAGACTATACGGTATTGCTTCTAACTAATCAGGCAGTAACTAATATGGTTGGCAGTTTAGGTTATACCAACCTTAACGATGTGCCGGCTATCGTACTGCGAAACATTGTTTCTGACCAGATTTTTAAGGGACGTTTACGTTCGTTTGATTTGGCAATAGGAGAAACTAAGAAGTTTGAAACCATTAACGGTAGTTTTATTTACTATACCAGAAGCAATACAAATTCAGACGAATATGTGTTCACTGCAAATAATTCTACAGATCTAACATCGCCTTCGGCTAGAATTAGAAGCCAGAATTTAGAGTTTAAAAATGGTATTGCTCACGTTACCGACCAATTTACCTTTTATAAATTGAAAGATGCTGTTCCAGACGCTCCTTCTGGCTCTGTTGGTGCGCAAACAGACATTATTAATGTAGCTAAGGACGTTTATATACAGAATGGCACCGCTAATAGGAATAAAAACTTCAATAATGCCACAAGTATCGAAATGAAGAACTCTAATGGCAAAGATGTTTCGGTAGATAGAATGGGCTTATTTCAGTTCCCTTTAACTACACCAAGTTTTGGGAACAAAATAGGTTTGGCAAAGATCAATTTTTATGTGTTTTTTACTGGCTTGCCTTCTTCGTTAACTGCTTATGCAGGTGCTGATACAGATTTTGACGAGACAACTGTGACCTGGACTACTGCACCAACTTACGATCGTGTAAGCTTAGCTAATATTTCGTTAGCAGCTGGTCAAACAGGGTGGATTACAATGGATGTAACCTCGTTGGTAAATCAACTTTATGGAAGTAATAAAACTTTCTTAAATATTTTGATGAACCACAACAATGATAATTTTGTAAGGATATATCCACGAGAATTTTCTGCTGGTAATTTTAAAGCATATTTAAGTATTTCGAGCCCACCGGCAACCATTTTAACATTTGGAAATGCGACACCACTTAATGTAATTGCGAAAGATGGTTTTGCCAAACTGACTACTAAACAGTTAAAAATGAACGGTGCCGATGATAAGAACATCAGCTACATCGTAAATAAGTTGCCTACCAATGGTTATTTCGTGAAGTACGGTATTCCATTGCCAGTTAATGGAAGTTTTTCGCAGGCAGATTTAACGGCTGGCGCTATCAAGTACTTGTACTCGGGAACTGGCAATGCTGATGAAATCATCCTAGAAGCCAAAGATAATAATGGAGGTTTCTATAACACGCCTATTAAAATCACTGTAAACATCCAATAACAAATGAAGATTAAAACTTTTACGCTCTTAATGCTTTGCATTCAGTTTTCTGCAATGGCCTGCAAAAAAGCACCTACTTCCGAAATAAAGGAAAACAGAAGAGGAAGTACTTTTTATGTCGATGCCAAAAATGGCGATGATAGTAATAACGGCAAAATCCCTGCTAAAGCATGGAAATCGCTTCAGAAAGTAAATGGTTACCAGTTTATGGCTGGCGATTCGCTACTTTTCAAAGCAGGCGATAGCTGGAAAGGTCAGTTGTTGCCTAAAGGCTCGGGCGATGCGAAGAATTCGATAGTAATTTCAATTTATAATGGTACCAAAAAAGCCTTGTTAGATGGCGAAGGAAAAGTATCAGAAGTATTAAAACTAGAAGATGTAGATTATTGGGAAGTTAATCACTTAGAAATTACCAATAAGGCTACTACTATCGGAAACCGACTAGGTGTATTGGTAAAAGATAATGGTGCTTCGAGAAAGCATATCCATCTTAAAAACCTTTACATCCACGACATAATGGGCGATTATTCCTTTGAGATGAAGGGGAAAAATACTGGTGGAATTGGTATTATAGGTACTGCCGAGAGCAAATTCGATGATATATTAATTGAAGACTGCGAGATTGCTAATGTAGTTCGACTAGGAATTTTTACCAATTTAACCGACGGTAAAAAGGCAGTAAAAGGCAATAGACCTATTACTAATTTGGTTATTAGAAGAAATAAAATACACCATTGTGCTGGCGACGGCGTAATTGTAAGGTATAGCTACAAGGCATTAGTTGAGCACAATGAAGTTTGGGAAACGCATAATGCGGATGAAGAATTGGTAAAATATGGCGTGGCTTTGTGGTGCCGTAGTACAGATGAAACTATTTTCCAGTACAACGAAGTGTATTACACAAGAGGCGGTAAAGATGGTCAAGCTTTTGATGCTGACGAAGACGCTTATCGCACTGTAATTCAGTATAATTATTCGCACGATAATGAAGGTGGTTTTGTGTTGATTACCAGTACTTCTGAAGATGCAATTATCAGACATAATATAAGTGTAAATGACGGTATTAAAGGCTTACATGTATTCGATTTTCCAGTTTGGGCAAATCATGTGAGAGGTACAGCGATTGCTCATAACAATACAGTGGTGTTAAATAAAGCACATGAAGCTGTCGTAATTGCTGATGAGGCACTAACTACTTCTAGGTTCTACAACAATATTTTCTATCACGAAGGGCAGGGTGAATTAGTGGTGAAATCAGCGGGACAAACTGCAGTGTTTAACGGGAATGTGTACCTCGGTTACGAAAAATTCTACGTAAAAGATGATAAGGGGATTTTTGCAGACCCTCAGTTGGTAAACCCATTAAACTATAGTAAAGGTTTCGCTACCGCCACTGGTTTTAAGCTTAAATCAACTAGTCCAATTTTAAATAAGGCGATAGCTAAAAGCGAAATGGAAGGCAATTACTGGTTACCAGATATAGGCACGAAGGATTTTTTCGGCACCACCTTAAACCTCGCCAAATTTACACCAGGCGCTTATCAATCAAAATAAATAAACAACTAAAACAATTTATACATGAAAAAAAGACTACATATCACAGCAGTACTAACCATGCTTTTTGGAATAGCACAGGCACAAAACAAAGCTTGGAGCGATGCGGGGACTTTTGAAACAAAGGGAACTGTTTGGAACTATAATTTAGGAAAGGGTACGGGTAACGCTGGCGATAAATTCAGTAGTGGCGAAGCAATTAAAACTTCGGTATCTTCTACAGCAACTCCAGGTTTTTTATCATATCCTTCTTCTGGCTTTGCTGCAGTTACTACAGGTGCTAATGGTGGTGGCGGCTTTAAAGTAGAAGGAAAAGATGCAACGGCCAAGTTAGTTTTAGAAGCATCAAATAGCAATAGTGCAAATAAGTTTGCAGTTTATGACATTTCAAAAGCAAGTGCAGTAACCAGTTTATTTTTTAATGTTTCCTTTAAAAGCGAAAATGAGCCAACTAATGGCGCCGTAGTTTTTGGTTTAGGCAATGCCAGAGGAAACAACATCTTTAAAAATACAACGGCTTTAACAGGCGCAGATGCTACAGGTGTTTTCGCGGGCTTACGTTGGGAGTTTAGTACCAATAAATCAGTTTTCTTTTCTTATCGTACCTTAAATAATGGTTCGTATGGTTATAAACTAATTAACGGGAACAGTTTCACTAAAACGGGCGAGCATCAGGTAGAATTATATGTTAACAATGCTACGGCTGTTCAGAAATACACTAAAGGAGGTAAAGCTTATGACTTAGCTCCAGCTACTTTTAACATTTGGGTAGATGGGAAATTGATTGCTACAGAAAGTGGATCTGCTTTTCCGGCAAGTGGCGAACTGGCACCAGAAGCCCCATTAAATAGCTTCTTGTTTCAAGGTTATCACAGCAAAGGGTCAGTACCTAATGCGCTAACCTTGAGTTTAAGCAACATTCAGTTAAACGCAATTAAATAAAGACTAAGCGATGAAAAAGATATCTTTACTTATTGTTTTATTATTGTCTATTCAGTTTTATAAAGCTGATGCGCAAGGAGCTTGGACAAATGAAAACGCTACCGCTTTTACCTGTAATTTCGGTGCTGTGGCAGGAACTTACAATGCCACAACTACCGCTAAATCTTCAGTTTCTACTAGTACTATAGCTAATTTTTTGCCATCGCCGGCATCTGGCTTTGCCAGAGTTTATACAGGCAATAGTAATAATGGTGGCTTTGCACTAACGGGGTTGTCAAGTCTTACACTTACAGCTAGTAATGGAACAGCTGTTACTGCTACTAATAAAATGTCGGTTTATAACCTAAGCAATGCAGAAGCAATAGCAAGTTATTTCTTTACCATTTCCTTTAATAACACAGATGCATCCACTGGGGCAATCACGTTTGCGATAGGAAATAGTGCCAACTCAACAGAAAACAATAATATATTTAATGATGGTAATAATTTGCAAGGGGCTGCTGCAACAGGTGTATTCACTTATTTGAGATGGGATATGTCGCCAACCACTATTGCTTTTTCATATCGAAAAGGGAGTGACTATTCTGCACAGACCATTAATTCAGCAACATTTACCAAAACTGGTGGTCCTTACAACGTAGAAATTTATGCCAACAATCATGCTTCGGCTACTGGAGAATACACGCGTAACTCAACACAGTACACCGTTGCTAGTGGAAAATTTCATATCTGGGTAAACAATGCTAGAATAGGGGCAGATTTCGATGCTACTACAGAAGTTGCAAGAGGTTTAGCTTTAAACAGTTTGTTGTTACAAGGAATTAGAAGTACTTCGGGTACGCTTGCACCGATCAACATCAGTGATTTGAGCGTGAAGCACACCGTTGGTGGAACATTACCAGTAACTTTTGTAGATTTTTCGGCAACTAAAAATACTAATGGTGCGCTGCTAAAATGGCGAACATCATCAGAAATAGACAACGACTATTTTCAGTTATTGAGGAAAACCGAAACTTCTAAAGTTTTCGAGCCGATTGCTAAAATCGCTGCAAAATCAAATACCAACTCGATAAACAACTATGCTTACACAGATTTTAATCCAGCGGTAGCAAATAACTATTATCAAATTAAACAGGTAGATAAGGACGGAAAGACTTCGACTTTTGATAAAATAGTTGCGCTTAATTTCGAATTGGGAGCTGAAATTAACTTCTCAAAAACGGGAGACGTTCTTCGTATTGTTGCTAATTCAAGTACTGAGGGAAACGGAAATGTAATGATTACAGACCTTTCGGGAAATAAAGTTTTAACACGAAAAATTCGTTACAATAAACAACTTAACCACTACGAATACAATTTAGCAATGCTACCAGCAGGAGCCTACGTAACTCGTATAATAATGGACAATAAAAGTAGAAGTTTTAAATTTATAAAATAGGATCAAGTGAAAAAGGGACATATTCTTAGTATAATTTTCGTACTCATTGTAAATTTAGCTTTTGCTCAATCTAATGCGATAAATAGTGATTTTACCGTTAAGGGTTTTCATTTAGACCTTCGCATACAAGTGATGAAGATGCCTGCTTTAAAAGCTTTTGCTAAGAAGCTGAGTGAAAATGGTGTCAACACTTTAGTGATGGAATGGGAAGCAACTTACCCATTTAAAAATCACGTAATGATTGCTAATAGGTTAGCTTATACTAGAGAAGAAGTCGTTGATTTCATCAATTACTGTAAAAGTATTAATATCGATGTGATCCCATTGCAGCAGAGTTTTGGTCACGTAGAATACATCTTGCGTAACTACAGATACAAAGACCAAAGGGAGGATCAGAAAGATTATTCACAGGTAGACCCATTAAAAGAAGATTTGAATAGCGCACTATTTAAAGATCTGTATACAGATTTAATTTCTACGCACAGTTCAAAATACATCCACATTGGTGGAGATGAGACTTATTTGCTTGGCCATTCAGAAAAATCTAAAAAGAAAGCACAAGAACTAGGAAAAGGCCGGCTTTATGGCGATTACATCAAACTGCTTTGCAATTTAGTGGTAAGCTTAGGAAAAACTCCTGTGCTTTGGGCAGATATCGCTATAAAATATCCAGACGCCTTAAAGTTGTTGCCAAAACAAACCATTTTCATCGATTGGAATTATGGCTGGGACATCAATATGTTTGGAGATCATAGCAAATTACTAGAAAGTGGTTTCGAAATATGGGGATCCCCATCTATCAGGAGTCATCCAGATAATTACTTCCTTACCCAATGGGAAAAACACTTCAAAAACATTAAAGATTTTATCCCTAATGCAAGGAAATTCGGTTACAAAGGAATGGTAATGACTTCATGGTCAACTTCAGGCTTGTATTCGCCAGTTTTTGAAACCACCAGAGATATCGTAGACTTATATGCCATCAGACGTGTTTATCCGATTACAGGTTTTAATATGCTGATTGATGCTTATTTTGAAGCTTTGAAAACGGATCAGCCGTTGGATATCGCTCAGTTTGTTAGAAGTTATTGTCGTAAAAAATATGGATTTGATGAAGCACAAAGCAAAACTTTTTGGAGTGCTTTGACTAATGCTCCTTACGAAATTACTCAAGGTGCAGTAAGTAATAAAAATGTAACTGTAAACCAGCTGTTGGATAGTGCAAAACTAGCTTCAAAACAGTTGTATGAATTAAAGCCATTGAAAGGCAAAGAAGAGTTTGAGCACTATCGCTTAATGTCAGATATCAGAGTTCAGTACCTTACTTATGCTGCCTTAGAAATAGAATTGAACAGTCCGAATTTCAATCCTGAAAGAATAACAGCAATTATCAGCGAATTGAAAAAGTTAGACACTCAGAAACTCGACAAGCGATTTATAGAGCTAAACAAATATGCTTTATACGACGCCGAGCTTGATCAGGAAAATGAACTAAGAAATTCAAAAATTAAGCTCCTAATTCAGCGATTATCTAGAAGTAAAACCAATAAATAAGATGAAGTTCCTTTATATCGTATTAATTAGCGTGTTAAGTTCTGCGGCCTTTGCGCAACAACAGAAAAACTCCAATTTGGATTTGGCTATTACTTGGCAGCCTTTAGAAAACAATTATTTGAAAGATGAACAGGGCTTGTCTAAACTTACTATTAAAAATGTAGGTAAAGCCACTTTACCTAAAACTGGCTGGAAGCTATTTTTTAACTTCATTAGGATGATTACTCCTAAAACATCTAATCAATCTTTTGAGGTAGCACATCTCAATGGAGATTTGTCTTGTTTTACGCCTGCTAAAAATTTCGAAGGACTAAAACCAGGAGAAAGCTTAACTTATGAAATGCTTTCTAATTCGTGGATGGTAAATACTTCAGACGCACCACAAGGTTTCTATTTAGTTTGGGATAAAACTAAAGAAATTGTGACGTTTAAAGCAGTAGCTTTTGTAGCGCCTCCAGATCAGAAAAAGTTTTTTAGGGTAGGTGGAGATGTGGAGACTACTCCAGAAATGATTTATAGTGCCAATCAAAACATCGCTGATGTAAGTGAAAGCAAATTAACCAAAGTATTTCCAACACCAGTTGGATATACAGAGAATGGTAAAACACTAACCTTAACACCAAATCTTTCCATTGGTTACGAAGCTGGTTTTGAAAACGAAGCTAATTTATTGGCGCAAGAGCTAGGTAAACTATTCGATAAAAAAATCAATGTCAATAAATTAAGTAATGTAGAGCCTACAATTAGTTTGCTGAAAAGCGAAGCAGCTCACGAAGCTTACACTTTAAACATCAGTGAAAAAGGCGTTGTGATTAAAGCAGGTAGCAGCGCTGGTGCTTTTTATGGTATTCAATCTTTAAAAACTTTGATTGATCCTGCTGCATTTGCTTCAAATAAAAATAAAAGTCTCGTTTTAACAGGAGTTGATGTAACTGATGCGCCTCGTTTTGGCTATCGTGGCTTTATGCTCGATGTGGCTAGAAATTTCCAGCCTAAAGCGCAAATATTAAAATTGTTGGATGTATTCGCTCTGTACAAAATCAATACCTTACACTTTCATTTAAATGACGATGAAGGTTGGCGTTTAGAAATTCCCACCTTACCAAAATTGACAAATGTTGGCGCCAAACGTGCAAATCTTAATGGCAGCGGTAATACGCTACAGCCTGCTTATGGATCTGGACCATATACCGATCGGTTGCCGGGAAGCGGTTGTTACAGCAAAGAAGATTTTAAGGAAATACTTCGTTACGCCACCGCTAGGCATATTCGTGTAATCCCCGAAATAGAAACACCAGGTCATGCAAGGGCAGCTATCAAATCCATGGACAAGCGCTATCAGACCTTTTTGGCGAAAGGTGATAAGGCTGCGGCGGAAAAATATTTACTTCGCCATTTAGAAGATAAGTCTGTTTACCGTTCTGTGCAAAAATGGAATGATAACGTAATGGATGTAGCTATGCCATCAGTTTACAGTTTCTTAGAAACAGTGACTGATGATATCATTGCGATGTATAAAGAAGCTGGAGCTCCGTTAGAGACAATCCATTTTGGTGGCGACGAAGTCCCTAAAGGCGTTTGGGAGCAATCGCCGGCGTTTAACGCTTTAAAACAAAGTGATAGCAATATTAAAACCACTACAGATCTTTGGGATTATTATTTCGGCAAAGTTAGCACCATGCTAAAGAAAAAAGGTCTTTATCTATCTGGATGGGAAGAGGTAGGCTTAACTAAAGCGATAGAAAATGGCAAGTCGAAATGGTTGGTGAACGACAAATTTGCTAATCAAAATGTACACGTAAACGTTTGGAACAACTTGTTAGGTAACGAAGATTTAGCTTATCGTTTAGCTAACGGAAACTACAAAGTCATCATTTCTTTTGTAAGTACTTTCTATTTTGATATGGCTTATTTCAAGAAGTTTGAAGAACCTGGCTTTTATTGGGGTGGTTTTACCGAGTTAGATAAACCGTTTAGTTTCATCCCTTATGATTACCTAAAAAATCAGCAGAAGAATTACCTAGGTAGACAATTGAGTGAAAAAGTGCTGAATGAGGCGGAGAAACTCACTGCGAATGGAAGAAATAACATTGTTGGTTTGCAAGGCCAGTTATGGTCGGAGACGATCAAAAACACGGATAATTTGGAGTACTTATTGTTGCCAAGGTTGCTGGCATTAGCAGAGCGAGCTTGGTCTAAAAGTCCAGATTGGGCAGAAGAAAGTAATGAAACTAAAGCCAAGCAACTATATGGAAATTCACTTTCTAATTTTTACAATATCTTAGGCAAACGGGAATTGAAACGATTGAATTACTATGCAGGTGGCTTCAATTATCGCATCCCTACGCCAGGTTTAAAGGTGGAAAACGGTAAGGTATCTGCTAACGTGCAACTACCAGGCTTTACCATTAAGTATACCACCGACGGCTCTATTCCAACTTCAAAAAGTCTGTTGTATACGCAACCAGTAAGTGCGAATGATCAACTTGTCTTTAGAACCTTTGACCATAAGGCTAATGCTAGCAGTACTTCAAAACCTATCAAATAGATAACCATGGAAAAAGAAAAAGCGGTACAGGTTAGTAGTTTATCAAAAAAAGATAGCATGGTTTCCATAGCTATCATTGGTTTATTGTTTTTTATCTTCGGTTTTGTCACCTGGATCAATGCCATTCTAATTCCGTTCTTCAAAATCGCTTGCGAGCTCAACCATTTCCAGTCTTATCTAGTAGCTTTTGCTTTTTACATCGCTTATTTGGTCATGTCGCTACCAGCAGGCTATCTCCTTAAAAAAGTAGGTTTTAAAAAAGGAATGATGATAGGTTTTTGGATCATGTGTATTGGTGCTGCATTATTCATTCCTGCCGGATTAACCAGAACTTATAGCATTTTCTTAACCGGATTATTTACGCTCGGTATCGGTCTAGCCATTTTACAAACGGCGGCAAATCCATACATCACTATTTTGGGGCCGAAGGAACGAGCTGCCCAACGGTTTAGTGTAATGGGTATCTGTAATAAAATGGCGGGCATATTAGCGCCGTTACTTTTCTCTGCGGTGGTTTTAAAGCCAACAGATAGTACCCTGTTTAAGCAAATAGAGCTAATGCAAGGCCTAGAAAAAGCTGCAGCTTTAGATGACCTGATACAACGTGTGGTATTGCCTTATGGTGTGGTAGCTGTTTTGTTATTGATACTGGGCTTTTTCGTAAGGTATTCGCCGCTTCCAGAAATAGATACTGATAGCGAAACAGAAGAAGTTTCTACGACAAACGCAGGTAAGAATAGCATTTTAGATTTTCCTCATTTGGTTTTGGGCGCAGTAGCTATTTTCTTTCACGTTGGTTCGCAAGTAATTGCAGTAGATAGTATTGTAAATTATGCCACATATCACGGTATGGATTTCATGGAGGCCAAAACTTTTCCATCGTATACCCTCACTGCTACTATTATAGGGTATTTGTTGGGCATCACCTTTATCCCAAAACTTATTTCTCAAAAAACCGCATTAAAAGTATGTACGCTTTTAGGATTGATGCTGAGCTGCTGCATCTTATTGTTCTCTGGAAAAATGTCACTTTTTGGTCTCCAAACCGATATTTCTGTATGGTTTATCGTTTTGCTGGGTTTTGCCAATTCCATGATTTGGGCAGGCGTTTGGCCTTTAGCATTAGATAACCTCGGCAGGTTCATTAAAACTGGCGCATCATTATTGATCATGGGACTATGTGGCAATGCCATTATGCCATTGCTTTATGGTTATTGGGCAGATAACCACAGTTTAAGAGAAGCCTATTGGGTGCTAATTCCTTGTTATATCTACCTCATTTTTTATGCATTCTACGGTCATACCTTAAAAAGTTGGACCTCCAAAAAATAAGCTCCCATGAATAACTATAAAAAAATATATAACGCCAATATCATTACACCATCGGGTTTTTTAAAAGATGGTACTTTGGTTCTTGCCGATGGAAAAATAGCTGAAATCAGTGCTAAAAATATAGCCGTAGACAATGCTCTTGAAATAGATGCTAGAGGGAAGTACGTTGCTCCAGGTTTTATTGATATGCATGTGCACGGTGGTGGAGGTCATGATTTTATGGACAATACCTTGGAAGCTTTCTTGACCATTACTAAAACCCATGCGCAATATGGTACAACGGCTCTAATGCCCACTACATTAAGTTGCGAAAAAGAAGATTTATTGACTACGCTTGCCATCTATGAACAAGCTAACGCTTTAAATAAAGACGGAGCAGACCTTGTAGGTATACATATTGAAGGCCCTTACTTTGCCATGTCGCAGAAAGGTGCACAAGACCCTCGTTACATTCGTAACCCAAATCCGGCTGAGTACGAAGAAATATTGGCAGCCTCTAAGCACATCAAGAGATGGAGCGCTGCTCCAGAATTACCAGGCACTATTGAATTTGGCAATTTCTTGCAAAAACACAACGTCTTGGCAGCCATTGCCCATACCGATGCCATTTACGAAGAAGTAATAAAGGCTTATGAAATTGGCTTTACTCATGCTACGCACTTCTATTCGTGTATGTCGGGGGTTTCTAGGCGCAATGCTTTCCGCTATGCGGGTGTAATAGAAAGTGCATATCTAATAGACGATATGACGGTAGAAATCATTGTAGACGGTGTTCATTTGCCCGCACCTTTGCTGAAACTGATTTATAAAATTAAGGGAGTTGAAAACATCGCTTTAATTACCGATGCCATGAGAGGCGCTGGAATGCCAGAAGGAAAAAGTGTATTAGGTAGCTTGAAAGATGGTTTGGAAGTAATTATTGAAGATGGTGTAGCAAAATTACCAGATCGTACTGCATTTGCAGGGAGTGTTGCAACTGCCGACAGGTTGGTTAGCAATATGATGAAACTAGCGGATGTGCCATTACTGGACGCCGTTAAAATGGCCAGTGCCACCCCAGCTAAAATTTTAAGCCTTCAAGATGCGAAGGGAGAGTTGGTAAAAGGTAAAGATGCCGATATCGTGATTTTTGATGAGGAGATTAACATAGAAACCACGATTGTTAACGGCAACGTGGTGTATAGTAAGGATAAGATAAAAATTTAAAAGAAAACCACTAAGACACGAAGAACACTAAGAAAAAGCTTATTTTCTATAACTGCAAAATAAATCTTTCTGGCCTTGGTGTCTTGGTGGTTAATTATAACGAGCGTGAGAAGATTAGAGATACCTTTTATAGATACAAATGGATTGAAGGAAATTGAACAAATCAACCAGCTGATGGGAGGTTTAAAAACAACGCCTATCGATTGCAATCCGTGGCCTGTTTATCAGGCTAATGCCGATGCTAAGTTTTCGATGGCGCACAATGGTCAATCGATTTTATTGAAATATATTATTGCAGAAAAATACCTTTTAGCTAATGAAAAAACCAACGGAAACATCCATAACGACAGTTGCGTAGAACTTTTTATTGCTTTTGATAACAATGGATATTACAATTTAGAATTCAATTGTTTAGGCTTTACCAAAATGGGTTACGGCACAGGCAGGCACGGACGTCGGTTATTGCCCGTTGATGTGATTAAGCAACTGAGTTTTTCTTCTAAAATTAATTCAAACAGTACCATTAATACCAATACCGGTTTCGATTGGGAAATTATGTTGGTGATACCGAAAGAGATTTTCACCAAACATCAAATCGTTTCGTTCCATAACCTTAAAGCAAAAGGTAATTTCTACAAATGTGGCGATGGCTTACCGCAACCCCATTTCCTTACTTGGAATATGATTGAGGCAGAGCACCCCGATTTTCATAGAAAAGAATTTTTTGGCGAATTGGCTTTTAGCTAGCTTTGTGCTTAAAAAAGAGGCTTTTACTTATGCCTCTTCTCTAAATTCTCGGCAATATCTTTCAAACTCAATCCTTTTTCTTTCAACAAGAACATCAAGTGAAATACCAAGTCCGAAGCTTCGTTAATTAGATCTTCTTTGGTTTCGGCTAATGCCGCGATTACAGTTTCAACGCCTTCTTCACCAACTTTCTGGGCAATCTTATTTAAACCTTTGCTGCGCATCTTATTGATGTACGAACCTTCTACCGGATTTTCATACCTATCGTTAATGATGTTTTCCAATTCGAAGATGAAGTTTTGGTTGTATGCTGTTTTAAAGCAGCTACGAGAGCCCGTATGGCACGTTGGTCCAACTGGATTGGCTTTAATTAAAATCGTATCGTTGTCGCAATCAATAGCGATAGACTGTACATGTAAAAAGTTGCCACTTTCTTCGCCTTTGGTCCATAAACGGTTTTTAGAGCGAGAAAAGAAAGTTACTTTGCCTTCTTGCTGTGTTTTTTCTAAGGCTTCTGCATTCATGTAGCCCAACATTAAAACTTCTAAAGTTTGGTTGTCTTGCACCACTACGGGAACTAAGCCGTCGGTTTTGGTAAAATCTATTTGATTGGTGTTAATGTTGCTCATTTGTTATCTTGTTTGTTCTGTCGTCATTGCGAGGCACGAAGCAATCTTCCTTGCTGTCATTCCAACGTTAGGAGGAATCTGTTGGTTAAATTGTAGATTCTTCGTTGCGTTCGAAATGACAAAAGCGTCTACAGCCTCACCGGAATATTATTCCTGCTCAATTCCTGTTTTAAATCTGGTATTAAAATTTCGCCGTAATGAAATACGGAAGCCGCCAAAGCCGCATCTACATTAGCCTTTTGGAAAACTTCGGTAAAGTGTGCCATACTACCTGCACCACCAGAAGCAATAATTGGAATGTTGATGTTGTCGTTGATTTTTTTCAATAAATCACAATCAAAACCTGCTTTAGTACCATCATGATCCATAGAAGTCAACAAGATTTCTCCTGCACCAAGTTCTTCAGCTTGCTTAATCCATGTTTCAGTTTCAAGTTCAGTAATCAAACGACCACCATTTAGGTGAACCATATTCCTTCCATCAACATCTTTGGTGTCAACTGCGACTACTACAAACTGTACTCCAAAAGCCTTTGCTAATTCTTCAATCAGTTTTGGGTTGCGTACAGCCGCAGAGTTGATACTAATTTTATCTGCACCTGCATTTAGCAAAGCTTCTGCATCGGCAATTTCGGTAATGCCTCCGCCAATGGTAAAGGGAATGTTCAATTGCCTAGCTACGGCTTTTACCATTTCTATCATCGTTTTACGACGCTCATGGGTAGCGGTAATGTCTAAGAAAACCAACTCGTCTGCACCTTGTTGCGCATATTGAGCGGCCAGTTCTACAGGATCGCCTGCATCACGTAAATCAACAAAGTTTACACCTTTTACGGTACGGCCGTCTTTTACATCAAGGCAGGGGATAATTCTTTTAGAAAGCATGTTTGTCTGTTTTCGTCATTGCGAGGCACGAAGTAATCTTACAACGTTTGCTAGTTATTAGCTTTGAGATTACTTCGTGCCTCTTAACGACGATGATGTTTATTTTTTAATTTGTTTTCAACCCTTTTCTAAATACTATAATACCAGCTATTATTGTTGGTAACCAAGCGAAAAAAGAAATCATACCAAAATATCTAATTAGGCTAGTTTCGATTACTTCAGAGAAAGTATACACTCCGAAAAAAAACATTACAATTCCAAGTGTAAATAATATGAAACTTATGATAAGTAGATTTTTTCCGGTGATTTCCACGTCTAAATACTAACTACTAATATCTTTTAATCTATCTATATCGAGCTCAACTGTTGTAAATTCCAATTCTTAACCTCTTCAATAGAAATGCGATTTTCGTAAATTGCTTTACCCACCACCACACTTCTAATCGGCAACTGTGCTAATTCTTCAATGTCAGCCATGGCACTCACACCGCCCGAGGCAATAAGCTTAATCATAGGGGAGTGGTCTAGCAGTTTTTTGTAAAGGTCTACAGCGGCGCCGCCTAATTTACCATCCTTATTAATATCTGTACATAAAAAGCGGAAGAAGCCCAGTGCTAGACATTTATCCACGTAATCCATCAGTTTAATTGGCGAGCTTTCCATCCAGCCCGAGTATTTAATAACCTCGTCTAATACATCAATCGCAATGACGATGCGGTTAGCGTAATCATCTTTTTTAGCAAAAGCTTCACTCAGTTCTGGCAAGAAATCGGGGTTGCTAATGGCTTGCGTACCCACAATTACACGGTGGATACCAGCATCAAGCAAATTGGTTACCTGTTCAATGGTGCGGATACCGCCACCATATTGCACCTTCATATCCGTTTTCTTGATGATGTCGAAAAGTGCTTTTTGGTTACTAAAATCGCCTTTGGCACCATTCAAATCTATAATATGGATAAAGTCTGTACCGTTAGATCGATATTGCTCAATCATGTCTTCGATAGAAACATTGTATTCGGTTTTTTGATTGTAATCGCCTTCGCGTAAACGAACTACTTTGCCGTCTAAAATATCTATTGCAGGAATAATGTACATTTTCTTAAGTTTAAAAAGGTTGTAAGTTATAGGTTGTAAGTTATACGTTTTGTGGTGCTAATTATCGCATCAGCTAATCATCACATCAATTAAAGCATCGAAAAATTCTTCAGCAATTGTTCTCCAGCTTCTCCAGATTTCTCTGGATGGAACTGAACGCCGTAAAAATTGTCTTTTTGTATAGCCGCCGAAAACTTGTTGCCATAAGTTACCGAAGCGATGTCAAAAATAGGGTTATATTCAATAAAATACGAATGAACAAAATAAAACTGTGCATCAGCGTTAACATGTTTAAACAGTAAATTGTTTGCAAAACTTACGTGGTTCCAGCCCATGTGCGGAATTTTGATACCCAAAGACTTATCGAAAAGCTTGGTTCGAATAGGGGCAATGTTCAGTAAATCGGCATTACCTTCTTCCGAATGAGCTGTTAGCAGCTGCATACCCACGCAAATACCCAAAACAGGTTTTGTTAAAGCCTTTATGGCTGCTACCAAGCCCGTCTGCTGCAGTTTTTGCATGGCTGCACCAGCATGGCCAACTCCGGGAATAATAATGTGGCTATATTTTGCTAAATCAGCTTCGGTATTTACCATGCCATAGCCAATGCTTTGCCTATCCAGTGCAGCAGTAAGCGAAAAGATGTTACCAGCGCCGTAGTTTACAATGCCGATGGTGTTTCTTGTATTATCGTTCATTTTTTATCTTTTGAAAATGAATGTTTGTGTTTATAGGTACTGTTGTCCCGCCTGTCCGCTTTACTTTAGGGTAAACACATTGGTTTACCACTACGTGTTCGCTACTATCGGGTTTATTTAACTTCTGCCTGTCCCTTGCATCTACGTTCATCGTTCGTAATTTCGATCCCGATTTTTCTTCGGGATCGAAATCTGTTATCGCCTATGCCAAACTCTGAGATTTCTCCTCGTTCCTCGTCGAAATGACGAAAAGGTTTAGCTATTTGTCCAATCGTAATTCGTAAATCTAAAATCGTAAATTAAAGAACCCCTTTGGTGCTCGGCAAGACCATTTTTTCGGCATCCCGCTTTACCGCCATTTTTATCGCCTTTGCAAAAGCTTTAAAAATCGCTTCAATTTTATGGTGTTCGTTTTCTCCCTCTGCTTTAATGTTTAAATTGCACTTAGCTGCATCACTAAACGATTTAAAGAAATGAAAAAACATTTCTGTTGGTACGTCGCCCACACGCTCACGTTTAAACTCCGCATCCCAAACAATCCAGTTTCTTCCGCCAAAATCAATAGCTACCTGCGCCAAGCAATCATCCATGGGTAAACAAAAACCATAACGTTCAATGCCCAATTTATTACCTATGGCTTTGGCAAATGCTTCGCCTAATGCAAGTCCAGTATCTTCAATGGTATGGTGTTCGTCAATATGGAGGTCGCCATCCGTTACGATATCTAAATCCATGCTACCATGTCGAGCAATTTGGTCCAACATGTGATCGAAAAAGTTTAATCCCGTATGAATATGCGCTTTACCCGTTCCATCTAAATCTAGTTTGATGCTAATTTTAGTTTCATTGGTATTGCGTTGGTGCTTTACTGTTCTCGCTCCACCACGTAAAAACGTATAGATATCTTCCCAGTTCTTGGTTTCTAGGGCAATAATGTCGCTAAGTGTATCGTACTTATCTAAATTCTCTAAAGCACCTAAGTTGTCATTGTTGCGCAAGTATATTCCTTTTGCTCCTAAATTCTTGGCTAATACAATGTCATTCAACCTGTCGCCAATTACGAAAGAATTCTTCAAGTCGTAACCTTCTCCCAAGTATTTGGTGAGTAGGGCAGTGCCCGGCTTGCGGGTTGGGGCATTGTCTTTGGCAAAAGTTTTATCAATTATAATCTCATCAAATACTACACCTTCAGTAGCGTAAGTATCTACAATAAAGTTTTGTATAGGCCAAAAATTTTCTTCAGGGTGTGAAGCTGTGCCTAAACCATCTTGGTTAGTTACCATAACCAATTTGTAGTCTAGCTCTTTGGCAATTTTCGAAAGGTAGTACAATGCTCTAGGATAAAATTTCAGTTTGGCAAAGCTATCTACCTGCTCGTCATCTGGCTCAATGTTCAAGGTGCCATCACGGTCTATAAATAAAACCTTCCAACCTTCTAAAGGGGTATTGGAAGTTGTTAGATCTGTTGTGTTGTGGTTCATTTATGCTATTTGCTATGAAGCCCTTTAGGGGTTTGTTGTTAATGCGGTTAAAAGTTGGTTGTTTTCTTCTACAGTACCTACGGTAATGCGTAAGCAATCATCACATAGCACTACTTTAGAGCGGTCTCTCACAATAATGCCCTGCTCTACCAATTGGTTGTAGATATTATGGGCATCTTCAATTTTTACCAAAATAAAATTAGCATCAGAAGGGTAAACCTTTTCTACGTTCTCTAATCTGCTTAAAGCATTACCTAGTCTATCTCTCTCGTTTACGGTCAATTTAATCCACTCGTTTACCTGTTGGATATTCTGTAAAGCCACCAAAGCTAAATCTTGCGTTGCTTGATTGATGTTGTAAGGTGGTTTCACTTTGTTCAGGATATCAATAACGTGGGTCGAAGAGAAGGCCATTCCTAAGCGCAAAGCTGCTAGTCCCCAGGCTTTAGAGAAAGTTTGTAGTACCACTAAGTTTGCATATTCAGTTAACTCTTGAATAAACGTCTTCTGCTTCGCGAAATTGATATAGGCTTCGTCTATTACCACCAAGCCTTTAAAATTGGCTAAAATCGTTTCTATGTCCGTTCTATTTAAAGAATTTCCAGTAGGATTGTTGGGCGAACAAATGAAAATCATCTTGGTGTTGGTATCAATCGTTTCCGCAATCTTTTCCAAATCTAGTTGGAAGTCTGGCGTAAGGTTAACTTTGCGTACTTCAACGTCGTTAATACCGGCCGACACTTCGTACATGCCATAAGTAGGGGGAAGGATAATGACGTTGTCTTTACCAGGATTGCAAAAGGCCCTAAAAAGTAAGTCGATGGCTTCGTCGCTGCCGTTGCCTAGAAAGGTATTTTCTATAGGCACTCCTTTAATCTTGCTGATGGCATCTTTTACATCCAGTTGTAAAGGATCTGGATAGCGATTGTAGTTGGCAGGTAGGGGCGAGCCAAAGCTATTTTCATTGGCGTCTAAATACACACTCGCCTGTCCTTTAAATTCGTCCCTAGCGGTAGAATAGGGCTTTAAGTTTTTTATATTTTCTCGTTGTAAGTCTCTTACGTCCATTTTTTCTTTTGTTGTGATTTCACAGATTTAATTGATTTGTTTTTTGGATGTTAGTTGTTTGGTTTCTTGTCTTTCGACTAATACCTAATCCCTAACTCCTAATCCCTGTAATCTAATCGTTACTGCATTCTTATGCGCCTGCAAACCTTCTGCTTCTGCTAATACTTGTACAGTTTTGCCTATGTTTTTTAAACCACTAGCTGATAAGTGCTGGAAAGTGATTTTTTTTACAAAAGTATCCACTGAAACACCCGAATAAGCTTTTGCAAAGGCACTTGTTGGTAAGGTGTGGTTGGTCCCAGAGGCATAATCACCAGCACTTTCGGGGGTCAAGTTTCCTAGAAATACCGAGCCTGCATTGGTAATCAATGGGATAAGGTCCTCATATTTTTCAGTCGCCAAAATCAAATGTTCGGGAGCATAAAAGTTGCTAAAATCCATGCCTTCTTTAAGATTGTCTACAACTACTACATAAGAGTTTGCAATAGCCGCTGCAGCAATATCTTTTCTAGGTAGTTCGGTCAATTGCCTATTAATTTCCTCAATTACTTTTATTGCAGTTTTATTTGAGGTAACTGTTAAAATCGATTGACTATCAATACCATGCTCTGCTTGTGCAAGTAGGTCTGCGGCTACGTATGACGGATTGGCAGTCTCATCTGCAAGCACTAAAACCTCTGATGGGCCAGCCGGCATATCGATAGCGACACGGTTTTGTACCAGCTTTTTAGCTTCGGTAACATAACGGTTGCCCGGTCCAAAAATCTTGTAAACTTGAGGGATCGTTTCTGTTCCGTAGGCCATTGCCGCTACTGCTTGTGCGCCTCCTGCCAAATAAATTTTATCAATGTTAAGTAAGGTGGCTACATAAGCAATATAGCAATTTACTTTACCATCGCTTTGCGGAGGCGAGCAAACTACAATCTCTTGGCAGCCAGCAATTTTTGCCGGAATGCCTAACATCAGGAAAGTGCTTGGCAGTACCGCAGTACCTCCTGGAACATATAAGCCAACACGCTCAATACCTCTCACTTCACGCCAGCAAGTCACGCCGGGCATGGTTTCTATTTTTTCTTCGGGTTTTAATTGCGAAGCATGGAAAGTGTAGATGTTTTGATAGGCGGTATCTATCGCGGTTTTTACCTCCGCTGGAATTTGTTCGGCCAGTTCGGCTAGTTCTTTCTTGCCAATAAAAAGAGAAGAAAGCTCAATGTTGTCGAACTGTTTTGCGTAACTAAGAAGAGCCTGGTCGCCATTGTTTTTCACGTTATCAATGATCTCTTCAGTTCTCAATTTAACTAAATTATCGTCAGAAATACTACGTGAGCATAAGCTGTTTAGTTTTTCTTTACTTAAATCTTTAAAGTTATAGATTTTCAATGTTTTAAAATTTTAAATTAACTAATAGTTAATAGTAAAAATTAAAGTATTTGATGGTTTTTTTGTATGAATATAGGTGTTTTTTAAGTCGCCCGTCATTTCGACCGTAGTGGAGAAATCTTTAAACTGTGAAATGAAAATTACATCTCCAAAGATTTCTCTGCTCGCTTCGCTGCGGTCGAAATGACGAGATGTAATGCTTCTTTCTCTATTCATATTCAAACAGTGATAATTAATTTAAGTAATGATTTTTTCGATCGGCATAACTACAATTCCTTGTGCACCGGCGGCTTTTAAGCTATTGATCTTTACCCAAAAGTCTTGCTCGTCAATTACCGAATGAACGGCAACCCAATCTTCTTCGAACAATGGCACTACCGTTGGACTTTTCACTCCAGGTAATAAATCTACCACGGCTTTAAGGTTTTCTTTTGCAACGTTAAGTACTACATATTTGGTAGTTCTAGCTCTCAATACAGATTGTATTCTTTGTACAATTTCTACCACCTCGGTATTAAACTCTAACCCTGGGGTAGATACTAGAACAGCTTCCGAATTCATCACGCTAGTGAAAGGCTTTAATCCGTTATTTTTCAAGGTGCCACCAGTAGATACAATATCAAATATTGCATCACTTAATCCCAAGCCTGGGCCAATTTCTACCGATCCAGAAATGTTTCTGATCTGCGCATTCACTTGGTTTGCTTTTAAGTATTTTTCGAGAATTACAGGGTAAGATGTAGCAATTACTTTTCCATCTAATTTTGCAACCGTATCAATATCACTATCGTTCTTAACTGCAATTTTTAAAGAACATTTACCAAATCCTAATTTTTGAAGATAAGATACGTTGGCGCCGGTTTCTACAATTACATTTTCGCCAACAATACCTAAATCGGCAATGCCGTCTTGCACGTATTCTGGGATATCATCATCCCTAAGAAAAAGAATTTCTAAGGGAAAGTTAGTAACAGTGGAGATAAGGGAGCTTTTGTAGTTTTCGAAAGATAAACCACAATTTTTAAGAATTTCTACTGATTTTTCGTTTAATCTACCCGATTTTTGGATAGCAATTTTAAGTGTTTTCACTTTAGTTAAATTATAGGATAAGAAATATAGAATCTATTTTAAAAACCATTCTGAAGTACAGAACATCAAATTACATATCGCCACAATGGCGATGGTGTAGATGAAAATGATGGTTTAAAAATAGGGTCATTATACTTGTTTCTTTTCCTTAATTTTGCAGGATATAGGGCAAATATATACTAGTTTGGTATACAATCCAAAAAAAATGGCATTTTATTTGCAATAAATGCCTATCTAATTAAAATTGATGTTAAAAATAATCTTCCTGAATTTGAGAAAAGCGCTACTTTTTGTTGTTTTATGTATGTTTATAACAGGATGCGATTGGTTTAGAGAAAAACCGGAAATTGCTACTGTGCTGGCTAAACATTTTGATAACAAGCTTTATAATAAATTTGATACCGCAATTTACCTTCCTATTTTTAAGGCTAAATTAGAAGACCAAAGCAAAGGTTTTTTAAACCCAAAATTAATTTCAGCTTTTTATGCAAAGAATGAGTATTTGCCCAAATTGATTACTAAATTCTACGTAACTGGGCAGCTAGATACCCTAAAAAGTTTCGTTGCACAAAGCAAAGCCGATGGTTTTAATCCTGAGATTTTCAATGCTACAGCTTACGAGAAACAATTGCAGGCCCTCAATCGAAACCAATTTAAAACTATTGACGAGGTTTACGAAGCTATTGCGGACTTGGAGTTAAACACTGCCTATATCCTTAATAAATACACTAATTTTATGGGTTATGGCAGCATCAATCCCCGTAATTTTTTCAATCGATTTTATATAAAGGTACTTAGGCCAGATAGTTTAAAAATGGATTCGGTATTAAATACCGAAAATTTGGTGGCTGAGCTAAAGAAAGTACAGCCTACAAATAGGCCTTACATCGAACTAAAAAAGGCACTGGCAAATTATCGCGATAGCATTGGCAACGAAGAAACGCCACAGGTTAATGCTATTAAGATGAATTTGGAGCGTATGCGTTGGCGGTTGCCGTTACAAACCGAAGAGCTGGTTGTAGTTAACATCCCCGATTTTACATTAACTTGGTTTAAACAAGACGATACGCTTGCACACATGAACGTATGCGTAGGAGGTAAAAGGGAAGCTACGTACGTACAAAAAATGAAAAGGTATTTAAAAACCGGACGATTAGATGATAAGCCTAAAAATCATGAAACGCCACAGCTCTTTAGCGTTTTTAATGCCATACAGGTAAACCCTATTTGGAACATACCAGTAAGTATTGCCAAAAGTGAAATCTATTGGATGGCGAGAAAAGACCCTTACTATTTATCTAACAATAACATAAGGGTGTATTACAAAGGGAAATTAGTTAACGATCCTGATACGATAGATTGGAATAAATACCCTAGGGAGAAGCTACCTTTTAACTTTAAACAAGGATCTGGAGATGGAAATGCACTAGGCAAGTTCAAATTTGTATTCGATAACAGTGCTAGTATTTACCTACATGATACCAATAATAAATACGGTTTTAAGCTGGCTAACAGGGCTATTAGTCATGGTTGTGTACGCATAGAGCAACCTTTAAGATTTGCAGAGTTAATGGTAAAAGACAAATACCAGTACGATAGGTTACGTATGGATGTAGATTTGCCACCAATAGACACTACTAAAAATGAGGTTTTTAAAAAGAAACTAGCTAAAAAAGCAGACACCCTTAATATTTTCCAACTAAAACCTACTTGGTATGCCCCGCGTAAAAGTATTGGCGTTTTTATAGCCTATTACACCGCATGGGCGGATAAAGGCAAAGCGCAATTTAGACCAGATGTGTACGAATATGACCCCATTTTGTGGCAGGCAATTAAACGCTACATGTAATTATAGTGTGTTCTGTGAAGTAGCTTTTGTACTTGGTCTACAATTTGTAAATCATTTTTCTTGTCTGTTTTAAGTGTTCTCTTTTTCAGCGGTCACTTAAATTCTGAGAGAAATCGAAGACTTTGTCTGGAAATAAAGCAGTCGCAATAGAAATAAAGAACCTATGGGGGACTTGATAGAAATAGCGTATTTATGTTAAGAATAGGGAAAAAATATGGAAGGGGAAATGATTTTGTACACACCACAGGCGTGCGCCAGCATGGGGCCAACATAGGCTTTAAGAGAGATTTAAGTGATCCTTTGGAATACCTAAACTAGGGGGGCGATGCAAATCGCTTAAGCCAGAATGGGGGTCATAATGAAACTTTCTTGAATTTAATACCCTTTATATGTTTCTCTTCCATCTTCTGTTTTAATTTTTCACTTATTATAATTGCTACATCATATTTTTTAATTCTAAAAAAATGTTCGCCTTGTATTTTTTCAGGATCTATCATAAGCTTGTATATAGTTTTATACTCCCCAGCTTTATCCGGCCTAACTGAATCATCTTCTTTCCACTTGTCAAAAAGAGATTTACTTTCGTCGACACAGTCAACCCCTTTTTTGGTAACAGCTAAATAATAACTATCGATGATTAAATTGCCGTTAATTTTAATAGGTATAAATTGTATTTCTTCTGGAGATAGCAATTCTTTAACCTTTTCATTGACAACCAACAAATCAAAATCACAAAATGTAAAATCAATGGGAGTTCTCCCCTTTTTAACATCAACCCATAAATCTTCGTGAGAAACTTCAACATCTCCTATACCCACATATTTCCAAATGTCAATTTCATTACCTGATGATACTTTACCTAAATACCATCTATCTGGTATAGATTCAAAATCGTCCAATATTCTATAGTAATTCATTTATTTTTGTTTAGTCAACAACTTGTTTAGTTCCTTTAGTAGATACTTCCACGCTCAACTCCGAAAGCGTCCTCTCAAATGCCAAAGTATATTCGCCACATCAAAGACCTCTATTAGCTTGTATCATTCTATCATAAACAGCTTGGTGGTATTCTTAAGAATGAGGCCCTTTATGACCTAAAACTCTAATTTTATTTAAAGCGTCATCTAATTTATAACCTGCTTTTTCAAACAATGGTACAAACTTTTCAGACCATTTCTCTCTTCTTATGAGATTTTTATTGTAAAAATGTGATGCGTTGGCCCTTCAAGCCCCATGCTGGCGCACGCGTGCCGCGTGTGCATATTTAGCAAAATATAGAAAGGAAAATGGTTTTGCACACGCCACAGGCGTTAGCCAGCATGGGCAATTTAAACTAGATGTGTATAACTACGACCCAATTTTGTGGCAGGCGATTAAACGCTACATGTAATTATAGTTTTGTTCTGTGAAGTGTACCTTTTGTACTCGGTCTACAATTTGTAAATAAGCCAGTGAAGCTTTAAAAACCTACCAAAAAAGACCGAAAGAATGGCCGAATTTTCTATATTCGCCTAAACTTTTTAATGTATGTTTCCAACCGTATCCCATTTTATTTCTTATTTGTTTGGCATTGAGGTGCCTTTGCCATTTAATACCTTCGGTGTATTTGTGGCTTTGGCATTTGTGGCAGGTTATTGGGCTTTTACCCAAGAGTTAAAGCGTAAAGAGGCACTTGGTATTTTAAAGCCTGTAAAACACGTAACTACCATTGGCGAACCTGCCTCTACTTGGGAATTAATCTCTAATGGCTTGTTTGGATTTTTAATTGGCTATAAGCTAATTTACGCATTGGTAAATTACAAAATGTTTGTTGCCGATTCCCAAACCGTATTGCTATCTACAAAAGGAAATTTATTGGGAGGCTTAGGTTTAGCCGCATTATTTGTGTACTGGTCTTACAAAGAAAAGCAAAAAACAAAACTCCCTACGCCTAAAAAAGTAGAAGTTACCGTTCGCCCGCACGAGCTGATGAGTAGCATGATAGTTTGGGCGGCTGTGTGGGGCTTTTTAGGTGCTAAGATATTCGATAACTTAGAACATTGGGATACCTTTATCCAAGATCCAATTGGTGGTTTACTCTCATTTAGTGGTTTAACCTTTTACGGTGGTTTAATTTGTGGTGGGGCAGCGGTACTATATATTGCCAACAAAAACGGAATTAAGCCGCTACACATGTTAGATGTGGGCGGGCCAGGCATGATGTTGGCTTACGGCGTGGGTCGTATTGGCTGCCATTTATCTGGTGATGGCGACTGGGGAATTGACAACTTGAACCCAAAACCATTTAACTGGCTGCCAGATTGGTTGTGGGCTTATACCTACCCAAATAACGTTGCTGGCGAGGGCAATCCGATACCAGGTTGCGTAGGTAGGTTTTGTAACGAATTGCCAAATCCTGTTTACCCAACGCCAATTTATGAAGTGATTGCAGCCCTTTTAATTTTTTGGTTTCTGTGGAAAATTAGAACCAAAATCAATATTCCGGGTATGATGTTTGGTATCTATCTGATGTTTAGCGGTGTAGAACGTTTCTTGGTAGAGTTAATTAGAGTAAATTCTAAATATACAGTTGCAGGTATTTCTTTTACCCAGGCAGAACTTATTTCGTTAATACTTTTTGTTGCTGGCGCATTGTTGGTAGGCAACGCCCTAAAAAACAAAGATAAACTTGCAAGCTATTAAGCCATGGATTTAGAATTATTGTGTAATAAAGTAGTTGCCATTGCCAGGCTTACGGGTAATTTCATTAGAAAAGAATCCTTAGCTTTCGAAAGTAGTTCGATAGAGTATAAAGGTTTAAACGACTTGGTTTCTTACGTAGATAAAACTGCCGAAAGACAATTAGTGAAGAACCTGAAAAAAGTATTACCAGAGGCTGGTTTCATTACAGAAGAAGATGAAACTGAGAACACCTACGATCGACCCTTTACTTGGATCATCGACCCCTTAGATGGTACCACAAATTTCATCCATGGCATTCCCACTTTTTCCATCAGTATTGCTTTGTATGAAGGGAAAGAACCTATATTGGGCGTAGTTTACGAAATTAATAGGGGAGAAATGTTCTATTCTTACAAAGGTGCCCCTGCTTATTTGAACAATAAAGAAATAAGGGTTTCTAAAGCAACAGATTTATCGCAATGCTTGTTGGCTACTGGTTTTCCATACTATCAATTTGATAAACAGCCGCAGTACATTAAACTGTTTACCGAAATGATGCAGAAATGCCATGGCCTACGTAGAATTGGTTCTGCGGCGGTAGATTTGGCTTATGTAGCTTGTGGTAGGTTCGATGCCTATTTTGAGTATAACCTTAACTCTTACGATATGGCTGCTGGAGCATTTTTGGTAAAACAGGCGGGGGGCACGCTGCTTAATTTTTCTGGTGGCGACGAATACTTAGAAACCAGGGAAATTGTGGCCACTAACGGTTTAATTACGCAAGAGATTTTAGATACCATTAAGAAGCATTTTGAATAAATACGATGAAACTTGCTAAATCTTGTTTAAAAAGATTTAGCTAAAAATGATACCCATTAAACAAAAAAGAGGCTGTCTCAAAAGTCGCTCGTCATCTCGAACGTTAGAGAGAGATCTGCTTCAGAAGTGCTTCTGAAAGAGATTTAACTTCGTTGATTTTCAATTCTCCTCCTTTGATCGTCGAAATGACGGCATTATTTTACTTTTGAGACAGCCTCTTTAATGTTTTTAAAAAATGCAAACCTATAAGCCGGGTTCTGTATCCTTTAACAAGGCTTCTATCATTAATCTACTGTAAGCGTTGCCGCTTACCTCTAACGACCTACCCACTAACATCGGACGAGCAGCCCTTTATCCCGATAACTATCGGGACGTTAGCCTATTTGGTCTTTCAACTCCCGGGGTTTACCAACCTTGCTATCGCTAACAAAGCTCGTGAGCTCTTACCTCACGTTTTCACCCTTACCCCAACGTAAATTGTGGCGGTATATTCTCTGTGGCACTTTCCGTGGCTCAGGTTTTCAATCCTAAACCCCTTCCCGTTAGGAAGCGAGATGCTCTACGTTGCCCGGACTTTCCTCTCCAATTTTACATCGGAGCGATAGAACAGTTTGCATTGGCACAAAGGTAACATTTTAATTCTGTGTAGCTTTTAGAAAAGCAATTTCCTGAGCTATTTTTAACGATAGTCCCGTTATCCGCTTTATCCCGACCTTGCGTCGGGATGCTCGCTGCTACCGGGTTTAGTATGCAAAACCTGTACGCTTGGCAAAATTGCCCGGTGTGCTTAGCAAAGGCCTTGCGTTTTAAACGGGATAGCAGCGGCAGCTCCCGATTTTATCGGGACTACAGCGTATAGCCCGACTTAAAAGAATAGTAGTAATGGCATTGCTTTTCAAATAGCTAATATTGGGCATAGCTAAAATTTACACTTTATGCTTTATGCTTTCAGCTAGTTTAGAAACAAACCAAATTAAAAGGCGCATTCGGCGGTTTAACCTATTTTAGTAATTTTGCAACATGCAACAAGAAATCATCGATATTAAGCGAAAGGCGCTCAAAATAAACTTGAACCCCAAAATCTACGGCACATTTGCAGAAATTGGCGCCGGACAAGAAGTTTCGAGGGCATTCTTTAACGTAGGTGCCGCATCTGGAACGGTTGCAAAAACTATATCAGCCTATGATATGACCTTTAGCGACGAAATTTACGGTGCCGAAGAATCGGGACGTTACGTAAGTCAGAACCGTTTGTTAAAGATGCTTGACCACGAGTACTCGTTGCTGATTGAACGGTTAAAAGGAGATAAACACGAAGACAAAACCTTTTTTGCGTTTGCCAATACGGTAACTACGCTAAACTACACTCGTACCAATGATCCCCACGGTTGGGTGGGTTTGCGTTTTCAAAGCGAGCCGGGCGGTTTACCTAATGAAATTTATTTTCACGTACGTTTGTTAGACACCGATGTACAGATGCAACAGCGTGTGTTGGGTATGATTGGTGTGAACCTCGTTTACGCAGCTTTTTACTATGCTAACGATCCCAAAAAGATGATCGAATCTTTGGTAGATAACTTAAATGTGGGTTCGGTAGAGATAGATTTAATTTCTGTTCAAGGTCCTGATTTTAAGGATATCAACAATCTGCTATTAAATTTATACTTAATTATTAAAGATTTCTCTACAGCTGCTATTTTCGATTCTGATTCGCATCCTCGCCAAGCTAAAGATTTGCTTTATAAAAAGGATGTAATGATTTTACGTACCAAATACGGTCAAAAATCTAATCCCAACTTTAATTTATTCAATAAAGCAGCAGACCAATTTCAACTGGTGAATAAAGTGGAAGACAGCAACCTTATTGTAATGATTGAGGTTTTGATTACCAACGTATTAACGGCAGCACAAGAAACACCTGATGATATTGATCTGGAAGTAGTGGCAAAAAGGGCAGAAGAGATGTGTAAAACGGGCAACTTTGTTATTGTTTCTAACTTTACACGTAAAAATAGGCTGGCAAAATATTTAGACAGGTGTAGGCCAAAAAGTGTGGGCATGTCTACCAACATTAACAACTTAAAATTTGTATTTAATTCGGCTAATTTTGGCGACAATTACACGGGCCACTTGTTAAGTTATGTAAATGATATGTTCAGCAGAAATGTAAGGTTGTTTGCGTATCCTTTCTTAGATAAAAAATCGAATACGGTAATTAATACTAAAAATATGCCGGTATCGCCAGAAGCAAAACCACTGTTCGATTTCTTGATTTTAAACGGCTACATTACCGATATTGAGCACTATAACGAAGGCGAAGTAAAAACGGTTTAATGGAAAAGAAACACAAGCCTGCCGAAAAAAGTAGCCTGCATGCTAGAAATAAGCATAAATCTCGCTACGATTTCGACGCTTTAAAACTTGCTTTACCCGAACTTGCTGAATTTGTAGCCGCTAATAAATATGGCGATGAGTCGATAGATTTTGCTAATCCGGAAGCAGTTAAAACCTTAAACAAGGCATTACTAAAGTGTTTTTATCAAATTGATTTTTGGAATATTCCTGACGGTTATTTGTGCCCGCCGATACCGGGAAGGGCAGATTATATACATTACGCTGCCGATTTGCTGGCCTCTTGTAACGCTCAGAAAATTCCAACTGGTAAAAAAATAAAAGTGCTGGATGTTGGCGTAGGCGCAAACAGTGTGTATCCAATTATTGGTAGTCGAGAATATGGGTGGCAGTTTGTGGGCTCTGATATTGATAATTTGGCTGTAAAATGCGC
Organism: Pedobacter ureilyticus; assembly: GCF_005925345.1. Lineage (GTDB taxonomy): Bacteria > Bacteroidota > Bacteroidia > Sphingobacteriales > Sphingobacteriaceae > Pedobacter > Pedobacter ureilyticus. The sequence goes on from NZ_SSHJ01000003.1 coordinate 281,252, forward strand.
AAAAAGTATAGTTGCGGCTAACGCTAACTTGGCGAAAAATGTAGAGATCAGGTTGCAAACCGTAAAGAGTGAAGTTTTCAAAAACATAATCCGAAAAGAAGAGAAATTTGATTTGACCATTTGCAATCCTCCATTTCATACATCGGCAGAAGAAGCAAATGCGGGCTCGCAACGTAAGAATAGAAACTTAGGCAACAAGAACTATGCAAATCCGGTACTCAATTTTGGTGGTAAAAATGCCGAACTGTGGACCAAAGGTGGCGAAGTAGCGTTTGTAGGTAAAATGATTGAAGAGAGTAAGCTGTTTAAAAATCAGTGTTTGTGGTTTACCAGTTTGGTGTCTAAAAGCGAAAATCTAGGTGCAATTTATGCCATGCTTAAAAGGACAGAAGCAGTTGAAGTGAGAACTAGCGAGATGACTACCGGAAATAAAATAACCAGAATTGTAGCTTGGACTTTTCTGGATACAGCACAACAAAATGCTTGGGTTAAGGCTTGGTAATGGCTTTAGCTACCTTTACTATACAAGTCTTTAAAAACAATTCCCATGTGCCTTTCTGGGTTTTCGATAGCCTTAAAGCCAAATTGTTCATACAAACCGTGTGCATCTAAAGTGGCTAAATGATAACGTCTTAAGCCTTGCAAATCTGCATGAAACAACATTAGCGACATCAGTTTTTTAGATAAGCCCAACCCTCTAAACTCTTCAGCTATGTAAACATCGCACAGATAGGCAAAAGTAGCGCTGTCTGTAACCCAACGGGCAAATCCAACTTGTTGTTTCGCTTTATAAATTCCAAAGCAGAGCGAGTTGTTTATAGATTTCTCTACTAATTCGTAAGAAATATTCTTTGCCCAATAAGATTGTGTACTTAAATAGTGATGTACTGCTTTAACGTCTACCAAATTGCGATCGTCTGAAAAGATAAAACCGTTTTCTTTGATTTCCATTTTTTAGAGTGGTCAGGTATCAGGAGTTAGGTGTCAGTTTTAGATTGGCCGTGAAACAATTAACCAATTTAACAATTCGGCAATTAACCTTAATTCCTCATATTAATGAACTGTAGCGGTTGTCCAAAATCTTCGCCTCTGCATAGCTGAATTACTTTTTGTAGATCATCAATGTTTTTGCTTTGCACCCGCACTTGGTCGTCCATCATAGAGGGTTGTACTTTAAGTTTGCTATCCTTAATTTTAGCAACAATTTTTTTAGCTGTTTCTCTATCTATTCCCTCCTTAACCGTAACCTCTTTTCTAATCATATTGCCCGAAGCGATCGTTTCTTTGCCAAAATCTAAACTATTTGGGTCTAAATGTTGTTTCATCATTCTAGAGATGATAGAATCGACTATCGCTTTTAAGCGCATATCATCTTCGGTAATGATAGTAATTAGGTTTGTCTTCTTGTCCAGTTCTATACTGCTTTTAGAAGTATTAAAGTCGTACCTGTTTAAAATCTCTTTTTTAGCATTATTGATGGCATTGTCTAGCGTTTGTGCATCTATTTTGCTTACTATATCGAAACTTGGCATGAAATGGTGCTTTTATTGAAAAGAATTGATAAATTTAATTAATTACAAAAAAAGGTAAAAAATAGGTGAAACTATCATCATTTTTAAAATATACCTTAGTTCAATCATAAAATCATGAGCTAACCTCCTTACAGCCTTAATAATATGAAATAGGGTTGTTGGTAGTTCATTAAACTTAAAATAATGAAAAAGATGAAATCTAATAAAGCAAAGACCTCAAAGAAAGCCAATCAAAAAGCTGCAAAGAAACAACTAGAAAAAAGTTTAACTGAAAAGTTTTTGGAAGTCGTTAAGGGTTTAGGGCATAATGCAGAAACTATTGGTACTGATGTTGCTAAGGCGAGCAAAGCTGTTGCTAAAAAACTTGCCAAAAAATTTACCGAAGTTAAGGAAGCAGTAGAGCATAAGATCGAAGACATCGGCTCATCGAAAAAGCAAGTAGTAGCTAAAAAAATTAAAGCAGTAAAAAAAGATGGTCCTAAGCCAGTTAAAAAAACAGATAAATCTGCAAGTAAAATTGTGAAGAAAGCAGCAAAGAAAGCCAAACCGGTGGTAAGTAGCGTAAAAGTTGCCGCACTAGAAACTGAAGAAGAAGTGGCAAAGGCAGTAAAAAAGCCAGTTGAAAAAACTACAACTGTGGTTAAAACTACCCCCAAAAATGCTTCGGCTACTGTAAAACCGACAATTAGGAAAGCTACCACGGCTGCTAAAACTGCAATAAATAAGGCGGCAGACCAAGTTTCGGAAGCGAAGGCCACAGTTAAAAGGCAGGTGACAACTAAGGCTGTTTCACCAAAAGAGCCTGCCAAAGCTGGAGCAATTAAAACTAAAGCCCCGAGAGCAGCAGCGGTTAAAAAGACCAATGTTAAATAATTGATTTTTGTTAATTTTTAATTAATCATAACTTAACATTAAATTTTTCAATTTGGAAATCCCTTAATAGGGATTTTTTATGTTAACCTAATGGCTAAAAAAAAGCTTCCTTTTTTAAATAGAGAACTCAGTTGGTTGTATTTTAACGAGCGTGTGCTGCAAGAGGCGGCAGACGAAACGGTGCCATTGATAGAACGTATCAAATTTCTTTCTATCTTTTCTTCAAATCTTGATGAGTTTTACCGCGTTAGGGTAGCGTCTTTAAACAGATTGGTTAACCTTAATGAGAAGGCAAAAGCTTTGTTGGGTTTTAACCCTAAGAAGGTACTTGATGAGATTAAAAACATTGTCGTAAAACTAGAGCGTCGTTTCGAAACGCTTTTTCAGGATATTCTAATTACCGAGTTGGCGCAAAAGCGGATATTTATCTTAAATCATACACAGCTTAATGTTTCTCGTGGCGAGTTTGTTCGGCAACATTTTAGAGATAAAATTCTATCTAATTTGGTGCCGATTATGATTGATGTAAACAAGCCTTTTCCCGAGTTGAAAGACAGGGCTTTGTACTTTTTCGTTCAGCTCTCTAACAATTCTGGGAAAAATAAAAAATATGCAATTTTAGAACTTCCAGATAGTATTTCTAGGTTTTTGGTACTTCCAGAAACTAATGATTTAAAGTTTATCATCCTTTTAGAAGATATCATAAAATACTGTTTAGATGATATTTTTTATGTGTTTAATTACAAGGAAATACAGGCGTATTCTATCCAATTAACAAGAGATGCCGAATTAGATATTGATAAGAATGTAAGCGATAAGTTTATAGACGAGCTTCGCAAAAGCATTGATAAAAGGAAACGGGGCAAGCCAATGCGTTTACTTTACGATAGCGATATGCCTTTTGATATGTTGAGCTTTTTGGTGAGTAAGCTTAAAGTAGGTGCCGACGGCTTAATACCAGGGAATAAATATCATCGTTTTGGTGATTTTATAGCCTTCCCTAATGTGGGAGCAAAGGAATTGGAATATCCGCCTATGCTGCCTCTAAAAGTAAAAAATCTACATAGAACTGAAAGTTTCTTTAAGAAAATTGCCGAAAAGGATTTTGTAGTGCATTTGCCTTATCAATCTTATGATTATATCATTCTATTTTTAAGAGAAGCAGCCATTGATCCGAAAGTTACCGAAATTAACATCACTTTGTACCGTTTGGCCGAAAATTCTAAAGTAGTTAACGCCTTAATTAACGCCGCTAAAAATGGTAAAGTAGTAAATTGCTTGGTAGAGCTAAAAGCCCGTTTTGACGAGAGTGCCAATATTTTTTGGACCAACCGATTAATGGAAGAAGGCGTAAATGTAAACTATGGTTTAACCGATTTTAAAGTTCACTCTAAAATTTGTCTGGTTAAACGCATAGATAAGAGAAAAACGTCGTATTATGCCAATTTAGCTACCGGAAACTTTAATGAAAAAACTGCACGTATCTATTGCGATCATAGTATTTTTACCTCAAAAACTGAAATCACTTCGGAACTGGTAAAATTGTTTGCCGCTTTAAATAAACGTACCGTAGCTAAAGGCTTTAAGCATTTAATAGTCTCTCCAATTGATTCTAGAAATAAATTTTACAGCTTAATAGATAGAGAAATTAAAAATGCCAAGGCCGGCAAAGCCGCTTACATGATTCTAAAAGCAAATAGTTTGGCCGATGAGGGTATTGTAGAAAAACTTTACGAAGCGAGTAACGCAGGTGTGAAAATTAGACTAATTGTAAGGGGTATTTGCTGCTTGGTTCCTGGTGTGAAAGATTACAGCGAAAATATTACTGTTGTTAGTATAATAGATAGGTTTTTAGAACATGCCCGCGTATTTATTTTTGGAAATGGGGGCAAGGAAGAAATGTTTCTCTCTTCTGCCGATTTAATGTCTCGTAATTTTGAACACCGAGTAGAAGTTGGTTTCCCAATTTTAGATGATGAGGTGAGACAGGAAATTAAAGATATTATTGATTTGCAGTTGCAGGATAATGTGAAAGCAAGAAATATCACCAAAACAAACGATAACAGATACCATAAAAATAGGCTCGCTACTAAGATAAGGTCTCAATACCAAGCTTATAGTTACCTAAAAAATAAACATCAATAACATGCTCAGATACGCCGCCATAGATATTGGATCTAATGCTGTACGATTATTAATTGCCGATATTAACCAAAACGATAGAAGCAGTACCTTCAAAAAAAACACGTTGGTACGGGTGCCGTTACGCTTAGGAGATGATGCGTTTTTAGATCAGGAATTATCTGATAAAAAAATTGATGATTTGGTAAAAACGATGATCGCCTTTAGGAATTTAATGGATGTTTACCATGTTACAGATTATCTTGCCTGTGCAACATCGGCTATGCGTGAGGCTAAAAATGGTAAGCTGGTAATCAAGAAAATTAAAGAATTGGCCAATATTGATATCGAAATTATTGAAGGTCAGCGGGAGGCTAGTATCATTTATTCTAATCATATAGAAGAGAACTTGGATATTAAAAAAAGCTATTTATATATTGATGTTGGTGGTGGTAGCACCGAGTTATCAGTCTTCGTAAATAAACAACCCATAGCCTCAAAATCATTTAATTTGGGTACCATCCGTATTCTGGATAACCAGGATAAAGAAGAAACTTGGAATGAGATGAAAGATTGGATAAAGGAACACACTAAAGAACTAAAACAAGTTGTAGGTATTGGTACCGGCGGAAATATCAATAAATTGTTTCGCATGAGTGGCGAGAAAGATGATTTGCCGCTATCTTTTCTGAAACTTAGGAATATGTACAACGAGTTGAATAGTTATTCGCTCAAAGAACGTATTTCTATCTTAAAATTAAACCAAGACAGGGCAGATGTAATTATACCAGCTTGCGAAATTTATTTAACGGTAATGAAATGGGCTGGCATTAAACAAATTTTTGTGCCTAAAGTTGGTATGGTTGATGGAATTATCAATCTCTTAATGGAAGAAAATTTGTAGCCAACACATTTGTCAAGCCATCCTTATTCGTAGTTATAACTCCATTGTAGACCAAGATTTAGTCGAATTTTCGGGTAATTTGGTACAGGAATTAAGTATTTATCTGAGTAACAACTTAACGCTGGGTTTGTTTATCAAACGTTAGCATATCCTCATGCCTAAACATTTAAAGTTTGATTTTAAATTATTAAAGGTAGGCCGGTATTATATGATTTAACATATCATTAGTTAAGTAAACGTACGATGAAATCAAGTAAAATAATGCCCAAGCAGGAAATAGGCGGGCAAATGGATGTGATAGAGCAAATATCTCTAGTGAATGAAGAAGCTGCAATAGATTTTTTTCTGATAGTTAGGGAGCGCTTGTTAGCTGTTAACAATTGGGGTAAGTTGGCTGGTACAGCGCTTTCTGCTTTTCAGCTTACCAATTCGTTTGGAAATCGTGTAGATCGGTTGGTAGAAATTGGAGATTATATAAAGATAGATATTCCTGGTCCGGGCACTGTTTTGGGTAGAGGATACGATTGGGTAAAGGTAGAGCAGGTTATCGAACATACGGAACCGGGGATGGAAAAGGTAGCAATAGTTGTAAAACCTGCTAACAATCCGCTATCTGGAAGTAGTGTAACTGCTCATTTTTTAACTCATGAGGCCAGTTCTACTTTTTTAATTAAACGTGTAGGAAGGCACATTTATGCTGAAGAGCACGGGCGAAATGAGCAGCCCAATGTTTATATGCCCAATACTATAGATAATTTAAGAAACATGCTGGTGGGCTGGGCGGCTGTACTTGGTTTTTCTTATCCACAATGGAAAGCTTTAGTTAGAGGGTTGCTTCAAGGTAATTGAGTTAAAATATAGGGCTGTTATTTTAACGTATTTTGTGCGCTAGATACCTGTTTTTTTTAATAGCTAAACCTTAAATCTTAATGTTTGTTGTGTTTTCAGGAAATGGATGAGATGAGTATGATGGGAATATTTGTTCTTGTTCATTTCCTTTAATCATACATAATAAGATATAGATATGGAAACAACTTCAACAGGCAATGTGCTTAACGAATTAATTGAGTTAAATAACGACAGGGTAGCAGGTTTCGAAAAGGCCTTGGCAGATATAGATGATAGCAATTTAGATTTAAAGGAATTATTTCAAGAGTATTCGGCTCAGAGTCGAAGGTTTGGGCAAGAATTAACTGCTTTGGTTGCCGATCATACTGTAGAGCCAGATACAGGCAATACCATAGCTGGAACATTGCATAGAGCTTGGATAGATGTGAAAGCATTATTCGGAGCTAATGATAGGGCCAGTATTTTATCAGAGGCGGAAAGAGGCGAAGATGCCATCAAAAAAGCTTATAAGTTGGCGTTAACCGAAGGTGGCTTAACAGGAGTAGTATTGGATACTGTAAGCGATCAGGCTAAATTTATTCAAAAGTCTCATGATACCATTAAAGCACTTAGGGATATGGCTAAAGAGCTAAATTAAGCTAATACATTAACTATGAGAGAGGGATTATTTGTATCTAGGAATAAAACGGCCGCCGTAATTATTATTGGTGTTGCTGCAACCGCTGGCGTAGCTTTAGTTTATAGTGCTCCTAAAACAAGAGCTATTTGCCGTAGGCTGTTAGGTAACGTTATTAAGATGTTAAAGGGCAATACGGTAAGTTGCAAACAGCAAGTAGAAAATAAGGGTTGGGAAAATGATTTAGCGAATGCCGAGAAATTAAAAGGAGAGGTGAAGAAGAGAAAAGTCCCGGCAATTAAAGTTGCCTCAGCCAGCACAAACGCTTGGAAAGAAGATTGATTTGAGAGCTATTTGAGGAGAGATGAGGTTGTATCACTATAAAACGATACAGCCTTTTCTTTTTTTCTTTTTTTGAGTTTAGCTAATTTCTAGTATGCTCGCGTTATTTCGTTAAAATAATATCTACCTATTTTAATTGCCGATACATACGTGTATGGTGTCTTGTAGGAAAAAAACAAACCCTCTTAATTTTTAAACTAAGAAGGTTTGTTGTGGAGCTGAAGGTGCCGGCATCCATGGCGTTTTTGATATCTTCAAAACCGTTTCTTGTGGTTTTTTTCGTAGTGTGCCACGGGAAATTTGAATGTTTTATCTATGTAAAAGACTCCTGCACGAAGCCATTTGATTTGAAAGAATGATATTATCCTTTTAGTTGATTCAGACATAGTTATTATTCACTTAATTAATAGACAGTGCAAATGTTTTAAATATGATAACCCTTTAGTGTCTTGCTTTGAGATATTGTTACGAAATATTTTCTTTAACTTTTAACAATTCGAAAATTGCTGTGATGTTAACACAAACCTAAAATGAGCTCTGTTCAAGTTTTTTCAAAATCTCTCCCCATTCTTTTAATCCGTGGATAAGCAGTAGCACCTTAACCATTGCTGCAAAAATCACAACCATAGCTACTAAGACTATTGTGATAGGAAATATCCCTGAAAAGCCAATGTTAACCAATAACATCGATATACAGAATGATACTATAAGAAAGGTTATTGATTTATGGTTCATGCCGATCTTCAGTAATAAATGATGTAGGTGCGACCTGTCTGGCATAAAAGGAGAGTATCCGTTTTTTATTCTGCCCAGGTAAACTCGTATAGAATCTAAAACAGGAATTGAAAAATACGCTGCCATTATGATAAAGCCATATGAAGCATGTTCTTTAAAGAGCGGAGGTTTATTTTGCAATAGCTTTATTCCTAGTGTGATTAGCATAAAGCCTAAGAACAGTGCTCCAGAATCTCCCATGAATATTTTTTTTGGCGAAAAATTCTTTCTTAAAAAGCTGAGCAATGAACCTGCGAAAATAGTCCCGATCAATAGTAGATTTTGATTTTGGATATACAGACCGATGATACCCAGCAGTATAAAGCCTAGCAAGGAATAAGTGCCCGCAAGCCCATCAACTCCGTCAAACAAATTAATTGCATTAACAACACCGGTAATCACGATTATGGTTAAAAAATACTGCATCGCAATTCCCAGATGATAGACTCCCAATAATCCATAAAGCGATTCGATCCGTGTGCCAGATGCCGCAATTGAGATGGCCAGTAATAATTCCAATGCTAATTTATAACTAGCCTTGATATCTTTTTGGTCATCTATACACCCCATGATTAGTAAAATAACAGACGTAGTAGAAATCATTAAATAATCTTCCACTATTTCAAACCTATCCGAGATTAAGATCGTTAAAATAGTGCTTATCGCAATCGATATGCCCCCTATTAAGGGGATAGGCAATAAATGGATTTTTCGGTAATTTGGTTTGTCAACCAAATTAAATTTAAAAGCGATACGGCTCAACACGGGTATCAATAACTGATTGATCATAAAGGCTACGGCGCCAATCCCGATAACGTACATTATAGTATCCATAATAAATATTATTTTTCGTAAAATAGGTTAGCATTTTGGAAATGGAACAATTGAAATTCAGATAATAGACTAGGTCTTAGCTTATTGATTTCAGATCTGACATTACTTTTATTTTTGGTGCATAGCGCCTCTCTAATAAGAAGCTGATACTGTCCGGCAATAAAGCGCCATGTGTAACGTCTTGTCGCAATTGCTTTCATCTCATTAGCAATCTTGTTAAGGTTCTGCTGCCCCGTACTGTTCAATAAGTCTACTAATTCGTTCACAGACGAAAAATAGTGTGCCTTTGCTTCGGTTGTAGTGATGTTATAAGAGACTTTAAAAGCCAGTACGGGTAATCCTAAATACATTGCCTCAACAAGTGATGGATTAGTGCCACCAGCTGAATGTCCGTGGATATACAGTTCCGCATTTCCCCTTATCAAATCAATTTCTCTTTGGTTATAAATAGGATCAAGTAAGACAATATTCTTTACAGTAGCATACTCGTTTTTTAGTTTCCGTCCATATTCACTATTGTTCCAGTTGCCTACCATCACCAATGTTTTTTCCCTAATCTGTGAAAATGCTTCCAAAACCAAATGCACGTTGTTTTCTGGCTCTATACGACATACTTTTACACAATATGGTTCTTTTAAGAACGGATATTTTTGAAAATCATCTGCTACCGGTTCTACGGTTAAGGTATGATCTGCTCCATATTCAATAACTCTGCTGAGCGTTTTATAGCGTAAAGCGGTATAGTCCTGAATAGACTCGTTATCGGAAATGTCGATATGAGAGAATTTGACCGCAATTTTTTCCGACCACCACAGAAATAATTTTGCCGCTAACGGCCATTTATCACGTTTCCATTCGATACCATCAATTGATATAATGATTTTTTTTCGGGTGAATAAACGTATAAAAGGTAAAATCCAGGAACCGGCTACGCCCAAAATCAGCAGTACATCATTTTTCATTAAAGCATGGAGAATTGAAATCGTATCATAAGGAATACTTTGTATCCCATTTGCCTCCAAAGGAATATATTTTAATTGTGCGCCGCGAAAGGTCTTTAACCGATCTTCTTTTTTGTATTTTTTGCCAGAACAATAAACCGTAAATCGGTATTGGTCGGATAACTCCGAAACCAAATGCTCAGCTAATGTTTCAAAACCACCGTATCTTGCTGGTAGTCCGACGGTACCAATAATGGCTATTCTATTTTTTTCCATAACATTTCTTTTAAAGGTTATTCATCGTATGCCAAAAAGTGTGCAAAGTATGTTATCTATCTAAAAATCAGTTGTTTATTTTCTTTGATGATGTTCTTTTTTCCATAAAATGGATTTTTATTTATTAACTGGAAACTAACAGCATGGCTTTGCGCTTAAAATTAGCCTCAGAAAAGTGGCCGCTTTTAGCCCGTGCATTGTCGCTCATCTTCTTGTATAAGGCCTTATCAGAAATCAATTCGTTTAATTTCTCAGAAATTAGGTCAATATTTTTACTGTCAATTAAATAGCCATTTCTTCCATTTTCTACCAGTTCAACTACGCCACCAACTGGAGGTACTATAGCCGGCAATCCGTAACACATTCCTTCCAAAATGGTCAGACCAAATGTTTCTACCCACAATTGGGTATCAGATAGATTTAAGATGATACTGGCCTCTTGATAAAATGGATGGGTATTTTCCTGAGTGGTATATAATATCAGATTTTTTGGTTGCTTTTGTCCTTTGTAATAAGCTTCTACTTCGCCCTTGGTAGCATTTAGGACCAACTTAAAGTTGATTTTTGGATTTCGTTCGGCCAGAGCCCAAAACACTTCAATACCCTTGTAGGGTTTTAAGGAACAAATCATCAATACTACTGGATTTGCTTTGTGGCAATTTTTGTTTTTTTGGGACTGCACCATAAAATCGTTCTCTAGGACATTATGGATGATGTGTGCTTTTTTTGCTATCGGTTCTTGCTGTGCCAAAAAATGAGAAACATATACTATTTCGATAGCCGTTAATTTTAAAACGCCAAATAAAAAAACTTTCAATAATCTTGGTTTAACCGAAGTTTCATGCAAATGGTAAATCACTTTACAACCTCTTATCCAACCAGCTATGGCTGCGCCAAATGGCAATACGGTATTCACGTATACGATATCCCCTTTTTTAAGCCTTAGAATCAATAAAAGCATTAACCAAAACTGGCTTCCAAAGAGTTTAAAGAAGCGTACCAGCGGATTTCTAGCAAAGCTATATCCGTAATAATGATAGTTGATCTTCGGAATTTCCGACAAAAAGCCTTTGTTCGGGTTGCCAATATAAAGTTGAATTTCCAGCTGTTGTTCCGACCAATGTTTTAACAGTTGCATTAATACTTTAGGACTTCCGCTATAATCGTTTAATAAATGGATAGCTATAATTCTCATGGCAAAATCTTTACAAATCATTATAAATTTTATTCAAATATTCCCCACGGCTTTCCCATGTAAACTTTTGCAGGTATAACTTTCGTGCTGCAGTTCCCATTTCATGTAGAAGGGTTCTATCTGCGTACAGTTTATGAAGTGCTTCTTGTAAGGCCACAACTGTTTTAGCGTAGCTCTGATGTGGGATTGCAAAACCGCATTCCTTATTGATAAATTGCCCAGGTCCTTCGTTGCCCAAACAAATCACAGGTAAGCCAAACGACAGCGCTTCGGCAACCACCATTCCCGCACCCTCGTGAGAAGGAAAAAGAAAGACCGATGCCTTGGCAAAATATTTCATTAATGCTTTTCGCTCTACCCACTCCAAAAGTTCTACGTACTGCTGAACTTTGTACTCCCGAATTATTTTTAAAAGCCTGTCTTTTTGAGGCCCTGAGCCAACAATGGTTAGTTTGCATTTATGTTTTTCGGAGGCTGGTACGGTATCTAGAAAAGTAATAAATGAGCTTAGGGTTAGGTCAAATCCTTTTAAAGGGACAAACCGACCTGCACTGATCACATGATAAGTTTCGCTCTTTGTTGAGGTTTCAATCTCTGCCCCGAAATCTTCAGAGGCTACCGAAGGAAATATTGAAAACCTTTCTGAACTAAGCTGCAATTTTTGAGGGACTTGGGTATTCATACACCATATATGTGCTGCTTTGCGCTTTGTTTTTTGAAGTGCGGGGGAATACTTCCAAGACATTTTTTTAATTGCCCAGGTCAATCTATCGATCCATAGGTGCCGATTGGAATAAGCTTGCAAATACTGGGATGGAATGATGGGATGATGCCCTACAGGTCCCCATACCATAGGTTTGTTTAGTTTCCATAAAAAACTAGGAGTCCAGTCGTTATGAAAATTGACATTGTGTGCGATATCGAATGAGATGTTTGTTTTTTGTATGAAAGGTATGATACCTTTTTGCCAGAAATAGTAGTACACCATAGCCATATGGCTTCCTTTTTTCCAAAAGCGCAGCCAGTAAGGCAAATCAAAATATAGGAAACTCATATTTTTATACAGTGGGTTTGGGTTTTCCATGATATATTTTTCGATAGCCGAGCGGTTATTTTTGCGTGTTACCGCTATTACATTGTTATAACGGGCTATCTGTTTTACAAAATTCCATCCCATTGCATCTTCCGATCCTTTATAAGGATTCACGGCATAGCAAGTTGCTAAAATGGTTTTCTTGTTCATGATTTCTTGTTTTTAATAGTTTTGCTGGTACACCTCCGATGATACTATTTTCTTGAAACGATTTTGTTACTACACTTCCAGCTGCAATGATACTTCCATCTCCAATTTTAACACCGTCCAAAATCGTTACCTTACTGCCTATCCAGCAGTTTTTCCCTATGTTAATTCCTTTGCGACTTACGCCTTGATGCCGTATGGAAGTGGTGATATCCTGATAAATATGGTTTTCTGGATGGCAGCTCAAATATTGACCCACTATGCACTCGTCTCCGATTTCAAGCCCCCCCGCCCCGCCGAGATAGGCAAATTCTCCTATTCCCACATCGTTACCTATCGTAATGCCTTCGCCAATATTATTTAAGGAGGTAGATACAACAATACGACTAAAAGCTCCAATGCTTACATTATCGCCAAATTGTACTCCTTTTTTACCGAGGCCAGAGACGTAAACATTGTTTCCCAATCGTACAAATCGGCCCCATTTTGTTTTTGAAATATTAAAAAAGGAGACATTTGCACCCAGCATTAGCCCGTTCGGTTTTTTAAGATAAAAAAGGGTTTTCATTCCCCTGAGCAAAGCGATGCTCTGTGTATATGCAAACTGGATGACCACCGAAGTAGTAATATTCTCATCAAATCTAAAATTCCGGTTTCGCAAACGAATCAGTTTTTCCAACAGTTTTTTCATATTGCAGCGGTTTTAATTGTACGGAAAATACTACCTAGTGTATTGTTGAGATCGTTGTTGTAAATCGATTCATATAAAGATTTGCGATTATTCTTGTTCAGTTTTAAAAATAGCTTCTGATACCGGGCTGTTAGCATTTTAATGGTTGCGGCATCTAGTTCTTGTTTTCTGCTCAGTATTTCTTCCGGATCGGCAAAAAGTAAAAAATTAAATCTGGGTTTCAACAGGAATAGGTATCCCAATCCAGAAAGTTTTTCGGAGAGTACAATATTGCTTCTTTTTGCATCTGTCATGAAATCAAAATAGTAGCGATCGTAAATTACTACATAACCACGCATTGTATAACGAACTGCCACTATAAACTGTCCAAAAAAATAATCTGTATAATAATAAAGAAAGCGGAAAATTGACGCGATTACGCTGGTATTGTTTCCAGTTCTTGGAAGTCTGTCTGCTACATTTTTGGCTGCTTTCTCTTTTCCCTGGGCCAGCGCACTCAGGATGGGCAATATTGAAGGGCGATGACGCAAAATGACCACGGGTTTTCGAATCTGCTTTTCGATCATGTTTGCAACTTTTTCAATCACGGTTGATTTCCCAGCACCGTCAACCCCGCTAAAGGTAATTACAAAACCTTTTCTTCCCTGATAAAAACAATTTAGTGTGTCGTACAGATATTGTATTGTATTTCGGAAATAGCTAAAGCCTGTGTTCTCTTTCTGTTGTTTGATGCTACGCAACAGGCTTTTATTTACTTCCTGCGGATTTTCAAAGTAAGCCTTTACCATATGGTCCATTTTTGTAGGATTGGTGATTATCGCCTCTTTATATACTTCGTATTTAGCAGGAATAGCTGAGTTGTTTAGGGTGTAAAAGGAGACGATATAGTGCATAAGATCTTTTACCGAGATATTTGAAACCCTAAAATTATTGATATAGCTGTTTTCCAGTACTTTCTCTACATCCTGAAAAATGATATTTCTGCGTTTTAACTGCCATATCAGATCAACAGACAATATACTTCCATCATTTAAAATACATTGGATGGCTTGCATATGAGATTTTTGCTGCCGGTAAATGTTAGCCACATGGCTGTGGTTTTTTAACATTTGGAAAATTGCAGCACTGTCTTTTTTCCGGATGACCAAATCGATATCGGAATTTAGACTTAGATTTTCAGGATGGCTGTTCGGGAATTTTAACGCTGCATATTTGTGATTTTGCAAAGCATCAAACAAGTCCATAATAACCAACTGACGGGGTGTTTTATCATTCTTTAAAAAGATATTGAAGGCCTCACTCCATGTTTGAAGTAACCAGTTTATTTGAACATGCCATTCTTTCTGCTGGGCATACAACCTAAGGTAATACATCGTATTAACCAGCAGGTACCATTGTAAACAATTGTGTAATTCCTCTTGGTTGCCTTCGAAATATGGCATCGCGTATTGTTTGACATCCTTATAAATTGATTTAAAAGGTTTGTGGTCGGTCAATATTCCTTTTTGAAAAACATAATGAAACAGATCAAATCCTTTAGGTTTGTCGAATGCTGCCAATTCCCAATCGTAAACAGCAATATGGTCGTTGAAAACATAGCAATTCCAAGGTGTAAAATCACCATGGGCAAAGGACAGCTTTATTTTTGTGTTCTGATCTATTGTATCAATCAACAGTCTTATTTTTCGTTTCAGATTAAAAGGAATCCGACTGTCTTCCAAAGTGTTGAGATCATTTTTTAGATTCTCGAACAGTTCCCATTTTTCTAAGGTTATTTCTCTTTCGTAAAGCTTTTGCATTTCGATTAAGGCATCGAGATGGCGCTGTGTAATTTCTCCTGCTCTTTGTCCGTTAGATGAAACATCTTCCAATTGAATGACGCTATGATTAATCTCTAGTACATTGGGAGTTTTGAAACTATTACTTCTTCCGCTAATTGTTTTTAATATACCACTTTCGAAATTGATCAGGTGTTTTGCGTGAGGGGTTAAGGCAATCTTATAAAAACAACTATTTGCAAAAAGTACAGCCTTATTATTGGGGCCCACAGTTCCGGTGAACAATGCCCAGTCGGTAGAAATATTAAAAATGGGCTTTTCAATTACCGAAAAATAATAGTTCTTTTTTTTAAAGAAAAGGTGCTGCATCCTTAATGCAAAAATAATTTTGATCATTACGCTAAAAGCTCGAGCTTTACCTGTGGCAATTGCATAGAATTTAAGAAAAAGTGGTTTTTTAGATGTCGCATTCCAAATCCATCGAGGTGAACCATCTGGATTGTTTATTGTTAGTAGAGCTAACTTTACATCGGAGGGACTAGTTGGTGTTTCTGTAAAGAGGTAACCGGTTTTATTTAAAATATCTTTCATAATCGTTGAAATTGATTCACAGATACAAGATGTAAGATCATGCCAATTGCGTAAGTAAAAGAAAATCAGTATTTTAATTATGTTGTGGTTGAGGTAAAATTCCATTTTTTGGAATATTTTCTCGGTCATATGACGAAATCAGGTCTTTTCCTTTTAAGGTATAGCCGTTGTATTCGGGTATAACGCGTATTGGGGTGTAGGGAGATCCAGAAAAAGATCATCTGATAAAATAATATGCCGTAATTATTTTCACCAAATATTCCGAACTCCGTAAAAGAATTGATCAATATAGGAATGAGCATACCGATCAGTACAAGTCGTTTATTTTTTTCCATAGACCCTATTCCCTTGATAGTAAAAAACAACTGAAATGCAACGATTATCAGGCCAATAAATCCAAGATTCATCAGTACCTGCATAAAGGTATTGTGAGTCATTTTTCCGGGGTAGGTGTGGGTGCTTTGGAAATATTCTTTATAATCGATGCGCATAAAACCAAATCCTAGCATGGGTTCTCTTGGAAGCCCTTCGTTAATAAGTGCCTGCCAAAACGGTAAACGGCCGGTTAATGTCAACACTTCTTCCATACGTTTTTGATCTCCTCCCTTAAGGATTATCTGCTGTACGGCAAAAGGGATCACTAATAGTACTAATCCAATAATAGCCAGTTTTAAACCTCTTTTTTTGGTTTGATTGATATGGAAAAAAGTAATTAACATAACCCCAACTAGTGAGGAACGCGAACCGGTCATAAATAAAGCATATAGAATAACCAATATTTTGATAACCGGCCAAATTTTGTTCCTTGTATCATACAGATCGAAAATGAGGCAGGCCACACCCACACCTGCCAACATGCCCAATTCGTTCGGATTCATCATCACTCCGCCTAAACGTGCTTCCTCGCCACCATTGGTTAGCCGAAAGAAGACCTCTGGATTGAGCCACATCCCGACAACGAATACCAGTTGTAAAACAAACACCGCATTTCCAAGTAAATGATACAATTTGATTTGATTTCCCTGAAAAAATACCTCCAATACTTTAAGGCTTTTAATAAAGAAAAAGGCAAACACCAGACTTTGGAAAGTCATAAACCATTGTAACGCACTAAAGCCTGGATTGGTACTCCACATGAACGATACAAAACCCAATCCCAGATACGTGAGATATAACAAAGGCGAAAAAACGTTTTTAAAAGTAACCGCATTTAAAGCTCCATAGCGTATTATACTTCTGTAAATAACTATTGAAGACAACATTAGCCCCATGCGTCCCACTACTTTGATTGCTCTGGTAATGTTGATATTTTCGCTCCAGGTAAAAAAACAGGCAATCATTAGCAATAGTACAATGAATAGTCTTATCTCTGTTTTTTTTAAGAAAGCGGTATGTTCAATTGATCTTTCCATTACATTTGATATAAATCGGTATGAAACCGAGCCAGTAATTTGTTCCAGTTATAAGCTTCTTCTACCATTTTTACGGCATTTTCTTGCATTTTTTTAAAGGCAGTCGGTCTTTTCCAGATTTCATATAATGCTATCATGGCCCTAGATAATGTCTCGCTGCATTGCAGATGAATTGTTTTTCCGCAATTGTATTGATCAACTACCGACCCCAGATTAGTTGCTTGGGTTACCAGACAGGGTTTCCCGAAACTAGCTGCTTCCAAAACCGCCACAGGAAGCCCCTCGTTACGGGAAGGGTGCACAAAAATATCCATTCTTTTCAGCAAGGCTTCTTTGTCTTTTCCGAATTTACTGCCGTACAAAGTGACATTATTTCGTAATGACAACGTATCAATTTGCTTTTCTAAAAGATGACGTTGCGTACTTTCTCCGATTATCCATAATTGGGATTTCGGATAGATCTGATTAAACTTTTGAAACGCTTGCAATAAGGTGTCCAACCCTTTGGTATACACATCTAGCCGACCCACAAATCCAAAAACAACTTCAGAATGGCCAATATGCTCAGCGGTATAATTGCTATTTTTTCGATATCCATAGGGTAACAAAAGGGTTTTGCTTTTTTTGAATATTGTATTTAATCCTTTGACTTCACTTTCGCCAATACAATGGATCTGTGAAGCTTTTTCCAAAATTGCTTTTTCGAAAAGGTGAAAGTATATTTTTTTTATTAGTCCATTTTTTTCCATCGCAATGCTATTATAGGCACCGTGAGGCGTGAGCACAAAATTTATAGCATGCCGGTACATTAAGCTTACCAATAAATAATATACTGGAATCCATCCACCATGTAAATGAAAAATCGCTTTTCCCTTTTTAGCGATAATCGCTTTTTTAAGCTCATTGGAATATCGAAATGGATTGTTCTGTTTTACAAACAATCTTGTTTCAAAATCGCGTTTTCCAAAATTAACTTCCACATGTTGTGTAATTCCCCAAACACTAACCTGTTCGCCAAAGGCAGCTTGCTCGGTTGCCAGTTGATACACCACTTTATTAACGCCATTCATCCTTTCCGGATTGGCTTTTCCTAAAATCAAATGAACTATTTCCATAACTGAAATTGTTTTTTGCCTAATTGATACTGCCAGTATAAGATCATTGTGAGCTGATTAATAACAAGGCCTGATATTGCTCCAGATAGTCCCCAAAATTTTAATAGAAAATGAAAAGTCAGGACAGATGTCAAAAAAGAGAAGCCATAACCCAGAAAAAAAATTCTGTTTAATAGCTGTATTCTAATTGCTATACGGACAGGATAGCCCAAAAAGATGAAAAAATACAGCACAGACATTATTTTTACCACATAACCATATTCTTGATATTGAGCTCCACCAATTGCTATGATGATAGGAGAGGAAAACATAAACAACAGCAATAACAGTATTCCCATTATCCAGGCGCCGTTTACGCTCATTGCTCGTAGCTGCTTTTTAGCTAGTATTCTATCTTCATTATACATACGGGCTATTTTGGGCAGAAAGTAGTTTTCCACTACTTGTAAGCCTACGTTAATGATTCCGAAAAAAGACTGCACTAGGCGTAACACCCCCAATGCTTGTACGCCAATATAAATTCCTGATACCAGTACAAAAAAGTTAGAAGAGCACCATTGCAGCACGGCTGTACTCAGCAACCATTTACCTTCTGCAACATGTTTCTGCCAGTAAGTTTTCCAATGTGTTGGTTTTTGGCAATTCTTCGCAAAATAGGATAGTGCTGGTGTCAAAGCGATTAGGTTGGCCCAACCAATTCCGTAGAGAATTTCATTTAAGTCCCATTGTTTTTTGAGGGCCATGAAGGCCAATAGCAATAGGAAAAGTATATCTACCGCTATGGCTATTTTGGTTTCGGCAATACCCAATAAAATTTTCCGGAAAAAATCGTTGATGATAAAGCCGCCAGTAAAAACTGCAAGTGCAAAATAATCTTGAAAAAGAAAAAGCGAAGCCGGTAAAAGCCACATGATTGATCGTAAAAGGATTGCCAAAGCTGTAAGGAATAATATTTCTCCTATTAATAAAGCTGTCAAGTAGCCTTTTGGACTTTCTATCTTTGAAATAAATACCTGAAAAGGTTGGATAACGATTGCGTTATTAACGCTCATGATTAAATAAACAATCAATAACACAGATGCATAAATTCCAAAATGTGAAATACTTAATCGCTGCGCTAGAAACAGAATCAGTAAAAAATTGGTTCCGCTACAAACCGCCTGGTCTGTTAATGCCAGCAGGGTAGGGGTCGCTATTATTTTTCGGATTGCTTTCATGGTAACTATTTATGGTTCTTAAGATATCGGTTCAGTAGTTTTTTAATTTCGGTCCAAACACTCGGGTTATATCCGGCTCTATTTAACACAAACCACATATTTGGAAGATGGAATTCGTCTTTTAATAGTTCTATTTCTGTAATGATTCTTTCTGCAGTTTTCCGACTATCGAGAATAATGAGATTTTGTGTTGCTAGGCTCATAAAGCTTAATGTCATGGAACCATCCTGAATAGATTGATTATGTAATACACTCAAATCATAAGACTTCATCATTTCCTCGATTTCAATCCTGCTAGCCTTTTGGGTATAACGGGTATACTTAGGATCAGAGAGATTGACGTAATCTTCTGTGCGTAATTGTGGTTGGGCGTCTCCTGTAGCATCAATAAACAATACCTTTCTGCCTTGCTTTTGGAATGCCTGAAATAAGTTGATCGAGTGGAAAAGATGTTCTTCAGAACGATTATAGGAACTGATTACGATACAGCCTTTATCTGTGAGCAGCCCTTTTAGATCCAGTTGTAAAGCCTCTTGCAAAAAGACAGTTTCTTTTTTTTCTTTGTTTCTGATAAAAGGAGTTGCAATGGCTATCGGAATCGTGCTGTTTTTTTCGATGGTATATACATCGTTTACTTTTGCCTTAATCATATGTACGATGTAAATGAGTACAATGGAGCCAAGCATCCCCAAAACTGCAGCTACGATGATAATGATTGAGCGAACTGGAGAAACGGGTGTTTTAGATGCTACCCCTGGCGTGATAATTTTGTGAAACGAGATTTTAGCTGATCGAGCTATTTCTGCTTCTATTCTCTTAGTATTTAAAAAATTATAATTATTTTCATATAAATTGAATTCCCGGTTTAGAATTTCAAGTTGTTTTTCTTTTTCTGGTAGCCCCACAAATACTTTTTCCGAATCGGTAATGGTATTGGAAATTTCATTGTATTTTACTTCGAGATTTTTTTCGGTATTTTTAACACTTTCTACTTGGTAATCGATCAGGTCATTTATCTTTTGATCTATAATTTTAACCTTTTCGTTTTCAGGTGTATAGGTAAGTAGTAAGTCTTTTTTCTCAGCCTGCAATTTTTTAATGCCCTTTACCATCTCGGTAGACAATAGATCATTAAAAGCTTCAAAATTAGGTGCGAGATCTAAAAAGCTTTTTTTTCCGTTTGAAATATAGCCGTTTAGCTTTTTAACGGCATCTAGGTTCATTTTAATATTCGTTTGCTGAATTTTTAGTTCGGCAATTTTGCGCAGATCCGTTTCGGTTTCTTGTTGGATGTTGATGATGTTGTTTTGATCTCGATATTGTTGAATATTATTTTCTGAATCCGAAAGTCTTCTTCTGGAAGAATCGATTTCTTCCTTTAGGAAATCAACAGTGGTATCTGCCGCTTTGAATTTATTTTCAATATACTCTCTGATGTAAGTTTCGGCCAGTTTGTTCACCAAAAGCGCTGCTTTTTCGGGGACATTGCTTTTATAGTTGATTCGAATAACCGGTACATCTTTGTCCACCGGCACGATATCGAGATTTTTGACTACTTTATCGAGTATTTTCTGTTTACTTAAAAATTCAAACTCGTAGTTATCAATTATTTTTAATTCTTTTTTTGATTGGATAAAGGGCTGATTTAGTGTGATCAGAATCGTTCCACCTTTAATGACAAGCGGTTTCCCAAAACTACCGGCAATACCTTTTTTAGCAGAAGGGTAGTAAAACATAAAATGTTTGTCAGAAAGAACGTTAAGCTGGTAGCGCTTGTCGTAACCCTCGGCTGATAGGAAACTCTTGATCTGTATTGGAGAATTTTGAAACAGCTCAACCGATAAAAGACTGCCTTTTCGGTAGATTTCTTTATTAAAAGGCAGCTGGGCAATGGTTTTTTCTAGCAGATTTTCAGATTTGAGTACTTCTACTTCCGTAGCAATCTTATTGGCCGTTGCAAACACATCAAAATCTTTGAACAAATTTGCACTAGGTACACCTTCTTGAATATCGGCTAACTTTAGCTTTGCTGTGCTCTCGTACATAGGCGTTACATAGCTCAGGTATTTTTTAGCCATCAAAACGGAGATCACCATAGCGAGTATAATGATGGGGAGTCCTCTCAAAAATGGTCTTAGTATGCGGATATTCTCGTTCATTGCCGTGATATTTAAAATAGTTTCATGATTATTGCAGCAGTACTTATGGCAGATGTTAACGGTACGATGGAAGCAACCCTTTTATCGAAATCTTTATTTTTTTTGGAAGGAACAATTACAATGTCTCCTGGATGCAAGAGGATATTGGTATTCAAAATATCTTTCGATTTGGTTAAATCAAGGTTTGTGATGCTAACCTCATCGTCTTGCTGCCGTACAATTTTAATCGATTTCAGGTTGGCATAGAAGTCAAACCCACCGGTTTTACTGATCATTTCCAAAAGACTAACATGGTCTTTATCCACTTGAATGGTGTTCGGATTTCGAACCTCTCCTAATAAAGTAACCTCTTTGTTAAGAACTTTTACATCGACGATAGGATTTACAAGCCATTTTTTGAGTTGAATTTTCAAATAGTCTTTTAATTGGGGTATTGTTTTTCCTGCTACTGCCGTTGTACCAATCTTTGGAATTTCTATATTACCGTTGACATCTACTAAAAGCCATTTTCCATACACCTCGTTCGAATTATAAATGCCATAGGTAGAACCAACGCTCAAATCATCTTCTCCCCAAACCGAAATAGAAATTTTATCGTCTTTTCTGATTTTGTACTGGTAATCGGAATCATAAGCAAAGGTGCTCGTATCTTTTACATTCCCCTCCTGAACTAACAGATTTTGGGTTTTACATGAGGTAAAAAATAAAACAATAAAGAGGTAACCAACTATCGTTTTCATGATTTAGGAGTTTTAGTTAGTTAAAAAAGTGACAATAGTCGTTGGATAATATTAGGATTAGATTTCCGGAGTTCTTCTTTTACCCGCGCTACCTTATCAATTAATTGTATGATCTTGCTACAGGCATCATTACCCTTTATGACATAGTCGAAAGCTCCATATTTCAGGGCATCAACAGCTGTTTTGATGTCGTCCTGACCGGAAACCATAATCACATAGATATTCGGATTATAACGTTTGATTTTTTTTAAGACCTCAAAGCCGGTAATATCCTCCATATTGTGGTCCAGAAAAATGATATCTGGATTTTGATGAAGGTTCTGGATGCAATCATTACCGTTATCATAAAATGTAATGTCGTTGTAGAGGCTGTTTCTTAAATGCTGCTCGTACACATTTGCACAAAATGTGTCGTCATCTACGATGAAAATTTTGAATTGAATTTGATTTTCCATGATTGTTATTTTTTTCTGGTTTGCTTGCTAAAGTCAGACCATAAATATATCTATCAGAAAATCAATTAGTTGTGTTTTTTTTATTGTTGTTGCTTTCCATATATTGGAAAGTATTCCATGGAAATGGCTTTATTCCATGCCTAATTCTTGTTTAAGTTCTTTTATGATAGGAAGTAGGTGTTTTTTGATATTGGCATATAAATGCTCACAATCCAGTGGGGTATTGTTGTTTTCTTTGGCTATTAATTCAAGTGTTTTTACATCATCAATAATTGCCGTTATTCCAACACTTTCTATACTGGGTTTTACTTTATGAATCAAGCGACTTACTTCTGGCAAGTTGCCTGCCTCGAAGGCCATATCAATTTTTTGAAGCGTCTCAGTCATTTGTGTGATAAAAATGCGGATCATTTTTTTGACAAAATCCTCGTTTCCCCGACTTAATATTTTAATATTAGTGAGATCATAACCTTTCTCTGAAGGATGATCTACCGTGTTAAAGAAATGAGATTTTTCTCCCGAAAAATTGTTTAAAGTATATTTTGCAATGGTTTCAATCAATACGCTTTCTTCGAAAGGCTTTGTTACATAATCATTCATGCCTGCCTCCTTGCATTTGTCAATCTCGCTTTTAAAAGCATTCGCTGTAACCGCAATTATAGGGATGTTCAATTTGAGCTGATTGCGAATTTTCTTTGTTGCCTCAATTCCATCCATTCCCGGCATCTGAACGTCCATCAAAACAATATCGAATTCAGGGTTTTTGAGTATTTCCAGAGCTTCATTTCCATCACACGCTTCGGTTACAACAGCATTAAAATAGTTTAGCGAATTAATTGCCACCAATCGATTAATAGGATTGTCCTCTACCAATAGAATACGAACCCCATTAATGTCTACATTGATCTCTCGATCTTCTTTTACCGCATTTATGATATTTCCTTTTGGGAATAAAACCCGAATATGGATTGTTGTACCAACATCTCTAGTGCTTTCTACGTCTATTTCCCCATTCATCAGGTTTACTAATTCTTTTGTGATGGCCATACCCAACCCAGTACCTCCAAATTTTCGGGTAACGGCTCTGTCTTCCTGAGTAAATTTGCTGAATATCTTTTTTGTAAATGCCTGATCCATTCCAACTCCTGTATCGCTAATGGTAAGGTGTAGCTTTTGGCCACTCGGCGTTTCCTCCTCCAACTTGCAACTCAGTATGATCTTGCCTTTTTGTGTAAACTTTAGCGCATTTCCAATTAGATTAAACAAAACCTGTTCCACTCGTAAGGCATCACCAATTACTACTGGTTGTATCTTTTCATCCATAAAAAACGAAAGACGCAAGCCTTTTTGTTTGGCTATCGGTTTCATTACCCGAATTACTTTATCCAAAGAATCTTTAAGGATAAAGTCTTTGTTTTCTAACGCTATTTCTCCGGCTTCAATTTTCGAAATATCCAAGATATTATTAATGATATCCAGAAGGTGCTTGGAGGCAATCTTACAGTTTTCGACGCAAGAATTTTGTTTTTCAGTAAGAGGCTCCCTGTTCAATTCGCGAATGAAACCAATGATGGCGTTAAGCGGTGTACGCATTTCATGGCTCATATTGGCCAGAAATACTTCTTTTGCTTTTGAGGCTTCTAGGGCCTTTAATTTTTGACTTTGCAGTTCTAGTTCCAGTTCTTTCTGCGCAGTGATGTCAAGATGAATACCTATAGAACCAGTCAGGTTACCGTTGTCATCATAATTTGGTGCTCCTCCAATAGCCCACCATCTCAGTTCCCCTCTTTTATTCTTTATAGGAATTTGATAAACATCTGATAAACCTTTTTTACGAAGCGCCATTTTTTCTTCTATGGCCTTGATATTCTCACCGAAGACGAATAAATCGGCAGGTCTTTTTCCGATAAGTTCCGAGATTTCGTAGCCTGACATACTGGCAAAGCTATTATTGGCAAATTGAACGGTCTCATTGATATCTACTTCTAACAATCCCAAATTCATGTTGGCAATAATGTTGCGATACTTCTCTTCCTGAAACCTTAATCTTGTCTCGTTCTCTTTTCGCTCTGAAATATCCCGAATGAATGAACAGAAAAACCGTTCGCCATTTTGTTCCAGGGGTACTACCGAAAGTTCAACAGGAAACCGGACACCAAACTTATTAACCGTTTCTATTTCAAGTTGGGCACTTAAATTGTCTTCAGTAACTGTTTTTACATAGTGCTCCATACTTTTCATATAGGCCCCTAAATCGTTACTAGGAATGATTTTTTTTATCAGTGTCTCTCCAATAACTTCCTCCCGGTTCCAACCAAAAATAGTTTCGGCCTGTTTATTCCAAAAGGTAATCTTTCCGTGAGCATCTACCGTTATGATGGCATTAAAGGAAGAATTCATAATGATCCTGTTGAATTCCTCGCTTTGTTTTAGTAAATTCTGATATTGTGTTTTCTCGGTAACATCCCTAAACTTCCATAAGTGGCCAATAGCTTCCTCTTCGATAAAGATTGGGATGTAATCTCTTTCAAAAAAGCAATTGTCTACTGTTTCCAATAGTTCGCCAATCACTAATGTGTTTTCTTTTACGATAGCATCAACTCTTTCAAGATACTGGTCCTGGTTTTTAAACAACACTTTAGATTCGTGGAAAATACGGGAATGGTCTGAGCCGACCAGTTTCTGAGGAGTCAAGCCAATTTTTCGCATTTCACAGAAATACTGATTGATAAACAGTATTTTGCCATAATTATCTACAACCAAAATGCCCGATCTTAAATGCTCAAGTAACGCTTTTAAGAGTTCTACGGTTTGGTGTAGTTTTTTTTCGATGTTCTTCCGCTCGTTAATTTGTTTACCTATATAGTTGGTTACATATAAAAGATCCTCTTTTTCATTGTCGCCTATTACATTATAGTTACTGTCCAGCTCTTCAATGCTGGTATAGAGATTAGAAATCGATTTCTGTTTTAGCGCATATTCCTTTTTTAGATCGCTGTTGATCTGATGATATTCTTCCTCACTTACCGTAAAGGCATGTTCAAGTAAGTCTTTATCTCTTTCAAAAGAGTAATACGATTCGTTAACGGAATTGATAAATGCCTCAAAATCTTGATTATTAAGTTGTTCGACCGTAAGGTGCTTTTTTATCTGCCGCTGTAATAATTTATGGATCTCCATAGCTAATCGATTTCACTTAAACAGGTAATGGTCATGGTTTGGTTGTGCAGCACACAGTCTTCCATTGGTCTTAATGGCGATAGTTCGCCGTAAGAATAAAATCCAGAGATGATGGTTTCTTCACCTAAAATTTCCGAAACGACTTCAATTTCTTCTTCAGTCCTGTTGTCCAAAACCAATTTACGTCCCACACAACTAATCAGTAATGCCAGTTTTGGCTTAAAGTTGTTCATCTCCAGGCAGGCCGAAGCTGCTTGGCTTGCCGCATCAATCAATCGGTCGAAATTAGAACGCATGAAGCGAACCCTGCTGCCTTCGGGTATGTCTCCAGCAAATACCATGGACTGATTTTCTTCATCTATAGACAGTATGGTTCTTACAATTGGTTTGGATTCCTTTTCAGAGTGGATCGATAGCGGAAATAATAAAGCCGATCCTGGAAGTTTTTCACTGTATTTTCCCAAGTAGCTCTTATAAAGCTCTAACACGTTTTTCCCATCTATCTTGTACAATATATTGCCAGATGCTTTGGTAACGATCCTTTCCAGTCCAAAACTTTCCCATCCGCCCATTGAGCCGTGTGATACTTGTAACTGATTACCGTAAAAGCCAATACCTACGATACTCCCCGACTTAGGAAGTTGGTTCAGTCCCACTACTGTTTCGTTAAAATTGGTGCCGTCTCCGGCCAGACCTCCAGTAACAAGTATATTAGCCCCTTTGAAAGCATTTATACCTTTTACCAATTCGCTGCCATTAACGATTCCTCCATCCGAAAAGACCATTACCAGTTTCAATTCGCTCTTGGGGAACTTTTTGATTAGCGCTGCACCGGCGTCAAAACTGGAATTAAATTCTTTACCATTCACTTTAAATGTTTTTACAAGCGTTGTTGTAAAAGTAATTGCAATTAATGAAATTGAATTATTAAAAACTGTATCATGATAGATTTCTCCAGCCGATGAACATAATACTAACGTGGCATTAGGGAACTTTTCCTTTATCTTCTTAAAATTGGATTTATTGGTCACCAAATCTTTTAAACCAAAGCCTATAACAAGTTCAGCTTCGTCGTATAGCAGTCCATCTGTATTTATCTCCCTGCAAAAAGAATTACGCTCAAACAAAAAAGAAGCTATTTTCATTACGGTATATTTTTTAGTTGAACTGACTGAATTAAATTATAGATGGTTGACTTTCCGATATCAAGCTGTTTTGCTGTTTTAAGTACATCATTCTTATTTTGTTTAAGAAAATGGATAATGATTTCTGAAGTATATTCTTTAAGCGTTTTGGATTCTGATAAAAAGAAATCGGTTTCTTTCAGACTGTTGAAAGTCAGGTTTTCTTCTGAAATCTGCTGGTCATCACACATCACACAGGCCAGGTCTATCACCGACTTCAATTCCCTAACATTTCCTGGAAACGAATACTTTAATAATTTAGCTTGTGCGCTCTTCGTTAGCCCTATTGCTTTCATTTTGTTTTCTTTGGTAAACAGATCGATGAAGTGTTTGGTTAGCAGTAAAACATCATTGCCTCTATCTCTTAAGGGTGGTAATTCAACGGGTAATCCAATAACGCGATAATAAAGATCTTCTCTAAAATTCCCTTTTAATACCTCTTGTCTTAAATCTTTATGGGTAGCAATAATCAGTCTTACATTCAACTTGATTTTGGTAGTTCCTCCTATGCGGGTTACTTCCCGTTCCTGTAACACCCGTAATAGTTTACTTTGAAGACTTAAATCCAGTTCTGCTATTTCGTCTAAAAATATTGTTCCTCCTTCTGCCTGTTCAAATTTGCCAATTGTACGGTTATCGGCACCAGTAAAGGCACCCTTTTCGTGCCCGAAAAATTCACTTTCCACTAAATCTCGGGGTATTGCGGCCATATTAACAGCAACAAAAGGTTTGTTTTTTCGCTCCGAATTATAATGGATTGCCTTTGCCACCACTTCTTTTCCTGTCCCGGTTTCGCCAGATATTGAAACCGTTATATTCGATTGAATAGCTTTTTCAATCTTCTTAAAAACGTCTTTAATGGCATCACTTTGGCCGATAATGGTATTCTCAAAACTAAACTTCTGCTCCAGCTTTTCTTTCAATTCTTCAACTTGGTTTTGTAAGCTGAGCGTTTCTCTAATTTTGATTATGGAATTCCATAAAAGATCTTTGGTATTATTGTTTTTAACGAGATAATCTTTGGCTCCAGCCTTTAAACAATTAACAGCTACTTCAATATCTTCTTGCCCACTAATCATAATTACGGCAATAGTGTTATTTACCTGTAATATTTTTTTTAAGAGCATATCTCCTGAAATATCCGGTAATCCAAAATCAAGGCAAATTATATCTGGTTTTAAGTACAGTTTTTCTAGACATTCTTTTCCGGTTTGAAAAAGTTTAATATCATAATCAGGATTCAATGTTAAATGGAACTTTATGGCTTCTCCAAAAAACGGATCATCTTCTACTAAAAATATTTTAAGAGCCTGCATAGATTGTTGTTTAAGAAGTGGGTTACTTGACAACAATTTACAAAATAAATCGTATAACCCAAGTTTATTATTTACCGAAATAATGCACTAATGGATGTTGGCGGTAGTTTTATCATCGCTGTATTTATACATTATTCCTGATCTGGCTACTGCCTTTTTGCAAACTTAATCATTTCTAATGCTACAAACTGGCGCTAATTTTTCGTTAAAAAGTTTTCAATATTCTGATTTTAAGATATTTAAAATTGGTAAAGGGGGTAGAACGAGGATATGTTGACGGGATGAAAGCATTTTTAGCTGTGTACGCACCGCCTTACAATAAAAATTACCTTAGACTTTTAACTTGTTTGAAATTGCTATTCTCTAAATTCATTCGGCTTTAAATTAGACTTTTGCGAAGCGAATTAGCTTTTCTGTGGAGTTGCAGAAGCAACAGAATGATAGAATGTGGGGGCGACTATATGAACCCAATAGAAAGGCACAAAATAAGAAACCAACAAACACTTAGCGTAATACCGAAGTATAAATAAAGCGCAGTTTTTGGTCATTTTTTTAAGGTCTTTTGAATATCGAAAAATCAGAAACTTCCATTTTTGCCTAATGGAAATTTTGGAGTAAGGTTGGGGATTTTTTTGATTCAAAAAATAAGCGTGTAACTTATTGAATTTTCATTTAGTTACACGCTTAGTGGAGCTGAAGGGTTTTGAAAATAAATTTCAATACGCTTTGAATCAGCTTGTTATATTTTTTTTAATCTCGAGTGCCACGATTTACGCTAGTTAAAAATCGGCAAGAATATGATAGGCCATCACAGCATATCTTCGTCTTCACAACCACTATTATTTAAAGAACTTGCATTTCCGTTGATTACTCAAATATAGTTATATACTACTGTAAATCCAAAAACTAAATAGATTTAAACTATCATTTACTGTGGCGATTTAATAAAAATCTTTTGCACCCTATTGTTTTCGAGTTGTGTTGAGCAAAAGACTGAAAATTCTCATTTCGCTAGTGTGACCCAAAAGAGACCAGAATCAAAAATTTATCCTGTGACAGATTGCCACTCCAATCCTACGATTAGAGAACTTTCTGGCCAGTGGGTGAGACGTGCAGCGCTGTTGTTGGAATTCCAGGATAAACATGCAAGGAGTAGCGATGTTTCCCTCAGGGCATCTTTTACAATTATACTTGGAGACATCTGTTACAATATTTGGCACGTCGAGGCAGATGTAAATAGTGTCCGCCGAATGGACCTTAACATCCCAAAAGAAAGGGAGATTTTTCGTGAAACCTTAAAGAAACTCTTACGGATCGCCCCGGAAGGAAGTAGGATATCCATTTATCCTCCCAGTATATATGATCCGGTGATGGATCGGTCTTTTTTCTTTAGTAATAAAACAGCAGCTAAAATGGCAGCTTTAATGGTTGGCAGAAAATTATTTATCTAAAATGATATTAATGATTTAACAATACATTAGTTTTCGGCCAGTTTGACAGCATTGTTTTAGATGGTCCATAATTTGATGTAGGATTTTCGCCTTTAGCGTTGGCTAGGGGGTATGTCGTTTAAGGTACTAAATATTTGGAACTTTTCCAAATATTGGTTCTGATTATAAATATCAGGTAATTCTAATACTACCCCTGTGAAGAGGAATATTAGAACAGTTGATAGCTGTAAGATGAATTTAAGTATGCTCATAACATTGACATAATTGTTTAAAAGACCTTACCAGAAAGATTTCTGGAATACCCGATCTGAGTCGAAACATACAAAGAAAGGTTTTGGGGTAAACAGAAGCCAACATCAGTTGTTGAGCCGGTAATCCCAAATAGGTTGGTCGGACGCGCGGTCTTACCAATGTGTAGTGCCACATTTTATTATAATGATTGGCCAGGGGTGGATTGGGGCATGTAGAGGTTAAAATCCTTAGGTGATTTAAGGCGGTCACCTGCCGAGCAATGAATTACATTGTGCATTGGCCAAGACAGTTAAAACTGATGTATCTTCTTGGCCAATGTCCCATTAAAAAGTGATGGTAAGTGGACTAATATACAATGAAGATCTTTGGGAGAGATTTGTAGCTAAAATTGAAAAAGCCGATAAGCCGAAAACTTATAAGCATTTTGATAACATATTCGATTTTTCTAAGAATAACGCTAAAATTAAAGCCACCGTTTCAGATCCGACATTCCAACAAATGGCATTGCATTCATTTGCTCCGCATCTTAAAATCCTGACTAAAACACCTAGGTATAAGTTTGATGAGACTATCAATACCTACGATTTGGAAACAAAAATCCGTCCGATATCTTTTTCCTCCCATTTTGACTCGTACCTATATTCATTTTATGCATTTGCTTTAACCGAAGCCTACCAGGATTATATCAAAAGTGAAAAATTTGATCACTGCGTACTGGCGTACCGCTCCGATTTGAATGGAGATTGCAATATACAGTTTGCTAAGAAGGCTTTTGATCTGGTAAAGTCGATGATCCATAAGCATGGCCGGTGTTCTGCCATTGCACTTGACATTACAGGATATTTCGACAACATCGATCATGAAGTTCTGAAGGAAAAATGGTGCGATATTGTTAAAGAGAAAATACAGCTTCCTTTGGATCAGTATAAGATTTTCAGATCGCTCACCACCTATTCCTATGTAGGAAAGGCAAGCTTTCTAAAGCACTTTGATATTGATACTGAAAAACCTGGGAAATATCATAACCTGCTCGACCTACTTCCAGATTCTCTAGCTGGAGCAAATTACATTGAAAAATTTAATCTTATTAGAGGAAGAAGACTGGTAGTACGCAATAAACCTAAAAAGAATAGCGATGGCACGTTTTCCAATCGTGGCATACCGCAAGGTTCGCCAATGAGCTCTGTACTTTCGAATATCTACCTAATCGATTTTGATCGATGGCTTGCAAATCTGGGACGTTTGATGGGGTTTTCTTATATGCGATACTGTGATGATCTACTGATCATATGTAAGAGCAAAGATGTAGTTTACCTCAATAATGAAATAATTACAGTGATTAAGGAACGCTATAAGTTAGCTATAAATTCCAAGAAGACCGAAGTCGTTGAGTTTAGGCCAAACAGTGTAGGAAAGATCAGGGGATTTAATATCAAAAAACCAGAAGGAAGACGTACCACTAAATCTAATGAACAACGATATTATAAAAGTTTGCAATACCTGGGCTTTGAATTTAATGGCGAAAATATTTACATAAGGCCTGGCAGCCTTTCGAGGTATTTTAGAAAGGCAAAGGGCCGGGTATTGAAGACAATGATGATGGCCTACGGTAAAAAATCTAAAAAAGAGCAGATTTCCAAAAAGCAGCTTTATTTTAGATATACCCATTTTGGTAAGAGAAACTTCATTACTTACGCTCAAAACGCCGCAAAGCAGCAGTATGTCAATTCGGAAGGTATTGTTAGGCCTGGACTAGATTCTATATCTATAAAACGCCAGTTATCTTCTCATTTTGCTATTCTGGAAAAGGAGCTTGTGAAAACAAGCAAAGAATTTGCGAAGGCAAAGGGAAGGAAACCAAAAAAGTAATTGATTTGCATTCTCCAGACCAATTTATGATAATTTAATATCTCTATGCTTGTTGATCCGTAATAAATGTGCTGACCTATCTTATCAGCCTGATGCCAAATTCTTCCAGTTCCAGAAGCAGCAGTAACTGTTGTTTTACGGTAAGCTTGAGCTTCAGCTAATCCTCCATCCTAAAATCCTGTGTATCTTCGACCCGTCTAAAACCTGCCTTATAAAGGCGATGTAAAAGGGCTACGCTGAGATATCAAGATCCCTGAATTCCGTTGTTAATAGTATTTGTATCCTATATGAATATTAAATAAAATTTTTACAGTGGTAAAGAAGGTGGATAAACGTTTGCTGACAGGGAGCATTTTAAATTGGCAAAGTGTTTTAGATACTACGTAAGTGCAAAGAAAGATACTGGCTTAAATGCTGTGTAGATGTAATCGCAATCGGCCGCTGATCTGTTCAATGTTAAGAAACCCGTCATCACTTAACTAATCCTAAGTTACAGCAAGTCTTATATTTTCATTCTAAATATGAAAAAAAAATCATCTAGAGATTGTCTTGTCCTAAAATAGCTTGTCACTAATGCAAGCAAAAAATGAAAGCAAAAACAGAGAAGACTATTAAACACTTTCAAAAATAGAACCATTGAAAGACTAAACTATCACCAAAAGTGGGGAAGAACCACTTTTGACGAAATCTACAAATTGCTATTCGATTAAAAAAATAGCTGCTTCGACGACGGATTTCGACACCTTGGAACTTTAATCATAGAGCGCTTTTCTATTCCCGCTAATTTGCATGCAAATGTTTTCCGTTAATACGGAGGTTACTGCTTTATATGAGAAATGTTTTGTCTGTCATAGCTAAATGTATATTGTATGTGATATCATTATTACCTTGGTGGATACTGTTTAGGATATCAGATCTCCTATACCTGGTTTTGAGATACGTCGTTGGATACAGGAGAAAAGTTATTGATACTAACCTTAGTCTCGCCTTTCCCGAAAAAACCGAAATGGAAAGGCTTTCGATCCAGAAAAAATATTACCGGTACCTTGCCGATATTCTGGTGGAGACTGTCAAATTGTTTACCCTTTCGTCGAGGCAGGTCTTTAAAAGGGTAGAGGTGCTGAATGCCGAAGTGATAAGGGGATATTTTCGGGAAGGTAGGAGTGTTATCGGCGTTCTTGGGCATTATGGTAACTGGGAGATGAGCGCACTACGTTTCAGCCAGCTTTTTGCCGAGCCAAGGTATATCGTCTATAAGCCACTTTCAAATAAGGTGGCCGATGGTATGGTAAAAAAGATGAGGTCCCGTTTCGGAGCCATTCTGATTTCGATGAAAGAGACCGCCCGGACCCTAATTTCCTTTAGAGGTATTCCAAGTATGACGGTAATGGTTAGCGACCAGACACCGCCGAAATCCGAAATACAATATTTTGCAAAATTTTTGAACCAGCCTACGGCAGTGTTTTTGGGAGTGGAAAAACTGGCCAAGATTACCAATAGCATTGTTGTTTTCTGCGACATACGTAGACTTGGCAGGGGGAGGTATCGTTGCGAGTTTGTTACACTTTATGAAAGACCTAACGAGACTTTATCACATGAAATCACTAATGGCCATGTAGCGTATCTAGAAAAGGTAATACGCGAAAAACCGGAATATTGGCTCTGGTCTCATAGGAGATGGAAATTTAAGCCAGATGAGATCAACAGAAGTTTTGATTGACAGTATATTACTTGCTTCGAATTTGTTTGTCCACTAATTGCATAACAGGTTCGTTTGTAATATATGTAGTTTTAATCTCTGTTTTAATCACTTGGAGAGAAACTCTGTGCAACTCAAAAGGGTTTGGTATATATTTGTTCCTGAGGATCGTGAAATGGAAATATCGAGACATAAGGATAGGACTTTTTTAAGCAACAGGACAAAACGTTTTGTTTTTGTTCCGTTTGCCTTTGTACTTTTCTACTTGGTATCGTTTGTGATCGATCCCTATGCAAAACATTGGCAGAACTATTTCGAGAGACCATTATCGATTTTTGTTCCTGAAATATTATTGGTAGGTATTTTTTGTACCCTCATCTCAGAGGTGACGATTGTGGTTCACCAACGGCTCAATAGCAGTCTGCCATGGAACGATAAGCCGGTAAAGAGAACTTTGGTAGAAGCCCTTTACAATATCCTTGCCACCATGCTCATCATGTTCATCAATATTGTGCTGGTGCTATATCTACAGTCAGGTTCGCTGGTGTTGCTCTCTCAGGAGGAGATCGGTAGTCTTTTCAGATGGGTGTTCACGAGTTTGATGATCTCTTTCATGCTCACCTCCATCAACACGGCCAATTATCTGATCAGTAACTGGAAGAGTACGGAGACCAAGGTGGCCTACCATCAGCTCCGAGAATCGGAATTAAGGCAGGCTTCGGTGGAAGCCGAGCTTAAAGCGTTGAAGCTACAGCTGGATCCACACTTTATCTTCAACAACCTAAGTATATTGTCGGAACTGATCTTGGAAAACCACAAGCTGGGATACGAGTACTCCGAAAGGTTTGCCAAGGTGTTTCGTTTCCTTTTGGTCAACTCTAGGAAAAATGTGGTCAGCCTAGAGGAGGAGCTGCGCTTCATGGATTCCTATATCTTCCTGATCCAGCATAGGGTTGAAGAGGGTGTCGATTTCGATATCGATGTATCCGCTGCCAGTAGAAAATTGTATCTACCACCATTAACCCTTCAGTTGTTGGTGGAGAATGCGATGAAGCACAATACGGCCAATAAGAATGTGCCACTCTCGATCAGGATATATAGCGGTGAGGGAAATATGCTGGTCATAGAGAATACCCTGTGCCCACTGGAAGGGCCAAAAGCCGGCTCTACAGGGCTTGGTATTGCCAATATCCGTAATAGGTTCAGGTTGTTACAGGGGAAGCTTCCCGATTTTTATACAGAGGATCATCTTTTTAAAGTGGTAGTTCATTTAATGGATTATGATAAATAGAATTCTAATTATTGAGGACGAGCGCCTGAATGCCGATAGGCTGAAGCGGCTGCTGGGCGAGGTACTGCCGAATGCATTGGTGTTGAATGTACTTAACAGTGTAAAAGAGAGCGTAAACTGGCTCGTGGCAAATGGTATGCCAGATGTACTGTTTATGGATGTAAGACTTTCCGATGGACTGAGCTTCGAAATCTTTGAAAGGATAAGGATCAGCTGTCCAGTGATCTTTACCACTTCCTATGATGAATATGCCGTACAGGCCTTTAAATATAATGGGGTAGATTATCTGTTGAAGCCCGTTGAGCTTGATGAGCTGCGATCGGCTATAGGTAGGATTGACCATAAGGACGATTACCTCGAAATGATAGATAAGCTTAGGGAGTATGTTAAACCTAAGGAGTATAAGAACCGTCTGTTGATCCCCTATAAGGACGGTTATCGGGTCGTGCTTGTCAAAGAAGTGCGCTATCTATACCTAGAGCATAGGATATTGAGAGCTAGGTTGCTCGATGGTTCCGAGGTGGTCGTTCCGCACGGAATGGAGGAATTGGAACATCAATTGGATCCTAGGTTTTTCTTTAGGATCAATCGGCAGTATCTGGTTCATGCAGAGGCCATAGACAGGATACATAACTATTTCAACGGCAAGCTCAAGGTTACCCTTAAGGATAGCCCGGAAGAGGTGGTAGTTAGCCGAGAAAAAGCCGTAGCCCTCAAGCAATGGATAGATATCTGATGTATGTATCCTAGTTCCGGTTCCGATAGGGGCTGCACATTCCAATTCCTTAACCCCCTTTCTTATTTTGCCTACGCAAATGCGCTGAAGCTACAGGCCTATTTTTTTCGATCCAATTCCTGGCGTCCAGACAGTTTCTTCAAAAAACTGTATTCCTTTGTGTGGTCTCCTCTCATCGTTTATGCTACTGGTAAAGCCTACAGCTAGTTAAACTCACTTTTAACCTTCATTTTAAGCAGCAATAACAACATTTCGTGTTCGATTTTCGACGCTTGGCGTAAGTAAAGAAGCGAGGGGGAGGCTTTATATATTTCTTTGTATCGTGACTTTGGCCAAGTCTGGTGCGAGGTAGCGGAAAACATGTCGTTGCCAATATGATGTATGTTAGTTGGGGACATTGTAGCCAGCTTGGTAATGGACTGGGGAATTCCCCAGTCCAATTTTAAGGGTATTCGGTTTTATAATTTAAATAGTTGATGGAACAACGGCTTATGGAATTTCTGCCGCAGATAAAAGTTTTAAATGGTCTAATGCGGTATTCTGAGCGTACTATCGGTTCGCTTAAGGTCTTGGCCAGGGATATCGAAGAGCTTGTAGGCGATAATATCGTCTCCACTAAATATATGGGCAGCCTAAAAGGGGTCACCCATGGGGTAGCAATTTTTATCGAGAGGGAGTTGGTGGATATGAATGCACTAATGGAGATAGGAGATTCAAAGGAATTCAATAGTATAGATCAGTTGAACTTGGTAGGGAGGATAAATCATAAGTTGAGAAAGGTTTTGTCGGCCAATGTTTTTTCTGCCCAAACAGAACAAAGTTTATGGCTTTCCATCGGCACCCTATTAAGGCTTTTTGGCTATATGGGCTTTCACGCAAGCTCACTGAAAGAACAACAGTTATATGGTGGTTACGTGTCATCCGGAATGACTGGAGAACCTGTTTTGGTTCATATGCTGGTTTTAAAACACAACTGATACCCGATTAGTTTATAGGTTGGTGCCCTGGATCTGGTCTTTAAAGCAAAGACCGGATCAGGTCGCCTTTGATAGGTCAATAATAATTTAAAATGATAAATAGACGATTTGATATCCCTTTGGTAAAGGGAAGTATTTCTTTACTGTTTGCCTCGTTGATGGTTTCATGCGGAAATCCGGAGCAGGCTCCACTGCCACCAACCGAAGTACCAGTGGCAAAGGTTAAAAATGGTACGGGTACCGTAAAGAGACAATACCCTACAAGCCTTCAAGGGGTGGTGACCGTAGATGTAAGGGCGCAGGTATCTGGCTATATCAGTAAGATCCATGTAGATGAAGGCGCTTATGTGAAGGCGGGACAGATCCTGTTTACCATAGATCCAAGAAGTTATCAGGAACAGTTCAATACGGCTAATGCGGCCATATTGGTGGCCAAGGCCAACCTGACTACGGCAAAGATAGAGCTGAACCGTAAAAAGGAACTAGTGGCCAACAAGATAGTTTCAGATCTACAGGTACAACAGGCACAGGCAGCTTTTGAGAGTGCAAATGCCTCCCTTTCCCAGGCACAGGCGGCGGCACAGGCGGCTCGGATCAATTATGAATTCTGTACCGTAAAGGCTCCTGTCAGCGGTTATATCAGCAGGATCCCCTATCGTTTGGGAAGCCTGATCAATCCAGCTAGTGCCGCACCGTTGACCGTTCTGTCGGATATCCACAAGGTGTACGCCTACTTTAGTATGAGCGAAAATGACTTTATCGATTTTCAGAAATCTTCAAAGGGTGGTTCTATTACCGAAAAGATCAAAAATGCGGCACCGGTACAGTTGGAGGTGTCCGATGGAAGCCTTTATGCACAAGAGGGAAAGATCGATGCCATAGACGGACAGTTCGATAGGAGCACGGGGTCCGTAGTGTTTAGGGCGGTTTTCGATAATCCAAAGGGTTTGTTAAGGGATGGTAATACCGGTAAGGTGATCATCACCAAAAAGTTCGAGCAATCGGTACTGGTACCCATTACCGCAACAGTGACCATACAGGATAAATCCTATATCTATACCGTTGACAAGGAAGGGAAGGTCAAACAGTTGCCTATCGAGATTGCAGGCAAGAGCGGCTCAGATTATATGGTCTCATCTGGTATAGCTGCTGGCGACATCTATATTGTTTCTGGTTTTGAAAGGCTACAGCCTGGAATGCAGGTAAAGACCACTGCATCGAATACATTGGCCAAAAATTAAATTTAAAGGTGTATGGTCCAGTAGCTATAGTGGACTATGCTGATAAATCCTATCAATACAAATTTAGAAAATGTTAAAAAAGATAATAAAAAGACCGGTTCTGGCTACCGTGATCTCCATTTTATTGGTGATTCTAGGAGGCGTGGGGCTGATGTCGCTGCCCATAACAAAATTCCCTGATATTGCTCCGCCAAGTGTCGTAGTAATGGCGACCTATCCAGGGGCAAGTGCAGAGGTAATTGCCCGTTCGGTAGCTCCGCCATTGGAGAACGCCATCAATGGTGTAGAGAATATGGATTATATCTCTTCTACGGCAAGTAATGGAAGTTTGATGATCAGTGTGATTTTTAAGCTGGGAACAGATCCGGATCAGGCAGCGGTTAACGTACAGAACAAGGTGGCGCAGGCGACCAGTCAATTACCCGCGGAGGTGAATCAGATCGGTGTGAGTACACTGAAGAGACAGAATAGTATCATTTCCATGGTAACGCTCTATAGCGAAGATGGCAAGACGAGCGATCTGTTCATCGAGAACTATGCCAAAATCAATATCGTACCAGAGATGAAGCGTATCTTCGGTGTGGGCGATGCGATGGTTTTCGGCAATAAGGATTATTCGATGCGTGTCTGGTTGGATCCCAATAAGATGGCGGCCTATGGCATTACTCCTCAAGAGGTATCGGCGGCAATTAGTGCCCAGAATATAGAGGCCGCCCCTGGCCGTTTTGGCGAAAGGAGCAAAGAGGTCATCGATTACGTGATCCGTTATAAGGGTAAATATACCGAGCCGGAACAATACGAGAATATCTTGTTGAAAGCCTCTACCGATGGAACTACATTGCGTTTGAAGGATGTCGCCAAAATTGAATTTGGATCTTATGACTATGGCGTAAGTACCAAGGTTGATAAGAAACAGGGGGTAATGGTCGCCGTATTTCAAACGGCTGGCTCTAATGCCAATGAAGTGGAGATTGCGCTTCGTAATAAACTTGAGGAGCTTTCAGTTTCCTTCCCTCCAGGGGTAACCTACAAGGTGCCCTATAGTTCCAAGGAATCGCTGGACCAATCTATAGACCAGGTGGTCCATACCTTGGTCGAAGCCTTTATTCTGGTATTTATCGTAGTGTTCATCTTTTTACAGGATTTCCGTTCGACCCTGATCCCGGCAATCGCCGTTCCAGTATCTATTATAGGGACATTTTTCTTTATGAATGTCTTTGGGTTCTCCATCAATCTGCTGACGCTTTTCGCCTTGGTATTGGCGATCGGGATCGTGGTGGATGATGCTATCGTGGTGGTCGAGGCCGTACATGCCAAGATGGAGAAAAAGAAACTGAATGCGAAGGCTGCGACGATGTCGGCGATGAGCGAGATCACAGGTGCTATTATTTCCATTACCCTGATTATGTCTGCGGTATTCCTGCCAGTTGGCTTTATGGAAGGACCGACAGGGGTTTTCTATAGGCAATTCGCCATGACCTTGGCCATCGCTATCGTTATATCCGCTGTAAATGCGTTGACGCTAAGTCCAGCACTGTGTGCTCTTCTGCTTAAGGGACACGATGGGCATGGGCACGCCGAAGAGAAGAAAAAAGGTTTCAAGGATAGGTTTTTTGCGGGCTTCAATGCCGCATTTGATAAGTTGACCTTCCGATATGGTAAATCCGTTTTGTTTTTAATTAAGAAGCTGCCAGTTGCAGTTGGGGGCTTGATCATCGTGATCGTCGCTTTTGCCTATA
This sequence comes from Pedobacter ureilyticus, assembly GCF_005925345.1. Taxonomy (GTDB): domain Bacteria; phylum Bacteroidota; class Bacteroidia; order Sphingobacteriales; family Sphingobacteriaceae; genus Pedobacter; species Pedobacter ureilyticus. The sequence goes on from NZ_SSHJ01000003.1 coordinate 320,842, forward strand.
TGTTCAAGAGCACCCCGACAGGATTTATTCCAGATGAGGACCAGTCCTTCCTGATGGCTACGGTTACGCTTCCTCCAGGGGCATCACAGGATAGGACGACCCAAGTGGTAGACCGTGCGGAGAATCTGATCAAGCCACACTCCGCGGTAGAGTCGGTGATTTCGGTAAATGGCCTGAATATGCTCAACTTTAGTACCTCGTCATCCAATGCGGTACTGATGGTAAGGCTCAAGCCACTGAAAGAACGTGGAGAAACAAAAGATATCAACGTAATCGTGCAGCAATTACAGGGACAATTGATGCAGATCAAGGAAGGTTCCTTCTTCGTATTGGGGATGCCGACCGTTCCGGGCTTTGGTAATACCAGTGGTATGGAGCTGGTGCTACAGGACAGGTCCGCTGGGAGCTTGCAGAAATTTAATGATTTGGCCAACGAGTATATGGCCGCCTTGATGAAAGAACCTGAGATTGCGATGGCATTTACCACCTTCAATGCGTCGTTTCCTCAGTACGAGATGATCGTGGACGAGGTTAGGGCAAAACAGTTCGGTGTGGACGTCAATAACCTAATGGCTGTTATGCAGGGTTATTATGGCAGTATGCAGGCTTCTGATTTCAACCGTTTCGGGAAATATTACAGGGTAGTGCTACAGGCCTCTCCAGAATTTAGGTCTAATACATCGTCTCTAAGTGCGATCAATATTAAAAGTGCAAGGGGTGAAATGGTGCCATTGAGTGCCTTGGTTACTTTGAAGCCAGTGCAGGGGCCAGAGGTGGTTGACCATCATAATTTATTTACCTCTATAGGTATCACTGCAATGGCAGCGCCAGGCTATAGTACCGGTCAGGCGATGGCTGTTGTAGAACGGGTGAGCAAGGAAGTGTTGCCTACAGGTTTCTCTTATGATTGGAAGGGAATGAGCAGGGAAGAGAAATCTTCGGGTAGCCAGACAGTAATTATCTTTGCACTTTGTCTTATCTTCGTGTACTTCCTGCTTTCTGCACAATATGAAAGCTATATTCTACCATTTGCGGTATTGTTAGGTATTCCAGCTGGATTACTGGGTGTCTTTTTGGGAATACGTTTTGCAGATCTGTCGAACAACATATACGTACAGGTGGCACTGGTTATGTTGATAGGTCTATTGGCTAAGAATGCTATTTTGATCGTAGAGTATGCGGTACAGAGACGTACTGCCGGAAAAAGTATCGTAGCTGCTGCCGTAGAGGGTGCAAAGGCTCGTTTCAGACCTATCCTGATGACTTCGTTGGCATTTATCGCGGGTCTTCTACCGCTGCTGTTTGCTGTCGGTCCATCAGCTATAGGTAACCATTCTATCGGCTATGCTGCCGTATTTGGTATGTTATTGGGTACGATATTGGGTGTTTTCATCACGCCGTTCCTTTTCGTGATCTTCCAGTATCTGCATGAGAAGATCAAGGGGAAACCTACAAAAGATAGCGATTGGGAGTTTGAGCACGTGAATGCGAGTAAGGTGCAGCATCAACATTAATAAAATCATACATGACAAATTATAATCATAAATATATCTTTTGGGTAGGTGCATTTGCAACGGCATTTGGGGTTTCTTGTTCTACACTAAAGTATGAACAACCAAATGCGGTAATTCCCGACACCTTTAGACACGGGACAAATGATTCTACAGCTTATCTAACTAAGGATATGATCACTAATAAGAGTATCGCTAATATCCAATACAAGGAGTTTTTTTCCGATCCGATCCTTATTGATCTTATTGATAAAGGAATAGCGAATAACAATGATCTTAAAGTAGCAGTTAGGCAAATTGATATTGCATCTATGGCTTATTCACAGACCAAATGGAACAATGTCCCTACGGCTAACCTAACCCTCGGTGCGGCTTCAGTTAATCGTCCTTCGGACAATAGCCTTAATGGAATGACCGTTGGGCAGTTTCTGGGACAGAAATACATTGCCGATTACAGTACTACATTGAGCCTTTCATGGGAGGTCGATATCTGGGGGAAGATCAAGGCTAGAAAAGAGGGAGCCTTGGCCGTATTCCTGCAGACGCAGGAAGCAGCCAAGGCCGTTCAGACCAGATTGGTGTCCGAGATTGCAAGGGGCTACTATAACCTGTTGATGCTCGATCTTCAGATTGATGTGACCGAGCAGAACCTTAAGCTTGTAGAGCGTACGCTAAACATGATCAAAGTACAGCAGGGAGTGGGATTGACGACGTCATTGGCAGTACAGCAGCAGGAAACTGCAAGGGACCAGATTTTGGCAACCCTTCCAGCCTTGAAGCAGACGGTCGTTGCCCAAGAGAATATCCTTCATATTTTGGTGGGAGAAGTTCCTGGACCAGTTAAGCGCAGTGGAAGTTTATTGGGCATAAAAGAGCCTGGCTATCTTGCCGTAGGCATACCCGCTGAGCTATTGGCCAACCGTCCAGATGTAAAAAGTGAGGAATTGGCCATTAGACAGGCTTTTGCCTCAGTAAAGGTAGCCAAGCGCAGTCTTTATCCTTCACTGAATATTACGGCTCAAGGAGGTTTGAATAGTTTCGAAGCCAATCAATGGTTCAAAGTACCAGGTTCATTGTTCGGTACGGCAATGGGGTCTTTGGCACAGCCCCTCCTGAACGGAAAGCGTTTAAAGACCCAGTTCAAACAATCAGAGATAATGCTGGAGCAATCAGAACTTAAGTTCAAACAGACGGTGCTCAACGCATTGGGAGAGGTGTCTAATTACCTCACTTCTATAGAAGCGCTGCAGAAACAGGAACTTATTACCAATGGCTTGGTAAAGAGAGCTGAGGAATCGGTAAAAACCGCGAATGTGATGTTCAGTAATGACTTGGCGACCTATTTGGATGTTATTGTTGCACAGAACAACAAGCTGCAGGCAGAACTGAGCATTGCCAACATAAGAAAGCAGAAGCTAAGTGCCTATGTAGACCTTTATCGATCTTTGGGTGGGGGATGGCAATAGTAGGGGAAATCTTATAAATTGATGATAATTAGCCCTGAAATGGGTGGGGCTGGCTTCCATGTGTTTGATATCTTGATAAAGTCCAGCCCCTTTTTATGATTTTATGTATGAACGGACTGTTGGGGGATATTCTCACTAATTCTTTTATTGAAATATGCTCTGCGTTTGGTTAAATGAGCATCAACCCCTAATCAAAAAGTTTGCTGGTGGCCGATGGTGTGCTGTATGTAAACTTTTTTAAAACTAGAATATGGATGTACAAAAAGAGAAAGACAGGATGCTGGCTTCGGCAAGAAATCTTGTCATTAGAAAGGGGCTACGGAATTTTCAATTAAACGATATTGTTGAGACACTTGGGATCTCAAAAAAAACTATCTATGTATGTTTTGAAGATAAGGCCGCTCTTGTCAGGGAAATGGTAGTAGGTAATATTTATAGCTTGGCGCAAGCTATAGATAACAGAGGTGTTCGGTCCGCATCCCAGGAATTTGATTATGTTACGGGCATTCTTTTGGATAGCTTTATGGTCTGGCGCTCTACTTCTCAACATGATCTTCAATCGAGCTATCCTTCAGTATTCGAACTTTATTCGAGTTTTACGGTCGATGTCGTCGAGCGCTTTTATGAACATAATTTCCAAAGGGGTATACTCGAGGGAGAATACATATCGGAATGGGATGTCTCATTACTTGTGTCACATGTGATGCTCATGCTAGAAAACTGCCAGTTGATTATATCGAGAAGGCTAATCAACTTTTCAGGGAATGAGATTAAGGAGTATTTTATTCAGCATTTTCTTAAAGGCATTAAGAAATAGTTGTTTTTCCGCTCTTCTTAGAGGAAAAATCCGGGCGTTAATAGAAAAAGATTTGACCCACAATTTAATTCATAGCGTGGGCTTTCAATTTTGTTAGGTATCCATAAGTATTGACTAAATTTCATTGATCTATTTAGAAAGATGCGGGCAAATACAACCAGGATTAGGAAGAAAAGAATATTAAAAAAAAAATCCTTACAGACAGGTAAAGTGAAAATATTTTTAATCGTTACTTCCGTGCGATTGAACATCTGATGGCTTCCATTCTTACGAAGTTGCCAAAATAGGTAGAGACTCCTATGTTCATATGTGATCGCGACTTTTTTTCAAAACTTAATCTTTGATTGTTACATGGTTTAGTTTTGTCGACTACAACAGTACAATATAAGTCAACCTTAAAATCTATCAATCAAATCGGAAGAATCTATATCATTTTCAACAAATGAAGAAGACAGAAAACAGCGCCTATGCTTTTCTAAGTTTATCTAAGGATTTGCCTGCTAGCTTTTGTCCAGATATTTTTTGGATACAACTTCCGTTGATTTGGATAATCCATACGAAATTATTTACGGGAACTTTGTTCAAACGAAAATTTAGAAAATTATGAGCACGATAAAACAGGTACAATTAGGGAACCAAGGATTAGTTGTTCCAACGATCGGATTGGGTTGTATGGGACTGGTCGGCATGGCCGGTGGCGATATGTATGGAAAAGCGGACGAAAAGGAGTCTATAGCGACCATCCATCGTTCTCTGGAACTGGGTGGGAATTTTTTGGATACCGCAGATCTATACGGTCCCATGTTGAGTGAAAGATTGATTGCAAAAGCGATCAAGGGAAATAGAGATGCCTACATTATCGGTACTAAGTTTGGTTTCGAGATCGATGATAGCGAACAACTGGTCGGAAAAATCAATGGCAGCAAAAGCTACGTCAAAAAGGCAGTGGAAAGATCCCTTCAAAATCTAAAAACAGACTATATCGACTTATATTATCTGCACAGGTTGGATACCAATACGCCGATTGAGGAAACCGTAGAAGCTATGGCCGAACTGGTAAAAGAAGGAAAAGTGAAATATATTGGTCTTTCTGAAGTCGGTTCCGAAACCCTCAAAAAGGCACACGCCATCCATCCCATTACTGCCTTGCAGTCTGAATATTCTTTGTTTGAAAGACAGGTGGAAGAATTGGGGATTTTGGATACTCTGAAGGAATTGGGAATTGGTTTTGTTCCTTATTCTCCATTGGGAAGAGGATTTATTTCCGGCGACTTCCAAAAACCCGATGATTTTCCAGAAAATGATTTCAGGAGAGTGTTACCAAAATTCCAAGGGGAGCAGTTCAATAAAAATCTTGATCTACTGAATGAAATCGGAAAGATCGCAGACGAAAAGGGGGTGACTAAATCCCAACTCGCCCTAGCTTGGATTATTGGGAAAGGCTTTGTACCGATTCCCGGAACGAAGAAAATAAAATACGTGGAACAGAATATCGCTTCTACCAGTATTGAACTTTCTAAGGAAGAGGTTGACCGTTTGGAAGCGATCATCCCTTTGGGAACCGTTACCGGTGACAGATATGACGAATCAGGAATGAAGGGAGTGAATCTATAATATAAAACATAAAATGGGTGGATGTACGTCCACCCATTTTCGTAGTTTAGTCAAGATGGAAAATATACCACAACGTTTGCTCAATTCAGTGGCTGATCTTCACCACCAATTGGACCTTAAATCACCGACTAATCCTTTGGTTAGTGTCGTGCGGCTGCAAGACATTCCGCAACAGAATGTAACGCCCAAAACAATTGTGTACAATTTCTATGTAGTTTATCTGAAAAAAAACTACGAGGGGAAAGTGAAATACGGGCATCAATACTACGATTTTGACAACGGCGTGATAAGCTTTTTTTCGCCCAAACAGCAAATCACGATCGAGGAAAACAATAGTGCTGAAAATGTGCACGGCTGGATGTTGGTCTTCCATCCAGATTTTATCCAAGGCTATGGACTGGCAAAAAAAATAAAGGATTTTAACTTCTTTTCCTACGCGACACACGAAGCTTTGCACATTTCCGAAAAAGAAGAAATGATAGTTTCCGGTATCCTGGAAAACCTGCAAGAGGAAATTGAAAACCGGATCGACGGATTTACCCAAGAGGTAATCGTCTCTCACATAGAATTACTGCTGAACTACTGCAAACGATTTTACAGTAGGCAGTTTATCACCAGGAAGAAAGCCTCAAATGATCTGCTCATCAAGTTTGAGCAAATGCTGGATGATTATCTCAACAAAGATGAAAACCAGAAAAATGGCCTGCCATCGGTGAGATATTTTGCTGACAAACTCAATGTCTCTCCAAATTATCTCAATGATATGCTGAAAAACCTTACCGGACAGACCACACAGCAACACCTACATCATCAATTGGTAGAAAAAGCCAAGGAACTGCTCTCCACGACTGAACTTTCCGTCAGCGAAATCGCCTACCAACTTGGCTTTGAATACACGCAGTCCTTCAACAAACTATTCAAAAACAAAACAAAAGTGACACCCTTGGAGTTTAGACAGGCCTTCAATTAGGGCAAAAGGCACAAGGAGAAATCGATTCATACAACTTAAAAAAAGATTAAAAACATGCAAACAGTCGAATTGAATAACGGTGTTAAAATGCCGATACTGGGCTTTGGCGTATACCAGGTCCCAGATCCAGTAGAGTGCGAAAATAGCGTTTACGAAGCCATCAAGGCCGGTTACCGCTTGATAGATACCGCCGCTGCTTACGTAAATGAAGAAGCTGTCGGCAAGGCCGTTCGCCGTAGTGGGGTGCCCCGTGAAGAGCTGTTCATCACGACCAAACTATGGGTGCAGGACCATCCCTATGAAAAAGCAAAGATCGCATTTGAAAAATCACTGAAAAACCTTGGTCTTGATTACCTCGACCTTTATCTTATCCATCAGCCCTTTGGCGATATTTATGGGGCATGGCGTGCTATGGAAGAACTGTATGCCGAAGGTAAAATCAGGTCAATTGGCGTGAGTAATTTTCAGCCCGATCGTTTGGTGGACTTGATTATGAACCACAAAGTTGTACCAGCTGTAAACCAAGTGGAAACGCATCCTTTTCATCAACAAGTGAAAGAGCAAAAAAACAATGGTAGAATACAAAGTTCAGATTGAATCTTGGGAACCATTGGCGGAAGCTAAAAACGATATTTTCAACAATGAAATATTGGTTTCTATTGCTCAAAAACACAATAAATCTGTTGCACAAGTGGTGTTGCGTTGGCTCATTCAGCGTGATATTGTGGCCATTCCAAAATCTGTACGACCAGAACGCATCAAAGAAAATATCGACATTTTCGATTTTGAATTGAATGCAGACGATATGCAAGCCATCAGTACACTTGAAACAAAAACAAGCGTTGTGTTCGACCACAGAGATCCCGCTGTTGCGAAATTTGTAAACCAACATAGAATTGGCAAGTAGTCCTTGGGAATTGAAGCTAACCGACCCAGCGTCGTCCACACAGCCAAAACGTCAATTGACCCGACATCAGTTAGATGCTGCACCATGGACCGCAGTTCCGGTACCAGTGTACTCAAGTCTTTTCATGTCCGCCATGTAGGTCAGAATTACGGGCGGAAAGCAGATGACATTTTGAAGAAGTGGCAACGGATGAGATCCGTTCAGACGATTTGGGCCGAGAGCTAAATCTTTTGAATGATATTTGTTTTTTGTAAGTTTGCTGGATGGGAAATACAGACGGAAAGCAGGGATGCAAAACTGAAAAATATTGGCCGGCAGATAAACTGCAGAGCGAAAATGGGCACTTCAACGTTTTTAGATTAGACAGCTCGATTGCCAACGGAGAGAAATCAATTCCCTATGGCCGCAGGGATTTCTACAAGATCACACTTGTTGCAGGGAAAGGTAAGTTTCTGTATGCCGATAAGATTGTGGAAGTCCAGAGGTATACGGTAGCATTCTCAAACCCGCAAATCCCTTATGGCTGGGAAGAGGGAGAAACAGTAACAAGTGGCTATTTCTGCGTTTTTAACCAAGCCTTTTTTCATCAGTATGGCAACCTGAAAAACTATACGCTTTTTCAGCCGGATGGCAATCATGTATTTGAATTGCATCAAGATCAAATGGACTATTATACGGGCCTGTTCAATAGGATGTTTGATGAAATTAATTCCGATTACATCCACAAATACGACGTGCTGAGAACCGTTGTTTTTGAGATGATACATACCGCCCTGAAAATGCAGCCCAACACAAAATGGGAAAAACTAGAGATCAATGCCTCACAGCGGGTTACTACTTTATTCCTGGAATTACTGGAACGTCAGTTCCCAATTGAAAATAGTCGACAGGCTTTGACCCTGCGTTTCGCAAAGGATTACGCGACAAAGCTGAATATACATACGAATTACCTCAACAGGTCTGTAAAGGAAACCACTGGCAAAACGACTTCGCAGATCATTGCCGAACGCGTATACCAGGAAGCGAAACTTCTTTTGAAGCAGACCAGTTGCGGTGTAGCCGAGATTGCTTACGTATTGGGCTTCTCAGAAGCGACGCATTTTAATAACTTCTTCAAAAAGCATCATAAAACAAGTCCTACTTTGTTTAGGAAGTTTTGAATTTCGTAAGTTTTCGTTTCTTTTTCGTTAGTTTGGCCAGCGTCCTGCTTCTACCTTTGTAAGATAGAAGGCAAGCGGTATGAAACTTTCGATGTTAGACGTCTCAATTAATCCTTATCAAGGCGATAGAAAGCAGGCCTTAAAAATAGCGATTGAACCATGTGGCTTTCAGCATACCTGGGAAGGGAAACATCACAGTCTCAGAAATTTGGCTCTGTACACACCTGAAATTCCGATCGCTGCAACAACAGAGAACCCGAAGCACATGAACTCAGGTTTGGGATTCGCTCTGCCGAACCTTTACCGCCCGGACAAAATTGCCGTGGCCTTTGCGGCATTGATCAATTCATACGGAATCCATCAAGTCGCAGGGCTTACTGTATATTTCGGAGAAACTGACCATGTGATTCCGTGGCAAACTGACCACCTAATTTGCTGGCGAACGAACGTATCAAATGCTATAGAAGCGTTAACAAAAGTAGTGATTTAAAGTTGTTTTATTGAA
>NZ_SSHJ01000030.1 GCF_005925345.1 Pedobacter ureilyticus
CCACCTCTTCCCATTCCGAACAGAGAAGTTAAGCCCGCCCGAGCCGATGGTACTGCGGTAACACGTGGGAGAGTAGGTCGGTGCCTAAACCTACAGCCCCCCTTCAGAAATGTCGGGGGGCTTTTTTTGTACACTGTCCCGTCCTGAAAAAAGTTGACCAATTAAAAGTCAATGATATGAAAATACAGGAAGTTAGGGTAAAGATCACAGTCCCCAATCCCAAGTACAGTGAGAGTTTCAAAAAAGCGGTAGTCCAGGGTTACGAGAGCGGGCTTCTGAACAAGGATGAGATACAGTTGAAATATGGCATTGGAGGCAACAGCCGGGTTTTGGAATGGTGCCGGAAGTATGGTAAATTGCACTACCCGAAAAAAGGCAGCTTGGGCAGACCGATGAAAGATCCACAGAAGCAGCGTATCAAAGAACTCGAAAAACAACTGGCAGAAGAAAAGCTGAAGGTACTGGCCTACCAAAAGCTGATCTCCATCGCCGAAAAAGAGGAAGGGATAAGCATCCTAAAAAAAGACGTAGCCAAACAATTGACGAGCTTGCCAAGACCTACTCCAGAAAAGTGAGTATGTTTTGTGCATTGTTTGGCTTTAGTAAACAAGCTTATTTCAAACATAGACAGCAACATCGCAAATCGCAGTCAACGGAACTGGAAGTCAGGAGAAGGGTTCTTTTGGTCAGACGCCTGATGCCAAAGATTGGCACCAGAAAACTGCATTATCTCCTGAGATCGGATATAGGGATTGGCAGGGATAGATTGTTCCATCTTCTAAGGGAGCAGGGGCTACTGATATCCAAACGGAAAAAGTATACCAAGACCACCAATTCCCGCCACTGGATGCGCAAGTACCCAAACCTAACGGCAAACCTGAAACTTACCCGTCCGGAACAGCTTTGGGTTTCCGACATTACCTATGTAGATACGACGCAGGACGGCAACAGCTATCTTCACCTGGTAACCGATGCGTATTCCAAACAGATAATGGGCTATGAACTTTGTGGCGATATGGAATCGAAATCTACGCTCAGGGCACTAAAAATGGCTTTGGGGAATCGAAGATATGGCCATCCGCTTATCCATCATTCAGACCGTGGACTACAGTACTGCAGCAGGATATATGTGGATGAACTTGAAAGGAATGGCATAATGATAAGTATGACAGAAAATGGCGATCCGTATGAAAATGCGACCGCAGAACGCATCAATGGTATACTGAAGGGCGAATTCGGACTCGGAGATGTACTGAACAATCTTTCTGAAGCAAAGGCACTGGCCAAACAGAGCATAGCCATCTATAACAGTCTGAGACCACATCTGAGCTGCAAAATGCTGACTCCGGTACAGATGCATGGGCAACAGGAGGTAGAACTGAAAACTTATAAAAAAACCCTGAACAATTGTTAGTTTGTTCAAGGTTTTTCATCAAATTTGAAAATCAGAAAATAGTCAACCTATTTCAGGACTTCACACACACAGAAATCCGCTCTTTTGTGGTGTGGTGGCCTGATCCGGCTTTCTCAAGGCGGATAATGGAACCGGTTTCCGTCACAACGGATTTATTTCGGGGCACAGTGTTGCCAATGGTCCGGTACACTTTTATAGTCGGTACAGTACTAACCGAACTTGGCTTTCTATTTTGAAGCATGCCCCGTTGTTTCTAGGTCGGTATACAAGTACACATACAAGCTGTTATATGCTTAACCCTCCGCATCTTCATTTTTAAAATTAATATTAGTTGCAGTTTCAAACTCTGAAACTAATTGGTATGATTTCTGTTAATTTTTGTTAAACTTATTCCTTAAGATCAGCGATACTTTTTAAATGGCTATTTTTGTATATTAAGGTATATAATCTAAAAGTTAAGATGAAAGTTCATAGCATAATTATATCATTTTTAATCATACTAGCAACTGCGGGTATGAGCAATGCTCAAGACAAAAATGTTAAATTACCCCCTAACTGGTTTAATTTAGATCTTTTATCGGATGGCTATTTTGGTATAAGCACAGAAAAGGCTTACAAAGAGCTACTAAAAAATCAAAAACCCAAACAAAAGATTGTTGTAGCAGTAATTGACGGTGGAACAGATATCAAACATGAAGATTTAAAGGATGTATTATGGACTAATAAAAAGGAAATTCCTGGGAACGGAATTGACGACGATGGGAATGGTTATGTAGACGACGTTCACGGATGGAACTTTATAGGCTCTAAAAATGGTAATCTGGCTTACGATAACCTTGAATTGGTTCGAATCAAGAGAAAATTGGAACCAAAATATCGTTCTGTAATTAGAACTACAGTTTTAGACAGCGCAGAGAAAGAGGAGTATAATCTATACAGACGTGTAGTTTCTGATTTTGGCAAAAAGTATGACGAGGCAAGTTCGGCTTTTCCAATCTACATTGCCATTAAAAAAGTGATGGATTCCGTAGCTTTTATCAACCAAAAGAAAATTCCTTCTTTAGAGGATATGGAGAAGTATAAAGCTGAGGATGAAATGCAAGAATACATCAAGAAGATTGTGCGTAAGGGTTCTAAAGATGAAGGTAGCATAGAGAAATTCTATGAATCGATTGAAAAGGGGCATAAGGAACTTGAGCAAATGCTTAAATATAACCTGAATGAAAAATACGATGAAAGAGCTACATTAGTTGGTGATGATTATTCAAATTCGAACGAACGCATTTATGGAAACAATGACGTAACTGGGCCAGATGCAGATCATGGAACTCACGTGTCAGGTATTATTGGTGCCAATAGAAATAACGATTTGGGTATTAAAGGTGTAGCCAATAGTGTCAGTATTATGACGATTAGGGTTGTACCCCAAGGAGATGAGCGAGATAAAGACGTAGCTAATGGCATTAGATATGCGGTAGATAATGGCGCTAGAGTAATTAATATGAGCTTCGGTAAGGGCTACAAATGGGATAAGAAAGTGGTGGATGAGGCCGTCAAATATGCAGAAAGCAAAGGCGTGTTATTGGTGCATGCAGCTGGAAATGATAATCAGAATAATGATGTGACAGATAATTTTCCAACTAAATACTATGATAGCCCCGAAGCTGAGGCTTACGCTAAGAAGAATAAGAAACCAGAAGTAAAGCCTTTTGTGCCAGCTCCTAACACCATGAACGGCGGACCTGTAGGATCTCCTAGAAGGGATGCATTTGCAAAACCGATACCTTTAGATACATTAAAATATCAGCTGCCTCATGCAAAGAACTGGATAGAAGTAGGTGCTAGTGCATATAAAGATGACGATGACCTAAAAGCTTCATTCTCTAATTATGGAAAATATAATGTAGATGTTTTTGCGCCTGGATTTATGATTAACTCTACTACGCCAAATTCGAAGTACGAAGAGTTTGATGGAACAAGTATGGCAGCGCCTGTAGTTTCTGGCTTGGCAGCGTTAATATTGAGTTATCATCCTCACTTAACGGCGGTGGATGTGAAAGATATCATCATGAAATCGGTAACTAAGGTTAATAGGAAAGTGAAATATAAAAATGAAAAGGATGAAACTGTGAGAGTTAACTTCTCGGAATTATGTGTAAGCGGTGGTATTGTAAATGCGTATAATGCATTACAATTGGCTAAGACTTATAAGTCATCGAAATAAAAAAAATGAAAATTTTAAGTCCTCAGGTTATTCTGGGGATTTTTTTTTAGGAGTGTTCGAAACAAAGTATTTGTTGGCCGGGACGCCAACAAAAGAGATCCCCAAGTTGGCGTCCTCACCAACATGTATTGGCAACATCTTGTTTCGAACACCTCTAATTTTTTTTCTAAGGTTTTTAATCCTTTTTCCATATTTGATGTCCAAACCAAACACACAAATGTAAATCATAACAAATGAAACTATTTTACGCTTTTTTATCATTCTACTGCATAGGTTTCCATGTCTATGCCCAAAAGCTACCAGACATACAAACTACTAGGCTTGCTGCTCCTTCATCAGTACGAATAGATGGAAAAAATCAGGAATGGGACGGTTTTGCGGCAGAGAATAAAAGAACAGATTTACTTTATACGTTAGCCAACGACGATAAGAATTTCTATTTGGCGATTAAAGCTACGAATAACGAAACCATCACAAAAATTATGGCTGGTGGAATTTCCTTTACCATTAATACCAAAGGAAAGAAAAAAGATGATGAAGGTTTTACAGTTACCTACCCATTTTTAGCTAGAGCTAATGCAGCAAATAGATTGGGAGGGGCAGGCGGACAAAACAGACAACGTATAGGTCAAAATAGAGTAGAACAAACTCAAGCCCAACGAGATTCTATGGCCTTGGTGCAAAGAAAGACACAGTTGGCCGCAATTAAAGAAATCAAGGTTTCGGGATTTAAAAGTATTTCAGACTCTTTAGTTTCTATTTACAACGAATATGGAATTAAAGCGGTTGGGAAAATGGATGAAAAAGGAGCTTATATCTATGAACTGGCTATACCTTTTATCATAATGGATGTGGATGTTAGCGAAATAAAAGCGTTTGCCTACCAAATCAAATTAAATGGTAGGCCAGAAATTGGCAATTTTGCAATGAGAGCTAATGCAGGCGGAGGCGGTTTTAGAAGCGGCGGTGCAAGGGGAGGTTTTGGCGGTGGAAACGTAAATTTGGCTCGTCAGGATTTAATGGTAGCGACAGATTTTTGGGGTAAATATGTTTTTCAAAAGTAGTTGCTAGGCCCTCATGAAATTTAAAAATATTACCTCATTTAGCTTGGCTATGCTAGGCTCGTTTCTGCTTTTGGCATCTACTGTTTATGCCCAAACTCCACAACAACGACCAAAAAATATACCACTTCCCGTAGCTACTAGAGAAATTAGCGGAATTGTAAAAGATACAACAGATTTAGGTGTACCAGGGGTAACAGTTAGGTTAACCTCTGAAAAAGATACTTTGATTACAAGTACCAATCCGGATGGAATTTTTGTATTTAAAAACGTGAAATACGCTACGTATACCATGAGTTTTACTATGATGGGATACAAACAGCAAATCAACAAATACAAACAGAACGATGCTATCCCGAGAATTGTAATGGACCCTATTGTGCTGCAAACCATGGCTAATACCTTAAACGAAGTAGTCATTAATGGAACGCCATCTATCACGTACAAAACCGATACAGTAGAATATAAAGCTAGTGACTACATTGTTCGGGAAAACGCTACGGTAGACGAGCTATTGAAGAAAATGGAAGGCATGGAAGTGGGTAATGATGGTAGTTTGATTCATCAAGGTAACAACGTGACGAAAGCGAAGATTAATGGCAAAGTCTATTCTGGGGGCGAGGTAAATACTGCTATACAAAATTTGCCTGCCGAGATTGTAGATAAGATACAGATTGTAGATGATTACGGCGACCAAGCTGCTAGAACAGGAATAAAAGACGGTGATCCTGAAAAAATATTGAACATCGTCACACGTACAGATAAGTCGGTAGGTAACTCGCTCAACATGAATGCTGGTGCAGGAAATAATGAGCGCTATGAGAGCTCACTGTTTGGCACTAGACTCAATGGAAATCAAAATCTTTCTGTAAATCTGCGTTTAAACAATACCGTTAATGGCGTAGCTAATAACATGGTAGGAGATAGTGGAAATAATGGCGGCGGCGGTGGGGGTCGCGGAAATGGAGGAAATAATGGTGGCGGTAGCCGAGGTGGCAATGGGGGCGGAGGGAATAGTGGTAACTCATCTAGTGGTAGTGGAGGAACCACCAATAGTGGAGGTTCTGCCTTTTCTTACAGAGATCAAATTGGTAAGAAAGTTCGTATCAACACCAATTATAGATATAATTTTAACAACGTGAACTCGCTAAATAGTAGCGTTTCTGAATTATATACCACTAACGGCACTATTTTTTCTACCAACGAAAGCGAAAGAGACAATAACACCAAAAACCATAATTTTAACTTCGAGCTAGAAGCCGATTTAGATAGCAATAATTTTTTAAGGGTAACGCCCGAGGTTACCTTTGCATCAACGTATAGCAATAGCATGTCTAACATTGGGCAAACGGGCGAGCTCATTACACAAAACCAGTTAGGTAACAGCCTCGGTAAAAACACACGTCCAAATGTGGGTGCTACGGTTTTTTACCAGCATATTTTTAGTAAACCCAGAAGAAATATATCATTTCAGTTTAGTTTCAATACTTCCGATCAAAACGCTGAGCAGGAACGAAATACCAAATTTTACAAAGACGATATCAACGTGCTCGACTCACTGGTTCATCGATTAGTTGAGCGTAAAAATTTAACCACCAATTATCGTGGAAGCATGACCTATGTAGAACCATTGAGTGCCAATAGCCAGTTCGAATTTAATGGGCAAATAAACTATAATGGTTACGACAATAGGGCAATTACAAGCAATATAGATGCATTTGAAAATCGCACAGAGGTTGATTCATTAAGCAATATCTATGACTATTCATTCACTCAGGCTCGGTTGGCCTTAAATTATCGTTATGGTTTATCTAATGCCTCTAAATTTAGGTTTTCTGTAGGGGTTACGGGTGTGCCGGCAGTTTTAAGTGGCACTAAAGTGAGCTTGGGTACAAGTACCCATCGCAGCAGCTTTAACTTAATTCCTATCGCAAGGTTTCAATACCAATTTTCTAGAACGCACAGCTTGCAACTAAATTATTCTGGTAACGCCACCGAACCAACTTTCGATCAAATTCAGCCAGTTAGAGATGTATCGAACCCGCAAAATACCATCGTGGGTAATCCCGATTTGAAGGTAACGTTTAACCACTCCATTAATACCAGTTACAACAATTACCTAGCTAACCAAAAGTTAAATTACTCCATCAACCTTAACGCAACCATTATAGAAGATGCAGTGGTAAGAAACGTGGTACAGGTTTTTAATAGTAGTAATCAGTTATTGCGTAACGAAACCCTATTTGCAAATATGGATGGCGGTTATCGTGTAAATGGAAACCACTCGGTAAGCAAACAGCTTAACAACAGAAAATATAACCTAGCGCTTAGCGGAAATACAAGCTACAGCCATGGTGTTTCAATGAGTAATAATATACAAAGCATTACCAGAACTTGGAACATTACTGAACGTTTTGGCCCACGTATCAACCCAAACGAGTGGTTAGAAGTTAATCCAAACGTGTCGTACAATATCACCAAATCTAAAAATACCATTAGTCCAAACGAGATCAATACCAAAACGCTTGCACTAAATGTTGATGGAAAGTTTTATATGTGGAAAACATTGATTTTTGGTTACAACGCCAGTAAGAATTTTGTGAGCGGCATTGATGCCAACATCACCAGTAATCCATTGGTAATTAATGCCTATGTGCAGAAGGAGTTTTGGAAACGCCGGGCATCGGTTACTTTCCAAGCTTTCGATATTTTAGAGCAGAACAATTTTGTCAACCTTAACGTAACTGATTTGGTAAAGACCGAAACCCGTACCAATGCCTTGAGTAGATATTTTATGTTGCGGGCAAATGTGCGCTTGCAGAAGTGGACCGGAGCTAAAGGCCGTAATGGTCGCCAGATCATGCGTAGGGGCGACGGTAGTTTTTATTAGTTGCTTTATACGTCATTTCGACCCTATGGAGAAATCTTTTTGTTAATTATTTTGAAGAGCAAGAACAGTAGCTTTAAAAAACCGTTAGTCCTGCTATCCGCTTTACTTCTCCCGATGAAAAATCGGGATACGTGTTCGCTGCTATCAGGTCTATTTGGCAAATTCAGTGGTGCTATTTTGGGTTTCCTAGCAATTGCCTAAGTAAACTAAACCCGATTAAAGTGAAAATCTTTTTGGGTTACTGTTTTCACTTCAGCTGTCATGCTGAGTTTATCGAAGCATCTCCAAACAATGAAAATCCTTCGACAGGCTTAGGATGACAGAAGTTCCAAAAAGATTGCAACGTAAAGCGGGACTGTCTGTCAATTGTAGTATTGCAATTGCTTTTCAAAAGAAGTTCTAATTTTGTGAGTAATTACGGATTACAAATCCGTAGATAGGGCTTCGCGATTGCAAATCACGAAGAGCGATTGAGAGCGATTGAGAGCGATAGTTTTCGCTTTTCAAAAGCTAAAAATAAGTGAGTTGAAAAACATATCGTTAGATTTCTCCTGCATCGAAATGACGACGATATAAAAAACAGGTTCGAGAAATTAATCCCGAACCTTTCTTTGTTCCTTGCTCTTTTATCTTTGTTCTTATTTGGTAAACTCTCTAAAATCCTGTCCGTCTTTAATGGCTAACAAACTTTCGTAAATTAAGCTAATTACATTATCAACGTCTTCTTTGTGGATCATTTCTACCGTAGTATGCATGTAGCGCAACGGCAATGAAATTAATGCCGACGGTACGCCACCGTTAGAGTAGGCAAAAGCATCGGTATCTGTTCCTGTAGAGCGAGAAGACGCCTGACGTTGGAAAGGAATACCTGCTTTTTCGGCAGTTTTAATTAGCAACTTGTTTAAGTTGGTTTGTACTGCAGGTGCGTAAGAAACCACTGGGCCTTTACCTGCAGATAAATCGCCTTGGGTAACTTTGTTGATCATTGGTGTAGTGGTATCGTGGGTTACATCGGTAACTATAGCCACATTGGGTTTAATACGGTGGGCAATCATTTCGGCACCGCGTAAACCAATTTCTTCCTGTACCGAGTTTACGATGTACAGTGCAAATGGTAATTTCTTTTTGTTCTCTTTTAACAAACGGGCCACCTCGGCAATCATAAAACCACCGGCACGGTTATCTAAAGCACGACCAACGTAATAGCGATCGTTTAATACCATAAACTCGTCTTCGTAGGTAATTACACAACCCACGTGGATACCTAAAGCTTCTACTTCCTCTTTGCTGGTGCAGCCACAGTCTAAGAAAATATTTTTCAATTCTGGTGCCTGCTCTTTCTCGCCATGACGGGTGTGAATTGCTGGCCAGCCAAAAACAGCTTTTACAAAACCATTTTCTGTGTGTATGTTAACACGTTTTGAAGGCGCAATTTGATGATCGGAACCACCGTTGCGGATCACGTAGATTAAACCATCGTTGGTGATATAATTCACATACCAAGAAATTTCATCAGCGTGAGCTTCAATTACAACTTTATAATCCGCTTTTGGGTTAATTACGCCCACGGCCGTACCATAATGGTCTACAAAGGTTTCGTCTACGTAAGGTTTTAGGTATGCTAACCAAAGTTTTTGGCCTTCCCACTCGTAACCAGTAGGAGCTGCATTATTGATATATTTTTCGAAAAACTGTAGTGATTTTTTGGTAACTACAGGCACATGCTTTTTGCTTTCGTCTTTCTTTTTTGCCATAGTTTTTAATTTATGTATGGTGGTAAATGTACAATTTAAAGGCAATTAATAAAACTTGTTTCTTCACTTTTGACATGAAAATCATTATATTAAACCAACACTAAAATTTATTATTTATGAACGTAATCAAAATTTTTATTCCTACAGCACTTTTTGTTTTATTGGTAATTGTTGCTTTAATGTGGGGCTTGCCTAGGTACAATGTTTGGCAACAAGAAATGGCTGGTAAGGCCGAAATGGCCAAAGCCGAGCAGAACCGTAGAATTTTGGTAGAAGAAGCCAAAGCCAGGCTAGAAGCTGAGAAATTGAACGCAGCGGCAGAAATTGAACGTGCAAAAGGTATGGCATCGGCAATGAAAGTTGAAAACGGAACTTTATCGGCTACCTATAATCAATATTTGTTCATCAGAACTTTGGAGAAATTGGCAGATAAAGGAAGTTTGCCGCAAATTATTTATGTGCCATCTGAAGGTTTAACCCCAGTAATGGATTTGAATAAAGCTTTACCTAAAAGGTAAGCTCCATTTTAACGTAAGAAATTTGGTTTCGCTCGTAAGGTTGTCCGACGGTTGCGAAACCAAGTTTTTTATAGAAATCAACGGCGCTTACTCTGGCGTTACACCATAGGTTTTTAACGCCTTGACTTTTGCAATAATCAGCCAGGTATTGCAGTAGTTGTAGTCCAAACCCTTTACCTTGATCGGTTGGAAGTACCGCCATTTTTCTGAATTGCGCAGTTTCGCCATCAATAAATAGGGAAACTACTCCGGTAAGCTCATATTGATAGTAAAGCCCAAAATGCATTCCATCCCAGTCTTCGGCGAGTTCCATATCGGTAATTTCGCTTTCGGGATACATGGCCAACTGCCTGATGCGCCAAGTGAGGGCCGGGAAAATTTGCTCTACAATTGCTTCCATTATACTTTTGCTCTTCTACTATAAAATTGATAAATCAGCATGTTGAGAATGATGATGGCTGTAATTCCTGCACAAAACATAGCCCAGCCACCGGCAGCCCACAACCATAAACCCAAGGCCGAGCCACAGGCTGCACCCACAAAACTTACCGACATGAAAATGGTGTTCAGCCGGTTTCTAGCCTCTGGTACCAATGCATAAATTCTGGTTTGGTTGGTTACATGTATCGCCTGCTGGCCAATATCTATTAAGATGATACCAATTGCAAAAAGGAAAACGTTGTGGCCCGTAAAGTAAAATAAGCCTACGCTAATGAGTTCTAAGATAAAACCGATCATTAAGTTTTTACGAGGATTACTGCCGCCGCTTAGTTTGCCAACCAATGGCGCTGCTAAAGCTCCGGCTGCTCCAGCAATGCCAAACAGTCCAATTTGGTAGGTGCTGAATAGGTAGGGTGGGTTAGCCAGAAACAATACCATGGTGGTCCAAAACCCCATGATGACAATAAAGGCAAAGAAATTGATCAAGGAAGCTTCTCTTAATGCTGGTTGCGTTTTAATGTAGCCAAACATCGAGCGCATTAGTTCTTTGTAGGTTCCTTTAAAAGTGGGTAGGTTTTTAGGAAAACGGATGGCCATTAAAGCGGTTAGTAAGGTACAAATCGCGGCAGCAATTAAGAACATGGCTCGCCAGCCCAGTAAATCGCCAACAATTCCACTAACAGCCCTTGAAGCTAATATGCCAACCAACAGACCGCTCATCACAATACCAATATTTGCGCCCCTGTTTTCGTTGGAACTTAGCGATGCGGTTAGAGGTAAAATGAGTTGAGGAACGATAGAACAGGCACCAATAAGTACACTGGCAATTTCTAAAACCAAGAAGTTTTGAGCGAAACCGGCCACAATTAGTGCTAAAATAGCCAAGGCTGTGGTAAACAGAATTTGCTTTTTCTTTTCGAACATGTCTCCTAGAGGCACTAACAGGAATAGCCCTATAGCATAACCAGCTTGCGTTAAAAAGGTAATGCTGCCAGCATCGCTTTCGTTTAAATTAAATTCTTTGGCAATCAAAATAACCAAAGGCTGGCAATAGTAGATATTGGCAACAATTAAGCCTGTACAAAAGGCCATTAAAATTACATCGCTTCGTTTCAGCATCAGCAGGGAATTGGTGCCGCAAATTTAATAGTTATCGCTAGTAAAGCGTCTTTTTTTAGTAGATATGTCTTTGGGTTTACTTTTAAGATTTAAGTGCCCGCTGAAATAGTCAACGCTTAGACTAGGTGGGAGGTTATAATACCAACATATAAGAAAACTTCTATAATTCAACCCAACTTAGTTGTAAATTTTCGTGCTGACTAACATAAAAATAGTTCTTAAAAAAACAGATTTATAACGATCTTGGTCGTCATCGGCAAACATGCTAGGTACACCGTTTTTAAGCCCCCAAGTATCTAGTCTCGAACTAGGGTTCATTTTATTGTGCTCTAATATTAGAATGCCCACAGGTATAATTACATGCTTTTGTTTAGTGCCCTTTAAAAAAATGCTAAAATCTACTTTGTGGAATAATGAATCAATATTGCCGTAAACTTTTTTAGCCAGGTGCCTATTTGTATAAATACTATTTATTCCATTTTTTTTCGGGGTAACCTTAATATAAAAAGTATAAAGTGCAATACTATCCGGATATAAAATCGGTGTGAGGTTGGAATTTAATATCGATCTGATTTTTTCATCTTCAACAAACAAATCATTTTTCTTTTGGGCATATGAAGATTGTGCCCAAATAGCAATAAATAAAATTAATACTTTTTTCATATCAATTTGGACAGGTAGATAAGGTTTTCAGCTCTAAGTTTCGAATTTATTTTACAACGGTATATTCCCATGCTTCTTCCTTGGCATGTTCACTACTTTGTTCTCTAACATTTTAAATGCTTTGATTAATTTTGCTCTCGTTTTAGCTGGTTCAATTACCTCGTCTACAAAGCCACGTTCGGCTGCACGGTAGGGGTTGGCAAAAATATCTGAGTAGAGTTTCTCTTTCTCTAACCATTTTTCTTCTGGGTTTTCGGCAGCGCTGATTTCCTTTTTGAAAATAATTTCGGCAGCACCTTTGGCACCCATTACGGCAATTTCGGCACTTGGCCAAGCATAGTTCATATCCGCACCAATGTGCTTAGAATTCATTACATCGTAAGCACCACCGTAGGCTTTTCTTGTGATAACGGTAATACGTGGTACTGTAGCCTCGCTAAAAGCATATAACAATTTTGCACCGTTGTTAATAATGCCATTCCATTCTTGATCGGTGCCAGGCAAGAAACCTGGTACATCTTCAAAGACCAACAAAGGAATATTGAAACAGTCGCAAAAGCGCACAAACCTAGCGGCTTTAACGGAAGCGTTATTATCTAAAACCCCAGCTAAATAGGCCGGTTGGTTAGCTACCACGCCGATACTTCTACCAGCTAATCTGGCAAAGCCAACTACAATATTTTCGGCAAAAGCGGCATGAACTTCAAAAAAGCTGTCTTCATCTGCTACCTGAGTAATTACCTCACGAATATCATAAGGTTGGTTGGCATTTGATGGCAAAATCTCGTTGAGTGAGGTTCTTTCTTCGTTGCCAACTTCGTAAGGCAGAGCAGGGGCGCTATCTTCGCAGTTTTGCGGTACGTAGCTTAAAATTTTCTTTAATTGGTTGATGGCTTCGATTTCGTTGGCACAAGCAAAATGCGTAACACCTGATTTTGTGGCGTGTGTACTTGCTCCACCTAATTCTTCAGAGCTTACTTCTTCGTGCGTAACCGTTTTTACCACATTTGGCCCGGTAACAAACATATAAGAGGTATTTTCAACCATTAAAATAAAATCTGTAATGGCAGGCGAATAAACTGCGCCACCAGCACAAGGCCCCATAATTGCAGATAATTGAGGGATAACGCCAGAAGCTTGTACGTTGCGATAGAAAATATCGGCGTAGCCACCTAATGAAACCACACCTTCTTGAATGCGGGCACCACCACTATCATTTAAACCAATAATTGGAGCGCCATTTTTCATAGCCATCTCCATAATCTTACATATTTTTTCGGCATGGGTTTCTGAAAGTGAACCTCCAAAAACCGTAAAATCTTGAGAGAAAACATAAGTTAACCTGCCGTTTACCATGCCATAACCTGTAATCACACCATCGCCCAAATACTTCTCGTTCTCCATGCCAAAATCGGTACTGCGATGGGTTACCAACATCCCAATTTCTTCAAAGCTGCCTTCGTCCATTAAAAAATGAATACGCTCGCGAGCAGTAAGTTTGCCTTTTTTGTGCTGACTATCTATACGTGCTTGTCCGCCGCCTAAGTGGGCTTTTTGTATTTTGTCTTTTAAGATTTCGATTTTATTTTTCATACGTTATGGTTCATTGGTTCATTGGTTCATTGGTTCATTGGTTCATTGGTTCATTGGTTCAGTCCGAAAGTCCGAAAGTCCGAAAGTCCGAAAGTCCGAAAGTCCGAAAAAAATTGGATAAACAAGTTAGTACAATATATCAATTCAGCAATTACATTGTTGCAAGTTTTTAAATAAGCTCAACTCAACTGATCAATCGTAATTCATCCTACCATCTATACTGCAAACGCGTTGTGAAAACATTGTCTTTAACGTCGTCTTGGTAATTGGTTAATTGTGTGCCATCATTTTTCACATGTTCGTTGTAAACGGTTAATTTCAAGCGACCGTTTAGCGCATAAGTAATGCCGTAACCCAAGGTACTAAATTTGATATCTCCGGCAGTGGTGTTATTTCCTACTTTTCCTATCTCAGCTTCATCAATATCTGTATTAGGGTCATAAACATCGTAGCCAACTATGGCAGTTAATTTAGTGTTTGCAATTTGTTGGGTAAGCCAAAAGAAATATCCGTTAAAATTGCGTAAGTATAAATTCCCGGTAGGCTGTGTAGCAAAACTTGTACTTGCAGCAAAGCCAGAGGTACTGGCCGATGCGGCAACGCCTGGCTGCTTACCTTCAATATATTCTGTTTTAAATGTAGTTTCTCCAAAGCCGTTTTTGTAGCCAACCTGGAGGTTTGCACCATAATAATCTCTTCTAAAATTGTAATTTTCGTTGGCGGCATCGGTAACAGCTTCGAAACCATCTTGTACAGGTTTTAAATAAGTAGTTGTATTGCTTCGTACCGTGCCTTTGTAAATAGAAACTCCAAAGCCTAAATGCAGTTTTTTATTGGCCAAACTATCAAAGTTGAAGTTTAAATTGCCGATGATGTCTTTGTTTGAGTCGTAATCTTTCGCGTTTAAACCGCTACCGTTAACTACTGCAAGCTCTGCAGTAATAAAAGGAACAATTTTGTTAGGCTTGTAAGAAATCATTGCCCCTAAATCTCTTTCTCTAGGCATTAAGGTTTGAAAAACACGAGCCCTTTCTGGAAAATCGCGATAGCCCGAAGAATAGGCAATTGAATAGCCAAACGGCCTATTGAACAGGCCTGCCGTAAATTTTAGAGATCTGTTTTCTGGGCTGTAGAACTGGATAAAAGCATCCATAATCCTTAATCCATCTTGTGTACCATCTAATTGAAAAACTACCGAAGAAAATTTATCAACTCTATCTACTTTTAAACGGCCTCGACGTAACATAAAACGGCTTGCCGAATGCTCACTAAAATCTCCGCCCGACCAAGAGTTAATGCCTGGAGATTGAGCAACCTGAAACTGGGTTTGCAAGTAGCCAGTTATTTTAATATCATGCGGATCGTAAGATGAGGGTGCATTATTGTTTTGTCCTAATGCAGCAAAAGGTAATGAGTAGAATAAGAAAACTAAATAATTTCTCATTTGTTTTAATCGTTTATGTCTTAGTAGGTTAAAATTAATTAAAGGGTCGAAATTGCCTAATTATTTTGAATTGACGGGTACAATATCCTTATATTACAAATATATTACTTAATTTATTTTGGATTTAAAGGCTCTGGCGACTAAATTAGCGGAATTAGAATTGCATTAGAAATTTATGAATCTAAGGAAATATCGGTTAACCATCATGATCATGTTCATGAGCATCTTTGTGTCAAAGATGATTATTTCTGGTGCGCCTGTATTTTTATCGCATTGCGATGATGAATTCATGGTTTCGGTAATTATGCAATTAGAAAACGAGAACACTTCGGAAGATAAAGGAAAGGCAGGAGCCAAGTTTGTGGATTATAAGCTGATTTTTCCGAAGTACGATTTAAACAATGTATATTTCGATTTAGATTGCGGCGTTCCGAATAGTTTTATTGAGCATTCTCGGAGATACGTAGATCCACACCATCCCTCGGTACCCACACCGCCCCCAAATTTTTCATAGGTTAATATAATGCTTGCTGCCTTATTTTGCGCAGCTTATTCTATAGTAAACTTAGAAATTAATAAAATTCTTTATGAAAAATTCAAATTCGGCTCAAATGGGAGGCGGAATAAGTAAATATTTGCAAAAAAAGAACTTAAAAGCCGATTTGCCAGCAAGTATTGTGGTGTTCTTAGTGGCATTGCCATTGTGTCTGGGTATTGCTTTGGCTTCTGGTGCCCCTTTATTTGCAGGTTTGCTTACAGGCATTATTGGTGGCATAGTAACGGCTTCTATTAGTGGTTCTCAGTTAAGTGTTAGTGGTCCGGCGGCGGGTTTAACCACTATTGTTTTGGCCGCTATTACTAGTTTGGGCAGCTATCAGGTATTTTTGATGGCAGTAGTTCTGGCCGGGGTTTTCCAACTTATTTTAGGATTGATAAAGGCTGGAACAATTGGGAATTACTTTCCTTCTAGTGTAATTGAAGGGATGTTGGCTGGTATCGGTATTTTGCTAATTATGAAGCAATTACCTCATGCGTTAGGTGTAGATAGCGATTTCTTTGGCGACGAAAGTTTCTTCCAAAGTGATGGTGAAAATACATTTTCTGCGTTAGGCAACGCTTTGCAGCATTTTAGTGTTGCAGCTATTGCTATTAGTGTGGTCTCTATACTGGTGTTGGTGCTTTGGCCTAAGCTAAAGAAAATAAATGTAGTGCCAGCGCCTTTGGTGGTGGTTGCTATTGGTATCATTGGGGCAATTGTGTTCAATGGTTCGTCAAATGCATTAAGAGAAAACCAAATGGTAACTATACCTGTAGTAAGTAGCGCTGCAGAGTTTTTTGGGTTGTTTACCATGCCAGATTTCTCAATGATTTTCGACTCGAAAGTTTTAGTAGTGGCAGTAACTATAGCGGTGGTTGCCAGTTTAGAGACCCTATTAAGCTTGGAAGCTGTAGATAAAATCGATCCTTTAAAAAGGGTATCACCTACAAATAGAGAGTTAATTGCCCAAGGAGTGGGGAATATGGCTAGCGGTATGTTGGGTGGTTTGCCTATGACAGCGGTAATTGTACGAAGTTCGGCTAACGTAAATGCCGGTGGCCGTACCAAGGTTTCGGCTATTACACATGGCCTGCTTTTGCTGGTATCGTTGTTATTTATTCCTTCTATCATCAATATGATCCCGTTATCGTGTTTGGCAGCTATTTTATTAGTTACTGGATACAAACTAGCAAGGATAGGCTTGTTTAAGCACATGTACCACAAGGGTTGGGATCAGTTTATCCCATTTGTAGTTACCATTATAGGTGTAGTGGGTATCGATTTATTAAAAGGCGTTGGTATTGGTATGGCAGTATCTATTTTCTACCTATTGAGAACCAATATGCGCAATCCCTTCTTTTACCGAGTACAAGAAGAAGGAAACAAGAAGAACATCCGAATCAAGCTTGCCGAAGAAGTTTCGTTCTTAAACAAGGCATCTATTCAAGTGTTGTTAATGGATATTCCTAAAGAAACAAATGTAATTATTGATGGCTCAAATTCGAGGTATATAGATCCAGATGTATTGGAGGCTATCCACAATTATAAGCATAACGCTTATACCAAAGGGATTATCGTTACCTTAGAGCATATCAAAAAAAGCTACTCGGTACCAAAAGTTAATATAAAAATTGTAGAACAAAATTAAAACTGAAATAATGAAAGCACATACACTCGAAACACAGACAACTATTACACCAGAAAAAGCACTTCAAATACTAAAAGAAGGTAATGATAGATTTGTGCAAAATTTGAAAGCAAATAGGGATTTGTTGGCGCAAGTAAATGATACTAGAGCGGGTCAATGGCCATTTGCCGTAATATTAAGCTGTATCGACAGTCGTACTTCTGCCGAATTGATTTTTGACCAAGGTTTGGGAGATATTTTTAGCGTAAGAATTGCTGGAAATTTTGCAAATCAAGATATTTTAGGTTCTATGGAATTTGGCTGTAATGTTGCAGGTTCTAAATTGGTTGTTGTTTTAGGACATTCTAAATGCGGTGCTTTAAAAGGCGGACTAGATGCTGCTGCAATTCGAGGCATGGGAATGGAAAACCTGACGCATTTAGTAGATCATTTTAACCCAATTATTGAGGAGATTATTAACGAGGGAGAAGAGCGATCATCTAAAAATGATGATTTATTGGAAAGATTGAACGTGCAAAATGTGAAACAGACTATAGCAGACATCCGCAAGCAAAGCGCCACTTTAAACCAAATGGAAAAAGATGGAAAAATTAAGATAGTAGGCGCTAACTATAATGTAGAAACTGGTGTGGTAAGCTGGTTGTAGCAATTTAAATAAATATGTCATCACATCAAGATAAAATCACTTACGAAAGTTTGCTGGAAGGAAATAGGACATGGGTTGCTGAAACATTGAAAGTAGACCCTGCTTTTTTCGACGAATTAGCAGCGGGACAAACTCCGCCAATTTTATGGATTGGCTGCTCGGATAGCCGTGTGCCAGCTAACCAAATTACCAATACCATGCCTGGTGATATTTTTGTACACCGCAACATCGCAAACGTAGTAACGCACAACGATATGAGTTTGTTAAGTGTGCTCGACTACTCGGTAAATGTTTTGAAAATTAAGCACATTATTGTTTGTGGCCACTATGGTTGCGGTGGTGTAAATGCCGCTATGGGTAACAAGCAAGTTGGTTTAATTGATAATTGGCTGAGAAATATAAAGGATGTTTACCATGCCAATGAGCAAGAAGTAGCGGCGATCCAAGATCCTCAGCAAAAATTTGATAGAATGGTAGAGTTGAACGCTATTCATGGTGCTAAGAACGTAATGAGCACCTCAATTGTACAAAATGCTTGGGCTAACGGACAAGAACTAGCTGTACATGCTTGGGTTTACAGCTTAAAAACCGGATTAATCAAAGATTTAGAAACCAATGCATCAAGTGCGGCAGATGTTTCTCCTTTGTTTAAAATGGATATTATATAGTTGTTGGTTTAGTAGTATATAATGTTGAAGAGGGTGCCTGGCGTTTGGGCATCCTCTTTTTTATGGCAAATAAAAAAAAGACGCCGTTACGGCGTCTTCCTTTATTTAAATTGTCCTATTAGTCGTTTGCCAAAAACGGATAAGTGTAATCTTTTGGTGGGTCGAAAGTTTCTTTAATGGTACGCGGAGAAACCCAGCGTAGTAAGTTAATCATTGATCCAGCCTTGTCATTAGTACCGCTACCTCTGGCGCCGCCAAAAGGCTGTTGGCCAACCACAGCTCCAGTACATTTATCGTTAATGTAAAAATTACCAGCAGCATTGCGTAAACGGGTAGTCGCTTTATCTAATGCGTAACGGTCTTGAGCAATTACGGCTCCAGTTAAGGCATAAATAGAGGTGCTATCAATAATTTCCAAAGTCTCATCAAAATCTTTGTCATCATAAATGTACACCGTTAATACAGGGCCAAAAAGTTCTTCACTCATGGTGGTGTATTTCGGGTCATCAACTACTAAAACCGTCGGCTCAATAAAATAGCCTTTGCTCTTGTTGTAATTTCCTCCAGCAATAATTTCTACGCCTTTATCTTTTTTAGCTTGATCAATGTATTTTGCCAATTTATCAAAAGATTTTTCGTCAATTACGGCATTGATAAAATTGCTAAAATCTTCGGTAGGGCCCATTTTTAACGTAGCCAGATCTCTTAAAAGCAGCTCTTTAGTTTCAGCCCATTTGCTTTTGGCGATATAAACCCTAGAGGCGGCCGAGCATTTTTGCCCTTGATATTCAAAAGCCCCTCTTAAAATTGCTGTGCTAGAAACTTGCGCATCTGCAGAGCCATGAACCAAGATGAAATCTTTACCGCCAGTTTCGCCCACAATGCGGGGATAGGTTTTGTACTTGTGGATATTGTTTCCAATAGTTTTCCAGATATCTTGAAATACGCCTGTAGAGCCAGTAAAATGGATGCCAGCAAAATCAGGATGTGCAAATATTACGTCTGCTGCATCTGGTCCAGAAACATAAATTAAGTTAATTACGCCGTCTGGCAGCCCAGCTTCGCGAAAAACTTCCATAATCACGTTTGCTGCGTAAATCTGTGTGTTGGCAGGTTTCCAAACTACCACGTTGCCCATCATAGCCACACATGACGGTAGGTTGCCGGCAATGGCTGTAAAATTGAAAGGAGTTAGCGCAAATACAAAACCTTCTAGTGGTCGTTGTTCTACTCTATTCCAACTGCCTCTAGGCGATACTGGTGGTTGCTGCTTATAGATTTCTGTCATGTAGCTGACATTGAAACGCAAGAAATCTATCAGTTCGCAGGCAGAGTCAATTTCTGCTTGATAAGCATTTTTACTTTGCCCAAGCATGGTTGCCGCATTTAGTTTATATCGGTAAGGGCCAGCAATGAGGTCTGCTGCTTTTAAGAAAATTGCAGCTCTTTGTTCCCAAGCTAAATTTTCCCAATTTGCTTTTGCAGCTAAAGCAGCGTCTATAGCTTGGCTTACATGGGCTTTGGTGCCCTTACTGTAGGTGGCCAATAAGTGCTGGTGGTCATGTGGTGGGGTAACTTTACCTTTGTCTTCGGTAAAAACTTTCTCATTTCCAATATACATCGGGATGTCAATTACCTTAGATCTCCCTTCGGCTAAAGCCGCTTTTAGTAGTTCTCTTTCCTTGCTTCCAGGGGCATAACCATAAATGGGCTCATTAACTGGGGCGGGAACATTAAAAAATCCTTTAAGCATAATAAGTAGTTAAGGATACAAATATAGGTCTTTAATTTTATCGCTTAACAAAGCATTGGTTGTTAATTTAAAAACCTGTATTATAAAAATCTAAATACCAATATCTCGGTATATCAAAATAATTTTGAACAGTTACCTTGTGCTAGCTAAAAATCTTGTTTGCTAAACTCTTAAAAGTCTTGCGTATACTGTATCGCTATGTTTGTATACTGGGTTTATAATAGTGATGTTTTTTATGGATATTGGCGAGCCTATCAGTTTGAAAAAGAGATAAAAACGTAATTATTGCTTTTTTATTATAAAAGTTTATATATTTATCTACTCCTTTTTGGAATGCAAGTTCTTTAAAACCAAATTCAATTATGAAAAAAACTCTACACAAAGCACTACCTATGCTATTTGTTAGTCTGTTATTTGCAGTGCAATCTGCGTTTACTAAACAAATGCGGCTAGTTTTGTTTGCTGCTTTGCTTTTGTGCTCATCGGCAAGTATGGCACAAATATTCGTGTCTCCATCGGGCAATGATTCTAATACGGGTGCCTCGGGTGATCCTAAAAAAACCATACAAGCGGGAGTTGATGCAGCTAGTAGCGGGCAAACAGTTTTTATAGACCCCGGCACTTACGCAGAAAACGTTACCATCAATAAAGATAATATTACTTTGCAGGGAGCTGGTTCTGGCGCAAATGGCAATATAGTTCCTGCTGTTCCTAATCCGGCATCTCATACTGTTATTTCGGGTGGTGCAGGCTCAAGAGGTATTCAGCTAAGTGGAGTTCGCACCAATGTCGCAATTAAGAGTATCGCTATTGTTGGACATACTATGGAGGGTTTTTTTGCTCCGGCAAACTCAAGTAATTTAATTCTTCAAGATTTACAGGTAAACGGAAACTGTACAGGTGCTAGTGGTAGAGGAGGTATATTTGTATCTGGAAATGTTACCAATGTTACCATAACAGGTTGTGCGGTACAGAATAATGGCCCTGGCGCATCTGCAAGAGGTATTGCCATTTGGGATAATTATAAAGCAGGTGTTACCATTACCAATAATTATGTAGTATTTACCGCTTGTTGCGGAATTGATTTGAATGACGGTACCTCCTCTGGTGTTAATATTTCTAACAACACCTTGATTGCTGGAACAGGTGGCGATAGTGCTATCGGTGTTTTGGGTATGAAAGGTGGCGCAGGTCCAAATATCATTGCCAACAACGACATTACCATAGCAAAAAGATATGGGATCGAAATCAAAAACCCGGCAGGTAGTGGTATAGATGATGAAGCTGCTGACGGGAGTATTATTGTAAAAGACAATACAATTACTAGAACTGGCGATATTACAATCGGTCCGCTTTTAGAGCGTAGAGATTTAGCCGGTATCGCAATCTTTAGAAGATCTTTCACTGCTGGAAACCCTGCAGGATATATTGACGTGCCTTCTGGCGTGGTGGTAAAGGGGAATACGATTTCAGGTTTTCAGCAACCAGATGCCATTGGTGAGGGTTATGGGGTGGTTGCCGAAGGAGTAAGGATGACGATTAAAAATAATACCATCAATAATTGTGACGTAGGTGTCCAAAGGCAGTCGGGTAACTCTTCAAACTATGTAAAGAATAACAATGGAGACGCTGACCAGGCAGCAGCTGGCAGTAATTATTTCAACAGGGGTAATTCGCCCTTTTCTAGTGCTATAATCGTTGAGAACAATACATTTTCTGCAAATACGGTAGATGCTAGAGATGAATTTGCTGCGAACACCTACTTTAATGATGCGCAATTTGTTTTCAATAGCACTAGCAATACAAATTATGCCACGCTTAATTTGGCTGTAGAATATGCAAGTGCTGGAAATACGCTTCAGCCATCGGCGCATACTTTTGATGAATTGGTGGTTGTAGACAAGTCATTAACTATTGACGGTGTAGATAAAGCAACTAGGATAATCAAGTATACTGGTGCGGCTATTTCATCTGGTTCGGTTACACCGGCGCTCTTTAAAATAGCAGCACAAAATGTTACCATTACCAACTTAACCATGGATGTTGATCTTACTAAAATTTGGTCGGCAATTATTAGTCATGGAGATGTAGCGGGCTTGTCTATTATAGGTAATAATATTTTAGCAACTAGATCTACGGTTAGCAGCGCAGCTGGGTATACCGATCGTAATGCAGTGGGCATTAATATTTCTGGACGTTCTATTCCAGGGGTTACCAATGCGTCTAATCCATCGGGTTTAATTACCTTTCAAGGTAATACGGTTTCTTACACACCAGACCCAACGCCAGCAAACGTAGCGGCTTTTAGGGCTGCGTTAGCCGTAGATAATTACAATGTTTTGGTAGAAAACAACACCACCGTCGCCATTAATCACGATGTAACCAATCGCTTTCAAACTACGGTAGGTCAGAGTATTCTTAGAAATAACACTTTTAATGGAGGTGGTATAGAGTTTTCTGAGCCAAATGCTCCATTTGCGGGTGCTTTGATAGAGGATAACAATTTTAATTATCTGCTAGGTGGCTTTCCAACTTTTGCATTGGTAAGATTTAAAAACAATAATGCCAATAAACCTTTTGTTTTCAAAAACAACCAGGTTCAAAATCATTATTGGTTAATGAGTTTAGAAAATTTTCAAAATATTGATGTAGAAGGAAATACTTTTACACCGGTAAAAAATGCCAGCGATTATTTCCAAATCCTATCTATCAATACCAAAACCATCGCATCATCAAATAATACAAAATTGCCCAACTCGGCCAATATTGTAGGGAACACTTTTAATGGAGTTGCTGGTTCGGTAAATGCGAAAGGTATTGCGTTTTATAATCACGATAATGCGTCTCCGCAGTTTGGTGCTTTTACCATTGGTGCGGTTGCTAAGCCTAATTTATTTAACAACAATATCAATCAATACCTTTACGTAGATAATAATAATGGTAACCTCACAAAAGATGGTGGCAACGTTGCTTTGGCAGGTTATCCAGAGTATGGCTCAAATATCAGCGCTACTACCACAGGTTATTGGACAACTGACATTCGTGCAGATCAGAATAGTTTCTACATCGATGGGCAATTGAGAACTGTGGCTTCGTTGGACCAAGCGCAGAGGACATTGCTTGACGCACAAATTTTTGATCAACTTGATGACGTGAATATTGGAAAAATCAATTATTATTTTCCAATTAAAAACTTAACAAGTGGCGAAGGTTTTGCAACTATCCAAGCCGCTATAGATGATGCCGATACCCAAAACGGGGATGTGATTAATGTAGACGAAGGCACTTACACATTAACGGATGCCGTAAAAATTACCAAAGGGATTACCCTGCAAGGAAATAACAACGATTTGATAGTTAAGCCTATTTTAAATGGCACGGGCAATGCAACCAATAAAGCGCTGATAGAGATTGATGCGCCCAATGTAACTGTGAAAAATTTGGAGCTGCAAATTGCGCAAGATCTAAATGCTATGATTGGTATTAGTAGTACTTCTACTGATAATTTCAACAACCTTACTGTTGCAGATAATATTTTTAAAGGAACAAAGGTTCAGGCAACGGGTGTGGTTTGGACAAGCTTTGGAATGAAGTTGGGCAGAGGTTCGGCTGGTGTTGTTGGCGGTGTGGTAAATAATTCGGTAAACGTGGTTCGTAACACAATTACTTATAGCAACACATCGGCGCCAGAGCTTTTTGGCAGGGGTATTTACGCATTTAACACTTATGGTAAAATTGGAGGTGTTGGTGCTGATAAAAATACGATTACGGCGCTATACGCTTTACAAGGTGGCGAGCTTGGCGGCGGCGCAGGTAACGATTTTGAGTTTTCGTTTAACGATGTGCCTTTTGGTCTAGTTTCTGTAGTGGGTGCCGAAGTAGGTAATCATAAAATCAATAATAATAACATTGGCTATAATATTGTTGATTTAGCACAAGCCGCTAACATTGTACGTATGCTAGAGGTAAAGGGAAGTAGAACCGTTAATGCCAATATCGAAGTGGCAAACAATACCATTACGAGATATGCCAACATTGGAATTTTTATCCAAAGATCAAATAATGTAACGGTAAAAGGTAATACTTTAACGCCAATAGCAGGTGCCAATACATTTAATTCTATCGTGTTTTCTAGTAAAGAAGGCACTAGCGGCGCTCAAAGTGCAGCGGTTTCGCAAAATTTAACCATAACCTCAAATACATTAAACGGTACTGGTGGTACTGGTATCACTTTCTTTAATCATAATGGTTCTGCCTCGGTTAAGCCTTTAATTAATGCGAGAGTAGGAGGCTCGGATGCTGATAAGAATACGTTTGCGGCAACTTTAGGTACGTACATTAGCTTAGATGCTACGCCTGCTGGTGGTGATACAGGAAACCCAACAATGGCTACACTTTACGACGTGGCACAGACAGGTGTCAATACTACCAATATTTTTCCATTTAATGGGGATGTAGATGCCTCTTATAATGTTTTCGGTACCGTTAATACGGGTACTTCTACCAGCTTTGATGATTTGGTGGCTGTGAAGGGCAAAATAGCCGATGGGATTGATGATCCGTTAACGGGTTATGTGAATATTCAGCCTCAAAAAGCTTTTATTGCTACCGTGGCCGATTTGCCAAATGCATTAACAGTAGTGCCAGATGATTTCACGCTTGCATTAAAAAATGATGCAGCAGTTTACGGCAACTTGGGTAACCAAACCATTACCAAAGCACACACATTTGCTATTGATAATTATACCACTGGCGAAATTACATTTGATAATTTAACGTTAAATGCCTTAGCTAAGGAAGTAACTTTTAGCCAGGCTGCAAAGGTAACAGGGGATTTCTTACTGACACTGGGAAAAATTAATGCTCCAGCAGCATTAACTTTAAACGCTGCTGAGACCATTGCTTTTGATCCTAATCAGCCACAGAACTTCGTAAATGGCAAAGTTAAGGTGCTAAATATGGGTTCTTCATCTACTATTACCTTAGTTATTGGAAAAGGGATGGTGTCTACCGCTGTTGGTGTACTTGATTTAAGCGCTACTTCAGATTTTGAATTCGAGTATTTTCCTAGCGCTTACAGCAATACCACTAGTTTTGATCCATTGGTGCTTGGTTTAATACATAACAAGGAATATTGGGTAGTTAATAGGCTTAGTGGCTCCGGAAATGCCAAAATAGGATTGGCTACTTTCGATTTTGCCAACTCTGGTTTTACCAGCTTCGATGCGGCTATTGCAACGGTAGCGAGGTTCGATAGCGGGACAAACGCTTGGGTAGATGCGGGAAATTCGGCTAATAATGTAAGCGCTAACTTTGCTACCATTACTAGTGCTCAAAATACTGATTTTGGCGTGTTTACTTTAGCAAAAACTCCACTTGCTGTGCTGCCAATAAAACTTACTTCGTTTACCGCTCAAGCTACCACAGGCGGTGCTTTAGTAAAATGGAGTACATCAGAAGAAAAAAACAATGCAAAATTTGAAATTGAAAAAAGCTTTGATGGTAAAAACTTCTTTGTGGTGGGCGGCAAAGCCGGGCAAGGTACCGCTAATTCTGCTGCTAATTACGAGTTTCTAGATGTTAGCTTTAAACAATCTGCTTATTATCGTTTGGTGCAGCTAGATCTTAACGGCGATAAAACAACATATTCGGACTTGGTTAAATTTGTAAAAGGATTAGATAATTCGCTCTCGGTAGTGGCTTATCCAAACCCAGTAACCAACAAACTGTACGTAGCTGTGGGTTCGGTAAGCAAAGAGAACGTTAAGCTTTTATTGACAGATTTAACCGGGAAAGTAGTGAAAATGAAAACCGGAGATGGTATTCAGCCTATAGAACTAGATGTAGCCAGTGTAGCAACAGGGGCTTACATTCTTCAAATTATTAAAGATAGCGGAAACGTATCTAAAAAAATTATGAAAAACTAAAGCTGGTCTAAAACAGGTAAGAAGGGATGTTCTTTTGAACATCCCTTTTTTATTTTCAAAAATATTTTTTTAATTAACACCGTTAATTATATTTGTAAGGTTTAAATGATATGGGAAGAAAAGAGAAAGATAGCAAACAGATAGAAAGTGTAAGACTGCGAATTTTAGAGGCCGCTAAGGATTTGTTCTTAAAACATGGGTTTGAGGCTACTTCAATTAGAAAAATTGCTGCCGAAATTAATCTTAGTCCAACTACCATTTACCTCTACTATAAAGATAAAGGAGATATAGCTTATACCTTACATAAAGAGGGTTTTAAGCTGCTGGGGCAACAGTTTGTGGTGTTGCAGCATGTAAGTTCTGGATTTGAAAGGTTAAAGGCAATGGGTAAGGTTTACCTAAATTTCGCCATGCAAAATACTGATTTTTATCAGCTTATGTTTATTATGAAAGAGCCAATGGATTTTATAGCGGAGAAGGCAACTTGCGAGTGGGAAGAAGGAGAGCTTGCTTTTGGTGCTTTGCAGCAAACGGTTTTGGATTGTAAAAGTGAGGGTTACTTTAAAGGTTTAAACGAAAATAATGTGGCGCTAAATGTTTGGGCTTTGGTACACGGTTTATGTAGTTTGAAATTGCAGGGCCACTTAGATCACGTGGCAGGTGCGCACTTGCATGTGGCACAAGATAGCGATCTCTTGGAAGAAGCTTTTGAGACCTTTGTAATGATGTTGGATAAAATGAAATGATATGTTAACAGTGTTAATTTTAAGAAATAAATTTTGCTTTGTTCTGCTGTTCACGCTGTTTTGTTTTTCGGCAGCTAATGCACAGGATATTCTAAAAGCTTACGTTGATACTGCCTTTAAAAATAACATTGTTTTACAGCAAAAAAATGTATCGCTAGAGAAGGCACAGTATGCTTTAAAAACTGCAAAGGGCTTGTTTTTGCCAACTGTTGCATTGCAAGGGGCATACCAAACTGCAGATGGTGGCCGTAATATTCCGTTGCCATTGGGCGATTTGATGAACCCGGTTTACAGCACTTTGAACCAAATTACCGGAAGCACTAACTTTCCTATGCTAGAAAACCAGACGATTAACTTTTTGCCTAAGAACTTTCACGATGCCAAATTGCGCACCACGGTTCCTATCATCAATACCGATATCATTTATAACAAACGCATTGCGCAACAACAGGTGGTGTTAAAAGAGTATGAAGTACAGATTTACAAACGCGATTTGGTAAAAGAAATTAAAACCGCTTATTATAATTATTTGAATGCGCTTGCTGCGGTAGATATCTATAAATCTGGTTTACAACTAGCTAAAGAGGGCCTTAGGGTAAATGAAAAACTTTTAGAAAATGGAAAAGGTTTGCCGGCTTATGTGTTGCGTTCGCAAAGCGAAGTAGAAAACGCAAACGCTACCTTGTTAGATGCACAGCAAAAAGTTGACAATGCTCGCTTATACTTTAATTTCCTTCTAAATAGAAATCCAAACGATCTGATTTTATCGGATACTAATGATCAAACTGAGTTGGCAAAAGTAGAAGGACTGTTAGCTGGGTTAAATATGACCAATCAAAGAGAAGAGTTAAAAGTATTAGGACAGGTTGAAGGAATTAACAAGAACGTACAGAAGATGAATAGCCAGTTTGCGGTTCCTAAACTGGGTGCTTTTTTGGATGTGGGTACGCAGTCTGAAGGATTTCATTTTAATGCAAATACGAGGTATTATATGCTGGGTTTGCAGTTAGAAATTCCAATATTCTCGGGAAACAGAAACAGCAACAAACTGAAAGAAAGCAACCTTGACCTGAGAAATGCAGAGCTGAACTCCAATTTAGTGGCGCAACAGCTAAGTTTGTCGGCCAAGGTTTCGCAAAATAATTTACGTTCGGCTTATCAAACTTATCAATCATCGCAAAAACAGTTTGAGGCAGCAGCTACTTATTTGAGATTGATTGAAAGAGGTTATTTAGCGGGAGCAAATTCATTTGTAGAAACTATTGATGCTAGAAATCAATATACCTCAAGCAAAATTTTAGTAAACATAAACCTTTATAAGGTGCTTACGGCTATGGCTAATATGGAACGCGAAACGGCATCTTATGTAATTCAATAAAAATGAAAAATATTACGCTTATTATTTTATACGCTATTTTCTCGCTGTTGTTTGCTTGTAAAAGCGGAGATCAAAAAGAGAAGGCAATTATTCAGCAAGATACTATCCCAGTTAAAATCGTTTCGCTGGTTGAAGAAGATGCCGATATGGAAATCATCACATCCGGATATTTTACAACTAACGATGAAACGATGTTGTCTTTCAAAAACGGAGGGGTAATTAATCGGATTTATGTGAAGGAGGGAGACCAAATTGCTAAAGGACAGCTGTTGGCTTCGGTAAATCCTACGGAAATTGGTTCGCAAGTGGCACAAGTACAGCTTTCTTTGCAGAAGGCACAACGCGATTACGATAGAGCAAACAAGCTTTTTAAAGATAGCGTGGCCACTTTAGAGCAATTGCAAAATGCAAAAACCGCTTTAGATGTAGCTAAACAGCAAATCCAATCTGCAAAATTTAATGAAGGATATACAGCTATACGAGCTACCAAAAACGGTTATGTGCTTAGAAAATTAGCTAACGATGGACAAATTGTTGGGCCTGGAACACCTGTGCTTCAAATTAATGGCGCTAGTGATGGTAACTGGATTTTGAAAGTAGGTTTAAGTGATAAGCAATGGTCGGTTTTGAAAGTGGGCGATAGAGCTACGATTAGTTCAGAAGCTTTATCTGGACAAGTTTTGCAAGCAAAAGTGAGTAGAAAAGCAGAAAGTATCGACCCGCAGAGTGGTACTTTGGGTGTAGAACTGGCTTTGAGTGATGGTAAGGTTAAAGGTTTGGCTGCAGGGTTGTTTGGCAAGGCAAGGATATTCCCATCTAAAAAACAGCGCTCGTTTACCATCCCTTATGATGCACTTTTAGACGGAGGCGAAAATGAAGGCTATGTTTTTATAACCAATGACAACCGCACGGCTAAAAAAGTAAAAGTGCAGTTGGGAGCCATACAGAAAGAAAAAATTTCGGTAACCGGCGGATTAGAAGATGCAAGTGCTGTAATTATATCTGGTAGTGCTTATTTAACTGATGGCTCGAAGATTAGGGTGGTGAAGTAGAAGCCCCAGGCCCCTCTCTGCCTTCGGCATCTCTCCCCTGAGGGGAGAGAATTAGCATTGAGCAGATATGCAAGTTGCCTTATGCACTATGTGTCTCCCTTTGAAGAGCTTGCTCCGATACTTCGGAGGGATAGGGGGAGGGGAGTTGTTAAGTGTGTTGTACAGGTTTTTGTTAAATAAACCTGATGGTAGTGGTAATACTTTTTGTAGCGTCATTTCTACGAAGAATGAGGAGAAATCTGTTAACTAGAAGCAATAACGACCAGATTTCTCTCTAACGTTCGAAATGACGACAGAAGAAAGCAAAAAGATTATAGCGAACAGCAGGACTAAAGGAAACGATGGAAGCAGAAAATTGCTTTTCAAAAAATAAATAAAATTCGAACAGAATTGGAATGAAAATATCAGACTACGCAGTAAAAAATTATCAGTTTACCTTAATTATGGTATTAATGGTAATGGCTTTGGGTATCACTACTATTTTAAATATGCCAAGGGCAGAAGATCCGGATATGAACCCTCCGAACTTTCCGGTAGTGGTGGTTTATCCTGGTGCTAGTCCTAAAGATATGGAAGAGCTGGTGGTTAAGCCACTCGAAAAACGTATTTATGGGTTAGACGATATCAAAACCATTAAAACAACCATTAGAGATGGCTTGATGGTAGCCATTGTAGAGTATAAGTACGGCGTAAACGTAGACGATAAATATCAGGAGCTGGTAAGGGAAATTAATAGTGAACGCCCTAATTTGCCACAGGAGATTTATGCGATGGATGTGCAAAAGATATCGCCTTCTGATGTAAATATATTGCAAGTAGCGCTGGTTTCTGAAAACGCATCTAGAGATAAGCTCAAAACTGCCGCCGAAGAACTTCAAGATCAGTTAGAGAAAATTCCGTCTCTAAAAAATGTGGAGATAGTTGGACTGCCAGACCAGTTGGTTAAGGTTGATTTGGATTTGGAGAAATTGGCATTGTTGCGCATTCCGGTTACGCAAATTGCTAATGCGATACAGAGCGAGGTGGCTAATATCCCGGGGGGAAGTATTGATGCGGGTACTAAATCTTTCAATGTTAAAACAAGTGGTAACTATCAAAGTATTGATGAAATTAAAAATACCATTGTAGCCAGCAGCGGCGGTAAAAATACTACGCTTAAGGACGTGGCCAAAGTGTATTTCGATTATTCGCAAGATAAACACATTACACGCTTAAACGGTTTTAGAACGGTGTTTGTAGTAGCTGCGCAAAAAGTTGGTGGCAACATTACGCAAACGCAAGAGGCTTATTTGCCAGTTTTAAGTGCCTTTAAAAAAACGTTGCCAAGCAATATAGACCAACAAGTGATGTTTGACCAGGCCGATAATGTAAACAATCGTTTGGGAGGCTTAGGGATAGATTTTGGCATTGCCATTTGTTTGGTGTTGATCACTTTATTGCCTTTAGGCACAAGGGCGTCATTAGTGGTGATGGTTTCTATTCCATTGTCGTTAGCTATCGGTATTATCTTGATTAATCTTTTGGGTTTCAGTTTAAACCAGCTCAGTATTGTAGGCTTAGTTGTTTCGCTAGGTTTATTGGTTGATGATAGCATTGTAGTAGTAGAAAACATTGAACGTTGGATGCGTGATGGCCATAACCGTTTAACGGCAACGTTGATGGCAACCAAGCAAATTGGCTTAGCGGTAATGGGTTGTACAGCCGCATTAGTGATTGCCTTTATGCCACTCATGTTTATGCCCGAAGCTTCGGGAGAGTTTATTAGAAGTTTACCTGTTGCTGTAATTTGTTCGGTAATTGCTTCTATGTTGGTGGCGTTAACGGTGGTGCCATTTTTATCGAGTAAAATTTTGAAACCACATGCAGATGTGCATGGAAATATCTTTTTAAGAACGTTACAGAAGATCATTCACGGTTCTTACGCCAAAGTATTGGATAAGGCCTTGCATAAACCCTGGTTAACTATTTTTGTTGGGGTTGCAGTGTTTGTAGGCTCGTTGGCGCTTATTCCCGTTATCGGTTTTAGCTTGTTCCCCGCTTCAGAAAAACCGCAGTTTATTATTGCAGTTTCTACACCATTGCAATCTAATTTAAAATACACCGATTCTATTACAAAACAGATTGAGAAAGAAATTAAAGAGATACCTGAAGTAAAATATTTTGCTTCTAACGTTGGCAAGGGAAATCCTCGGATCTACTATAATTTACTGCAAACCAACGAACGTACCGATTTTGCCGAGATTTTTGTGCTACTGCACGAAGATGTAAGAGCCGATAAAAAAGTAGAACTGATTGAAAAGCTGCGGGCAAAATGGTCGCCGTATTTAGGGGCAAAAGTAGAGGTAAAGGATTTTGAACAAGGCCAGCCGATTATTTCTCCGGTAGAGGTTCGTGTGTTTGGAGAAAACTTAGATACACTGAGAAAACTGGCGGGTAAGGTAGAAAATATGTTGCTAAAAACGGAAGGAACTATCTATACCAATAACCCACTTAAAAACCTGAAATCGGATATCAAGGTAGAGATCAATAAAGAGAAAGCTTTGGCTTTGGGTGTGCCGATGGTAAACATAGACCGTACGGTAAGAATGGCCATTGCTGGTTTTGAAGTAGGTAAATTTCTTAATCCAAAATCTAGTGGCGATGATTATAATATCTTGCTAACTACCAAATACGCTTCGAACCCGAACTTAAATGTGTTTGATAATTTATATGTAAACAATGTGCAGGGAACTGCTATTCCGCTGTCTCAATTGGCTAGTTTAAAGCTCGAAACTTCGGCTTTAAGTATCAATCACCAAAATAAGGTACGTACCATTTCGGTAAATTCATTTGTGCAGAAAGGTTATTTAAACGATAAGGTAATTCAAGATGTAGAAACACAAATGGCCAAAATGAAACTGCCGGCTGGTTATCATTTCGAAATGGGCGGCGAGGTAGAAAGTCGGAACCAATCTTTTGGAGGTTTTGGTAGTATTATTTTGGTAACCTTGTTCATGTTTGTTGCGGTGTTGGTGTTAGAGTTTAAAACTTTCAAAAGTACGCTGATTGTGCTTTCCGTAATTCCATTAGGGATTGTTGGAGCCGTGTTGGCTTTGCTGGTTACTGGTAATTCGTTATCGTTTGTGGCAACTATTGGTATTGTGGCTTTGGCAGGTATTGAGGTTAAAAATACCATTCTTTTGGTTGATTTTACCAATCAGTTACGAGCAGAGGGAAAGGAGCTTAACGAAGCTATTGAAGAGGCTGGAGAGGTTCGTTTCTTGCCGATCATCCTTACTTCGTTAACTGCAATTGGAGGTTTACTGCCAATTGCACTGTCTAGTAATCCTTTAATTTCGCCTTTGGCCATTGTAATGATTGGCGGTTTAATTAGCTCAACTTTGTTGTCGAGAATTATTACGCCAGTGGTTTATAAACTGATGCCGCCAAAGATTGAAAAAGCGGAAGTTTAAGGCTGAAGATTTTGTCTTTTATAGTGTGACCTTCGGAGTTTTTAACTCCGAAGGCTTACCCGAAAAATGATAGGTGGGAATTAGAAATTCCCCGATAGGTAGTTCGACATTACAAATGTCGAACAGCAAGAAGTTTATCACTCTTATTTTCAATATACATTATTCGTGTCTTCATAAATCAAAACCAAAGTTTATTCATTTCACTTAAAAATAGTTTGTCTGAGATTGGAAATTTAGAACTTAGAACAGAGTCTATTCCACATTTCGGACAAATTGCGGTTTCACCGTTAGCAATGTTTTCTTCAATCCAATCTTCAATTTCTTTAGGTTGAAATGTCTGTTCACAATAAAAACAACCACACAAATTACTGGCGAGAATTTCGTCTTTATGTGAAGAACAACTTTTATGTACTTGTTCTAAAAAGTCCCTACTATATTTAGTTTCTGTCGGTTCCATACACTTGCTGGTAACTCTCAAATATAAGCAATATCCTCTACCTTTAAAATTAAAAAATACTTGGTTTAGCTATGATTTAAGCAGGGTTTTTAAAAAAAAAATGAGCTTGCGTTTCTTGAGTCCGATTTAAGAGAATACTACCGAAAAAACGCCATTCGATTTTCCATTTAACTTTATCTAAAGTGCTAAATATCCCTGTTAAGTCTTTCTCGCCTATTTGTGTGTACATACTGAGCTCTTCGGAGTTTGTAACTCCGAAGTCTTATCATAGGATTTTTAATCCGAACAATAAGCAAAGCAAAAGATTTGGTTGTATAAGTGGGAATTAGAAATTCCCCGATAGGTAGTTCGGCATTACAAATGTCGAACAGCGAGTGTGTTCGAAACCTGCCAACATAAAGTCCGTAGGACTGAAATTATGCTGGCAATATGAATAGAGGTAATAAGAAAACCGCAGAGCGGTGATATTATTTCATTTTTATTGCACAATAATTTAATGTTTCGAACACGTCTAATTTTTAATCCGAACAGTAAGCAAAACAAATGCTATAATTGCGTAGACGTGAATTAGAATTCCCAGATAAGTAGTTCGACATTACAAATGTCGAACAGCAAGATAACGCAATTATAGGGCGCACTAATCAACTTTATGCTGTAGCTACCGCTCACTTCGCTCATCCATATTCAAATCAGTATCGAACGGACTTTTGGTAAACGGGTAGATAGATTGTTTAATGAACCCTTTTGGATAAGAAGCTTCGTGCACCCCCGTTCCTGCTGGCCATTTCTTATCTGGCAAATAATAAGTGCCAAACATTATATCAATAAAAGGGAAAATTGATGCAAAGTTGTGGCCGTAATATTTGGGGTCTTCGCAATGGTGCCAATGGTGGTATTGTGGCGTAGTAAAAATGTATTTAATAAAGCCAAAGTTGATGCGGGTGTTGGCATGGATTAATACCGCATGGATAGCAATAAAAACAATGTAAACATTAAACACCGTAGCCGAAAAACCTAAAATATAAAGTGGAATAAAAGTCATCGCTCTGGTAAAAAAGATATCGATAAAGTGCGTTCTGCTACCAGCTAGCCAATCCATGTTTTGTGTAGAGTGGTGAATGGAATGAAAACGCCACAAATATACCCGGCTGTGGAAAGTTCTGTGTGCCCAATATTGGAACAAATCAGTTGTGAAGAAAGCCAAAAATAACGCTACAATAAATGGCAAACCTTGTACCCAAGCGTGCAGGTTTTCTAAACCAATCCAGCCAAAAAATAAAACCGCAGGTTTTTGTGTAACGATACCA
This sequence comes from Pedobacter ureilyticus, assembly GCF_005925345.1. Taxonomy (GTDB): domain Bacteria; phylum Bacteroidota; class Bacteroidia; order Sphingobacteriales; family Sphingobacteriaceae; genus Pedobacter; species Pedobacter ureilyticus. The sequence goes on from NZ_SSHJ01000030.1 coordinate 34,694, forward strand.
AAAAATTGGATAAATAAATGGCTAATCACAAAATAGGTTAAATCGGTACGCCACTCTTCGTGAAACTTGGTTTGCGATTTGTTTTTTGGGAAAAACAATTCTAAGGGTACAAAGATAGCCACCATCAAAAGCAAGTCTAGTATCATCCAATCTAAACCAAAATGCCAATCTGTTTTCACTACATCTCTGCCGTTTAAGGTAAGGGCACCTAGCACAATTGCTAATCCGGTAATAGACGTACCTATTAAAGCCAGTTTTATTTTTTTGCTTAGTAATAAACTTAATGCGGCAAAGAAAAATGAGGCAATTACCCCAAAAATCATCAAAGCTTCGGCAATGCTTTTGGTATAAACTTCTCTAAATTCTGGTGTGGTTAATTGCTCTGGATACCTAAAGCAGAATACGGCCAACAGTACTAAAACTGCTAAAAAAATAGATAAGTACCCACTGATTTGTCCTTGCCCAACCTTAAGGCGTTTGTTTGTAGTCATTCAACATTCAAGTTTAAAGTTCAATGATAATCAAAAAGCATTTAAGTTACTAAACACCCAAACTTATACTTTACAAATAAAAGTTGTAAATATCGTTTGGTTATCATTAGGCAAATATTCAGTAGTTTTGCATAAATTGTATGCTAAAATACCTACGCCTTTTACTATTGCCATTTAACGTGGTTTATGCCTTGGTGGTATATGTGCGTAATCTGTTTTTCGATTGGGGTATTTTTCAATCTGCCAGTTTCGATATGCCCATTATCTGTGTGGGTAATTTGGCTGTAGGCGGCTCGGGCAAAACTCCCACTACAGAATATCTAGTGAGGCTACTAAGCGAATACAAAGTAGCCATATTAAGCAGAGGCTATGGTAGGAAGACTAAAGGTTTTGTTTTGGCCAACGATGCCGCAACGGCCGAAACCATAGGTGATGAGCCTTTACAGTATTACCGCAAATTCAAAAATGTAACCGTTGCGGTTTGCGAAGACAGGGTAAAGGGTATCCAAAAATTAAAGGATGAGCACGAGGTAATTTTGCTAGATGATGCCTACCAGCATCGTAAAGTGCAAGCAGGATTTAATGTATTGCTTTTCGAGTTCTCCAAAATTACAAGGTTTCAAATGTTGATGCCTGCGGGAAACCTGAGAGAACCTTTTTCGGGAGTAAAAAGAGCACAGGCGGTGCTTATTACGAAATCGCCATCAAAAATCTCGGATAAAATCAAGGCTGAAATTTCTAATAAGCTTCGTCTAACAAGTCAACAAGAGCTGGCTTTTTCTTGCATTGGGTATCAAAAACTGAAACATCTTTATACGGGCGAAGAAATACGATTAGAAGCAGAGCAAGAAGTGTTTTTGTTAACAGGTATTGCCAATACAGCGCCTTTAAAGCAGTATTTAGCAGCTCAGCAAGTAAATATTCACCCGTTCGAATATCCAGATCATCATCGTTTTACAGAGAAAGAAATAGCAGCCCTACTAACCGACTATAAAAGGCATCCGGCAAAGAAAAAAATCATCCTAACAACAGAAAAAGACGGGCAACGTTTATTAGATGATAAATTAAGAGATTTACTGTTAAATTTGCCAATATATTACCTGCCAATTGCTACAGAAATTAACGCAGCCGACAAATGCAGGTTTGACCAAAAAATATTAGACTATGTTGCAAGCGCTAAACGATTCGATAAAATACATTAAAAATAAAATAGGAGAATTTGAACCAGAAATAGGCATTGTTCTTGGAACTGGCTTAGGGGGCTTGGTAAACGAAATTGAGGTGCAGCATAGCATTATGTATTCGAGTATCCCTAATTTTCCCATTTCTACTTTAGAGTTTCACTCTGGTAAATTGATTTTTGGAATGTTAAAAGGCAAAAAAGTAGTGGCTATGCAAGGCCGTTTGCATTTTTACGAAGGCTACAGCATGCAGCAAATTACTTTTCCCATTAGGGCAATGAAACTGTTGGGTATCAAATACCTTTTCGTATCTAATGCTGCGGGGTCTTTAAATCCAGCATTTAAAAAAGGCGATTTAATGATCATCAACGATCACATTAATTTACAGCCAGAAAGCCCGTTGCGAGGGTTAAATAATGAAGATTTTGGGCCTCGTTTTCCAGACATGAGCCAGCCTTATAATAAGGAATTAATTGCAAAAGCCTCAAAAATTGCACAGGATGAAAATATAACATGTCATCAGGGCGTTTATGTATCGGTAACAGGGCCAAACCTCGAAACTAGAGCAGAATATAAGTATTTGCGTATTATTGGTGGCGATGCCGTAGGAATGAGCACTGTGCCCGAAGTAATTGTAGCCAACCACATGAGTATACCCGTTTTTGCAATTTCTGTTTTAACCGACGAAGGTTTTCCGGAAGACTTACAACCCGTAAGCTTAGAAGAAATTATTGCTACTGCGGCTAAGGCGGAACCCCAAATGACCAAAGTTTTAAGTCAGCTTATCTCCACTCTATAATGCAGAAATTATTTGTAGCTGTACTTTTCTTTTTTTTGGTGGGTTTTACCAATGCTTTTGCACAAGATTTAAAAACTTCTATTGCTGGCAATAAGGAACTAGATTCGTTGCGTAAAAAGGAGCAGGCCGGTAAAGATTCGGTAGTTTTTACCTCCAAATATATCCGTTATACCACAAAAAGGCTTACTAAAGACAGTATACAGACGATACCTTTAGATACCACTTTAACAGGGATACAGAATTTTAGCCCAATAGCACAACCACGTAAGCCTACAGTAGGTACAGGTTTGGTGGGTTTGGCGGCTACGCCATTGTTGTTCGAGCCTATCAAAACCATTGGATTCGATGCGGGTTTCCATTCTTTAGATTTGTATAAGTTTACCCACGATGATATCAAGTTTTACCGAGCCCGGTCTCCTTTTACCAGCTTGTCTTACATTAGTGCGGGCGATAATGTGCAGTTGCTAAAAATTATCCATTCGCAGAACATTAAACCTAACTGGAACTTTGGAGCCAATTTTAACAGGATTGGTGCAAATGGTTTTTATAAGCACCAGCGTGGCGATGTGCTTAATGGCACTTTGTTTACTTGGTACCAGACTAAAAATAAACGTTACAATATTTGGGTAGATGCCGTTTTTAATACCATGAAGGCACAAGAAAATGGATCTATTTTGAAAGATAGCATCATATTTACGCAACAAGGCAATAATTTGATTACCAAAGAAGCAGAGCCTGTGAGATTAAATACTGCTCGCCAGCTTTATAGAGATAATTCGGTTATGATTAGGCAAAGTTATTTTGTAGGTCGTATAGATAGCACTGCAAATAGTACTACCCAAAATATTTTGCCTACCAACAAAATTACACACACCTTTACCTATACTAATAGCTCGTTTAGTTTTAAAAAAGATGAAGCAGACGAAGAGGGTGTTTTTCCATCTGTAGCAGTTGCCGATTTGGTTTTTACCAATGATACCACCAACGTAAAGCACATACAGAACGAGTTTATTTACAGCTTTTTCTTGCGTGCAAAAAATAGTGCTACCATTAAAAACGAATTAAAGGTAGATGCAGGGATTAGAAATGATATTTACAGTTTTAAGCAACAGGTTTTGCAAAACGATGGAAGTATCTTCTACAGCCGTAATTTTAATGCGCAAAACTCTACCTTATTAGGTGCTTTGGGTTATCGTTTTAGTAACAAAGTGGATGTTAATTTAGATGTGCAACAGATATTTCAAGGCCGTAATGCGGGAGATTATCTTTATGAGGCAAAAAGTAACTTTGCCTTGAATGAAAAGACTGGTAAAATAGTGATGAGTGTTTATACGCAGAACAAATCACCAGAAGAGATTTTTAACCGGTATTATGGTAACCATTACCAATGGGATAAAAGAAATGATTTCTCTAGAACTAAAACTACCAATTTTACTTTTGCCTATCTCAATAACCTTTTAAAGTTAGATGCAAGCGCTTCTTATAATCTAATTAGCAATCACCTTTATTTTGTGCCATCTACCGATTTAGATAAAGCCATTGTGCCCACACAATTTGATGGAGAAATTAGTCTGTTGCAAATCAAAATAGGCAAACAGTTAGACGCCGGCAGTTTTCACGTTACCGCTTTTGGCGTTTACCAAAAAACCGATCAACAAGATATTTTGCTTACTCCAGAAATTTACCTTTTTGGAAGTATTTATAAAGACCAAACCTTTTTTAAAACACTAAAAACTCAAATTGGAGTAGATATTTTCTACAATGATACTTATTTGGCGAAATCTTACGCGATTGCGGCAAGTCAGTTTTATAACGGTAGAGACATTACTTTTAGCTCAAAGCCCATTGTAGACGCTTGGGTAAAAATTGGTTTAAGAAGGGCGAACGTTTTTGCTAAATATCAATATGCTAATCAGGGTTTGTTTAGTGGCGGTTATTATACGGTTAACCGTTATCCAATGCCAGATCGTTTGCTTACCCTTGGGTTTACTTGGAATTTCTACGACTAAAGGTTGAGAATTGCTGAGTGCTGAGTGCTGAGTGCTGAGTGCTGGAAAAAGTGGTAAACAAGTTAGTGATAACTTTGAAACAATAAAAACAATTAAGCTATAAAGCAATTTTCCCTAAACCCTAAACCCTAAACCCTAAACCCTAAACCCTAAACCCTAAATCCTATTTGGCAATTCTTCCTGCAAAGTAGGCTACTGGTAAATAAGCCCCAGCTAAATCTACAATGGTAAACCAAATAGGAGAGGGAACAATTACGATCATCCATATTCCCCCTGTTAAAAAGACAGCGCCAATTACCATTGCTAAAATAATTTTCTTAGTGGCTATTCTAGCGGCAATGTAAGCACCAACAAAAGTGCCTATGGCATGTGCTAAAAAAGGGAAGATAAAGTGTTTTGGTTCCATTAAATACATTCCGGCCTTTAAGCCTTCTTCTGTAGTTAAGTCTACCCCGGCTGGAGGGGCAATAATATTTCCACTTACCATAATAATGGCACCATTTACTAAACTGCCAAATACAATCCCGGCAATTATTGCAATTATATTTCTTAGTATTGGAGGCATAATTTTATTATTTTAAAAAGGCTTTTATTGCTTCTTCTTTCGAACTTACAAAATTGATTTTACCGAGCTTGTTGCTTTCGAAGATAAAATCTTTGATGCTTTTGCTTTGATAAACTTCAAAATTACCTACTATTGCCAAGCCGATACGATAATTGGAGAACTTTTGTAATATTTCTCCAGCTATTTTTGTGCTTAAATCGAAGAATTGTGGTGTAATATTTTTCTCATGAAGAATAACCTTATCAAAGCCTTGATAATAAATATTACCAATTAAGTCTGTCCCATCTTCTACATTTCTTATCACTACATCATTTGCAATTATTTCTGCAATGCTATTTTCAATTGATAATATCTCCATATTCAAATGTATAAAATGATGACCGGAAATTAATAAAAAAAGCCAGCTTCAATTTTGAAGCTAGCCATAAAATGAATGTTCTTTAACTAGAACGAGTAGCCTAAACTAAAGCCCCAAACCCTATTGGTAGCTTTGCTATCCCCAGATCGATCAGCTTTTGGTTGTAAATTAGTTAAGCCCATTCCATAATTTGCACCAAGCATAAATCCACTGGCCATACGATAACCTACGCCGAAGTTTGCTCCAAAATCTGTGCTTGCAAAATCATCTTCAGAACGACTACCAAATTTTAGGTCTTCCTCAGTAGTTCCCGAAGCGGCGCCACCGCTAACTTTAGTTTTAACTTTACCTGCTACATTAAACCCAATGTACGGACCGGCATTTAAGTGAAAAGCACCAGAGTTTCCTGTTGGTATTCTCAAAACTGCATTTACTGGTACCTCTATGGCCATAATATTTGCAGTTGCTTCAGTAGTTATGCCCGCTGTTGTATTTTGTAACTTTGTGCCTTTGTTTTGTAATGAAATACCGGGTTGTATAAAGAAATTGTTGCCTACTCCAAAATCGCCGAATACAGTGAAGTTGTAGCCAACATTTTGTTTTGTAGCATCGTTAATTGCTTTAGCACCATCGAAACCACTGGCTCTAATTGTACTCAAGTTTACTCCAGCTTTAATTCCAATTCTGGCATCACTTCCACTCATGGTAGATTGTGCAAATAACACCGTTGTCGACATCAATAGAGCGCTTCCTAATAATATGATCTTTTTCATGATTTTTCATTTTGTATCGAAACCATTTTCGATAACACTTTACTCCCAAAAGCTATGCCAGTTACTGTGCCAAAAAATTATAAAAATACTATAAAATAAGGCTAAACGGCTTGCTATAACTGTTTTTTTATAAAGCGGATTGTAGGTTTTGCTACTGTAACACGGTGTTTACAAAAGCGTACAATTTTGTTCTAGATCTTGGAATTTATTCGGTCATCAAAGAAATTTCTCTAGCTATATTGATTTGTTTAAGGAAAAACTCGTCATGAGAAACCACTATTAAAGTGCCTTCATATTCGTTTATTGCTGCGGTTAAGATTTCGATATTTTGTATATCGAGGTTGTTGGTAGGTTCATCCAAAATAATTAAATCTGGTGCAATATTTCTAACGGTTAGGCAACACAACATCAATCGCATTCGTTCGCCACCGCTCAAGCTAGCGCATAATTTATTCCAATTGTCTTTACCAAACAGAAAACGGTTAAGCCTAACTTTAACCTCGTGTTCTTGCAGGGCATGAATATTGTAACGTTGCGCTTGTTCGTAAACAGATAAGTTGTTGTCAATTAGTGAATATTCTTGGTCGATATAAACGGCATTCGGTATAGCCAAATAAACATTTTCGGCAGAGCACTTCAAATCTCCTAGAATAATTTTGATCAAGGTTGTTTTACCTGCTCCGTTGGCTCCTTTTAATGCAATGCGTTCACCACTATCAATCTGAACATTTAGATCGTTTCTCCAAAGAAACTTATTGGCATAACTGTAATTGAGCTTTGTTGCCTTAAATAATATTTTCCCTTTATGCAGTTGGGCACTATCGAAACCAAATTTCATTTTATCGATATCGGCAACATTTGCTCTCAATGTTTTCAGCTCATTGGTAATGCCTCCAATTTTTTCAGCATGGATATCTTTTGTTTTTGCGGTACTATTCTCAGCGCTGTTACGTAACGTGTTCATCATGATACGGGCTACACCAGCTTTTTCCTGTTTCCTTTTACCACGGGCATCTTGTTTCTGTCGTCGCTCTAAGGTTTCACGCTCCTTTTCTTTCGCTTTACGCAACGCTTTTTCCTTGCTCTGGATATCTTGATTTAACGCATTGTTTTCGATTTGTTTTTGCGCTGCATAAAAATTATAATTACCGCCATAAATGTTGATGCCCGTTTTGGTCAACTCACCGACTGTGTTTAAGAGATTGAGCAGCTTCCTATCATGACTAATAATAAGCAAAGTGCTTTTGATGTTTTGTATCCATTGGTACAGCAAGTCCCTGCTAGCTATATCTAGGTGATTACTTGGCTCATCCAATAATATGAGTTCCGCCTGATGAATTTGAATGCCGGCTAGGAATACTTTGGTTTTTTGTCCACCACTTAAAGAAGACATTGCTTGTGAGAAATCAAGCCCTTTTAACTGCCAGTATGCCAGTGCCTCTCTACATCTATCCTCTATAGTCCAATCGTTGTTAAGTGTAGCAAAGTTCTCTTCTGTAGCGTTGCCTGCTAAGATTTCCTTTAACGCACAGAGCTTGTTTTCAATTCCCAATGCTTGCGCAATATTAAGGTGGTTAAATTGGCCAAAAACCTGTGGAACGTAGTATAACGTGTTGTTAACTTCTACTTTCCCTGTTGAGGGTTGCAATTCATGCGTGATAATTTTTAATAGTGTTGATTTTCCTGCGCCATTGTTTCCAATTAAAGCAATTTTATCGCGTAAATTAATGGTTAAGTTAATGCCATTAAATAATAATTCCTTATTAGGATGAGTATAGCTAATATTTTGTAGGGTAAGCATAATTTCTTTCTTTAAAGATGAATGGATGGGCAAAGCAATTCGCGTTGCGGTCTTTAATGAATGGAAAGAAATTTGATCCTACATGCGGTGGTGATTTTGATTTTACTGCCGCAAATATAGGTAAAGATTTCGGAATTTTTTTGCGTATGCTGTCATCCTGAGCGCAGCGAACGATCTATAGAGATTTTAATAGATCCGCCGTTGTCGGGATGACAGAGGAGAGTTACGTTTTCTGTGGTTTTTTTTTAGCTGCGGGAAATAACACGTTATTCAAAATCAATCGGTATCCCGGAGAATTAGGGTGTAAGCTTAAATCCGTTGGTGGGTCGTTTACCTGGTGCTGGTAATCTTCAGGATCGTGGCCTCCGTAAAAACTGAATTGGCCTTTTCCAATTTCTCCATGTAGATAGCGCACTTCGGCTCCAGCCTTATTTTCGCCCAAAACGGTAACGCTAGGCTTTACTAAACTTTTACGAAATGCGGTAGTTTGTCCCATAAATCCTTTTACTACTTTTTCGTGGTTTTGGGTAAGCATGGTAGGTACCAAATCCCATTTAGCAGAGAAATCAAATAAAGTAAAATAATCATTGCTTTCGTTAAAGCCAGTGCGGGTTTGGGTAACATCAATATCCGAAAATTCGTAATTATAAGGGTTCATATCCAAATGGAAATTTCCAAAGGCTACTGCTTTATTGTAATCTAGTCTCGATTGTGCGTTTGGATCCATACCATCGCCATCAAACATGCTTTCTAAAATATCTACACCTTCGGCAGCCATTGCAATGTCAAAACTATCAGTGCCAGAACACATGGCAAAAAGAAAGCCGCCGCCAGCGCAAAACTCCTTGATGCGTTTAGCAACAGCTAGTTTCATCTGCGATACTTTATTAAAGCCATTGCGTTTAGCAGCAGTCTCCTGATATTTTACATCATCTTGATACCAAGTAGTATTTCTAAAAGACGACCAAAATCTGCCATACTGACCGGTAAAATCTTCGTGATGTAGGTGCAGCCAATCGTAGGTAATGAGTTTGTCTTTTAGTATTTCATCATCATAAATTACATCATACGGAATTTCGGCATAGGTTAAAACTAAGGTTACGGCATCGTCCCAAGGGAGCTTGCTCTTAGGCGAGTATACAGCAATTTTTGGAGCTTTTTCTAGCTTTACCATTTCCATGTTTACAGCAGGATCGCTAATTTCGTTGAGGATAGCATTTACTTTTGCGTCTGCAATCACATCGTAAGAAACGCCTCTGATTTTAAGTTCATCTTCTATAGCTTTGGCCTGTTTAACCAAAAAACTACCACCGCGGTAGTTTAGTAGCCAATCTACTTCAGTTTGTTGCTTGATGCACCAATAAGCAATTCCGTAGGCTTTCAAGTGGTTTTTCTGGCCTTCATCCATATAAATTAGGATAGAGGCTGCTTTGGCGACCATTTGAAATAACACGAATAAAACCAAAAGGATATATTTTTTGCCTTGCATATACGAAGTTAAAATTTAACCGCTTAAAATAGAACGTTGGGAGATAAAATGTTGTATGGCTGGATTGTTTTATTGTTACGATGTTGGAAGTGTTTAAATGTTGTAAGGTTGAAATGTTCATTTTTCGCATTTTTTGCCTTTGCGAAAACTTCAAAAACCTTCGCGGTAAATTTTCTATCGCAGAGGTCGCAAAGTTGATGTACAGTATTTCGTTATTAAACCCGATTGCAGCGGAAATACTTTTTATTGTACAATTTAAATTTGATAAATCTGACTGTGAGATCTCTCCCTTCAGTCGAAATGACGGAAAGAGTACACAAAAAGATTGTAACGGAAAGCGGGACTACAGCTACCGATTAGCAATACCGGTCATTTCTATATTATCTCATCATCACATCAGGGAAATCGCTTTTAACATTTTAGCCAGCGATGAGTTTGCTTCTAAACTCGTCGTCCAAAGCAGCCCGTTTTCGTTTCTGTGGTTTGCTGCTTTTCGATTCTGTTTCCCTTTCGATGATATTCA
>NZ_SSHJ01000031.1 GCF_005925345.1 Pedobacter ureilyticus
AACTTGGTGAGATGAATAGTCGGGATTTGAAAAGGCCATTTTTTTGACCTTAGTCATTTATATCATAAATATAACAATTATTCTTGTCTTTCAAATGTTAAAAGCGATTTCCCTGGCAAGGCAATGCTTTTTTACAGCTTTTCATAAAAACATTTAATTTACCTGATTTTAGTTTGGAAGGAGCGACTGTAAACCCTAACGAAGTTGATAGGGGTGAAAAGCATAATATTGATATTTTAATTCGGAATAATAAAGACCAAGCAATTATTATTGAAAACAAAATCTTTGCGAATGATAGTAACAAACCCGAAAGTTTTGAACTAGCCGATCCGTTTTTAAGATATCAGCTACCTAGATATTATAGAAAAATAGCTTCACACGAGAATAAGCGTAACGAGGTCGTAGCCATTGTCTATTTAACTATTAATGGAAAGCCGCCAGAAGACTTTGATAAATTCCCTGAAGAAGTAAAGCCTTTAATTCATAGAAAAGAACACCTTTCTGATATTCAAAACTGGTTAACAGCTTGTTTGGAATTACTTAAACAAGATAGCGATTTAAAAAAAGCGATACAGCAATACATACAAGCTAGAAGAGAGTTTTTAAATGATGTACATTTAGCTATTGATTTACGAAAAGTTTTCGCAAAGTATCTAGGTGAGGGTTATAAATTTATATACGAAAACGACATAGATTTTGTTGAAAATGCTGCTGTTTTACAAAACGAATTCATTCACGTGAAGTGGCATGTTGTACACGAGTTTTACTCGTTATTAAAAGATAAAATTAAAAATACCTTTGGTGTTGGCGTTGCGGATATTGATAATGAAAAGATAACCGCTTTAACTCATAGAACTGGAAAAACTGTCACAGTAACCGCACTTACTTTTGATTATAATTCTCAAACTTTTTACGTATGTAACGATAAGCAGGGTTTTAGTATTGGTGTAAATAGGGATAATAAGCAAAATGATGATTTTAAATTTCTATTCAGAGATAAAAACTATGCTTTCTTTGATTTTAAACAAATAGAGGTTTATAATTTAATTGAGTCAGCTCACCGGGACGATTTAATTAATGATATTGTTAGTGAGTTAGTTGAATTTGTTAGTGGTAAGCAGGATGGATAATCTGTAAAGACTTGACAAGGCAAGAAGAATCAAATGATTATGAACTAAATTAACGATTTAATATATGTATATATCTCAACTTAAAATCACTAATTATCGAGGAATAAAAAATACTCGAGAAATAAATTTAGCAAAATTTTCTTCAATAGTTGGAAAAAATGATGCTGGTAAAACAATCGTATTAAATGCGATCGCTACTTTTCTAGATATTAAAAGTTTTCCAATCACCTCGACTGATTTTAATGATTTAAATAAATCTATTGATTTTGAATTTGACTTAAAATCTGAAAATATTGTCGAATTACTAGAATCTAAAACAAAATCAAAAGTCAAAAAGACAGATGGCCTTGAAGAATTTATTCAAGATTTAGTATTTGAAAACTCCATAATTTATAAACGAGTAATAGCTGGACCAAGTAAATTATGGAATAAAGAACTAATTCTGATGAATGATTATGTTAAAGAAGAAATTCAAGGTCTATATTTCAAAACAGATGAAGAGATTACAGCAATTATAGAGAAAAATAGAATTGAAATTCCGGTGCAGGGTAAGGGGCGAAATTCAAAGGCAGAAAAAATTAAATATATAAAAGAATATTTTAAAGCTGAAGAGAGAGCTAACATTTGGATAGAGGATGATATGAAAATATCCACTTTGTTTCCTGACGTAGAAATGTTTAAAGCTGACTATGGACTTGAGGCTGATACTAAGTTTAAAACTGCATCTGTAACGGAAATTGAAGAATATTTTACACGAGAGCAAGTAAGATTTCAAGTGTTTCAACAAGAGATAAATACGGAAATGAAAAGAGAAGCAAATATTCTCAAATCATATATGCTAGAGTATGCTTCCAATCTAAAGGATATTGAAATCACTCCTAATGTTTCATGGAAAGATGCTATTAAAAGTGTTGATGTCTCTTTTCAATTTAATGGAGATGAAAAATTTATACCAATGACACATAAGGGAACTGGTTACCGTAGGTTATTTATGGTTGCTCGTTTTAGATATTTGGCACAAAAAAATAAAGGCAATAATATTATTTATTTGATCGAAGAGCCTGAAACATTTTTACATCCTACAGCTCAACAAGATCTCTTAAATGCTTTAAAAGAACTATCTATTGATAACCAAGTAGTCACTACTACGCATTCACCAGTATTCGCTGGAGCTACGCATATTGATGGAGTCGTTTTATGTAGTAAATTGGAACAATCTAATTATGAAAATGCTATAATTGGAAATGAACAAGAGTTTCTATTCAAGATAATTGATGAACTAGGTATTAAGCCGTCGTTTAATTTAAGGGATGATTTTGAAAAAATATTATTTGTAGAAGGCCAAGATGATGGAACATTTTATAAATTAATAGCCACCCACTTACTCGAAAGTGATTTGTCTAAAGTATTAATTCTCCCTTGTGGAGGTAGTAGTGTTGAAAGTTTTATTAATATAGAATACTTCAAAAAAAATGGTAGAGAATTGTATCTACTGTTAGATAGTGATAAAGGGCTTAAGGTAAGAGATCCTAAAAAACCAATTTTACAACAACAGATCGTTGATAATTTTAACACCAATTTTGGTAGTGCTTATTCTCTTAAAAAATCAAATATTGAATATTATTTTCATCCGTCAGCTTTAAAGAGATATTATTTTAATTTAAAAGATGAGAAAATAGAAATATTTAAAGATGATGATGATTTAAAAGAGTTTTTTAAAGATAAGGGAATTAATAAAAAGCACAATGTTGAGATTTTTAATACAATGACTAAAGAAGAATGGCAAGAAGTTGTTGAACAAGAATTGATTGATTTCTTAACTATGTTAAAATAGCTAATCAAAGAAATACACCGAATTACAATTAGAACCAGTTTTAATTAGTCATTCTAAGTGTAGTGAGGTAAAAAGGTTAGCTCAAAATAATAACCAAAAAGAGGTATACAACTTCGATTATTGTTTGCTAACTACCTTGATAACATTGAACATAGAAAATAATTAAACCATGGAGTCTAATTTTTAAAGCATTTGATGGACCATAACAACTTTAAATTACTTGCAATTCGCCCACTAAGCGGTACATCCCCACACCTATTAAAAAGCCTTGAGCTAAATTGTATTTATCGATTTTATAATGATTATTCTTATGATTTAGCAGATGACAATAGCATAAAGAGCATAAACTATACTTCAACTGTTCCAACAAACCTATACGGCAAAAATATCAATGTATCTGCTATAGTTGGTGAGAATGGAAGTGGTAAAAGCGGTCTAATGGAATTGTTTTATTATGCCACGCTGATTTGTAATCAAAAGCATTTAAATAAGGGTGATGAAAATGTATTAGAGGATAGAATTAATATAGAACTTATTTTACAAAGCCATAATGAACTTATTAAAATATTACATATTAATAATGAGAATACAAATACAAAAAAATATTCTAGAAAAAGTATTGGTGGGGATATAGTTTATGAAATCGAAAGAAATCAAGACGTAAGTAACAATGGCTTTGATTTTTATACAAATGTTTTGAATTATTCAATTTATGGTTTAAATGCTAACTTGATACCATGGGTTGATCTAATCTTTCATAAGAACGATGCTTATCAGCTACCTATTGTTATCAATCCATTTAAAGAACTTGGAAATTTTGATATCAATAAGGAATATATGTTGATGCAATCAAGAGCGGTATTCTATACTTATGTCTTGGGTTTAAAAGAAGTTATTGAAAATATATACATTCATCACATTCACTTTGAAATTGATATTAACAAAATTCTTAGAATTAATCATAGTCATGAGAAAACTTTTAATGTACTAGAAGATTTTATTAAGTCTAATATAAATATAGAGAAATACAATAAATTACTTTTTAAAGATAGTTATGACAAGCTTCTAAGCCTGGAAACAATAGGTTCCTATTTTAACATTAAAATTGAAACAAACGAGAAGGATATAGATTATGCATCCATATTTAAAGATAGTATACACGAAATAGATTTTTATAAAGCATTAACCTATTTGTATATCTTCAAAAAATTATATAAGATTTCTAAAATCTATAAGAAGTATAAGAAATATCGCTTTTTGTTTTCTGGTAAACTGCCTTTTGATTTTAGCTTTAAAAGTTCAAGTGAAGCCATACTAATTAACAGAAATGATTACCCTAAAATAGATAGTAATACTAGGAATAGTATTAATAAACAAATAGTTTATGAACAAATCATGCAAAACTTAGACCTATTACTAGGAGCTAATGATGACAACTTAAGTAAAGATGATTTGTTATCTATTAGGCAGGAGTTCATGTCTTTTTATGAAGTAAACAATTCTGAAGATAATAAAATCAAAAAACATCTTAATAATATAGTATTTGCGGAGAATAATATTTTAGACAATGTAGAGCCTATAAGGAGATTAGTAGAAAAATTATTTGATAGTGAGGAATTTAGAGGCTACTTATTTAGTCAATACATTACTGAATTGCAAAACGATAATAGTCATATTACTTTCAAACTAAAGCAAGCTATAAATTATTTCGAATTTGATATTTTTGATAGTATTGATTTTAAAAATAGCTCAATATATACCAAAGAAACAAATGGTTTAAAGGTTAAGGTAAACATCAAGAACGAATATTTTAAAAGTAGAGAAAAGATAGAGGATATACCCTTAGCTGTTTTTAATCATGTTTTACAGGTAGTAAAAGTGAATGAAAAAGACGAAGATAAAAGAAATGAATTGGTGTCAAATAAAAAGCTATCTACGTTTTCATATACTTCTTTAAGTTCTGGTGAGCAGCATACGATAAATTCTGTTTTAACAGTTGCATATCATATTTTTAATTTACTGTCTATTAGTGAAGGTACTGGTTTGGTTAAGTACAAGAATATTAATTTGATTTTCGATGAATTAGAATTGTACTTACATCCAGAATATCAACGTAGATATGTTAAAAATCTGATAAATATTTTGAATGAAATAAGTAAGGTTACTCAGCAAGAAAATATTAATTACAATATAATAATGGTTACCCATTCTCCCTTTATACTGTCAGATATACCATCACAAAATATCTTAAAATTGAAAGATGGAAAATCTAAAGAACAAGATAATATCAATTCTTTTGCTGCCAATATTTATGATTTACTCAAAGATGAATTCTTTTTAGAAGATGGTGCAATTGGAGCATATGCGCAAAAATACATTAATGATTTAATTAAAGATCTAGAAAAAATAAAAACAGATGTGTCGAAAGAAGTCATTAATAATTTAAAGAATAGAATAGGAATTATAGGAGAAGAACTAATTCGTTATAAATTAGAAGATTTATTAATGGAGAAAACGCGAAGCGTTAGTGAAGAAATTATAGTTTTAGAGCAAAGACTTAAAGAATTAAAATCTAAGCAAAATGAAACGGATTAAAATAGATAAATTTTTAATTCAGGCCGTTAAAGACCTAAATGTTAATCTTTTTTGTGATAAAAGATTAACTGGCGGCAACGCATTTGTTTTACCTAAAAAAAAGATTTTCGAGTTATATAAGAAATTAAATTGTCCTTTTCAAAAGAGTTATTTATTTAAAATCTATAAGGAATATATTGAGCTTCTAGACTTAAAGCCTTCTGACTTTGCTCAAAAGAAACAAGAATTCGATAATATCTTTAAAATAGATGGAGTTAAAGGTTCAGTATCTACTTTATTTGGAAAAAAAGTAGTTGAAGCACTTAGATATGAAGACTACAGAGATTCTCAATATCCAAAGATTGTCAATGATTTAGGATGGAATTTAAAAACTTGCTTTTATTGCAATTATGCTGGAACTTTAACTTTATCGAAAGGTATAAAGAAATATAAGACATTTTATGACCTGGACCATATTTTGCCTAAATCTACTTATCCTTTTTTGGCAACTTCATTTTTTAATTTTATTCCCTCATGTGCGCCTTGCAACAGAAGCAAAAGCTCTAAAATTATTAATAAATTAAATCCGTTTTATGAAATTGGAGAGAATAATATCACATTGAATAAAATATTCGAAATAACAGATGTTTCAAAAGTTAATTTTTACCTTAAAAACGATAAAGAAGCCATATGTATTAAAATAGCTAGTCAAATTAATCAGGTTAATAGAAAAGAGTTTGATGAAGTAGTGGATTTAGAACTATTATATAATAGTCAAAAGCATATTGCAGAAGAGATATTATGGAAAAAACGAATATATTCAAAGGCTTATATCAAGTTTATTCGGTCTAATTTTTCGGCATTGCATGTAAAAAGAAACGATATTAATCGAATATTGTGGGGAACTGATTTAAATGAAGAGACTGTTAATGACGAACCACTAGCGAAATTTAAATTTGATTTGATAAATGATAGATAACTATCTTAATGAAATACACCGAATCACAACTTGAGCAGGCTTTTATTAGCCTTTTGGAAATAGAGGGCTATCAGTATATCAATGGAAAAAGTTTAAGCAGAAAAACTAACCAAGAAATACTGCTTAAAGAAGATTTGCGTAATTTCTTATTACAGCGTTATCCCGATTTAGAAGAAATTGAATTAGAAAGTATTGTTAACGAACTGGCTTTTCAGTCAGCGGCTAATTTGTACGATTCTAACAAATACATCTGTAAGCTATTGGCAGATGGTTTGATTTTTAAACGTAACAACCCTACAAAGAAAGATCTACATATTCGTTATATTGATGTTGCGAATATTGAAGCCAATAGTTTTAAAATTGTCAATCAATTAGAAATACAGGGGACAGAGCTGCGTATTCCAGATTTGATTTTATACACTAACGGCATACCTGTAGTAGTTTTCGAATTTAAAACGGCTATTGAAGAAGAGATTACCATTCACGAAGCTTATAAGCAATTAACAGTTCGCTATCGTAGAGATATTCCGGAGTTAATGAAATACAATGTGTTTTGTATCATTAGCGATGGCGTAAACAACAAAGCAGGTACGGTATTTTCGCCTTACGAGTTTTACTACGGTTGGAACAAAATTACTGGCGAAGAGCAAAAAGCTTTAACAGGTATAGCCACTGCCACGTCTATTGTGCATGGTATGCTTAACCAACAACGATTGGTAGATATTATCCACCATTTTGTGTTGTTTCCAGACACTTCTAAACATGAATTGAAAGTTTTGTCTCGTTATCCGCAATACTATGCAGCTAAAAAGCTTTATCAAAATATCAAAATACACCGCAAACCAGAAGGTGATGGTAAAGGAGGTACTTATTTTGGTGCCACAGGTTGTGGTAAAAGCTATACCATGTTGTATTTGTCGCGTTTGTTAATGCGTTCTACAGATTTTGCTAGTCCAACCATTGTAATTATCTCAGACCGTACAGATTTAGACAATCAATTGGCTAAAGATTTTACCAATGCCAAAGATTTTATAGGTGATGAAAATATCATCAGCATTGCATCAAGAGCTGATTTGCGGGCTAAGTTAAGAGGGAGAGAAAGCGGTGGTGTATTTTTAACTACAGTGCAAAAATTTGCAGAAGATGCAGAGATTTTATCGGATAGGAGTAATATTATTTGTATTTCGGATGAGGCGCACCGTTCGCAGGTAAATTTAGACTTAAAGATTAAAATAGACGAAGAAAAAGGCGTTACTAAATCTTATGGTTTCGCGAAGTATTTGCATGATTCGTTACCTAATGCAACTTATGTAGGTTTTACAGGTACACCGATAGATAAAACTTTAGAGGTGTTTGGTAATGTAATAGACCAATACACGATGTTCGAATCGGTAAATGACGAAATTACTGTTCGTTTAGTTTATGAAGGTAGGGCGGCAAAAGTAAACCTGGATTATGATAAGGTAACGGAAATAGAAACTTATTATGCCAATGCTGTTGCAGAGGGCGCATCTGAATATCATGTAGAAGCTAGTCAGCGAGCTATTACCAATATGGAAGTGATTTTAGGTAATACAGATAGAATTAAAGCGATAGCGGAAGATTTTGTACAGCATTACGAAAATCGTATAGCTGAGAAGGCTACTGTGGCAGGTAAAGCAATGTTTGTATGTGCCAGTAGAGGTATAGCCTATAAATTGTATCGAGAAATTTTGGAGATAAGACCAGAATGGGGAGTAGTACAGCTTCCGGACGATTTAACAGCTAAAGAACAAAAGGAAATCAAACCTATGGAGCGTGTTAAAATGATTATGACACGCAATAAGGATGATGAAGAGGCTTTATGGAATTTACTAGGAAATAAAGACGAGCGCAAAGAATTAGATAGGCAGTTTAAGCAAATTAAATCTAATTTTAAGATTGCTATTGTGGTAGATATGTGGCTTACTGGTTTCGATGTTCCATTTTTAGATACCATTTACATTGATAAGCCTTTACAAACGCATAATTTGATACAAACTATTTCTCGTGTCAATAGAAAATACCAAGGTAAAGACCGTGGTTTAGTGGTAGATTATATTGGTATTAAGAAGAACCTAAACAAAGCTTTGGGGATGTTTAATCATCAAACCGCTGATGATGATTTTGAAGATTTGCACCAAGCAGAAATTTTGGTCAAAGATCAGGTTGATTTATTACGCAAGTTCTTCCATCAGTTTGACAAAACGGACTATTTCCAAGGTTTACCTCTTGCAAGATTGGAATGCTTAAATCGGGCATCGGAACTGGTATTGAAAACAGAAGACTCGGAAAAGTTCTTTGTGAATGTGACCAAGAAACTAAAATCGGCTTATAATTTGGTGAGCGGTTCGGAATTGTTTACGCCTAAACAAGTAGATGAAATTCATTTCTATTTTGCGGTAAAATCTATTGTAGTTAAGCTTACCAAAGGTGAGGCACCAGATACAGCTCAAATGAATGAGAAGGTAGCTAGGATGGTGGAGGAAGCGATTATTTCTGAAGGGGTAGAAGAAATTTTTAAACTAGATGATGCTAAAGCCAATGCGATAGATTTATTTAATGACAAGTTTATAGAGAAACTCTCTAATCTTGAATTGCCGAATACCAAAATTAAAATATTGGAGCGATTGTTAGCTCAGTCTATTAACGATTTTAAGAAGGTAAATAAAGTAATGGGACAAGATTTTGCAGAGCGTTTGCAAAGCATTGTAAGTAGATATAATGAACGCAGCGAGCGAGATATTTTAGACTATGACGGCATAAAGGCTGATACCGCAGAGCAAATGCTCGATCTAATTATCAAGTTGCGTGAAGAAATGGCTTCTTTTGAAGAGTTAGGTATCGATTATGAGGAAAAAGCATTTTACGATATTTTGGATATGATCTGTAAGCAATACGGATTTGAGTTTGACCAAGACAAAATGCTAGAATTAGCCAAAGAAATTAAGCTGATTGTAGATAATACTGCCAAATATCCAGATTGGAGTGATAGAGATGATATTAAAGCACAATTGAAGATGGATATCATTGTGAAGCTTCATCAATATGGTTATCCGCCAATTACGCAGGATGATGTTTATAAGAATGTGCTGGAGCAGGCGGAGAATTTTAAGAAGAATAGGTAATTGAAATGGATGAACATATCATTTTAGGTAGGATTTTACAAAGATTTATTGATGAAGGTTATGCCCAAGTAGAAGATTACAACAGGTTTGGCTACATTAGACACACTTCGAAGCAAGTTTACTTAACCCGAGAAACAGGGGAGGATACGCCAGTTTCTTTTAGTAAAGTTTTAACAGCGATCAAAGCTTACCAAAAAGATATTGAGCTTTATGATTCGGGTCCAAGTGCATTGCGAAATGTTGGAATTACTTACGTTAACAGTCCTATTTTTGCGCTACTACATTTACTAAATAAAGAAGATTTCGTTTAATATCATATGAACATCGAAAAATTAACAGCCTTAAAACAATCTTATGAAGATTTTAAACAAACAGACGTTTATAAATTTAGAGTAAGGCAATCTAAAGTAAGCGAGATACACAAAGACATTATTGTTGCTACCTTAAAAAATGAACCTTTAGAGAATATTCACATTACAGGTTTAATACAGATGTTTAAGTATGGCTGTAGTGATGCTACTTTTGATAAATATTTAGCTATTAACGTTGCTGATAGTGTAGAAAGAGAACAGCTTTCGGAAAAGGCTTATGAACTTGAAGAATGGGGTTATACTGGGGCTGGTTTAAATTCTGTGAAAGGTTTAACAGTAAACCAACTCGCAGAAATTAAGTTATTTCTATTGCGTTCGCTAGATGTGAATACCATTATTGATGCACAAAAAATGTGTAATGATTTTGAGCAGCTTAAAATACCATTGATTAAAGTAGGTATTTACTCACCCTGGCTCTATTATATCAAACCATCATTGTTCCCTATACTTAATAACTCACACAATGGTTTTTTACGCCATTTGGAGATACCCAACAAATATGCTGAGGTAATTAGCGCATTCAATGAAATTAATGAGTTGTTTGGCGAAACAGATTTGGGTTATATTGATGCCTTTGCACATACCTACGCTAATCCGGAAAGTGCATTAGATAAAAATGTTAGCGATGAACGAAGTTTCTATAAGTATTCGCCAGGTGCTCAGGCTGCGAGATGGGAAAATGATTTAGCTCAATCAGAAATGTCTGTAGATTATAAAGAATATGATTTTGATGTTTCGGAAGTAGCCAGTTTAGAAGAACTGAACATGAAAGTGGGTTTAGCACCAAAAGCTAGTGCCAATACTACTTGGAATCTATTTTTATTTAAAAATTCAAAAATTGGTGATGTGATTTTTGCAAATAAAGGCAAAAACACACTAGTTGGAGTTGGAATCATATCAGGAAACTATGTTTTTAATAGTGATAGAAATGAGTTTAGGCATATTAGAAGTGTAAATTGGATTATCAATCAGACATGGGAGTACCAGCAAGATCGAATACCAAAATATCAGACACTGTTTAGACCAGATACATTTTCACCAACACTGCCATATAAAGAGATCTTGTCGCTATTTGCGTTAGATTATCCCGAGCATATTCCTATTCTTAAAGCCAACCGTCTTTATTATGAAGGAAAAAATCAAGTAATTTCTACTAACAAACAAAACCTAATGAAACAATCTCTAAACCAAATACTATACGGACCTCCAGGTACTGGAAAAACTTATAAGTTGAAAAATGATTTTTTCGATAGGTTTACTATCCGAGAAACGGAAATAAGTAAAGAGCAGTTTATGCAACAGGTATTGGCTGATCTTAACTGGTGGCAAGTAATTACATTGGTTTTACTAGATAAAAAAACTGCACGGGTCAGAGAAATATACGACCATCCATTTTTACAGGTTAAAGAAAAAATATCTCAATCAAAAACTGTTTTACAAACGCTATGGGGACAATTGCAATCTCACACATTAATGGATTGTGAAAACGTAAATGTAATTAAAAGAACAGAACCCTTATATTTTTGGAAGGATGATCAATCTATATGGTCTTTAAAGGAAGAATTGGTTAAAGATTTGTATCCAGAGGCTTACGAAATCCTTAATCAACTCCATAATTTTAAGCCAACTATTGGTAAAGAAATTAAGCTTTATGAGTTTGTGACTTTTCATCAATCTTATAGTTACGAAGATTTTATTGAGGGGATAAAGCCAAATCTTGAGGAAACTGAGGGTGAAATAAGTTATAAAATAGAAGATGGTATTTTTAAACGGCTTTGCATGCAAGCTGAAAATAATCCTGAGCATAATCATGCATTGTTTATAGATGAAATAAACCGTGGTAACGTATCAGCTATTTTTGGAGAGCTAATAACCTTAATTGAAGATAGTAAACGTAAACCAGTTAGGGAAAGTGACAAAGAAAAATGCAAGGAAACGATTGATGTTACCTTGCCCTATAGCAAAGAAAAATTCTCAGTACCTAGCAACCTTTATATCATTGGCACTATGAATACTGCCGATAGAAGTGTAGAAGCTTTAGATACCGCTTTACGCAGACGTTTTGCTTTTGAAGAAATGATGCCCGAGCCGATGAAAATTGCCACTGAAGGCGCTTTGGTTGACGGTATCTTGGATGGTGTTGATTTAGCAAAAGTGCTTACTAAAATTAATGAGCGTATTGAGGTGCTGTTAGATGCCGACCATCAGATTGGACATAGTTATTTAATTAACGTCACTGATTTGAGTGGGCTGGCAAATGCGTTCAATAATTGTATTATTCCACTGCTGAAGGAATATTTTTATCATGATGATGAGAAAATTGCTTTGGTGCTTGGTGGTGGCTTTGTAACAGTGAGAAAGCAACTGGAAAATGTACATGCTTTGTTTCCGCAGATGGAAGGTTTAGAAATTCACAATATACATGGTAAAAGTAAATTTGAGCTTAAGGCAATTGATGCTTCCAATATTATTGATGCCTTAAATATGTTGTTGGCTGGTGCATAAGCAAAGAAAAATTATACAGGTTTTTGAGCATCAGCGGCTGCTAAAAGGCAACATTTACGATGAGGTAAGGTTTGAAACCCGTTATTTTGATGCGTTGTTGAAGCTAAATGAACTTCACGAAAACAGGTATTTTACAGCTATTTACGGAGGTATTAAGTTTGACAGTTTTGTTGGTGTTTTGCAGATAGATGATTTGGTGATTGAAGTATTACCAAAAGTTGAAGGCTATACCAGCACTAAAAACCAATGGCGTGATGTGCTGATTGATATGCTGAGGGTGACGCATGACTTGAAGGTAAGTGAAGTGGGGCAGGCACATGTAGACAAACAAAGCATTCATTTGTTAGATATTTATTTTGATTGGTTTTTAACTGAGATTGAGCAATTGATTCATGCAGGTTTGATTAAGCAATATCGTAAAGAAACCAAAAATACTTTGGCTTTAAAAGGGAAGTTGGAGTTTGCGGGGCATATTCGCAGTAATTTGGTGCATCAGGAACGTTTCTATACTACGCACCAAGTTTATGATAAAGACCATTTGTTGCATCGTATTATCAATGAGGCATTAGGTGTAGTTGAGAAGCTGTCGAAAGGCTCCTATCGCTACGGACGTTGTAAAGCTGTTGCCTTAAATTTCCCGGAAGTTAGTTTCATTGCTTCGTCTCCTAGTACATTTGAGAAATTTAAATTTAACAGGAAAAGTGAGCCTTACCGTACGGCTTTGGCATTAGCACGGTTGATTATCTTAAATTATTCACCCAATGTGAAATCGGGAGTGGAAAATATGTTGGCTTTAATGTTTGACATGAATGATTTGTGGGAGCGGTATGTGTTAGCTAAGTTGAAACAACAAGCTGGTGGCGAATGGTTAGTGAAAGGGCAGGACATTAAGCGGTTTTGGGAAGGGAAAACTATACGTCCGGATATTGTATTGGAGCATGTTGAGACTAAAACTAGTGTAGTAATTGACACGAAATGGAAAAACTATGCCTATGAGCGCATAGGTATGGATGATTTGCGCCAAATCTATGTGTACAACGATTTTTGGGAAGCTAAGATGGGAATGTTGTTGTATCCTAGTCCGACTATGACTAAGGTGGCAGTAGAAGGAACTTATGCAAAAAATGGCTATCGAGGTAAAATAGGTTTAGCTACTGTTTTAGATAGTAATGGTAAGTTGAGTAGAGATTTAGGAACAAATATTTTTAGCTTATTAACAGTAGATTGATCATGCGTTTTAAACAAATTCTTAAAAATGAACGCTAAACTTCTTGTTTTTTTAAGATGGCTAATGGTATTTCCAGTTTCAATTGGAATGTGCATCTTATACTCCTTCTATATCCATCCTGTTTTACTGCAAGGCTGGGATAAAAACATTGTTCATGCTTTTAATCCATTAATTGCGAGTGTAATCGCTATCGTGTTAGCCTATTTTATCGCACCCAAAAATAAGTTCAACATCGCTCTAATAGTAGCGGGATTATTTTTGCTAGCGCCTGTTACAGGTTTAATCATTGTGATGTTTGGCATTAAGGTCAATGGTCAAGAGCAAAGTATACTCGACGGTGGAGCCGCTCTTGCTACCACAACACTAGGTGTAATTGTAGGCATATTTATCGCATGGAAGTTCCATCTTAGATTATCTTCAAAAAGCAGAGAAGAAGAAATTATCAGCAGAATAAATAGCATAGAAGGGCTGGAAGGGATGACCGTTAATGAGCGATTGCACGCTGCTGGTTTATACGATGAATTTTATTTAGTTATTAAAATTGATAAACCAAAAGCAAGAAAGATTTTAACTTGGCTAAAAGTTGATGAACCTTCAATAGAGCTAGTCATCAAAGAAGATTGATTTAATGCCAAATACTTTAAAAATTGTTTAACCAATGAAATTAACATCAACAATTTTCCTCTACATTTTCCTTTGTCAATTTTCCTTTGGGCAAGATATCACTACTAATATTTATGGAAAGAACATGAAAAGCATGATTGCGCTTGAAAATAAGCTAGGTAGTAAATTATATCAAGTAGATGGCGATATTGTGATACCCAGCGGTATGGCCATGCCATTAACCTACAGAAGAATGGAAAGTGGTATTCCTGATCTTTTGGTTACTTATACCTTTACTGAAAAAGACTCTTTGATCAGTCGAATTGAGTATGAATGGGATGCCATTAATTTCGATAAGAACGGCGGGAAACAATCATTGGAAACGCAGAAAGCCTTTATCAAAAAATATGTTACGCTAGAAAAAGAGCTCACTAAAAGATATGGCGGGAGCATACAAAAGGGCGACCTGAAAGATCTTAGTCAGATAGATTTAAAAGGTGGTATCACACAGCGCAATTATTGGAAACCTAATGATAGCTTAGAAGTAGATCTGTATAGTGTATTTAGCAATTACCAAGAGAAAAATGGAAATGTAGAAATTAAGCCTACCAACCGGATCAGGATATATGTCAACAAAACTAATCCAAGGCTAGGAGATAAGTCTATTCAGCTTGCTAAAAGTAACTTCGACCAATTGATAGAAAATTTGAGAGCTGGGAATTTAAAGGCAGCTCAAACGTTATTTTCGGTGCAGATACAAGATCAAATTACCGAAGATGTTTTGGGCAAGATAAAGGCCAGTTTGAAGCCTGAAAATTTTAAAGTATATACTAAAAACATGCAGCAAGCAAATGGAATCGAGTATTTAATGATCCAATTTGCTTACGCTAATGTAATAGGTGAGCCAAATGAAATCATTCGCGTATTTTTTGACCGTAGCAATATGATCATTGGTTTGCAACCCTTGTTTAGAACGGCAAAAACAAATTAGTAGTGTGTGCTGCCATGATCCACTCCGTTAAATCAACCCATGCCATACTCGCCTATAAAGTGTTAAATTATAACATAGATCAATTTTGGGTGGATTGGGCTGTAGAAATGTTGATGAATGGTTACGATACCGAACATCTAGTTATACTTGCAGGGATTAGCCCACCTTACGATCAATTTGAACTACATTCATTAACGGATAAGGTATTAAATGAGCTGCATCTTGATTACGGTCATAAAGACCAGGTAATTAAAAACTACGTAAGCTATCTATTAGCTACTACCGATTTTGATCATTTTAATATCAACGAGGTCTTGAAGGCATTGAGGGAAATTAGAGATTTATATTTAGTTTTAGATCAAGCGCCTAGCTTGAGGCGATTTTATTGCTTGTATTACGGTATTAAAGACCTGCAACATGACACCGTGCAATGGTATGTGGATGGAATGGATAGGGAAAATATGAAAGAGGTGGTGCAGCAGATTTTTAGCGAATGGTAAGAAAATAAAATTTGAAACAGAACAATCACAAACAATTAGACATCATAAGCCAAGTGCTTACATATTTTGCTATAGGCTCTTTATTTTTCTTAGCCATAGGGCTGAAGGACATTGATAACTATTTTAATTGGTTGCTTTTTTCAATTACAATGATTGCTTCAGGAATGTTGATAGCCGCAACCTTATATACTGTTCTCGGCATGTATAATCCCGATGTTAAAACATATAAAAACAAAAAAGGCGTTGGCTTATTTTTTCCATTAGCTTTTGGATTTTCACTTACTTTTTTTGGATTAGGCGGCATCGTTAATGAAGCTCCCAATCAGAATAGAGAGTGTAAAGAATATATCATTCAAGAATTGGGAGAAAGTGGCTCGAGTCGAAAAGCATACTATGTATTTATAACAAATGATGAAAATAAACTTGAAAGATTGAGCTTCGGTAAAGCTTTCAACAAAAATCATAAAGCTGGAGACAAGATCAATCTTTGCATTATAACAGGAAGTCTTGGCTTCAAATACTATAAAATAAACATTCTTACCTAATTTCTAATTGAGGTGTATATAAACCACATATTAATATTGGCAACATTAAATTATAAAACACAAGATTTACAATTTTAACTAACTCTTAATTAATGCAAGAAAATCAAATAGAAACAAAGAGTATTACCGAACTTTTAGGACTCAACTTTTATATCCCAGCCTACCAAAGAGGTTACCGTTGGACAAAAAACAATGTTTTACAACTGCTGAATGACATTTGGGAGTATAGGCAAGAATCTGACAACAGAAATAGCTTTTATTGTTTACAGCCAATAGTTGTTAGAAAAAAAGAATGGCCAGATATTGATGGCAAAACTATATCTGGATATGAATTAGTTGATGGACAACAGCGATTAACAACCATACATAGGATTTTAACCTGCATACTTCTTGAACGTTACAACAAAATTGACTTAACCAGCAGGGGATACAAGCAAAATATTTTCTCTATATATTACGAAACTCGATTAGAATCAAAGACATTTCTGGAAACGAGCGACTACAATAAATCGAAACCTGACTTGTATTATATGAGCGAAGCATTGGAATGTATCAAAGCTTGGTTTTATAATAACGAAAGAGGTATACCTGATGATGTAATGGATGAAGTAAGACGATTACTTTTACCATTTATAAAAGAAGACGAAAAGCAAAAAGGAATTAACCCAGAGTGGAGTGTACAAGTTATTTGGTATGAAATAAATGACGAACAGCAAAAGAGTGAAGACTTATTCACTAGGCTTAACAGAGGTAAAATTCCATTGACTAGTGCTGAGTTAATCAAGGCCAAATTTGTGAATGCAGACAGTTTTAAAGAACTGGCTCAAGACGAGAAAATTAAGCGCAGAACACAACTGATTCAAATATGGGATGAAATTGAAAATCAATTGAACAATCCTAAGTTTTGGGGATTCATATCTAATTACCCGTTGGAAAAATACAGTAATAAAATTGAATATTTATTTGATGTAATTACTCAAAAAAAGCCTACAGAGAAAGACCTGCTTTACAGCTTTATCAATTTTTTTGAAGATACAGAGACGGAAGCAACACTGTGGGCTAAGTGGATTCAAGTTGAGGACATTTATCGCTCTTTACTTTTTTGGTTTTCTGATCGTGTTTTGTATCATAAAATTGGTTATTTAATTACTACGGGTACATCAGTTCGGTTTTTATCAGATAAAAGAAAGGAAAGTACGAAAGATAATTTTGAATTGGTAATTGATAAGCTAATAGCAGAATCAATTCATTTAAGTTGGGAAAAACTAAACTATGAAAAATCTAGCCATCATCAAGACATTATAAAAGTGCTTTTATTGACCAATGTAGAATTGATGTTAACTAATGATCTTGGTAATGATTTGTTCCCATTTGGGTATTTTAAAAGTATTGCTAAAAGTCTTGAGCATATACATTCACAAAATATTGATAAAATCAATCAGAATAGTAAAACAGAGTGGGGGCCTTGGTTGAATGCACACATCAATATTTTACCTCAAGTAGCTACGGATAAAGTTAAAGCTGAAAAATTAATTAGAGAAATTAGATCGTTGGATATAAATAACCGTAGTTATAAATATGACGACTTTAAAAAGCATAGTTCTCAAATTCTTGAATTAATTCCAACTGAGGACGTAAATGAAAGTGAATATTTACATAATATAGAAAACCTAGCATTATTAGGTTTATCCGAAAATATTTCATTGAGTAATTCAGTATTCGAAGTAAAAAGGAGAAAATTGATTGAAATGGATAGGATTGGTTCATTTATCCCCCAGGCAACAAAACGTATCTTCTTAAAATACTATAGTTTGGGTAATGAACAGCCTTATTCAATCTGGACAAAACAAGAAAGAGAAGCCTATTTATTAGACATTCGTAAATGTGTAGAAAAATATAAACCTTTAACTGATTCTAGCAATGAGGACTAGTTATATTGATGTATTAGCGAATCGGGTTCAAATACCTATAATTCAGAGAGATTATGCCCAAGGCAGAACCGATGGGAAAACAAATAAGATAAGAAAAGATTTCTTAGACGCCATTTTTGAATTTATACGGCAAAGATTAAGCAACTCTACAAAAGAACTTGAACTTGATTTCATTTACGGGTTGAATAAAGATTCAAATACTTTCGTGCCGATAGATGGACAGCAACGTTTAACCACGTTATGGTTGTTATATTGGTTTGTCGCACAAAAAGAGAAAATAGGTCAAACGGATAAAGTTTTTCTAAAAAACTTTATTTATGAAACACGTCATAGTACTACTGTATTTTTAGATAAGCTAATTTCTTTTGATGCAAAATTTTCAAACCAATCTATCAAACGTGAAATAAAAAATCAATCTTGGTATTTTGAAACTTGGGATTTTGATCCTGGCATACAAGCTATGTTGGTCGTATTAAATGATATAGAGTTGCGTTACGCCGAGGCTTCATACAAAACTCTTTGGAATATTATTGGCGATAAAAACTGCCCATTTTTCTTTTACAAGTTAGATATGGAGAAGGTTGGTCTAACAGATGATCTTTACATAAAAATGAACTCAAGAGGTAAAGGTTTGACTGAATTTGAATACTTTAAAGCCAGTTTTACAGAGTTTCTTAAAGATGAATCGCGTTCAGTCAGATTTAATAATTCGATAGATGGCATTTGGACAGACACAATTTGGCAGATTGTCTTTGAAAAGAAAGGGACCAGTGATGACATTGCTTTAGAAACAGATCAAGCTTTTTTAAATATCTTTAATTTCATTACCAATGTACTATCTTTTATAAAGAATGTTAAGACAGATAAGGGAGTATACTATCTGAATACAGAAGATACACCAGAGTTATTAGCTGTTATTTACAAAAATCAATCGGAGCAGGATTTCCTTTTTGAGGCGTTAGATAGTATTTGTGAAATTTATAAAAGTGATGAATCATTTTGGAATAACACATTTTATTATGGGAAATTAAATTTCGAAGCTGATAAAACCAGACTATTCTTTAATCACAACGAGGCAAATTTGCTAAACCGTTGCTTATTTAATGCTATCACTCTTCAAGAAAGAATGTTATTATGGGCTTGTATCGTAAATTTTATGAATAGAGGCGATGGTTTTGAAAATAAAATAAGGGTAGTAAGAAATTTGGCAATTAATTCAGATTCCGAATTACGTGAAAATACTTTAGGAAATAGTTACCAAGAAGTTGGAGATTTTATAACTAATAATGACTTATCAGTTTTCGAGTCCTTCAAGACAGATCAAATAAATGAGGAAATTGCTAAACATAATTTTATAAAAAATGAAACTCAGCAATTAATGGCTTTGAACAAGCTTGAAGATAGTGAAATATTCAGAGGTACGATTTCAATTTTGCCCCTTGATGAACACTTTCAGTCTAGAGCATTAAAATTTTTAGAGCTATTTGATGAAGATGAGATGATTTCGTCTTTTGATGAGAAGTGTAACTTGTTATTGTGTTTTGGCGACTATTCTCAAGAAAAAAGTGGGCTTTATAACTTGTTAGCCAAAAATAAAACTGAAATAAGAGAATTTTTTACTACTCCAGGATACAACAAGACAGAACTTAATACTAAGACAAAGTACACGTTATTAGCTTGTATAGACTATTTTAGAGCCAACCCCAAAATTCTTCCTGCTGATAAGATTAAGTTAACATTGAGCGAATATGATAACAAAGTCAAAGACTGGATTTATTATTTTCTGAGTTATCCATCATTTCGATGGTATTGCCATTTTGGCTATTTCGGGTGGAATAACAACTATCCGAGTTGGAAAATGGCAAAAAAACAGTTTAACGGGTATCATTGGAACCCATTTTTACACGAAGTTTTGTTGAGCGATAGCACAGGTAAGGTTTCTTTAGGTAATTATGGAATTTATGATAATTTAACGATATCTAAATCAAGAACAAAAATTGAGGTGTCGATTCTTGAAGATGAGAGTGGTTTTCAATTTGAAAACGGGAATGTCACGCTAAAAGATAATCAAGTTATAGATTTTCTTAAAAATGAAAAACTCATTAATTCTGAAGGTAGGCTGATCATTGACCAAGATGATAATGGATTAGATCTTGAAGATAGGATAGTTAGGCTTAAGGCTGTTTTAAGCACTATTTAGATTAGAATGAATACACCAAACCCAAATTAGAAGAAACATTTGTACAGCCTTTAGCGGATAAGGTCTGTGGGCATAGCTTGGGGTATGGATTGGCTCGGGCTTTAGATGAGGTTTTGCGTACAGAGGATTTTCTAAACTACGTCACTGCAAGTTACCAGAAAGTAAGATTCCTTGAGACAAAGTCCATCTTATTACAACTGAAAAGCTTGCCTGCATCAGATTTAGATTTGAACGTCTCTATGAATTGATTTTAGATCATTTATAAATATTAGGCCGTTTGTGTGCATGGTCAATGCCATATTTTATTTTTATATCAAAGATATCTTTAAAGTTACAAATCATCAAAAGTAATGATGATCACAAGCAAAATGCTTGCGCTAGAATGGGATTTACTCTAAATTCGCTTGAGTTTCAAGATATCTTTTTTCAGTCTCTTCGGTCTACATGAGCAACTACATAATAGATATTGCCTTCTTTTGCTTCTTCTAAAGCTAAACCCACCGCTATTTTCTTTTTGCCTATTTTCCAGATGTAGGCATCGAAGGATTGGCCATTTCGCATTGTTTCCCGTTTTGGATAACCTCTACTGTGCTTTGGTTCGCCATAGGTTTTTACAAAATGCTGTTTAAGTAAATCCATTTTATCGAATAGTGCCTGGTCGAACTTAGCATTTTCGATAGTTGCTGTATCAATTAAATAGACCATATTTAATTTCTCTGCTTTATTGAAGTAAGATGTGATGTTATAAATCCTTCCACCTACTTCTACTAAAGAGTCTGGATGCAGCTGATTAAATTCTTGTTCGGAGATACCGAACCTAGTTTCGCCAATAGCAATGTCTTCTGTTGCTTTAATTAGGCTATCAGTAATTACATTGCTCTTCCTTTCATTGCTAAAGGTGCAAGATGAAAAGATTGATAAAATGGAAATGAATATTAAAATAAAGGAGCGATTATAATTCATTTTGTTTATTTATTATGGCTTGTGAAATCTTGTTGTTTACAATTAGTAACCTTCAACCTAATCTTTGTTTAAAAAACTTAAGTATGATAAAGTAGATAAAAGGCATTAAAACGAGCTGAAGCCCAAGAGATGCGATCAAAGGGAATACAAGAAGGATTTGATCATTGCCTAAATACCCAAGCAAAAATAAAATTGCGGTTAGAACTGTAATGCCAACTCCATACATCAGTACTGATTTTAGATAGAAGAACGGATAGCAGAAATAGGTGCTTTCATCTTTAATTTTACAAATGATCACTGGGGTTAGCGAACTTCTGAAATTGTCTTCAATTCTTACTTGAAAAGTATTTTCATTTCATCTTTTAACCTGCAGCTCGTTTCCGTTCTCTAATTTATATTTCCCCGTTTCTTTAATTGGTATTAGACGAATACGTGTGATCAACTGGCGGTTTCGGTTATTGATGTTTTCTGTTTTTAAGCTTTTAGCCTTTTCAAGATTTTCAGCTTCTTTTTCCACCTCATCGATAATCTTCGACTGGTAATTTCGGCTTTTGAGTAGGGTAATGGCTGCGTACCTGGCTTCAAAAACAAATGATCCCGAATCCATGGCAATGCTTTCCAATTCTGTAACAGATTTAGATTTGAACTTCTCTATGAATTGATTTTCGATCATTTATAAATATTAGGCCGTTTGTGTGCATGGTCAATGCAATACTTTATTTTTATATCAAAGATATCTTTAAGTTACAAATCATCAAAAGTAATGATGATCACAAGCAAAATGCTTGCGCTAGAATGGGACTGTGTGTGGTCGGCTTTCTTTTCCAATCTTATGTGGATACTAAAGACAGTAATTCTGCTTCAGTGATCTGAATCATTTTTTCTGTAGTTTTCATAATGCAAATTACTAAATCAGGTACTATTCTTAGTGTTTTTTTGCCTAAAACAAGAAACGCTACCGTTAAAAGTAGCGTCTCATATCTTATGTATATAGCCTTAAAAGCTAACCTTTTTCTTTTCTAACAATTCTTTAGGAAAACCGTGTTCATCTAAAAAAGCCTTAGATTTTTTAGCTTTATTTACGAAAAAAGGATGATTGCCATAGTCTTTAACATTACTATTAGTTTGCAATTTAATTTTCGACGTTTTATTTATGATGTTTGCCATTATTATAACCTCCTAACTATTAAAAAGTTAATTTATTTTTTACGCATTACCAAGAATGCTTCGTAGTTGGTCTCACTTTCAAAAGACTTCCTTTACCAGATCATGTTAGAACAAAAAAGTTGGCAAATATGGTAAACATGGATTACGTTTCGATTGGTATTATGTATGTTGAAATTTGGTGATCAGCGGTAATTAATGCAAAATGGTTTCGCTTTGGCACAGAAATGATTTGTAAGATATCATGATCTGTATTTACCTCAAACAATAGTGTGGCTTTATGATTGCCAAGATCATATACTTGTGCCTTTTGATTTGTTGCCAGTACAACAGAATTATTGGGTAACAGCTGTATTTTATCAGCAGAAAGCTCATCGCCAAACATAGAGATATCAATTTTCATTTCATTTGGACTAGGTCTAACCAAAACGCAACCATCTGAAGTTAACACGGCAATTTTTATTGCCGCATGCACTACACTAATTGAAAAGTCTAGGACTAAACCTTCAAATGGCAATACGTCCATTACACCTATCTTATCCGTCCTTACCAAAGACTTTTGCGTAATGAAATAAAGATGCTCCTTTCTCCAATATGACTTAGAGAATTGTAAAGACATTTCACTTGCTTTGGCATTATAGGCATCCAAGGTACAAATACATGTTTCTAAACGCTTTCCATTAATATCATGTGTGTGCTGCATTATATCTTCGCCCTGAACCTCCAATATGGTTAAATTGCCCCTAGGATCTAATGCTAGGCCAATGGTATCTGGTGTAACCCAGTTTATTTGGCGGAGAGTTGCCGACCTCAAAAAGGAAGAAGAAACGTCAAAAAACTCGTTTCGGTTAGCAATTTTTGGCGATACAAGTAACATATCATCAGATAGTCCTGGGTCGGAAATAAGTACAGGTATGGCTTCCTCATCTAAGAGCGTAAGAAAAGAGTATTCAAGATCTTCGTCCCAATTCATCCTTAGCAAGCGTATTTCGTTGACTTTTAGTCCTATCCCAAACAATTGGGTGTTGAAGTTGCAAAAATACTTCCATTCTATCGTGTTATCCAGCTGAATAAAATGTTCTGCAGATTGATGTCTTACCTGCTGATGTCTGATCGCATATCTATGTAAGTCCTGATCTATCAAGCGATCTTCTGGTATAAATCGACCTAGTATTTTTAGTGCATTAAAATCGCCAATAGTAGCCTGTTGGTGAACGACTTGGTAGCAAATACTCAAAGCTTCATCTTTAAATACAGTATCATTCGAACTCGCAAAAAGATCTGCTAAAACGTAAAGAAAGCTAGTGCGTTTAGTTCTTGTAACATGGCTTTGATGAAATTCACTTACTGCAGTAGTTAGGGTAGAGCCACGCTTAACAACGATTTCGAAATACTTGGAAAGACACTGCTCTCGCTTATTGTTATGATGCCAACCTTCCAAAACAACCGCTTGCGCCCGTTCTAAATCGCCAAATTTTTCGATGATAATATTAGAAGCCTTAAGGTAATCTCTTGCTGCTAGATATTTTTTAATTACTTCTTCGAAGTATTTAGCGGCACTTTCTTCTTGACCAAGCTGCAGATAAAGATTACCCACGGTCTCATAATGTTCCAATTTGATGTAAAGCACAATAGCCTCATTCAGCAATCCTCCTTGCTCAAGGCATTCGGCCGCTAGCAGCTCATTTTTCAAGTGGTCTTTAAAGATGGCTGCCGCTTCCCTATAGTGTTTTCCGTCTTTTAAGGTATTGGCGGCTCTAAAAAAATCTCCAAGCAAGTGCGCATAGACATAAGCTGCCCGTTTATAATCGCTATTTGAGATCGCTTCATTAGCTACCTTTTCATAACGTTCCTGCAGCACCCATCTGTAATTTCCAATATCCCAAACGTCGGCAGCTACGCCACTTCCAAAGCGATTGAAATTAAAATTGAGGTTGCGTCTTGTTAGTTTCCCCGTAGGTTTGGCAATCCCCCTATCTAAATACGGACTATTCAATGGTATGGCATACTGCAGCGCTAAATCCTTGTCCTTATCAAACATCTTTACCAATCTATTCAATTCCGTATCACGCTGTTTTTCTAGAAAATCCATCTGCTTATTGATCCAGGAATCCAAACGATGTAGCCAGCTTGGTTTCTGCATATTATTAATTTCAGAAACAGTTTTAGGAAGAAGAAAACTAAACGCCTTTAGTATAAATCTGACCATAAATCCCAGTATTAACATGAGCCAGATGCCCATATTGACTAGTGGTCTGAGTAGTTTTTTCAGTTTAGAAAATTTGCCCTTAGCCGGTTCCTCCAATTCAGGGATATCGCTTAAAGGCTTGTTGTCTATCAATATTTTAAGGTTTTCGAGCGCATCTAGATCTCCATCCTGCGTTAAAGAAATCGTTCTGATTTGGGGCTGTGATGCAACTTTTGGCCACACGGTTCTCCAATCACGGTTTTCCAATATTGGCAATGCTATCAAATCCGAAAGATCTTGCACATCTTTGGTTTCGAAGCCTACCAGACCAACGTGGGGATGAAAAAATTGGATTTCCCACAACTTTATCTTTTGGATCTCGTCGGCATCAATATTGGGAAAAAGCTTAGCATCCGATGGAATAAAAAAACCTTCCGAAACCATCCTGTAGGGATTTCTGATAAGCCCCCTCTTAGGAATCTCATTCTCAAACACAATAAAGATGCCCACGCAATTATTATGTGCGATGCTCTGGGGCACGAGATAACCTTTTAGGCCATCTACTTTGATAGCCCAAAAAGAAATCTCGTTAAACCAATCGGCTACAT
Source organism: Pedobacter ureilyticus (assembly GCF_005925345.1). Taxonomy (GTDB): domain Bacteria; phylum Bacteroidota; class Bacteroidia; order Sphingobacteriales; family Sphingobacteriaceae; genus Pedobacter; species Pedobacter ureilyticus. The sequence goes on from NZ_SSHJ01000031.1 coordinate 25,461, forward strand.
TTCCGTGCAGATAGGCTCCAGCTATCGTTTGGTCTATATTTTTTTGATGGCGTAATGCTAACTCCATATTACTTTAGGTTATCGATAAACCTTTGGATATATTTCTCATAAAATTGTGCTGGCGGCATCAAATGATTACTAGGCTCTCCAATAAAATACCTAGAACCGCTCACGTAACCATCCATACTCCAGCAGGCGGTAGGTTGGTCTATGATCATAATTATACCTATTTCTGGCAGTTCTTGTTTATAGCTTTTTAGATGTAGTAGTCCCCTTGAGTCCACAACTGCGGTGCTTCCGTTTTTCCAGGTAAACTTCGTGAATTTAATATTAGGCAGGTGATCTACATAAAAGATTTCTTGTGACGAGGGTTTTACCCATTGTACCGCTGCCATTTCATTTTCATGCCAGCGAAACTCATTATCCATCAAAGCAAATTCTTTTTTGTCTGAAAATATATTATCCTCAGCATGCACAAAGATTGCCTTACTAGAATTAATTACACTGTAGCCGTTATTCAAATGTTTTTTCAATTGTGACATTCCTCCTGATGGGGTATGTGAAGATTTTAAATTTAACTGATTGGCCTGTTCTTCTGTAATTATTTTAGCACTCCTAACGTCTATAACTATTGTTTTTTGATCATTATTGAAACGAAAGTAGCCATCTACATATTTTAGGTCCGTTGCATTTCTACTAGCTACCGCTACATCATTAACATATTGTATTTTGGTTTTTGGATCTATACTAAAGATATTTACTACTTCATCAGCTTCAGCTATCACCATTAAAACAATCAGTTGATCCAGTTCACCGAAGCAATATTTCCCAGCTGGAACATTGCTCACCAGCTCTACCGCTCCAAAATTTTTGCTAGGCCAGTACAAAAATCTGTGGTCTATAGAAACAGTTACTACACCATTATTCTTCATCCGATAAAGCTCATTTTGCTTGTGCCTTATTTTCGAGGTCGGGAAATAAAGAGGAAACTGTTCATCGTATAGAACCGCAGGCAAATTTTCCTGAACGATTTTGGAATTCACTTTTCTTCTGCTAAGCAATATCCCATCCAAATCAATTTTTGCTTCATGAACCAGTTTCGACCGTTTTTTATTCAGCTGTGTCATCTGCAGTTCTCCAGAAGAGGAAATAGTTACCAAGTAATCCAAATGTTCGCGAACTTGGAGCAGATAAGGAGCGCTAGTTGGATCGCGAAGAAAATGTGTCGAAGTAACCAGTATATACTGTCCATTTTTATCTATTTCCTTTACCGTTTTAAGTAGCATCTCTCCACAATGCATGGAAATATCCATTTTTTCCAGCAGCGCTACAACGTCTTTTTTTCCCTCAAGCTGATAAATATCCGCATGCTTTCCTCCAAGCGACCATACCTTAAGTTTTTGATGTTCATGTTTACTTTCGGCAAAAGCTACCGCTGTTGCCACTGCATAAACCCTTGCCGCTCCCCACATTTTTAGCGTACTATCTATAATTAGCCCTAGCTCTTTGTTTTTATTTTCTGGAACGGCTTCCCGCTGAAAAAAAAGCGCTTCGTTATTTGCCAATCTTACGCTGAATAAATCATCATCGTAGGCCAGCTCACTTAGCAGAAGTTTATCATAAGTTCCTTTCGTTGCGATATCGGAAACACCGCCAAGGTTCTGGTCATCTCTTCCATCTAAATGTAAAGGAATATAAAGGGCTGCCATGATCCTTTTTGCCAATCCGGCAATGCTAATGGTGCTATCATCATTTTCCAATTGTTCGATGAGACTTTCATTACCGGGTGTTGCACTGGGCAGGGAAATAGGCGTGGGTGCATTGGTAAGTCCAGTTCTTAGCTTCATCTCCAAGCTATCCGTGTCACCAAAAACTTCTAATGCGGCGGCCAACGGTGCAAAATCTTGCACTATCGTAGTTTGAGCCAAGGGTTGTGTTTTCCCAAAAATTTGTTCATCCATTTCTCCGCTATTAAATTCTTTCAATAACGGTAATAACCCCATATGATACCCCTTAACCGCAAGCGCATCAAAAATACATTGCAGTAAGGCTGTTCTATTAGCGGCAGATCGGTAAACAATGGGAAGCTTATTCAGCATACCAAGAAAAACACATGCTTTAGCTTTTAACTGAACAAAATGATCACTTTCATTTTGTTCTTCGCCTAGAGAAGATGGATTAATGGCATTTATAATTACCTCTGCATTATAAAGTTCTTCCCAGTTATCTTTACAGGCACATAAAATTAGTAATACTGTTCCTAGAGAGAGAGAGGTTGTTTGTGGTAATGCAGTTAAAATATTAGAAAGATCTTCGCGATAGCAAATGGTTCTTTCATTCGCAAACTCGATCACATTTCCGCCTTCTGCCCATCTCCAAAAATAATTTTGGTGAGCTTGAAAATAGTCAATGGTTTGTTGATGGATCGCCATATCTCAAATTTGTCTAATCAGAGCACGTGTAGCTGCAGTGAACACATCATAACTAAGGTGTGTGCGAGAACCATTTTCATTAAAAATGATATAGCTATCGTCTTCATCGGTAAAACGCTGCGATAAAAGATCTGCTAGCAAAGGCGGATTAAAATCGAAGCCTAATGGTATCAGTAGACGAGAATGGCGCCAATAGCCTCGACCTGGAATGGGTGGTAATGGATCTCCTATGATGAAGACTTCTTCATCTGAAGACATTGCAAATCTAAGTTGTTGCAATCTAATTAATGGAGCACCTTCTACATAAGCTTTCCATGAAGCTAAGTTCGTTTTTAATAAAAAAGCAGGTTTTTGTCTAACAGTTCTAAGCAATTTTACCTGAATTTGTTGTGCTAAACTAGCAGGCAATGCCGAAACGGGAAATTTTACTGGTAAAAATTCTTTCAATGCTAGCCAGTCCATTTCTTGCAACATGCCACTCGGCGTTGCTTCATTTTGTCTAAAAAGACGCTGCGCTTCGTCAAGCTCATAACTTGCCATCACCGGTAAAGAAAGCAACAATACTTGTTGGTCACCATTTTCAATTGGACCCCTTAGCCATATCTGATTTAAATATCTGGCCGCAGTCCAATTCGGAACAGTACGGATTTCGCCCACTAGTTCTTCAAATTTAGCTGACAAGACAAGTACCTTTTCTCTCATATTTCATGCATAATCTGTTTCCAAAGTTTATCTATTGGCTCTTGAACATATTTACGCTGCGTTTCGTTACCTATCCATTCTGCTCTATTGTTCAAATGCAGTAAACGATCCTTAATCAGTGATTTCTCCGCAAGTGTAGTCTCGGGAAACGCCCACTGCTCAGTTAACCTTTGTGTCTCCTGATAAATTTCTTCAGCATTGGGCGCTGAGTCTGATTTTGCTCTTGGATGCTGTCCTTCAGAGGTATCTGCAGCAATGTGTGCAGTAACAATATTGCCGATAATTTCCCGCTGCTCTTCCGTATCCCAAATGTGTTTCAAGATCCAAAGGTCAGTTACGATGGCAGCATTACGCTTACAGATCAGTGCACTCGCAGCAATCATTCGCTGCAGTTTCACTGCTCTTCTATCAGAAATGGATAGCCCAGAATTTCTCATCTGATGAACCAGCTCTACATACGCAGACCTTACTGCTGAAAGATCAACCTGTGAGGTCAGTTGCTGTAAGGTTCTTATTTCTTCTGCTGAAATTGCAGGTGGTGCCGAGGCATTACTTCTCTCTAATGCCCATCCTGCATTCAATACCTCTTCTAGCTGTTGCGGATCAACATTATCTGATTTGACACGGATAAGAAAACGATCAAACAAAGCGCCCAGCGCCTCGTCTTCAGGCAAATGGTTACTCGCTCCGATTACCATTAGGGCAGGTAACTTTTTGGTTTCTCGTCCTCTTTTAAACACACGCTCATTGAGTACCATGAGCAAACTATTGAGAATAGCGCTATTGGCATTCAACAATTCGTCCAAAAATATAAACGATGCTTCGGGAAGCATGCCTTCTGTATTTGTGACTAAATCGCCATCTCTTAGTTTCCTAATATCAAATGGGCCAAACAATTCGTTAGGTTCTGTAAACCTGGTAAGTAGATATTCAAAGGTATTACCTTCTATCAATTTGGAAAGCTCCCTTACTGTAGCACTTTTTGCCGTACCCGGAGGGCCAAGAATAAAAAGGTTCTCCCTGCCTACCAAACAAATACCCATCAGGTCAATAACCTCATCTTTACCAACAAAGATTGTTTTGAGATGCCTTAACACCTCTATCAACTTATTGGTGGTAACTTCTATTTCGTTCATATCATTTCTTGTTTAAGCGCCAATGGAAGATTTGGCAATAATTGATCACTATATATCCCTAAAGTTTGTTTAAGCAACGTATGCTCAGGTTCGCTATGGATTCTAGAGAAATCTTTTTTGCAGATTACACGGTCTATATAAGCCTGCCTTAAAGTCGGATTAGCAAGTACTGGAGCTGGTGCTTTAACAACTATCTCATCCATACCAACAGATGAAAATGCCCACTTTTTCGCTGTTTCCCTTAATTTGGAAACCAAGGGGTCTTCAGGAGAAATACCACTAGCCAATTTAAATAGATCTGGGAGAAATCGCAACATCAGATCCGCAGAATAGATTTCCTCTGGCGTGTTGGCACTTAGCTCATCTACTAATAAAGATTTGATTTGTTCTTCTCCAATATCACGTAGCAGTATCAGCTGGGTAGCCCTGTAGATGTACTTTGCCGCCCAAAGAGCTGCATCGGCATGAAATAAAGGCGTAATAAAAGGCATATCTAAACTATCAGTTCGATAATATTCTGAAAGCAGTGCCAATGAATGCCTAAGGGTCTCCTCATCGGGTTCTGATATTTCTCTCTGCATTTTGACCTGCCCCGTTTGAAAAATATCTATTAAAAAGATGTCGAGCGTCACTTTGTAAATCGTATTATTTTAGAAAGCAAGATATAAATTATAAACTTATTCTAAAACGTGAAATGTCAATATAATGAATAAAGTTGCCAAGCAGTAGTGTCAGATTTAATATTTGAAAGCATATTGAATGTGGTTATTGGGAGAGATTAACCTGCAAAGTTCTAAAATAGTCCTGTTTGGCCCGCAATTACAAAAACCGTTACAAGAAATAATTTGAACAAGTTTGAGAGTATCAAAAAAAAGGTAATTTTGAATGAATTGCCGTTATAATTAATTGAGGTGACTGATGGGGCTCGACTCCAAGACAAACTTACTATCCCAAACAGGATTCGAACCTATACCTTAAGATTGTACCCAGGGTCGGGATCGAACCGCCACCCTACCTCTTCAAATTAACAGAAGAGTTTTCTACTCTTTCGTTAATTTAGAAAAATCTAATATTTAAATTTCTATATTATCGTAATCCTCATTAAAGAAATCAGATAACCTGTAGCCAATTGAGTCCAATATTTTAATCAAAGAACTCATTCTGAAATCCTGTGAACCTGTTTCATATTTTCCGTATTGAGCCCGGTCAAGTTCATACTTATTTGCAAACTCGTCTGAATTACCATATCCAAGATTTTTTCTTATAGCTCGAAGTCGCAAGCCAATTTTTTTAATGTCTTTAGGCAACTTTTTTATGTTCTTACTCTTGGCCATTTTATCAGAAAAATCTAAACTCATCAAAAAGTTCACTTTATTTTACTCTTAATTAAGAGTATTTTGTATATTTGATTATTAATTAAGGTTTTAACTAAGAGTCTCTCTTGACAAATTCTCACAAAAGCTAGAGCAGGGACAATAGATTAAAGCCTATGGCGATATTTTGCGTACTTTCGTACACACTATACGCTATGGGCTCTATTGTAAATCCATGCTCCTGGCCGTGAGAAGCCTGTCAAGATGGTGTTTAGAGCCCAGCTATAGTGCTTCTCTTTATACCATAATAAGACTCGTATAACCAATACGAGCCCATGAAAAATAACCGTTTCATCCATTTGTACACCAAGCTCATCAGTTTGGTAAAGAGAAACCCAGAGTAATAGCTTTGCTATACCCGCCGCCTATTACATAAAATTTAGGTTAATGATAATTCTTTGGGGGCGGTTGGGTTTTTTTCAATTTTTCTCACTACCGCATTAAGATCCCAGACTAAATCTGGGATGACGGCAAGGTGCGAAGGATGACGAATAGCACAAAGAGGATGACGCAGTAGCAGCGCTTTGAGCGAACCAAAAAACCAAAAAACTAACCAACTAAACAACCACATTATGATTAAACCACTTTTTGCTTTTCTGTAAAAAGTAGCTTGAACACCATTTAAATCTTAAAAACTATGTTCAAAAAACTAACGATATATGTCGTAATGGCTGTGCTATGCCAAAAAAAGCCGAAAGCTAGCAGACCAAAGCTGAAAGCTTTTGTGCTAATAACCTTATTACTATGCCTCTTTAATGCACCATTGGTGGCGCAAACTGGCTTTAATAAAACTACAACAAGTTCGGATAAAGCAGTAGCTAGTCCTCCCGAATTAACTTCGGGAGCAAAGGGTGGGGCTCCTTTACAGGTAGGTGATAAACTGCCCGAGATTTTCTGGACCACTAAACACAAAGTCTACCACAATGGCATAGTAAAAGAAGAAAACTTATTGCCATTCAAAGGGCAGATCCTTCTCATAGATTTTTGGGCCAGTTGGTGTACCAACTGTATCAATAGATTTCCAAAAGTGGCTGCATTGAGCAATAAGTATCAAGGCGTTGCCAAGATACTTTTGGTAAACACCAAGGGAAATAAAGATAAGATCGGTCATATTGATGCCGTTTATCAACGCTTAAATGAAGACGGCCAATCGTTCTGCTTACCTAGTATTGTAGAAGATACCTTGATCAACAAGCTCTTAAAACCCACTTTTCTGCCCCATTATGTATGGGTGGGCAGGGAAGGCAAGATAGTAGCCATCACCAATAGCGATTTTGTAAGCGAGGAACCTATAAGGGCCATGCATCTGCAAAACCTGAAGCTAGATAGTTTACGCAGGCAAAAGATGGAGGCCAAGCCATGATCAGGTGTATAATCTTGATTGGTCTGGTGCTGGGGCTAAGCGCTAAACTGATGGCACAGGCCCTACCCATTGGTAGGGTGCTGAGTGCCGATGGCCAGAAAGGGTTGCGTAACGTAAGTATCACCCTTGTTGATTTAAAACAAACGGTACAGAGCGATAGCGGGGGTAATTTTACCTTGCCCACTACGGCTGGCAAACAGCTGCTCAGTTTTCGCCATGTTGGTTACCAACCATTAGATACGGTATTGGTATTTCCCCTCAAGACGATGCTTAGGGTATGGCTGCAGGCAAACATTGCCCAGTTAAATGAGGTGGTGGTAAGTACAGGCTATCAATCTTTACCAAAAGAAAGGGCAACGGGATCTTTCCATCAGTTGGGGCAAGCCCTGTTAGACCAAAGGGTAGGCGCCAACATTATAGATCGCCTAACGAATTTAAGTAGCAGTGTACTGGTAGACCAGAGGAACGCGGGAGAAAAGAAGATCCAGATTAGGGGGCTGAGTACCCTACAGGGAACGCTCACCTCGCCATTGATAGTGTTAGATAATTTCCCCTATGAAGGCGACATAGAGAATATCAATCCCAACGATATAGAAAGTATTACCGTGTTGAAGGATGCTGCGGCCAGTTCCATTTGGGGGGCTAGGGCAGGTAACGGCGTCATTGTACTGACCAGCAAGAAGGGCAGGTTTAACCAGCCTTTGGCGGTAAATTTCAATGCCAATGTGAGCATGGTTAGGGCACCTGATCTTTTTTCGGCTAATCAGCTTTCGGTGGGCAGCGCCGTTGCGGTAGAAAGGTTCCTCTTTGGTAAGGGTGCCTACGATTATTTATTGACCAACGATGCCAGGCAGCCAACCTCGCCCGTAATGGAGATTTTGAACCAAGTTCGTTTAGGTGTGCTGAGCCAGCAACAGGGCGATGCGGAGATAGCAGCTTTGGCCACTTACGACCTGCGCAATGATATGCAGCAATACCTTTATCAGGCAGCATTGCGGCAACAATATGCAATAAGCTTCAATGTAGGCTCCGAAAGGCACAAGCACTTTTTCTCGGCAGGATATGACGGTGCTAGAGAAAACCTAAAAGGTAATGCAAGTCGACGCATTACCTTGAGATATGACAATACCCTTTCGCTGCACAAAAATTGGGAGATACAAACTGGGCTAACCCTTACCAAATCTAACACCACCTTTAATAGTCCCTTGGCCTATGGCGGCCTACCAAGTTCAACCGCTGGTACCTTGCCCTATGCAAGATTGGCCGATGATGAGGGCAATGCCCTGCCTTTAGATATCTATTATCGTAAATCGTTCACCGATACGGCAGGGCAGGGCAAGCTGCTCGATTGGAAATACCGGCCGTTGGATGAGCTGCATAATAATGACATCAGTGCCTCGCTTACCGATCTGCTCTTGAACTTTGGCGCAAACTACAAGGCCGCCGCTTGGCTCAGGGCAAGTGTTAAATACCAGTACCACCAATGGTGGAACGATAACCGCGAACACAACAGCATTGCCAGTTATACCACCCGCAATCTGGTGAACAGATTCACACAGCTAACCAATGGGCAGGTTAAATATATCGTTCCGGCGTCGGGTATCTTACAGCAAAAAAATACCACCAAGCAATCTCAGTCCTTACGTGCACAGCTAGATATCGATCAACATTGGCGAGCTGGCCATCAGCTTAATGCTATTTTGGGAAGCGAAGTGCGGGATTTGAGAACCAACGCTGCTGTAGCCCATATCTATGGCTACGATGAGCAGCAGCTGGCATTGGTTCCAATGGACTTTGCCAATACATATCCGATTTTCGGAAACTTAAGTGGTGCCAGTTATGTGCCCAATTACCAAAATATAGATCAGTTCGTCAATCGTTTCCTGTCCTTTTACGGTAATGCCGCCTATACCTTCAAAGATCGCTACACCTTATCTGCCAGCGCCCGTAAGGATGCCTCTAACATTTTTGGCGTGGCTACCAACCACAAATGGCAGCCCTTGTGGTCGGTGGGGGCGGCTTGGCAGCTCAACAAGGAAAAGTTTTACCAGTTAGCAGCTTTGCCCAAGTTAAACCTTCGGGTAACCTATGGCTTAAGCGGTAACATTAACCCTAGCGCCACTGCACTCACCAAAATCAGGTACAATAGTCCGTCTACCAACAACCTGAATTTACCATCTGTCTACATCATGGATCCGCCAAATCCTAACTTGAGATGGGAAAGGGTAGAGACCTTCAACCTGGGTGTGGATTTTGGCTTGCGGCAAAACACGCTTTCGGGAAGTATAGAATACTTTAGGAAAAATTCTACCGACCTTTTCAATAGCGTAGGTTTTGACCCTACCACGGGAGTAAATACCTCGGTACAGAATTCGGCTTCGCTGCGGGGAGAGGGTTTAGATGCGAACCTAAATGTGAAGGCCTTGGATAGAGCCTTAAAATGGAATGTAGGCCTGCTGTTCAGTTACGTAACCAATAAGGTAGTAGAAAACCTTAATCCTTCTTCGTTATTGGGCTTTACCAGTAGCGGCAGGATCATCTACCCGGCCGTTGGTTACAATCCATATTTGGTGGTAAGCAATAAGTGGGCGGGGCTAGACCCTGTAGATGGCTCACCTCGTGGCTATGTAAACGGAGAAATAAGTAAAGATTACACCGCTTTGGCCAGAAACCCTATAGAACAACAAGTGGTGCACGGCAATGCCTTACCGCCCTACTTTGGTGCTTGGCGCAATAACTTTAGTTATAGGGGCTTTTCGGTCGCCATCAACATCAGTTATCGTTTTAACTACTATTTTAGGCGCCCCGCCCTGAGCTATACCAATTTGTACCAAAGATTATTGGGCTACCAAGAATACGAACAAAGGTGGCAACAGCCAGGTGATGAGCTGCATACCAATGTGCCTTCGCTCATCTATCCGGCAAATGCAAGGAGAGACGCTTTCTACCTCAACTCGGAAGCTACGGTAGAACGGGCAGATAACATCAAATTAGACGAGGTATTTTTAAGCTACGATATACCTTTAAACAAAGGTGGCAGTTTTAAATCCTTACGCTTTTATCTGTTTGGCAACAACCTTAATCTGATGTTATGGAAGGCCAATAAGGTAGGTCTTGATCCCGATGTAATTTATGGACTACGTATGAAACCGGCTATCGCCGCAGGTTTTAAATTTAACTACTGACATGATAGAACACCTAAAAATTAGAAAAGCAAGCTTGTTGTTAAGCATAGTACTGATGCTTGTGACGGGCTGTGAGAAATATCTTGATGTAAAACCGGATAAAAAAATTGCCACACCCGAAAAATTGAGCGATCTGGAAGGTATGTTGGACTACTACGGACAGCTTAATGCAAGGTATCCGCAGGCCGCAGAAATCAGCGCAGACAACTACTATCTAAATGATGCAGGCTGGGCCTCCAGTTCAGAACTCCATCAAAACTATTACCTATGGCAAAAGTATGATCTTAACCCTGCAGACTGGAATTTCCCCTATGAGAATATCTATGTTTCGAATGTGATATTGGAAACCTTGCCACAGATCAATTACCCCTTAAGCGAAAACACAAGGGCAAACCAAATCAAAGGGGGAGCATTATTGTTGAGGGGCTATTTTTACTTGGCCTTGGTACAGCTCTTTGCACCAGTATATCATGAAGCCACGGCAGGCAATGATCTGGGCATACCTATTCGCCACAGCTCGGAAGTAAACGAACCATCAGTGCGGGCAACTGTACGCGAAAACTATAACCAGATCATAAAAGATCTTGAACAGGCTATTCCATTGTTGCCGGCACTTCCCCATGCCAGCTACAAACATAGGGCAAGTAGAGCAGCGGCATACGGTACCTTGGCCCGTACTTACCTCATCATGCAGAAATATAGTGAAGCTGGGCTGTACGCCGACTCTTGTTTGCAATTGAATAGTACTTTAATGGATTATAACACCATATCCACTACTTCAACTATTCCGTTTAGGCAATTTAATGATGAAGTGGTTTATGACACGAAAACGACTGCACCATCTGCACTGGCTCAAACCAGGGCTAAAGTTGATGAGGCTCTTTATCAATCTTATCAGCTAAATGATTTGAGAAGGACGATCTTTTTTAGACTCAATACCGATGGTAGCAAAGCCTTTAAGGGAAATTATACAGGCTTAGGCACAGCGGCGATGTTTACTGGCATAGCTACTGATGAAATGTACTTGATTAGGGCAGAGGCATATGCTAGGGCAGGCAGGAAGGAAATGGCACTGGCTGATCTTAATAGCCTATTGGTGAAGCGTTTTAAAACGGGAACCTATAATTTGGCAACGGCATTAGATGCGCAGGAAGCTTTAGATTTGGTATTGAGGGAACGTCGGAAAGAATTGGTGTTTAGGACCTTGAGGTGGTCTGATTTGAGGCGTTTGAATAAAGAGCCTCGGTATCGGGTAGATCTTATAAGAACGATAAACGGGATAGCTTATGAGCTGAAACATGATAGTGATAGATATACGTTGCAGATCAGTGCGGAGGTAATCAACAGAACTGGAATGCCGCAAAATCCATAAAATGAAGGCAGGGTTTTAGGCCCTGCCTCCTAGAAGCTATTCTCTCATAAGAATAGTTTCTGAATCTACCGAGCTGCCATTTTGCTGCGAAGTCCAAAGATTGTTCGCTACAGCATCTAGCTCCGATTGTACAGGCTGATCGGTACCCGACGGATCAGATGCTAAAAATACACCACATAGATTTACGCCATCTTCACAGGGGCTGTCACTTTTTTCGTAATTGGTATAATCACGTATTTCGGATTCCGAATAGTCGGGTCCAATGTACCTGTAAAAATGTTCTGCCCTCTTTTTCTGAGAAGGATTTTCGGTTGTGGCTTTAAAAGCACTCATACTAAATACCAGGCCGAACGCTAAACATAGCGCTGCTAGGCCAAAAACTAATTTACTTTTTTTCATAACTATTAATTTTAATGTTTACTATGGGTAAAGCCTTCGGCTGGTTTTTGGTTAATTATGTTGCCAAGGCTTTACCCCTAAATTTTGACTGCTTTATTGCTGTTGAAAAAACAGCCGAAAAAGGGGGTTAAATTCCTTCCCCGCTACTGGTGCTTAATTGCTGAGGCTTGCCCAGAGCGCTGCGGAAGGCCAGAAATGGTTCATTGCCGTTTTGGTGGGCCTCACCTTTAAGCCTTACCTCCTGGAGGCAAGGCCTAAACTTTGTGTTTTCTTTCTTTTTTGTAATGAAAACTCGAAAAAATGGACTTTGGCGCTTGCTTTGCTTTTACCGTTTTGGCATACGGCCAATTTAGAGTGCTTTTGTACTGGTGCGAACTTCGAAAACCATACAAAATAGCTGTAGTTTGTACAGTCTTTTTCATAGCCAAACTGAGCTTTAAGGCCATGGAGTAGCTAAGGAACTTGTTTTTGGGAAGGAAGCTGAAATAGCGTTCTAAAGGAATTTTTGGTAGTTGCGCACAAAATAATTGTAATTGATAGCCAAATAATTGGCAATATCCTTTTTGGGCAGCAGTGGTACATTGGCTTTATACTCGGCGTAGAAGCGCTGTATTTTGACTTCGGTGCTTTTCTCTTCGAGCAGAAATGGCCTCAACTGGCATTGGTTGATATATTGTACATTTAAATTCCTATAGATACGGATCAGTTCAGGGAATTGTAGCCAGAGCTGTTGGATAGCCTCCCAATTCCAATAATAAATGAGGGTAGGTACGCAGGCCCGGAAGAATTGCTGCGCAGGCCTTTCGTCCATAAACAGAAATTGGTTGGTGTTAAAGAAGTTGACAATGGCGGGGCGGTCGCGGTACTGGCTGTTGTATTCTTTCAGCAGCCCATCGGCCACGTAAGCTATGCCTTTAGCTTGGTAAAGGAAACCGTCATGATATTTCACCTGCTTAGTTTGCATACAAGTCTCAATGGCTAGCCAAGCCGCAGGTGTAACTGCTCCATTTTGCTGTAGTTGATGTTTGAGTTTAAGATGGAGCGCTTCGTTCATAGCTGTTTTGTTTAAATAGTACTTCCCAATTTCCAAATATTAGACTAAAAAGCACTAAGATTTTCAGCCAAATTGTACTAACCCATACATTTTTATGTACTAACTCATTAAAATCAATAGGTGAGTGTGAGCTATCGTTTACCTAATCAAAGTTATGGTGCTTACACCTGCACGCACAATGAACATTAGGTTAACTTTTTAGGTGTGTAAAAAGCTACAATATAAATGCCTCGGGTGCAATCTACATTTACCATGATGTTAAATTTCGTAAGCCATTCGTCAGTCGTCTTTCTTCCATCGTTACTGGTTGTTTGAAGGTGCCAAGGTTCTGTTATGGTTATCGTTTTCATTTTATTTGTCGGCCACGGTCGTAAAAGTAAAATATCCAGTATGACGCTACAATAGCATTTCGACCAAAAAATCGCGAGTAATACAAAATGTATTACTCAAAGTGCTTTTTTTAAGGCTTTTTTCATTGAGTAATACAAAATGTATTACTCAATAAAGGCTAAAAGTTTTCATTTTTTCTTTTATCAACCCAAAGTTAAGGAGGCAAAGAACAGGAAAGGGGGGGCTGCCAAGCCTTTTAAAAGCCCTCTAAAGGATGAAGGGGGGAATGTTGTTTTTAAGTTAGCCAGCGAAAACGGTGTTTTAGCCACTTTATAGGTATAAAAAAAGAGAATAGGGTGGTAAGATTTGCCGACCCCCTAAAAGTGAAAGTAATTTATTCGATACTGCTGGTTTCTTTCGTTGTTCGTTCATCATTGACATGGTTTTATTCTTTATTCTTAGCCTCAGCCTTAGCTCTTTTTTGTTCTTTGGTCTTTGCTCTTTGTTCCTTGATCTTTATTTATTCGAGGATTTGGTAATTCGTTGTTCGTTGCTCGTTGTGGGTGGATGCGATTGATTCGTTAATTCGGGGATTTGTTGATTTGCCCACTGCCATTGCTAAGTACTATTCTCCACCTTTTAGGGGGAGATGTCCAAAGGACAGAGGGGGTCTAACGGCCTTATTGGATTCTGCAGTGATGTACAGTGAAATTGTTGCAGTCCCTTACGCAGCTCACAGTTCAAGAAATTAGGCAGTCGAGCGTAGGGAAGTGTAGGGGGAAAGACCTTCTAATTTCGCCGTTACAATGTCGCTATTACAGCACAAGGAAGGCAATTCAGCCTTGAACTTTTGGTCCATTTTCTTTCAAGAGAAAAGGACTAGCCCCGCCGGCAATGAGGCGAGTTATTGTAGTTGATAAAAATCGTTTCCTCCCCAGTAGAAAAGATCAGATGTTGTGGTATAGTGATAAGACCAAACACAGGAAAAACAATACCTCGCAATGATCATTTAAGTAATTCCTCCCCCAACCCCCTCCAAAGGGGGACATTACATGATGCGCAAGCGGTAAAGTGTTGAATATCATTGGTATTGTAGGGTTTGGTAATTCGTTGTTCATTTGTTGATTTGGTTAATTCGTTAATTCGGGGATTTGTTGATTTGCCCACTGCCATTACAAAGTTCCCAAAAGCATTGTTAGCTGCGGTCGCATTTTACCATATTTGGCGCCAAAGGGTTTCTTTAGTCCTTATTTAATCTCTTTATCCACTTTTTAACCTTAAAGTCCGCTTAATGCCGGGCTTGTACCCCAATGTTCCCGTTCCCTAACCCAGCTCAATGCTTGTCCTATCCACTCCCTATCCTAGTCCTATCCTATAGCAGTTCACTAATAGTACGCTAAAATGCCGTTTTAGAGGGAAAGTGTAGGCTAAGTATAGGCAAACAGTAGGTAAAGGATGGGAATTAGTTAATTATTCGAGTTTCGTTCATCGTCTTTCGTCTGTCGTTGTTGGTTATTCGTTTTTTGTTGAGTTGTTGATCGTTGATCTGCTTATGCGCCCAGCCTTCGGACCTCGGACTACTCGCAATTTTGATCCGATAGCTATCGGATGATTAAATGAGTAAATGGCTAATTGCCCATAACCCACAACTCGAAACCCGTAACATTCAGGCTTGGTTATTTGGGGATGCGTGGATTTGGCTATGCGCCCAGCCTTCGGACTTCGGACCTCGGACCTCAGACCTCGGACTATTTTCAATTTTGAATGATTGATGGAGCCAGGCTATCCTTTTATTGTGGCAATGCAGATGAGTATTTTGCCTGCCATATACTTGGTTTTGTGCTTTGGTAAACGAATACCAAAATTATTTGTTTGAGTAGTTGTGGTAGGAAAAAGGCAATGGATGCCCCTCCTTACTTTATAGATTAAACAAACAGAAAATGGCTAAAAAACCACTTACTCCGGGGCAAGCAAATTTGCCAGAAAACCAAAAAGTAAAGCAATTAGGGCAACATAGTGCGGATGCTACAGGGCAACCCATGACCACCAACCATGGCGTTGGTATCAATGACGATCAAAACTCACTTCGTGCTGGCGATAGGGGAGCTACCCTGTTAGAAGATTTTATTCTAAGGGAAAAAATTACCCATTTTGACCACGAGCGTATTCCAGAGCGCATTGTGCATGCCCGCGGTTCGGGTGCACACGGCGTATTTAAGTTGTATGAGGCCATTCCACAATATACCAAAGCACATTTTTTAAATGATACCGCTGCCGAAACACCAGTGTTTGTAAGGTTCTCTACCGTAGCTGGCTCCAGAGGCTCTACAGACTTGGCTAGGGATGTACGTGGTTTTGCCGTAAAGTTTTATACCCAACAAGGTAATTTTGACCTAGTGGGCAATAACATGCCGGTGTTTTTTATACAAGATGCGATGAAGTTCCCAGATTTGATACACGCCGTAAAACCAGAACCAGACAATGAAATGCCACAGGCAGCATCAGCACATGATACATTTTGGGATTTCATTTCCATGATGCCCGAGTCTACGCACATGATCATGTGGGCCATGAGCGATCGTGCCATTCCGCGAAGTTACCGGATGATGGAGGGATTTGGCGTGCATACCTTTAAATTCATCAACGAAAACAATGAAAGCCATTTTGTAAAGTTCCATTGGAAACCCTTATTGGGCGCACATGCCGTAACTTGGGACGAAGCGCAGCAGATTTCTGGCAAGGATCCCGATTTCCATAGAAGAGATTTATGGGAGGCGATACAAACGGGTAATTTTGCGGAGTGGGAGCTAGGCATACAGGTAGTGCCCGAGGCCGATGAGCATCAGTTTGATTTCGATCTGTTGGATCCTACAAAGCTTATTCCCGAAGAACTGGTGCCAGTACAACGCATTGGCAAGCTTACCCTGAACCGTAATCCGGATAACTTTTTTGCCGAAACGGAGCAAGCTGCCTTTCACGTAGGGCATGTGGTGCCAGGTATCGATTTTACCAATGATCCGCTATTGCAAGGAAGGTTATTTTCTTATACGGATACGCAATTGATCCGCTTGGGTGGGCCTAATTTTCACGAAATTCCAATTAACCGACCTGTAGTGCCGGTACATAATAACCAACGAGATGGCTTTATGCGCCAAACCATCAATAAAGGCAAGGCCAGTTATGGTCCCAATAGTACTGGCGATAATTTTCCACAGCAGGTAAAAGCGGCAGACGGTGGTTTTACATCGCATACCGAACGTATCGACGCCAGAAAGGTACGGGCTAGAAGTAACAGTTTTTTTGATCATTTTAGTCAGGCCAAGCTGTTTTTTCATAGCCAGTCGGCGCCAGAACAGCAGCATATTATTGATGCATTAAGTTTTGAGTTGGGAAAGGTGAAAACAATGGAAGTTCGCCAGCGCATGCTTCAGGTGTTGCAGATGGTAGACGAAAAACTGGCTACGGCGGTTGCGGCCAATCTTGGCTTAGCAATAGGAGCAAAGCCGAAACAGCTTAACTATAGCGTTCCGGCAGATGGCAATCCGAAAGATTTTGAGCCAGTGGTGAAGGAACCAGAAAATAAAAGTTCGGCGGCACTCAGCATGGCCAATACGATAAAAGATAGCATTAAAACCAGAAAAGTAGCGTTTTTAGTGGCCGATGGTGTAGATGCATCAGATTTGACTACGATGAAAAAGGCATTGGAAGCCGAGGGGGGCATGGTAGAACTGATTGCCCCTAAGTTAGGTGCTATCAAAGTAGGAAAAGACGAAATGGATGCCGATGAAAGCCTACTTACTGCCGCTTCGGTGTTTTACGATGCTGTATTTGTGCCTGGAGGCGAAAAGAGCATCCAATTGCTTAGTCAACAAGATGAAGCCATACATTTTATTAATCAAGCTTACAAGCATTGTAAGGCCATTGCATTGGCGGGCGATGCTGCGCAATTGTTATCGGCAAGTTACCTTCCTAAACAAGAAAAGGGACCTAAGGTAAAAGATGAGGCCTTGCTGGTAGGCGAAGTGAAGGATATCACCCAAAACTTTATCAAGGCCATAGCCAAGCACCGCAATTGGGAACGTGAAAAAAATAGAAAAGTACCCGCTTAAGTTACCGAAAATGGAATTAGAAAAAGAAATGTTAGCCCATGCTGCAAGGGTGGGCAATACCGATGTTTTACAAGAACTGATTAACCGAGGTGCAACCTTAGAACAAAGAGATCCCAAGGGATATACGCCACTGATATTGGCCTGTTACAATGGGCAGCTCGCTGCGGCGAAGTTGCTTATTGAAAATGGGGCCAATGTAGATGCTGCTGATGATGGAGGCAATACCGCCCTAATGGGCGCTGCTTTTAAGGGACATGTAGCTATTGCAGAACTGCTGATTACCAATGGTGCCTCTTTAGATTTACAACATGGAAATGGCGGTACTGCGCTGATGTTTGCGGCAATGTTTGGTCGCAATGAGTTGGTTAAGCTGTTGATATTGCATGGCGCTGATACTGGTGTTTGTGATGCACGCGGACTAAAAGCGGTAGATCTGGCGGCACAACAGGGAAATGAAGAGGCGATAGCGTTGTTGCGTTAATCTTGGTTGGTTATTCGTGGATACGTGAATTTGGGGATTCGTGTTCTTCCTTCGTCCATGGTTGTTGGTTGGTTTGATGACCACCCAAAATAGCCGGGGCTCATACAAGGTCTTATGATAAAGGTTTGAGTGGGTATTTTTTTCTTCAATAAGTCAAGCTTGTTACAGCGCAAATGCGGTGGTAAAGCCATCCCCATATCCTATCATATATATAGGACTATCGTAAGCGGTGGGCCGTTATGATTTTTTCTCTTTGTTAACCAGCAGTTTATATAGCTATTAAGAATAAAAAGTGTTTCTGTTGTTGCGCAGGGATAATTTTTTTCTACCTTTGCACTCCGCTTCGGAGGAAGAGGGTACGCCTGAAAAGCTAGAACAAACGGAAGAGAAAAAAGTTTTATTTTTTTCTTGCAGGAAGGGAAAGTTTTTCTACCTTTGCACTCCGCTTCGGAGGAAGAGGTCGGGGTTTTGAAAGAAGGAAAGGAGAGGTTGATAAGGTGAAGAAAGACAAATAAAAAATATTTTATTTTTTATTTGGAAAGAAGAAAAAGTTTCCTACCTTTGCAGTCCCAAACGAAACGGGAGTTGTCAGACGGAGTTTGATAACGATAACAAAAAAAAAGATTGAAACAATGGATTACCAAACAGATGCGGAACATTAAGACCGCTGAAACACAAGTAAGGAATTGCAAGATATATAGATCGCCGCGAGGTCAGATCGGGAAGTTCATTAAAGAGATATCATTTACAAAAGC
>NZ_SSHJ01000032.1 GCF_005925345.1 Pedobacter ureilyticus
CTCGTCCCTAACGAGCCGTTGGAATTTCAGTTCAGGAAAATGGGAGAATGGCTCGTGAGCAAACTATACTAGAGTTTTGGACAGTTTGGAACGAAACGACGTGGCTACTTTTACCGGAATATACAACCAAGTTGCTTCCGCTTTTTCATGACCAGATAAAGAATTGAATTCGTATAAAGTCATAGCGTTATATGAGGAGAAATAATCAATACAATAGTTTTTTCTATTTTAGCCAAAATTGCTATTATAGTTCTTGTTGATTACTGTATAGTTTATGGGTTGCTTAGATTATTTGATAGTGATTTAAACTTTTATTTGCGATAGCAGCGCTTTCTATTCCCATTCGGATTCCGGTCTGAGTTTCAGTTCGTGGCACAAAAAGTCTACTATATCTGAATAAGGCACTTGTAATGCTAAGGCAACTAAATAAATTTCTTCTACAGTAGGTCTTGACTTCATATCAATATGTAGCTTGCTAATCCTATCTTTAGAAATTCCTGTTCTTCTCGAAAGTTTTGCCTGGCTTAAAGGTTTTTTAGATAGGTAAAGCCCAAGTCTGGTTAGTGTTTCTTTTCCCACGTTGTCATATTCTTATCTTATTAAAAGTAACAAGCGAGTATTTAAATCGATAAAATATTTGTATATGAATGATATTTATCTATATTTGTATTGAAATAACATTCATTTGTTTATGATTAATTAAAAAAAGTATATCTCTGCCACAGAGTAGAGAGGATTTATTCAAGAGTCTTGTCAACGAAAACTAGCACTTTTAAAGACGCAAGACGATAGGAATAAACCCATAACTGTTATTGCGTATATTTGCACAATCTACAGGGATGGGTTCCTATTGATGCTGCGTCAAGGTTCTAGTGCTAGTACCGCGTTGTCAGCAGAAAATGGGCCCGCCCTGTTAGTATTTTCTGAAAGACTCGTATCACCCATACGAGCATGGAAAGAAAAAAACTGAACGTATTTTTAGTAACCCAGTGCAGCAATTGGCAAGGCCAGTTGTCTGTTTTTTCTTTCCGCACATCCCATCCAATTTCATTTTATCCTTTTGATAGGCTTTATGCTTTGAAGCCTAAAAATCCGGTATAGCCTTATTTAAACTGTCGGTCTATTTCATAAATAAAGGTTTAGGTTAATAATAATTTGGCCGGCAGTTTTTCTCTTTTTTAATTGATGGCGAAATGTTCATTTCTGCCAAAGGGCTTTCTATTGCCAAAATTTTTCCACTCAACAACCTACAAACTAAACAACTAATCAATGAAATACATATCAACCATATTAATGCTATTTGCGTTTTGCCTCGTTGTGCGAGCGCAAGAAAAACTGCGGGGCAGGGTAGTAGATGCCCAGAACCAACAGCCCTTGGCAGGTGCGGTCATCAAGATCAAAACACCCGCCAAAACAGCTATCAGCAACAACGAAGGCGAGTTTGAACTCAATTTGCCTAAGGGCACTTACGAGCTGCAAGTGAAATACCTAGCTTATGGCATTAAAGAATTGTTGTTGCGGTTACCACAAAACGAACCACTATTGCTACAACTACATGCCAATGAAAATAGCCTGCAAGAGGTGCAGGTGGTAAGCACGGGCTACCAAACCCTGCCCAAAGAAAGGGCAACGGGGAGTTTTGTCCATATCGATAATGAATTATTAAACCGAAATGGTGCCAGCACCAATTTGCTGGAGCGCATAGACGGCATTACCAGTGGGGTTACTTTCAATAACAACAGTTTTGATGGTAATGGTAACAGACAGGGGCGTCAAAGTCTGATAGAGGTACGGGGAAGATCAACGCTTTTTTCGGCTGCCGAACCGCTAATAGTATTGGATAATTTTCCCTATGATGGCAATTTGGCCAATATTAACCCTAACGATGTAGAAACGATCACGGTGCTCAAAGATGCCGCTGCGGCATCGGCATGGGGTGCACGTAGTGCCAATGGCGTTATCGTAATTACTACCAAAAAAGGGAAGCTCAACAGTGCACCAAAGGTTTCATTCAATTCTTCGGTCAATATTGCCCAAAAACCAGATCTATATGCGGTACCACAGTTAAGTTCGGCACAATTTATTGAAGTGCAGCAGCTTCTTTTTGATAGGGGAGCGTACAATACAACGATTAACAATGGGTTCGCCGCATTAGCACCAGCAGTAGAGATCATGTTGGCCCGACGCAATGGTACCATTACAGAAGCGCAGAAACAGCAGCAACTGGATGTGCTCAGGAGCTACGATGCTAGGGAGCAGCTACTGGTCTACAATTATCGTAAAGCCATGCAGCAACAATACCAAACAAGTGTGGCGGGCGGTACAAAGACCCAAAAATATTTTGTTTCGGTAGGTTACAACAATAACCTGAACAGTGTTGTAAACGGGAGTTACCAGCGCCTAACCCTTAACGCTAGTAATACCTATTATTTTTTGGATAACAAGCTGGAGCTGATGTCAAACATTATCTATACGGGTTCCAAAAGTAAAACCGGCCCATCGCTAAGCGCTGTATATCCCTACAGCAAATTTGCCGATATGGAGGGCAATCCCTTGGTAGAGGCAAGAGATTTAAGGCCATCTTACGCAAGTACGGCGGGCAATGGAAAACTTTTGCCTTGGCTGTACAGACCCTTAGACGAGGTGAGGAATGGTTATGGCGCAACTACAAGTGAGCTTACCAGTTACAGATTAAATTTTTCTTTAAGCTATGCTGTTTTCAAAGGGCTAAAGGTAGCTGCCATCTACGGTTTCGAGAAAGGTCTAACCGATGGCAATACGCTGTATGAGCTAGAGTCTTATTTTGCCCGTAATGCCATCAACAGACTTTCACAGATTAACGCTGTATCTGGCGCCGTAACCTATCCCATGCCTATGGGAGGTATATTAAACAACACGATGGGCGAACTCAGATCCCATAATGGTCGTGTGCAGGCCAACTATAACCATAACTGGGGCAACCATTCTATAAATGCCCTGATGGGTTCAGAAATCAAAGATCAGCAAAACTTCAGAACGGCCACGAGCTGGTACGGCTATGATCCGGAAACAGGGTTAAACCAAAACGCGGCAATCAGCTACACCACCAACTATCCATTATTCTATAATCCCTCAAGTACTTCGCGTATCAACCCAAATGCCAGCAAAACGGGTACTACAAATAGGTTTTTATCCTACTACCTTAATGCTTCCTATAGCTATAACCAAAAATATACCTTATCATTAAGTGCCCGCAGAGACGAATCAAATCTTTTCGGTGTGGCTACCAACCAAAAGGGCGTGCCGCTATGGAGCTCAGGTGTGGCGTGGAATTTGGATAGGGAAGATTTTTATGGCTTGGTATGGTTGCCCAGCTTAAAATTGCGGGCCACTTATGGGCATACGGGCAATGTGAACAACAGTATCTCAGCCTATCTTACCGCCAACAACATGATATTGAATGCCTACGATACGAATTATGCAACGATCGTAAATCCCCCAAATCCAGATCTGAGATGGGAAAAGGTCACCAATATTAATCTTGGACTTGATTTTGCCTCCAAAAACAACCGCTTGTCCGGAAACATAGATTTTTGGAGTAAAAAAGGGATTGATCTGATAGGCAACAGTCCTATCGCCCCTCAAACGGGTATTTCGTTGTATACCGGCAATAGCGCCAATACGCTTACCCGGGGCGTAGACCTACAGTTGAACAGCGATAACCTTAATGGAGCGCTTGAGTGGCGAACTACCTTTCTTTACAATTATACCACCAGTAAGGTAACCGATTATAAAGTAAGCAATGGTACCAACCTTAATGTGGTGTCTGCAAACTACAATAATCCGCTAGAGGGTTATCCCTATTATGCGCTGTTCAGTCTCAGGTATGCGGGCCTCAATGCCAGTGGTGCACCACAAGGGTATCTTAATGGCGAAGTAAGCACCAATTATACGGGCATTGTAAACGCTACAGACCGGAGCCAATTAGTTTACCATGGCTCGGCCGTACCCACCTCTTTCGGCAGCTTACGCAATACGTTTGCTTATGGTGCTTTCGAGCTATCATTTAATGTGCTCTATAAATTTGGGTACTATTTTAGGAGAAATTCTTTAAACAATAGCACCCTCTATAGTACTGGAGGCAGTTATAAAATTGCCGACTACGACCAGCGCTGGAAGCAGCCTGGCGATGAACTGTACACAAGTGTGCCGGCATTGGTATATCCGGCGGTAACCAACCGTACAAACCTTTATACCAATGCAGAGGTACTGGTAGAAAAGGGAGACCATATACGCCTACAGGATCTTCGTTTGGGCTACACAATAACACCAAGAAAAAGGAAGCCCTTTAAGAGCGTAAACATCTTCGGTTACCTAAATAACCTGGGGATCTTATGGAGGGCCAATAATAAAGATATCGATCCGGACAGTCCAACAGGCATACCTAATGTACAAACGTTGGCCTTTGGTATCCGGTCAGAGCTCTAATGATATCAATTAACGTAATACTAGCCAACCTAAACGACCAATAAGATGAAAAAATATAGAATAATAATCCACCTGTCCATAATGGTGCTGCTTCTTGCTGCTTGTAGCAAGTCCAATTTTTTGGACAAAAAACCCAGTATGGATATAGTTGTAGCCAAGACATTGACCGATTTCAATAACCTGTTAGAAAACACAACCATCATTAGACGCACAGGTTCCTTGGCACAGATGTCTGCCGATGACTATATCATTCCAGATTTTGCGGTTTGGCAGGGCCTATCAAATAACATGCAACGCAATTCGTATATCTGGGCCAAAGATATTTACGGGGGCGATAATGGCATATTAGATTGGAATGCCTTATATACCAGCGTTTTTTATGCCAATGCCGTTTTGGATGGTTTAGAAAGTGCTGCTGAAAAATCAACAGCGCAAGGCCAATACTTAAAGGGCTGGGCATTATTTGTGCGTGCCTACGCCTTCTATGATCTTACCCGTAACTTCTGCAAAGCTTATGATGCAGGTACGGCCGCTACAGATCTAGGCATTCCATTGCGATCAACTTCTGCCATAGAACATATAGCGCAAAGGGCAACGCTGCAGGAAAGCTATGACCGTATTTTAGGGGACTTGAAATTGGCTGAAACCCTTTTGCCTGCGGAGCGCCCCTCGGCCAATCTCAACCGGCCTTCTAAAATTGCAGTTGATGCATTAATGGCCCGCATCTATTTGGATATGCGCAATTATAGCTTGGCAGAAACCTATGCCGATAAATGCCTTGGGCGCTACAGTACATTGATAGACTATAACACCGTAAGCCCTACTGCCGCCGTACCCTTCTCTACAACTAATGATGAGTTGATCTACAATACGCACCAAATACCCTATAATGCGGAAATCACGGGTGCACTACCCAGTTTGGCAGCAAAGATATCGCCAGAGCTATTAGGGCTTTATGATAAAGACGACCTGAGGCTGCCCATCTATTTTGCCTTTACTGCGGCAACCAATAGCTACTCTATAAAAAGTGGCTACTATGGTGCTGGTCTTTATCCATTTACGGGCTTGGCCACAGACGAGGTTTACCTGATCAAGGCTGAATGTTTGGCGAGGCGAAATGAACCCGATCTGGCGATGGAAAGATTAAACTCTTTATTGATCAGACGTTTTCCGAATACTGCCGCAAAGCCCTACCAGCCACTTGTTGCAACGTCATCGCTCGATGCGCTGGACAAAATCCTACTTGAGCGTAGAAAGGAACTGGTTTGGCGGGGCATCCGCTGGCACGACCTAAAACGCCTAAACAAGGAAGGTGCCAATATCACCCTAAGCCGGACATTAAATGGCGTGGTGTATACCTTGCCGCCTAACGACCCTCGTTGGGTGTTTCCAATACCAGACGAAGAGATTTCAGAGAGTGGTATCAGACAGAATATCAGGTAAGGGCAAATGCTTTTTTAAGAAAAAAGAAATAAGTTAAAAATCAAAAGAATAGAAGATGAGCAGATATCTCAAAAATATAATCATATATGTATTAGTACTTATTCCCGTTTTGGGCAGTGCACAGTTAAAACAGGATGACAGTATCCACTTTGTAAATATGGAAGTTGTGGTGGAGGACATAGACATGTTGCAGAACGCCGAGATTCAGTTCGAAATGTGCAAAGATGGTATCAATTCGCTATATCTCAGTCCTAGGGATAAGTATACCTTCAAGATAACTGCTGCCAGCACTAGGATAGTTGTTCCCTTAACAACAGCTATTAATTATGGTATCATACTATATACCCATAACCAGAATAAAAAAGAGCCGTTTGCCATCGGCGAAAACCTTTTTATTTTTGAAAATGGAGACGATGTTAAGGTGGTTTTGACTAAGAATAACTTCTCTTTTTCGGGAAAAGGTAGTGCCAAATACAATTACTTAAAGACAATTGGGAAACAGGTAGACCGTCTTATCAGATCTAATAGTAAGGCGCTTGCCCATTACAATAGCGGTAATTACAAAGGTTGGATCTATGGAAGAATAGCGCAGATTGATTCCTTGTTCGATGCTGTCGCTGATAAGTTGAAATGGTACAGGGCGGATATCAGCCCCAGTATATATCATCAGCTGGAAGTGGACAATTGGGCACGGTACAATAAGAAAATACTCAATTTATTATCTACAAAAGCTATCGGTCATCCCGATACCAATTACAACAAAGCATTTAGGCAAGTATTTACCGAGATTTTTTCAGCGTTTGATGCCAATCGATTTGACCAGGAAAGCTTGGCACAATCGTATTACTATGTAGACTACCTGTACCATAGACAGGGATGGGCCACTACCTACGCCATAAATGACGGTTCGGCCGATAAACTGAAACAGTATGCGTTTGAAGATGTCTACAAATCCATTCGTAAAAGCGATGGGGGGCTGATAAGGGATAAGCTGACATTGATCACTTTCAGCGCTGATGCCATCAGAAGTCCAGATGCTAAAAACTTTATCAGTGATGCGATAAAGATGGGAGGAGCAAATAAATATACAGAAAAACTGAAAGAGATGGAAATGGCATTGATGGGTAACGTGTTTCCCTTTGAACTACCGGATGCAACGGGTAAGGTCCATAAACTGGATGATTTTAAGGGAAAGCTGATCGTTATGGATTTTTGGTACACCGGCTGTATACCGTGTAGATTCTTGGCCAAGGCTTTGAAACCTATTGTCAGTTCTTATAAAAACAATCCCAATATTGTCTTTATCACGGTAAGTATAGATGGTAGCAAAAAAAGAGAAATATGGCTAAAGAGCTTAATGGATGAAACCTACACCAGTAACGACGAACTTAACCTACTGGCGCCCGATGGGAAAGATTCGGAAATCGTCAAGTTTTATAATATACAGGGCTATCCCGCTTTGTTTCTTATTTCGAAAGAAGGAAAGATGATTACTACTGCTCCGCCAAGGCCAGGGTTGGATAACCCGGAAGATACGGCAGCTTTCAAGGAACTTATCAATAAGTACCTATAAGGCACTTATTCAGCAATCGCCTAAAGTTGGCGATTGCTGAAGTTTTATACTATTGGTATGGGCCACTGTATAATGCTGCGCTAGAGCTTGGCGCAGATTCAATCCAAGAATTTTCAAGAAATTCTTCAATCTGCTCATCAGAATAGCCGTCTACTGGCTGTTCTGGCATTTCATCCTTACCTAAAGGTGTAACTTGATAAATACAATCTTTAGAGGCAGGCGTTAAACACAGGCCGTCATTAGGCGTACCCGACAAAAGGTACTCCCTAAATTCATTTGTACCTATTTGTACAATATGATCAGCGACCACCTTTCCTGCTTTTAATGCTCGATGTTCTTTTAATTCGCTTTTTGAGGTAAAAGCGCTAAAACCTACGGCAAGTACTGCAACTAGCAGTCCCAATGCCATTTTCTTTAAATTTGTCATTTTTATTTATTTTGTAGTTTAAGTTTTTTCCTGAGGTAGACGCCCCCTAGCGCCAAAAGGATGAAACCGATATTAAATACCAAATGCTGGCCAAAGCTCAAATGTGTTAAGATGAGGTTGCAATGGCAGGGCAGTTGTTCGGCCCAGAGCAGCATACTGGCAATATACAGCGTAAATACACCCATCAAGGTGGCGAAGGCCCATAGCCCTAAGTGTTGTGTTGCCGGTATAATCAGCAACAGCGAGATCAGCAGCTCTAAGCTGGGCACGGCCACGGCCACCATGGCGGCGTAAGTTCCAATCCACCTTACCTTGGCCAGGCCGGCGGTAAAGCGCTCCATATCGGTAAATTTTTCGTAAGCCGAAAGTGCAAAAAGGAACAGGCAGGCCAAGCAAATGGCAAAGGCAATGCCCTCTTGTGTTTTTTTACCCATTTGGAATAGACGGTTGCTTAGGTTTATCATTTTCATCTGCCCTTTGGTAAAAGGGGATTTGTTGGTTCAAGGTGGCCTACACCACCGCAGGCACGTAACCTGCTAGCCGTTATTTTTACTCTTTATCACAGCCTCCTTTCTTTATCCCAGAGCGCCATTGCCTTGGTAGATTAAAGTTAGGGGCTAAACAAATAGGGTAAACCTCTAAATAAATAGCAAAAAAGCTACAGAATAATAGCTTTTGATTAATTACGGATGTTACAAAAAGCAGCCGCATTACCAAGCACTAACGATCGGCCTTATTGGATTCTGAAGTATTAGACAGTGAAGCTAATGCATTATCGAACACTTGGCAACTCCAAGAAATTAGGCAGTCGTGTGGTCGGATGGTGAAATGGGAAGACCTTCTAATTTCGCTATGAAAGCTTCGCTAGACTAATGCGAGGAAGGCAATACAGCCTTGATTTTTGGTTACCTTTTCATCAAGGAAAAGGTAAATGCCCCTCCGGCAAAGAGGAGAATTAATCTACAAAGTCGCGGTAAGATTATAGAGAAAATTAGAAAAAGTTGTAGTGAAGTTTTCAAAACTTAGAAAGTAGATTAGTATAACTAATATGTAAATAATTAGCGATATCCTTTTTCTTCAAGAATGGCAACACCGCCTTAAACTCATACTTAAAAGCGGCAATCCTCTCTACAACACTCATCTCCAATAATCGCATTCTAAGTAATACTCTCGCATCATATTCAGCACAAAGCCCATCATAGATCACTTTCAATTCCCTAAACTCTTGGTGTAAATTTTCTAAAGCTTCAAAATCCCAGTAATAGATCACACTATCTACACAAGCTTCAAGGGGATGGTTTTGATTATGTCTTCTGGTAGGCAAACTCTGATTGCTGCTAGTAAAGTTAATTACGGCAGGGCTAAGGCGTTGTTGTGTGATATACTCTTTTAATAGGCCATGAGTTAAATAGGCCAAACGCCCTTCCTTTCGGATAAAGTTTTGCCCAGCTTTCAGCTCAACACAGTTCATCAATTCGCAAATCCTTTCCCAAGCTTCTAGCCGCAAGGCGCCTAGGCTTTGCAGTTTTAATCTAAGTAGTGCTATGGGCATATCAGCATTCCTTCCACTTAAATGTAGTGAGCTGTTCTCTAATCGATCTGGTAAGGAGCAGGTAGCTGTGCTGGAAACGAAGGTAGGCAACATAACGTTGCTTGCGCAGCGCTAACACATTGGCATAGCGTTCTTCCATTTCTTTCAGCAATAGCGGCTCTCGTCGGGTGAAAATATCGGCAATGGCCATGGTCTCTTTGGCCAGCTCTTCGGCATTAGGTTCAAAATGGAAAGTACGGCGAAATTGCCTGTGCATGGCCAAAAATGTACGCACTTCGGCCAGGTTTAACCATTTTGGGTAGAGTGCAGCTAGCCTTAACGTCTGCTCATAGCGTACATAAGACGAAAAAAAACCATGCTTAACCAGTCTTTCGCCATATGCGGCATGCCGTGGCTTGTATGGAGATGTTTTAGGATCTAAAGCCGTAATATGGGCGATCCACTGTTCGTAACGAAGGTTTCTCCTTGCAGCAGCGGTCAGGTGGACCAACTCTAAGCGTAGCATTTTCATTTCGTATAGGCATTCGTAATAACAGTGTATTTCAAACTCATATTGCTGATGGATGGGATCTTGCTGGTAAGTCGCATAGCACGCATCCAACCCCTCTACCCGCATCAACTTTTTGAAGCTGTTGAACAGCAGCAGCGCTATGACACCCACGGTAGCCAGAAAAACCAGCCAAGGTAGGTAAGCATGACCATCGGGATCACTTGAAAATAGAGCAAGAATGGCCACCGTTCCTATAAACAGAACCACAAATGGGCCATAGTTAACCCATTTAGACGAGTTGGCCCGCAATAAGGCCGCTTCCGTTGCTTCCCGGTTGGGAATAGGTAATTTTTCTACAAATAAGGGTGGTTTTTTCATGATCAGCGTTTTTAGAGAAAATTAATTTACTTCAAATATTTACAAAATCAAAACGAACTGTTATGATGCTAGTGGAAACTATAAACTGGTTTTTGTCCAATAAAATTTAAAGCTGGCAATAAATCATCATAGCAATAAGTAGCAGGGCCAAAGGGCTGTTCAGCCCTGCTTTTTTAGATCTTAATAGCTGATTTCTATAGTTACAGAGCCACTAGCATTTTCGCCACCGCTGCCATTACCACCGGCATCAATGTTACTCTTGGTTTCAATCAGCTTACTATCACGTAGCCCCTTGTGTTCGGGCTTAACCAAAGTAAGCGCTAAACGGTGCCGCATGGCCATGGCCACCTGCGCTCCCATAAAATCTAAAAGGCTAGTACTCATACTACCCAAGTAGGCTACCTGCGAAGGTTCAAAGGTAAAGTGCTTCAACAGCCAATCAGCAAAGTCAGCATGTGCTTCATCAGCCTCCACATGTAGTGCGGCATCGGGTAATGCGTACAAAGCGGCAACCAGCTCGGCAGCCCCTTCGTTTGTAAAAGGAAATTTTTCCATAAAAAAATAATTAGGTTAACGATGCAGCAAAAATGAAATCGCCTGCAAAAACTTCCAATCTTTTTCTTCACGAAATGTAGTGAACTGTTTATTTTGATGTAGCGAATTGCACAGCCCTTACAAAATCACCATTAAAACGTCTCCAAAGGCCTGCTCCGTTATGTAGCAAGGCACAGAGGATATGGGGCAGTTTCTCGTTCGAAATTGTCGGTAGCGCATGTCTTTTATCGCTTATCACCGCCGCAGCAGGCAACAAACAGCGTAGTACAACAACCAGGTAATCACTATCATTAAGAAGCAGCGTCAGCCAAGCCAGCCTAAGCAGTAATCTCCTCTTAGCCAAATTTCTTATCTTAACTTAAAATTAATCCTCGCACTATGGAAAAAATAAAAAAGCTCCTTAGAAAAAATAATAAACCTTATCGAGACCTCCCGGTTAGGGTAATCATATCCCTGCTTGCAGCACATTTCATCCTTAGCCATACCACTAAATATGGCTTTTTCGAAGTCATCTTAGTAAATGGATACTTCTTTTCCTTAATCCCAAGCTTCCTCATTGCTTTAACAATCTTCTACGCCGTATACAAAACCACACTGATCTTAGATCGCAGGTTCCCTTATGTAGACAACTGGAAAAAGCGGGCAATCTATCAAATAATTTTTGGAGTAATAGCTGTTGCCCTGCTGGCCATAGCTTTAGCTTTTATCTTATTTTGTATCATTAAAGAGCCAGAAAGAATATGGAGATATTTTAATCAAGATTTCACTATGGTTTTGGCGTATATCATGGGCATTAATGCGTATTATCTTATAGTTTATATGTTCAGTTTAATCCGCAAACTAATTGTGAACATGTTTAGGTTACTAAAGTTAATGAGAAGAGAGGTGTTCAAAAACCACATTCTAGAAGAAATAACGCCGCCGCAACAAAAAAGCATAGCAGCAATTTACATCAGCGCTCATAGACATTACCAAGTGTTATATATGGATGGCACCTCAGCTCAATGGCTCGCCACGTTAGAAAAAACCATTTCACAGCTATCAGAAAAAGAGTATTTATTGATCAATCGCCAGTGCATAATAGGTATAGAGGCCATTAGGTGTATCGAAATAACAAGGGATAAACATTTTTTAATCACACTTAAAGGCACACTTCAACATAGTTTGCCCAAAGGTATACTAAAGGTAAGCAGGCCTGTCAAGGCAAAATTCACAAAATGGATTGGCGATAAAAACCTCTGGATATAACACTTGATCGAAAATCAGTTCGCTTTTTGCGCTTTTTTACCTTTTTTAGCACAATTAGACCTTTGTATTTCCAAAACAAAGGCTTTAAATTTGGTTATACTAAAAAGTCGCCGTCAGCGGCTAACACCTAAACGATGTGCTTGGGGCTGCATCACATCCAATGTTTACACTAAATTTTCTTCTTATGACCGCTATGAAAACAAGTAGACTATGCATCTACGCAAAAGACATCAGCATCATTACTGGCAAAGGCATACGCTCCTCGCAAAAACTTTTAAAAGAAATCAAGACCAAGCTCAATAAGCAAAGCCACCAGTACGTCAGCCTCAAAGAGTTCGCCGAGTATACAGGTATCGAATTCGAACTTGTTACCAAATCATGTTGGTAAACAACTTAAAGCCAGTCTTAATAAAAGATTGGCTTTTTTGTTTCAAAGCCCCATCAAACCATTCCCAAATACGCCACCCGTCCTCATCAAATCAATGGTAAGGCAATGGGGTAGTGTAAGGAAGCTTTTACTTTGCTAGAACGGCCTACGGCCTAGCATATCGCCGCACAAAGCAACAAGAAGCTTTGCAGTAAAGATCGCTAATAGTATGGAATAACGGTAAGGATTAAACATTGCTAAGAACGAACAATGGCCTCATCAAATCGACGTTAAAAAAGTTGGAGACGGCAGCGTTAAAAATAAAAAGCTGTTTGAGCGCAGCGAGTTCTTTTTATTTAGCTGGGGGCTTCAGCTTTTAGGAAGATTTTATGCAGCCTTGAACTTTTGTTTCTTTTGGTTCAAGCCAAAAGAAGACATCCTCAAGAATAACCTGCGCCGGTTTTTCAGCAATAACCTAATTTATACCTAATAGGCATGCTTTCGCTAAAGCTCAGGTTGTTTCTTTTGGTTCAAGCCAAAAGAAAATATAAACTTCAACTTCTAATAAAAAAAAGAAATAGGCCAGTCGCCTAACCTGTCCTGCATAACATCCGGATGAGGCTAAAAAACTATTATCGCTTTAAGATCCCGTATCGAGTACAGGATGACGTTGTACGAGCGCCAGAACCAAAAACCTTACAAAGCCACCTCCACACCACCACCACACAAGGTCGGCACCACAAACGCACATCAACAACACATCAATCACACATCAACGGTACATCACACAGATACGTAAATTCCGAACAAAACGTCATTTAATGCAACTCCGTCAACAAAACGGTATAAATAAGTACAATAGTGCAAGATGGCGAACAACAATTTGTTTGTCAGTGGTTTATGTTTCAACTTTGGTTCATCAAAGCATTCCGGAAAAAGCTTTAAACAGAATTGTTAAACTTTTAAAAATTAGAAAACATGGCAAAGTCAACAAACAATGTAGTAATGAAAGGTGCAAGTGGCACCATTGGAAAAATGCTGGTATTCCGTACCAACGCAGCAGATAAAACAATCATTGCCCGCCGTCCAAAACCTTCAAGTAAGCCGCTATCGGCAAATCAGCTAGAAGTAAGAGATCGTTTTACCGAAGCAGCGCAATATGCGAAGGCGGCCATCAGTAATCCATTGCTAAAAGAAGAATATCAAGCAAAGGCAAAACCTGGGCAATCAGCCTATAACATCGCCTTTGCCGATTACCTAAAGGCCCCACAGCTCAGGAAAGTAATGGTAGAAAACTATAACGGCCAAATTGGCGATCTACTGTTCTTTAGGGTAATTGATAACTTCAAGCTGCAGTCGGTTTACCTTAAGATCTTCGACAATGATAATAATTTGATCGAAGAAGGTCCCGCTACACCTGTAGATAATGGCTTAGACTGGCAGTATACCGCCTCTTCGGTCAATGCCAACGTAGTGGGTACAAATTTAGAAATTACAGCAAAAGACACCCCGGGCAATGTAGTAACCTTTAACAACATCATTTCCAGCTAACAATTAATCGCTGATAGAGGGTTTTAGATATTTCGTCGTTCTAAACTCCATTGGGAACCTCGAAGAGCTCACCAAAGGTAATCTTAAAGCGATAGATATTTTAAAACCCTCTTAAAAAAAGCTTGAACTCCTAAAAAACTACCGCTTTACGATCCCCGACTAAATCTGGGAGGACGACAATAAGAAAAAATTAAAAATCATGAAAACATTAATTCAATATTTCACTAGACCTTGGGTTCCCGTACCCTTAAAATTCTGGCATATCCTGGCCCTAATATGCATCAGCTGGCTGGCCATGCCCTACCTATTTAACGCCCTGCAACTGGCCGCTGGCTTTGTAGATCTGGGCATATTGCATGTAGTGCTGCTCAGCTTCTGCTGTTGGCTACTGGCCGTAGCGGTAGCCTATCTTATACTGCGTTTTTTGCTGCTGCATACTGGCTTACCAGCCATTAACGAAATAATTACTCATTTTAAATTATTAAACCTATGGGAACAATATCTTATGTATTTGGCCTGCTATGCCTTATTGCTGTGCTCGGCCATTGGCGCATTGATCGCGATTTGCTAAAATTCGTACATAGTTGTCGGTTATTCGTTATTTGTGGATTTGGTTATGCATGGATTTGGAGATTCGTTAATTCGATCATTGTTGGTTGTTGATTTGGGGATTCGATTGATTTACCCACTGCCATTGCTAAGTACGCAGACGGCCTTATTGCATTCTGTAGCAGTACGCAGTAGACCTTTTGCAGTTCCTTACCTCTATCAAGGTCCAAGAAATTAGGCAGTCGAGCGATGGGGATTGGCCAGGGAAAAGACCTCCTAATTTCGCTGTTGAAGGTACGCTAGCGTAATGTAAGGAAGGCAATGTAGCCTTGATTTTTTGTTAACTTTTGTATCAAGACAAAAGTCGAATAAAGACCCTTGATGTAGCCATTTTTTTCAACGGTAGGTATGCTTTCGCTAACGCTCAGGTTGCTTCTTTTCATCGATGGAAAAGAAGGTCTGGAGGAATGCTTTCGCTCAAACTCAGGTTACTTCTTCCAAGGACACAAAAAACAAGATACCACCACTATAGAACACGTGCCTGTCCGATAGCGATCGGATGATCGGTAGCGCATTCATAAAAAAATTAATTCAACTGATATGATTAAAACATATTTAAACTATGCTGTACTGTATCTGATCGTTGCAGTCAGCACTTTTCATCCATTGAAAACCAAAAGATTTAGTAGTCAAACTACCAAATCTCCAGATCATCAAATTAACCAACTCCTAACCATTGCACAATCGCAAGTAGGTGTAAGGGAGGCTACAGGCAACAACGATGGCTTGCAGGTAGAAAAATACCTGGCCTACACTGGCAATAAAAAAGGCGAACCTTGGTGCGCTTCCTTTGTAAGTTGGGTATTTGCACGGGCTGGATATCCACAACCCAAAACAGCTTGGAGCCCAGCGCTATTCCCGAAACAACGTTTATTGAACAAAGCAAAGCCCGCTACGGTATTTGGCATTTATTTTAAAGATAAGGGGCGCATTGCCCACGCAGGCTTGGTAGAAAAACAAAAACACCAATGGATCTACACCATAGAAGGCAATACCAATATCGCTGGTAGTAGAGATGGCGATGGCGTGTACCGAAAGTTGCGGCATAAACGAACCATTGCCGCTTATGCCAATTGGCTAGCCAAAAAGGAGGAACTACCATGAAAAAATTAGCATTATTTGTAACCGTTTTAATAATAACGGGTTGTGGTTCACTAAAGAAAAGTAAGTTGCTGTCTAACCAAGAAATACTTGCAGCAAAGAACCAGAAGTTTGTCCACACTTATATGCACCAATCGTCCAATAAGCTTAATGATAGTGCCAGCCAATATATAACGATTGAGTTACAACCTAAAGGTACTTTCAAACTCGATTGGTCAAAGGGCTTTGAAGGAGAAGCCGAAAAATTAAAGATAACAGGCAAACATGAAAGGGTGTTACAGGCTAACGGCCAAATAAGCACAAAACAAAAAACCATGTTAAGTGCAACCCAGCTACAACAGCAAAAGCTCCAATTAAAGCAAGTAAATACCAACCGAAAAGCTATAATCAATAGTTGGCTGCTAACACTTTTTCCAATATTATTAATAGCCTATTGGTGGTA
Organism: Pedobacter ureilyticus; assembly: GCF_005925345.1. GTDB lineage: Bacteria > Bacteroidota > Bacteroidia > Sphingobacteriales > Sphingobacteriaceae > Pedobacter > Pedobacter ureilyticus. The sequence goes on from NZ_SSHJ01000032.1 coordinate 16,204, forward strand.
TAAAAAGGTAACATTACGCTAATTTAGCAAGCTAATAATACCGACTTCGTTTGATACGATTGTCGGTATTTTTTTTTCTACTAATCCTATTACCTTTGTGTATGTCCATTACAACGCAAAAGAATAATCCATTACATGGTAAAACATTAGCCTACGTGGTTACCCAGTTAAGCGAGCATTATGGCTGGGCCGAATTAGGGTACCTTTTGCGGTTCAATTGTTTTATCAAAGATCCGAGTGTAAACTCAAGCTTAAAATTTTTGCGTAAAAACGAATGGGCCAGAAAACAAGTCGAACAGTTGTATTTAGATACTTTCTCAGCATAGCAGGCATGAAATTTTTACTCACTACTTTTACCGCATTGATGCTTTTTTTTAACATTGATGCATCGGCCATAGCCAATAAAAAAGAAAAAATCTTAATCTTTTCTTTAACCAAAAGCTATAGACACAAATCCATAGCAGATGGCATTTTAGCCATTAAAAAGTTAGCATTGGCAAACAATTTCGATGTAGATACCTCAGAGAGTGTGGCTGCTTTTACCAAAGAGAACTTGCAACAATATCAAACCCTAGTTTTTTTAAATCCCACTGGTTCTAATGTGTTTAGCGATGAACAAAAACAAGCCTTAAAAACGTATATCAATAATGGAGGCGGCCTGCTGGGCATACATGCGGCAACAGATTTTTGCTTTGAGTGGGAGTGGTATGGGAAATTAATTGGTGCTTTTTTTACCAACCATCCTAAAGTACAGCAAGCAAAACTGATCTCGGTAAAGCCAAAAGATAAACTGATGAAAGGGATGCCCCAAAGTTGGTTGCATACCGATGAATGGTATAACTTTAAGTCATTTAATAAAGACGTAACGGTTTTGGTAAAGGTAGATGAAACATCGTACCAGGGTGGCAAAATGGATAACGAACATCCTATAGTATGGTACCACAAATTTGATGGCGGTAGGGTATTTTATACCGGCTTGGGCCATACTGCGGCAGCCTATTCAGATCCGCTTTTTCTTAAACAACTGCTGGCCGGCCTTAAATGGACAATGCGCAAATAATTTATATTTTTGGCGAGCTAATTCTTTTAAAAAATGTTTAACCTTAACACAGCTACCATAAAGCTTAACTTATTTTTAGCCTTAATAACTGTTGCGTTTGCAGCTAATGCCCAGCAAAATGCCCATACCTTAGAGTTTAATCTACAAAAGGCAATCAATAGTTTTAGTGCCAATCAAAACAAGCTGCAAGGCAATGCCTATGGCGGAGAATTGATTTTCCATTACAACGTAAATAGGGGAGCGAAAAAGTGGTCGAGCGATTTGGGAATTAAAAGCATTGATGTGATTTTTAATTACAAGCGCATGCACAATATTACCCGGGTAGCGGCGCCCATCAAAGGTGAATTTGGCGACAGCTATGGTCTACTTGGGGGCCTTACTTTTCCCTTAGCCAACATGAGCAAAGCCGAACTGGAATTTACTCCTGGCTTTGGTATCCTGTATGCAGGTGAATCATGGTTTAGCAACCAAAACCCTGTAGTGGGCAGCAAGCTTAATTTTGGCCTTAAAGCAGGGCTGAAATTAAATGTACCTATCAATGAAAAAACTGCCGTTTCTGCTAATCTAGATGTGCTTCATTATTCTAACGGAGGTACCCGTGTGCCCAATAACGGCTTAAATGTGGTAAGTGTTGGCCTTAGTGTGGCTAGGGCCTTAAATGAAAATATAGCTGCTTCAAAACCTAATTTCGAAAAAGAAGTGTACAAAAAACATACCTTCGATTTGGGAATAAACACGGGCAGAAGAGGGGTGTACCAAAGCCGCGATGGATTGTGGCGAACGGGTTTATATGGTGGATATAATTATCGTTTAACCTCTTACCTTGCTTTGGGTGCTGGTGTAGATGCGGTGTATTACCATACCATTTACGATGCGAACCGAAATTTGGAAACCTATCAATCTAAGGCTTCATCTTTTGATAGATGGCGGGTAGGCGCAGCTATTGGACCAGATTTATGGATGGGTAACTTAGCATTTATGGCCAAATATGGCTATTATATTCACTATAACAGCTTGCTGCCAATAAAAACCTACTGGACAGCCGGTGCCAAATATAAGCTAAATAACTGGCTGGCTTTGCAATCAAAAATATATATTCACGAAACCGAAGCTGATTATGTGGGTTTTGGCTTAATGCTTACCAAATAAATTATGATCAGATTAAATGAAGATACGCCTTTAGCAGTGCTCAATGAAATTAAGCAGGGAGATTTGGTAACCGATACCTTTAGCAAAACTGGTTTGGTAGAAAGCGTAGCGATGACAGACGATGGCCTTTACAGAGTATATGAGTTTACTTTGGTTACTGGCAGGGTAATTAAAGTGAAGAAATAATGTTTTGCTAGGTTTTAGTAAGTTTTAAACGCATCAACAGCATCTTCGGTAATGGTATTAAGTTCTAAAAGCTTACGTGGTTTAATTTTTTTCCAAATGGTTTTAGGTTTGCCGCTATCTTTAAAAGCATTAGTGCCCGTGCTGTGGTTCATTTGCATGGTAGAAAAATTCATGGTTGTCCAGGTTTCTTCTCCTGTAGAACGGTGCATGCTAGATTTGTTGTAACCAATTAGCTCAAACTTTTGATTTTGGCACCGAAAAATGTAGTCGAAATTGTAGCTTTCCCAAGCACCACAACTTCATAAATGCCGAAAATACATTTGCAGAAAATTACTCAAATGGAACAAATCCGTTTTAAGCTAAGATAAATTAGCATAGGTATAATAATTTGTAATTGATAAGAAAATATAGGTATATTGTGTAATACCTAAATGTCTATAGTTTAATTAAATGGTTTTTGCTAGTCATAAAAACAAATAAACAACCATCTATTTATGCATGTATCTACATACATCATCTGTGTAATTAAGTAGTTAAACCCTTTATTAAGGATAATCTTCAAAGATATGAACAGATTGAAGAATTCACGTTATACTCTTTTTATTGGCATTGATGTCTCTAAACTTACACTTGACGTGGCCATACTTAAATGCGATTCCTTCGTGCAGCATTATCAGATAGGCAACAACACAACAGCAATTATTACCTTACTTGAAGAGCTTACCAGTAAGCATAAAATGGTACTTTCTAAGGCTGTTTTTGGGATGGAACATACAGGCATATATTGTATGCCAATTTTGGATGTACTATTAAAACGTACGGCAAACATTGTTCTTCAAGATGCTGGTCACCTCAAGAAGTCTATGGGGACAATACGTGGTAAGGATGACAAGTCAGACGCTTTAAGAATTGCAGCTTACTTAATAAAGAACAGAGATCATCTTGTATTGTTAAATGCCAAACGAAAGGTACTGGACGACTTAGGCAGATTGTCCACACTTCGTGATAGGATGGTTTCAGTACGACATGCCCTATCAGTACCTTTAAAAGAAGAAAAACGATTTAACCCTGGAGCCTTTTCTGAAACCTTAAACAGTATTTGCGCTGATAGCCTTACCGCTCTTGAAAACGACTTGAAAAAACTTGAAATCCATGTAGAATCAATATGGAAAAATGATGAGCGGCTCAATAAGTTGATGAACCTAATTACATCTGTTCCTGGTGTGGGGCCAATTACCGCTATTAGGATACTTGTATCCACAAATGAGTTCATAACAATTAATAATCCCAGAAAGTTTGCTTGCTATTGCGGTGTCGCACCTTTTAACTATAGCTCAGGTACTTCAATAAAGGGGCGCACTAAAACTTCTAAGATAGCAAATCGAAAACTAAAGTCTCTAATCCATATCTGTGCTGTTTCTGCTAAACGGTTTGTTCCAGAGATATCTACTTATTATGAACGAAAGACTGCGGAGGGTAAACATAAAATGAGCGTGATGAACGCCATACGCTTCAAGATAATAGGGAGGATATTTTCTTGCGTAAACCGTAGCGAACCGTATAGGGAAAATTATGTTCCAGCTAATTTGAAAACCATAAAGAATACGATTACTTAAAATCTAATACCTTCATTAGATAGATAAAGATTTACTGTTCCAATGATAGATGCTGATTATGATATCTCCAAGGCCAATGTAAACCACAAAATAAGATTTATGGTATGATTCAGGAAAAGGGGTGTCATGAACACATTATATGCTCCGCAGATTGGCAGAACCATTGTCAAAATCAGGTTAAAGACCCACACTATGATTAAGTGCCATCTGCGGCTGGAACAGTACGAAAAAGTTATTTTTAATTATACTTGTATTATTCGACAATAAGAGTCACCAGCCCATTTCGTTTCAAACTGTCCAACTCATGGTTCTGTGTCTAGGTTAGCACTATAACATAACAGGCAACTTAATAGAGAATATACTTCCTTTGTTTACTACAGAACTGACAGTTATTTCGCCGCCTAATTTATTAACCATTTCTTTTACCAAGTATAATCCAATGCCGCTGCCCTTGTTATGGTGGGTGGTAACGTAAAACATTTCAAATATTTTGCCTAAGTGCTCTTCGGCTATGCCCAAACCGTTATCCTCAAAATTAATTTGTAAAAAACCGTCTGCTAAATCTGCTGATATATAAATGAAACGATCATTTTTGCTCGGGTCTGCATATTTTAGGGCATTGGAAATTAGGTTGCGAGAAATAATATCTAACCTAAAGCTGTCTATTTTGGTAACAATTGGTTGGATGTTGTATTTGATCTCTACGTCGAAATCTAGTCCATGTTGCAAATCGTTCACTATGCTCTCAAAAAAAGTAGATAGGTTGATTTCTTGAATTGCGATGTCTAGGCGCTTGTTTTTAGATAATTGGATAATTTTTAATATAAATTCATCCTGCCTAGATAAAATTTGTGTCATTAGCCTGAAATATAGGCTACGTTCTTTTTCCGAGCTTTCGTTTTCAGCCAAAGTAATTAGCCCCTTTAAAGATGTAATGGGGCTTCTTAAATCGTGAGATACACTGTGGGTAAATAGGTCTAGCTCTTCATTTGTTTTTAGTAATGCATTGTTTTGTGCCATGGTGTTTTTTTGTAAAATAGATAGACGACTGATGTATTTGATAGATATGATGATAATGCACAAGAAGATAACAAGCGCAATTAAGGTGTTGATGGTAAGTACTGTTTTGTTTACAAGCCTACTGCTTACGGTTAAGGCGTGGTCAAATTCATTTCCTTTGGTGGTAATGCGTTTACAGGTTTTGTCAATCTTGTTGGCAAGCTTTTCTTTCTCTGTAAAAGAAAGCAACACATTATTTTTTTGTTTTTGGTGTATGTATTTCCCTTGTTTTTCTAGGTCGATAATAAGGAGGTCTGCTGCTTTCCACAATCCAACAGCTTTTTTAAATTGGGGTAACGATTTAAAATTTTGGTAAACCCAAATGATATTAATTATATCGTCTGGTATGTTTTTACCCAATAACAAATGCTTTTCTATTATTTCGTGGTTTGCATTTCTATCTAAGGCAAGCCTCGCTAAACTGTCATTAATAGGAACTTGTAATTGTTCTAGGAAATGTTGATAATGCTCTGGTTTACCCGTAAAAACATAAGTGGTAAGCTGTCTGGAAGCTTCTTGTTGAGCTTTCATATAAACAGATTCTCCAGAAGTAAAGGCTCTGATGCCATCGATAGCCTTTAAGCCGTAATGATTTAGCGTGATAATTAATGCGATAGCAACAAAAACATAGATTACATAGTTGTATATGATAGTTTTTGTTTGTTGAGTAGGCTTATTCATTGAGCGTAGATGATAAACAGGTTGAATGCTAGTTTGTTAAAGATAGAAAAATTAGTGAACTTACATCAAAAAGTTGTGAAAGTATTGTGTTGTTGAATGAGGATAATTTGAAGTTTATCTTTGTTTATCGGGTTGTAGCCATTATTGATGTTTCATTGAGTGATAAAGCATGCTGAGGTATGATAATTTGGTAGGCTAGGAGTGGCTTTGTTTTACTGTTTTTTTGTATAGGCTTGTATCTAGGGAATATGCTAACTGCCTGATCGTTGCTTAAACTTGACTTGCCACTCAAACCCGATAAAGCGGATAGCCCACAGCGAAGTAGAAGCGTAGCGATACGTAGCGAGGACTATGAGCGATAGCGGGACTACCAGAACCCAAGTATTGCTGCAATTGCTTTTCAAATAAAAACACTTCTTGTTTTAACGTAAAACCATTTTTAGGTTAAGCTACTTTTAACTCTGAAAATATTTAGCGTAACCTCTTGATAGTTAAAAGAAATTGTTCTACTTTTGCAGTCCCTTAATGTAGGCTACTTATAAAGTGCTTACTGCAAGGAAATTAAATAAATATTTGAAACAAAAAGCAAGAAATGCCAACCATTCAACAATTAGTTAGAAAAGGTAGAGTAGCACTGGAGTTTAAGAGTAAATCTCCGGCGTTGGACAGTTGTCCACAGCGAAGAGGCGTATGTACACGTGTATATACTACTACCCCTAAGAAACCAAACTCTGCAATGCGTAAAGTTGCCCGTGTACGTTTAACCAATGGTAAAGAGGTGAATGCCTACATTCCAGGAGAAGGTCACAACTTACAAGAGCACTCCATCGTTTTGATCCGTGGTGGTCGTGTTAAAGATTTACCGGGTGTACGTTACCACATTATCCGTGGTGCATTAGATACATCAGGTGTAGCTGGTCGTAACCAACGTCGTAGTAAATATGGTACTAAGCGTCCTAAACCAGGACAAGCAGCTGCAGCACCAGCAAAAGGTAAAAAGAAATAATTAGGAGGAAACAGAAATGAGAAAGTCAAAACCAAAGAAAAGAATTATTCTTCCTGATCCTAAGTTCAACGATGTTCAGGTTACCAGATTTGTAAACAACATGATGTTTGATGGTAAAAAATCTATCGCTTACTCTATTTTTTATGATGCTGTAGAATTAGCAGAGAAAAAAGCAGGGGAAAACGGATTAGAAATTTTCAAACGTGCATTAGCAAATATCAGCCCTGCTGTAGAGGTTAAATCTCGCCGTGTGGGTGGTGCAAACTTCCAAGTACCTACAGAAGTACGTCCAGAGCGTAAAATTGCTTTAGGTATGAAATGGTTAATTAACTACTCGCGTAAGCGTGGTGAAAAAACCATGAAAGAGAAATTAGCTGGCGAAATGGTAGCAGCAGCTAAAGGTGAAGGTGCAGCCGTTAAGAAAAAAGAGGATACGCATAAAATGGCTGAGGCTAACAAAGCGTTCTCTCACTTCAGATTCTAAAAAGAAAATGATTGAATGATTAAATTTTGAATGATTAAATAGGCTTTGTGCTTATTTAGTCATTTTCTCATTTAGTCATTCGTTAATTCACAAATATGTCAAGAGATTTAAAATTTACTAGAAATATTGGTATCGCTGCTCACATCGATGCTGGTAAGACTACAACTACCGAGCGTATTTTATATTACGCAGGTGTTAACCACAAAATTGGTGAGGTTCACGAAGGTGCATCTACCATGGACTGGATGGTGCAGGAAGCTGAACGTGGGATAACCATCACGTCTGCTGCTACAACTGTATTCTGGCCTTACCGTGGTAACAAATACCAAGTTAACGTTATTGATACTCCAGGACACGTGGATTTTACCGTAGAGGTAAACCGTTCATTACGTGTACTAGATGGATTAGTATTCTTATTTTCAGCAGTTGATGGTGTTGAGCCTCAATCTGAAACTAACTGGCGTTTAGCGAACAACTATGCGGTTCCTCGTATTGGTTTCGTTAACAAAATGGACCGTTCTGGTGCCGATTTCCTTAAAGTTGTAAAACAGGTTAAGGATATGTTAGGCTCTCATGCTGTGCCATTGCAATTGCCAATTGGTTCTGAGGATAGCTTTAAAGGTGTGGTTGATTTGATTAACAACCGTGGTATTGTTTGGAATGAGCATGATAAAGGGATGACCTTTACTGAAGTGCCAATTCCTGATGATATGGTTGACGAAGTTGCGCAATGGAGAGAGAATTTATTAGAAGCAGTAGCTGATTATGATGAAACTTTGATGGAGAAATTCTTCGAAGATCCTAACTCAATTACTGAGCGTGAAATTCTTGATGCTTTACGTGCGGCTACTTTAGATGCTAAAATTGTTCCTATGGTTTGTGGTTCATCTTTCAAAAACAAAGGTGTACAAACCATGTTAGATTTAGTGATGGAATTATTGCCATCGCCAATGGATGTTGAAGGCATTACTGGTACTAACCCAGAAACAGGCGAAGAGGTAACTCGTAAACCAGATATTAAAGAGCCATTCTCGGCTTTAGCGTTTAAAATTGCAACCGACCCATTCGTAGGCCGTTTATGCTTTATCCGTGTTTATTCGGGTAACTTAGAAGCTGGTTCTTACGTTTACAATGCTCGTTCAGAAAACAAAGAGCGTATTTCTCGTATCTTCCAAATGCACGCTAACAAGCAAAACCCAATTCCTAACGTAGGTGCTGGTGATATTGCTGCGGTAGTAGGCTTTAAAGATATCAAAACTGGAGATACCCTTTGCGAAGAGAAAAATCCAATTATTTTGGAATCGATGAACTTCCCTGATCCAGTTATTGGTTTAGCTATTGAGCCTAAAACTCAAGCTGACGTAGATAAATTGGGTATCGCATTAGGTAAATTAGCTGAAGAGGATCCAACCTTTAGAGTAGAGACTGATCAAGAAACTGGTCAAACTGTAATCTCTGGTATGGGTGAGCTTCACTTAGATATTTTAATTGACCGTTTAAAACGTGAATTTAAAGTAGAGGTTAACCAAGGTGCGCCACAAGTAGCTTACAAAGAGGCTATTTTCGGTACTGCTGAACACCGTGAAGTTTACAAAAAACAATCAGGTGGTCGTGGTAAGTTTGCTGATATCAAAGTTGTGATTTCGCCAATTGATTCTGATTTCGAAAAAGGTGGTTTACAATTCGTAAACGAAATTACAGGTGGTGCTATTCCACGTGAGTTTATCCCTTCGGTAGAGAAAGGTTTTGCTTCGGCAATGTCTAACGGTGTGTTAGCTGGTTATCCGCTTCCAGATATGAAAGTACGTTTAATTGATGGTTCATTCCACGCGGTCGATTCAGATGCTTTATCATTTGAGCTTGCTGCTCGTATGGCCTATCGTGAGGCGTTACCTAAATGTAAGCCAACGTTGATGGAGCCAATCATGAAAATCGAGATCTTAACCCCTGAAGAAAACATGGGTGATGTAATCGGTGACATGAACCGTCGTCGTGGTCAGTTACAAGGTATGGATACGCGTAATGGTGCTCAAGTAATCAAAGCATTAGTACCACTTTCTGAAATGTTTGGTTATGTAACTCAGTTACGTACCATCACTTCGGGCCGTGCTACTTCTACAATGGAATTTGACCACTACGAAGCTGCGCCTAAAAACGTACAAGACGAAATCGTTGCTAAATCAAAAGGCAGAGTGAAGTCTGAAGACTAATAGTATCAAGATATAAGTATCGAGTATCAAGATCTGGGCGACCTAATCTTAATACTCGATACTCAATACTTGCTACTCAAAAATAAATCCGACACTTGTTATTAATAGCTCTAACAAGCCGTCATAATTAAAAATAAAAAATGAGCCAAAGAATTAGAATTAAATTAAAATCTTACGATTACAACTTGGTAGATAAATCTGCTGAGAAAATCGTAAAAACTGTAAAGCCTACAGGCGCAGTAGTTAGCGGACCAATTCCGTTGCCAACAGAGAAAAAAATCTTTACTGTATTGCGTTCACCGCACGTAAACAAAAAAGCTCGTGAGCAGTTTCAATTGTGTGCTTATAAACGTCTTTTAGATATTTATAGCTCAAACTCAAAAACAGTTGATGCTTTAATGAAGCTTGAGTTACCTTCAGGTGTTGAAGTAGAAATCAAAGTTTAAAAGATTTTAATGTCACATTAAAAAGCTCCGAGGATTTTATTCTCGGAGCTTTTTTGTTTGGAACGTATGTAGTGGAGTTTCTTAAAAAGATTTTTTTAGAAAGGCCTTAAAATAATTGCCCATCACATTCACAAATGCTTTTGCAAAAGCAGGCCTGCCAGCAGCATCACGTACACCTTTGTAATTGCTTTCTATTTGCCAGCCAAACACATTTGGATATTTGCTAGACGTATATCTAACTGTGTTATATCCGCCGTTAAAGTATTTATCTTCTTCTAAAGGAGCTACATCTTGTTTAGAGGGAACAGCATCAAAACCTTCTTTGCTAATCAAGGTTCCGAAAGCATTAGGCCCGATTAATAATTGCTCAAGGTCTAGATTTTTATCGCCAGTAATCAAATTCGCTACAGAGGATTTTGTGGCCTGCTTGCTATTTTTGGCATCAAGATTTCTCAACTCCTCCGCTTTTAATAGATAGCCAAGTTCTAAACGTTGTTTGGTATGTCCGTGTCCATGAAGATCGATATAGATAGCTTTGCCAAACTTTTTAGTAGCCAGCACAATTGCGGTGTCAATATAGTCGTGAAACTGGTTCCAGGGCTTTTCCATCGCCTTATTTCCGCATGTTCCTTCTTCTAGGTCTCTATTTTGGTCCACATTTTTTCTAGAGATATTAGAAATGATGATATATGGTCTTGCATTGTACTTTGCAAGAAAAGCTTTCTCAATTTCCTTTGCAAGCTCAATCGTTCTTGAGTCGGTTACGGTAACAGCGCCCTTGCAGTTACGTAATGGTACGTCTGGTAAATTTATTGATCCGCCATGTGGCACGCTAATAATTAAGGGTAAATCGCCCACAATAAATTCGGTCCATTTTTCATCATCGGTGTAGGTTTTTCCAGGCTCCCATTTTTGGGCATAAGCAAAGCTGCTAACTATAAGCAGTAATAAACTTAGTTTAAGACATTTCATTTTACGTTGTATTATCTTTTTATTAGATAGACTGACGACCCTAGCTAAAGTACCGTTTGATGACCTAAAAATTTTAATGTTGAAAGGTATTTTAAAAAAACCGAAAAAAAGTTAAACTAAAATAGGTCCTATTTATTTCGATATCAGTCTATCATATAGTTTTGAGGATAAGATCCCTTTTCTCAAACCAACCTAACAACTAACAAACTAATACATAATATGAGAAAAGTTTACGTATTGCTTTTACTTTCTCTGTTGCTCGGCTTTGGTGCAACAGCGCAAACAATTAGATATGTAAAGGAGGGTGCTAACGGCGACGGTTCGTCGTGGAACACCGCATCCGGTGATTTGCAGGCGATGATTAATGCATCTGCAAGTAATGATGAAGTGTGGGTAGCTGCAGGTACGTACAAGCCAAACCGAAGGGCTAACGCTTTAGAAACCATTACGCCAACAGATAGGTTCAACGCTTTTGTGATGAAAAAAGATGTGGGTATTTTTGGAGGTTTCGTAGGGACAGAAACTTCGAAGGCCAATAGAGATTTTGTAACGAACACCTCTGTTTTAAGTGGAAATATAGGTAACGAAGCTATTGATACAGATAACGCATACCACGTAGTTATTGCAGCTGATGATTTGGGGACCGCTAAATTAGATGGTTTTACGGTAACTAAGGGATACAGCAGCGGTACAGGTACCACGTCTTCTGTTACGGTAAATGGTAGGGCTATTCCGGCTAGCCGTTCGCCGGGGATCATTAGCTACTACAGCAGTGCGGAGTTTGCAAACCTCATCATCACAGAAAATGTTAACGCATCTACTGATCAAAGTGCCGGTGCAATTTATATTTTTTATGGGTCGCCAAGTTTTACCAAAGTTCAATTCGTAAACAACAGAACAGTTTCTACTGCAGGCGGAGCTATATTTGTATTTGGTTCGACAACACTTCGTAGCAAACCAGAATTTACAGAGGTTGATTTTATTGGGAACCAAGGTATTTCAGGCGGCGCCGTTGTGATATCTGCCTATGGCGAATTAACCTTTAACAAATGTAAGTTCATCAATAATAAAGCCCTTACTACCAATGGTGGAGCTATACACATGTTTTCTTCTACAGCCAATGCTGAAATAAAAGATTGTACATTTTCTGGCAATCAAGCAACGGTTAGTGGCGGTGCCATTTACAACGGTTACAATTTACCAATTACCATTTCTGGTTCTACTTTTACCAATAACATAGCTACTACCGGTTTTGCAGGCGCTATTTATGCGGTAGGTAAGTTAACTATTGAAGCAGGAGAATTTACTGGAAATAAATCATCTGCTGGCTCGGCCGGGGCAATTTACTTAGGTACTAATACTAACGAAGTAAATATTGAAGGAAATACTTTTAAGGACAATGAGGCCGCTAAAGAGGCAGGTGCTATTTATGTAACTTCGGCTAGCCCTATAATTAAGAATAATAGATTTTACAATAACAAAGCGGTAGATTTTGGAGGAGCAATTTATACCTTGGGCGGTTTGCCAAGCTCTTTGAGTACACCTACTATTGTTGGAAATATTTTTTATGCCAATACAGCAACAAGCGCTACAGGCTTGGGCGGTGCAGTTTATATTGGCGATAATAGTTCTCCTTTAATTGTAAATTCAACGCTGTATGCAAACACAGCAGATAAAGGTGGTGCCGTTGGATTATCAAATGTGAGTGTTTTAGCCAAGGTTTATAACAGCATTATTTACGGCAATACAGCAACAGATGCCACCACAATTGATGTTTATGGTGCAAGTACAGATAATTTAGATATTCAGTATACGCTTACGCAAAACTATGGTGCAAATGGTGCTGGCGGCAATATAGTGGGCAGTAATCCAGAATTTGCTAGTGTGGATGTAGCGAGCAGTAATTTTTTGAAGTTAACTGAGGATAGTTGGGCAGTAAACGCCGGTAATAACAATATGGTGCCAGCAACGGCTACGCTAGATATCACGGGTGTAAATAGAATTATGCATGCTGTAGTTGATTTGGGAGCTTTAGAATACGATGGGGATTTACCACCGCCATACACGGTTGATATAGACGAAAATTCTCCTGTTGGTACTTACGTAGGCAAGCCAACATCTAGGCTGGGCGGCACATTAACGTGGGAGTTTTTCTCTGGAAATATTAATGATGCCTTTGCTATTAATGCAACCACCGGCGAAATCACGGTTAATAAAAGTACCGAGCTAGATTACGAAACGAAAAGTATTTTTAATTTATTTCTAAAGGTTAGTAACAACTTTGGTTTGGTTCAAAACCTGCCGGTATTAGTAAATTTGAATAACCTAATGGAGAAGCCTCAAGCTCCAGAGATAACTAACCCAAGAGTTAATGATGTTATTATCAGCTATCGACCAAAATTAAGAGGGGTAGCAGAGCCATTAAGTACAATTACCATTTACGTGGATGGTGCTGCTTACGGCACTACCGCTTCTTCAGATCCTTTGGGTAGTTGGAGATTGGATTTTTTGGATGAGGTTACTCCAGGTACACACTCATTTCATGTGGTAGCAAGTAATGCCTCTGGAACCAGTGAACCAAGTGATGCCGTTGCCGCGACTTTTAAATTATACACAGGGCAAGTAGTGGTAAGTAACATCCTTACGCCAAACGGAGATGGCAAGAACGACTTATGGATAGCACAAGATTTATCGGTAATGTACCCTAAAAATGAAGTGACTGTTTATGATAAATCAGGCAAAGTGGTATTTCAAAAATCAAACTATCAGAATGATTGGGATGGCAATTTTAATGGAAGCCCATTACATACAGGCACGTATTACTATCATATCAAAATTGGTAATGACCTAAAACCAATTAAAGGCACACTTACCATCTTGAGAGGAAGATAGGCCGCGTCAAAATGTCGAAAAAAATGATTGTTAACCAAACTACAATGAGAAGAAATAACATTGCTTTTATATCGCTTTTAGCTTTAATTTTTTTAAATACCAATAAAACAACGGCACAAGTAAGCCCCCCCGTGTCTATGTATTACCTAAACGAATATTTGTATAACCCGGCGGTAGCAGGTAAAATTCATGGCTTAAATTTAGGGCTTTCCTATAAGAATAATCTAACTGGAAGTAACGGGCAAACCGTAGGCAACACCATCACAGCAGATTACGGATGGGGAAAGAATGGCTTTGGTGTTTTTGTAAATACGGATAAGGATGGCTTATTGAACGTAAATAGATTTGCGGCTTCATACGCTTATAACATACAACTATCCGAAACTGGAAATTTAAGGTTTGGAATATCGGCAGGTGTTACCACGCTAAAAGTTAACGCGGGAGATATTATTGGCGATGCCACCGACGTGTTGCCAGCACAGTATGATGATTATGTTTTTGATGGCGATTTGGGAGCACATTATAGTACCGACAAGTTAAGCCTTAGCGCCGTAGCGCCAAATTTACGTAACCTCATCTATTCAGACAATGTAAGTGACGGTTATAATTATAGTACCTTTTATTTTTCAGCCGCTTATCAAGTATTGGATGGGCCCGTAAAACTAACGCCAAAGGTTTTATACAGAGGGGTTGATGGATACGATAGCATTATTGACGCTGGTATTAACGCACAATTTGCCCAAAACCAGTTTAATTTATTGGCTTTTTATCATAGTAGTAATAACGTTTCCTTTGGTGTTGGTTTCAATCTGCTCAAAAGATATCAAATGCAGGCTTCCTATTCGCTTCCCATAAATAATAACCTTAAAAAATATACGTATGGCGCAGTAGAGTTAGGCTTAAAAGTTAATTTATCTAAATAAGTGCTTGTAAAAGGTCCCGGTGTACGGGCCTTTTGCTTTTTAAATGTATTGACGGTATTAAAGGCGGTAAAAACTGTCCTTTTTTTTGTTTTTATAGGTTTTTGGTATTGAAAAAACAAAAAAGTTTTGAATAATAAATAAGGATTGTTAATTTTAAATAACCTAAACCACAAACTAGCTAAATAGACTGCTATAGTCTATGCAGCTCATACTTATTTTAATGGCAGTTTACGATTTAACAGCAGAAAAGCTATTGCTAAAAGAGATCTCTGACGGGAATTCTGTGGCATTTAACAAGATGTTTTGCCTGTATAGGGGTAAGATATTAGCTTTTGTAGATTCGTTTGTGCACAGTAAGGCCGATGCTGAAGAAATTGTCCAAGAAACTTTCTTGGTAATTTGGCAAAATCGAGAGAAATTGTTAACGATAGAGCATCCGCGTAACTATATTTATACTATTGCCCGTAATAAAACCTACGATTATTTAGCTAAAGTTAGTAGAACAGAAAAAACAATTAGTAATGCCTGGGTTAACACGTCCGTATCGCTCAATAACATAGACGATCAAATTAACCTTAAAGAAAGTGTGTTGTTGATCAATAAGGTGCTACAATCTCTTTCGCAACAAAAGCAAGAAATTTTCAACATGAGCCGTAACCAGCACATGAGCCACGAAGAAATTGCTCAAGCGGTAGGTTTATCAAAAAGCCGTGTTAAAAATGTAATTGTGGAGGTGCTTAAACATCTAAAATATCATATTTCTAAGCATCATATCGTAGTGTCTTTGTTGGTGCTACTAAAATCCTTTTTTTAGTTTTCTTTATTGTACAAGCTTCTAATATCTAGCATGATAGTGCTTTTCTGATGCTTTTTTATTTTCTATAATTTTTTTTTAAAAAAAATGTCGCTTAGGCGGTCCGTTGCTCAGGCTTATCAGTCTATATAAAACAACGAAAAACCTAAACCAACATTTTATGAAAAAACTCTACTTTTTAATTCTTGTTTTGTTAGGCTCTCATTCACTTTTTGCACAAACTATTCGGTACGTTACGCCGACAGGTTCTGGTACAGGTACTGGAAGCTGGGCAAATGCATCTTCTGATTTACAAGGTATGATAGATGAACTTGCAAGTTTGGATGCCACTACTTTTCCCGATAGACAAATATGGGTTAGTGCCGGAACTTACTATCCAACACAGAATGTGGCGGCTACTGTAGACAATAGAGATAAAGCTTTCGTGTTAAAAAATGGTGTAAATTTATTTGGTGGCTATAATTCTACTACTGGTGTTAGAGATCATGTTAATAATATTTCGATTTTAAGTGGAGACTTGGGTACAATAGGAGATAAAAACGATAATTCTTATCATGTAGTTACTGCTCGAGTTGATGATCTTAGTTCTGCTAAAGTAATTGTTGATGGCTTTACCATCAGTAACGGTAATGCCAACGGTACTGGGAGTGTAACTGCTGGGTTTGTACTCAATAGATATCAGGGAGGAGCTATTAATTTACGTGGAACCGGGGCTTCAAAGCGGATAGAATTTCGTAATCTTATAATTACCAATAATGAATCAACGGGCTTTGGCGGTGCGGTATATGCACATATTTCTTTAAACGCCAACGACACCGAAACCTTGTTATTCGATAATGTAAAGTTCGAGGCAAATAGCGCCGGTGATGATGGGGGAGCAATCTATTTTTTACGAGGAACTAACTCGCCTAGTGCTACAATCATTAACTCTTCATTTGTAGGAAACTTAGCGAATGGTAACGAGGGAGGAGCAATTTTTTCAAATAGCTCTTCAACAAAGTTGACTATAACGGGTTGTACATTTGATGGCAATAAGGCGGCAACTGGAGGAGCGATTAATGCTGCGGGAGTTACTAATATAACTAATTCTGTTTTTAAAGATAATGAGGCTAGTGGCAGCGGTAGTGCGGTTTATTTGGTTCATTCTGCACTTTCATCGACAATTGAGAAGACATCTTTTGAAGATAATATTTCAAGTGGAAATTATGGAGCTGTATATTTTTCAAGTGGCACCACTACATTGACAGGTAAATTGATAATTTCCGCCTCTAAGTTTATGCGTAATGTAACTTCGGCTGGTAGCGGGGGTGCATTGTTTGTATATTCTGGCGAGGTAAATGTCGCCAATTCACTTTTTGCTCAAAATGAGTCGAACGGATCTGGTGGAGGCGCAATATACATCGGTTCAGGAACTGCTACTCCCTCTGTTGCGAAGTTGATAAATAATACTTTTTATGGAAATTTGGCTAATGGAACTGGAGTAGGTGGTGCGGTTGCCTATTTCAATAATAGCACTGCTGTAAATATAGAATTTAATAACAATATTTTTAATGCAAATAGTGCAGGAGGAAGTGGCGACGATACTAGATCTCCTTTATTGGCTGCAGGTTCGTACAAGAATAATTTGTTTCAAATAACTCGTGCAAACAATGGTTCGAACTTGATTGGCAACGTTTCTGATGCATCTCCGGCCGTACTTTTTGAAAGCACAGACGCGTTGAGCTCAAATTTCTTAAAGCTTGTGGCAGGAAGTATCGCCCTTAACGCGGGTGATAATTTATTGATATCTGGTGGTTTAGATCTCGATGGCAACAGTCGTATTCGTGATGTTAACGTAGATATGGGAGCTTACGAGCTACAAATTGGAGATGATCCACTTCCTGTGGCGTTAACGTCATTTAGTGTTGCTAAAAAAGGATCAACCTCGGTACTCACTTGGAAAACCGAAAGCGAGCAAAACAATCAAAAATTTGTGATAGAGAGAGGCTCTTCAGCTACCAATTTCACATTCTTTAAAGAAGTTGCTGGCGCTGGCAATAGTAGCGCACCTTTAAGTTACACCGTAACCGATTTTACGCCGCTAGCTGGCAACAACTATTATCGCTTAACACAGTATGATAACGACGGAACATCGAAAATTTTGGGCGTAGAAGCTGTGAAATTTGAATTAACGGCACAAAAAACTTCTATCTATCCAAACCCGGCAAGTTCCTATGTAAAAGTAAACTCAAATGCGGCAGAAGGTATTGTATCCTTAAATCTAATATCTTTGACGGGAAAAACCATATTGACCAATAATTACGCTCAGTTGGCTAATGAAAGTGTAAAGCTTGAGTTAGCCAATATACCTACTGGAACTTACATTTTGTGGATCAACAAAGGTAAGCCCAATGCAGAAAAGCAAACATTATTGGTCGTGAAGTAGATTAACGATAATAAATGTATAAATGAACAAACAAGAGCATCAGATGACACTAGGAACAAACAACAGATTAGCGGAACTTTTCCAAAAGTATGTAGATAAGAGCATTACCGAAGAGGAATATGCGGAGTTGTTTGTTTACATCCGAAATCCGGAAACCAAAGAGCAGGTATTGGCTTTTATGGATGAGCATAATAAAAAAGTACAATCTGATGCGCTTGTACACGAAATAGATTGGGATGGGATGTATCAAAACATTACCAATCCAAAAAAGTCGGACGCTGGTAAACGCAATTCTTTTTGGAGATATGCCGCTGCAGCCGCTGTGTTTGTTATTGGAAGTTTTTCGGTTTACTATGCCTATCAACCCAAAGAAAAGAAAGAACCTTTGGCTTATAGAAATGATGTTTTACCTGGAGGCGATAAAGCAACCCTAACACTAGCCGATGGATCACAGATTGCTTTAAGCCAAAACTCGACCGGACAGGTAGCCACTCAGGGCGATATCGCTATTCATCGAGATGCAAAAGGGCAAATTGTTTATATGGTAAAGGGAAACGAACAAGACGATTCGGAGCAGATCAATATTTTGTCTACACCCGCTGGCGGTAAATTTAGTGTGGTTTTATCTGATGGGAGCAAAGTTTGGTTAAATGCCTCATCTTCTATCAGGTTTCCTGCGGCTTTTTCAAAGCAATCTAGAAGAGTAGAAGTTAAAGGCGAAGCTTACTTCGAAATCGAAAAAGATGCTGCTAGACCTTTTTACGTAAATAACGGGAGCTCCGAAATTAAAGTACTAGGCACACATTTCAATGTAATGGCTTATCCAGATGAGTATCGTTCTGAACTTACTTTGCTCGAAGGTTCGGTGCAGTTTACCAAAAATGGCCATTCAGAATTGTTGAAACCCGGGAAGCAAATTTTGTTTACCGAAAACGATAGTGAAACTAAACAAGTTAATGCCAATATAGAAGAAGTGATGGCATGGAAGAACGATCTTTTTGTATTCAACAATACCAATATAGATGAAGTGATGAAAGAGTTGGTAAGATGGTATGATGTTAAAGTGAAATTTGAGGGGGAAAAGCCGGACATCTCATTTACTGGGGTAATTCCTCGTAATGCAAATGTTTCTAAAGTATTAAAGGCACTAGAACTTACAGGAGACGTGGTGTTTGGTATAGAAAACAAAGTAATAACCTGCGAGAGAAAGAAGATGACGAAATAAAATAAAGAAGTAAAAGCCTTTCTCGGCGGCAACCAAGAAAGGCAAATGAGGCTTCAAAAAATAATAAACAACAAGACTATTTATTCAAAACCCTTATATACAAATGTATGAAAGAAAAAATACATTGTAGATTGTCGTATGCTATTTTTAGTAACGATTTTTCGACTAAACCAAAACAACTATTTAAAAAAGCCTTACTGGTTATGAAGATCATTGCCGTAATTGTGTTTGTCTTTAGCTTGCATGTAAGTGCCAAAACTCTTGGCCAAAATGTGAGTATCAAAAAGGAAAACATTACACTAAAAGATGTATTTAAAGAACTGAGATCCCAAACAGGTTATTTTTTTATTTACAACAGTAAAGAAGTGGCTGATAGTAAATTAGTTTCGGCTAATTTTTCTAATGCGCCTATTGATGTAGTGTTAACCTCAGTATTAAAAGGTTTTTCTCTAACTTATACTATCGAGGATAAAATCATCTCACTTAAACCGGCGGCTACAGCAACTGTTTTATCGCCAATTGCACAACAAAATAGAACCATTACAGGTAAAGTAACCGATGAGGAAGACGGTACCCCTCTAATTGGTGTTTCTATAAGAGTTAAGGGCTTGCCGGTTGGTGCCATCTCCAATACCGATGGTAATTTTTCAATAAGTGTTAGCCCCAATGATAAATTTTTAGTTTTCTCTTACGTAGGTTACGTTACGAAAGAATTAACATTAACAACTTCTACAAAATATGAAATTGCTTTAGCTAAAGATAGTAAGCAGTTAGATGAAGTGGTGGTGGCTTTTGGTACCACTACTCGTAACGAACTGACCAATTCTGTAACCAAGATTTCTGCAAAAGACATAGAACAAAGGCCAATTAGCAATTTAAATTCTGCTATTGTTGGGGCTTCTCCTGGCGTGCAAACTACCGCCGGTAGTGGCCAACCCGGAGAAGGGCCAGAGATTAGAATTAGAGGTTTTGGTTCGGTTACTGGAGATAATGCCCCGCTGTATGTACTAGATGGTGCCCCTTATGAAGGGGTAATCAGTAACATCAACCCCGAAGATATTGATAACATTTCGATTCTCAAGGATGCGTCTGCAACGGCATTGTACGGTGCTCGTGCGGCTAATGGGGTGGTATTGATCACTACAAAAAAGGGAAACACCAATGGTAAAACGACTATTAGCGCCAAATTTACCCAGGCTTTCTCCGAGCGTGGCTTGCCTAATTACGAAACTTTAGATGCTTATCAGTATTTTCCTATTGTTTGGGAAGCCTTAAAAAATGGTACTTCTGGCTCGGCTGCTGCAGCTAGCCAAGATTTAAAAGGTTACGTTGGCTGGAACCCATTCAACGTAGCAGATGATGAAATTGTGCTGCAAAATGGTCAGATGAACCCTAATGCAAGGTTGCTTTATCCAGATGATGTACGTTTTAGGGAAGAACTGCAAAGACTGGGAATGAGGAGTGATATGTCGGTTACGCTTAGCGGAGGTTCTGCCAAAACAGACCACTATGTGTCGTTAAATTATCTAGATGAAAATGGTTATGTAATCGGCTCTGACTTTAAGCGTTTTTCGGGTAGGCTTAGGGTAAATTCTAATCCGAGAGATTGGCTTAAATTCGGCTTAAACTTATTTGGTACTTATACCAAATCTGAACAAGCCAATGAAAGTAGCGGTATCAACGAAAATCCCTTCTATATAGATTTAATCTTAGCCCCAATCTATCCGGTTTACAAGCACGATCCCGTAACAGGAGCCTATCTTTTGGATAACAGAGGAAATAAGATCTACGATCCGGGAGATTATCGCCCCTTGTTTACAGGACGGAACGTAGTGTATGAGACAATTTACAATAGTAATCAAGTAAAAAGAAATTCACTAAACGGGGTTGCCAATGTGGAAGCCAAATTTTGGAAGGACTTTAAATTTAGTTCTAACTTTAGTTTCACGCTTGGCAACTATAGAAGCAATGTATATGATAACAGTGTGATGGGCGATGCCGTTGGTGCAGGAAGAACCACTCGTACCAACAGCATAACCAATTACCTTAACTTTAATCAGTTATTAACCTGGAGCAAAACCATCAATAGGCACAAAATAAGCATATTGGTTGGACATGAAAATTACCTCAACTACTACGACTACCTTTCGGGATCTAGAAGAAGTGAAGGTATTGCCGGTTTGTCGGTTTTAGATAATATGACCACCACTACAGCGCTAGGTTCTTATGATAGAGACTATAAAACCGAAGGCTATTTATCAAAATTAGATTATAGTTACAGGAGCAGATATTTGTTTTCTGCTTCATTTAGAAGAGATGGTAGCTCTAGATTTGCCCCCCAAAGTAGATGGGGTAATTTTTGGTCTATAAGTGGCGCCTATAACATTGATAAAGAACCATTTTTTAAAGTGAAATGGATAGACATGCTAAAATTAAGGGCTTCTTACGGGGAAGTGGGAAATGACAGAACTGGCAGCTACTTTACATACCAACGTTTATATACCTTAGGTTACAATAATGGTACCGAAGGGGGAGCAATCTTAACACAGGCCGGTAATCCAAATTTGGTTTGGGAAGCTAATCAAAATGCTGACGTAGCTATCGAATTCTCAGCATTAAAAAACAGGATCGGTGGTACACTCGAAGCTTTTAACCGCCAATCGAGTAATTTACTTTTTGCAGTAACAGTTCCTTTAACTTCGGGCTTGCTTACTTACAACGACAATTTTGGAAGCATGCGCAATCGCGGTATTGAGGTGCAATTGAATGGTGTGCCTGTCAAAACCAAGGGCTTTAGGTGGAACGTAGATGTGAATTGGAGTACCTTCGAAAATAAAATATTAACCTTACCTAGCTCTTATCAAGAAAGGGTAAGTGGTACTAAAAAGTATCAGACAGGCAAATCTCTATATGAGTTTTGGTTAAGAGATTGGGTAGGAGTTAATCCAGATAATGGCGATATCCAATACAGAGCTGCTGATGGTTCAACGACGAGTACGCTTTCCAATGCGGTTTATTACTACGCTGGTAGTGCAATTCCCGATTTCTTTGGTAGCGTAAACAATACCTTTACCTACAAAAGCTGGTCGTTACAAGCTTTGTTCATTTATCAGGTAGGCGGTTACACTTTTGATAACGATTACCGCTCGTTGATGTTTAGAGGCGGAACTACCACCAACGGTAGAGCCTTACACGTAGATATGTTAAAGCGCTGGCAAAACGCAGGAGATATTACCAATATCCAAAGGTTAAGTACTTCGGGTAGTATTTCTGATACCGACCAATGGTTAACGAAGTCTGATTATTTAAACCTCCGTACCGTAGCCTTAACCTACAATTTTCCTAAAAAGTTTTTATCTAGATTAAAACTAACCAACGCTAAGGCTTATGTAAATGGAGAAAATTTGTTTATAACCTCGGCTAGAAAAGGAATGGATCCGACCCAGACTTACACTGGTGATGCCGAATATACCTACGCCCCTTCACGTATCGTAAGTTTTGGTTTAAACATCACACTATAGAATTATCAGTCATGAAAAAATATTTATCAATTTTACCAGTGTTTTTGTTTTTGCTAACACTAGGTTCTTGTAAAAAAGATTATTTAGATACTACACCATCTGATCAGATTGATGCAGATAAGATATTTGATAATATCACTAATGTAAAAGTGGCTTTAAACGGCGTGTACCGTGCCATGTATATGCAATATTCAGATCAGGAGCAAGATGGTCATCCAGCTATTATGATCACTATGGATTACATGGGCGAAGATATTGTACATACCGCCACGGGTACGAGTTACTTTAGAGGAGCTTACCGTTGGGTAGACCACCGCTCTGAGCTAAATGATTTACCTTATTTTGCTTATCGTTTGTATTATCGCATCATCGCAAATGCTAATATTATTTTAGAAGGTATAGACAGGGTGCCAGATGCTACCGAAGCACAAAAAAATGTAATTAAAGGCGAGTGTTTGGCCATTAGAGGCTGGGCGCATTTCATGTCCGTACAGTTGTTTGGCAAGAGATATGATGCCGAGGCTTTGCTTAATGACCCTACGGGAGAGAATTCTCCTTTGGTAACATTGGGAGTGCCAGTAGTTACCAAGTACTCCTTAGATCCACAACCAAGAAATACCGTTGCCGAAGTATATGATCAGGTTAATAAAGACTTGGATGATGCGATTGTATTGTTAAATGGAGCAGCTCCAGCCAGAGGTATATATAGAACGCACATCGATCAAAGCGTAGCGAAGGGAATTAAAGCAAGGGTAGCACTTACACAACAAAATTGGGTAGATGCAGCTAAGTTTGCTTTAGAGGCGGTGCAAGGTTACCAACTGATGTCTAATGCTTCCTACTTAGACGGTTTTTCTGATATGAAAAATTCCGAATGGATGTGGGGAGCCCATCAATTACCAGACCAGCTGCCGGCTTATGGTTCATTTTATGCCTACATGTCGAGCAACTTTAATTCGTCGCATACCCGCTCAAATCCAAAAAAGATCAACATTGATTTGTATAATTCTTTAAGCAATACTGATATCCGTAAAAAATTGTTTTGCGACAACGTGGATGATTTTGTGAATTTTCCAGGTGTAATAGATGCTTCTACTGGTCAGCCAGTACCATCGCAGGTAAGAGCAAAATATATGCATAAGAAATTTGTAGTGGCAGATCCAGCGGTAAGTGCAGGCGATATTCCTTACATGAGAGCTGCCGAAATGTATTTAATTGCTGCCGAAGCAAAAGCAAGACAGGGTTTAAATGCCGAGGCCCTGGATATTTTGGAACCACTGGCGAAAAACAGAGATCCAAATTTTGTAAGACCAGCTAATTCAGAGGGACTTTTAACTAACCAATATAGTTTGATCATGCGCCAAAGGCGGGCGGAACTTTGGGGCGAAGGGTTTAGGTTTCTGGATTTGAAACGACAAAATGTTGCGTTAGATAGGGCGAGCAGCACTTCGGGACATACTGGAACCCTAGCTAACTGGATAGGAAGAGCAGCCGGTGGTGCATTTTGGCAGTTTCTTATTCCGCGTAGAGAATTGCAGGCTAACCCGTATATGATACAAAATCCTCCTAACTAAAAAGAATTAAGGTTATGGTAATAGGCTCCTCAATTGGGTCTAATTGGAAGCTTTTTGGCAAATTTTCTCAGCCATGGTAGGTTGTCAACTTAATCAAATAACGCTAAAACGATGAAAAAAATAGGCTTGCTATTACTTATTTTACTCGCTTTGTTGGCCATCAATATTTTTGCACTTTCGCCTCCATACAGTACCAAAATAACAAAAGAAACAGCGTTTAAGCTTAATGTTTCTTTAACCGTTAGCGAAGGTGCTCAGGTACCAAAGCATTTTGCAGACACGCTACTTAAAGCTCAACAATTGTTAAGCAAAGTATTTTCATCGGCAGAGTTTAAAGAAATCATGTCTCAAAAGAGCTTCAGCGACTCGGCGTACAGTAAGTCAAAAAAGAAATGTTTCGATGTAATTTACGATCCAGAAACTGGGCGCATAAGTGGCAAAGCCGTTTACGATAACCTGTTGAAAGAAAATAACGTTTCGCTTTCTATGGTTATTAAAAACAACGGCGACAAACAAACTACTATGGGTTTTGCTGGTGCTTGCTCATATAAAATTACTACCTACGATTTTTGGTTGGTAGAAGGAGGGGCTTTGTCACAAAGGTTGGCCAGACATATCGCTCACGAATTTACTCATATTCGAGGTTACAGACATGATAATTTAGTGCCCAAAGCGCATAAATGGGGTTTAAATACAAAAGAAGATCCTGCCCTAGGTGTAGGAAGTGTAGTTGGAGAAATTTTAACCCGTTGGGCTAAGTTTGGTATCATCTAAATACAGCTGAGGTTTCTCTAATGACTGAAGATACTATTATAAATTTTACTTAATAGAATGTAAGAATGAAAAAGATGAATTTATGGATGCTGGCCTGCCTATTATTAGCTGCCACCGCATGTAAAAAAAGTGAAAATGGCGGGGGTGATGATGAGAAAGAAGAACCGCTACCCGTAACAGAATATCAACCTAATACCACCTATGCTACAAAAGGCAACCAAGTGAAATTGATAATGGGCGATATCAATTCTCCTATTGTTTTGGCATCGCCTCATGATGGAACAATGACGCCTAGTAATATGCCAGTTAGAACAAACGCAAATGCAGTTACGGTTAGGGATCTCTACTTAACGGATGTTACAGAAAAGGTGGCCAATGCCATTTATCAAAGAACGGGTGTGCGTCCGCATGTACTGATCAATTATGTAGAAAGAGCAAGGATGGAGCCGAATCGTGCATTGGCAGAAGCTTATCATCAAAGTGAAGAAGCTAACCAACTTTGGAGAGAATATCATGCTTTTTTAAAAGGTGCTACAGACATGGTGGCCAAAAATGTAGGCAAGGGCTTGTTTTTAGATATGCACGGTCATGGCCACACCAAACATCGGGTAGAAGTGGGTTATCTTACTTCAATATCAGATTTGAATGGAACCGATGCTGCATTAAACAATAGAGCAACAGTATCAAGTATCTACCATTTATCTACCACCTCGCCATATTCTTTCTCGCAACTAATTAGGGGCGATTATGCTTTTGGAACGCTATTAGCGAATGAGGGAGTGGCTGCAGTGCCAAGTAAACAAGATCCCAAACCAAACAACGATGATTATTTTAACGGAGGTTATTGTACCTTAACTTATGGATCCAGAAACGGCGGCGCAATTTCTGCTATACAGTTAGAAACGCCAGGCCCAACATTTAGAGATACGCCTTCGTTAAGAACGGCCTCGGCACCGAAAGTAGCAGATGCCATTATTAAATATATGCAAACCCACTATGGTTTGTTTATTGGTAAATAACGAGAGTTCGGGATAAGAAAATTATGCTATTTGCTAGCGATAGCGCTTCAAATCTTCGTTCAGCTCATTTTCGGTCTCTTATTTTTTAACTATTTTTTGTTTGTTTTAATGGCGTTAAAGAGCGCTTACGCGGTTTTCGGTCCGCACCAATAAGCCAAAGCACTTTCTTTGAAAGAAACCTGCGGAGCAAGCATGAAGACAATCAAAAACAAAAGCTACACTGAATAAATAAGCAACCGAGAGTTTATCAGCAAAGCTGATGAGCTCCGTAAACTCTGGTTTTGTTAATTTTTGCGGTCAAACCTAAGCGTAGCGAAAGCTTGAATACCGATGAAAACAAAATGATAAATATGAAAAAAGTAAGAGCCCAGCGGCGGCGAGCTTACTTAACCTGAACTCACCTTTGGTTAAATATTGTATCATTATCCTTTTTATGATTGTTTGAAATTGGGTTCTGGCAGTGTTGAAAACTAAGATGCGTATTAAGGACGTTAAGTAAGGGTCGGGGCTGC
>NZ_SSHJ01000033.1 GCF_005925345.1 Pedobacter ureilyticus
CTTCCCATTCCGAACAGAGAAGTTAAGCCCGCCCGAGCCGATGGTACTGCGGTAACACGTGGGAGAGTAGGTCGGTGCCTAAACCTACAGCCCCCCTTCAGAAATGTCGGGGGGCTTTTTTGTACACACAGAAATCCGCTCTTTTGTGGTGTGGTGGCCTGATCCGGCTTTCTCAAGGCGGATAATGGAACCGGTTTCCGTCACAACGGATTTATTTCGGGGCACAGTGTTGCCAATGGCCCGGTACACTTTTATAGTCAGTACAATACTAACCGAACTTGGCTTTCTAAGTAATAATTCGTTTTGTAATTCACTGATATTGAGTGTTAAATACAACAGTATTTTATTGTTATTCAATCTTGTTTTTCTGCATTTCAAATGATGTTGGATAATTGTGATTTACTTTTTTACTTTATAAAATAAAATCAAGCCCTATTGTATTTTGATAATCGGATAGCGGCTTGCTATGCGATAGATTTGAATACTGGCAAATAGGATTTTTGCGGATGATTTGACAAGTGATTGATATCATTTTTATTGAGATTTTTCTTGTATTAGATCAATTAATTGCTATAAGCCATATAATTTGGTTATCTTTGTTTTTTAAAATCACATACACATAAATGAGTTTTTTTGTCGAAAAAAGAAGAGAAGTAATGCAACATATTGAGAAATATATGCTGCAAATGCTGCCGGAATATTTGAAACCTATTGATGAAATTTGGCAGCCTTCAGATTTTTTGCCAGACGCAAGTAAAGATGATTTTTTTCAACGAATAAAAGATTTACAAGAAAGCGCAAGTGAACTTTCTTATGATTTGGTAGCTGTTTTGATTGGAGATACCATAACGGAAGAAGCTTTACCAACTTACGAATCATGGTTGGCCATGGTAGATGGTGTGAGTAGAGATGAAGAAGGGGGTTGGGTAAAGTGGAATAGACAATGGACTTCGGAAGAAAATAGACATGGAGATCTGTTAAACAAATATCTATACCTGTCTGGCCGAGTAGATATGCGTCAGATGGAAATGTCGACCCAATATTTAATTGCTGATGGGTTTGATATTGGGACTGGACATGATCCTTATCGGAATTTTATTTATACTTCTTTCCAAGAAATGGCTACAAATGTGTCTCACAGAAGAGTGGCTTCCTTAGCGAAGAAAGATGGAGATACACTCTTATCAAAAATGTGTGGCGTAATTGCCTCTGATGAAGCTAGACATGCCAAGGCCTATAAAGATTTTATTAAGCAAATTTTTAATGTAGATGCTAATGAGGCTATGTTGGCGTTTGAGGATATGATGCGTAAAAAGATTGTAATGCCTGCTCATTTTTTAAGAGAAGTTGGTTTGCCAATTGGCCAAGTTTTTGGTCATTTTACGGATGCTGCGCAACGGTTGGGCGTTTATACAGCGGTAGATTATGTAGATATATTGAAGCAATTACTTGTAGAGTGGAACGTAGAGGGTGTTAAGGAACTGAATGAGGCTGGGGAGAAGGCTAGAGATTATTTAATGGCATTGCCAAATAGATTACTCAGAGTGGCTGAGCGAATGAAAGATCCAGGGATTGATTACAAATTCAAATGGATTTTAGCTTAATCGTTTAAAATTAGGGCTGCCTCGAAAAAGAGGCAGCCCTTTTTGTTTAGTGTAGAAGTCTATCCATTAAGGTCATATCAAAGATTTTTATAGCCGTAAACGATAGATTATATTTAATTGTGAGTACGTAAGGCGAAGATGTTTATTCGCTTTAAAGTTGATACTCTTTTTTGAAGTGCTTTTTATGGCGCTTATTCTGCTTGAGAAATAGGAAAAGAAATTTGAATACTTATTTTTAAGTTACGAAATCAAATTTAAACTATAAACGATTTTATATGGGTTGGGATATCAGTTATCATCCAATAGCAGAAGACCAAATAAAAGAATGGTATTTTGACGTACTATTAGATCAAGCACGCCTACAAAAAAATGCTGATAGATATGGAATAGAACCTTTTTATAGGCAAAAATATGCGGATACGATTAAAGTTGCTTTAGAAACAGCTCCTGATGCTGTTTTTGATACCGCACACGGCTATTATATTGCGGTTATACAAGGTTTTTTTAATAAATATTTTTACATACGAGGTGGTGCGCTCTCATTTTTAGAGAATGATTTGATAAACCAGTATTTTAAACCTTGGCAGCAAATTATTCCGGAGAACTTTGCTAATCAAAAAATACAAAATCAAATTACCACCAACTATTGTTCTGGTGTTTATATTCCTAAAGAAAAAGTAGTTCAATTATTTGATGATTACCAAAGTGATGCGACTGTAAAAGCTACTTTAGAGGAGCTTTTTTCGCACAACCGAATTACTGTATTTTTAAAAGCACTAGCCTATGCTAAAGCAAATGGATTAGGCTTGTTGGAGGCTACAGAAGTGGTAGAGCCCAATCCAATAGATTTAAACCAGTCTGCCTGTTATTCTAATTTGTTTAATTGCGATCCTGAAGGTGCACAATTATATCAGCAGACTGCAATGGAGCAACTTGCAGCAATTGAAGAAAAGGAAGGGTTGGAGAGTGGTACAATTTCAAATAACGCATCATACGAAGTATCTAACACTGAGCCGGTGGTTCCAAAAAAGAATAAGGGATTTTGGAGCAAATTATTTGGGAATTAGCATTATTTATCGCTCATGTTCATAGAAAAAACTAATTCATCATTGGTTATCAATGAAAATACATTATTTGCTGATGGTGTGATTTACATCAACAAAGAACAATGGCTGTTAGCTTATTCGGCCTTTGCTTATTTGTGTAAAAGCAACAAAGAAAAGCCAATAGCTTTGCTGTATAATATGGCGCTTTGTCATCAGGCTGCGCAAGAATATGCAGAAGCCATTGCGCTATTAAATGCGGCTAAAATGCAGCTCAAATCAACAGCTGTTTTATCTCATCAAACTGCGGTGCTGCCAATAAATTTATTAACTGATGAATACCATAGCGCTCATTACCGCCTTGCACTTAACGAAACAGCAGTAGTTCTAAATGCCAATATGGTTAAACTACGTATACAACGGTTATTGTTGGATCTCCATATTCTACTCGAAAATTGGCAAGAAGCTGTTCGCATATCGGCCTTGCCAGATATGGACAAATGTAAAAATGTGCAGGAAGCATTAACCATGATAAAATCTACAACAACTACCTAAAAAACATACATGAATTTATACGAGATAGAAAGGGCGTATTTGCAAGGGAATGAACTTGCCGAAATAAATGAATTATACAAACCTTTAATTGCCGAGGCTACCGAAGAACAACAAATAGAAATTTGGCAACAGGTTTGCACTTTTGCTAATGCGGCAATGATAAGCTATTTAATTGAACAAGGTTGGCGTGCTGCTACAATTGAAGATAGAGCTGGCAATACACCATTACATTTTTTAGCAGAGCCAAAGCACAGCTATAATTATTTTATAACCGAGCAAAATATGTACGAGTGCACCAAGTTATTGCTCGCGGCAAAGGTAAGTGCGCTCAGAAAAAATAGCTACCAAGAAACGGCGCTAATGTTAGGAGCCAAGCAAGGTTATGTAGGCATGTTACAAGCTTACGGTGAGGCTGGCTCAAAAATAGATTTTACAGATAAAGATGGCAATAACCTGTTACATATTATCGCACAACACTCGTCTTATGCTTCTTCTACTTTAGAAACTGCGAAAGAAAGGCTCACAAGCTACCAAAGTCACTCAGATTTTGTACCTAATCAGGAGCGTATGGCCCAAGAGCAAGCAGCATTGCAATGGCAATTTAATGTAGCCAAAGAAAGGTTTGATCAATTTGTAAGTTTTGCTTTTATGGCTATAGAAATGGGTATAGATCCATTGCAGAAAAATAGCCAGAAAGAAACCGCAGTAGATGTTGCCATCTATTACAAATCGAAAATAATTGGTGCAATTTTAAATGGTCTCGATTCGCCCGATGAAGAGGTGGTAAAACTTCATTTCAAAGCTGGCGGAATGAACATTTATCAGGCCTGCATAGCTAAGGATTTAGAGGCTTTGAAAGCACTCATCCAAATTGGTGTTGATTTGAATGCCGCTTACGATAAAAACGAAGATAGGTTTGATGAAATGACACCTTTAGCCATTGCTATGGTACAACACTCGGCCGAGGCTACAGATTTGCTACTTAAAAATGGCGCAGATGCTACTTTATTAGATAGCAAGGGCTGGCATCCTTTTAGGTATTTGTATATCCCAATTTCTAATATCAATACCAATTTTGAGCAGTTTAAAGACAAAACCTTTCCACGCATACTTAAGGCCTACCTCGATGCGGGTTTCAGCATAAATAGCCTTGTAGATGATCAAGAAAATACGCTTTTAACCCTCTCTGCTAGATATGCAGATGATTTAATGATGTACAATAACGACTCGGTAGCTAAAACATTAATAACAGAAGCAATTTATGCCAATGCCAATATCAATCACTCCAATAGAGATGGCGTATCTGCACTAATGTACTTGTGCCTTGCCGGTGCAGATAGGGGAGAACGCAATCTAATTACCCTTTTAGAGCAGGGCGCTTCTACAGAGTTAATCGATAAAAATGGAAAAACGGCATTGATGTATGCTGCTAATAATACCAATCACACGGTGGCTAAAACCTATTGCGAGCTGCTGGCCGAGTTCGGAGATGTGATGTTTAACGCCAAAGATAATGAAGAAAAAACAGCTTTAGATTACGCCGTAGAAAAAAATAACGAAGCGCTTGTGGCTTGGCTAGTAGAGCGAATGTAACAGATATTTAATTTTTAAATAACCTAATTATACCTATAAAAATGGATGCAATTTTTTTAAATGCTTGTAAAAATAACCAAAAAGCAATTGTACAAACTTTGCTTAAAAAAGGCGGAATTAATTTAGATAAACGTGATGCGATGGGCAATACAGCGTTATATTACGCCTGCCAAAAGGGAGCTCGAGATATTGCCAAAATTTTAATAGATGGCGGTGCCGATGTAAATCTAGCCAACAACCAAAGCACCACGCCATTGCACATGGTTTCGCAAAGCGGAAATAAGGAAATTGCCACTGTTTTACTGGCAAGTGGCGCTGATGTTAATGCGACAGATAAAGAAGGTAAAACGGTATTAATTTACTCTTTAGCAGAAGGAAGAACCGAATTTACCAAGTTTCTGTTAAGCAATGGAGCCGACAAAACCATTAAAGATAATAGTGGCTACAGTGCATTAGATTATGCAACAAGCAGGGGTTTAAGAGATACCGTTGCTTTATTGGTTGATGGGGGCGATGATAAAAATAGTGCAGGCAATACACCATTGCATCAAGCGGTGTGGAATAACCAGGCAGAAGTGGTTGCTGAGTTATTAAAAATAAACACCACAAATATGAACGTACTGAACGATCAGGGTGATAGTGCTTTGGTATTGGCCTGCATGCAGAATAACTTGCGTGTGGTAACATTATTGTTGCAGGCCGAAGCTGATTTCTCGCTAAAACGTTTGGATGGAAATACGGTTTTGCATTATAGTGCCGGCGCAGGTAACAAAGAAATTGTGAGGCTTTTGGTAACTAAGGGAATGGATGTGAATAGTAAAAATAGCGAAGGCGAAACCTCACTTATTGTTGCAGCAATTTGTGGGTTTAATGAAGTAACAGAGTTGTTAATCGAAAGCGGAGCTGATGTAAATGTAAAAGATAACGATGGAAATTCGGCCTTACACTATGCTGCTGAAAAAGGTTACAATGAAATTGTAGAACAGTTAATTACGGCAGGTGCTGATTCTTAGATTAATGTGATTGTATTTGATGTTAAGCTATGATAGAAAAGACAGATAATCTCTGATAAGGCAATAAAAATGGCAAAGAAAAAGAAAACACTTCCAAAAGATTTTGCAGACCTTATAGATCGCAAAGATATAGCAGCTTTGAAAAGCGTGTTTGATACCTGCGAAATAGATGCTAGAGGTGGCTACGGAAAAACAACAGCGTTGAGTTTTTATCGCATTCCGAATGAATTGGTACGTTGGTTGGTAGCGCAAGGTGCAGATTTGGAAGCTGTAGATACTTATAATCGTACTGCGTTGCACCAGCACTGTAGTATTAGAGGTGGAGATATCAGTGTGTTTTTAGAGCTTGGTGCCAACGTACATGCTTTAGATACTTACGGCGATACACCATTACATTTCGCAGCAGGTAGCGGTTTTAATCTAACAGCAATAAAATTGTTGATTGAGCATGGCGCTGATGTTACAGCTTTAGATAACTCTAAACAAACACCACTAGAAAGAGCTTTAAGTCGTGCTAGTAATATAGACTTGCCAAATTTAGTGGGGGTTTCGAAGTTATTGCTAGAAATAGATGGTACGATAACGCAAAAAATGAAAGATACCGTTACTCGAAAGGGCGAAGACTTTGAGTTTCATCGGGAGAATTTTAACAAAGATTATTTGAAAGAAACAGACGAAGCTTTAAACAATCTGTATGAAATTTTTGATGTGTTGCCGGTAAAAAGGCGAATTATGCATGATGGAGTTTCGCCTATTTTGGTTAGCGGTAAAACTTGGCAAGAACAGTATGAACAGTTATGGGAATTGCTTGTGCCATCTAAAGGCAGCGCCAAAACGGTTCAAGGCGAGGTGGTGCGTATTGCCGGAAAAGTTAGAGATGAAATTTATCGAAATGGTGGTTGTAATTGGGATGCCAATTTTAAAAAGATGCTGACTGCTTTTGCTGTTCATCTATTAACCTTTCATGCTTTAAATGCTACCGAAATAGAAAAAGTAAATTTAATTGCTAAAGCTATCCGTGAAAATGGAGATGGCGAAGTTGATGAGCTGAACTTTTTGTGCCAAATGGCCACGCAGTGGGTAATTGCTAATCCAAACCCAGTATTATTAGAAAAACCTAGTTATAACCGATAATTTGAATATCTAACTACAGTTTCATCTAGATAAGATTATTTTAATAAATTTTACACCTATTTATATAAAAAGAACTAAAAAAATATGAACTCAAATATCTATTTCATTATTGGAGGGGTAGCCTTCTTATTTATCATTTACATGGTTGTTTTGCAGAACATGATGAAGAAAAAGAAGCAAAAACAATTGGAAGATTTTAATCGTAATCATTCTGGAAACCCCTTAACAGAGCAACAAAAACGTTTGCTAAGCTTCGGAGCAATTTTATTCTATCATCGTATGGAAAAGATTTTAGGATTTGTACCAGAGCAAGGCATTGATCAGTATACCTACGGGTTAAAAAACCAATGGGAAATTTCTAGCCCGCTAGATGCTAGAGAAACTTTAGATAATTTATTGGCACTTAGACGAAGTACGGAGTTTCAGCCACTTTTAAACCAACCGCCTTCAGATATCGTTACAATTCAAAAGAAGATTGCCAAGGGCTTAGGTATTGAACTTGCTGTAGTAGAGCAAACTACATCTGCTTACGGTTGGGATATTTGCCGTGCTGTTTCTTTAACTAAGTGGTGCTTTTGGTGCGGGTATTTAACAGAAGCCGAAGTATGGGATTATATGCAAAAAGCAGCAACAATTGCAGGTCAGCAAGGCAGAGACTGGACTGATTATACCGTTTCATTCCTGTTGGGAAGAACTATCCAAGGCTTTGATTTGGGCGATGTAGCTGTAGAAGCGAAAATGGTTTTACATAGTCAAAATCCAACCTTTGGTAAAATAGAAGACATTGATGTTTACCAAAGGTATTCTTTTAAATAAAGATTAAAATGTAACTAGTTAGCGTTAAGTCATATAAAGTAAAAGAGGATAATTACTACAATTATCCTCTTTTACTTTGATTAAATGTTAGACCTTTATGTCCATTATTTTGCCTTTTTTTCGGCTCTCTTCGGCCATAAAGCCCATCAAATGGCTTTCGATAGAGTCGTCGATGGTAGAAGTTAACAACTTTGGATTTTGTTGACTTACGGCATTTACAAAGTCTTTGGTAAGGAGCCAATCGCCACCGCCATGGCCATGATCCTCGTAACCTTTAACATCTTGTGCTTCTGGGATAAACTTGGTTTCTTTTCTGGTTCTGAAGTCATTGTGTACTAACTCTTTCATGTCGCCCACTAAATCTCCCATAGATCCCATAATTCTAGTACGTCGGCCATGATAAGAGGTGAAAGCCTCCATAGAGAAACTTGCCGTTACACTATCTCCAAATTGGATGCTCATTACGTAGTGATCTGGCTGGTCGTTATCCATGCGGTAAACGCAGCGACCATAATTGCTGGTTTTTAATTTCTCTAAGATGTATTCTCTGCGGTTTGGAATATTGTCTGGAACGTCCAAAACAGATAAGAAGTGGGTTTGTCTATCTGCATATTCTTTAACAGCAGAATAGGCGCAATCACGTTCTACTTTACAAGTTACACATCTATCGCTACTGTTGGCAGGTGCATTTTCTTTACGAAACCATTTCAAATCGCCCATGGCAACTATTTTTTTGCTAGGCTTGTTGATTATCCATTTAATGATGTCTAAATCGTGGCAAGATTTTGCCAAGATGATAGGGGTGGTTTCTTTTGAATTGTGCCAGTTTCCGCGAACATAAGAATGAGACATGTGTATATGTTCAATAGGTTCGAAATGCTGCACACTAATCACCTCTCCAATAGCACCTTGGGCGATAATTTCCCTCATCTTGATGAAATATGGTGCGTATCTTAACACGTGACAAACTGCTACAATACGATTTTTCTTTTTAGCCAATGCCAAAATATCTCTACATTCTTTCTCGGTTGGCGCAATAGGTTTTTCTAAAAGGATGTCATAGCCCAGTGCTAAAGCTTGCATGCAAGGGCCGTAATGTAAATTATCTGGTGTAGAAATGATGATGGCATCGGCGAACTTAGGACGTTTAAATACATCTTCCCAAGTGTTAAATCTATTTTCTTGTGGAATAGAATGGATTTTTGCGTATCTCTCATTCCTGAAAGCAATAGGTTCTGCTACACCCACAATCTTTAGGTCGTTTGGAGTGATTTCTGCGTAGGTTCCGTAAACCATTCCTCTATTTCCGGCACCCAAGGTAATGGCGGTAACTGCTTTTTTGATTGGTTGGTGAAGTGGGTTATCCTTAATCTTATAGCGATAGGTGTTCTTGTCAACCTTTGCCAAAAGGTCTGAAGTTATTACAGTAGCTCCTAGGCTTAGCGTTAAAGTTTTTAAAAGATTTCTTCTGTTCATTTTGTTAGTGTTTAGTTTTTTGCGAGCAAAACGGGTTTTAGTTTGATTTTTCTTTTAAGAACGTTTTTACAAATTCATCGTCATTTAGTTGCGGGTAATCACGATAGATACGGTCTATCTCTTCACTTTGTCCGGGCGAAAGACTTTCTTTAGGGTCAATGCACCAAATTCCTTTTAACAATCCTTGTCGGCGTAATACTTCGTGAATGCCTGAAATGCAACCATGAAAATCATGTGAAGGATCGAATAAAGCAGCATTGCTATCTGTTACTGCAATGTTGTGGCTCAATAATTCATCAACAAGTGCTGCATTGGGTTTAAGTTTATGCTGTTTAATTTTGTCGAGCAATTCTACAGCTTTTTTGGTCCAAACGGCCCAATGGCCTAAAAGCCCACCTCTAAAATTGATTTCTGTCTGTCCTTGTGAGGTAGAGAAGCGGTAGGTGGTTAACAGATCGTTTACAATATTGTCGTCGTTGCCTGTATACATAGCCACTTCATCTCTTCTACTAGAGTTAGCTAAAGCACGCATTACATCTAAGGTTTGATATCTGTTGAACGAAGCACATTTGATTGCCTCTACATTCTCAATTTCTACGAACTTCGCCCAAAAATCAAACGAAAAAATTCTGCCACCAACAGAAGGTTGTAGGTAAAAGCCAAAAACTGGAATTACCTGTGCCACTTGGCGTACACGTTCTAAAATGTCTTCTTCTGTCCAGTCTTGTAGTCCGCCCATACTTAGCAAGCCAATGTGGTAACCATGTTTAATGGCAAGTTTAGCTTCATTAACTGCTTGTTCGGTAGGTCCGCAAATGCCACAAACTTTAAGGAAGGGTCGGTCTAATTTAGCATTTGCAATTTCTTCACTGGCCAATTCAATCACTTTCTCAAATAGGCTTACTTCCGGTTCCCTAATCTCGAATTGCGTAGAATGTACGGCAATAGCTATACCGCCGGCACCCGAGTTCATATAGTATTGCGTCAGTAATCGCTGATGATGTTCGTCTAATGTTCTGTCTTCGTTTAGGGCTAACGGATGTGCCGGTATTACCGTTCCTTCCATTAAATGTCTTTTCAATTCTCTTGATAATTTGTTCATTAAAATTTTCCTCCTCTCTCTTGAAAATGAGTGTCTTTGTTCCAAAGTTCGCCACCGTTTAAAATCCAGTTGGCGGTATGTTCAATTGCTTCTCTAATGGTAGTTCTAGGGTAGCCAAATAATCGATGACATTCTGATGCGTTGTTTAATAAAGCGGTATCTGCTCCCGAACCAGTAAACTGTGGTGTTTTATTCAATAGCAAGCCAAATTGTTCGGCTATCCATTTGGTAGATAAAATTTCTGGTCCGGTAACATTTAAAATTTTAGCCGGACTGCTACAGTGTAGTAACGATCTGATGGCGATTTCGTTGGCATCGCCCTGCCAAATTACATTCACATTTTGTGTGGTAAGGTCTACAGGCTTTCCGGTATTTACAGCTTTGGCAATCTCTATCAATACGCCATATCTAAAATCAACAGCATAATTTAGCCTGTAAATTAACATCGGGGTATTGTTCTTTTTAGAAAAGTATTCGAAAATCCTTTCCCTACCTAAACAAGATTGTGCATATTCGCCAATGGGTTCTGGAGATTGCTCCTCAGATACACCGCCTTCTTTGAGGTTTACAAACGGCAATACATTACCAGAAGAGAAAGCAACAATTTTAGAATTTTTGAAGTGTGATGAAACCAAGCCTGGTAAATAAGCATTCATTGCCCAAGTGAAATCTTCGTTGCCTGTGGTACCAAATTTATGCCCCGCTAGGTAAATGATATTAGGCACCTGTGGAAGTTTCTTTAAATCTTCTTCGTTTAGTAAATCGCAGGCGATGGTTTCAATCCCTTCACGCTCTAGTTCTTCTCTTAAGCTTCCATTAGAAAACCTTGATGCACCAATTACTTTTTTTTCAATTCCCGCCGCTTTAACCGCTTGTATGGTTAAAATCGCCATGCTTGGCCCCATTTTTCCGCCAATGCCTAGAAACATGATATCGCCATCTATTTTTTTGATGTCTTCAATTAATGCTGTTGAAGGTGCTAAAAGTTTTGCTTCGAATTCTTTTAAATCCAATTTCATTTGTTGTTATTTTATTAAGGTAATTAGGTTGCTTATTGCCAGGCCTATTAAGAGTAATAGCCCTAAAAAGCCACAAAACTTTGTTGTGGAGTTGTTTACATGTTCTCCCATAATTTCTCGGTCGTTTGCAACCATCAATATGGCTATCCCGATAAACGGTACTAAAAAAATGGTAATGCTTTGCGCAAATACGATGAGTTCTAGGGGGAGTTTTCCAAATATCAAAGCGATAAGTCCGCCAAATATCATCACTAAAGAGATGAATAGTTTGACCATTTTGTGGTTAAGATTGTTGCCGTATTGGAAAGTATCTCCTAATAATGAGCCTCCTAAAACTGCGTTGCCAATTAATGAGGAAAATGAGGCGCCAAAAAGACCGATAAAAAACAGAACTTTCGCACCTGAACCCAGTAATGGCTCCAAAGCTTTGCCCATTTCTGCGGCCGAGTTTACTTTAATGTTTTGAGGGTAGAGAGCTTTGGCAGCGCAAATTAATACAGCGGCACTCATGATGCCTAATATGATAATACCAACTTGGCTTCCCATAAGTGTTTCTTTGGAAGAGTGCTTAGTAGATAGTTTTTTTCTGGTT
Organism: Pedobacter ureilyticus; assembly: GCF_005925345.1. GTDB lineage: Bacteria > Bacteroidota > Bacteroidia > Sphingobacteriales > Sphingobacteriaceae > Pedobacter > Pedobacter ureilyticus. The sequence goes on from NZ_SSHJ01000033.1 coordinate 11,948, forward strand.
TGTACCAGATAACTTTGATAAAATGCGCCCACAATGGAAAAGCAAGATGCTGTAAACGCTATAATCAAACCTAAAGATCCGTCTGGGAAACTGGGCATAATACCTTTGCCTAAATCACTCGGCGATGGGGGAGATATGATGACGGTGGTAAGAAACGCAAATAGCATTATCATAATAAGTGCTAACATGAGTTTCTCGAAGATGAGATAAAAGGAGCGAAAAAACAGAAGCGAAATACCCAGGACATTAAAAATGATAATCCAAATTTTGGGATTGGTACCAGTAGCTTCTGAAATAGAGAGCGATACGCCTGTAGCATTGCCAGCTTGAAATGAAGTAGCCACCAGAAAGATGCCTATTCCGATAAAGAGGGAAGAGGCTTTGCCGTACTTTTTCCTAATTAAAGTAAGCAGGGTCTCGTCTGCGGCCATACCAATTCTTGAAGACATATTCGCATAAATAGACATGAAGAAAATAGCTACTACAATAATCCAAAGTAGGCTAAATCCGTAATCTGCACCCATTTTTGAGGTAATTGTCATTTTACTTGGTCCAAAAATTAGTGCCGCTGTAATAATACCTGGGCCCAGAATGGAGAGTATATTCCTCAATGTATCACGTGTAGGCTTATTGCTTGCTTCCATTTTAGTTTTTTGTTTGCTTGTATTGGTTTACCGTTATGGTAGGAGCCTGGTTTTTAAAATTGGTTCTGATGTGGTTTATGATGGCAGTTGCCTCTTCGTCCTTTAAAAAAGAAAAAGCTGGCATTTGGGCATCATATTTTATGCCGCCAATAGTTTGGTCTTTTAGTCCGTTTGAGATAATTTGGGCTAAAGTTTTTACATCTCCATTTACTGCCGCCGAATTTTCTAAAGCCGGGAAAGTGCCTTTAATTCCCTTCCCATCTGTTTTATGGCAAGAAGCACAGTAGGAATCGTAAAGTGCTCTTCCAGAAAGTTTGGCGATAGGGGAATTTGTCGCGGTTTTAATTGGTTGTAAAATCGTACCTGTGGTTTTGTCGGTTAAGCTAAGTTTGAAGATTTTATCGTCATCTTTTTTTGGAAAGCCTTTTTGAGGATTCCAGTCTCTGTTGCTAGAACAGAAGTAAACATCGCCATTTGGCAAAACCAGTACAGAACGTAACCTGCCCAACATATTTTTAAACAAAATATATTCGTCAATTACCTTTTGTCCATCTTCAGAAAGTTTTAGAACTCGTAGTGACTGGCTTTTTAATGTAGTTAAAATTAGGCTGTTTTTCCATTCTGATATTTTGGTATTGCCATAATACGCAATGCCAGCTGGAGCAATTACCGGTGTCCATGATTGGAGTGGTTCGGTAAATGATACTGCCTTCGTGCTGTCCGTTTCTTTTTTTGGAGGATTTTTCCCCTCTTTTAAAGGCCATCCATAATTATGTAAAGGTCTAATTAGGTTCACTTCGTCTTCAACGGCATCGCCATGTTCCGAGGTGTAGATCAATCCGTTTGCGCCAAGCGTTAAACCTTGCATATTTCTAAAACCCCAGGCGTATACATAACTGTCGGGAATCGGATTGTCTTTTGGGATACTGCCATCTATATTAATACGCAGTATTTTACCGTTTAACCTCATTACATCCTGTGCGTTCGCGTCTATCGCGGCATCGCCGGTAGCCCAATAAATCTTCCCGTCATTTCCAATAATTATTCTAGAACCATTGTGGCCAGTATTTCCTGGTATCTGTAAAAGTAATTTCGGGTTTTCTATCGAACCATCCTTATAAGTATATCTGTATAAATTAGAATAGATTTTAGCACCGATTTTTGTAGTGTAAGAAACAAATAAGTATTGTTCACCTGCTTGTGGTTGGTAGAGTGCCATTCCCAGTAAGCCAGTAGTGCGCTGCTGAAAAACATTTGGGATGGTTTTGATTAATTGGACACTATTATCGCTCAGGTCGATTTTTTTTATGCTCCCTTTAATTTCTGAAAAAATGATATAGTTGTTGGTTTTGTCGTACTGAAGATCCCAAGGCACGTCTAAGCTGTCTGTTGTCAACGAAAGTGCGAGCTTTGAATTTTCCAACACTACGGTGGTTAAAATATGTTCTTCGTTTCGTTTGCACGAGAATATAGTGAGTATGATATATAAAATAAACAGTTGCCTCATTGGTTTATTGCTTAGGTGTTCCGTGAATTAAAGTTAATCACAAATAATAATATATACAAAAAAAGATTAAAATTGTATACAATTTTTAGTCAGTTTGGATTATTTTTTTTTGATAAAATTTTGTTTTTTAAAAAATCATTTCTAATTTCATCTAAAAGTATTCAATTGTTGCTTTATAATGTATACAATTTATACTAAGAAACAACCTAACAAACTATATTAACCTAAAGTACTATGAGGTGTAAATTTCTAAGGGCGGGGAAAATGCTGAAGTCTCGGTATTTCTTGTTGCTTTGTGCTAGTTATCCTGGTTTTAATTATGCCAGTGATATTGGTCGGACTTATTCTTACGAAAGTGAACATACACTGTTTGCTGGTGTGGCGTATGTAACTCCAAAAATCTTGTTGCAAAAAACTGTCGTCGGTTTCGTTAAAGATGAGGACGGGCTGCCTTTGCCAGGAGTTGAAGTGCGTAATTTGAATACTTCGGATGTGGTGGTAACAGACGCCGATGGTAAATTCCAGATTAAAGCAGCTGACACGGATCAAATTCAATTTAGGCTGATTGGATTTTCTGCTATAACGTTAAGCTCCAAGGAAGTTACTTCGGTGGTAATGAAAGCAGAAACCAGTAAGCTTAACGAAGTTGTGGTGGTAGGTTATGGTGCACAGAAAAAAGCAAATATTGTTGGAGCAGTTGCTTCGGCCAAGTTTGACGAGACTATAAGTAGTAGAGGGCTTTCTAATGCATCTTCGGCTTTACAAGGTTTGCTGCCAGGCCTAGCGGTTACGCAAAGTTCGGGTATGGCAGGTAATAATGCAGCAGAACTTTTAATTAGAGGATTAGGAACGGTGAACAATGCCGGACCCCTAGTAATTGTAGATGGCATGCCTGATGTAAATATGAACAGGGTAAACGTAAACGATATTGAAAGTGTTTCTGTTCTAAAGGATGCTTCGGCCGCTGCAGTTTATGGATCCAGAGCAGCAAATGGTGTGATATTGATCACTACAAAATCGGGTAAACGTAATACAAAGCCAAGTATTAGCTTTAATAATAGTCTATCGCTAGTTAGTCCAACAGGTAATGTAAATTTTGTAAATAATTATGCAAAAGCATTGACTGCAACACAGGTTGCGCAATCTGCTAATGTTGCCGCTTCTAATTTTGCTTTTAAAAATGGAACCATAGACCAATGGTTGGCATTGAGTATGATTGATCCAAAAAGATATCCAAGTACCAATTGGTGGGATGTAGTTTTGAGAGATGGTTTAGCTCAGAATTATAATATTTCTGTTAATGGCGGTAGTGATAATAGCAATTACTATTTGTCTCTAGGTGCTTTAGATGAACGAGGTATACAAATCGAAAATAATTTTAAGCGTTACAACTTGGCGTTCAATATGGATACCAAGATTGTTGAAAAACTAACTTCGGGTATTAGGTTTGCTGGAAACTGGTCGCAGTTCAAGTACAACTATACCGAGGGTATGACGGCAAATGGGTCTAGTGGTCTAGATCTTTTTTCTGCACCAGCAGGTATTTTGCCTTATGATCCGGTTACGGGGTATTATGGTGGGGCTATGGCCTACAATGAAAGTTCTCAGGCTTCTAACATGTATGCGGATTATATGGTTAGAAACAGAAACAACATGGACCAAAAGCAGGCTAATTTAAGTGGGTATCTAGAGTGGAAACCAATTTCCGGACTAACCGCAAATGTGAACTATGCACTGAGCTATAACAACAGGTTCGATTGGAGAGCTGATATGCCTACACAGGCCTATAATTTTCAGACAGATGCTTGGGGACCTAGAATTTATGTAGGTAACAACGAACCTATCTACAATACAGACCGAGAGAATTTTAAAACGCAGCTTAACGCTAGTTTGGGTTATGATAAAACCTTTGGCAAATCACATGTGTTCTCGGCAAAAGTGATTTATAGTGAGGAGTTCTGGAAGGATAGATATCTTGCAGCTAGTAGAGGTACGCGTTTAAATCCAAATATTTTTGAAATAGATGGAGCCTTAAATGAGGTTCAAACCACCGGAGGTAGTTCGGAGATGGAAGGCTTGAGATCATATATTGGACGTTTGGGCTATACTTTTAAAGATAGATATATCTTGGAAGGTACATTCAGGGCAGATGGTTCTTCTAAGTTTTTACCCGGAGACCAGTATGGCTACTTCCCGGCTGGAGCTTTTGGATGGCGTTTATCAGAAGAAGAATTTATTAAACCATTTTTTGAAAAAATCAAAATTAACTCGGCAAAATTTAGGGTTTCTTATGGTAGTTTGGGCAATAATTATGGTGTTGGAAGGTATGAACAACAAGAATTACTTACCGCTGGTCATTATTTTATAGATGGTGCGGCCGTGGTTGGTTTAACCAATAAGAAATTTATCAATTATGCCCTTACTTGGGAAAAAACGAACATTTTTAATGTAGGCTTTGATGTGTCTATGCTAAATAATAAGCTCTTGGTAGAGTTAGATTATTATGATAGAAAAACGATAGGCATGAACAGATCTTCAGATTTGTCTACACACTTATTGGGCGTTTATATCGCTCCCAGAAGAAATATTGGAGATATGCTTAACCAAGGTTTTGAAGCCAATTTAACATGGAACGATAAGAAAGGCGATTTCAGGTACACGGTTAATTTAAACTATTCTACAAATAGAAATACTTTGCTGTCTTGGAGCGAGACTTTGCAAAGAGGTTCCTTATTCGTGAACATGCCTTATAATTTTGTTTATGCTTTCGAGTCGATGGGGATTGCACAAACTTGGGAAGATGTTTATAAAGCAACGCCGCAAGGTGCAGCACCAGGTGATATCTTAATTAAAGATTTAAATGGCGATGGCAGAATTGATGCCAATGATAGAAAAGCTTATCCTAACTACCAGTTAGGTCGCCCTACGTCTAACTATGCTTTAAGAGGCTCAGCTTCTTGGAAAGGGTTTGATATGGCCATTTTACTGCAAGGGTCTTACGGTAGAAAAGAGTTTTGGATGAATAGGGTGAACAGCTCGTTCTTAGGTACATCTGCGCAAGCGGTTACCGATGAACAGTTGAATCAGACTTGGAACTTGGATAATAGAGGTGCCGAGTATCCTAGGTTGTTGCCTAGCGGATTGGGTTCTACAAGTACCAATAATTATGTAAGTACTTTTTGGTTGCAAGATTTATCATACCTAAGGTTGAAAAACGTGCAGTTGGGTTATACCTTTAAAAACAACCTCATTCAAAAAATTGGTGTAAAGAAAATACGAGGTTTCGTTTCGGCTGATAACTTGTTGACGTTTACCGGCTTTAAAGGCTTAGATCCAGAAAAGAGCACTTATGCCAATGATTCGTATCCGATTACAAAAACGTTTGTGTTTGGTTTAAACTTTGACTTTTAATGAATAATCGCATGAATAAGAAATTTATATATATAGCTCTTTCCATTTTATCGGTTGCTTTTATGAGTAGCTGTCGGAAAGATTTATTAAATCAAAATGCCACGGTTTCTCCCAATAGCAATACTTTTTGGCTTACAGAGGCAGATGCCGTAACTGGCTTGATGGGTAATTACAACGAGTTTAGACCATGTTTTGATAGAGATTACCATTTCGATGGGCATGGAGATTTTCTCAAGATGTATAATACTGGGGCAGCGCCAATTAGCATGACGGTGAACAACCCAAGTTCTTACGGTAATGGAGCTGCAACACTATACAGAGAGTTGTATGGTTCTATCAACACTTCTAACTATGTAATCGAAAATATTAGATCCAAATTGTTGCCTAATGCAGTAACAACAGCGTCAAGGCAAAATTTGGAAGCGATTATTGGAGAAGCTCGTTTATTGAGAGGTATAGCTTATTTCCGCTTAATTTCTTTGTGGGGAGATGTACCTTATATCTATAAGATAGTTAATGCACCAATTGAAGTCGATACGATTTCAAGATCATCAATCACAAAAGTTAAGGACTCTATTTATGCTGATTTTACCTATGCGGCAGAGAAATTGCCAAACAGGGCAGCTGCTATTGGAAGAGCCGCTAAACCTGCTGCTTTAGCCTTTAGAGGTAAGTTGCAATTGTTTTGGGGTTCGTGGAAAAAGAATGGCTGGCCCGAATTGGAAGGCTTTCAGCAATCTACTGCCGAAGCTAGAACTGCATTTGAAGGTGCCGCTGCTGATTTTAACCGTGTAATCACAGAGTTTGGCTTAAACCTATTTAGAGGTGGAGCGCCAGGCGAATGGGGCGAAATGGGGAAGGCCGATGTGTTGCCAAATTATTACTACATGTTTATCCCTTCTACGGGTAATCCAAACGCCGATGGCGAAATGTTAATGGTGCTTACTCACGGAGGTAATGCGACTGGACAAAGTGAAGAATACATGAGAGTTTGGACAGGTGTTTCTGTGGGCTTGTCTCAAAATCAAGCTATTCCTCGATATGAATTGGCTGATAGATATCAATCTACCATTACTGGTGATTTTTTGCCTAAAATGACCCAACTAAACCCTTCAACTAATTCGGCAGCAAGAACAACCCCAAATTCTTCGGTTAATCCTGATTCTTACAAGGATAGAGATTATAGAATGAAAGCTACTTTATTGTGGGACAATGAAAAGATTATGGGTATTGGCACTACAGAAACTACTGGTTTCGTAGCATTTCGCTATAAAACTTGGAGCGGCAACATCACTATCGATGGAGTAAGTTATCCCGCTTTTAACGATAATACAACCAACCTTTCGGGCTTGCAGTCTAGAAAGTTTGTACGTAACTACGGTGGTCAAAACAGAAGCTCGGGCGATTACAATTGGCCATTAATGCGTTTGGCAGACGTTTTTTTAATGTATGCCGAAGCTACCAACGAGGTAAATGGTCCACAGGCTGATGCCATTGCCTTGGTAAATCGAGTAAGAGCACGAGGTAAGTTGCCTGCTTTGGCGGCCAGTAAAACTGCCAATCCAACAGCTTTTTTTGAAGCGATAGAGCAAGAAAGAATTGTAGAGTTATTTGGCGAAGGTCAAAGAGCTTTTGATTTAAGAAGATGGAGAAAACTAGAGACCGTTTTTGGAGCGCCTTATGGTGCTGGTAAATGGTTTCAAGATAGTTGGGGCAACAATTGGGAGCGCTTTTTCTTTAATGCGGATGAGTTAGTTTACCAACGTTGCTATATTTATCAGATACCTGAAGCAGAAAGAGTAAGAAACAGCAATCTTACCCAAAACAAACCCTGGAGATAATCTATAAAAAATAAGACATGAAAAAAATATTCATATTTCAATTAATACTGTTGCTGTTTGTAATAGCTGCTTGTAAAAAAGATTATCCAATGGATGATGACGGGCTATTGATCACAAATAGGTCAGATTGCTATGTAAGTGCCTTTGAGCTGTTGGGCGCCGATTTTCAGACGGTAAGAACCAAAGCAGCAACTATAGATACCACGGCACAAACTATTAATGTAGAGGTGCTGTACGGTACAGATCTAAAAAACCTTTATCCTCAATTCAGCTTGGTAATTGATGCGGTGCTAGATCCAAAAATTGTGGGTAAGGTAGATTTTTCGGATCTCTCTAAGCCAAAGGAATGGACGGTGGTATCTGGAAACCGAAAGGTGAGAAAAACTTACAAAGTTTATTTAACTGTAAAACAATAAGCTAAGCGAAATGAAGCCGTTATGATTTACCAATGAAAAAATATCGTAAGCAAATCATGATAGCTTCATCACAGCTGAAAATAAAACTTAAATAGATGAAACAGATAAATTTTAAAATATTGATGTCTTTAATGCTGCTTGCTTTATGCTTTGGCGCATGTAAAGACAAAGAGTACGCCATTCCAACTGCGTCAGATAAGTTGCAGAACGATTTAATCAAGAGGTCATTGGGGCCAAACATTGTAGGCGGAACCATTGAATTTGCCTATGCGGCAGCAATTTTGCCAGAAAAAGGCAAGTTAACCTCTATGACGGTTGAAGCTAGCATAGCAGGCGCTACAGGAACATATTTAGACCATAGGTTTTACAATACCAACAATTCTGGAACTGACGTAGGTACGGCCGTTGGTGATCCGTCTGTAACTACAGGAAAAACTACGCAGGTAACTTATACTGGAGATTTTTCTGCAGCAACACTACGTTACTTTTATAAAATTCCGGAAGAAGCTCGCGGAAAAACCATTAGTTTTACTTTTACTGCAAAATCTAGCAATGGCGAGACAATCTCTTACCAGTCTGGTCCGCATGAAATAAGAAATATGGATATGGCTTTAGATTTAGTAGCTAAAGATGGTACAGATTTTTATCTGTCTATTGCGGATATGAAGCTATACAACGCAACCTTTGCGGCTGCAAATCCAGATAAAATAGACTTAGTTTACTTGTATAGAACGCCAACGAACGTAACTTATTTACACTCTTTGGTTGCGCCAACTGCAGATCCGGCTTATTTGCCGACGTTCACCATGCCTACGGGTTTAAATAACAAGACAAAAATGGTAAAAGCTTTTACCGTTCGCGACCAGCAGTTAGCCAGGATACAATATGGCGTTTTTGTTGATGATGTGGATTTAAGGTCTAAAGATTTTACTGATGCGCCAGATTTTGCCATTAACATGAAAGCTGAAGGCGGCGTTTGGGTGCAAACGGCAGATGGTAAATACAATGCTTATATTTATGTAAATACCGTAAATAATACTACCAAAGAAATGAGGTTGAGTATGAAAAGGCTGACTATTAAGTAACTATGTTTAGAATATATTTGGTTAAAACTGTAAATAAAGGAAAGCTAGTAATGGCTTTCCTTTGCAGTTTATTTGTGTTTCAGGTTGTTTTTGCACAGCAACATCAGGTTGAGCTAAAAAGTCTACAGCTTGAAAATAAAAAGGCGAAGGTAAATAACCAAGTTGTTAAAACATCACTCAACGGCCAAAGTGCCTTTTATCTTGATGGAATTAACAGAAACTTGGAAACTGATGTTCTGCCAGATTTGGAATGGATGGTTCAGGTTCCTAAATCTGGTTGGTATATTTTGGAGGCTGAAACGGAGCCTGTTGATTTTGAAAAGCTGAAGAAAGAAGATCAAACAGGTAAATTAACTTTGAAAGCTAAGTTTCAAAATGGAAACGACAGGCCGACTTTTCGTATCGTTTATGATGTACATAAGGGTGGCTTGCAAGAGTTAGGTAAGTTTGAGTTTAGATCTAAAAACCAAAAGCTAAAAGTTTGGTTGCCTGCTAACTTGGCGCTTAAACGATTGTCAATAAAGCCCTACGTAGCTCCGGTACCGCCAGCAGATGCAGAAAATTATGTACCAAAAATTGTTCCTCCAAGCGGGCATCCTAGGCTGTGGGTTAATCAAGAAACGTTACCAATTATTAGGCGAAGAACATTAGATACAGCGCACCAAGCTGCTTGGGCTACGGTTAAGGCAAAAGCCGAATTGCCGTTCAAATTCGCTTTCGACAGTAATAAAGAGATGTTTCATGATGAAAAGCTTGAAAGTGTTATCGAAGCAAAGGCTTTTTATTATCTAATAACCGAAGATAGGAAAGTGGGTGCGGAGGCAGTTCAGCTGGCGTTAGATTACCTGTCGGTTTTGGAATTTGGTAATGTTACATACGGTGATATTACAAGAGAAGTAGGCCGTGCAATGTACACTGCATCTTTGGTTTACGATTGGTGTTATCCACTCATGAATGCTGTTGGTAGAGCACAGTTAAGGAAAGATTTGATGCGCCTAGCTACAGATATGGAAATGGGTTGGCCACCGTTTTACGGTATAGAAAGTGTAGTGAATGGACACGGAAATGAAGCCCAAATTTGTCGTGATTATCTGTCGATGAGTATCGCAATTTATGACGAAGATCCGCTACCCTATAAATATACCTCTTACTGGATACTAGATCAGTTAGTTCCTTTACGAAAGTTCGAATATCAGTCGCCGAGGCACAACCAGGGCATTGACTATGGTGGTTATCGCTTTGGCTGGGAAATGCATGCTGCTTGGCTGTACTACAGAATGTTGGGCTATCCGGTTTTTGATGACAATATTAAGAATTTGCCTTATTACTGGTTGTATATGCGTACGCCAGATGGTAAAATGCTTCGTGATGGCGATATGTTTAACGTGAAGTACAGCGCTAGCGAAAACTTCTATTGGAAAAATCCGCAAACTATGCTTTTATGCTATGCATATTCGGGTAACAGGTTAATTAAAGGAGAGTTTGTGAAACAAGGAGGTTTAAAAGACAACCCTGTGCTGTTTTTGTTGTTAGATGATCCTGCTTTAAAGCCAGATTTCGATTTAAATCAGTTGCCGTTAACAAAAGATTTTGGCCCTGTTTTAAATAGCATGATTGCAAGAACTGGTTGGGAAGAGCATAAAAATAGTGGTAACGTTGTGGTCGAATTAAAAGGTGGCGGTTTTCATTTTGGTAACCATCAACATGCAGACGCGGGAGCTTTACAAATTTACCACAGAGGCATTCAAGTTGGAGATTTAGGTTTGTATCTTTCTTATGGCTCTCCGTATGATTTCAATTTTAATAAGCGTTCTATTTCACACAGCATGATGTTAGTTCGGGATCCAAAAGAGCCCTTGCTTTTTAGAACAAAAACCAATGATGGAGGGACTAGATTTAGTCAGCGGTTTCCTCGTACAGTTAAAGAGGTGCTGAGTGATTCTTGGTTTCAAACTGGATTTGTGAGGTCTTCTGCTTTGGGTTCAGATCCTTTAAAGCCCTCATTTAGTTATTTTAATATCGATGTCACTAATGCCTATTCAGAAAAAGTAGAAGCTTATACTAAAAGCATGCTGTTCTTGAATTTGAAAAGAGCTGATGTTCCTGCAGTGATGGTACTTTTGGATAGGGTAGTCTCTAAAAGCGCTGATATGAAAAAGTATTGGCAAATCAACACTATAAAAAAGCCCGTGTATAATAACGGGAAATTTATTTTGAGCAATTCTTTTGCTGGTGAAGAAGCGGTGACCTATGTAAATATGATCAAGCCAAGCTTAGTGGATAGGCATTACCAAGTGTTATCAGGTGATTCTTCAACGCTGGTTTTTGAAGATTTTTATACGGTAAAATCCCTTTGGCCAGAAGCAAGTGGTTCTAGAATTATGGTTTCGCCTAAAAAAGACAATAAACTTGCGGAGTTTGCTACTATTTTTCAAATGACTGAAAAAGGAGCTCAAGAGCTTGCTGTTGAAGTTGAAGAAAAAGGGAATTATTTTTATTTGAAGGTTGCCGATAAGGTGATAATTCTCGCAAAATCTGATACGTTTTTGGACGAGGAAATTGAGATTAACGTGCCAAAAAATGGAAAGTTTGAAGTGATATGTGCAGGTTTACGAACTGGTTTTTGGAATATAAAAAATGTAAAGAAAGGAGTTAGCCAAAATCAAAATGTCTTAAAAGATCAAAACACTATTGTTTGGGAGGCAGAGTCAGGTAGTTATTTGTTGTCGCCATCTAGAAAGTAAACGCTAAGATATTTTGATAATTAAAATGTATTCTTATTTTTGGTTAAAAATGTATGCAAAATGAAAGAAGATTCGTTAGCCTATAAGGTGTATTTGGAGGTGAGAAAGAAAATTCTTTCTAGCCAATTAGCGGGTGGAGCTCGTTTGGTTGAAAATTTTTGGGCTGAAAAAATGTCGGTAAGTCGAGTAGCGGTAAGAGAAGCTTTTATGCGTTTAGCGGGCGAGAGCTTGGTGGAGTTTGGGGGAAAAGGGGGATGCTTTGTGAAAAGCATGACCATAGCGGATGTAAGGGAGATACGTGAATTAAGAGAGATACTAGAGGTTGGCGCTTTGAAGATTCTTTTTGCTAAAAAAAGTCAAGAGGTTATCAAAGAGCTGCAACTAATATGTGATGACTTTTCTGCAATGGTAGAAAAAGGTTATTACGGCGGTGCTTGTGAAGCTGATGTGAAATTTCATGAAAGAATGATCGAAAGTACAGAGAATGCTCGGCTGATCATGATGTATAAAAATAGTAATATTCCCTTGTTTCACATGAGGTTGGGTGCCGTAATGGATCAAATGGAAGATTATCAAGATACTGATAAAGAGCATCGTTCAATAGTGGAAGGTTTGGCTAAAGACGATTGGGAACTTTCGTGTTCGTCTTTAGTCCGGCATCTCTACAGGGGAGAGCAAGAGGCTTTAGAGTTAGTTTAATAATTTTTAAAGAGGGATAGTTAAATGATCCCTCTTTTTTTTGTAAGGTATTGAACTAAAATTCCTGTTTCGGCTTCCGTAATTATCAATCCTTTTTTGGCAAAAGGGTCTATTGCACAGTTGGTTGGGTTGTAGCCTAATGCTGCAATGTCTTCTAGCCATTTTCCATTTTCGTTCCACACCCTTACTTTGCCAGATCCGTAAACTGCAACGTATAGATTGCCCTCATTATCAAAGGCAATTCCATCTGGGCCAACTTCACCTCCAGTTTCCGCAAACAAAGTTTTTTCGCTCAGCTGTTTGTTTTTGTTGTCCCAATTAAATTTCCAGATTTGCTTTGTTCCGGTTTCTGCAACAAATAGATGAGATTGATTTTTGTTAAGCGCTAACCCGTTTGGGTAGTACATCCCTTCGAAAATTTTAAATAGCTCTTTTTCTCTAGTGAAGCAGCAAATATAGCCTGTATTGTCATTTAGGCTATTTCCAGGGCAGGTGAAAAGTAAATCACCCTCTCTGGTAAAGGTTAAATCGTTGGGCATTTTAAGTGCGGTTCCATTAAAATTGTCTACCATAGTAGTTGTTTTTTGCAATATCGGATCAAAAGTTCTGATACTGTTTTGTTTCGAATCACAAAACCAAATCAGGTTGTTTTTGTCGATAGCTATACCATTTGGCGCTCCATCTACGTGATGCCTTTGGTGGGTTTCGCCAATCACAGCAACAAGATTTCCAGCGTCTTTTTCTACTAGCCAAATGTTTCCGCTGCTATCAAAACATGGCCCTTCTGGGAATTTTAAATGATCTAAAATAATGCGCATAGAAAAAAAATAAAATATTGTTTAAATGTATACATAAAAATTGTAATTTAGTATACAATAATAATCGTTTATGGGATACATGTTTTTAATAAGCTTCCTTTAAAATAGTTTACATAATAATAACAACGAATAACGTTTTATGCAAGAGAATTTGAAATCTGCAGCCATTTTGCAGAACAATGAACAATGGATACCTGGAGGTGTGGTATCTTTAAATAGGAAAACAGATCCTAATATTTGTTTTGTGAAAGGGCAAGGCAGTAGGGTGGTAGATGCTGATGGAAAGGAGTATATTGATTATCAGGCAGGTTTCGCTGCATCTTTTTTTGGTCATAACGACGAAGATATTAATGAGGCTGTAAAACTTACGCTTTCTGAAAGTCAAGTTTTAATGGGAGCAGGACCTACCTTATTAGAGGGAGAGTTTGCTAAGATGTTTTGCGAAAGTGTGCCGAGTGCAGAAAGTATACAAATTACTACTACGGGTTCAGAGGCCACGTACCATGCCATCAGAATTGCAAGGGCGGTAACTAAACGCGATCATATTATTGTAATGCAGGGTGGATATAATGGTTGGCACAACGATGTGGCCTGTAACGTAATCAGCAGGTTAGAAGATGTGGGCGCTTATGTTAGTCCGGGAGAATATCCGTTCGATTCGTTAAGTGCAGGTGTGCCTAAATCGCACAGCGACTTAGTGCATGTAGTGAATTATAACGATTTGGATAGTATCAACTATGTTTTAGAAAAGTATGACGTAGCATGTATCTTGCTAGAGCCGCTTTTGCAAAATATCGGAATAGTTAAACCTCAAATGGGCTATTTAGAAGGCTTGCGTGAGCTGGCTGATAAAAATGGTTGTTTGCTGATTTTTGATGAAGTAAAAACTGGTTTTAGACATGCGCTAGGCGGTTATCAATCTATTTGTGGTATAACGCCAGATTTATCTACCTTCGGTAAAGCGGTTGCAAATGGCTATCCGCTAGGCGTAATCGCTGGTAAGAAAAAATATATGGATTATTTTGTTCACCCTGATAAGGAAAGCAGAGTTTTAATTGCGGGAACATACAACGCTTTTCCCCTAACAACGGCCGCAGCTATTGCCACGTTAGAAAAATTAAAATCGCCTGTATATAAAGTATATGAGCACGTAGAAAAGTTGGGAGCTGCTTTAGAGAAGGGTTATCAAGAAATATTTTCTAAATTAGACAGGCCGGTGTATGTAGCCAGACAAGGTTCGGCATTTTGCGTGTACTTTATGGATCACGAACCAGTGAATTTTCATGATATTTTGTTACATCATGATTTTGATTTTGATGCTCGATACCGTAAAGCGTTGATTAAAGGTGGTGTATACAATTTTCCTGCGCCAATTAAACAGGGAAGTATTTCATTTGCCCACACCATGGAAGATATTGGGCAGACTTTAGAGGTTACAGCACAGGTTTTAAAACAACTATAATTGAGTTCATGAACCGTCTATGATTAACTCATTAATAGTGATTATTTAATCATGGAAAGGAACATCTGATCATTAAAAATAAAATTAGAAGCAGATGAAGATTACTGCAATTGAAACCTATGTGTGTAATGCACGTATGAGGAATTGGATTTTTGTTAAAGTGGTAACCGATCAGCCTGGTTTATGGGGTTGGGGAGAAGCTACTTTAGAATGGCATACCAAAAGTGTGGTGGGTGCCATCGAAGATATCTCTCAACTATTGGTAGGCGAAGATCCTCGAAGAGTAGAATACCTGTGGCAAATGATGTACCGCCAGCATTTTTGGCATGGAAACGGTATTGTGCGTGGTACGGCCATTAGCGGTATAGACATCGCTCTTTGGGATATTGTGGGCAAAATACACAATGTGCCTTGCCATGAACTGTGGGGTGGGCGAGTAAGAGACCATATTCGTTTGTACTGCCATTTGGGTGGTGGTAAAATGGAAGATTTTTACGAAACCGCTCCTGGAGATGCAAAGCGTTTTGGAGAACTGGCTCAAGCTGCAGTGGCAGAAGGTTTTACCGCCTTCAAATCTATGGCCGTTCCAGAAACAATGCCGTTGGAGGGATTACGTCCGGTTAAATATGCCGAAGCTTGTGTGGCTGCAATGAGAGATGCCGTTGGCGATGATATCGATATCATGGTAGATTGCCACGCTCGTCCCAGCCCTAGAATGGGAATGTTGTTTGCTAAAGCTTTGGAACCTTACGGTTTGTACTTTTTTGAAGAGCCATGCTGGCCAGAAACCATGGAAGATATCGCTTTAATTCAAAGAGCGGTGCAAACGCCAATTGCTTCTGGTGAGCGTTTGGTAGGTGTACATGCTTTCAGGGAGCTACTAGAAAAACGTGCGGTGAGCGTAATTCAGCCAGATATTACGCATTGCGGAGGTTTAAGCGAAGCCCGTAAAATTGGTGCTTTGGCCGAAGCTTACCGAGTTTCGATGGCACCGCATAATCCGCAAGGACCAGTGAGTACAGCGGCTTCAATTGAATTAGGTTTTGCGACACCTTCATATATCATTTGCGAAAGTGTACATAAAGATGTAGAATGGAGAGAAGATGTAGTTTCTGAAGGATTTACCGTTCAAAAAGAAGGAAGAATTGTGTTGCCTAACGGCCGCCCAGGTTTGGGTATTGAAATTAATGAGGAGGAAGTTAAAAAGCATCCTTTTCGGCAAGAGGTGTTACAGAGAACATTTTATAAAGATGGTAGCGTAGGCGACTGGTAAACATTTGATATGCAGGAATTGAAAGATAAGATAGTGGTAATTAGTGGTGCCTTGGGTGATATCGGTTTGGCCATCGCAACCGCGTACCTAAAAGCGCAAGCTACGGTAATTTTAAGCGATGTGGTGCCTGCGGATCAAGCGCAAGATAAACTTTCGCTCTTAAAAAACTACGCAGGCAATTTAGAGTACAAATGTCTCAACGTGGCCCATCATAAAGACGTAGAGGGTTTTATCAACGAAGTTGAAACTAGGTATGGTCAAATACATCATTGCATTGCTAATGCGGCTAGGGTAACCATCAAAGATTTTAAAACCTTAAGTCCCGAAGAATGGTCTACAGAAATGCGTGTAAACGTTGATGGTGCTTTCTATTTTGCCAATTTCGCTGCTAAAAGCATGGTTGCTAAAAATGTTAAGGGAAGCATTCTTTTCTTGGGAAGTTGGGCTGCTCATGCGGTTCATCAAAATTTGCCTGCTTATAGTGTTTCTAAAGCTGCGGTACGTATGATTAACCAAACGATGGCTTTGGAATATGCTCCAAATGGCATCAGAGTGAATGAAATTGCGCCGGGTTACGTAAATGCGGGTTTGAGTAAAACGGTTTGGAGCGAATTGCCAGAACAAAAATCAATTTCGCAAAGTAAAATTCCGCTAGGTAAAATTATGGAGGCCGATGAGGTGGCTGCACAGGTGTTGTGGTTAAACTCTAGTCAATGCCAACATGTAACTGGTTCTACTTTTTTAATGGATGGCGGATTGTCGTTGCTTAGACCTTAATCTATCTGATTTAATATGGCTACTTTATCTACAAATGCCGCTACTTCGTTAAAATTTCAAATTATAGAAGTAGATATTACACCTCCGCAAGGAATTTATTCGAGGAATTGGGGTGCTGCGCAATTTGATGTGGCTTCTGGGGTACATAAGTCTTTATTTCTATCATGTTTAGTTACACAAAGTGATGAAGGAACTCTAGGGGTGATCCTCGCTGCCGATTTAGGTTGGTGGAAGAATAATGACGATGAACGCAATTTAAGAACTTCCATTATCGAAGCCTGTGGTTTACAGGAGCAACAATTGCTGTTTTGCTTATCACATACCCACGCTGGGCCAAGTATTTGTACTAACGATAAAGACCAAAATGGCGGAGAATATATTGTTCCCTATTTAGATTTTTTGAAAACAACAGCTATTCACGCTATTAATCAAGCCAAAGAAAACTTGATTGATGGATATCTTTCTTGGGAATATGGATGCTGCGATTTGGCAACTAAAAGGGATTTAAAGCATGAAGGCGAGTACCTTATCGGTTTTGATCCATCGACAACGGCAGATCAAACACTTTTAGTGGGACAATTGAATGATGCTGACGGAAGATTAAATGCCATAATTTGCAACTATGCGTGTCACCCCACTACGTTTGCGCATGAAAATACGCTCATTTCACCAGATTACGTTGGTGCAATGCGTGAGCTGATTGCCGATAAGTTAAAGGTGCCGGTTGTTTTTTTGCAAGGCGCATCTGGAGATTTAGCACCTAAAAAACAATACGTTAAAGATCCCGAGATAGTAGATGCCAATGGTAGAAAACTAGGTTATGCTATTTTATCGACGTTAGAAAATACATCGCCCGTTGGCAAAAAATGGACTTTTGACCACGCTTTGCAGTCTGGTGCGCCTTTAGCTATTTATGCGGAGAAAGAGATCATTACCAACCAGACTTTCAAACAGCTGAAATTTGAAGTTAAAATTCCTTATAAACAATTAGACACTATTGAAAAAATAGAAGCTGAGTTTAATGCTTGCGAAGATAGGGTAATGAAAGATCGCTTGTGGCGAAAGTTAAACACCCGCAAATCAATTGGAGACCAAACTCACGCCCTATTGCCCGTCTGGATTTGGAAATTTGGTGATGCTTTTGCAATAGCACAAGCTAATGAAGTTTATGCCATTGGGCAGCAACTGATTAGAGCACATTTTAAAGATCGGCACATAGTCTTTATCAACATTGCTAATGGCTATTTGGGCTATTTGCCTCCGGCAGACTTATATGGAAAAGATATTTATGCCGTATGGCAAACACCTTTTGAAAAAGGCGGCTTAGAGCTGTTGATAGCTGAAGTTATTGCCAAGATAGAGCATTTAATAGCAGCGTCTTAAACTAACCAAAAACCAACTAACCAAACAACCTAAAATGAAACTTGAAATAATTGATATTGCAATTTTTACTATTTACATTGTCGGTATTGTGGCCTTAGGACTTTATGCTTCCAAGCAAAGTTCCAAATCTAAAAGAGATTATTTCCTAGCGGGAGATAAATTGCCTTGGTGGATGATTGGAGGAAGTATCATCGCCGCTAACATTAGTAGCCATCATTTAGTGGGTGCAATGGGTGCTGCTTACGATAGAGGCTTCGTAGCGATCACTTTAGAATGGGGAGCAATATTAATTGGTTTCAATGCGCTTTTGTGGATTTTTCTTCCTTTTTATATTAGAAATGGATTTTACACGGTTCCAGAATACTTGGAAAAGCGCTTTGGGACATCCACAAGGGTGCTCTATGCCATCTTGATTTTATTTACTTACATATTTGTAGAAATAGGTGCAGTGTTGTACCTGGGCGGCTTAACACTCCATGCACTTTTTGATATTCCAATTTTTTACAGCATCATTGGCATGGCGCTTTTAACAGGCTTATATACTATTCTGGGCGGTTTAAAAGCAGTGATATGGACCGAAATGGTACAGCTCGCAATTTTAGTTCTGGGTGGATTGGTACTTACATTTGCTACTATCGATAAGGCTGGAGGTTTCGGCGCCATTGTAGAATCTTCAAAAGATTGGAAAATGTTCTATCCAGCTACCGATCCAGATTTTCCTTGGACGATGTATTTAGGTGGTTTGCTTTGTATCAGTGTGTTTTATTGCGCAACAAATCAGTTTATTGTACAACGTGTTTTGGCTGCAAAAAATGAGTGGCATGGCCGAATGGGCGTTATTTTTGGAGACTATTTGAAGTTTCTAGTGCCTTTGATTATTACGATTCCTGCTTTGGTGGCTCCAGCATTTTTGCCTGCCTTAGAACAGCCAGATTTACTTTTTTCAACTTTAGTTAAAACCTTATTGCCAAGCGGATTGATAGGCTTGGTAATGGCGGGGCTCATCTCTGCAATTATGTCTCATATCTCTGGAGCTATCAACTCTTGTACTACCATTTTAACTGTAGATGTTTATAGCGAATACATTAATAAAAATGCAACAGATGAACAAGCCATTCGTTTTGGAAAAAGATCTGGTGTTGCTATTATTTTTTTTGGTATCTGTAGCGCTGTATTGCTCTTAAGTTACTCGGATAAGCCAATTTTCTTATACTTGATGAACTTGTATGGCTTGTTTACGCCCGGTATTGCTACCATGTTTTTGATGGGCGTTTTCTGGAAAAAAACAAAATCGCAGGGAGCTTTGGCCGCTGGACTTTTAACTATTCCGCTTTCTTTGATCATGGAATTTGCTTTCCCAGATATGCCATTTTTTAATCGTACCGGTATTGTATTTTGGACCTGTATGTTAGTTTGTACGGTAGTAAGTTTAGTGTTTAAGCCTAATGAAGGTCTCGAATTAGATAATTTGGTTATCAATTATGGAAAAGGGGGCGGAAGGATAGCCAATCAATCCCCAGCTTACAAAGGCTTAAAAAACCCGACGTTATGGTGGGTAATTATCACCGTGGCGGTACTGTATTTTTATGTGAGGTATTTTTAACGATGGACAGAAGAAAATTTACTTTTACAGCTGCCGCTTTAGGCTTGGGTTCTGCCGTTTACGGAGCTAGCGCCTTCTCCCTACCAGCGCCGAAAAAGCGTATTGGCATTGTAGGTCTAGATTCTTCACATGCCATTGCTTTTACAAAAGAACTTAATGCAAACCTAGCTAATGAGAATTATCAAGGCTATCAGGTAGTAGCGGCCTATCCAATGGGAAGTCCAAGCATTCCATTAAATGCAGAGCGGATACCGAAGTTTACCGAAGAAATCAAGAAACTCAATGTAGAGATCGTCTCTAGTATAGACTCACTTTTGAAAAAGGTAGATGTAGTGCTTTTAGAAACTAACGATGGTAATCTGCATTTGCAACAAGCCGAAATTATCCTCAGAGCAAAAAAGCCGTTGTTTATAGATAAGCCAATTGCCAATAGTTATCAAGATGCTTTAAAGATTTTTGAACTGGCAGATCGGTATAAAACACCACTATTCTCAACCAGTTCGCTACGTTATATAGGTGGTATAGAAGAAATAAACAAGCAAAATGTTTTAGGAGCTGATATTTATTCTCCTGCCTATACAGAGCCTTCGCACAAAGATTTGTATTGGTACGGCATACATGGCGTAGAGATGTTGTTTACCCTGCTGGGGCCAAACTGTGTAAGTGTACAAACACAGCATACTACAGATTTTGACCTTTATGTGGGCGAATGGCAAGGAGGGCGGATAGGTACCTTAAGAGGAATTAGAAAAGGTGCAGATGGCTTTGGCGGTAGGGTATTTACTCAAGATGAGATTGTGAACTTGGGCGCTTTTCAGGGCTATAACCCGCTGTTAAAACAAATTGTTTCTTTTTTTGATACCGGAAAAGTTCCCGTAGATAGGGCAGAGACTTTGGCAATTTGTAAATTTATAGACGCAGCGCATCAAAGTAGATTAGGCGGAGGTACTAAAGTGATTTTAAACAATAAATAATTTTATCAATCAGTCAGTGTTAAGCGCTGGCCTTATAATAATTGCACATGAAATTAATACGTTACGGAAGTTTAGGACAAGAGAAAATAGGTGTCCAGATAGATACGAAAAATTATGATCTATCATCTTTTCGAGAAGACTACAACGAGCAGTTTTTCGAAAACGATGGGGTAGAGCGCTTAAAAGCATTTATCAAGGAAAATGCATCCGAGTTGAAAGAAATCCCGGCGGGTAGTAGGCTTGGTGCTCCAATTGCTCGTCCTTCAAAGATTGTTTGTATTGGTTTAAATTACCTAGACCATGCCACTGAAACTGGAGCCGCTATTCCTAAAGAGCCTATCATCTTTTTTAAATCTACTACTTCTGTTGTGGGGCCATTTGATGATATCATGTTGCCAAAAGGCTCTGAAAAAACCGATTGGGAAGTAGAGTTTGGTGTAGTAATTGGTAAAACAGCTAGATATGTGGAAGAAACTAATGCATTGGCGCATGTGGCAGGCTATGTGTTGATCAATGATGTTTCGGAGCGTGAGTTTCAGTTAGAAAGAGGTGGTACTTGGGATAAAGGTAAAGGCTGTGATACTTTTGCGCCAATGGGACCATATTTGGTAACTGCCGATGAAATGCCAGATACTTCGAATGTAGGTTTATGGTTATCTGTAAACGGAAAAATGTACCAAAACGGAAATACCAAGAACCTGATTTTTTCTGTGCCCGAACTTATTGCTTATGTTTCAAAATTTATGACGTTGCTGCCTGGAGATGTAATTTCTACAGGTACTCCCGCAGGAGTTGGTTTAGGCTTTAAACCACCAATTTATTTGAAAGAAGGAGATGTGGTAGAGTTGGGCGCAGATGGATTAGGTGTTGCTAAACAAACTGTAGTGGCGTTTAATCTATAAAAGGATACAATCCGTTTTTTGAGGATTGTTAAGCGAAAAGTCTCTAGTTTCTTTACTAAGGGCTTTTCGCAAATTTGTTTAAGGCGATATTCAGTACAATCACATCATGTTGGTAGTGCGGATATTTTTCTATATTTCGTACACTGTGATTTTGCCGGTTGACGATGCCTATATTTGCCATATTTTTGAAAGGTGCATCTATAGTTAACCCATTTACAATACAATAAGCGATATAGTTTGCGTCTTTTTCAAAGGAAGGAATAGCTTTCAAATGCCTTTCGATAAGTTCTTTTGCTTCTTCAATTTGATATTGCTCAATGGCAACTATCGGTAGTAGTAGCATAAAAATTGGTTGATATTTCTCAAAAGCTAACCATTCTTTCCAAGTAAAAAACCAAGCCTCAAAATGCCCGCCTAAATTGCCGATGTAAATTTCGTTTAAAAAAAATACAATTTCATTTTCTCGAAATTCAATGCAGACCGACATTCCATCGCCCAATTTCTCATCAATAAACTCTATATTTTCATCATTAATGTCTGCATAGAAATCCATTTCATATTGATGCAGTTGGTTTTGGTCAATATCAATAACCTCCATTGCTTCATCAAGGTTAAGCTCGTTTTTATCATCAAATCCCCTAAACCATTTAAGGTACATATACCAAAAATAGGGGTTGTTTTGAAGCTCAGCTATTGCGATTTGTCTGCTCATATTTTTTTCTTAAGTTTCTGCAATGCCTCCAACGGCCACTATTTGTCCATTTTCAAACCTAAATTCGAGCCCATGTTCGGTATCTATTTGATAACGAATGGAAAGTTTAATGGTATCGTTTTCTAATATCCTTAAAAACATAATTTCTTTAATGTATTCGTTATGTTTTTCGATACTGTTTATGTTCAATGCAGGTTTACCAGATTTTTCTGGATTTTCGTAATAGTGAGCATATAGCGTTTGGTATCGTTCAAATGCTTTGGCTTGCATTTCTAGCAGATGGTTTTCAAAATTTGTTATAAAGCTTTGATAGGTTTCCGCAAAAGCATTCAATTGGTTTTCGGTTGGTGGTTCTTCTATTTCTTCGCCATCTTCATCAAATTCTTCGCCTAAAAATACCTCAACTTTCTGGCTAGTGAAAAAAGGATTAGAAAATGTAATTTGTGATGAAAAACCTGCCCAATCTTCTTCTACATTTCCCCAGTATTGGTGTATTGCCATAGTGTAGTGATTCTATTTCCGGTTTAAATCTGTAATTAGCAAAGGATTTGTTGCTTTTAATTTCTCGATTAACTTTTCTGTTTCTACCAACTTAGGGTTTTGCTTCAATTGTTCGTATTCGCTAGTAGTTAAACCCACCATTTGCAAAAAGGAAACTTCTCCATGTGGTGTGTCAATTTTTTTCAATTCTGGATCAAGTACAAAAGCTAAAGCCGTAATGTCTGTGTCAGATTCTAGTTTAATTGGCCCATTTGCTGGTATAAAATGAAACTCTTCGAACCATTTGCCCGATTTGAAAACGTATTTAGCCAAGTTCTGCATCAGGTTCATTGCCCAATGGAAATTTTCGTTATTTTCTTTCTTTAAGCGAAAAGTTAGCTCAAAACCGAATTTACTAAACTCTCCACCCGCTTTTTCTTCATCATAATAAAGCTCAGAAAAACCATAGCTTACCATGTGGTAATGTGGTTCTTGCGCATTACTTTCATAAACGCTGATACCATCTAGAGGATCTTCTCCGCCAAGCATATACTTAATTAAGGTTCCGAAATGTTTTGGCTCTTGATTAGGATAAATTTTTTCTAATTCGGCGTCTATACTAAGCCATCCAACTGCATCGTCTTCGATAAATTGTTTTTTGTAATCTTCTTTTTTCATGTTATGATAGGTGTATTTTATTCGCTTGTTTCTATTTTAAATGAATAACCAATGTTTGCGGTATACGCTGGTTTAGTAGCACTAGGTTTAATAATAAATTCAAAAGTTGGTTCAAGTGATTGATGTATGATTTTTTGACCTTCTTTATTAACGACTGTTATATCTTGGAAAGTTTCTCCACCTAGCACGGTTATGTTATACCATCCGTTTTCAAGCGCAATTGTGGCTGTGCTTTGCTTTTTTAAAGCATCAACTTTATTTGTTGTAAAATCTCTTAAATAAGGCATGGTGTAAAGATAGATCTGTCCCTTCTCTACCTTTAGGCAGTAGCCTTCTTGTTTAACTTGTAGCTTATTTTCTTCTTTTAGTAATGCAGGAGTTTCATTCGAAAGATTAAAATAAATGGTGTAAGGATAATTCACTACTCCAGAAAGGGGTACTATAATTCCGTCTTCTACTGCTTGATCTCCGGTTTCTTTAGCGGTAAACTCTGTTAATAAATCTGTAGGTAGTTGATGGTTTTGCTGATAGTTCAGTAAGCAATGGGGATCTCCAAGAATGAAATAGTCCATTAAATCATTCATTATCTCGCTAAATTTGTAAACTTTGTTCATGCAATAGGAATTTGGATAGTGAGTTTTTATATCAACCGAATTTAACCAATTTTCGTGCCTATTCTAAAATAATTGTACGGTTAGATAATTGTCTTCGCAGGCAATTGTGAATGATTGGGATAGAAGGAGGATTATAAGCTCGGCCGAGATCTAACTAATAAAATTCCTTTAGCTTGTTGAACTAAGGGAATTGAACCTTCCGTTTTTTCCGTCCTGCAAAATATGGGGCTAAAACAATAAAAGCCATCATTTCTGATAGCTTTCTTTCGATTTTTATTGTACTCAGAGCGGGAATCGAACCCGCACGCCTGTTGAGGGCACAGGATTTTAAGTCCTGCGTGTCTACCAGTTCCACCATCTGAGCATTTGAATATGGTATTCTCCTGTTTAAAGCGATCCCTATTTTGGGTGTGGAATGTGTCTACCAGTTCCACCGCTTCTGCAAAAGCTTAATGCTTTCTAAAATCAAATGCCTCCTGGTAGGAAGGCATTTAGAGCGAAAGACGAGATTCGAACTCGCGACCCCGACCTTGGCAAGGTCGTGCTCTACCAACTGAGCTACTTTCGCATTGTTTTAACACCATCCGGTATTTTAATATTTTTAGATTTTTCAAGTAATTATCATCATAAAATCTTGAAAAAAAACCTCCTTTAGATGAATAAAGAAGGTTTGTACTGAAGGCGGGAATCGAACCCGCACGCCTGTTGAGGGCACAGGATTTTAAGTCCTGCGTGTCTACCAGTTCCACCACTTCAGCAAAGCTTAAAGCTTTTTAAAATTAAATGCCTCCTGGTAGGAAGGCATTTAGAGCGAAAGACGAGATTCGAACTCGCGACCCCGACCTTGGCAAGGTCGTGCTCTACCAACTGAGCTACTTTCGCATTGTCAATATCATCCGATATTTCAAAACTTTTGACTTCGTTAAGAGGTCGTTTTCGTTTTGGTGATGCAAATATACGCAGATTTATATTTTTGCCAAGAAATATTTAATAAAAAATTAACGTTTTGTTCTAACTTGTTGTTGTTCATTAAACTATAATTTTCTTTTGAGTTGTTAGCGGCTACTTAACATGATAAAATAATTACGACTTTGTTGTGTTTAATGGTTATTTCAATATGCCAGTTCCTTTTATACATTTTAACCTATTCTTAAAATCTTACTTTGTGATAGCATGATGGTGCATGAAGAAACTAAGATGTTTTTAGTAAATTGAAGATCAAATCTTTCTCATAACCTTTACCATGAAGGTAATTGACAAGCTTAAATTGTCGCTTAATGGTGTTTTTCTCTTTCTCTGTTTGTTGCTTTTTTTCTAACAATTGCTGCAGGGTTTCAAAATATTCATCATCATCAATACTATTTAAAGCTTTTTTAATGAGAGGCTCGGGTACGCGTTTTAATTTAAGGCCCTGTTTTATTTTTATTTTGCCCCATTTTTTAATTTTGAACTTGCCAGAAACGTAGGAAAATGCAAATCTTTCCTCATTTAAAAAGTTTTCTGAGATGAGCAACGAAATAATTTCTTCTACTTCAAAAGTTTTCATTTGCCATTCGTACAATTTATCTCTTACTTCTTGCTGCGATCTTTCTTGGTAAGCGCACCAACTAGCGGCTTTCTGCAAAGCGGTTTTGATGTCGTAATTGTATTTTCTTTCTTGTGCACTGTTCATCTGTTTATATTTATGTTTTATTTGCTAGATGCTCTTCATCATACATTTTCTAATTAATTCTTATTTAATGATGGGCGGTTCATAAATATTTGTTGAAATTCGTAAAAAAATCTCATAACTTATCAATACCATGTCTAAAGCGGATATTTATACCATTGAACAAATTGCCGAAATAGTTGAAGGCAAGGGCTTATTCGTAAATAAAGACGCACTAGTTACAAGTTTGGTAATTGACAGCCGTACACTGAGTAATGCACCGCAAGCGTTGTTTTTCGCCATTAAAGCACAAAGAGATGGTCATGAATTTATCGGCAATGCTTATCAAAATGGTATCCGTAATTTTTTGGTTTCTACTGATGTAGCGCAAGATCAATATCCGGAAGCGAATTGGATTAAGGTAGGGGATGCACTATTGGCACTACAAAAGTTGGCTATATATCATCGTGCTGCACACCAATTAAAAGTGATAGGAATTACTGGCAGCAATGGCAAAACCGTTGTAAAGGAGTGGCTGTATCAGTTATTGGCTACAGATTTCAATATTGTACGTAGTCCCAAAAGCTATAATTCGCAGATAGGAGTGCCGCTTTCGGTATGGCAAATCAATGACAGCCACAATTTAGGGATTTTTGAAGCCGGTATTTCTACGGTAGGGGAAATGTCGAAATTGGCCGCCATTATTGAACCAAACATAGGTATACTCACAAATATCCGTGAGGCACACGATGAAGGTTTCGCAAATAAAAGAGAAAAATTAATTGAAAAACTGCGACTTTTTGAAGGAGTAGAAACTTTCATTTATTCGCCAGAACATGTTCTGCCAAATATTACCTTGCCAGGCAAGAAAAAATTTACGTGGAGTTTTAACCAACCCGCAGATCTACAAATAGTGGACGTTTTAAACAAAGGCACTAGCTCTATTTTAAAAGCGAAATACGCTGAAAAACAAGTTGAAGTAACGATTCCTTTTGCAGATGCCGCTTCAATTGAAAATGTAGTAATTTGTTGGGTAACGTTACTAGCAATGGGCTATACCGCACTGGAAGGAACCTATCGGCTGTCGAAACTAGTTAAGGTGGGAATGCGCCTACAGTTAATTAATGGTGTAGATCATTGTTCTTTAATTGACGATAGTTACAGTGCTGATATTTCTTCGTTAAGTATTGCTTTAGATTTTTTAAATCAACAAAACCAGCATCCAAAACGTACGCTAATTTTATCTGATTTGCACGAGACCGGTAAATCTGCTAATGAACTTTATCAAGAAATCTCACTTTTGCTCAACCAAAAGAAGATAGATCGGCTAGTTGGTATAGGCGAACAGATTGGCGCTCATCAACATTTGTTTAAAATAGAAAGTAGTTTTTATAAAGATACTGAACACTTTTTGGCTAACATTAGCGAGCAAAATTTTCATAATGAAACTATTTTGGTTAAAGGAGCTCGAAAGTTTGGTTTTGAGCAAGTTGTTAAGCGTTTGGCGCAAAAAGTACACGATACAGTGTTGGAAGTTAATTTGAATGCGCTTACGTCTAATTTGCAATTTTATAGATCAAAACTATCTCCTGGTGTAAAAACTATGGCCATGGTAAAGGCGTTTTCTTATGGAAGTGGTAGTTTCGAAATTGCCAATTTACTGCAATACCACAAAGTGGATTATTTGGCGGTAGCCTATGTAGATGAAGGAATAGCTTTGCGCAAAGCTGGCATTAGTTTGCCAATTATGGTCATGAGCCCAGAGCCATCTGCCTTTGATGCTATGTTGCGTTATCAATTAGAGCCAGAAATTTATAGTTTGGAAGTCTTGCAAAGCTTTCTACATTTTTTGCCAAGAGATGTGGTTGCTTTTCCAATTCATATTAAACTAGATACTGGAATGCACCGTTTGGGATTTGAGCATTACCACATGGCCGAGTTAACTGCCTTGCTTAAAAACACACAACAGCTTAAAGTAATATCCATATTTACACATTTGGTAGCTACGGATGACAAGCAACACGACGAATTTACAAAACTACAAGTAACTTGGTACGAGCAGATGTACGAGGCTTTGTCAAATTCTCTTGCCTACAAACCTATTCGACACGTGCTAAATACTTCGGGTATTAGCCGTTGGCCACAATATCATTTTAACATGGTAAGGTTAGGCATAGGTTTGTATGGTTTTGATGGAGCGCTTGAAGCCCAAAAAGATAAGGGAAAAGGAGATGGCTTAAAAACTGTGGCGGTACTAAAAACCTCCATTACACAAATTAAACACATTTATCCTGGCGAAACGGTAGGCTACGGCAGAAGAGGCAGTTTGCCTAATGGCGGGCAAATTGCTACGGTAAAAATTGGCTATGCCGATGGCTATAGCCGTGCTTTTGGTAATGGCGTTGGCAAAATGTTGGTAGATGGGAAACTGGCACCTACTGTCGGCGCCATTTGTATGGACATGTGTATGATAGACATTACCGGTTTAAATGCGGAAGTAGGAGATGAGGTAATTGTCTTTAATGAAGAGCAAAGCATTGTTGCTTTGGCCAATGAAATTAAAACCATTCCTTATGAGATTTTAACCAACGTTTCGCAAAGGGTAAAGCGGGTTTATTATTACGAATAAGTACATCCAAATCTTTCCAAAGGGAAGACTTTTAGCCGAAATATAAAAAGCTTAGTGATCTTGGTGTACTTTGTGGTTTAATCAATAATTTTGCGGCATGAATAAGATTGGAAAAGCACTATTGAACTACCTCATTAAAGGGCTATTGATTGTGATGCCAATTGCCCTTAGTATTTTCATTGTAATTTGGGCGGTTAGTACGGTAGATAGTTGGTTAAATATCAATAACATTTTAGGTGTAGATCCAAATACAGGAGAAAGTCGTAACATTCCGGGTTTAGGTTTGGTGTTAGTTTTAGCCATTATTCTTATGGCAGGCATTTTTGTAACCTATTTTGTAACCGAGCCTATGTACAGCTGGTTTAGGCGCTGGTTAAATAAATTACCGCTTTTCAATTTTATTTATACCTCTATTAAAGACCTTACCGAAGCATTTGTCGGCGACGAAAAGAAATTCAATCATCCAGTGCTGGTAGAGGCTGAAGGAGATATGAAACGCATAGGTTTTTTAACGCAAAACGATTTGAGCAAGTTGGATATGCTGGACGAAGCAATTGTTTACTTCCCATTTTCTTATTCTTTTGCTGGGCAAATTTATATCGTAAAGAAAAATAAAATTAAGCCCCTTAACATGAGTGCCGCAGATGCGATGAAATTGGTAGTTAGCGGTGGTGTTACCCAGCTTTAAATACCCCTAACGGCTACCATGATGGCAACGAATGCAATAAATGCTACAAGAATACGCGAAAAAAATTCTTTAATGTAAAGGCCTGCTATTAAGGCCAGTTCATTATCGAGGTTTGTGCCTGTAACCGTACCCGACCCAGAAGATGCTCTGAAATGCATGTGCGTATCGTGATGATTGCTTAAATTCCAACTACTTAACCAGCTATTACTATAGTTCCAAGTAAAAGGCGTTTGGTTTTTTAGGGCAATAATTGCTCTAAATTGCCACAGATGAAAAGTAATGGTGCCTAATTCTTCATTGTTGTCGCCATAAATTGTGGTAGAGATATCAGAAAAGCCTTTGCATCTAAAATGATAGTTTTTCTGAGACATGATCCCGAAGGCGTGGTTGTTCCAAGTCTCGAAAATTAAGTTGCCGCAAATTTGTCCATCGCTAAATATCTGATACGAACTATCAAATACTCCCTTTGTCCACGTAATCCCTTTGTCCATTTTGCTGTTTTTCTATTAGATAAATTGAAGTTCTATTCGTTACAATTAAAGGTAGACCCTAACCGTAGTTTACTTTAATATTACAGAACGTAGTGGGCTTAGGTTTGTTTTTTAAAGATTGAAGTTGATTAATCAATGAATAATTGAGAGAATAATATCATTAAAAAAATGGAGCATCAAAAAAAAGCCCTCTAAAGTTTTTACTTATTGAGGGCTGTATGATATTTAACGTGAGATTCTGTGTTAAGATCCAATTAAAATATCAATTTTTTCTACATTTGTTTTTCAAAGCAGCCAAGAGCTAGCTTCTAAGGGGAATAGGCAATATTTGCTTTTCTCTCTTCTTTTTTTCA
>NZ_SSHJ01000034.1:0-1603 GCF_005925345.1 Pedobacter ureilyticus
TTTAAGGGTGAAAAGACGGACAGCAAAGGCTACACGAAAAAAATCTATCGCAGCAGCGAAACAGATTGCAAGGATTGCCCTCTACGGGCCGAATGCTGTGGCAGGGTAACCAAGTTTAAGAAACTGGACGACAGTATCCACAAGGCTTTTTACGATGAGATGCACGAAAAACTGAACCATAACCCAAACTATACCCGTTTTCTGGCCAAGCGTCGCAGTTCCCGGGTAGAGCCTGTTTTGGGTACATTGCTTAATTACCACAACCTAAAAAGGGTAAACACAAGAGGAATAAAAAACGCAAACAAACACGTTTTAATGGCGGCCCTTACGTACAATCTGAAGAAATACCTGAAGTTTATCAGCAAAAAAGTTCAGCGCAATGCGCAAATACTGGACCTGCCAAAGGGAAAGTGCCGGTTTTTCGAAAATAGGATTAATTTGGCCTGCATATCTTCGAATTGAGCCCTTCAAAAAAAGCAATAATTTTCTGTCATCAAAAAAACAAGCACGCTTAAATCGCTCTAAAAGAGGTTGGTTTTTGTGCTGATTTTTGGATTGTTATCGAAAATGCAGGGTTGTGCAACAGTTACGTAAAGTTTACACTTTCATCACTACCGTTTTTAAAAAAGAGGACTTACTGCTATCTGACATCCGACCGAGTTTCGCATTGAATTTCCTCAACTATATGACAAAAGAGGTATCTGAAACACTTGCTGAACCGACTGCAATGAAGCAGATCAAAAAGATCAAACAGATTTTATATTACGCCATAGACAAAGAATGGCTGCTCCAAAGCCCTATCCAAAGATTTAAATGCAAAGGCGACGATACTGAAGTCGAGCCTTTGGAAGTTCCAGATGTAATAAAAATTTACCGAAAAAAAGGTTTGGTCAAGCGTTTGGAAGAAGTGCGTGACGCTTTCATATTTCAATGTTTTACTGGTTTTGCCTATCAGGACATCTATCATTTAACACCTGAACATATCGTAGAAGTTGGCTTAAATAGGGAGCGATGGCTTATTAAAAAGCGAGGCAAGACCAAAGTCTCCGAAATGGTCCCTATCCTGCCCATAGTAGAGGAGCTCATAGCGAAATACAAGGAACACCCAAAATGTGTTGTTAAAAATCGCTTGATGCCCATCGATAGCAACGGTCGATACAATGGCTATCTAAAAGAGATTCAAAATATTTGTGGTATCGTCAGGGAAGATATCATTTTCGACACTCATTTAGCCCGCCATACTTTTGCGGACATGATGTTAAACTCAGGGGTACCTTTGGAAGATGTAAGCAAAATGTTGGGGCATAAAAGTATAAGGACAACTCAACGGTATTGTAGGGTTAAGAAACATCGGATCAGCAAGAATATGCAAGTAGTGAAATATAGCTTATTTACAAAAAGTGGTAAGTTGCGCAAGACACTCGTAGCCTAAATTAAATACTGAAAAAAGCTTTAAAAAAAGGACAAGACTTAGGCACTGCCTCCAGGGAAATCGCTTTTAACATTTTAGCCAGCGATGAGTTTGCTTCTAAACTCGTCGTCCAAAGCAGCCCGTTTTCGTTTCTGTGGTTTGCTGCTTTTCGATTCTGTTTCCCTTTCGATG
>NZ_SSHJ01000034.1:1613-41626 GCF_005925345.1 Pedobacter ureilyticus
CCTTGTTAGCCGTAGTATTTCTTTCGGTTTATTTTAGCAACAGTCCCAATTGAACCACGCTTGGCTAAAATCTTTTTCTTTTAGACTTTTGGGATTAATAAATAAATTTCCAACTCCAGAGTCGCCAAACATAATTTGTTCGTCAGTGTCTATTTGTAAAAGTAGAATTTCGTCTTTTTGGTTGTTGTTATAATCTCTTGGGTCAGACTGTGTAAAAAAAGCATATCCACCTATTTTATGTCCAGTTCCGTCAAGAATGTTGTCCATTTCAGTTTTTTGTTCGTCAGTTAGTTTTTCTTGATAATCGTAATAGCTGTCTCCGTTAAAGTCCATATCAAATCTAAAATCTTCATATCCTCCGTACTCAATAACTTTTTCGAAAGCCAATTTATGTTCACAATAAACAGGACTTTCTTCATACAATTTCTCAGTTAAAAACGAAAAATCTGTTTGGTATTCGTTTTCAATAATTGGATGAAAAAGGATTTTGTAATCATCCATATCATACCATTCCGTTGATGAAATAAAAAACTGTAAAATTCCGTCAGATGGATAATTTTCGAGATGTGGTGTTTCTGCAAAGTTGATTTGTGCCAAAAGTATCATTGGGTTTCCAATTTTGTCCTTTGGATAATCAATTGAGGTTGGCAAATATGGTTTCCCTAAAAACTTACTTTGTGTAAAAGTTAGGTTTTCTTCTTCGCTGATTGGCGTTGCTTTTATTTTTATGCTTTCAATCTTGAAATTTTCAAGTTTGTCTTTAAATTCTTCTAAAAATTTTGGTATCATTTGGTTTTATGGTTTTGTCTGTAAATATTACGGCTAACGGTTTGCAGGTTTAAGTTGAGCCTTATTATCTACACAACAGAACCTCTTGCACTAATCTAAGTAAATAACTTCAAAATCTTGTGTTCGCACTTCGCCCGAGGCTTAACTTAAACCTGTTGTTAGGTGTAGTACATTAATCTGGTATTTTAATAAAGGCTTGTTGTTTGATAAAATCATTTTCGTCAAAATCACCAGTTAAATTATAAGAGGTGATTGATAATCCATATTTCGAATTAAAATAGTCGGTTTTAAAATGTTTTAAATTAATGCTAGTGTCATCCATAGAAATCTGTACGTCATCAATTTTAAATTTCAATGGTTCTTTGTTTGTTTTCAGAGTTATTTCATTTCCATCTACTGAATAATTAGTACAATCGTATTCGCCACCTAAACCAGATGAAAATATTGAATAATATTCTATTTCAATAGTCCAATCTTTCCACTGTATTACTTCTCGCTTAAACGGCTGAGTTTTCTGAAGTCCTGCGTCTTGAACCAAACATTTAACCGAAATGGTATTTCTATCTTTCCATTTTATCCAAAATGGATAGTTATTCCCGAACCTTAAGAAGTCTCGCGAGGAATAGTTGCAGTTTTTATTAAATGGAATAATTTGAACAACTGTAAACCCCGAACCAAAAGCCATTGAGCTTTTAATGAAATATCGATATAAAGTAAATTCCTTATTTGGCGAATTTAGCTTTTCTCTGCTGTTAATTAATGAACTGTCAATGCTGTTGTCACAACCGAGTGTCAATATAATCAACAGAATTGGTAGAAGGTTTTTAATCATAGGGTTTGTATTCGGTTGTATTACACCTAACGGTTTGCAGCTACCCGAAGGGCGGGATTTTCACCGCAAAATTTTATTTGAAAAACTAAATTTTGATTAATGACAAAACTGTCTTTGGAACACGAAACCCCGCCTTTTGGGTAGGTGCTGTTA
This sequence comes from Pedobacter ureilyticus, assembly GCF_005925345.1. Lineage (GTDB taxonomy): Bacteria > Bacteroidota > Bacteroidia > Sphingobacteriales > Sphingobacteriaceae > Pedobacter > Pedobacter ureilyticus. Next base: position 3,388 of record NZ_SSHJ01000034.1, read on the forward strand.
TAAGCCGTTTTTCTCATTCGTGTTAGGTATAAATTCTCCGTAAGTGCTGCTTGTGATTTTTTTTTTCACTTGTCATTTTCCCTTTGTCAAAATATTGCTCGTATATGTCATAACCACCAGCCCCATATTTTCTTATTGCTTTTCCATTTCCGTCTTTAAGAATTTGTTCCCCAGTTTCAGTCCAAAAGTTGTTTATAAAATATTCTCCATTAATGTATTCACCTTCTTCGGCTATTTGTCCGTTTTCATACCACTCTCTTACTTTTCCAATTGGTTGACCTTTCAAGTAAAAATATTCGTAAATAAGATTTCCATTTTCAGAAAATACTTTTCCAATACCATCCTTGAAACCTTCTTTGTATTCTCTTTCAATGTTAAGTTGTCCGCTTTCATAAAACTCTTGTAAAGTTCCATTCTTCAGCTTATTTGTCCAGAATGAAATATGCTGAATGTTGCCATTGTCAAAATAAGTCGTGAGTTTTCCTTCTCCGTCAACTATAAGTGGAATGCCGTCTTCGTTCCAATAGTTTATAATTTCAAGATTGTCAGCGTCAAGCGAAAACCAATTACCTTGCGAGGAAATGGCTTCATATTTTATTTGTCCGCTGTCATAATATTCAGTCCAAATGCCAATTGGTTTTCCAATGGCGTCATACTGTCCTTTAGAAAATAATTTTCCGTTTTCGTGATAAAAAGTCCAATTGCCAACCTGAACTTCTCCATTTACGAAGCCTTCGCATTCAAGTTGTCCGTTTGGATAATGTGTCTTTGTTGGTGTCATTAAAATGGCTTATAACGTTACGTGTGGCGGCTTGGCGATGTTTTTTGTGAGGGGGATTTTAAGCACAAAAGTTCAATAGAAGCACTTCCGTTCATTCTTGCACTAATGTTGAATAAAGCACTGTCGCCCCCGAACAAAAAATATAGCCAAACCGCTGTTAGCTGCCGTTTTTCTTCTTTGTCGTGGGGGATAAGCGAGGTCATTTTCCGTATTTGTCTTTAAGTTCAAGTTTCTTTATTCGTGAGTTAATTGCTCCTATGTTTCGTCCAAATATTTCTGCAAGTTCTTTCGCTTTTTTACCTTCACAAAATAACAATTCAAGTTTATTGTCATCTTCTTCTGTCCAAGGTAAATATGCCTGCTTATGTGTTTCTCTGATTTTTTCTACCGAATATGTTTTGCCATCTTTGGGTTCTTTAAGTTCTTTGAACTTTTTCAGCGACTTTTTTAATGCTTCAAAAAAGTCTTTCAAGTCTTCGTCAAAAATCATAAGTCTATGATGTTCGTATCCACTTTCAGTTTTTTTACTTTCTGAAACTTTCAGATACAAATCGCCTTTCTCACTTTTCTTGATGTCAAAAAAGTAAGTTCTGTTGCCTTTTGTTAGCTTGTTTGTGTATATCTCTCCTGTGTCCATTCTACTTTTTTAAATGCGAAAATTCAAAGATATACATAATAACTATCATAGTCGGAATTAGAAAAGGAAGTCCGAATGAAAACCAATAACCAAAGTTGAAAAGAAGTTTTCTAAATTGTTCGCTGTTGTCTTTGTTAAACATATTGTCGGCTATATGTCCAAGATTGTAAAACAAGTTTGCAATGAGCATCATAAATAAGTAGCCAATACCTTGAAAGGCTATTGTGAAAAGTGTTATTTCAAATTCACTGTCATAAGGCATAATTAAAATTTCGCCTAATACAGCATAAAGAATAAATGCAGTTATTCCTGCAATAACTAGTCCTTTGTTGTATTTAAGTCGTCTACTTGACCACCATTGTTTGCTTGTCTGCTGAATATTTTCGTCTAAAATTTCCATTTGTTAATGTGTCGTTTTGTTGTCGGTTGTGGGGTGTCCTAAAATGGCAGCTAACGTTTTGCAGCTACCCGAAGGTGGCGATTTCGGAGCACTTCACTGTCAACCAAGCACAAACTTTGATAGATGCACAAAGCTTGATTTAACCACTGAACCACCACTTTTGGGTAGGTGCTGTTATGGGTAGTTATTCTCATTCGTTAAAAAGTCTTTTCAAGTTATTTTCATATTGTCCACCAGCGTCTATTCGTGTTATGTCGTCAAGTCCAAGCAGGATAAATTTTCTATCTAATGAAGATTTTGTTCCAAATTCCTGGATTACAATTGAACTGTCGTCCATTTCGTGAATTTGTCCAATGAAGCAAACACTTTTGTCAATGTCTTGTATGTGAACTGTCAAATGGTTATAAGTCTTATTAACGCTTTGCAAAATAGTCTGTGTTGAAGTCAAGTCAATATTGATTTTTTCTTTTTGTCGCTTTGAAGTGTCAATGAGTTTAGAAACACTTTCTATGTCATTCCCAGACCATCTAATTCTTGTTATATTATGTCGCAAGAAAATTGTCAATCCGTCATAATTACATTCATCGTCAAACTTTTCAATAAGCAAATAGTCGTCATTATAGTCAACTACAAACCCATAGTCTGATTCGTCATAATTGTCGGTGTAGAAGTCAGCTAAAATTTGTTCATTTTTCAGCTTGTCTAAATATTTTGTCTTTAACTCCATTGTCATTTTTTATTTGTCGGTTTTGGTCGGTTATAATTACCCATAACGTTTTGCAGCTACCCGAAGGGCGGGATTTTTACTACTAAACTTCATTCGGAGAACTGAACTTTCGGCTACCACAAAACTGTCTGCGAAGCACGAAACCTCGCCTTTTGGGTAGGTGCTGTTATGCGGTCGTTTTTCTTTTTCTACCATTGGTCAAACGTCATAAAGTCCAAGTCTTTTTCTTTTAATGTCTTTTCGTATTCTTTGATTTCTTTGAAAGCTTCGTCAACAATGTTTTTATTGTCATACCAAATGTCGTCAGCAGGATAAGTGCAAACACCATTAGTCAATTCCGTTAATATTGCACTCGTCAAAGAAGCAAAGCGAAGATCAAAACTGTCGCCTGTGTGCCAAACAAAAGTCACTACTTTTTTGCAGTCCTTTAAGCGTTTTTCTATGTCTTCACTTGCGAATGGAATGTCGGGTTGTTTTTTACCAAGAAGTTTGTCAATGAAACCAAGTTTAGGTTTCAAATTTTCCTTTGCTGTCTGTAAGTCAAAGTCGTCAATGTAAAGTTCAAAACCACTTTTAAGTTCTTTGTCTTTTAAGATGTCGAGATGTGGATTTGTCAACCTAAATTTAAAAGGCAAAAAACCTGTCTGGTCAGAAAATGAAAATTCAGGATGAACTTCAACAACCATTTCATAGTCGTTAAGTCGTTTTACAATTTTCGGAATTAGGTCGTCCGAAAGTTGTCTGCAATATACGTTGATGTCTAAGCTCATATTTTTGTTTGTTGGCGTGTCGTTTTAAAATGCCGCATAACGTTTTTCGGCTTGGCGATGTGGCGGATTTTTAGCACAAAAGTTCAATAGAATTACTGCTGTTGAACCTTGCACAAAGGTATCATAGAAGCACTTCAGCCGCCATATTGCCAAACCGATGTTACCTGCTGTATTTTTCATTTTGTCAGTTTAATTAAATTCTCAATTTTCTCTTCTTCAATGTCAAAATTAAGTGTTTCTGTCTTGTGAATTGGGCTGTCATATCCATAAATTATCGTTTTGTCAAATGAACGAATATCAAGAACTCTAAACGTCTTTTTGAATATTTTCAATTCCATATTCCTTGTGTCTAAAACACCGATTTGTTGAACTGTTCCATTTAAAAGCTTTCGTGTCCAAATTGGTATTGCTAATAATTGTCCGCCTGTTTCCCAAGCTGGTGGTCCACCACACCAATCGCGTATTTTTGTTTTTTTCTTGTCCGAAGTCTCTAAAAAACATTGTCCACCGATTGGAGCTCCCATTGCAATTTCATTTAGGTCGTAATACACAACCCTATGATAATTGTCTGTCGAAACAAGTGCCTTGTCAGTGTTGTGAAAGTCCCAAGGATTTGGATAAGTGTCTGTCATTTGCGTTGTCGTCTTAATATAGCAGGTAACGTTCCCGGGCTTTGCGTTCGGGCGGGTTTCGGAGCACAAAGTTTCAATTTAGTAATTAATTTCATTAGCAGCGTAAACTCCAAGTTTGCACGTCAGCCCGCCTGACGCAAAACCCGTGTTAGCAGGCGTATTGTCGCACGGTTTCTATTACGGTCAACTGTTTTTCTAAATTGTCGGTTTTAATTTCTTTGTCCCAATAAGGCTTGTTCTTTATAAATTCTGCCCAGTTGTTAATGTGTCTGTCAAAGTGATTTGTTGAGTTTATTTTGTCGAGATACAGAATTGCTTCCATTGCGTCCCTTTGGTCAAACCACAAGTCAGGTTTGGTAAGATAATAGTCAAGATACAAGTTTAAGTAATCAACACACTTTGGTAAATTAAATGAAGCAAATACCTTGCAGTAAACGCCACCAGCATAACACACTTCGCTCTTCAATAAATGTGTTCCAATAATGTCAACGAATTGTGTTTGGTTTGTGATTGCTGAAAAAAATGCTCCCGTCTGTCGTGTCCGCCAGTTAAAGTCGCCAAGATTTTTTTCAATAATGTCTGTTGTAATTTCTTTTTTAACAGAAGTCAATTTATTAATCCATTCATTGTCTGATTGCCCAATGTTCATATAAAATGGAATTACCCATTTGTCAATGAAGTCTTGCGTTAACTCAAAGTCATTCTTAAACGGCTTTAGGTCGTCAAATGGTGCCGTGTGTCGAACTGTCGCACCCGCTACGTGTAATTTTATTGCTTCGATTTCTTTGTCGTCCATTTGTCGTTTTTTAATATGCCTGCTAACGGTTCGGGTATTGCCGAAGGCGGGGATTTTTAGTACAAAAGTTCAATCGAAGAACGAATAATGTTGAACCTTGCACAATTGTCCAATCGAAGCCGTTCAGACCCGCTTTTGGCAATACCTTGTTATGGGCTGCCTTTCTTGTCATTTTATGCTAATGTTGTATGGAGTTTTCGGTCCTCCAAATGTTTTCTTATCAAAGAGTTTTTTAATTGCCTCAAGATTGTCTGCAGTAATAGTGTCTCCGTTTTTAATTATTTTAATTTCTTCAAAAGGGATGTCATTGTCAATTTCTGCTATTGCCGAACCAACTTTTATTTGTTCGTTTGGAGCTAATTGGTATATGTCAAATCCGTCCGCAGTTGTTTCTGTTTTTTGTTTCTCGGTTCTAAAGCTTATTGTCTCTTTAACTAATATTTTGGTGGTGTCCCTGGTCTCATTAGTAACAGTTATTGAATAGTAAGGGTCACAACTTGTCAGTAAAATTGTTAAAAATCCAAATGTCAATGTTATTACTATCTTTTTCTCCATTGTTTGTCTTTTAAGGTTGCCCATAACGGTTTGCAGGTTTAAGTTGAGCCTAATTACTTGCACAACAGAACCTCTTGCACTAATCTAAATAAATTACTTCAAATTTTCGTGGTCTTACTTCGCCCAAGGCTTAATATAAACCTGTTGTTATAGGCTGGTTTGTTGCAATATTTTTAAGTTTTTAAGCTCTTTTAGAATTTCTTTTTGGTCATTAATTACCGAAGTTTCATTTAAAGGGTTTCCTGCTTTTTCCGAATTGATACGTTTAAACATTTTATCATTATAAAAGTATTTTCTGCTTTCGTAAAATTTGGAATTACTTCTGTCAAAAGGCAGATGATATTGTTCTAGACTTTCGAAAACGAATAGGAGCCTAGAATTGTCAAGATAATATTCTCTTACCAAACGAAATGTTTCTCCCATTTGGTCGGTGTTTATTCTTTTGAGTTCACTGTTCAAATAGAAAAACTTTACTTCCCCACCTTCGTTTGTGCCCTCTAAAAATTCTTTTCTAATTTTATCCCATTTTGTAATTTTGTTAATTTGATTAAAATTGCCTCGTATTTCATTGATTAAACTGTCGACTTGTTTATTGTTTAGGCTATCTTTTTTAACTGGTACAGGGTTTACTTTATGTGCTGATGTTTCAAAATTGTCTTTTGCTGACACAATGCTTTTGTCGTGATTTGTACAACTCAAGCAGATTAAAGAAATAAATAATAAAAGTGTTGTTATTGATTTCATAGTAGTGTCGTTTGTTCAAACTTGCCTATAACTTGTTTATACCCCTCATAAAATGGCGCAAAGCCATCCGAAATGTGTTCGCTTTGCGCCATAAAATCAAGGCTTTATTTTAAAATCAAATATAATTTTTTTTATTACAAATCATCAAAGGAGCTTTTTAATATTCTGTAGGCTTTTAGTGCTCGCATGTGTATAAATTAAGTGGTTTATACCGTTTTTGCCAACTAAACCCTACAGCAGCGGAAATACTTTTTGTTGATAGCTGCAACCTTATTTATAGCAATACAGAAATGGCATTGCCAATGCTTAGCATAAGCGCTGTAACTTAACAAAAAGATTGTAGCGAATGGAGGGGCTATCAGTACCTAAAAGAGATGAAATTGCTTTTCGAAAAATTATACGCTAAATTGTTTTAAGTGATGGTCTAAATGCTTGTAAAACATGTTATTCCATTCATTAGCACTTAGTGGGCCAAAAGAGTGCGATATTTTACCATCAAAAATATAAGAACCTAATATCTCCGTTTCAAGGATATAATCAATTAAGCGTTGCTTTTCCTGCTCAAAATCTCTTTCATCGGTAATTAAAAATGCCGGGGCAGTTTTGTTGTTTTTTGGATAGGCCTTGGCACTTACCACCATTTTTTTTACAAAATTTTTTAAGATAAAGCCCATGAAAAAGCCTGGCTTAGGATGTTTATCGGTGTAAACCATTTCGTAGGCTACGCAACAATGTGCCAACATTTGCGCAACATTCATGGTGCCCCATAATGGTTGCGAATTTGGAGTGAGCTTGTTTATTCTATCTATTACGTCTTCGGCGACTTCTTTGGCAAAGATATTAGGTAGATCCATATTGCTTTTATAAAGGTGGAGACACGTGATGAAGCGTCTTTGTCAAGTTACATTATTGGCTCTTTTTGCTGGATTGAGACGCATAATAATACGTCTTTACAGCATAGCTTCGCTATTTTTTATTTGACAACAACCAAGGTAGTAGTTCTGGTTCTGCAAAAGCACTATCCCAGCTGTTGTGATTTGCTTTTAAATATAGTGTAAACTTGGCATCATTGCCTAATTTTTTTCTTTCTCTGTAAATGCCATACGAAAACTGAGGGGTGACTACATCGTCAAGGCCACCGTGAAAAATCCATAGGGGAACATCCTTGTATTTCTTTACATTCTTCACATTGTCGCCACCACAAATTGCAAATGCAGCGGCAAAAGTTTTAGGCTTTCTCCTCAAAATTTCGAAGGTTCCCATGCCGCCCATAGATAAACCGCCAACATAAATTCTTGACGGATCAACGTAACTGTGCTTGAAATACTGATCAGTAAATTGTAGCACCAAACTCATCGCCTTTGTTGGCTCGCCACCTTTTACAAAAGTAAAAAAACGCTTGTTGTTTACCGTATCGATATCTACATTGGCCCAATAACTGGTTTGGCTACATTGAGGGAAAATCGTAATCACTTCATTGCTGTTCCTAAAATTATCATTCAGAAACAATTTACCACCGTTAGCCAACTGTTTTTGGTTGTCGTTTCCACTCTCTCCTCTACCATGCAGAAATAAGATTACGGGATATTGCTTACTCGCATCAAAGTTTTTGGGGTAAAGAATACGATATTTTAAAGTATCGCCCTGACTAACAAATTCTTCTTTTTTGTATAAGGATAAATCTTGCGCAAAGGTGGTAATGCTAAGGAAGAATAGTTGGAGTAGTATGGCTGTTTTTTTCATAATGATAATTTTTTGTAAACTCATCCGTCATTTCGAGCATAGCGAGAAATCTAGTTTCATGCTAGATTTCTCCTCATTCTTCGTCGAAATGACGGAGTTAATAGCAAATTAGGATCTCTCCACTACGGTCGAGATGGCGGCGTTCTTAAATTACTTCACCAATTTAAAATCTACCGCTTTTACATCTCTAGAATTTGTGCCTACAAAAGCTTTAAAATCTCCAGCTTCTGATACAAATTTCAGTTCATTGTTGTAAAATCTTAACATTTCCTCTGTAATGGTAAAGGTAACGGTTTTAGTTTCGCCAGGTTGCAGATTTATTTTTTGGAAGCCTTTTAGTTCCTTTACTGGGCGGGTACTGGTGCCAACTAAGTCGCGGATATAAAGCTGTGCCACTTCCTCTCCTGCATATTTGCCACTATTGGTAATGGTGGTAGTTAGCGTTATTTTTTGTCCGGGTTTCAAAGTATTATTGCTAATTTTTACGTCGTCATAAGTAAATGTGGTGTAACTTAAACCAAAGCCAAAAGGATATAAAGGATCATTGGTTACATCCAAATAGTTAGACCAAAACCTGGTAAACCAAGGTTTGTCGCCTAGTGGTCGGCCAGTCATTTTATGTGCGTAGTATAATGGAATTTGCCCCACGTTTTGCGGAAAGGTCATGGTTATTTTACCCGATGGATTGACATCGCCAAATAACACATCGCCAATGGCTTTTGCCGCCTCTACGCCGCCAAACCATACATTTAAAATAGCTGGAATATTAGCTTGCTCCCAAGTTAAGGTCATTGGTCGGCCAGCAAACAACACTAAGACCACAGGTTTACCAGTTTTCAATAAGGCCTCCAATAATCTTTTTTGCGTATCTGGAATGCCAATATCAGTTCGGCTAGAGCTTTCACCACTCATTTCAGAAGCTTCGCCCAATGCGGCCACTACCACATCTGCTTTTTCTGCAATTTTTACCGCCTCGGCAATAATTTCACTTTCAGGTCTATTGTCACGAGGGATGTCTCTGCCGTGGGCAGTGCCCCAAATTTGTTGGTTGGGGTCGCCAATTAGGTTTGAACCTAAGGCATGTACAATTTTTACTTTATCGCCAGCTACTTCTGTTAAACCTTGTAGTAGCGTAGGCACTTTAGACATATCTGCATTTACGCTCCACGTACCTGGCATATTACTCGCAGTATTGGCTAGTGGGCCAATTAAAGCAATGGTTCCTTTTCTTTGTAGTGGTAAAGTTTGATTGTCGTTTTTTAATAACACAAAAGTTTTGGTGGCAGCTTCGCGGGCAAACTTCAAGTTTTCTTGTGTTAATATTTCTTTTGCTGCTCTTTCCTCGCTACAATATTTAAAAGGATCATCAAATAAACCTAGTTTATATTTAGCTTCTAAAATTAAGCGACAAGCCGAGTTAATTTGAGCGATGGTTACCTTGCCTTCGTTAAGATTTTGTTTTAAGGTAGTTAAAAAACCTTCACTTACCATATCCATATCGGTGCCAGCTTTTAAGGCCAAGCCCGATACGGTTTTTAAATCACCTAAACCGTGGGCAATCAGTTCGCTTACACCAGTATAATCTGAAGCAACGAAACCTTTAAAGCCCCATTGTTTACGCAGCAAGTCGGTTAACAACCATTTATTGGCTGTTGCCGGAACACCATTGATATCATTAAAGGAAACCATTACGCTACCTGCACCAGCATCAATAGCTGCTTTATAGGGTGGTAAATATTCGTTATACATCCTATCGAAACTCATGTCGGTAGTATTGTAATCTCTTCCACCTTCGGCTGCGCCATATAAGGCCAAATGTTTTACGCAAGCCATCATGGTGTTAATAGCTTTTAAATCGTTGCCTTGATAGCCTTTTACCATTACTTTGGCAATTTCGGAGCCCAAGAATGGATCTTCGCCGCTACCTTCGGCTACACGGCCCCAGCGTGGGTCGCGGGCCAAATCTACCATTGGCGAGAAAGTCCAGTTTAAGCCATCGGCTGTAGCTTCTTGTGCTGCAATCCTAGCGGTTTTTTGTATCATTGGCAAATCCCAACTTGCGGCCAAAGCCAGGGGAATAGGGAAGGTGGTTTTGTAACCATGTATTACATCCTGTCCAAAAATCATTGGGATTTTTAAACGGCTGCGCATGGCAATTTCTTGTGCCTTGCGTATTTTTTGCGGCGTAGTTAAGCTAAAAATCCCGCCAACATCGCCTTTGGCAATTTTGGCTTCTACACCTGTACTTACCGCCGAACCCGTGGTAGCTTCGCCGCCGGTAACTAAGTTCAATTGCCCAATTTTTTCATCAACCGTCATTTTAGATAGGAGCTTGTTGATGAAAGTATTCATTTTTTGTTGTTCGGAATTTACAGTTTTTTGTTGGGCGAAACCAGCGTTAAATGTAAATGCGGCTATTACGATTAGGAAGTTGATTTTTTTCATTTATGTATATATTATTCTTGTTTAGTTAAGCCAAAATTGACATTCTCAAAGTCAAAATTTTGCTCCTTTTCTAACTTAAATTCATTTATGTATGGCGAAAAAGTTTTAATGCTAAGTGTTTTTTTCTTAAAGTTTAAATCTAGAATTCTCAGAAAACCATTTCCGCCCTTAATAGATCCTTTAACACCTTCTTGGTAATTGGCTAACATTTGATAAGTCGGTAAGCCTGCGTCATTTGTACTTACAAGCGTACCAACACCACTATTTAAAATATGACCAGAAAATACAAAGCGAACGTTTGCATGTTTGCGAATTAATTTCTCCCAGATTTGTTCGCCGTCGTTAACTGCTTTTTCTCCAACATCTTTACCAACTCCGTAAGCTTGTGGTCGCCAACTATCACCTTCGCCTATTCTGGTATTATCGCTGTACATGTAGGCATGGGTATTTACAATAGCCAATCTATCTGGATATTTGGCTAATATTTCATTTGCCCAAGCTAAAACCTCATTTCTAGGCCCAAATTCTAAAGTAATAATGATCCATTTTACTTTTCCTGTGTTTAATAGGTAATAAGAATTATCTAATTTTTCAGGTTCAAATGTTCCACCAAAATGAGATTGTTTTGCAAACTCATTAAAAGGGAAGTAATGATTAAAGATGCTGCTATTTCTTACATCTGCAAATTTGCCAGGGCCACTACCCATATCGTGATTGCCAACTGCCAATATATATGGAACTTTATTGTCGATCTTAGAAAAAGCGTTTTTTACCGTTTGCCATTCTTTGTCGTTATTGTTTTGGGTTAAATCTCCCTGTTGCAAAACAAAGTTGATGTGCTTTGCGTTGTGTGCAATCCAATTGAGCTGAGTATCCATTATTTCAGGATATTTCTCTGCATAAGTTTGGGTATCTGGTAATAATACAATCCTTACTTTTTGGCTACAGGAAGCCAAAAATAAACCAATCAGTAAGAAGATATATACGTTTCTATTCATTTCAAATTTTCGGACTTTCGAAGCCCAATTTTTTCAAACCTGCTTTAATTTCTGGTGCGCTCATGAAAAGGTTCCAAAGCAGTCCGGTGCGTCCATTTTCAATCATCACTACAATTGGCCCTTGGTCTATACCGATATAGCGTTTAGGATACCAATTGTCGGTTTCGCTGTAAGCATCGTAAAATCCGAACTCGCCCCAAACTTTATCGTTCATGTTTTCATATAAGTTTCTGATCACTTGCATGCTTTCTTTTGGCGTGTAAGGATAAGATGAAAGTGCCGCAGTTGGACTAATTACGCCAAAGTCTTCGCTTGGCATGTGTGCCTTATAACCTTTTACCGAGTAGCTTGCCGTCATTCCCCATGAGTTTTTGCCGTAACCTTTAAAGCCCTTAGGGTTGGCAATGGCGTAATCATAATTAATCAGGGTTTGGTTTCTGTTTTCTTGCCAGTAATCAGCATATCTATCTTTTAAACCTTTGGGGTTAAGACCCAAGTAAGAATAATGTGCCCAGAATAGCGGGCCAACGCTTTCGCCCACTACATTGTGTTTTAGTTTAATTGGGTGTCCGTACATGGAGATATTGGTGTTGATCTTACCGCTCTTGGCCCAACCTTGGTGGTAAACTTCGGCTGGCACACCATGGGTAGGGGAGCAAGCTGCCATGATGTAGGTAATCAGACATTCATTGTAACCGGTAATGGCAAAGTTCATTTTCCAGCCAACAGTTGGCGACCAATGCCAGTACAATACATTTTCGTTATTTTTTCTGTAAAAGTTCCAATCAATACCTTTCCAAAGTTCATCTGCTTTTTGCGCTAGCGCTTTTTCTTCGGCATTGCCGCTGGCGTAGTATTGCCTTAGCGTTACCAAGGCCTGTGCTAAAAAAGAGGTTTCTACCAAATCTCCAGCGTCATCGCCTTTGCTAAAGGGCTTTGCTTTGCCAGAGGGATACATCCAATGGGCCCAAGCGCCGTGAAACCGCTCGGCTTTTGCCAAAAAATCAATCCCTTTTTTTAAATGCTCGTAGCCTTGCGCTCTGGTAATAAACTTACGTTCTATAGCTACAATGGTGCCCATAATACCGAAACCGCTTGCTCCGGTAGCAATAATGTCTTTATCGTTTTGTGGATAGATGTTGTCACTATGGTAGCGTTCTCTGGATAAGCCTGAGATAGGTTCGGCACCTTCGTAAAAGTACTTGTAGGTTTGACGTTGCACTTCGGTCAATAGTTCATCATCAGACAGTTTCTTTTCACTGTTCTTTGTTTTACTGACCGAGCAGCTTCCTAATAGGGCAAGAAAAGGGATTAATAATTTAAGTTTCATGTGTGTGGTGTGTTATAGGTTAGGACTTGAGAAGCCAAGTTTCGCCATTCCTGTTTTAATTTCTGGTGCGCTCATTAACAAATTCCAAAGTAATTGGCTCCTATGGTTTTCTATCATGATGATGATTGGACCTTGGTCTATGGCTAAATGTGAAGAAGCAAACCAAGGATCGTTGAGATTGAAAGCATCTACAAAGCCGTATTCTTTCCAAATTTTATCTCCGAGTTTATAGTAAAAGAATTTTAGTGCCGCCATAGATTGCGTAGGTGTATACGGAAATGATGCTAGTGCTGCAGTTGGCGCTATTACACCTCTGTCATTGTTTGGCGAACTTGCCGTGTATCCTCCGGGAATGTCGCTAGCGGTTAGACCCCAGCAATCTGCACTATAGCCATTGTGTTTTGCGGGATTAGCTACGCAGTAATTGTAGTTAATCATGGCATGGGCTTTGTTTTGGGTTTCGTAATTGGCGTAAGCATCAGTCAATCCATTTGGGTTGATGCCTAAAAACGAATAGTGTGATAAGAATAAAGGGCCGCCATTGGCACTGCCCAATGGCAATTGTACGCCATAATACGTATTTCCGTTTTTCATGGCTCCGTTTCTTGCCCAACCTTCGTCGTAAACTAATTTTGGTATAGTGTAAGTAGGAGATGAAGCTGCTAGAACGTAGGTAATCAAGCATTCATTCCAACCTTGTATTTTTAAGTTGATGTCCCAGTTAAAATCTGGGCTCCAATGCCAAGTAAGTGAATTGGCTCCATTGCGGTACCAGCTCCATTCTACTTGGTTATATAGTGTAGTGATGTCGTTTCTTAAATTAGTTTCTGCTGTAGTAGCACCATCAAAATATTGACGGGCAGTAAGCAAACCGGCCATCAGTAACGAAGTTTCTACCAAATCGCCACCGTTGTCTTTTGCGCTAAATGCGATGGCTTTTCCGGTGTTGCCGTTAATCCAATGTGAGTATGCACCATGGAAACGGTCGGCAGTTTTTAGGAAGTTTACCATTTGTTGTACTCGGGCTAGTCCATCAGCTCTGCTTATAAAATTGCGATGAATACCAGCTACGATTGCCATTGTGCCAAAGCCCGAACCGCCAGAAGTAACAGTGTTGCCCGAGGTGTTTCTTTCTCTCGCCATACCACTTGCCGGATGGCCAAAGTCCCAAAAGTATTTAAAGGTTTGTTTTTGAACTAGGGTTAGTAGTTCTTCGTCGCTTATGCGGGGAAATTTGTCGGTTTCGTCTATGCCCGACATTAAAGTGATGTTTACGGGGTTAATCAATCTTCCGCCTGAGGCAGATTTAAGTTGCTCGTTAACTGAAAGCGTGTATGTGGTAAAAGAGGCAAGGTTATTTTGTGGACTTATATTAATGATCTTATTACCATCTTCGTAAGCAGGGGTAATTGTGACTGTTGTTCCGGTTTGGTCTTTTAACAAAATACCGTTGTTTACTGTAGCGGTGTTAATTGCTTCGGTAAAAGTAAATTTGATAACTGGTTTGCCGCTAAGGTTGGTGTACTTTAAGCTACCGTTGTTGGTGCCGTTAATAGTGAATGACAAGGAGGTATCGGTTGATAAGGAACTAGTTTGGTCATTCTTTTTGCATCCACCAAATAAGAATAAAAATGCGACCAATACATTGAACGAAGTAACTAGTTTACTGATGTTACACTTTGCCATATTTATTTTGCAAAGCAACCACACTCGTTATAGAATGTGGTTGCTTAGTTTTTTATTTTCCAGCTAATTCCAATTCATACATTGCTTTTACAACCGCATCTGGCATAAACGCATTATAGATTTTCAATTCGTCTATTTTACCGGTCATTAAACCAAATTCTGTATTTGTATTCACACTTTTTCCAGGAATTAAATTGTAATGAGTACCTATGATTAATTCGCTCGGCTCATACGATTTGAACAAGTTGTTTCCGGTTCCTCTGTCTGAATAGCTGCCAATATTTTGTCCATTAGCTAATACGTTAAACCGCCCGGTTTTACCATTGTAACTTAAAACCAAATGAACCCATTTCCCCGGACCAATTTTTGGAGATAGTGTGGCATTCAGATTATCCTGACTGCCTCCACCTACAGTAGTAAATCTTGGCCCTACTTTGAGAATATCGGTGTTAGAGGCTGGATAACTGTTTGTATTAAGCCTGAAATCTAAGTTGCCGTTGTAGTTCGCTGGTCTTGCTATAGACATTAGCATTGTTTTTTTAGAACCATTGTTAGAGATTTCTACCCATGCACTAATTGTAAAACTAGTTAATACGTCTGTCTTGAATGCAGCAAATTGATTAGCATAATATAAATATCCAGCGTTTAAATTAAGGGCTTTTCCTTTAAAACCAGTTACAAAAGAATCTCCAATTTTTGACGTAGGTGCTGTATTTGTAAGCTTTTCACTATATGAATCGTCAAAAGGGAAATAGGCAACCAGATTATCTTTAAGAATCTCATCAGAAGTTCTGAAACCACCGATAGTTCCCTCGTAATCAGCAGTATTTACCTCTGGCAATCCGTTTGGGTTGTTACCTTTTTTACAGGAAGATAGTAGCGCAGCGCTTAAAGCTACATACGCTAGGTAATTTTTTATTTTAAAGTTCATATTTCCAATTTTTTAAAAGGTCATGTTTAATTATAGAAAGGATTTTGGTCTAGTAAACCTTTTGATAAATCTCTTTGCTGTTGTGGTATAGGCAACAGTCTATCTCTATTGGGGTTATAGGCTGTTTTGCCTGCTGCTTGCATTACCTCTGCATCGATTTCCCACCTTACAATATCGAAAAAGCGTTCATGTTCCATGGCTAATTCTATTCTTCTTTCGTGACGGATGGCATCTCTAAGCTGCTCTTGAGAGGTAAAAACTACATCTGGAAGTGTTCCGCTTGGGGCACCTCGTCTTGCTCTTTCTCGTATGCTATTTAAAGCATCCAATGCAAGTGTAGTATTTGCTGTGCCACCCAGTTCGTTTGCAGCCTCAGCATACATTAGTACTACATCAGCATATCTTAAAATTCTAACATTCATCCACCATGAACCTCTTGTATTGTACATGGCAATATAAGCCGGGTTGGCTAAAACTTTATGGTTGTATTTCGGATTTGGTACTTCTGTAGGAAAGAAGGGAGCTTTTTGGCCATATACGGTAAAGCGGTCGTTTCCTGCAGAGCTACAATAAAGAATAGTTCTTTCTCGACGAGGATCATTTGGCTCATATGCAGCTTCTAGCTGTGCGCTGGGCATATTCCATCCCCAACCTCTGTTCCATTCAGTAGTATTTCCTCTTGTGCCTTGTATGCTTGCATATTGAATACCATTTGCCGTTTGCACCTGTGCACTAGCAGTACCTTGTATTTCAAATACCGATTCTTTACTGTTTTCACCTTTTTCTCCAAATATATCCGAGTAGTTAACAGATAGATCGTATTGGCCAGAGGTCATCACTAAGTTTGCTGTTGCCATCGCTTGAGACCACTTTTTCTGATATAAGTAAACTTTCGCTAAAATTCCATTGGCTGCTCCTTTTGTAGATCTTCCTATAAACTTCTTATCCCAACTTAACGGTAAATTAGCTGCGGCAAATTGTAAATCGCTTTCGATAAAAGCATAAATTTCAGCTACTGAACTTTGCGGAGTGTTGTTGTTGGTTTCTAGAGGTCTGTCAATTTTAGGAACTCGTCCAAAAGCTCTAACTAAAAAGAAATAAGAATAGCCTCTCAAAAAACGAGCTTCGGCTTCTGCCTGTAATTTCATGGCATCTGTAGCTATTATTTCAGTATTGTTTTGTACCTGATCAATAATCCTGTTACAGCGGCTTATCATGGCGTAGTACTCTGACCACAAAGAGTTTACTCTTCCGTTGGTTAGTGCAGGGAAGTTGTCCATTCCAATGACATCTGCTCCACCATCGGTAGGCGTACTACCTTTGTCTGCGTCATCACTTCTAATGCTGGTCACTACCATAAAACCATCAGAAACATAATTGTATGCCCTTAAGGCATCATACGCAGCGAATAGGAATGTATCGTAAGGTGTACCTCCTTGTGGATAAGGATAGTTATCAGAGGTGTAGGCACCTTGCCTTTGCGTGTCCAAAAACTTTTGGCAACCAGTACCTATACTAACTAGTGATAATGCTAAGGCGCCAATGGTTATTTTTGATTTATGATTGAATAATTTCATTTTGCTAAAAATTTAGTGGATTTTAAAATGTTACATTTAACCCAAAACTGTAAATTGCGGGAACTGGATAAACACCGTTGTCGGCGCCACCTCCTGTAATGCTTCCAATCTGCGCCTCTGGTGTATATCCAGTTACCCTAGACCATGTTTTAATGTTTTGTCCGCTAATGAATAGGCGTAAATTTCTTGCATTTATTTTTTTAAGTAAATCTGATGTGAACGAATATCCCAACTGTACAGTACGTAGTCTAAAATAGGATCCAGATTCTAAATAATGCGAGCTAAACAAGAAGTTGTTTCCTCTAGTATTATCTAAAATAGGTTCTACGTTTGAGGTTCCCGGTCCTGTCCAAGCTCTAAGTCTATTTGCTTCATAATTTAAAGTTGCGAAGTTAGAAGTGCGACGTTGAGTGTAAATTTTATTTCCAGCCACTCCTTGTCCTTCAACTAACAAATCAAAGCCTTTGTAATCTAAAGATAGGCTCATGCCATATTGGTAAGGAGCAAATGGGGTACCTAGATAAGTTCTGTCTAAGGGAGAAATTACACCATCACCATTAATGTCTTCGTAAGCAATATCACCAAGTTGCGAGTTAGGGAATTGGGCCATGTTAAGCATTTCTTTGGCAGTTTGATAGATGCCGATCTGTCTGTAGCCATAGAAATAGCCTATGGATTGACCAGAGTTCGTCAGATTTACACCGCCATTTCCTGTAATTTGGAATTCAGTGTTTTGTCCCAAAGAAACAACTTTGTTTTTGTTATAGCTAAAATTTCCTGAAAGATTATAGTTGACCTGGCCGATATTATCTGAGTAACCTAAGCTTAGTTCGATACCTTTGTTTGTAAGCTTTCCAAGGTTTGTATAGTATGTGTAACCTCCTTGTGTGGCAGGAAGAGGGAATGAAGTGATATTACCATCCGTTGTCTTGTTATAGAATGTCACATCCGCACTTAGTCGGTTTTTTAGCGCTTTCATCTCAAAACCAACGTCAATTCCTTGCACTACTTCGTATCTTAAATTTGGATCTGGACGGTAAGCATTGTCTATGGCAGTATAAACAAATTCTCCAAAAACAGCCTGCGAACCTGTTGAGAGGCCTTGTTGATATAAGTTAGCCGGTGCGCCATTGGCATTTCCTAAACGACCCCAAGACGCACGTATTTTTAAGTAGTCGATGGCCTTGATATTATCTTTGAAGAAACCCTCTTCGCTTGCTACCCAACCTAAACCTACACTTCCAAAAGTGCCCCATCTATTTTGAGGAGCGAAGCGAGAGCTGCCATCTCTTCTAATAGTTCCGTTGAATAAATATTTATCTTTATAAGAGTAGCTCACTCTGCTAAACAAACCAGCATTTGTTTCTTCGCCACCTCCGCCAGAGTTACCTAGTACATTGTTGACATTTACAATGCCCAAGTACCAAAGGTCTGGATCATTTGGTACGACAAGTGTACTGTCAGTTCTAGATCCGCTTAAATTAGATCCAGCAAACCTCAAAGAAGTGAAACCAATCATTGCGCTGAATCTGTGACCGCCATCAAGAGATTTGTCGTAGGTTACAGTATGATCTTGCTGATAACGATGCGATTCGGATTGCGATTGAGATACGGTAGATCTAAATTGATTATCAATTACCGTCGTAGTGGCTCCTCCATTTTCACCTATGTTAATAAAAGAGAACGGGGGACGTGAAAAACTCCTAGAATTTGAAAATCCGAAGTCAGCGTACACGGTAGACCTAGCTGTGAAATCTTTTAAAAATTTTAATTCTACAAAGGCGCTTCCGTTAAACCTTAAACTTTTATTTATAGAAGTTCTGTTATTACGCTCAATCGAGGCCATCGGATTTCCCACTTGTGCTCTTTGAAATGAAGGCATTGCATAATAGGTACTTTCATTCTCTCTGATGGGAACAATAGGTGCAGCCCATAAAGCATTTGTTAAACTCCCAGATGTTGGGTTATATTTTGAATAAAATCCCGTGATATTACCACCAACTTTTAAATTGTCATTCACTCTTATCTCCTCGTTAAGGCGAAGTACATACTTTTGATAATCTTCGTACTTAACTACACCTTCCTGCTTGTTGTAACCAAAGTTAATTAGTGTTGAGGTTCTTTCCCCAGTATTAGAGAAGCTTAAACTGTTAGAGTTGATAACTCCTGTCTGCAAGATTTGGTCTTGCCAATCAGTATTTGCATTGTAGTTACTGAAGTCGAAGGGTGATGCATTGATATTAGTTAGTTGAGTTGAAAATAACTTTTTAAATTCATCCGCATTCGTCACGTCAACTTTATCTATTACCTTCTGTAATCCAATATTGCTAGTGAAATTAACTCTGGTCTGTCCTTTCGCAGCTCTTTTAGTAGTAATAGCAATTACACCATTAGCACCTCTCAAACCATAAATTGCCGAGGAAGATGCATCTCGCAATAGATCTATAGACTCAATATCGGCAGGGTTTAAAAAAGCAATATTGTCCTGGATTAAACCGTCCACAACGTAAAGTGGATCTGCAAAGTTCGTACTTGCAATACCTCTTATTCTTACTACTGGATTAGCGCCAGCGCCGCCCGAATTTACCACCGTTAAACCCGCTACTTTTCCCTGCAATGACGCAATTGGGTTTACGGCTGGCATTTTGGCCACCTCATCGCCTTTAACGCTTGTGATTGCACCAGTAATGTCGCGTTTTTGTTGAGTACCATAGCCTACAACTACAACTTGCTCCAAGCTTTGAACATCTTGCGTCAAAGTTACGTTTATAGTTGATCGGTTGTTTACTGGCTCTTCTTTAGTAAGATAGCCTTGATAGCTAAACACTAAGATTGCATTTCCAGGTGCACTAATTGTAAAATTTCCATTTGATTCTGTTTGGACTGCTTTGTTAGTGCCTTTTAACATAATTGTAACAAATGGCATAGGACCTGCATTATCTTTTACCACACCCTTAACTGTAACGTTTTGGGCAAAGGCAACGTCTGATAATAAAAGCAAACAAAAACAGGCTAAAACAGAAAGTTCTGTAAAGATTTTTTTCATACCGTTTTTTAATATTTGATTATTTGAATACACGAATGTTGAACTTTTGGATGATAACAACAAGTGAATTTACCTGCACATTACTACATCAAGTATAATTTTAGGTATATCTCAATGCTTAGCTTAATGGTGCTTTATGCTGTTAAAATGCCTGTTTTTGTGCTTTCAAATAAGAAATTGATACTACTACAAAAACGGTCTATTCGTTTTGGTTGTAGTGTAACAGAAATGTGATGTGAGAGGTAATGATGTAGTATTAAATCTCGATAAGGAACTCTGTTAGGTTCTTGTCGTGAGGTACTGCCAGTTTTTTACGCAAACGATACCGACGAATTTCTACGCCCCTAACGGAGATATTTAACAGCGAGGCCATTTCTTTGCTGCTCATGTTCATTCGTAGATAAGCACACAATTTTAGATCGTTTGGTACCAAGTCTGGGTGATTAGCTTTTAGCTTTTTGAAGAAACTTTCGTGTGCTTCGTTGAAACTATTTTCAAAAAGGTTCCAGTCACGCTCATCATTCATGCCGTCGTCAATAATTTTTTGGATTTTGCGCAGCTGGTCTTCTTGTGGCTTTTGTCCTTCTTTTAGCTTATTTAGTTCTTGACTAATTTTTTGTAGCAACTCATTTTTGTATACTAAACTCATGGCAGAGTTCGCTAGTTCTCTACTTTTGCCAGCCAGTTCAGTTTGTAGTTTTTCTGTTTGTATCTTGTTGATTTGCTTTTCCGTTGCTTCGGCCTCTTTCTTCAAATATTCTTCGTGTTCTTGCTTTAGTTTATTGGCAATTTTTTGCTGGTCTTTCTTCAGTTTGGTTTCATAAACCTTTTTTCCAATAATAAGCCCTATCACTATGCAAATGAAATAAAATGTCCATGCCCAATTGCTAGCGTACCAAGGTGGCAAAATTTTGATTTTTAGCGTGCTAATTTCGCTAAGAGTCTTATCATCTATTTTTGCTCGCACTTTAAATGTATAGGTGCCATTTGTTAAGTTGGTAAAATCTTTTTGTGTTGCCGTATTCCACTCAGACCATTGCTTGGCATATCCTTCTAAATAATACTGGAACTTGATTTTTGAAAGGCGATAGTAAGGCAAAGCAAATGAAATTCGAATACTATTTCTAGTATATGGGATTTCAATCTCAGTTTCACTATCTCCTTCTTCTGTAATAATGCTGTATTTATCAGTAATGTCTTCAATTTTGCCAATTACTACCGCTGGCAGTTTTCCTGAAGGTTTGATAGCGGAGGCAAGCGTATGGTTATAAATTGCAAAACCATCATCCATGCTAATCAAATAAATGTTATTGCTAATTTGGCTGATGTTTTCATAATACTGCACCATGCGCCCATCTAAAATATTAAATCTGTTAGAGTCGATATTGATTTTTCCGGGCTGGCTAAAATCGGTTAGGCTCACTCTGCCTTCATTAATAAACCAATATTTGTTACCCCCTGCCTTAATAATTTTGTTTGAGCTATAAAAACCTCCCAACTTATTGTTTAATTCACTGTATTTACTAAAGCGGTTGCTAATGTCATCATAAACATAAAAACCAGAATCAGAAGAAAAAACCACCCTGTTTTCGAGGTTAAAGGTGTTGATGTTAAAACTACTCGGTAAACCATTATTCTTGTCGTAATATTGTATGCTTGTAGCTCGCTTCAAATCGGCACTAACGGCAATACGATACAGGCCTTTGTATGCATGACTTACCCAAATATTTCCTTTATGATCTTGTTCTACATATCTGGATGGTTCCCCGAAACCTGCTACACGATGGCTAAAAATCCAATTTCCAGAGGCGTTTTTTGCGTAAATGGCTAAGCCTGTATAAGTGCCTTGTATTAAAAAGTTGGGATTGTTATTTAGCTTTTTTAATGTCCAGCCACCATTAATAGTAGACAGTTTTTCAATTTTATCGTTTGCAACGGCAAAAGTACCGTCGTTATGTCCGCAAATAAGTTGGTTGTCTATTTTGCTTAAATCCCAAACTTGTCCCTGCGAATTGGCAATAAGGTCGAAATTGAAATTGTTAGTGGTATTATTGTTCCAGTTTCCATAAAATAAGCCCTGGTTGGTTCCTAAGTAAATTTTATTTCCGTTAATTAAACTAGAATACACCGTGCCAAACTTTCCTGTTTTATCAAAGTAGAACGACAAGGGAGAGTTTAATTCTACTCTATCAATGCCATTATCTAGACCTGCCCAGAGGTTGTTTTCATCATCGTTATAAAGACTTAATACCGTGTTGTTTTGTAATCCGGTGGTTTTGTTAATGCTTTGCCTAATATTGCCGTTTTCGTCTATAATCACTATTCCGTTTAAAATGGTTCCAAATGCGTAATAGTTGTTTAATACTTTGGCTCCATTGTTAAGTTGGTAGGTTTTTAAAAAATTGTTGGCTTGATTGGCAAAGGGTGTAAACGTATTTCCATCAAAAATAAATAAGCCGTTTTTGCTTGTGCCAATTAATAGCTGGCTGTTTTTAAATGGAAGGATAGACAGTATTCCAGTTTTACCCAAAATCTCACTTCCTTCTAATTTTGATAGTTTAGTGCCTTTGAGTTCAAAAAGTCCATTATCCAATACTTCAACAAACAGTCTTTTATTTACTTGGTGTAAAAACAAAAGATTATTGGCGGGTTTTATGACCGTTATTTTTTTGTTTTCGTAAAGAAATAGATGAGAGAAAGTTTGAAAATAGATCTTCTTGTCTACTGCATAGATTTTCCAAACTTCGCCAGTAAGATTTACCTTTTTGGGAATGAGGTTGACTAATGAAAAATATCGGAGTTTTTTGTGTTCGTGCTTCCAGAAACCAAACTCCCCAAATCCGCCAGTGTAAATTAGACCATCGGTTGCTACCGCTACAGATCTAATGATTTGATTGTTTGGAAGGGGATGTTTTTGCCAATACTTTCCATCATAGCTCAATAATCCACTAGAATTTCCAAAATACATGATCCCTTTTTTGGTTTTTGCTATCGACCAATTTTGGTTTCCGGCCGTATATAAAGATTTATGGAAATTCTGAACATACGGTACGCCAATACGGGGGATGTCATTGGCTTGTGCACTAATGGCAAATGACAGAAGCGTTAATACTATCTTGAATTGTAGAATATTGATTCTCATGGCAAAGGCGTAAGTTTTCGCAACTTATGCAAAATAGAAAAATAAATGGAAAAGGACGGCAACAGATGGCTTACTAAAAGTTCGCGGCTTCAATATAAGCGTCATTTCGAACGTAGAGAGAAATCTATTTTTAGAAATAGCAGTTTGCTAGATTTCTCTCTACGTTCGAAATGACGACAAAGATAATTGTTATAAAAGGCCAAGTACCCCCTAGCTTTTAACTGCTACCTGTTGGGGAACTTTCACATAGTAGCCCGTTCCATCGTACGGGCGCTTGCGTGGGTTTGTAGTGCATTCAACAGAGCAACAGCCTAGAAGTTCTTCTCCACAGGCATCACATTGTGTAAAGTGCTCATTACATTCTGGATTGGCGCAGTTGATCATTTTTGGGGTAACTGTACCGCAGTTTAAGCACCTGCTTACTATGGTTGGGTTTACAGTATTCACGTCAACGGCAATTCTATTATCAAATACATAACATTTGCCTTCGAAATCTTTACCTCCAGCCTCTTTGCCGTATTTAATAATGCCTCCATGCAATTGATAAACATCGTTAAAGCCGTGATGTAGCAATAGGGCAGAGGCTTTTTCACATTTAATGCCGCCAGTACAATAAGTGAGTACTTTTTTGTCTTTGTATTGGGCTAGTGCTTCAATCTGTTCAGGGAAATCCCTAAAATTTTCGATATCTAAAGTAATGGCATTTTTAAATTTGCCTAAGTTATGCTCGTAGTTAGAGCGCACATCTAAAACCACCACATCATCTCTATCTAACATCTCGCTAAACTCTTTCGGCTCCAAATGTTTGCCCGTTTGCTTATTTGGGTCGATGATGGTTTTGTCGCGTAAGCCAGAGTGTACAATTTCCGCTTTGTAACGGCAGTGCATTTTAATAAACGAAGGTTCCTCAACCTCATCAATTTTGAACTCTGTTTTTGCAAAGCGCTCATCAGCATGGATATGCTCCATATACGCTTTACAGGCTTCTACGGTTCCAGAAACGGTTCCGTTTAAACCTTCGTCGGCCACAATAATACGGCCCACTAAACCTAAAGATTTACAAAATTTTAAATGATCGGCAGCAAATTGTTCTGCATCGGCTATTGGAGAATAGCAGTAATAAAGTAAGGTGTTGTATGTCATAACTTATTGATACCGCTGCAAACGGCGTTTAATGCTGCAAAGATAAGGGTAATTTGTGGTTTGGCAAAGCTGATTTTCGTCAAGTATTTTTAGCCAAAGTGCTAGTCCCGAATTTTGGGATGCACAGATTGAAATTTACGATAGTCATTGCGAGGTACGAAGCAATCTTAAAGCGTTTGTTGTTTTATTAGAGATTGCTTCGCACCTCGAAATAACGCAATAGGAGAGGAACTACAAATTAAATCCGTAAGAAAACTTAAATCCTTTTTTAATCAGCTCGTCTCTATCATAAGCGTAGCCATAGTGAATTCTAAAATTCATTCGTTTAATTCCAAAAAAGAACTCGTTGTAATTTCTTTTTTCTGGAGATGATAAGTAAGCGGCACCAATAATTTCTTCGAGTTTAAGTTTTTTGATTAGCGGTATTTTATTGAGAAAGAACGAGCCAAAATTATGTTGAATATGAGCTTCGAAATATTGGCTTGTAGTGTTGAAAATGTAGAAATCTAAAAATTGAAAGTTTCGCTCGTCGGGATCAAAAACCATAGATTGGTTGGCTCTAAAATGTTTCCAATCGGGATAGTTTAAGCTTTTTGAGGTAAGAAACTTACCCGCACCTAACAATATGGATGATTTTCCGAACATTCCAAAATGGATTTTCTTCTGATAAATTTCTACACCTATAAAGTCATAATCTACCGAAGAGCCAAATACACCTCTTAAACCTCGCTTGTAGTTTACTTCTATTCGTGGGTAATTGCTTTCCATATAAAACCTGCCATCTGGCCTACTGATATATTTTTGGGCAACAGTATAGGCCAAAGTGCCACTTACTACCAGCGCTTTATGCGTAGGAAACAACAAACTGTTCTCGTCTTCGGCGGCAAACGGATTGTTAGAAGTGAAATTGGGTTCGCTTCTAAAACTTTTTAGGTTCGCATTAACCAAGGCTTTTCTACGGGCATAATCAACACTAACTTTTAGTTCGAAACTTGGTGCAAATTCTCTGGAGGCTTCTATGTTAAAAAATCTCCTTTCGTAAAATTTTGCAGGGTTTTTGCCAAATACCAAAGCATTAATGGTGTTACGAAGCAGGTTTGTTTGTTTCTGCGAGCTTAGGTTGGCTACCTCAGAGCCAAAGCCAAGTGCAACAGCTCCATTTCTTGAAGCATCAAATAGGTATTTAGATTTGATGTTTGCATTGAAATGCTCGTTAGCAAAACCGTATCTTACTTCGGGTTTAATGGTGTAGTATTTTCCTTCATCAAATCCTTGACGCAAAGTTACGGCGTATTTTAGGCCTAAGCCTTCTACCGTGTTATAAAATACACTTGTTGCAATGGGGTCGTAGGTAATGCTTTTTTTATTGTAGCTTCTGTAATAAATATACGGAGTTACCAATATCTGCCCAGCATTAAACTTGTTTTTAACGTGATCTACCGAATCGAGGTAACGTTGCGAAGACTTTAAAGTACTAATGCTATCTTTTCTGAGGTAGTTTTGCCGCTCTTCTAAAGTAAGTGGCACCGAACGGTTTTTTTCCCAATAAAACGGATCTTTTTTATTCGATGATCTTTCTATTTTCAGAATTTCATTGGTAAAAAAGTTTTTGTTAAAAGCAGGCTTGATATCGTAGTTCTTGTAAACTCCCATTACATATCCAGAAAAGCTAAAGCCAAATAGTTTTCCAGAAATACTGAACTGGATAGATTGAGGCACATAGACATCCTCCACCTCAATTAGCTTTTGTTGAACGGTTAACGTATCTATCAGTTCAATGCCGTTTTCTTTAGTTACATAAAGGTTTAGGGCGCTAATTCTCCAGCTATCGTTAACGATGTAGATGATTCCAGAAAACACAGGCAGGTTTTTTCGCTTAGGGATCACTTGTATCTTGCTTACTATCTTACCATCTTCTTCGCTGCTGCCTAAAAACTTATATTTATAATAAGCAAAAGCGTTATCGGCTATGGGCGATACGAAGCCTCTAATGCTCAGCTTGTCTTGAAATAGGGTATTGTTGTAAAAATTCACACTTAAATCAGAAGCTTTGTTAAAGCTAAAGCCATTGTCGTTGCCAGCAATTTTAGATGAAATCATTACTTCTCTAATTTTATCTCGCTGTTTAAAATCAAGTTTCGATTCCGCCTCAGAAAGATAAATGATGCCTTGCCTGTTGCTATCTAGATCTAATATGGTGGCTACATCTCTTCCAAAAAACTTTTTTGGTGCATTCAGCAGCTTCTGCATGGCTTTGGTATAAACTTCGCAAGAAAAAGCTTCGATCTCGTTAAGATAGGTTTTTCTTTTTTCGATTACTTTTTTAATGATTTCATTCGCCCGGTTCTCGGTTGGGGCCTTGATAATTACATCATTTAGTGTGAATATTTTCGGTGCCAGCACAATATCCAATGTAGTGTTCTCTTTCATTACCACGGTAACTTTTCTGTCATCGTAACCAACGGCGGTAAATAACAGCTCGGTTTTTCCGGCAGGTAAACTTAGTTTGTATTGCCCGTCTATGTTAGATGAAGTGCCTTGCGTAGTGGCGTTTACGTATACCGAAGCAAATGGTACCGAAGAACCTTTTACTTCCGCTATTTTTCCGGTAAGTGTAAACTGCTGTGCCGATGCACCCATTGCTACATAACAAAAGAGCATCAATAAATAGCATCGAAAATAGCAGATCATTAAATTTTTAGACTTTAAATTTGATTGATAACGTTAAAATAACGAAAAGCTTTTGTTAAGCCTATATTATTCTAGCATTTAACAACTAAAAATTATAAGCAAACCTAATGCCTTGGTCAACTTTTTTACCATTATCAAAAGCAAAACCATAACTAATGCCAAACACTAAGCGCTGAACGCCAAAGTAGTACTCGGTGTAATTCCTCTTTTGCGGTTGGTTAAGGTAATTAATGCCTAAAACTTCTTCTAGTTTCAATTTTCTTAAAAGAGGTATTTTGTTGAGAATGAATCCAGAGAAATTGTGTTCTAGATGTGCTTCAAAATAATAATCATTAGTACTGTATTGGTAGAAGTCTAAAAATCTAAATTTTCTGAGGTTAGGAGGAAAGAAAGTTGCCCGGTTAGCTCTAAAATGTTTAAAATCTGGAAAATAAACTTGCTGGCTATTGAGGAATTTGCCTGCGCCAATTACGAAAGAGGTGTAGCCGAATAAACCTAAGCCAATCTTTTCTTGATAGGCTTCAAATGTAATCAGGTCATAATCGGTATCGCCTCCCAGAACGCCATTGATGCCTTTTTTATAAGTTAAATTTAATCGAGGATACTTAGCCTGAGTATATATTTTGGCATCAGGCCGGGTAATGTATTTTTGCCCGAACGTATAGGTTAAACTAGCCGTAATAGCAGTAGATTGGTAATCAGAGAAAAGCGGAGCATCATCTGCGGGGTTAAGCGGATTGTTAGAGGTAAACGCCCTATCATCGTAATCCCTAAATTTAAACAAGGTGCTGTTGGTAAGTGCGTAGTTCTTATTATAATCTAAGGCTAAATAAGCTTGCAAACCATTTGCTAGTTCTCTTTGTGTGTAAATGCTTATGAAATCTCTTTTATAAAATTTTGGGTAATTTCTCTCAAACAGCAAGCTATTGATGGTGTTAGACAATGGGCTCATTGTTCCATAATTGTTTAAATCGGCTATTTCGTTGCCAAAATTTAGCCCAACGCCAGCTCGTTTGGTGGCATTGTAGTAATAATAGGTGCTCAGCTTTGCAGTAAAGGTTTCATTCTTAAAGCCGTACCTCGCTTCTGGTCTAATTGTTAAGTACTTATTGTCTTCAAATCTTTTACGATAGGTTACACCATATTTAACCGCAAAACCTTCTACCGTATTGTAAAAGGCAGATTGGATTAAAGGATCAAAAGTATAACTGCGTTTATCGTACCTATCGTTACGAGAATAACTGGTAATTAGTATTTTGTTTAAGGTAAAGTTATTGTTTGCTTTCTCTAAAGAGTCTAAATATTGCTTACTCTGCATGCGCAAGGCAATGCTGTCTTTTTTAATGTAGTCTTTACGTTCTTCTTCTGTTAATGGAATTGGCCTGTTGTTTGCCCAGTAGGCCGAATCTTTTTTGTTTACGGCTTTGGTAATCTTCAAAATTTCGGGCGTAAAATAGCCTTTTTCAAATTTTGGGTTGATATTGTAATTGCTGTAAAAACTAATGAAGTAGCCCTCGAACTTAAAACCAAAAACGTTGCCGTTAAATTCGAATTTCAAATTTCCTGGCATGTAATATTTATCAATTTTTATAAAATGCTGGGCAATGTTTAACGTATCTATTAGGTTAACACCCGCATCTTTGGTAAGGATAAGGTCGGTACCCATTAATCTCCAAATGTTATCAGCAATGTAAATTACGCCCCTAAATGCTGGGTCATTTTTCCTTTTGGGAGTAACCTCAATTTTGTTAATGATGAGTCCGTTTTCTTCCGTTTTACCTAGTAGTTTGTATTTGTAATAGAAAAGCGCATTGTCTGCAATTGGCGAAACGAAACTTCTGGCGCTAAGCCCTGTATTTTCTAGAAGTAGGTTTTCGTAGAAGTTGATACGCATATCCGAAGCTTTGTTGAAACTGAATGCATTATTTCGTCCTGAAATCTTCGAAGAAATCATCTCTTCCTTAATCTGATCTGGTTTCATGTAAGAAAACTTTGATTGCGATTCGGAAAGGTATAATATTCCATTTCTATTGGTATCTAGATTTAAAGTTTTTTGAATATCTCTGCCAAAGAATTTTTTCGGGGCACCTACCAGCTTTTGTACACCTTTGATATAAACGTCGCTACTGTAGGCAAAAATTTCTTCCAAATATGCTTTCCGGTTTTTAATGGCATTTCTCACAATTTTATAAGCCGGATCTTCGCCATTTGCTTTAATTACTACACTGTTTAAGGTATACTGTTCTGTTTCTAAAGTCTTATTAACTATGATGTTGTCAAAAACATCTACAGTGTGTGTTGCCGATTTAAAGCCAACCACGGTAAAAGTTAACGAGACGATGCCTCTATCCACATTGATACTATAGATACCATCTACGTTAGCAGATACACCTTTAGTGGTGCCTTTTACAAATACCGAAACAAAGGGGATGGGCTGGCCATCTGTATCTGTAATTTTTCCTTTGATTTGAAATTGTTGGCAAAAGCCGTTAAATGAGATTGCAATTAAGGCGGTTAGCGTTACGAGTAATTTAGTGGCTTTCATGAATTTTATCTTTCTAAGTGAAGACGATGGTATTGTACCTAAGGTTGCAAACAACCAAAGTAGTATATTTGTTCCAAAATCTATAAAATAAGATTATGTATAAAACCTTACAACCCGTTTTACAAAAGGAACTTGCTGATATTGAGCAGGCTGGCTTATATAAGCGAGAAAGAATTATTACTTCGCCACAAGGTGCAGATATTAAAGTAAGTACCGGTAATGAAGTGATTAATTTTTGTGCTAATAATTATTTAGGCCTATCATCGCATCCAAAAGTGATTGAAGCGGCTAAGAAGGCAATTGACCATTATGGCTATGGCATGTCTTCTGTACGTTTCATTTGCGGTACACAAGACGTTCACAAAGAATTAGAAGCTAAAATTTCTGACTTTTTAGGCACCGAAGATACCATTTTGTATGCTGCGGCTTTTGATGCTAATGGTGGCGTTTTTGAACCTTTGTTAGGTGCAGAAGATGCTATTATTTCTGATGAATTGAACCATGCATCAATTATTGATGGTGTCCGTTTGTGTAAAGCGCAGCGTTTCCGTTATAAAAATTGCGATATGGAAGATTTGGAGAAACAACTGATTGCCGCTAAAGATTGTAGACATAGAATGATTGTTACCGACGGTGCTTTTTCTATGGATGGCTCGGTGGCTCCTTTGGATAAAATTTGCGATTTGGCAGATAAGTACGAAGCGCTGGTAATGATCGACGAATCGCATTGTTCTGGATTTATAGGCAAAACAGGTAGGGGAACGCACGAGCATTTCGATGTGATGGATCGCATTGATATTATTACGGGTACTTTAGGTAAGGCTTTGGGTGGCGCATCTGGCGGATTTACCTCGGGCCGTAAAGAAATTGTAGATATGCTGCGCCAGCGTTCTCGTCCGTATTTATTCTCTAACACCCTAGCACCATCTATAGCTGGTGCTTCTGTTGCTGTTTTAGATATGTTGAGCGAAACTACTGCTTTGCGTGATAAGTTAGAAAATAACACTAAGTACTTCCGTGAAAAAATGACTGAAGCTGGTTTCGATATCAAACCTGGTTTCCATCCAATTGTTCCGGTAATGTTATATGATGCCAAAGTAGCCCAAGAGTTTGCTGCTAAAATGCTCGAAGAAGGTATCTATGTAATTGGATTTTTCTATCCGGTAGTGCCACAGGGCAAAGCTCGTATTAGGGTGCAATTATCGGCTGCTCACGAGCAACACCATTTAGATAAAGCCATTGCCGCTTTTACCAAAGTAGGTAAAGAGCTAGGCGTAATTAAGTAATTTTTTTCAAGTTGGTTGGGTGTTTAAAAGCTCAACCAACTGTGTAAATTAGGCTCGCAAAAATGGTTTAAAATAAATCGGAGTGGGTGCCCAAACGGATAAGACTAATTTTGTTATCGGTAGTTATTTCTATCCAGATAAGCAGTAAGTCTGGCTTTATGTGGCACTCCCAATTGTCGGCGTAATTTCCAGATAATTTATGCGCTTTGTGTTTTTTGTGAAGCCCAGTTGCACCTTTTACAGCTAATTCATTTTCAATAAAATTAGCTACAAGCATAAAATCCTTTATTGATCGTTTTTTGATCAGCTTCAAATCCTTAAGGAATTTATTGGTGTAATTAAGTGTATACATTAAATACTCTCAAAAAAAGCTTTAATATTTGTTATAGGCATCGTTTTCCCTCTTTTGGCATCCTCCATCGCCTTTATAGTTTCTGCATTGGGTTTACGTTCAGCTTTTTTGCTTTCTTTTTTAGTTTCAACTTTAACATCAAGCTCCTTTAAAAGCTGTTTAATAAAATCAGCTTTGCTGTCGGGTATATGGATGGTAAGTGTAGTCATGGCATTAAATTTTACTTCAAACAAATATACGAACTTTTTTGCTCCAGTTTTTGTACATTAAAATCGAAACAATTGCTGGTCCATACTTTTGGTTGGTAGTAAATACAAAACCTAAATCTTCGTAAACAAAACCCAACTTGGGTTCATTTTGCGTATTTATTCTACTACTATGCAAGTTTTTGAACTCGCTCTGACAAAATTATAGGATAAATTGCTGTATATTTGGCCCATGTTACAAGACCAAATAACGCAGTATACCGAAGAAATCAACACGTTTTCTACAAGCAATGCAGCCGAGCTGGAACAATTTAGAATTCGCTTTTTAGGAACTAAAGGTATTATTAAAGATATTTTTGACGAATTTAAAGCAGTTTCTCCAGAAGAGAAAAGAACATTAGGCAAAGTACTTAACCAATTTAAACAATTGGCAGAGGCAAAGTATCAAGCACTAAACGAAACTATTTCTGCTTCGCTAGATGCTTCGGAAGGTAATCAATTAGATTTGACACTTCCGGGCGAAGGTTTCGAATTGGGTACGCGTCATCCTTTGGCTATTGTACGTAGAGAAATTATCGAAATTTTCAATAAACTAGGTTTTAGCGTAGCCGAAGGGCCAGAGATTGAAGACGATTGGCACAATTTCTCTGCTTTAAACTTTCCCGAAGAACACCCAGCAAGAGATATGCAAGATACTTTCTTCATCAAAAAAGGTGGAGAAAAAGGCGATATCGCTTTGCGTACCCACACGTCTTCGGTACAAGTGCGCATGATGGAAGCTGGCCAGCCACCTTTTAGAGCGTTAATGCCTGGGCGTGTTTACCGTAACGAAGCAATTTCTGCTAGGGCGCACTGCTTTTTCCACCAAGTAGAAGGTTTATACGTAGACGAGAAAGTTTCGTTCGCAGATTTAAAGCAAACGTTGTTCTATTTTGTTCAAGAATTATACGGCGAAGGTACCAAAGTACGCTTCCGTCCATCATATTTTCCGTTTACAGAGCCAAGTGCCGAAATGGATATTTCTTGTAGTATCTGCAAGGGCGCTGGTTGCCAAATGTGTAAAGGTAGTGGCTGGGTAGAGATTTTGGGCTGCGGTATGGTAGATCCGAATGTGTTAGAGAATTGCGGAATTGACAGTAAAAAATATAGTGGTTTTGCATTTGGGATGGGGATAGAGCGTATTGCTAACCTTAAATTTGAAATTAAGGACTTGCGATTATTCTCAGAAAACGACGTCCGTTTCTTGAAACAGTATCAATCAGCAACTATATAAGCATGAAGAGGATTTTGGTTACAGGATTTTTATTTCTACTTTTCGCTTCTTGCGGCAAGGAAGAAAATTTTGTGCCTGATTATCCAGTACGTTATGATGTTACGCTGCAAGAATTTAGTATTTACGCCAAAAACAATGTGCTTTTGGTGCCTAATCAAGGTGTAGCAGGGCTGATGATAGTTAAATCGCCTACGGGCGCTTACCTAGCTTTTGATCGTTGCAGCACCGTAAACCCAGAAAAAGCTTGTGCCGTTACGCCAGATGACAGTGGTTTTACGGCTACCGACCCATGCTCAGGTGGTAAGTTTCTGTTGTTAGATGGTAGTCCACAAAAATATCCAGCAGAGCGGGCACTAAAAAAGTATGCCGTAGTAATCTCGGGTATTACTTTATCAGTAAGAAATTAATGGAACCAGAAAAAATAAAAGAAAGTATCCTTAGGGCTGCAAAAGAACTGTTTAGGAAATACGGTTATCATAAAACCAGTGTTAACGAAATCGCTAAAAAAGCACGTATTGCCAAAGCAACAATCTATAAATATTTCGAAAGCAAAGAGCAGATACTCGATTTTATTTTAATGGATTATCTTGATGTGAACCTGCATGGGATTTTGTCTAACAAGGTAAAATTTGCTAACGAAGAAGAGCATTTAAAAGCTTTGGTAATGAAAACCTGCCGTCTTTCATTTACTGCCTGTAACGAGTTTATAGGATGGGATTTTGTACGTGAGAACGCCAATTCGCAAGAGTTTTTGAAACATCTTTCCGATCAGTTAGAGGCATTGTTGCTATCTGCCTATCTAGAGCTAGATCACTTTAAAAATAATCCCGCCCGCAGAGGGGGCTTGGCATTTTTGTTAAAGGCCAGTAAGAGCATTGTGTTTTCATTCGCATTTACTTCGGTAAGCGATTCGGATGTGCGCAAAAACTTTGTCACTTTTCAGAAAGAGATTTTGCCCTATTTGGTAAAAGCGGCATTGTAAAAAAGCTTTATTTCTTAGGGTTTAAATCAATTCTTTGATCAATATCTAATTTTCTCATTCTATAGCACATCATTGCGGTTTTGCCTAGCTTTTTAATGAGCTGATAGTTGGCCACGGCACCTACTGCCGCCCCAACAACAGGAATTAATTGGGCAAGTTTCGCTAAGTCGATGTAATCACGGTATTCTTGCTGGAAGGTTTGCCAATCGAAACCATCCCCATTTTCGGGAAGTAAGAAAAGCTTTTCATCCCATTTTTCTATTTGAGCAAGTGTTTTCTGACTGCCTATTTGGCTAGAAAATGTAAGTTGAAAAATATGTAGAATATACAAACGTTCTCTAAAATCACTGGTGTTATAGCCATACAGGGCAGCAATTTCATAAAGCAATTTAAGTTTAATGCCAATCAATATCGGGAAATCAGCCATGCTCATTAAAAAACCACCAGCACCGGTAATGCCACCTTCGGCGGCGCCAGTTTTGCAGTAGTTTTCTATTTTTGATTTTATCAACGCTTCGCGGTGCATTAAACTCATTTCTTCTGGCGGCATATCCGAACTGGTAAGCTCAGATCCGAATAACACGGCTTTTACCATTTGTTTAATGGTAGCGGTAATGGCTTTATGTACTTTTTGCGGAATGTAGCTATTAATTTTGGTTTGAAATTTCGTGGCGATATTCCCCATAAGCGATGGTTTTTTCATCACTTCCAATTTCCAAAAATGTAGTTCTAGTTCTATTTGTTGTTGATATTTGTTCATTCTCTGCTTTAACAACATCTTAGATGATGAAAAGTTGTTCGATGTTACAGGCTTCTTCAAATCGTCATTGCGAGGCGAGAAGCACCTGTGCAGTAAGCTTGGATACTATAAAATATTAAAGCAAAGTAATGAAAAATCCTGCTAAGCCGGTTTGTGCTTAAAGATTGTTCGTGCCTCGCAATGGCAACAAAAGACATAAAAAAAAGTCCCGCTTTGTGCGAGACTTTAATTCTTTTGCAAGAAAAACCTTATTTCTTCTCTTTGCTATAGGCTTCGTTTAAGCCTTTAATTACTTCTTTAGTTACATCTAAGCTTTCGTCAGCAAAAAGAATATCGCCCATTCCTTTTTGGTACTTCAAAACCATTTTGTAGCCTTTTTCTTTTGCATATCCTTTTAAGTAATCGGCAACTTTATTGTAAAGTGCTTCTTGTTCTTTAGCTTGCTCGTTCTGAAAAGCTGCACCAGCATTTTGTTGATAAGCTTGTAATTCTTGTTGTTTACGTCCCAATCTTTCTTCTGTCGCAGCTCTTTGCTCGGCAGTCATACCATTTGCTTGCGATTGATATTGTTGCATATCGCGTTGAAAAGCCTGTCCTTTAGCTTTAAGGTCAGCATCAGCGGCTTTACCTTTAGCTTCCATTTTAGTTTTGAGCACTTTAAAATACTCGTATTGGTTCAAAAGCGAATCCGAATCAACGAAAACGATTTTATCTTTATTCGCATCTACAGTTACAGCTGGTTTTGTTGCTGTTCCTTCGGTTTTTGTTTCTTTATTTCCGCAAGCGCTCATGATAGAAACGATGGCGATTGCAGTAGCTAAGCCGCTAAATTTTACTGTGTTTAGTTTCATTCTGTTTTTGTAAATTTCAACAAATATAAAAATCAAAACCGAACATCCTAAATTAGGTCGCCATTAATCATTTGTCAAAGTCCAAACAATATTTGAATTAGGCAGATAAAAGCCTTTTCAAAGGCTTTAGATTTCAGTGTTTTGAAGACGATTTTAACACCCGAATAGTTATCCACAATAGGGCGAAATCCATAAAAATTGCGTATTTTTGATTCTTAATTTTTCACATAAATATGAGCGAAGAAAAAAATCCAAACTCTAATTATTCGGCAGATAATATACAGGTTTTAGAAGGTTTAGAGGCAGTTCGTAAGCGTCCTTCGATGTATATTGGTGATACCGGAGTTAAAGGTTTGCACCATTTGGTTTATGAAGTTGTAGATAACTCTATTGATGAGGCCTTGGCCGGTCATGCAGATACCATCTATGTAAATATTTTAAAAGGCAACTCTATCCGGGTTGAAGATAACGGTCGTGGTATTCCAACTGGTATCAATACAAAAGAAAATAAATCGGCATTAGAAATTGTAATGACTGTTTTGCACGCAGGTGGTAAATTCGATAAAGATACTTACAAAGTTTCTGGAGGTTTGCACGGGGTGGGGGTAAGTTGCGTTAACGCTTTATCTACCCACTTAAAAGCAGAGGTGCACCGCGAAGGTAAAATCTGGATGCAGGAATACGAAATCGGAGTTCCGCAGTATGATGTAAAAGAAGTTGGCACTACTGATAAAAGAGGTACCATCGTAACTTTTAGTCCAGATCCTACCATTTTTACCCAAACTACCGAATATAAGTACGATACTTTGGCTGGTCGTTTGCGTGAACTTGCTTTCTTAAATAAAGGTATTACTTTAACGTTAACCGACGAGCGTGAAGAACTAGAAGACGGAACTTTTTACCAAGAAGTTTTTCATTCTGATGGTGGCTTGAAAGAATTTGTGGCCTTTTTAGATGGCACAAGAGCTTCTTTTTTACCAGAGCCAATTTATATCGAAGGTATTAAAAACGGTATTCCAGTAGAGTTGGCTTTTCAGTATAACGATAGCTATTCTGAGAATGTACACTCTTACGTAAACAATATTAACACACACGAGGGCGGTACACACATTGCAGGTTTCCGTAGAGGTTTAACACGTACTTTAAAGGCTTATGCTGATAAGTCTGGTTTGTTAAAAAACCTTAAAATGGAAATTACCGGCGATGACTTTAGAGAAGGTTTAACCGCCGTAGTTTCTGTAAAAGTGCAGGAACCACAATTTGAAGGACAAACCAAAACAAAGCTAGGGAATAGCGAAGTAATGGGTGCAGTGGATGTTGCCGTAGGTGAAGCTTTAGGTAATTACTTAGAAGAAAATCCTAAGGAAGCTAAAATGATCATCAATAAGGTGATTTTAGCCGCAACGGCTAGAGCGGCCGCTCGTAAAGCTCGCGAAATGGTGCAGCGTAAGAGTGTAATGGGCGGCTCTGGTTTACCAGGTAAATTGGCCGATTGTTCGGACAGTGATCCAGAAAAATGCGAATTGTTTTTGGTAGAGGGCGACTCGGCGGGTGGTACCGCCAAACAAGGTCGTGATCGTAATTTTCAGGCTATTTTGCCGTTAAAGGGTAAAATCTTAAACGTAGAAAAGGCTATGGAGCATAAAATCTACGAGAACGACGAGATTAAAAATATGTTTACGGCCTTAGGTGTAAGTATTGGTACCGAAGAAGATGATAAAGCTTTAAATCTTACCAAATTACGTTACCACAAAATCGTAATCATGACGGATGCGGATATCGATGGATCTCACATTACTACGTTGATCTTGACTTTCTTCTTCCGTTACATGAAACCATTGATTGAAGCTGGTTATGTTTATATTGCTGCGCCACCACTTTATCAGGTTAAAAAAGGTAAAGATTTTGAATACGCTTGGAATGATACCCAACGTGATGCTGCAATACAACGTTTAAAAGGTGCGGGTAAAGAAGAAAGTGTACATATCCAACGTTATAAAGGTTTGGGAGAAATGAATGCGGAGCAACTTTGGGAAACTACTTTAGATCCTGCTCGTCGTATCTTAATGCAGGCGACTATAGAAAATGCTGCAGAATGCGATCATACTTTCTCTATGTTAATGGGCGATGAAGTTGCGCCAAGGAGAGAATTTATTGAGCGTAATGCAAAATATGCGAAGATTGATGCTTAATTAGGCTTTTAACTGAAAGACTAAAGCTGAAATCGAAAATAAAATCCTTCAAGTTAATTCTTGGAGGATTTTTTTGTACATTTCGTCATTTCGACCGCAGCGAAGCAAGTGGAGAACTGAAAGAAAGCAAAGCTAAATCTATAGAGGAATAATTTCTGATAAATGACCCAAAGATTTCTCGACTACGCTCGAAATGAAGACCATTCCAATACAACTAAAAGCGTAAGCTGCTGATAAACAAATACAAAAACTCGTAACTCACCTTTGGTTAAATATTGTATCATTATCCTTTTTATGATTGTTTGAAATTGGGTTCTGGCAGTGTTGAAAACTAAGATGCGTATTAAGGACGTTAAGTAAGGGTCGGGGCTGCCAACGTGATGCTGCAATACAACGTTTAAAAGGTGCGGGTAAAGAAGAAAGTGTACATATCCAACGTTATAAAGGTTTGGGAGAAATGAATGCGGAGCAACTTTGGGAAACTACTTTAGATCCTGCTCGTCGTATCTTAATGCAGGCGACTATAGAAAATGCTGCAGAATGCGATCATACTTTCTCTATGTTAATGGGCGATGAAGTTGCGCCAAGGAGAGAATTTATTGAGCGTAATGCAAAATATGCGAAGATTGATGCTTAATTAGGCTTTTAACTGAAAGACTAAAGCTGAAATCGAAAATAAAATCCTTCAAGTTAATTCTTGGAGGATTTTTTTGTACATTTCGTCATTTCGACCGCAGCGAAGCAAGTGGAGAACTGAAAGAAAGCAAAGCTAAATCTATAGAGGAATAATTTCTGATAAATGACCCAAAGATTTCTCGACTACGCTCGAAATGAAGACCATTCCAATACAACTAAAAGCGTAAGCTGCTGATAAACAAATACAAAAACTCGTAACTCACCTTTGGTTAAATATTGTATCATTATCCTTTTTATGATTGTTTGAAATTGGGTTCTGGCAGTGTTGAAAACTAAGATGCGTATTAAGGACGTTAAGTAAGGGTCGGGGCTGCACTATATA
>NZ_SSHJ01000035.1 GCF_005925345.1 Pedobacter ureilyticus
ACTTAGAATGTTCGCCGTGGTAAAAAGAAAACAAAAATATGTGGAAAACTATATAAAAGCAGCTTGATGGAAATATATTTTGAATTTAATTTGCTTTTATCATAATCCTAGAATACGTTAGTTAATAAAAAAATGAGGAATCTATTTCACAACAGATTCCTCGTTCCTCAGAATGACAAGAAATTAAAAATTCTTAACAATTTGCTCATCTAAAGGTTTTACCGCAGAACGATAACGATGTACCAGTTGGCCTTTTTCATTGATCAAGAATTTTTCGAAATTCCACTTGATATCGCCAGTAAAATCTGGGTTGGCTTGCGAGGTTAAATATTGAAACAATGGAGAAATATCCTTTCCTTTCACATCGCTTTTTTCGGCAATTAAAAAGGTAGTCGCAAATTTACTTGAGCAAAATTCTTTAATTTCTGCATTGGTTCCAAGCTCCTGTCCACCAAAGTTTGCAGACGGAAAGCCAATTAACACCACGTTTTTACCGTATTGTTTATGCAATTTTTCTAGATCTTCGTACTGCTTAGTGTAGCCACATTTAGAAGCAGTATTTACAATTAAAATCTTTTTACCCTTAAACTTAGCAAGCTTTACTTCCTTGCCATCTAACGTTTTAAAAGAAAAACCATAAATGTCTTTTGGTGGGTTTGGTGCTATAAACAAGCCAAAAAATATCAATAATGTATTAATCATAATTTTTAAAATTTAATTTATTAAACGAATATAGAGAGAAAATGGTTCACCTACATCATTAATATTTTCTCCCGATAGGTAAAGTAAGAAATATCAAAGGTGTTTTTATATATTTGATTCGATGAAATCAACTCGAATATTATACCATTTTAGTTTTCTGCTTGTTGTATCGTTTAGTTTGTTTTCGTGCAATAAATCAAACAACGAGCCTAAACCAGAGATGAAATATAACTATTTCCCGCTAAATGTTGGCGCCGAAGTAATATATAATGTAGACTCTACCGTGTACAACAACTTCAATAACTCTACCACCAATTACATTTTCCAACTAAAAGATATTACTACCAATAAGTTTATAGATGCCCAAGGTAACGAAGCGTTTAGAATAGAACGATTTAAGAAAACCGATACCGATGACTGGTTTTTTCAAAAAGTTATCGTTAGAAAAATCATCAGTAACCGTGCCGAAGAAGTGCTAGACAATAAAAGGTATGTGAGATTGGTATTTCCGCCTACGCTACAATCTACTTGGAACGGCAATCTTTATAATGATTTAGGTGCTTGGCCACATGAGGTAAAAGATTTAGATGTTCCCCTAACTATTGCAGCCAACAATTTAGATTCTACCATTGCCATTCAGCAATACAATGAAGTTAATTTAATTAGAGAAGATATTTACGATGAAACTTATGCCAAAAATATTGGTCTGGTAGTTAAAAAAGTAAAAGCCGTTGATAAAAATATAAATACCGGTGTAATCACTAGAGGCTATAAATATAAAATGGAATTGGCAAGCTGGAAGTAGCGTGCGAAAGATTTTTCGCCCGTACTACGAAAGATTTTTCGCTTTTGCTTCAACATTTTTCAATTAGTAGATGTATAATTAACCGAGTTTACGGATAATCCACATCATAACAATCGAACAATAGACATAAATTAACCAATTACATGGTTAACCGATTAACACTACAATTATTTTTCTTTAAAAAAAACGCCATCAATTTTGATATTCGGGGATATTATAGTTTTATTTGCACAAAATCCCTAATTAATGGCAAAAAATTTATTGATAGTAGAGTCTCCCGCAAAAGCGAAAACCATAGAAGGATATCTTGGAAAAGATTTTTTAGTGAAATCTAGCTATGGCCATATTCGTGATTTGGTTAAGGGCGACATGGGAATTGATGTGGACAATGATTTTTCGCAAACTTATGAAGTGCCAGCCGATAAAAAACAGGTGGTAGCCGAATTAAAAAAACTAGCCAAGGGAGCCGAAACGGTATGGTTAGCATCCGATGAGGACCGCGAAGGAGAGGCTATTTCTTGGCACCTATTTGAAACCTTGGGATTAAAGAAAGAGAACACTAAGCGTATCGTATTTCACGAAATTACCAAGCCTGCCATTCTAAAAGCCATTGAAACGCCTAGAGGTATAGACTATAATTTGGTTTACGCACAACAAGCTCGTAGGGTTTTAGATCGTTTGGTGGGTTTTGAACTTTCTCCTGTGCTTTGGAAAAAAGTAAAGCCTTCTTTATCTGCTGGTCGTGTGCAATCTGTTGCTGTACGGTTAATTGTAGATAGAGAACGTGAAGTAAATAAATTTAACAGTGCTGCTGCATTTAAAATTACGGCACAATTTACCACCGGAAAAGGCAGAGAAATTGTTAAAGCAGAGTTACCTCAGCGTTTTGAAAAAGCTGAAGAAGCAGAGAAATTTCTTCAAGATTGTATAAATGCCAACTTTAAGGTAAATAATTTAGAGGTTAAGCCTGCAAAGAGAAATCCGGCGGCACCATTTACCACTTCTACGCTACAACAAGAAGCTTCCAGAAAATTGGGGTATTCAGTAGCCAGAACCATGCAAATTGCACAGCGGCTGTACGAAAATGGTAAAATCACTTATATGCGTACCGATTCGGTAAACTTATCAGAAACTGCCATTGCTGCTGCCGCTGCCGAAATTAAATCGGCCTACGGTAACCAATACCACCAACCAAGAGTTTACAAAACCAAATCTGCGGGTGCACAAGAAGCTCACGAAGCCATACGCCCTACTTATTTTGATAGACATACCACCGATGGCGATAACGCCGAAAAAAGACTATATGAGCTGATTTGGAAACGAGCCATCGCCTCTCAAATGAGCGAAGCCGTTTTTGAAAAAACATCAGTTGATATAGGGGTAAGTAGTAGAAAGGAAATTTTTAGTGCAGCAGGCGAAGTATTAAAATTTGATGGCTTTCTAAAGGTTTATCTAGAATCTACGGACGATGAAGATGATGAGAACGAAAATAACTTACTACCGCCTTTGTCTGTAGGACAACTACTTTCTTTAAAAGAAATGTTGGCTACTGAGCGTTTCTCTAGGCCGCCTGCACGTTATACTGAAGCCAGTTTGGTGAAAAAATTAGAAGAATTAGGCATTGGCCGACCTTCTACTTACGCACCAACTATTTCTACCATACAAAATAGAGGTTATGTCGTTAAAGAAGACAAGGACGGTAAAAAGAGAGATTTTCTCGCTTTTTCGTTAACTGATGGCAAAATCAGTAAGCAGCAAAAATCAGAAATTACTGGAGCCGAAAAAGCTAAGCTCTTCCCTACCGATATTGGCGAAGTGGTTAACGATTTCTTGGTAGAGCACTTTAAAGGTATCGTAGATTTTAACTTTACTGCTAAGGTAGAAAAACAGTTTGATGAGATTGCCCAAGGTTTACAAGAATGGACAGATATGCTTCATTCGTTTTACAAACCATTCCATAACGAGGTAGAAACTACTATAGAAACTGCAGACAGAGCTACTGGAGAGCGTTTGCTAGGTACAGATCCTACAACAGGTAAAAATGTGTATACCAAAGTTGGGCGTTTTGGTCCGCTGGTACAAATTGGCGAGCTAAGTGATAATGAGGAAGAGAAACCTCGTTACGCAAGTTTAACCAAGGCACAGTCCGTTGGTACTATTACACTAGAAGACGCTTTAGATTTATTCAAACTTCCGTTTCAATTGGAAGATTATGAAGGTAAAGAAGTTGCCGTGGGTATTGGTCGTTTTGGCCCTTATGTAAAATGGGGAGATACTTTTATTTCTATTCCTAAAAACGAAGATCCGCTAAGTGTAGATCAAGCTAGAGCTATCGAAATTATCGATGAAAAAATAACTGCTGATTCACCTGTTGCTTCTTACGAAGGTTTGCCAGTAACGAAAGGCACAGGGCGTTTTGGTCCTTTCATTAAATGGAATAATTTATTCATCAATGTTCCTAAAGCTTACAATTTTGATGCGCTTTCTGCAAATGATATTAAAGAACTGATTGAGAAAAAGATTGAGAAAGAGAACAATCGTTACATACAGCAGTGGGAAAGTGAAAAAATTGCTATCGAGAACGGCCGCTGGGGACCATTTATCCGTTTCGGAAAGGAAATGCTTAAGTTAAAAAACAACCCCAAAACCAAAGGGAAATATACCGCAGAAGAGCTAGCTGAAATCTCGTTAGAGGAAGTTAAGAAACTGATTGTAGAACAATCGCCAAAGGCGTTTGATGTAAAGAAAAAAGCTCCAGCTAAAAAGAAAGCAGTAGCGAAGAAAAAGTAACAATTAAGAACAAAGAGTAAGGAACAAGGAATAAAGACTGGGGTTATTAATCTCTTGATATTTATTCCTCTATATTTGCTCCTTTATCCTTGTTCTTTGCTCCTTTATCCTTACTCTAGATGAAGAAAGACTTACCCGAAAATATTGTAGAAGACGTTGCCATTGCTATTGTTTTAATGAGCGAAACCCCAGAAGTAAAAAACTGGACGGTATACCTTGTCAATTTCAAGAACGAACCTATCACCAACGTTTTGATTACCTCTAAAGGTTACGGCGAAAAAGACGGTAAACAAGTAAAAACGTCATTGCTAAGGCATTTTATAGGCGATGTTGCGGCTCAAAGCTCGGCCGGCG
The DNA here is from genome assembly GCF_005925345.1 of Pedobacter ureilyticus. Classification (GTDB taxonomy): domain Bacteria; phylum Bacteroidota; class Bacteroidia; order Sphingobacteriales; family Sphingobacteriaceae; genus Pedobacter; species Pedobacter ureilyticus. The sequence continues at coordinate 4,652 of NZ_SSHJ01000035.1, forward strand.
TAGAAGCCATTGACCCAGCTGTTTTTGGCCTAACTAATGAATATTGGCTTAGTTATTATATAGGTAGCACCATTTATGATAAGAAATTCATTTTTTTGCCAGAAAGCATTGTTGATGAAAACCTGATGAGAATTCCGGTGCTGAATAAGCCTGGAGTGATGATCAAATAGTCGATTGGTTCACTTGCTCGATGCTTTAGTTTAAATCAACGAGAATAATTGAAAAAACAAATCCGTAACTGAACTTTAAACAAATAATCTCTATCCCCAACAAATCTATTCTTTTTTCGTTATCTTCATATCTAAAGTCTATTTAGCGTATGAACCAACAAAACTCACCAGTTATCGCTCCCAAACGACCTACTTTAAAAGTAATCGTTATTGTTGTTCTTGTTTTATCTGCCATTGTTGCCGGTTACTTTTTACTGAAAAAAGATAAGAAACAAGATCATTCCCAATTTGCCAAATATATTGATGCCTACACTTCGGGTATTGTATCTAAGAAAAGTTTCATTAGGGTACATTTGGCCAACTCGGTAAGCAATACCACCGATTTAGGAGAAACCGACAAAAAACTGTTCGACTTCTCTCCTTCTATTAAAGGAAAAACCTATTGGATTGATGCACAAACTTTGGAGTTTCGCCCAGATGAGAACTTAGAGCCCGATCAGAAGTATGAAGCAACCCTAAATTTGTCTAAAATATTTCCTGTCGAAGAAAAACTGGAAGAATTTGAATTTGACTTTAAGGTAATTAAGCCCGGATTGGCTTTCACCGAAAATGGTTTAGTTTCTCAAAATAATACGTCTTTAAACTTAATGAAGTTAACAGGAGAAATAACCACTTCTGATGTAGAAGACACAGAAAAAATTGAGAAAACCTTAACGCTAAACTCTCCCCAAAAATTAAGTATTAAGTGGAACCATAACCCGCAAAAGCAAACTTCTACCTTTACCATAGATAGTATCCAAAAAACCAATGCCAGTTTAACCCTTAACTGGGATGGCGAGGGGATTGAAGCCGATGATGATAATGGCGAGGTAACACTTGAAATTCCTGCTAAAAATGTATTCAAAGTATTAGCCATTAAGGCGATACAAAAAGAAGAAGATTATGTTTTAATCCAATGTTCTGAGCCGGTAAGCGTAACGCAAGATTTGGCAGGGCTAATCAATATTGGCAACGTAAGTGATTTGCGCTTTACCATAGATGGCAGCCAAATTAAGGTTTATGCACCAGATGCTTTAGAAGGCAATTACAACGTGGTAATCAACAGTTCGGTAACCAACATCAATGGTAAAAACTTAGAAGCTGCTAAAAGTGCAAACCTTATTTTTGAGAACAAAAAACCTGCGGTAACCATTGCCGGTGCAGGTACCATCCTCCCCAATTCGGGCAAGTTAGTATTACCTTTCGAAGCTGTAAATCTAAAAGCTGTAGATGTTACCATTATCAAAATTTTCCAAGATAACATTCCTCAGTTTTTTCAGGTAAACAACTACAAAGAAGGTAACGAATTACGTCGTGTAGCCAAACCTATTTTACAAAAAACCATCCATTTAAGCGAAGATAAATCTTTAGATCTTCGTAGAAAAAACCGGTTCACACTCGATTTAGACAAGCTGATTAAAACCGAACCTGGCGCCATGTACCGCGTTAGTATCATGTTTAAGCGATCTTACGCCTTATACAATTGTGCACAAAACAGTGCTAATGAAAATACCGAAAGCGATGAAGAAAGTGAGTACGGTGGCTACGATTATGGAGAGAAGATAGACGAGGATGACGATTTTTGGAACAACTACCAGAACTACTACCCTCGTGGCTACCGCTGGAGCGATCGGGAAGATCCTTGCACACCATCTTATTACACCAGCGAAAGATGGGCACACCGGAATTTACTATCGTCAAATATTGGCTTAATTGCCAAACGCGGAAACGATGAAAGTATGTTGGTAGTAGCCACTGATTTATTATCAGCTAAACCTTTAAGTGGCGTAAGTATTGAGCTGCTAGATTACCAAAAACAAGTGCTAACCACCGTTAAAACCGATGGCGATGGTATGGCTAATTTCTCTTTAAAAAGAAAACCATTTTTGTTGGTAGCTAAAAATGGTGCCGAACGTGGCTATTTAAAACTAGATGATGGTAATTCGCTGCCTTTATCTAGGTTTGATGTTGGCGGAGAGATAGTGCAAAATGGCATAAAAGGTTTCATTTACGGCGAACGCGGCGTATGGCGACCAGGCGACAGCATCTATTTATCATTTATATTAGAAGATAAGCTGGGTAAACTCCCTGCCAATTACCCTGTAATTTTTGAATTATATAACCCTAAAGGGCAATTGGTTAAAAAACAAAGTAATACCAAACCTTTAAATGGTTTTTACACTTTTAAAACCGCCACAGAAAATACGGCGCCAACTGGCGGATGGCAGGCTAAATTTAAAGCCGGTGGCGCTACTTTTAACAAAAACCTTAAAATAGAAACAGTTACGCCTAATCGCATCAAAATTAATTTTGATTTGGGAGGTAAAAAATATTTGGGTAACGGAAGGGTTTCTGCTGCTACCTTATCGGCTAAATGGTTGTTTGGTACACCTGCCCAAAATCTAAAAGCCAAGGTCGATATCAATTTAAGCAAAGGCGAAACCTCATTCCCGAAATTTAAAGATTATTCGTTCGATAACCCTATTGTGCAGTTTGATACGCAGTTAAAAACTGTATTTGAAGGCACATTAAACGAAGCTGGCGTAGCTACAGTAAATACCAACTTAAACGATCAAATGGCTGCTCCGGGTATACTAAGAGCAAATATCACTACTAAAGTTTTTGAACCAGGAGGCAATTTCAGTATCGATAATTTCAGTATCCCCTACCACGTTTACGACAATTATTTTGGCATCAAATCTCCGCAAGGCGATAAGATGACGGGAATGTTGGTAACGGGAAAAGACCATGAGGTGGATATTGTAAACGTAAATAGAGATGGTGCCTTGTTGAATACCAATAAAACAGTTACGGTAGCTTTGTATAAAGTACAATGGCGCTGGTGGTGGGAACAAAACAACCAAGAAAACTATGCCAACTTTACACAGAACGAGTACAATAAACTCATCAGATCTGAACAGCTAGAGATGCAAAATGGCAAAGCTAAATGGAATTTAAGAATTGACGAACCTGAATGGGGTCGCTATTTAATTGTGGTGGGCAATACTTATGGCGGTGGCCATTTTGCAGCTAGAGAAGTTTACATCGATTGGCCAGGATGGGCGCAACGCGAACAAGGTAGCAATCCAACCGAGGCGGCTATGTTATCTTTTACCGCAAACAAAGTTAAATACAATGTTGGCGACGAAATTACCTTAACTGTTCCGTCGCCAGAAAACGGCAGGGCTTTAGTATCTATAGAAAATGGTAGCAGAGTGGTAAAAACTTTCTGGGCTGATACCAAAAAAGGCCAAACGCAAATTAGTTTTAAGGCTGATAAAAACATGACACCTAATGTTTTTGCTAACGTAACCTTGCTGCAACCGCATAGCCAAACGGTAAACGATATGCCTATTAGGATGTACGGAGCTATTCCGTTGAGTATCGAAAACCCAGAAACCATTTTAAAACCTCAAATTGCAATAGCTAAAGAACTACGACCAGAAACCGAAAGCAGCTTAGCTATTAGCGAGGCCAATGGCAAAGCAATGACCTATACCATTGCTATCGTAGATGAAGGTTTGTTGGATCTTACTCGTTTCCAAACTCCCAACCCTCATGCTTCTTTTTACGCTCGAGAAGGCTTAGGTGTAAAGACTTGGGATTTATTTGATCAGGTATTAGGCGCTTGGGGTGGAAATTTAGAAAGGATTTTAAGTATCGGCGGTGATGGAGCTATTAATAAAAACATCAATCCTGCAAAAGCTAATAGGTTTAAACCTGTAGTTAAATTTATGGGGCCTTACCAATTAGCCAAGGGCGAAAAGAAAACGCATAAATTTAAACTACCGCAATATATTGGCTCGGTAAAAGTAATGGTGGTTGCAGCTAATGATGGTGCTTACGGAAATGCCGAAAAAGCGGTAGAAGTGAAAAAACCGATTATGCTGCTGGCTTCGGTACCAAGAGTAATTGGCCCAGGTGAAACATTTACATTACCAGTGAATGTTTTTGCCACCAATAATAACATTAAGAAAGTTTCGGTAAGTTTGCAAACCAGCAATTTGCGTATTAACCAAACCAACAGACAAAACTTGAGTTTTGCCAAAGCTGGCGATCAGCTGACTTACTTTAATGTTACCGCACCAACTAATACGGGTATTGCTAAAATTAAGATTATTGCGCAAAGCGGATCAGAAAAAACTGTCACCGATGTAGAATTGGACATTAGAAATCCAAATCCAATGGTTACCAATGTAATTTCTGCGGTAGTACAACCTAACCAAAGTTGGAGTACAGACTACGCCGCTATTGGCACTAATGGTACAAATAGTGGAAGTTTGGAAGTATCGTCCATACCTCCCATTAATTTAGAAAAACGAATTAGCTATTTAATTCAATATCCGCACGGTTGCGTAGAGCAAACTACCTCTGGTGTGTTTCCTCAACTTTACTTGGATAGGCTTTCGGCATTAAGTGAGCAGAAAAAAGCACAAATTGAGCGTAACGTTAAAGCGGGAATTAACAAGCTAAAAGGCTTCCAAACTACAGATGGTGGCTTAGCGTATTGGCCAGGCAACCCAACTGCTGATGAATGGGGAACCAACTATGCTGGACACTTTTTAATTGAAGCTCAGGAAAGTGGTTATGCCCTTCCCGTAGGTTTATATGATGGATTAGTACGCTTTTTAAAAGGCAAGGCAAATAATTGGACACCAAATGCCAACAATTTTTACGGCGGAGATTTAAGCCAAGCGTACCGATTATACGTACTAGCCTTAGCCAAAAAGCCAGAAATGGCAGCCATGAATAGATTAAGGGCTTTCGAATACTTAACCGACGCGGCAAAATGGAGATTGGCCGCCGCCTATCAACTGGCGGGGCAAACTGGTGCAGCTAGTAGTTTAATCAGAGGTTTAGCTACTGAAGTTGAAGCGTACCAACAGTTAGGCGGCACGTACGGTTCAGATTTAAGAGATCAGGCGATGATTATGGAGACGCTTACTTTAATGGGTCAGAAAAATAGGGCTTTACAATTACTGAATAAAGTAGCAGCTAAATTAGGCGAAGACCAATGGTATAGCACCCAGACTACGGCTTACAGTTTATTGGCCATAGCGAAATTCTGTGGAGAGCAGAAATCTTCGAAACAGCTAAATTTTCAATATGTATTAGACGGAGCTAAGGGCTCGGTAAATAGTAAAGAATATTATAGTAGTATTCCAATTAATTTCAAAGGACGCAAAGCAAGTATTACCAACAAAACTAGCGGCGTACTTTTTGCGAGATTAATTGTTCAAGGTCGTCCAGCAACTGGACAAAATGATTTCTTGCCCAATAATCCAGATCTTTTACAAATGGAAGTAAGTTACAAGAATATGAAAGGGCAAGACCTAAATCCGGAGCAATTAAAACAAGGACAAGATTTCTATGCAGAAGTAACTGTAAAAAATACTGGCAGACAAGGCTTGTATGAGCAAATGGCTTTAACACAAATATTCCCTTCGGGTTGGGAGATCATCAATACCAGACTGCATGATAACGAAGGCGCCTTTGCTACATCAACCTACGATTACCAGGATATCAGAGATGATAGGGTTCTTACCTATTTCAATCTTAGAGAAAATGAAACCAAGACGTTTAGGGTATTACTTAATGCTTCTTATTTGGGTAGGTTCTATTTGTCTAATGTGCAATGCGAAGCGATGTATAACAATAATATTAGCGCCTCTAAGGCCGGCTTTTGGGTTGAGGTAACGAAGTAGTCTATTCATCGTCATTTCGACCTTAGGGAGAAATCTAACTATCTGATAGATTTCTCCTCGTTTCTCGTCGAAATGACGCAAAAAGATTAGCTCATATCCTAGGCCAAACATTGGTAAAGATAAAGCGTACAAAGCCCGCCGAAAACTTGATTAAAGTAATTATTTTTTCCATGTTAGTACCTCCTTTGGTATATATCAAAGAGAATTAGAGATTGTTACCCTAGTAATAAATAAATAACCGCAAATACACCAAGGTCACAGATTAAACACTTTGTCTTCTTGGTATGTTTGTGGTTCAAATTAGAAATGAAAAAGCAAATCAAAGCAATTGTTTATACCGATGTGATATTCGTGACCTTGTTTGTGTTCTTTTTATTTTCGTTACCAAAACCATTATTCATTACCCCAACTTCTTATGTATTAGAAGCCAGCAATGGCGAATTACTAAGTGCCTCGATAGCAAAAGATGGGCAGTGGCGGTTTCCTGTAGCAGATAGTGTACCTGATAAGTTTGCGAAATGCATCACCACATTTGAAGATAAGCGTTTTTACCGTCACTTTGGAGTCGATTTTATTGCAATTGGCAGAGCCATTCGCCAAAATATACGAGCAAAATCTGTAGCTAGTGGCGCTAGTACGTTAAGTATGCAGGTAATAAGGTTGTCTCGAAAAAAGCAACGCACCATCTCGCAAAAATTGGTAGAAATGTGGTTAGCGGTAAGGTTAGAATTTAGCTATTCTAAGGAAGAAATTCTGGCCTTGTATGCTGCCAACGCTCCTTTTGGAAGTAATGTAGTGGGATTAGAAGCTGCAAGCTGGCGCTATTATGGTAGAGCAGCAGAACAGTTATCTTGGGGAGAAATGGCAACTTTAGCCGTGCTGCCTAACAGTCCATCATTGGTGCGCCCTGGTAAAAATGCAACCAGATTAATCATCAAAAGAAATAACCTACTGGATAAGCTGGTAGAGGAGAAAATCATAGATCGGGCTACGGCACAACTTTCAAAAGCCGAACCAATTCCTACCGCTCCGCTCCCACTACCACAACACGCACCGCATTTATTAAATAGATTTAAGGATGAAATGAGAACACTAGGCCTTGCAAGTACTAGAATCACTTCTACCATTGACATCCATTTACAGCAAGAATTAAATCAAGTTATTTATCAATACCATCAAAAATTTGCAGCAAATGGTATAAATAATTTAGCCGCTTTAGTAATCAATGTAAAAAATGGAAATGTAGTAAGTTATGTAGGCAATTGTTATTTGCCCAGGCAAAAAGAAATGGAAAGCCATGTAGACATGATTAGTGCTAGGCGAAGCCCTGGAAGTACTTTAAAACCTATTTTGTATGCAAGTATGTTAAATGATGGTTTTATTTTGCCCCAAACTTTAATTCCCGATGTACCCACCCAAATTGGAGGTTATTCGCCCCAAAATTTCGATTTAGGTTATGATGGTGCCATACCAGCCAATAAGGCATTAAGCCGATCGCTAAATATTCCAGCTGTAAAAATGCTACAACAATTCAAATATGAACGTTTTTACGATAAACTTAAGAAATTCAATTTTAGTACGTTAAACCAACCTGCAGACCATTACGGATTATCTTTAATTTTAGGCGGTAGCGAAGTTACCATGTGGGATTTGAGTAATGCCTACCTAGGTATGGCCAGAACGTTAAATCATTATAATAGCTATCAGGGTAAATACAACAAAGCAGATTATGCCTCTGCTCATTATATTAAAGAACAACAAAAAGCTGAAGAAACAATAGAACCCATATCCGTATTAGATCATGGCACCATTTGGTCAACCTTTAATGCGATGGAAGAAGTAATGCGTCCTGGAGACGAGGGCTTGTGGCAACAGTTTTCATCATCGCAACGCATTGCATGGAAAACAGGTACTAGCTTTGGTTTTAGAGACGCTTGGTCAATAGGGTTAACACCAAATTACGTGGTGTGCGTTTGGGTTGGCAATGCCGATGGCGAAGGAAGGCCCGGGCTCACAGGCATAGAAGCTGCCGCACCGTTGATGTTTGATGTTTTTAGGATGTTACCATCTTCGAAATGGTTCGAAATGCCTAAAACCAAACTGAAAAGAATGGTGGTTTGTAAGCAAAGCGGCTACAAAGCTTCTCCTATTTGCGAAACCAAAATAGTACAATGGGTTCCGCCAGTTGGCGAAAAAACAACATTATGTCCCTACCACAAACTGCTACATTTAGATGCGACCGAAAAATATCAGGTTACTAACCAATGTTACAGCATTAACCAAATGAAGCATAAAAGTTGGTTTATCTTACCGCCAACAATGGAGTATTACTACCAAACCAAAAACGCTGAATATAAGTTACTGCCTCCCTTTATGAACGGTTGCCAAAACGAAACTACTTCGGTTATGGAAATGGTTTACCCTAAGCCCAATGCGTCGGTTTATATTCCATTAGAGATTGATGGCAACAGAGGCAAAGTAGTTTTTAATGCGGCACACAGAGATCGTAACGCAACTATTTACTGGCATATTGATGAAGAATATGTCGGGACTACAAAAAGTTATCATCAGATTGCGTTAAACCCAAAACCCGGAAAACACATACTTACCTTAACCGATCAAAATGGCGAAAGATTGGTGCAAATTTTTACTGTATTAGATAAGGAAGAAAAGTAGGCTGTTTTCAATTCTCATTTGACAGTTCTCAGTTGGCAGTTTTACAGTTAACCGAATAACCAATTACGCAATTAACCCAACATTTCAATTCTTTTTCACATACTTTCTTTCTACTGTACCCATTGTAATCAAAAATTGCGCTAACATGTAAGTAGACATTACCAGCAAATCTCCAATTTCTATGCGTTCAACAAATTTGTTGTAACCTAAAATTGAATCGGATATAATAAAGAAAATTGCACCCGTCAATATCCATGCAAAGCTTTTAAAATTGGTTTTTCCATATCGCAAAGCTGCCATAATGCCCATAATGGTAATAGTAAATGAATACACCAATACCGGAACATTCATGGCGCCAAGATGAGAACGCAATATATAATAGTACGATAAGCAGAAAAAACCAAAAACCATAAAAATTGGGAGAACGTATCTGCGCTGTACTTCAATTTTATTAGTGCTATCTAAATAAAAAGCAGCTATATAGAAAAAATGTGCAATTAAAAATGCGCCTAAACCCAGCATAAAATAAAGTTGATTGACGTTCACAAACATTAAAAACACATCTCCTACCAGCGAAAAAAATAAGCCTGTTACTATTTTGCTTGTAAATCTACTTCTACGCTTAATTGTAAAATAAAGAAATAACATTAAAGAAACGGTAATTAGCGGCTTTGTAACCAATCTCATTTCGCTTATATTACTTGTAACAGCAATAATTTCAGCAAAAAAAACAATAGCAAATGCGAAAGTAAATTGAGGGTATTTTTTAAACATTTCTGTACTTAGATTTAATGAAGAAAAAATAAAAAGCAGTAGCAACGTGAAGGATCAGTAATCCTAAAAGCCATTCTATTTTAAAATTTAGGTGATATAAGAAATACAGTATAAATAATCCAAATAAATATCTTACATATTCCACCGCTACAAACCAACGCTTTTTCTCTAACAAAGCACCACAGGTTAACATGCTTAACACTGTGAACGAAGCAATTAAAATATTTGTTGATAGCTTGAGTTTATCGAAATAAAATAATTGATACGAGCCAAGCCCTAGGGCAATTAAAAATAGTACAACCGCATATACCATCACTTTAAGAGTTGTTTCGGTATGGAATTTCCGGTAATTGACAGCATCTATTTCTGGTGCAAACTGAAAACCACCTAATTTCTCTGGAAACCATCCTGGAGGTTTCACAAATACCCTAATCTTGTCGGTAATATTGTCTGATTGCTTTGCTGTTTCTATTAAATCTTTCCAATAATGTAAATTAGCCCAAACAGGGTTCCAACTTGCTAACGGTTTGGTAATACCGTAATAAACTTCCTCTTCTTCTTTTTGGAAGGTACCGAACAGTCTATCCCAAATAATTAGTGTACCAGCATGGTTTTTATCAATGTATTTGGGGTTTGAACCGTGATGTACCCGATGATGCGAAGGCGTGTTAAGAATGTATTCTAGCAAACCCATGCTTTTAATGGTACGGGTATGTATCCAAAACTGATAAAGCGTATTAAAAGAACTTAATGTTAAGAAAATGATGGGATCAAAACCAATTAAGGCTAAAGGCAGATAGAAAACCCAAGAAAACCAGCCTTGAAACCACGATTGTCGTAACGCAACAGTTAAGTTATATTCTTCAGATTGATGATGTACAATGTGTGCCGCCCACAGGGCATTTATTTGATTGCTCATGCGATGAAACCAATAGTAAAAAAAATCTACGCCAATAAAAAGGATGATCCAGGTCCAAATGGTATTAGGGATTTCGAACAATCGCCAATGCTCGAAAATATACATATAACCGACAAAAAGTACGGATTTCATAAACAACCCAACCAATTGCGAACCAATTCCCTGACTTAAATTGGCAATAGAGTCGTTTAATCTATAATATTGAAGTTTCTTATAAAAAGTATAAGCTAGTTCGATCCCTATAAGAATAAAAAAAATCGGTACCGACAGGGCTATATAATTGGTTTTCATTCATCTAATTTAAAGAAATATATGAAAAATCAGAGAACTGAAAATCAATTCAAGCGATTAGCCTATCCTTACTATATCGATAGATTTAACCCATTTATTTCTCTTGCAACATTTACAAATAGCGTTTACCGTTGGCTCTAGTAATTCGGTTACACCGCAAAAAGCACATGAGTAGTAGTCTTTATATTTAATTTCATGTTTTTGATCGACGAACAAAGCTGGTAGTATAGGCAACCCATTCTTTACATCTGCATCTGGATAGAAAAACAGGCTAATGCTGCCACTTGTTTCTAAGATAGCCAGTTTAACTTGCCCTAAATGCGAGATGCTTTTTAACCTTAATTCTGCAAAAAACTCGTCTTGAGCCAATGCTTCTTTTTTAAAATTCTCAATCGCAAACCTCCCGTTCTCTATTACACAGGTACAACTTCCTTCTAAAAGAGTTTCTACTTTTTTACTTTTACTTACAAAATAAGACGTAATCTTATAAGCAAGAATAACAACCGAGAAAACAGCAATGGCTGATATTATACCTACTTCTCGATAAAACATGGGATCTCCAGCTGCAGAACCTAAACTGATAATTACCACCAATTCGAAGATAGAGAGTTGCTTGATGCCGCGTTTACCTAGTATCCTTAAACCAATCAGTACTACCAAATACATCAACAGCGTGCGGAGCATAATTTCAGGAATGAAGTTCCAATCTTCATCGCCAATAAGTATTTTTTCGAAGTAATTTAACATCTGTTGATTTTTGCTATAAAACGCAAAATCAGATGTTTTGTTTAAGCTGCCATTGTAGAAACGCAAAGAGCTGTAAAAACACAACTTTATATCGAACCTAGTAATCCACCTTTATCCTTCTTCTAGTAAAAGTTAATTTAAGCTGTTTAAACTTCCCGTAGTTAGCCTCTTGCGGCCATTTTGATCATCCTATGAGCTAAGTCTTTTCCTAAATACTTATCAATAATGGCATGTACTACATACAAAATAGGTGTCATGAGCAAGGCCACTATAAATTTATAGGTATAGCCAACCAAACCAATAGCCGCTACCATTTGCCAGCTCCAGTGGTAAGCAGGATTTAGATAGAAGGCAATAAAAATAACTACAAAGCTATCAATAAGTTGAGATACCAAAGTGGAACCTGTAGCTCGTAACCAAAGTGCTTTTTCGCCAGTGAATTTTTTAATTTTGTGAAAGATCAATACATCTACCATTTGTCCTAATAAAAAGGCGGTGATAGAACCAACGATAATCCACATGCCTTGGCCAAAAATAGCATCGAAAGCACGAGGCATACTTAATTGTTGGCCATCTACTTCTTGGGTTAACCAGAAATCTGCAGGTTCTAATTTAATGGCCATCCATACCACAAAAAAAGCAAAGCCAATTAAAATGGCGGTTAAGATAGAAAGAAAGCGCACTTGTTTTACCCCAAAATACTCGTTGATGATATCTGTCATGATAAAAACAATAGGCCACGTTAAAACCCCAGCAGACATATTGAAAGATAAATTGGGAACTCCAAATAAATTGATGTCGAACTTTTTAATGCCCAGCACCCCTTCTACCGAAAAAATCTTTACTCCAATAAACTCTGACATTAAGGTGTTTGCTACGAAAAATGCACCTAAAATTAACAACAGCCTGCTTTCTTTGGTTTTAAAAGTCATAGCGCCTAAAGTACAAAATTTTGGCATAAAGTAAATAACTATTATAGCCCTACAGGGCAAACGCATTAAAATTAAGCATCCTGTTTTGTTAAAACTCTAATAAGAGCAGAACCTTCCCGAAGAACGGATTGGCCTAGCGGATATTTTGAGGAAAAATAGTTGAAACCACCTGTAGTTCCGCTCTAATTGCATTGCACAAAATAATTTTCAGTCGTGAGGTGGCAAAAAGGAAAGGCAAGACCTCAAATTATTTTCGAGAGCGGTTTGACTAATTTTTACCAAAATAGATGCAAGCCTTGATTTTTACTCCACTTTTTATCAAGAAAAAGTGGAAAAGCCTATTTGGCAATGAAAAAATATTTTAATGCATTTGCACTAAATAGTTCTACTAATCCCTTCTATTTTACAAAATGCAGACGACTTGCTAAATGATAATTACCCATCTTTGCGCCTTCTTAAAATATCATGGCAAATTCTAAATCTTTTCGTTTAATATTAATTCTAGGCTGCTTAGCAGCTTTGGCTCCATTTTCTATAGATATGTACTTGCCAGGATTTAAAGCTATCGCTAAAGATTTAGATACAGACGTACCAAATGTTTCACTTTCATTAGCTACTTTTTTTATCGGTATCTCTGCTGGTCAGTTACTCTATGGTCCTTTGTTAGATAAATTTGGCAGAAAAAAACCGTTGTACTTCGGTCTATCATTGTTTATCTTATCATCTGTAAGCTGTTTGTTTGTTACTTCCATAGACCAACTAATTGTTTTAAGATTTGTGCAAGCCATAGGCTGCTGTTCGGCTTCGGTTGCTGCCATTGCCATGGTTAGAGATTTATTTACCGTTGAAGAGAGCCCGAAAGTGTTTGCCTCGCTAATGTTGGTCATTGCCGTTTCTCCAATGTTAGCGCCTACTGCTGGCGGCTATCTTATTACTGCGCTAGGATGGCAATCGGTGTTTGTTTTTTTAGGCTTAATGGCAGTTTTAATGTTGTTAGCCAGTATGTGGGGATTACCAGAAAGCTACAAGCCAGATCCAAATTATTCGTTAAAACCAAAACCAATTTTAAGCAACTTTATAACCGTTTTAAAAGAACCAAGTTTCTACACTTATGCCTTAGTAAGCGCCATTACCTTTAGTGGTTTATTTGCCTACGTATCTTCATCGCCAGTAGTATTTATGGATATTTACGACGTATCAGAAACCGGTTATGGCTGGATTTTCGCTTTGCTATCGGTATTCTTTATTGGTTTCAGCCAAGTAAACAGTCTTATTTTGAGATGGTTCAGCAGTAAAAAAATAGTTTTCTGGGCATTATTGGCACAAGCTATATTTAGTGTTTTGTTTTTATTGGCCGCTAGCTACAATCTGTTAAATCTGTATAGCACCATCGCTTTTATTGCACTGTTTTTAGGTTGTCTAGGTTTCATCAACCCAAATGCTTCGGCTCTTTCCTTAGCTCCTTTTAAAAAGAACGCAGGTAGCGCATCGGCCTTAATGGGAGCTTTACAAATGGGATTAGGTGCCCTTGCCTCTGCTGCTATCAGTATGTTTGCTTCAGACGAGGTTTGGCCAATGCCTGCTGTAATGACTACCGCTGCCTTAACAGCATTGGTTTGTTTGCTTTTGGGAAGCAGAAAAATTAAAGTACTCAACAATAATCAGTAGATTATACCTTACATAGATACGGAACGTTAAAAATCATGTAGATTATTACTATTTTCGTATCAGATGATAAACATAAACACTAAACTACCTACTGTAGGCACCACCATTTTTACGGTGATGTCTAAACTTGCCGCAGATCATCAAGCTATTAATTTATCGCAGGGCTTTCCAGATTACGCAACCGACAAAAAACTAATTGCAGAAATTAACCAAGCTATGAAAGAGGGGTTTAACCAGTATGCACCAATGGCTGGTTACCTTCCCCTTAGAGAACAAATTGCAGAAAAAACGCAAAACTTTTACCAAGCAATATATGATCCAGAAAGCGAAATAACGATTACTGCAGGAGGTACACAAGCAATTTTTACAGCAATCAATGCTTTTATTACTGCTGGCGATGAAGTCATTATTTTCGAACCTGCTTATGATTGCTATGCACCTACCATCAAGCTCTTAGGTGGATTGGTAAAACCTTTTGAACTACAAGCTCCCGATTATAAAATTGATTGGGAAATGGTAAAAAAGCTTTTTAGCGCAAATACCAAAATGATCATCATCAACTCTCCGCATAACCCAACGGGCAGTATTTTGAGAAAAGAAGACATTGATGCGCTGATTAAATTAACCAAAGACACGGATATTCTTATTTTAAGTGACGAAGTATATGAGCATATCATCTTTGATGGAGAACAACACCAGAGTGTAGCCTTATATCCCGAATTGGCGGAAAGAAGCTTTATTGTAGCCTCTTTTGGTAAGCTTTTACATACCACAGGATGGAAAATAGGCTATTGCCTTGCTCCTGCTAAATTAATGGCAGAATTTAGGAAAGTACACCAATTTAATGTTTTTAGCGTTAATACACCTATGCAAGTAGGCATTGCCAATTATTTAAGCACAAGTAACATCTATCTAGAAATACCAACCTTTTTTCAGGAGAAAAGAGACTTTTTTCAACAGCTTTTGGCCACTACTAAATTTAAGCTACTGCCCTGTAAAGGCGCTTATTTTCAATGTGTAAACTATAGTCATATCAGTAATGAGAAGGACATAGATTTTGCGCAAAAACTTATTACGGATTTTGGAGTAGCCACTATTCCCATATCTGCATTTTATACTAAAAATGTAGATCATAAAGTATTACGTTTTTGCTTTGCCAAAGAAAATAGCACGCTTGAAAAAGCAGTAGAAAAATTAAAAAAATTATAGATAGATATAATAATTCGCTCATGGAACCACATTACCTCAACATTCAAAATCTAAAAGTTACTATTTTTCAGGCCTACCTATTTTGGGAAAACATAGAGAAGAATTTACAAAATATTGGATTACGGCTGCAAGGAGGTGTCCGTGAAAAAACAGATTTAATTGTATTGCCAGAAATGTTTAACACTGGTTTTACGATGAAATCAGAAGCGTTGGCCGAAGAAATGGATGGCAAAACCATGCAGTGGATCAAAAAAACTGCGGCTAGTTACGATTGTGTAGTTACCGGTAGTTTAATGATTAAGGAAGATGGCAAGTACTACAACCGCATGGTATGGGTAAAACCCGATGGCTCACACCAACATTACGATAAGCATCACTTATTTGGATTAGGTGATGAAGATAAACACTTCTCGCCCGGAAAAGAGCCAGTTATTGTAGAGTTAAAAGGATGGAAAATTAGGCTAGCTATTTGTTACGACCTACGTTTTCCGGTATGGCTGCGCAATAAAGATACGGCCTATGACATATTGTTGTTGGTGGCAAGCTGGCCAGATAAACGATCTTCGCATTGGCGAACCTTAATTCACGCTAGAGCCATAGAAAACCAAAGCTATGTAATTGGTGTAAACCGCGTTGGTCATGATGGAAATCAAGTTTATCACAGCGGTCATTCCATGTGCATTGATCCGTTAGGCAATACCGTTTATTATAAACCTGAAGATGAAGACCTGTACACTTTTAGTGTTAATTATACCGAGTTAGAAAAAATTAGAAGACAATTTCCTTTTTTGAAAGATTCTGACGATTTTGAGATCAACTAACTCATTATGTATAATCGGAGAAAATTTATCCAAGCCACCGCACTATCTGCGGCTGTGGCGGCATTAAGCAAATCTTGCATTTCTAAAGATCACAAGGTAACCAAACCTATTGTTATTTCTACTTGGGATTTTGGCGTAGCGGCAAATGCCGATGCGTGGAAAGTATTAAATAGCAATGGAAAGGCATTAGATGCCGTAGAAAATGGCGTTAAGGTAGCAGAGGCTGATGTTAAAAATCAAACTGTAGGCTATGGTGGTTTGCCAGATAGAGATGGTATTGTTACGCTAGATGCCTGCATTATGGACCACCTAAGTAATTGCGGTGCCGTTCTCGCCTTAGAAAAAATCAAACATCCTATTTCTATAGCCCGTTTAGTGATGGAAAAAACGCCACATGTAATGCTTGCTGGAGATGGCGCACTGCAATTTGCTTTAGAACAAGGCTTTAAAGCAGAAAACCTGCTTACAGAAAAAAGCAAAAATGACTGGGAGAAATGGGCTAAGAAAGCAAAATACGAACCTGTAAGTAATATCGAAAATAAGTTATATGATGACGCTCTTAATGCTGCGCCAGAGAAACTGCCAGGAAATCAGTATAACCATGATACCATTGGTATGTTGGCTTTAGATGCTCACGGAAATTTAGCCGGAGCTTGTACCACAAGTGGGATGGCTTACAAATTACATGGCCGTATTGGCGATAGTCCAATTATTGGTGCTGGCTTGTACATTGATAACGAAGTTGGCGGCGCAACGGCCACTGGTGTTGGCGAAGAAGTGGTACGTAACGTAGGTTCATTTTTAGTGGTTGAGCTGATGCGTCAAGGGTATTCGCCAGAGGAAGCTTGTAAGGAAGCGGTCATGCGCATAATTAATAAGAAAAAAAAAAGCACCAAAGACTTGCAGGTTGGTTTCTTAGCGCTAAACAAAAATGGAGAATATGGCGCCTATGCTATACAAAAAGGATTTACATTTGCGGTTTGCGATAGCCAAAAACAAGATTTAATCATCAAAGGAAAAAGCTATTACTAAATCATTTCAATAACAAAACAAAATCTATCATCTACTAAAAAAGAAAAACATGGGACTATTATCAAAAATTTTCGGAAAGAAAAAAGTTGTAGATCGCGAAGGCGAGCCAAGCATGGTTTACATACCCAATGAAGACGAACGAATGAATTGGGCCATAGAAAAGGCCAATTTAACCTTGTGGTATTTCGAAGAAAGTCTAAGAAATCCAAAACACTATCAAAATTATTTCTCCATAAAAGTTTGCATTATGGATGGCGAAATTGGAGAACATATTTGGTTGATAGAACCTCATTTTGACGAAGATGGAAACTTATTTGGAACAGTTGGAAATGAACCAGTTGATGTGAAAACCGTTAAATTAGATCAAAAAATAGGCATTGATAGAGATTTTATATCAGACTGGATGATTATTGAAAACGGCCGATTAGTTGGTGGTTACACACTTAGAGCCATTAGAGACGGTATACCAGATGATAAAAAACAAGAGTTTGATCAAAGTGTAGGAATGTATATTGATGAAGGTATCGATTATTTTAAAGCAAACTACGATACGCCAGAAGGAGCCATATTATCGCTCGAAAATGCTTATGATGAACAAAATATAGATAAAGCAGTTGCCTCGAAAGATTTTGAAACAGAAGCCAAGTTAATGTTAAGCCGTATGGGTAATATGGTTGATGAAGAAATGATTAAACAGACTGCTGAAGTATTGGAGTTAAGTTTTGTTAAACATACTACTGAAAGCGAATGGCCAAATTTTAGCGGATTAAAACGTGCTTTTCCTCATAGAGAGAAAGTAAGTGATAACTACTGGATTATCACAGAAATCTGTTGGTATACTGATGGTGGAAGATCTTTACAAAAACTAGGCACTTCTAAAACCGCAGATGGATGGAGAGTTGTGGGATTAGTTGATGACGCTGAATAAAAACAAGTTTAATTTTTTTTAAAAAAACTCAGTTGACTTTAGAAATATGTGCCAATTCTGTTGAATCTGCCATCGCTGCCCAAAGAGGTGGCGCAAATCGTATTGAACTTTGCGCTAATTTAGCCGAAGGCGGTACTACTCCAAGTTATGGGCAAATCAAATGGTGTTTAGAAAATTTAACTTTAGAGGTTTGGCCACTTATTCGTCCGAGAGGTGGCGATTTTTTCTATAGTACTGCCGAATTTGAAAACATACTAGCAGATATATCTTATTGCAAACAAATTGGTTGCAAAGGTATAGTTACAGGTTTACTTAATAAAAATGGAACTATTGATGAAGAACGATGCGCTAAGATCATAGCGGTAGCCTCTCCTATGCCAGTTGCCTTTCATCGTGCATTTGATATGAGTAGTAATCTGGAGAACTCCTTAGAAACAATCATCAAATTAGGGTTCGTAAGGATATTGACTTCTGGCGGTAAAGAGAATGCTTTTATAGGTGCAAAGAAACTTAAAGAACTGGTAATACAGGCGGGTAATCGAATAGAAATTATGCCAGGAGCTGGAATTAGTGCCGATAATCTTTTAGAAATTGCTCAAACTACTGGTGCTAGAAACTTTCATACTGCTGCAAAATCTATAGTAGCGAGTAAAATGCAATTTAGAAATGAGGCAAGTAAAATGGGTGGAGCAAATGCTGATGAGTTTAGTTATGAGCAAACCGATGCAGATAAAGTTAAAGCTTTAAAAAACATACTTAACCAACTATAGATGAAACTTTTAAAAACATTATCTATCGGTATTTTTGCTAGCCTTTGCGTAAGCACTACAAATGCTCAAGACCTGGCACCAAGTTTATTAAACGGTAATTTTGTAGATGATTACGGTATTAAATACACCATTAACGATACCTTGTGGATACAGCATCCTGGAATAAAATATCATATCGTTAAATGGAATATAAAAGAACAATACTTGATTGCTAAAAACGGTAACGGACACAAAGTTGATGAAAACAAGTACACCAGAATAGATTTCATGACTTTTGAAGGCATGGCACCTTGGCATTGGGGTTTCTGTTTAACTGCTTACAAAGCTAAAACCGATGTAGAAGCAGAACAAACTGCCGCCGCTGATAGAAAAGACCCTAAGAAAGGCTGTAATGGCTTTCCATTTTCTAGAATGAAGGTAGCGAGCGAGCAATAAGATATCGCAGCAGCAATCAATAAAAAAAGATGATTAGATAGCTATCCAATCATCTTTTTTATTTTCTATTTCCAATTCGCTAATTAGTATTGCTTGTTGCTTTCTTATTAATCAAGAAATAAATTGGGACCCCAATTAATACGATTATCAAGCCTGGCCAAGTATATTGCTGCTTATAAATCAATAGCAAACCACAAAAAGCAGCTCCAATTAGCAAATATACAATTGGCGTAATTGGATATAACCATGTTTTATAAGGTCTTTCTAAATCAGGTTTTTTAAATCTTAAATAGATTACGCCAAATACGGTAATCATATAAAACAATACAATTACGAAAGAAATCATATCTAATAAATTGCCGTACTGGCCGCTTAAACACAAAACAGAGGCCCAAATCCCTTGCATCCATAATGATTTTTCTGGAACTCCATTTTTATTATTCGCTATAGCTGCTTTAAAGAACATTCCGTCTTTAGCCATGGTCTGAAATACTCTAGAACCTGCCAATACTATTCCGTTAACGCAACCAAAAGTAGAAATCATCACTAAAATAGCAATGATGTAGGTACCCATTGTACCGCCAAAAATTTGCTCCGACGCTGCTACGGCTACCCTATCGTTTGCTGCAAATGCAATAGCATCTCTGCCTAAAGCATTTAGGTATACAAAGTTAACCAATAAATAAAGTACCATTACGGCAGTAGTTCCCAAAACCATAGAACGTACCACATTTTTCTTGGGATTTTCGATTTCTCCAGAAACAAAGGTTACGTTTTCCCAAGCTACGCTAGAAAATACCGAACCTACCATGGCTGCTGCAATCCCGCCCATTATTGCCATACCCGAAATAGATTCCCAACCTGTCTTTAAGAAGTTTCCCGAACTGTCGGTCTTCAGATTATTAAAAGCCTGCCAGCTAAAACTCATATTTTCGGACCAAAAACTATCTTTAATTAAAAAGAAACCTAAAAGAATAAGGCCAATTAGTGCTACAATTTTAGATCCGGTAAACAAATTTTGCAATAATTTACCTCCTTCAACACCTTTTGTATTGATATAGGTTAGGAGCAAGATCACGCCAATAGCTAAAATCTGTATCCAAGTAATTTTATAACTGCCACTTTGAAAAATTGGAGTTGCATCATTTAAAGCTGGTATCAAATAAGCAGTAAATTTTCCGAATGCAACAGCTACAGCGGCAATGGTACCCGTTTGTATTACGGCAAATAAACCCCAGCCGTAAAGAAAACCCATCATTTTGCCAAAAGTTTCCTTCAAATAAGTGTACTGTCCACCTGCCTTGGGGAACATCGCAGATAGTTCTCCATAAGAAATTGCGGCGGCAACGGTCATTACTCCTGTAATTAGCCAAACAACAACTAACCAATAACCCGAACCTAAGTTCCGCATAATGTCGGCACTTACAATAAAAATACCGCTGCCAATCATTGAGCCCATTACCAGCATTACCCCGTCAAAAAGGCCTAATTTTCGTTTAGAAGAAACTTCTTCTTGTTGATTTTCCATTTGTTTAGTTTAGTTGTCTTGGTTGTGAAAAGCTAAGATAAAAAAAGAGATCAATAAATTGAGTTTCTGCCATAGCTGCACAGCTATTAATTCGATTTAAATTCTGAAAAAATTAAACAATGTCACCTGTGCATTCCGTAGTTGAGACAAGTACTGTGGCATAATTGTCAACAGCTGTAAAAATATCTTGACAATGAAATATCTTTTTTACTACCTTGTATTTCGATTAATCAACTAAACCACTAAATATAAATTTGAACTATGGAGTTTTTACAAAACAATCTTATTTATGCAATTCCCCTACTCGGCCTGGTGGGCATCTTGGTCATGGCTGTAAAAAGCGCTTGGGTTAACAAACAAGATGCAGGCGACGCCAACATGCAAGAGCTTGCCGGCTACATTGCCGATGGCGCTATGGCCTTTCTAAAAGCGGAATGGAAAGTATTGAGTATTTTTGCCGTGTTTGCTGCTGCTTTACTAGCTTATTCTGGAACGGTCTCAGAAATTAATGGCCAACCTATCCATTCAAGCTGGATTATCTCTATTGCTTTTATTATTGGCGCAGTATTTTCTGCATTGGCAGGATATATTGGAATGAAATCGGCCACTAAAGCCAATGTAAGAACCACGCAAGCGGCCAGAACTAGTTTAAAACAAGCGTTAAAAGTAAGTTTTACTGGCGGTACAGTAATGGGTTTAGGTGTTGCTGGCTTAGCAGTATTAGGTCTAGGCGGCTTATTTATCATCTTCTTAAAATATTTTAACGTAATTGGAGCCAATAGCAGCGAAATGAAAACTGCTATTGAAGTATTAACAGGTTTCTCTTTGGGAGCAGAATCTATAGCCTTGTTTGCTCGTGTGGGTGGCGGTATTTACACCAAAGCTGCCGATGTTGGTGCAGATTTAGTGGGTAAAGTGGAAGCTGGTATACCTGAAGACGATGTGCGTAACCCAGCAACCATTGCCGATAACGTTGGCGATAACGTGGGCGACGTAGCAGGAATGGGTGCCGATTTGTTTGGTTCTTATGTAGCTACAATTCTCGCAACCATGGTTTTAGGACAAGAGATTACAGTAAATGATAATTTTGGAGGCATGTCCCCTATCCTTTTGCCAATGGTTATTTGCGGTCTTGGAATTATCTTCTCTATAATTGGTACTTGGTTTGTTACTATTAAGGACGAAAAATCTAACGTACAAAATGCATTGAACTTAGGTAACTGGTCTTCAATTATCATTACCGGCGTTGCTTCGTTCTTTATTGTAAAGTGGATGTTGCCCGAGACTTTAAACTTACGTGGTTACGAATTTTCGAGTATGAACGTGTTTTATGCCATTATGGTTGGTTTGGTAGTAGGTACCATCATGAGTATTGTTACCGAGTACTACACTGCAATGGGTAAAGCGCCTGTTAATTCCATCATCCAACAATCTTCTACAGGTCATGCCACCAATATCATTGCAGGCCTTTCTGTAGGGATGAAATCTACCGTTATTCCTATTTTAGTTTTAGCTGGCGGAATTATGGCTTCCTATTACTTTGCAGGTTTATATGGTGTGGCCATTGCTGCCGCAGGTATGATGGCTACCACCGCTATGCAATTAGCCATCGATGCTTTCGGTCCAATTGCAGATAATGCCGGTGGTATTGCCGAAATGAGCCAATTGCCACCAGAAGTTCGTGAGCGTACAGATAATTTAGATGCCGTAGGTAACACTACTGCTGCAACGGGTAAAGGATTTGCCATTGCATCGGCAGCGTTAACTTCATTAGCTTTATTTGCGGCTTTCGTAGGCATTGCTGGCATTTCTGCCATCGATATTTATAAAGCACCTGTTTTAGCCGGCTTATTTGTTGGCGGAATGATCCCTTTCGTATTTTCTGCACTATGTATTCAAGCCGTTGGTAAGGCAGCTATGGATATGGTACAAGAAGTTCGCAGACAGTTTAGAGAAATACCAGGCATTATGGAATACAAAGCTAAGCCCGAATACGAGAAATGTGTGGCCATCTCAACACAAGCTTCTATTAGAGAAATGTTGATGCCTGGAGCCATTGCTTTAATTACGCCCGTAATTGTAGGCTTTGTGTTTGGCCCAGAAGTATTAGGTGGTTTACTAGCAGGTGTAACCGTATCGGGCGTGTTGATGGGGATTTTCCAATCTAACGCTGGTGGTGCTTGGGATAATGCAAAAAAATCTTTCGAAAAAGGGGTAGAAATTAACGGGGAAATGTATTACAAAAAATCAGAGCCTCATAAAGCTTCGGTAACTGGAGATACTGTTGGAGATCCGTTTAAAGATACCTCTGGCCCATCAATGAACATTCTAATTAAACTAATGTCTATTGTTTCTTTGGTAATTGCTCCCTACATTGCCATTAGCGCAACAGACGTAAATACCAATAGCGGTATGGAAGTAAAAAAAGAAATCCGCATACAGAAAAATATTGACTCGCTAGGGAATGAAACCACAGATACCTTAGTAAACGAGACAGACACCATTATTAAGCATTAAAATTGTTACCAAGTAAGAGGGATTTTATCAAAAATCCCTTTTTTGGTTAATATGTTTTTGTTAATCAATGGTTGAACAGGGCTTGATGTAAACAACCTTTAACTTATAATTGATCTACAAGGTGCGTTATCCTAATAATATTTTCATCTTGGTTTAAATTGTAGATATTTTTTTTTAGGTTTGGTGCGTCGTAAAAATCAACAAACAGACTAACTCAACTAATTTTATTAATTTATGAATTTAAAGAAGCCTATTGATGTACTTGTTGCCGAATCGGCAGAAAGTGGCGAAGGCACACTCAAACGTACCTTAAGCAATAGAAGTCTTGTAGCGCTAGGTATTGGAGCTATTATTGGTGCAGGTTTATTCTCGCTTACCGGTATAGCTGCAGCAGACCACGCTGGTCCAGCTGTAACCCTATCATTTGTTTTAGCTGCCGTGGGTTGTGCTTTTGCAGGATTGTGTTATGCAGAATTTGCTTCGATGATACCTGTAGCAGGTAGTGCTTACACCTACTCTTATGCAACTATGGGCGAATTTATGGCTTGGATCATAGGATGGGATTTAGTATTGGAATATGCCCTTGGTGCAGCTACAGTTGGCGTATCGTGGTCGGGATATTTTAATAAACTATTGCATGAATTTGGATTAGAAATGCCGCTTTATCTCTCAAAATCATTTGCAGAAGTAGATGGTGGAGGAA
Source organism: Pedobacter ureilyticus (assembly GCF_005925345.1). GTDB lineage: Bacteria > Bacteroidota > Bacteroidia > Sphingobacteriales > Sphingobacteriaceae > Pedobacter > Pedobacter ureilyticus. Next base: position 28,516 of record NZ_SSHJ01000035.1, read on the forward strand.
TAAACCTACCGGCAATTGTAATTGTATCATTGCTTTCGTTATTACTTATGCGTGGCACAAAAGAATCGGCTAGCTTAAATAATTTCTTGGTAGTGGTAAAAGTTGCCGTAGTATTATTGTTCATCGGTTTAGGTTGGAAATTCATCAATCCTGCATATCATACGCCTTATATCCCAGAAAACACTGGTGTTTATGGCGAATTTGGTATTTCTGGTATTGCATCTGGTGCAGCTTTAGTATTTTTTGCATTCATCGGTTTCGATGCCGTTTCTACTGCAGCTCAAGAAGCTAAAAACCCTCAAAAAGGCATGCCAATTGGTATCTTGGGTTCGTTAGCAGTTTGTACCGTATTATACGTTTTATTCGCTCACGTAATGACAGGTTTAGTTCCTTTCGAAGTGTTTAAAGGTGATGCTTCTCCTGCGGCTACAGCTTTTAAGGTTACAGGTTACAGCTGGTTACAAATGGGATTAATTATTGCTATTTTAGCGGGCTATACTTCGGTAATTCTAGTTATGTTAATGGGTCAATCTAGGGTGTTCTACACCATGTCTAAAGATGGTTTATTACCAAAATTCTTTAGTAACATCCATGCAAAATACCGTACTCCATGGAAAACCAATATCTTTTTCATGGTGTTTGTAAGTTTATTTGCAGGCTTTGTTCCGGTAACAGATTTAGGCCACATGGTATCAATTGGTACATTATTGGCTTTCTCTTTGGTATGTATTGGTGTAATGATTTTGCGTAAAACCGATCCTAACAGAGAGCGTCCTTTTAGAACTCCATTAGTACCATTAGTACCAATTTTAGGTATTGTAGTGTGCGTTTACTTAATGTATTCGTTACCTATCGAAGCTTGGATTAGGTTAGCGATTTGGATGGGCTTAGGGGTAGCGATTTATTTCTTTTATGGAAAGAAAAACTCGGTTCTTGGTAAAAAGAATAATCAAGGATAAGATTTCAAAATTATAGCAAAAGCTTCGATGAAAATCGGGACTTTTTTTTTGCTTATGATTTTATATACCCCTATCCCATCAATAAAATACTTGTATTATGGCGCTCATAAAAATGGTCATGTGCCTATCAATTTTAAACGAATAAACATATATTTGATTTAGCAAAACCCTGTACTTATAGCGCAAAGCGAACGCATTTTGGTTGACTTAGCGCCATTTTATGAGGGGTATAAATAAGTTAGGGTGCAATAGCAACAATCGTTTTCTGTTGGCAATTAGGGTGCTGGCAATTACGCAAAATCCATTCAGCTACGCAGTAGTTTGCTCCTATTTTCGCTAGTAGTAGTATGCCGGTCGAAGCTATCCATTGTGCTGTAGCTGCAACCTTTTTTTAAGCCACTGCAATAGCCGAAAACTGCCGGCTGTAAACAAACAATGTTAATGCAGCAAAAAATGGCTAACATAACTTGCCAATAACAAATGTTTTTGTGCCAGAACTTTTCTTATTGCAAACAAGTACCTGTAAGTTAATCGAGCAAATGCTGCTTGGCAATGAAAAACATTTGTTGCAAGTTCTGATTCCAATTTTTTGTATGGTGCTATAAACAACTTGTTACTACATGCACATAACACAAGGTTTGCAAAATTGCGGACGAAATGCTTCTTTTAAGTAAGAAGTTTCTAATATATTAGTACAAATAAACGACGGACTATGCAGGTAAACCGCAACTTCGCAAACCCCCGTCCGTTAGTGGCTATATTAAAAGACCGAACGAGACTAACGAAATGATAGAAATAAAACTCTACAAAAGACCATTGAAAGCATTAAAAATATTTGCTTTGACAACCCCATTTGTAGCAACAGGAATTTGGATGATAAATAAGGAACCAGTTGGGACAACAAACTACATTATGGGTTGGTTTTCCACTTGTTTTTTCGGACTTGGTATTCCTGTAGGACTTTTTCAACTTCTTGACAGACGACCACAAGTCATAATTAACGAAAATGGTATTTGGGACAGGACAACAAAACAAGACGTAATAAAGTGGGAACAAATTGAAAGTGCATATCCACTAGACATCTATAAACAGAAATTTGTCTGTTTAGTTCTTGACGAAACTTTTGAAATGAAGAAAAATCTTTACAAATGGGCTGCAAAATTGAACGAAGGAATTGGTGCTCAAAAAGTAAACCTAATGGTGAGCCAGCTTAAAATTGACGAACACAAAATGACAAAATTCATAAACGAAATTGTAAAGACAGAAAAGCAAAACAGACAGACAATAATTAAAAAATATTTTGACCATTAAACAAAGAAATACAGCCACTAACACGGGTTTTGCGTCAGGCGGGGTGACGTGCAAACCGAAAGTTTGTGGGTTTTATTTACATTCGTGCAGGCCGACAGTTTAGCGTTCCAAAACCCGCCCGAACGCAAAGCGGCAAAACGTTAGGGTGCAATAGCAACAATCGTTTTCTGTCGGCAATTAGGGTGCTAGCAATTACGCAAAATCCATTCAGCTACGCAGTAGTTTGCTCCTATTTTCGCTAGTAGTAGTATGCCGGTCGAAGCTATCCATTGTGCTGTAGCTGCAACCTTTTTTTAAGCCACTGCAATAGCCGAAAACTGCCGGCTGTAAACAAACAATGTTAATGCAGCAAAAAATGGCTAACATAACTTGCCAATAACAAATGTTTTTGTGCCAGAACTTTTCTTATTGCAAACAAGTACCTGTAAGTTAATCGAGCAAATGCTGCTTGGCAATGAAAAACATTTGTTGCAAGTTCTGATTCCAATTTTTTGTATGGTGCTATAAACAACTTGTTACTACATGCACATAACACAAGGTTTGCAAAATTGCGGACGAAATGCTTCTTTTAAGTAAGAAGTTTCTAATATATTAGTACAAATAAACGACGGACTATGCAGGTAAACCGCAACTTCGCAAACCCCCGTCCGTTACCTGCCATTTTAATGAGACACTGCATAAACATAATAACACTGACAATAATGTTTGGACTATTTGGATGTAAAGACAACAAAAAGAAAGATTTTGTATTTGACGAATTCAAATCTCAAATAGAAAGTAACGGAATGAAAATCGACTCTGTTGATGAAACAGGACTTATTTATATTTCACAAGGAGAAATGACACTTAAAGTAAGTTTGGACAATGTGCGAAGAAACTACGACCGAGATAAAGATAAAAGTCATATTTCTGACCTAGTGCAAACTTTGGTTTCTTACTCAATTGAGCTTCCTAAAAATTGGGAAGACGCAAAAGACGAAATTTACATTTCACTTTTTCCAAACGACCACGACTTTCAAGAGTTTTTACACGCTAAAGTAACAGATGAATTTAGCAAAGTGTATGTTTATAGCGGACAAGACAAGCTTACTTGGATAACTAAGGACGACTTGAAAAAATGGAATATTACAGAAACCGAAATTGACATTCAGGCTAACAATAATGCTGACAAATTACTTAAAACAACACCAATTACTTTTGACACAATTGAAAATCGAAAACTTGGATTAATAGAAGTTGAACATACAACATTAAAAGGTGCTTTACTCTTTGCACCGACAATGAAAGAGAAAATTAAGACAGACTTTGGATTTCCTTTTTATGCTGTAATTCCTGTGAGAGATTTTTGCTACATTTTTTCCGAGAAGGACTTTGAATTCTTTTCAGGTAGAATTGGTAAAGTAGTTGTTGACGAATACAAACAATCAGGTTATCCAATAACGACAGAAATATTAAAATTTACAGACAATGGAGTTGAAGCGGTTGGAAAATATCCGGTTGAATAAATGAAAGCAAAAGAAAAACGGCAGGTAACAGCAGTTTGGCAAAATGGCGGGTTCAGTGCTAAATTCAACGGCAGTTCTTCGATTGAACTTTTGTGCAAAAGTTAAAGTAAGTGCTTCTAAATCCGCCACTTCGCCAAGCTGCAAAACGTTATATGCCATTTTGAACAGACGCAACAATGAAAGACGAACTAAAAAAAACTGTAGAAGCTAAAGACGAACAAGGACTAATTCAGTGCCTTGACTTTAATAATTTATGTAAGTTTGACAACAGTTGTTACGAGTATATTGAAAAAGCACTAACAGAAACTTGGCATAGTCAGCACGAAGATTTAGTAAACATAATTTATATAGGAAATTTGAGTGACGATAGGTTTGTAGAACCGATTTTGAATATTGCAATAGACAAAAAACGTTTTCGATGGTATGATGATGAACTAGAAGCAACTTTGAGAAAATGCGTTCACGCTTTAAAGACAATTAACTCTGAAATTTCTAATAAAGCTTTAGAAAAATTGAAAGATTTAAACAACGAAAATGTGAAAATTGCACTTGAGATGTATAGTTAAACCGCTTAACAACTATGACAGAAATTTCAAACATATACAACTTAGGTCACTATGACAACTATATAATTCACAATTTCGTTGTAGACCATTGTGGTATAGACCTTAGTAAACTTGGACAAAAGACAAGCGAAATTATTTTAAAGGTTGACCTTGAAGGAGAAAATCTAATAGATATAAATCTAGTAAGGTCGGAAATAAATCTGACTATTAATTTCATTCAAAACTATTATTCTTTTCCTGACGACAGACCTATTTGGCATAGAATAAATGTTATTGACCAAGCGATAAATCAATACATTGGTGTAGGTTTTCTATCTTTAGAAAATGATTGGCTTAACTTTATTATTAACTATTTGGACATTGACAGAGCTGAACAAAGTGGCGACACTATATTAACAATATTTGACAGAAACTTCAATTGGTCTGTATCATTCACACTTATTCAAGACGATAGTATTTTGAAGATTGAAAAATATGAAAAATAAAAAACGGCATATAACAGCAGTAACTGTTGCACAACCCCACATTTCGGCGTTATCTTAAAAAACAGCACAAAAAACAGCGTCTTTTAAAGCGATTTAAGCGTGCTTGTTTTTTTGATGACAGAAAATTATTGCTTTTTTTGAAGGGCTCAATTCGAAGATAGGTAAGCCAAATCAATCCTATTTTCGAAAAACCACCACTTTCCCCTTGGCAGGTCCAGTATTTGAGCATTGCGCCGAACTTTCTTGCTGATAAATTTCAGATATTTCTTCAGATTGTACGTAAGGGCCGCCATTAGAACGTGTTTGTTCGCATTCTCTATACCCCTTGTATTTACCCTTTTCATGTTGTGGTGATTAAGCAATGTACCCAAAACAGGCTCTACCCGGGAACTGCGCCGCTTGGCCAGAAAACGGGTGTAGTTTGGGTTATGGTTCAGTTTTTCGTGCATCTCATCGTAAAAAGCCTTATGGATACTGTCGTCCAGTTTCTTAAACTTGGTTACCCTGCCACAGCATTCGGCCCGTAGGGGGCAATCCTTGCAATCTGTTTCGCTGCTGCGGTAGATTTTCTTCGTGTAGCCCTTGCTGTCCGTCTTTTCACCCTTAAATAACAAGAAGGCTTTGTTGCCACCCTCCTTTTCGCACTCGTAACGATTAGCCTCCCGGTTATAAACAAACCCCTCCCTTTCTGGTTTATACTGGCCGAAATTTGGGATATAGGCGTTGATGCCCTTCTCTTTGCAATATTGCAGGCTATTGCCGCTGCTATAGCCCGCATCTGCCAGAACCTCATCCATTGGAAGCTCATTTTCTTTACAGTTTGCTATCGTCTGGTCCATGATATCGGGAAAGATAACCGAATCCCGGCTGCCCGAACTGCTTGCACAGGTGCCCAAAATCACATGCTGGGCATCATCTACGGCCAACTGCCCCGAATAGTTAAGCTGGCGGGATTTGCCCGGCTTTACAGAGATTTTTGCATCGGGATCCGTTGGGCTGTAATGCGTATGGTTGCTCAGGTATCTTGGCCTGATCTCATTCCCGTCTTCATCCTTACGCCCGCTCTTCTGGTTCCCCGGCATGCCTTCATACGCAACCTCTTTCCAGCTGTGGTGGCCTTCTACCAGCTTTTTGCGGGCGGTGGTGGTCTTAAATTCACTATTTTCTTCCAGCTCATCTACAAAGGCCGAAGCGTCTTCCAGAACTTCTTTCTCAACCAGGCTATCCATGCTTGCATTGGCTTTGATGAACGCCGAATCTACCGCCATCCTTTTGCCGCGGACCATGTTCCTCGATACGCACAGGCCCAAAACCCGACGAAAAAGCGCCAGGAAAAGTTCTTCCCCAAAAAGCGAACGGGTACGTGAAATTGTGGAATGGAAGGGCAGGCTTTCAGAAATATCATAGCCCAGGAACAGGCGGACATCCAAACAGTTGCTGCAGAAACGCATCAAGGCCCTATCGCTGTTGATATTATTGAGATAGCCCACCAACAGGATCTTGAAGAAAACCACCGGGTCGATACTCTCCTGGCCGCATCTGCCATAATACGACGCTGTAATGGGGTAAAGAAATCCGAGCGATAGGTTTTTATTTACAGCCCGATAAAAATTGTCTTCGGGAACCATCGAATCCAAACTTTGATGGTAAAAAAGCTGTGGCGTAAGTTGTT
>NZ_SSHJ01000036.1 GCF_005925345.1 Pedobacter ureilyticus
CTCATACTTAGAATGTTCGCCGTGGTAAAAAGAAAACAAAAATATGTGGAAAACTATATAAAAGCAGCTTGATGGAAATATATTTTGAATTTAATTTGCTTTTATCATAATCCTAGAATACGTTAATGTAAGTTACAATGCAAACAAGCCTCGTTAGCAATCTTCCAATATTAGCAGCAGTTGCCAAAGTTAAATAGCCCTGAACGAAGTGGAAAGCCCGCATCCCGAGCTTGTCTCGGGAGAGGACTTGCAGCGAAGTGCAGGACTTTCGGAAGCGATGAAATAATGAACATTGCGCTTCAAATAATCTTATTTAAATCTGGAGTGTTTCGAAATTATTTATCTCATTATTAATTGATTATGTTTTATTTTTAAAATATTCTACTAAATAGGTAGAAATTATATACTTTTGTGGTGTTGATTAAAAAGAAAGAACAGATGATTTTAGAGAAAGTAGACAGAAACGTAATTGAGCCTAAAATAACTTTAGTGGGCGCTGGTCCTGGTGATCCAGATTTGTTGACTTTAAAAGGCGTTAAGGCATTGGCAACTGCTGATGTAGTTTTGTACGATGCTTTAGTGAATGAGGCTTTGCTAAACTATGCACCAGAAAATGCCATTAAAGTTTATGTGGGCAAACGTTCTGATGATGAGTCGTTCTCTCAAAAATTAGTCAACAAATTAATGATAGATTATGCTTTAAACTACGGTCATGTAGTGCGTTTAAAAAGTGGAGATCCATTTGTGTTTGCTCGTGGTTACGAAGAAGTTCATGTAGCAGAATCCTACAACATTCCAACCGAAATTGTACCGGGCGTTTCTAGTGCGCTAGGCGTACCAGGCCTACAAAAAATCCCGATGGTTTATGGCAATATGAGCGAAAGTTTTTGGGTGGTTACTGGTACCAACGCACAAGGCCAAATTTCTCCAGATTTGTACGTGGCTGCAAAATCTAACGCTACCATTGTAGTGTTAATGGGTATCGAAAAAATAAAAGAGATTGCACAAATCTTCGCAGCTGAAGGAAAAGCAAATTTACCAGTGGCTGTAATAGAAAACGGATCATCTACTGAAGAAAACGTGGTAGTAGGTATTGTAGATACGATAGAAGAACTGATCGAAGAAAAGAAATTAAGTTCGCCAGCTTTATTGGTATTTGGCAATGTGGTATCATTACATCCTCAGTTTAATGCCATACATGAATTTTATACCATAATGGCAAGAGAAGAATATTAAAGACTTATTACTACAAAGTAATATTTTTGTTTGGTTGTGATTAGCTGGGTCTGCGGATCCAGCTTTTTCGGTTTTTAAGGTTTTTTTTAGCCACAGATACACAGATTTTGATTAATCTATGGACCCGAGTTCGATAATTAAATTGTGATTGGGTGGTATTTAAGCAGTCTATTACGATTTTTAACCACCCCGCCTTTCAGGCACCCCTCCAAAAGAGGGGAATGTAGGCGATAAATATTAATCGAAGATTAGGGAGTAAAAATAATTATCTGTGCATCTGTGGCTAAAATTGATATTCTTTATTTTGCTAAAATAATTTGAGTAAAAGTTTGCAATACTCGATGATTTAGGTAATTTAAAGCAATTTCTATCCGAGTATCATTTTATGGAGATCATACATCTAAGTGCAGAATGCTATCCCGTTGCCAAGGTTGGTGGTTTGGGTGACGTTGTTGGGGCTTTACCTAAATATCAGAACAAACTAGGTCATGTGGCCAAGGTGGTAATGCCTGCCTATAATTGCAAGTTCTTATACGAAAACGAATTTGAAACTGTTTATGATGGTTGGGTTAAGGTAGCTTCTACCAATTATCAAGCTAGAATTTTAAGGGAAAAGACAAATAAGCTTGGCTTCGATATTTTTTTAGTACATATTGCCGGATTATTTGATAGAGATGGAGTTTATGGCTACAACGATGACACAGAACGCTTTTTAGCTTTTCAAATTACTGCGTTAGATTGGATTGCGCAGTGGGAGCACCGTCCAGATGTGATCCACGTTCACGATCATCATGCTGGTCTTGTACCGTTTATGGTAAGCAATTGCTATCAATATGCGCACTTAAACCAAGTGCCAACCGTGTTGAGTATCCATAACGCACAATACCAAGGGCAGTTTGGTTGGGATAAACTTCATTATCTGCCTTCATTTGATCTTATTAATACCAGTAAACTAGATTGGAGCAATGCGATTAATCCATTGGCGTCGGCTATCAAGTGTGCCTGGCGGGTAACTACTGTATCTCCTAGCTATTTAGAGGAAATTAGCCACGTGGCAAACGGCTTGGAAAGTCTACTTGCACAAGAAAGAGGTAAATCTTTTGGCGTGCTTAATGGCATAGATAATGAAGTTTGGAATCCTCAAAAGGATCAGATGGTTACGAAGACATACAGTGCGAAAACTTTGGAAAGTGGAAAAAAAGCAAACAAAGATGAGCTATGTCGTGTTTTTAATCTCGATTCGACTAAACCGCTGTACACATTTATTGGTCGTTTAGTAGGCGAAAAAGGTGCCGATTTACTACCCGACATTTTTTATAACGCGTTAGCACAAAGTGATGGTGAAATTAATATTTTGGTTTTAGGCTCTGGGGATACACAAGTAGAAGATAGGTTGAACGAGATTACACAAAAATACCCTGGAAAGTATAATGCTTTTATTGGCTACAACGAAGCCCTATCTCACCAAATTTATGCGGGTGCAGATTTCCTGTTGATGCCATCAAGAGTAGAACCTTGTGGTCTAAATCAAATGTATGCATTGCGCTACGGTACCATTCCCATAGTGCGCCGTATAGGTGGTTTAAAAGACACAGTGATTGATATTGGCGATGGAGGGTTTGGTATTTGCCATGACCAAACTAGCGTATGGGATGTAGGCCACGCCATAGGAAGAGCATACGAACTTTACGGCGACCAGAAAAAAGTAAAAGAAATAAGAAAATATATGATGTCGATAGACCACTCATGGGACAGTTCGGCACAAAAATACATTGAGATATACCAAATGTAAAACAATAAATAACGATGACGGACAAAGTATTAGGAGTAATTCTTGGCGGTGGCCAAGGTTCTAGGTTAGCACCATTAACATTAACAAGATCTAAGCCAGCGGTACCTATTGCAGGTAAATACCGCTTGGTAGATATCCCAATTTCTAACTGTTTAAACTCGGGCATACACCGTATGTTTGTACTTACACAGTTCAATTCGGCATCGTTAAATAAACACATCAAAAACACCTACCATTTTAGTCATTTTTCTAAAGCTTTTGTAGATATTTTAGCAGCAGAGCAAACACCAGATAACCCAGCGTGGTTTCAGGGTACTGCAGATGCGGTACGTCAGTGTATGCATCACATTGTAAGCCATGAATTTGACTACATTTTGATTTTATCTGGCGACCAGCTTTATCAGATGGACTTTAAAGACATGCTGAAAGCACACATCGACGCCGAAGCGGAAATTTCTATTGCCACAATTCCGGTTACCGCAAAAGATGCCAATGATTTCGGTATCATGAAGACAGATGAAAACAACGTTATCACTTCTTTTATCGAAAAACCTAAAGATGAATTGTTGCCAGACTGGACTTCGGATACTGGAGAGGAAATGCAGCGTGAAGGAAAGCATTTTTTGGCTTCCATGGGTATTTATGTGTTCAATAGAGACGTATTGATCAAAATGTTGAACGAAAGTCCGGAAGAGAAGGACTTTGGTAAAGAAATTATTCCGAGAGCCTTGGAAATTAATAAAGTTTTGAGTTATCAATACGAGGGTTACTGGACCGATATTGGTAATATCTCTTCATTTTTTGATGCCAATTTAGGATTGACAGATGAACTGCCCCAATTTAATATGTTCGATACCGCACATACTATTTTTACAAGAGCTAGAATGTTGCCGCCCTCCAAAGTATCGGGTACCACATTAGAAAAGGCAATTATTGCCGAGGGATGTATTATACAGGCAAGTAGGGTAGAACGCTCTGTTTTAGGTATCAGATCCCGTATTGGCAGAGGAACTACCATTGCCAATTGTTATGTAATGGGTAGCGATCGTTATCAAAACTTGGAAGAAATTAATGAAGCCAATACAGCTGGTATACCTTTGTTAGGTATTGGCGATAGATGCTACATTAATAATGCTATTATTGATAAAAATTCGAAAATTGGCAATGATGTACGCATTAACGGTGGGCCTCATTTAGCCGAAGGCGATTATGGCTTGTATGTGGTAAAAGATGGTATTGTGGTAGTTAAAAAAGGTGCGGTGCTGCCTAGCGGTACGGTAATTTAAGTTAAACACCTAACAATCATTAAGCCTTTCTGGATTTGCCCGAAAGGCTTTTTTTGGAGATTTATGTTTCAAACAGTTCTGTAATTCGCATAACTAAAGTCTCAAATTTCAAAATTTCTGCCGTGATATCGGTAGTTTGGCGATTTTTTACAATGTAGCATTCACAAAGTCGCTGTTGCCTTCTACTTCCTTTGACTTTATTGTTCAAATGCATCAATACAAAAATTGATAGCTTGTTCGAGTTCGTTTGCCATATTTTTTTGGTTCGGGGTTTTCCAAGCTGTAATACAACGGCAATTTGTCTAAAAACCTAAATCTAATTACCGAGAACTGAATATTCAATAAATATCTAAAACAGGTATCCGAATATGAAAATCTCAGTTGGGGTTGTTAGACAGTTTGACGGATTGCAGGTTTAAGTTTAGCCTTATTATTGGCAAAACAGAAGTTGTTGCACTAAACTAAATAAATAACTTCAAATTCTTGTGTTCGCACTTCGCCCGAGGCTTAACTTAAACCCGTTTTTGTTATGTGTGGTTTATGATAATTTAAATTTTGTTTAACTTTTTTAAAAACTCTTCTATTAGAGGTCTGGTATATTTTTCTATAGGATTTATTGTAGCATCGTCTTCTGTTCTATAATATTCGCCTGCGTCAAATGCTCCATAACATTCATATACATTCTCAGGTATAGGATAATTCTCAATGTAATGGTCATTGGTAACCCAAAAGCCCCAAACGCTATTCATAATTTGGTCTCCATCCGAGTAGCTAATTTCATTCTTGAAAAATTTTAAAGCCACGATAATAGAAAGAATTTCCATTAATTCGCTTGGGAATTCCTTAGGGTTATTGAGTATGTTACTTAATTCATTCCCAATCAATAATTCGTTAAGAATTTTTTCGGCTGTTAGATTTTGGTCAATCATATTATTAATGAAGTTGTCGGTATGGCAATATATGGCAAAATGCCGTTTTCGTTTTAAATGTCTTTTCGTTGTCCATTGTTTTCTGTGTCGTCCGCTAAACTTGCCGATGTTAGCTGTAGTTATTCTTTTCAATGTATGCATCCTAAATAAACGTCTCCAAATTTTGTTCTTGCAGTTTTGGTCAAATTACTGTCGCAGTAGTCTGATATAAATAGTCCGTAAGGTTCTACTTTTACAGTTGCATCTACAATTGGGTCGTCTGTATAAATAGTTGAACCTTTATTGAAAAATGTATAACGAAGGGTTGCCCACATCTCAAAACCAAGTTCAACATCCATATCTGGGTCATAGCCCGAATTTTCACCTGCTTTTACCATTTTAGTTACTAAACCTAAAGCGTCTTTTAGCTGAATAGATGCAAGATGTGCAGCAAGGTCAGCAAGTTGAATACCCTTAATTTGAAGTGAGTTCTGTTCTAAATGAAATTTGCAGTCGTTAAAGTTTAATTTGCCAATTAAAAGTTCCGCCTTGTCTTTTGAAGTAAACATACCTTGGTCAAGATAAATTTCAAATGGCTTTTGAATTTCATTGTTGTCTATAAATTGCTTTACAGCTTTAATACATTCAAAGCCAAAATCGTCTCTTTTTGTCCTAGGTAAAACAACTATGCCAAGCCGACAACTGTCCACAAGCAAACCTTTTAGCTCTTCTCTTACTTTTGCTTTTAAAGGTTCTCTAGAATAGTTAGCACTACTTTTATATTCAAAAACGTCAGGGTCGAAACCGCAAGATTTAATGATGTCAGCTATTTTCTCGTTAAGGTCAATGTTCGTATAAACGCAAGCCCCTATAATAAAACCGGCTTCATCGTGAACACTATCGTCTATGTAGAATTGTCCCATATAATTACGCCCAACTTACCTATCTACGCTATCGCCTTACGTCAATCTATCCTAAATAGTTAGCTTTGCGATACGGTTTGCCTCATAAAGATAAATAGAAACCTGATACAATTGTTTAATTATTATAATATTCAGTTTTTAACTCTTTCTAAACCATCCAAACAATTTGCTGTTGTAATTAGAAACACTATATTGTATCTATGACAGCTACACATTTATATCAAACCGGAATTATTGGAAACTGCTCTTACATTGCACACATTCACAAAAACACAAACATCAGTTGGCTTTGCTGGCCTAAATTCGATAGCTCTTTTGTTTTTGGCGCCATGCTCGACGAGCAAAAAGGAGGGAAGTGTACTATTTTGCCCACTACCGAATATAGTTCGCAACAATATTATATTGAGAACACCAATGTATTAAGAACAGAAATTACCGCTGCCGATGGTAAATACCGTATAACCGATTTTGCTCCTCGATTTCATTTGCACGAACGTTATTTTAAGCCTTTAATGTTAGTGAGAAAGATTGAGCCTTTAGAAGGAACTCCACGAATTAAAGTGGCTTGCGAACCCGTTTGCGATTATGGTAAAGGTAAAATGAGGTCTGCTTTAGGGAGCAACCATATCGATTATTTTGGTTGCGATGAAGATATGCGTTTAACCACCAACGTGTCGTTAAACTATATTTTAGATGAACAAGACTTTGTGCTGAATGATCCAAAATATTTGATTTTTACCTATGGCTATAATCTAGAAGCCCCAATAGTAGCTACCGCTGAGGATTTTTTAAGAGAAACCGTGGCTTACTGGCGAATGTGGATCAAGCATTCTTCTATTGCAGGGTTTCATCAGCCTTTGGTAATTCGCTCTGCACTGGTTTTAAAAATACATCAATATGAAGATACCGGGTCAATTATAGCGGCTAGCACCACAAGTTTACCAGAATCGCCTGGCAGTACACGCAACTGGGATTACCGATATTGCTGGTTGCGAGATTCATTCTATGTGCTTACTTCCTTAAACCACATTGGGCATTTTGAGGAGATGGAGAAGTATTTCAATTACATCTCGGATATTACTTTTGATACAGATAAGCGATATCAGCCTTTGTATGGCATTACCGGTAAACGCGATATTGTAGAAGAAACGTTAGATCATTTAACGGGTTATTTAGGAGAAAAACCAATTAGAATTGGAAATCAAGCTTACGAGCACATTCAAAATGACATTAACGGGCAAGTGCTCATTTCAATGTTGCCACTCTATACAGACCACCGTTTTGTTTTTTCGGAAAGAGGCGATTCTTTAAGGTGGATAGATGGTGTTTTAACTAAAATTGAAATGACTATTGACGAAAAAGATGCTGGTATTTGGGAATTTAGAAACATTGCCAACACACATTGTTACAGTAATTTATTTCAATGGGCAGGTGCTAACGCCGCTTTAAAAATGGCTAAAACTATTGGCAACACTTCATTAGAAGACCGAGCTAAGCTATTGATAGATAAAGCAGCTGCGCATATTGAAGCGTGCTATGATGAGGAACGAAAAGTCTATACCAACGCTGTTGGAAGCAAACATTTAGATGCTAGTACACTACAACTCATCATGATGAATTATCTAGATCCTTCGTCGCAAAGAGCTAAAGACCACTTAATTGGCTTAGAGAAAGAATTGAAAACTGAAGATGGGTTGTTTTATCGCTACGTACATGCAGATGATTTTGGAAAACCTAAAACCACCTTTTTAATTTGTGCTTTTTGGTACGTGGAGGCACTGGCTTGCGTAGGCAGATTGGAAGAAGCTGTTGAAGCGTTCGAAAATATTATCAAATATTGCAATCACTTATTGCTATTTAGCGAAGATGTAGATGCTAAAACGGGAAGTCAATGGGGTAATTTTCCGCAAGCTTATAGTCACGTAGGTTTAATGAATGCTGCCTATCGAATTGCAAAAAAATTAGATAAGCCTGTGTTTTTATAGAAAGTTTAAGCTCAGATTTTTTTTTAAAGACTTACGAAGTTTAACTTTAGCCTATCTTATTTCTCTTATGGAAAAGTTGAGGCTTCGCCGTTTTAAAACTTCGTAAGTCTACATTTGATTTTTAGAAAATGATGATAGTTGTAAAATCTGCGGGTAAATTATACTGAGAGTTGCTTGCTCTCTGCCAATATCGACTGCAACAACTCCCTCACTTCCTCGTGGTCGTTTAAGTAGAACTTTGCTTCCGATACCTCACTGCCTACTTTAATAGTAATTCCGTTGTTTGGCATTGCTTTAAAAATATCTTCATCGGTATGGTCATCGCCCATAGCCAAAATAAAATCATAATCAGTTTCGTGCATCCAGTTTAAAGCGGCTTTACCCTTATTCACTTCCATATTTCTAAACTCGACTATTTTATTGCCAGGCATAATTTGCAAGCCTTTGTCGGCTGCTAAAACGCGTAGGTTGTTAATAATCTCATTTGCCCTAAGCTCGCCCAAACCACTTTCAGATTTGCGGTAATGCCAAACCAAAGAGAAACTTTTTTCTTCGATAAAGGATCCCGGCGTGCGATCCGTATAAGTATCTAAAATACTAGTAATCTCGGTTTTCCACAGGTCGTTTAACATGGGTAGTGAATGCCATTCTTCGTCAGGCTTTTTTTGCCAAGCACCGTGTTCGGCAATAATACCAAGGTTTAAGTCTCCAAACCACCTTTGTAGGGTTTCGTGTTTTCTGCCGCTTATAATTACAACTTTGTTATGAGGATCTTTAATCAGATTTTTCAATAGTGTTATTAATTCTTCATCAGGACTGGCATCATCTATATTACCTTTAAACCCCACCAAAGTACCGTCGTAATCTAGAAAAATAATACGGTTTTGGGTAGCGGTGTATCTGCTAATGATACCTTGCCTTACTTTGTTTACAGCGTGTTTGGTTTTTAGCGAATGCTGTAGTAATTTGGTGTCGTCCATGCGGCTTAAGAAGTTACTTACCCATCGTTTTACGTTAAATTTGCTTACCAACGCCCGCATTAACTGCATTCTTCTTTTTTGTTCTTCTACAGGCATGGTCAAAGCTTCAACAATAGCATTCATAATGTCTCCAATATTGTTGGGGTTAACAATAATGGCATCATTAAGTTCTTTGGAGGCGCCCGCCATTTCGCTTAAAATCAATACGCCTGTATCATCTCTTCTACTGGCCACATACTCTTTGCTCACGAGGTTCATGCCATCCCTCATGGGCGTTACCAAGCAAATATCGGCTACGCTATACATCGCCGAAAGTGTTTCTATAGAAAAAGAGCGGTAGAAATAATTGATAGGAACCCAGTCTAAAGTTCTATACTTTGCATTGATATTACCTACCAACTGATCGATTTTTTCTTTGAGTTCTTTGTATTGTGGAACAGTATCTCTCGATGGAACCACAATCATGAACAAACTTATTTCTCCGATAAATTTTGGATGCAGTTGTAATAATAGTTCAAAGGCTCTGATGCGTTCTAAAATTCCCTTGCTATAGTCTAATCTATCGATAGACAAGGCAATTCGCCCACTTTTTTCATTGTTAAAATTGTCTATCTCTGCTAAAACCTGTCGCTGTAAGGGAAGCTTTTCAAATTTATCATAGTCAATTCCCATCGGAAAAGGTTCTACAATAATTTGCCGGTTATTTTTAGAAATGATATTTGAAGAGAAAGTTACTGGTGTAAGTCTAGATGCGGCGCTTAAAAAATGACGAACATCATCGTAGGTATGAAAACCAATTAAATCTGCACCCAACATTCCTTCAATTAATTTATCTCGCCACGGAATTAACCTGAAAATCTCGAAAGATGGAAAGGGAATGTGCTGAAAAAATCCGATAGTAGTATCCGTTAGGCGCTCTCTTAGTAACGAAGGGAGGCACAAAAGCTGGTAATCCTGTATCCATATTTTATCACCTTCGTTAAAAGCATTTTGCGTTGCCGCTGCAAATTTTTCGTTTACCGCAACATAACTGTCCCAATAGGTTTGTTCAAAACGGGCATACGTAACCAAGTAATGAAAAACTGGCCATAACACTTCGTTCGAGAAGCCTTCATAAAACAAATTGATCTCTTCTTGTGTTAAAAAAACAGGAATAAGGTTTAGTGAAGCTAATTGCTTGGCAATTTGGGGTTGGTCTTTTTCGGGAATTTCTATGCCTGGCCAACCCACCCATAGCATGCTGCCATTTTTATATACGTCTCCAAGTCCGGTGGCTAATCCTCCCTCACTCTTCGTTAAAACGTATTTTCCCTTGTTTTTACTAATCTTTACGGGTAGTCTATTCGAAATAATAATTGTTTTGCTCATGCTTTTATCTTAAGTATCCTATATATAAAAAGGTTTTTAAAGGCTTTTTGTTTGTTGTTGAGAGATATTTTTTGAAAATGGGCTGTTGTTGGCGCAAAATATTTTTAGCCCGTAAGCCAATATACTAAAAGCAATTTAATTTTCTAATAAAGCTATCTTTGCGTAATGCAAAAGTCTTTTACAGATCATCTCGGTAATTCAATTACAATCAATTATCCACCTAGAAGGATAATATCTATTGTGCCATCTCAAACGGAATTGCTTTTCGAATTAGGTTTAGATAAAGAAGTGATAGGTTTAACGAAATTTTGTATACATCCAATCGAAAAGTTTGCCGCTACGCAAAAGGTAGGGGGCACTAAGAAACTAAAGATTGATGTAATTAGGGAACTGCAACCAGACTTAATTATTGGGAACAAGGAAGAAAATAGCAAGGCTGATATAGAGCTATTGCAACAGGAGTTTCCAGTATGGATGAGTGATATCTATAATTTAGAGGATGCCATGCAGACCATTGCCGATATAGGTGCTTTGGTAGATCGACAACCAGAAGCCACCTACTTAAACCATTTAATTAATGCTGGTTTTAGAGATTTGCAAACCTTAGCGGTAGAGAAAAACATTCATAAAACTGTAGCCTACCTGATTTGGAAAGACCCCTATATGCTTGCCGGAAGAAATACATTTATTGATGATATTTTAAGAAAGATTGGATTAACAAATGTCATTAAAGCAACTAGATATCCTGAAAGTCAGCTCTTGCAACTTGTAACCCTTAACCCGCAACTCTTATTTCTGTCTTCCGAACCTTATCCTTTTAAAGAAAAGCATATCGAAGAAATTAAAGCTGTACTACCTCAAGCTGAAGTGATGTTGGTTGATGGCGAAATGTTTTCTTGGTATGGTAGTCGCTTAGTAAAGGCAGTGCAATATTTCTTTGAGTTTCAAAATCAGTTAATTAAGAAATAAGCTGTCTGTTTAGTTTTTAATATAATTTAAAAATTATAATTTAGTTTTTAAATTTTTAAAAATATGCGTCATTTAATATTTGGATTTGCCTTATTAGGCTTAGCAAGCTTATTGGCATGTAGGGCTAGTAAAACTCAGTCATTAAGTAATAGTAAAGAGGTTATGGTACCTAATGAGGTATTGCCAGAAGCTGAAAAACCATGCTTTGCGGGGGCTTATTATCGCAAACTAGTTTCCAGTCACGACTACTGGCGAGGTATAGAAGGAACTGTTGTTTTGCCAACTATCATTTTTGATGAGGATAGAAAACATGCTAAAAAGCCGGGGCAGTATTTAGACAATCCGTCGATTTATTTGGGCGGTAGCATGGGCAACCAAGAAACGGATATCGGTTTAACTTGGGAAGTAATTAAAGAGGAAAATGGCCAGATATCAAAATCGAGAAAAGCATTTAGGCCTTTTTTGCGCAGAACAGAACATGAGAGTGGACAAAAATCAATCTTTGAAAATGCGCCGGCTCAAAAAGAATATTACTGGTATCCGGGAGAGGAAGTGAAAATGTCATTACTTTTAGTGTCTGACAAGAAAGTACGTTTTGTAGTAGAGGGTGCAGGTAAGAAATTTGAAAGAGATTTTGCTTGCGATGGTTATTTGTTAAGTGCTGTTGGAGAATTTAAAAGAGTGAATGCCATAGATCAAGTTGCTAATGAGGGTAAGCCAGTACAAACCACCACAACTAAAGTGTTAAATGCCCAATGGAAAGAAACTAACCTCTTTAGGTTAATTAAAAATGAAATCGTTACCGTTCCATTTAAGAAAACTAGGTATACAGAAATGATGTGCCCAGCTACGAACTATTTTGATGTAAAAGCAAATCCAAACCAACTGGCAAAAGGGGCAGAGGTGTTATCAATAAGTGGTGTATCTTATCGGTAGAAATTATTTCTGCTGAATATGAATGGGTTATGTTTTTAGAAGAAATAAAATGAAAATTTTTCTGCAAATGTTGCGAAATAATCAATGTAATTTCTATCTTTGCAGTCCTAAATACATCCTAACTGCGGAAGTGGCGTAATTGGTAGCCGCACCAGACTTAGGATCTGGCGCTTCACGGCGTGGGGGTTCGAGTCCCTTCTTCCGCACTAAAGATAAAGGCCGTTCCGATGCAAATCGGGACGGTTTTATTTTAAAAAGACATTGATAAAGAATTAAACAGAAATCGATGTGTGCGTTTGGGTAAAGTTGTTTAAAGCCTTTGCTCATCCCGATAGCTATCGGGGCTCATATCTCAATACTCATATCTAAATGAATATTACACAGGAAAAAGTTGACGATTTAAATGCTTTAGTAAAAATTACTTTAGCCCCTGAAGATTACACTCCAAACGTAGATAAAGCGATTAAGGAGCAGGCTAAAAAAGCTAATTTACCAGGTTTCCGTAAAGGAATGGTGCCAGTGGCGCACATTAAGAGAATGTATGGCAAAAGCATCTTGGTAGAAGAAATCAACAATATGTTGAACGAAAACATCTCAAAATACCTTACAGATAACAACGTTGAGATTTTAGGCCAACCGTTGCCTGTGCAGGAAGAAGAAGGAGCTTACAACTGGGATTACAACGATACTTTCAACTTTTCTTACGAGTTAGGTTTGGCTCCGGCTGTTGATATCGAAGTTTCTTCTAAAGATAAATTTACGCACTATAACGTTAAAGCTGACGAAGAGACATTAAATGAACGTGTAAAAAATATCCGTAAAAGCTATGGTAAAATGACAAATCCTGAGGTTGCTACTGAAGGAGATGTACTTTATGCAGAATTGAAACAATTAGCTAACGATGGTACTGAGTTTGAAGGCGGGATTGTGGCAACTGGCTCTATTCGTTTGGATTTAGTTACTGACAAGAAAATCTTAAAAACCTTAGTTGGTACTAAGAAAGATGATACTTTTGAACTTGATGTAAATAAAGCTTTCGGTGGTGACGCTGCTGCAATAGCAAAATTGTTAAACATTAGCGAAGAAGATGCTGCTGAGTTGAAATCTAAATTCTCGGTAACTGTTAAAAACGTTAACCGCTTAGAAGAAGCTGAGTTAAACCAAGAGTTCTTTGATAAAATCTTTGGTGCTGATGTAGTAAAAGATGAAGCTGGTTTTACAGCTAAAATTACAGAAGAGATTGAGGCAATGTTTAAGCAAGATGCTGATCGTAAATTGCAAAATGACATTTATGCACAGTTAACCGAGCAAACTAAAATGCAATTGCCAGATGAGTTTTTACGTAAATGGTTAAAAGCTACTAACGAGAAACTAACTGACGAAGAGTTGGCACAAGGCTATGATGATTTCGCTAAAAACTTGAAATGGACTTTAATTGAGAATAAAATCATTAAAGAGAACGATATCAAAATTGAATATGCTGACGTATTTGAGGCTGCAAAACAGCGCTTAGATGCTCAATTTAGAATGTATAGCCCAACCCCACTTCCGGAAGATCAATTGGCACAATATGCTGCTAACTTCTTGCAAGAGAAAGAAAATGCCAACCGTATTTTCGAAGAGGTAAAGGCATTGAAAGTTTTCGATTATATTAAATCGGTAGCTACTTTAAACGAAAAAGAAATTGCTTACAATAAGTTTACGGAGTTGAAGTAAAAGATAAGTGTTTGGCGATTGGCGTTTAGCGATGCCGTATAATTCGCAAATGTTTGTAGATTGGCTAATCATTTACCTATTGATATGAGTCAATTTAAATTTCAAGCTTTGGAAGTTTGGCAATTAGCCATCGCAATTACAGACAAATTGTTAGACATAGCTGACCGTTTGTCAGAAGATAAAAAATACAGATTTGCAGAGCAGCTCAATGGGGCTGCTCTTACCATATCTAATAATATAGCCGAAGGTTCAGGGTCTATTTCAGATAAGGAATTCGCTCATTATTTAAATATTGCACATCGATCGGTATTCGAGAATGCAAATATTTTAGTAGTATTGGAACGTAGAAAGATAATTTCTGACAACGAATTAATTTATTATCTAGAGGAATTAGATAAATTGGCACGAAAATTAACAAACCTTAGAAAATATTTGCTCAAATAACAATATCGTCTGGCCTAGGCATAATGAAACGCCAAACGCCAAACGCTAATCGAAAAACGTATCATGAAAATAGACAAAGACGAATTTAGAAAATATGCCGTTAAACATCATAGAATTAACGGGTTAAACGTAGATAGATTTATTGGTGCAACTAATAATTCGCCAAAAGGGATGACACCTTACATTATTGAAGAGCGCCAATTAAACGTAGCGCAGATGGATGTGTTTTCTCGTTTAATGATGGATCGTATCATTTTTTTAGGTGATGCAGTTTATGATCAAAATGCAAATATCATTCAAGCGCAGTTGTTGTTTTTACAATCGGTAGATGCAGATAGAGATATTCAAATTTATATCAACTCTCCAGGTGGTTCGGTTTATGCAGGCTTAGGTATTTACGATACCATGCAATACATCACACCAGATGTGGCTACAATTTGTACTGGTATGGCGGCATCAATGGGTGCGGTTTTATTGGTGGCGGGTGCTAAAGGCAAACGTGCAGCGTTAAAACACTCTAGAGTAATGATCCACCAACCTTCGGGTGGCGCACAAGGGGTGGCATCGGATATGGAGATCAATTTGAGAGAAATGCTGAAATTGAAAAAGGAATTGTATGACATTATTTCATCACACTCTGGGCAGTCGTATGAGTGGGTAGAAAAAGCATCTGATCGTGATTATTGGATGACCTCTACCGAGGCCAAAGAATTTGGAATGATTGATGAAGTATTAGGCGGAACAAAATAAATTTTGTTAAAAGTTGCGAGTTAAGGGGTAAAAGTCTAGGCTAATAAACTCATAACTCACAACTCACAACTCATAACTTAAAGAAATGGCTAGACAAAGTAAAGATTCACACTGCTCATTTTGCGGTACTCCCAAAAGTGAAACCTTAATGTTAATTGAGGGTTTGGATGCCTACATTTGTGATAAATGCGTTACCCAAGCCAATGTGTTGCTAGCGCAAGAATTAGGAAATAAAAAAGGTAAAGCATTTGACGAGTCGTTTAAACTGCTTAAGCCTGCCGAAATTAAAGCGCATTTGGATCAATATGTAATTGGACAATATGATGCTAAAAAAGTACTTTCTGTAGCGGTATATAACCACTACAAGCGTTTAAGCCAAAAGATAGACAAGGATGAGGTAGAGATTGAAAAATCTAACATCATGTTGGTTGGTGAGACGGGTACAGGAAAAACGCTTTTGGCTAAGACAATCGCTAAAATATTGCACGTGCCATTTTGTATTGTTGATGCGACAGTTTTAACTGAAGCTGGTTATGTAGGCGAGGATGTAGAAAGTATTTTAACCCGATTGTTGCAAGCTGCTGATTACGATGTAGCTTCGGCAGAGCGTGGCATTGTTTATATTGATGAAGTAGATAAGGTTGCTCGTAAAAGCGACAATCCATCGATAACCAGAGATGTAAGTGGTGAAGGTGTACAGCAGGCGTTGTTAAAAATTCTAGAAGGAACCATTGTTAACGTACCACCTCAGGGAGGCAGAAAACATCCTGATCAGAAAATGATTGCAGTAAACACAAATAACATTTTATTTATCTGCGGTGGAGCTTTTGATGGTATCGAAAGAAAAATTGCTAACCGATTACGTACTCAGGCCGTGGGTTACAAAGTGAAGAAAGACGATACTGATATCGATTTTAAAAATTTGTACAAATACATTACACCGCAAGATCTAAAATCGTTTGGCTTAATTCCGGAGTTAATTGGACGTATTCCTGTGTTAACACACTTGGTACCTTTAGATAAAGCGGCATTGCGTAATATCTTAACAGAACCTAAAAACTCGTTAACCAAACAATATGTTAAGCTTTTCAATTATGAAAATGTAGCACTTAAATTTGATGACGAAGTATTGGAGTTTATTGTGGATAAGGCAATGGAGTTTAAACTTGGGGCAAGAGGACTAAGGTCAATTTGCGAGTCGATTATGCTGGATGCCATGTACGACACCCCATCTGAAACGGATGTAAAAGAGTTGGAGATTACACTAGCTTATGCTAAAGAGAAGTTTGAGAAATCTGATTTCAAAAAACTTAAAGCAGCTTAAAATATAAAATCCCGACTTGTTCGGGATTTTTTTTAACATTTCGGTTGATGGTTTATACTGATAGTCCATAGACCATTATCTATCGACCATCAACCAATTATCAACAAAAAATTATAAATTTAAAAAAAGGAGAAAATGTATGAATGAAGAAAAAGATGTAAAAAAAGATGAAGAAGCTGTAAATAAAGCTAAAAAGACAAAAGAGGTTGAAACACCAGTAAGAAAGGGCTTAAAAACTAAAGAAGACATCGTGAAAAATTGGTTGCCTCGTTATACAGGTAGGCCGTTGGGCGAATTTGGTCAGTATATTTTGCTAACCAATTTTAGTAAATATGTAACCTTGTTTTCTGAATGGAATGATAACGCCCCAATTTACGGTTTAGACAAGCCAATGCAAAGTGTAACGGCTAATGGTATCACCATTATCAATTTTGGTATGGGAAGCCCTCTTGCAGCTACCATGATGGATCTGCTGACGGCTATTCAGCCTAAAGCAGTATTATTTCTGGGTAAGTGCGGTGGTTTAAAAAAGAAAAATCAAATTGGCGACTTGATCCTTCCAATAGCAGCAATTAGGGGAGAAGGAACTTCTAATGATTATTTACCCGCAGAGGTACCGGCTTTACCAGCTTTCGCTTTACAAAAAGCCATTTCTACAACCATTAGAGATCATTCTAGAGATTACTGGACAGGTACTTGTTATACCACCAACCGTAGAGTTTGGGAACACGATAAGGAATTTAAAAAGTATCTAAAAAGCTTACGTGCAATGGCAGTAGATATGGAAACGGCTACGGTTTTCACCACGGGTTTTGCCAATAAAATTCCTACAGGTGCTTTATTGCTAGTTTCAGACCAACCGATGATCCCGGAGGGTGTAAAAACCACCGAAAGTGACAGCTCTGTAACAGCGAACTATGTAGAAACTCACCTAAGAATAGGTATTGATTCGTTGAAACAATTGATCAACGGAGGTTTAACGGTTAAACACCTTCAGTTTTAACCATCCAGATTTTTGACGAGCCTGTCATACTGAGCCTGTCGAAGTATTTAATAAATTCTTCACCGTGTTCAGAATGACAACCCTGTCAATCTAATCCGCTTTTTGGATAATCAAATAACACTAAATTTCCCGTGTTGCTGCTAATCAATTTCCATTCATCAAAAGAAAATTCGATTACTGCTACGCTACAAGTCGGCATATTGGTGATCTGCCCGTCGGTTAAGTAATTCACTAGATTAGTTAAGCCGGGGTTGTGCCCAAATAATGCGATGCTATCGAAATCATCGTTAAATTCGTTGATGACTTGTAATAGCGTTTTAGTGTCGGCTTCGTATATTGAAAGATTAACACTCAACTGCTCAGCCTTTAGTTGCCAACCAGCAGCAAAATATTTTGCAGTGGTTAAGGCTCTTAAAGCGGGGCTAGTTACAATCACATCTGGTTTAAGGCCTTTAGCTACAAAGCGCTCTACCATTTCTGGCGCATTTTTATGGCCTCTTTTGTTCAACGGTCTATCAAAATCCTTTAGGTTAAAATCTCCCCAATCAGATTTTGCGTGTCTAATTACGAAAAGTTGTTTCATTAACTATGGTTTTTTACTAGCAAAAAAATCGCTGATTTGAGTTAAATTAAACGCATTTAAACATTTTTGGGCGGTTAAAGTGCCCTTTCGTGCAACCATAACTCCGTAGCGCATATCTAAAAAGCCTTCTTTACGGTGAGCATCCGGATTAATGGAAAGCAGTACGCCTTTTTCTAAGGCATAGCGATGCCAGCGCCAATCTAAATCTAAACGCAATGGATTAGCATTGATTTCGATGACCACGCCATTGGCGGCACAAGCATCGATCACTTTTTTGTAATCAATCTCGTAACCTTTTCTACTTAACAATAATCTTCCAGTGGGATGGCCTAAAATAGTAGTGTAAGGATTTTCGATGGCTTTTAGTAAACGTTCTGTGGCTTTTGCTTCCGTCATTTTTAGTTGACTGTGAACAGAAGCTACCACAAAATCGAACGTTTGTAAAATATCATCACTATAATCTAAAGACCCATCGTATAAAATATCGCTTTCTATGCCTTTAAAAATTTTGAAAGGTGCTAGTTTTTGGTTCAGCTCGTTAATTTGTTGATGTTGGGCATACACTCGTTGTTCGTTTAAACCATTGGCATAAAAAGCAGATTTAGAGTGATCACAAATGCCAAGATATTCGAGTTTCAACACATCACGGCAATATAATGCCATTTCTTCTAAGGTGTGTACGCCATCGCTCCAATCAGAGTGGTTGTGCAAACTACCCTTTAAATCTTTATCGGTAATGAGTGATGGTAACTGATGTTTTTGAGCGAGTTCAATTTCGTTAAAACCCTCACGGAGCTCAGGCAAAACAAAATCCAAACCTGCTTTGACATAAATTTCTTCTTCGCTTTTAAAGATATGATTTCCTGCCAAAGTAAGAACTTTATCGACATGTGTTTCGCTACCAGTTAATCTAAAATAATCTAAATAGAAATTAATTTTTGGAACAATAAACAGTTTGATATTTAAACCGCTCTCTAGTTGGGTGCCAAAAATGCTTTGACCTGTCTCTACAAATCCGAGTTCTAAATTAATCAGTTCTGTTGCTATAATGTCTGGAGTTTCAGTTCCTACTACCAAAACAACTTCTTCAATTATTTCACATAATCTACGGTACTCTCCCGCAATTCCAAATAAACATTCGTGGTCTATTTGTGTTAACCAAACCGACAGCTTTTCGTGTATGTTGTTAACAATTGGCTCTGCTTGGGCATATAAGAATTTACCATCGGCAGCCATTTTAAACTCAATAACTTTTTTAATTTCTTCCTGAGTTTTTAAGCCAAAGCCTTTAGCTTCAATTAATCGGTTTTCGTTACAGGCATAATAGAGTTCGCCAATACTCTCAATGTGTAGGTCGTTCCAAATGATACCGATTTTTTTAGGGCCGATACCTTTAATAGACAACATTTCTACAATACCTGGAGGGGTTTGGCTCAATAAAGTTTCGAGTTCTGCAATGCTGCCAGTTTCTAAAAGTTCTATTACTTTACTGGCAATGCTTTTGCCAATGCCGTCTATTTTGTCAAATTCGTTTGTTGGTTTGCCAGCAAGGGCAAAAGGCAATTTATCTATCTTAAAGGCAGCGTTAGCTACAGATTTGATCTTAAATGGATTTTCGTTATGAAGTTCCATTAACTGAGATAACAATCTGAGTGTACGTGCTATGGGTTTGTTTTCCATGAGGAATTATTGCTGAATTGTTGTACTGTTATATTGCTATTTTAAACTGCCAGCTTTACAACAATTTAACAATAGCGCAATTAAACTATTACAAGTTATTTAATTCTTATCTCGTATTCCATTTTAGCTTGTATACCAGTATTGCCTATCGCTTTTTGCATTTGCTTGTACAAAACGTAATTTTCGCCAAACTCTTTCTTAGCATAATAAGCACTAACGTTGTCTTTGGCAGCGCCTAAAAACTCTTTCAAAGGATCAATTTTTTCAGGATATTCCACCACTTTGTAATCCTTTAGTTTTGCTTTTTTAGCGGCAGAGGTAACGGCATCTTTAAAGCTTCCCAATCTATCTGCCAGTCCATTTTTAACGGCATCGGTGCCAATCCAAACGCGGCCGCCGCCCAAGCTATCAATTTGTGTTTTGGTTTTTTTCCTGCCATCGGCTACCTTACTGATAAAAGTATCGTACACGTTATTAACACCCTTTTGTATGATTGCCCTCTCTGCAGGAGTAAGTGCACGGTTGCTGCTCATGATATCGGCATACTGTCCGGTTTTTACCCCATCAAATGTTAATCCCAATTTATTGTTAAACAATTCTTGGAAGTTGAGGATTACCCCAAAAACACCAATAGAACCGGTAATAGTATTAGGTTGCACAAAAATGCTATCAGCAGCGCAGCCGATGTAATATCCGCCAGATGCGGCAACATCTCCAAAAGAAGCGATAACTGGTTTTACTTTTTTGCTCAGTACCATTTCTCTCCAAATTACATCAGAAGCCAAGGCACTGCCACCTCCAGAATTTACCCTAAGCACAATGGCTTTAACATCGTCATCTAAGCGAGCTTTTCTAATGGCACGAGAAATACGCTCAGAACCAATTTGTTCATCAGAGCCTTCGCCACCAACAATATCGCCGTTGGCGTAAATAACCGCTACTTTGTTTTTGGAACTAGATTCGCCTTCAGTACTTAAGTTTTTGATATAATCGTTGATGCTTACCGTATTGATCTCTTTCTTCTTGTCTGTGCCGGTAACATTTCTTAGCTCATCTAAAATTTCGTCCTTATATTTTAAACCATCAACCATTTTGTAGGCCAAGGCATCTTTAGGCAATTGGATTTTATATTGATCGGCAATTTGCCATAAGGTATCTTTTTCTATCTTGCGAGTTTGCGAAATACCTGTTAAAAAAGTATCGTATAAACCGTTTACATAGGCAGTTACCTGCTGACGGTTATAGTCGCTCATTTTGGTATTAATCAATGGTTCAACAGCACTTTTGTAATTTCCTACACGTATAATTTGCGCTTCGATCCCTAGTTTTTCTAAAGCACCCTTAAAAAACATCAAGTTAGAGCTGAAACCTTTAAACTCTAGTTCCCCCTCTGGGTTTAAATAAA
Source organism: Pedobacter ureilyticus (assembly GCF_005925345.1). GTDB lineage: Bacteria > Bacteroidota > Bacteroidia > Sphingobacteriales > Sphingobacteriaceae > Pedobacter > Pedobacter ureilyticus. Next base: position 21,289 of record NZ_SSHJ01000036.1, read on the forward strand.
CTTTATTTGCTGCCGAAGCCAGATAGTATGCTCCTTGAGAGTAACTTTCGCTATAGGCAATTACGGGTTTTTTACTTTTTTTAAAGTCGATGATAGCATTTCTAACCTCTAACATAGTTGCCATACCTGCGTTTGGAGCACTTACGTTAAGATACACTGCTTGTATGTTCTCGTCGGTTTGCGCTTTTTTAAGGGCTCTAGTTACATCGTTAAAACCTATGCTTTTATCGCTGGCACCTCCAAATAAGCTTCCAAAAGAACCTTCTGGTGTGCGTTCTATAATGGCTTGGTCTAGGTTAAGAAATAACACTGAGTTTTTCTTAACCACGGTTTCGCTTTCGCTGCCAATGGACGAAATCATGCCGACAAAGATTACAAAAAATAGGATACCCAAAATAACTGCCGAAATGACAATACCGAAGACGGTAGCGAAAACATATTTGAAAAATTCTTTCATAAGTTTTAATAACGTTTAATTTGTAAATATAAAAAATGCATTGTGATATACGGCAATTAAGCTAAACAAGCGCAATAAATACAATGCTTTTAGCTAAACAAAAAATATATGGAATTAGAGCATAAAAATGCTTATTTGTTACTCGGTACTAATTTGGGGGATAGGGCTGATAACTTAAAAAATGCCATTAAGCTGATAGGCAATGAGGTAGGGAATATTTTTGCTGCTTCTGGTATATATGAAACAGCTGCTTGGGGCAAAACAGATCAGCCTAGTTTTTTAAACCAGGCCATTGGCCTAAAAACACATTTATCGCCGCTTGCTCTACTCAGCGCCTTGTTGGGCATTGAGCAACAAATGGGAAGGGTAAGGCTAGAGCGCTGGGGCGAGCGTTTAATTGATATAGATATTATTTTTTATGCCGATTTGATTTTTTCTAGCAACGAACTGTATTTGCCTCATCCTGAAATGCATAGGCGCAGATTTGTTTTAGAGCCCCTTAATGAAATTGCAAAAGATTTTATTCATCCGGTGTTGAAAGAAAAAGTTTCGAGCATTTTATTTAACTTGACCGATAAATTAACTGTCGAAAAAATATAATTAAGTGCATATATGATCAACTTAACGAAGAGTAAAGAAGATTTAGATTTATCCTATTTGAAAGAAATGTCTGGCGATAGTGCCGAATTTATGATTGAAATGTTGGATACCTTAGTAGAGCAGATACCTTTATATATAGAAGATTTGCAAAAAGCTGTAGACGCCGAAGATTGGAAAGCTGTTTCTGAATTTGCACATAAAGTAAAACCGACCTTTTATTACGTAGGTAGGGAAGATGTGAGAGATTATGTACAGGTTATTGAGCGTAACGCGAAAGAAGGTGTAGATTTAGCTATTATCCCGTCTGCACTTGCAGAAATTAAAGCTGAACTAGCGGTTGTTTTAGCGCAAGTAGCAAAATCTAGAACAGCGTTAGAGAGGCAGCTTTAGAGCGGCGCTTAAGATGCTGAATTTTATAAGTGGCTATATACTGGCAAATCCTCTACTAGCTTAAATGCCTTGTTATGATGATCTATTTGTGCATAATAGTGGTTTAAGCCATTTGTAATTACCAACCATTTTGCTTTGTACACCGAATTATATCTTGCTGCCTGGTCAAAAGTAGCTTGAGTGATATTTACTGATGGCGCTTTACATTCTATAACCATTAGCTTTTCTCCGCTTTGGGCGTAAACTAAAATGTCACTACGTTTTTTGGTCTGATTTAAACTTAAACCGCCTTCAATCTGCATTAAAGTTGCTGGAAACTGTTTTTCGCTAATTAAATATTTAATGAAATGTTGGCGTACCCATTCTTCGGGCGTAAGTACCAAGTGCTTTTTTCTGGCTTCGTCAAATATGTAATAAAGCCCATCCCTTTGGGTAATTTTAAATGGATGAAAAGGCAGGTTAAGCGGAGTAGGGTTAAACATGGAGGGGTAAAGTTAAAAGTATATAGAGAGAAAGCAAAAATTAACTACAATAGCAGACAAATCTAAAATCGTAAATCTAAAATCGTAATTTTGAAGCATGAGTGCCGAGGAAATCATCAAGGATTTAAAAGCTAGAAAATTTAAGCCAGTTTACCTATTGCAGGGCGAAGAGCCTTATTACATAGATCAGATTGTGGATTACATGGAAAAGCATGTATTGTCTGATGGGGAAAAAGGTTTCAATCAAACGGTGCTTTATGGAAAAGATACGGATATGGCTACGATTATGAATGCTGCAAAGCGTTATCCAATGATGTCCGAATATCAACTGATTATTGTAAAGGAAGCACAAGATTTAAAATGGGCGAACGAGGGAGCGAGTAAAGAAGCTGATTTTACCTTAGCTTATTTTGAAAAGCCTTTGCCCAGTACTATTTTGGTGTTGGCGTATAAATATGCGAATTTCGATAAGCGGAAAAAAATCTATAAAGCCATTAATAGCAACGGTGTAGTTTTTCAGAGCGATCCGGTAAGAGATTATAAGTTGATGCCCTGGATTGAAGATCATATTAAAAGCAAGGGCTATAAAATAGATCCGCAAGCTGCTGCCTTAATGGCCGAGTATTTAGGGACTGATCTTTCTAAAATTGCCAACGAGGTAGAAAAACTTTGTTTAAACATTGATAAAGCGACAACGATACAGACTGATCATATTCAGCGTAATATTGGTATCAGCAAAGAGTATAACGTGTTCGAATTGCAGAAAGCTTTGGCTACCCGAAATGTGTTGAAGAGCAATCAGATCATTAATTATTTTGCTGGTAATCCAAAAGCCAATCCAATGATTATGGTAATGGCTAACCTCAATTCATATTTCTCTAAAATATTAAAGTATCATTATCTGCCCAATAAAAATGATGCTGCGAGAGAGTTAGGCGTAAGTCCGTATTTTGTTAAAGATTATGAAACAGCTGCACGTACATTTAGCGCAGGCAAAACCTTTGATATCATTAGTTTGCTAAGGGAGTACGATTTGAAAAGCAAAGGGTTGGATAGTTCGGGAAATGTATCCGATGGCGATTTGTTGAAAGAACTGGTGTTTAAGATTTTACATTAAGTTTTTTTTAGCCGCAGATGCACAGATTACTTGCTTCTTTTAATAAATTCTGTATTGTAGTAATAATTTATTCATCTACTGCTCAAATTTTCTGAAATATTGGCTTCCAAACTTGTGCATCCCGATTTTTCCTATCGTGTGTACACAAGTCCGAGGGTTTGTCGTCATTCCCGCATAGGCGGGAATCTTAAAGCGATTAAAGGTTATGTCCCTTGCATTAGGATTCCCGTTTTCACGGGAATGACGCGTGATTCATAAGAAAGAGCAAAAGATGTGTCCACACGATAGGATTTTTAGGGACAAATACTGAGGGTAACTATATTTTTCATCTTGTAACTAAGAAGTTATATCTAATTCTGAAATATTCGTAGCTAGAAACTTACTTTTACTTCACAATTAACTTATATAACAAATTGATGAAGAAAAATTTATTTACACTACTTATGGTGGCCGGAGCGGTAACATTAGCACACGCTCAGAGGCCTACCCAAGGTGGTACGGCTCCTGCCGATAGTACGCGTAGGGCGCCTGGTGCAATGGGAGCTGCGGCTGCTAAAGGTAAACCCAAACCTTATGATCAGGTAATTACCAATAAGGCGCAAACTAGGCTGGGTCTAATCATTTCGCACAAAATAGAAGACAAGTATTTCTTTGAAATTGCCGATTCGGTATTAAACAGAGATATTTTAGTGGTAAGCAGAGTATCAAAATCATCAGCTACGCTTAGAGACAATCAAGTTTATGCTGGAGATCAAATTGGTTCTTCGGTAATTAGATTTGAAAAAGGGCCAAACGATAAATTGTTTATCCGTAAAATAAGTTTTAGAGCGTATAGCCCAGATTCTACCTCTTCAATGTACAAAAATGTACAAAATTCTACGGTGCAAAACATCGCTGCATCGTTTAATGTGGCGGCTTACGCGAAAGACAACAAAGGTGTTGTAGTTGATGCTACAGATTTCATCAATAGCGATAACGACGTGTTTTATTTCTCTTCTCCAGCAGCTAAAACCAGATACCGTTTAGGCGCTCAGCAGGCGGATAGAAGTTTTATCAACACAATCAACACTTTTCCAACTAATACGGAGATTAACGTGACCAAAACCTACAACATGAGTGCTGCCCCTGCTACCGCGGGAGCCAGTGCGGGCAGAGGTGGTGCTCCCGGTGGATCTATCACTTTAGAACTGAATACATCGTTGGTGGCTTTGCCTAAAGTGCCTATGAGAGCTAGGTATTTTGATCCTCGTGTGGGTTATTTTGCAGTAGGTTATACAGACTTCGACGCAAATCCGCAAGGAGTAAAAGATTTAGCGTTGGTTAAACGTTGGAGATTAGAACCAAAGCCACAGGACATGGCTAAGTATAAGCGTGGCGAATTGGTAGAGCCCGCTAAACCAATTATTTTCTACATTGACCCAGCTACACCAAAAAAATGGGTGCCATATTTAATTGCTGGTGTTAACGATTGGCAAAAAGCCTTTGAAAAAGCAGGTTTCAAAAATGCGGTTATCGGAAAAATGGCGCCAACTAAAGCACAAGATTCTACGTGGAGTTTAGATGATGCTCGTAACTCGGCTATTGTTTACAAACCATCAGAAATCCCAAATGCTAGTGGACCAAGTATTTCCGATCCACGTACTGGCGAGATCATGGAAAGTCACATTAACTGGTACCACAACGTAATGAAGTTGGTACGTGATTGGTATTTTATCCAAACTGCAGCGGTAGATAAAAGAGCTCGTACCGTAAACTTTAGCGATGAGCTAATGGGCGATTTGATTCGTTTTGTTTCGTCTCACGAAGTTGGCCATACTCTAGGTTTGCGCCATAACCACGGTTCTAGCTCTACTGTACCTACAGAGAATTTACGTAATAAGAAATGGGTTGAAGAACATGGACATACACCATCAATTATGGATTATGCTCGTTTCAACTATGTAGCGCAGCCAGAAGATAACATCTCTAAAGTAGGTTTGTATCCACGTATTGGCGATTACGATAAATGGGCTATTGAATGGGGATACAGGTACTTTCCGGGTAGTAAAAGCGTAACTTCTGATATGAAAATATTAGATAAAATGACTGTAGAAGCGGCTAAAAATAGACGTCTATGGTTCGGTACCGAAACTAATCCAGATGATCCGCATTCGCAAAGCGAGGATTTGAGTGACAATGCCATGAAAGCTAGTGACTATGGTATCAAAAACTTAAAAGTAATTTTAGCTAATCTTAAAACTTGGACCAAACAGCCAGGCGAAAGCTATGAGGAGTTAAGTAACATGTATGGCCAATTAACTACTCAATTAGGCCGTTACATTGGTCACGTAAGCAAAAACGTAGGAGGTATCTACGAAAATCCAAAAACGGTTGACCAAGCAGGCTTAATTTACGAGCGCACACCAGCGGCAACACAAAAAGAAGCCATGAACTGGTTAAATGCCCAAGTGTTTACTACACCTAAATGGTTGTTAGACCAATCTATTTTAGACAACATTAACGAAAGCCCATTGGTAGTAGTTTCTAAATTGCAAAATGCTGCTTTAGGTCGTGTGGTATCTACAAGAGTATTAGGCAACCTAATTGCTGCCGAAGCTGCCGATGGTGCCGCTGCCTACAAAATATCTGATTTGTTTAGAGATTTGAATGCTTCGATTTTCACAGAATTAAAAGGCGGTGCAGCTATCGATGTTTATCGTAGAAACTTGCAAAAGGCTTACGTAGACAGATTGATTTCCATCATTAATCCTCCTGCTCCATCGGGCGGTTCAACCGTTATATTTACTAGAGGTGGTGGTGCGTCAAGCGGCTTATCTGCTAGTCAAACCGATGCTGTTTCTGTAGTGAAAGGACAGTTGCGTGAGTTAGATAAAGCAATTAAAGCCAATTCAACCTCAGATAGTTTAACTAAATATCACTTAGAAGACTTATCTGATCGTATCGAAAAAGCGTTAGATGCAAAAAAATAAGCTTCTAGCTTAGGTTTAAATTTTTTGAAATCCTCCGATAATTTATCGGGGGATTTTTTGTTGGATGTTTTTTTTTGCAGTAGTTAAGGTAAAAGGGGGCTCATATAAAATAATTAACGTCAGTTCGGGTTAAGTATTTTTACAATTCTTGAGAAAATCGCATTAAACGTATTTTTTTTAGCTCGCCGCCGCTGGGCTCTTACTTTTTTCATATTTATCATTTTGTTTTCATCGGTATTCAAGCTTTCGCTACGCTTAAGTTTGACCGCAAAAAGTAACAAAACCGGAGTTTACGGAGCTCATCAGCTTTGCTGATAAACTCTCGGTTGCTTATTTTTCTTTCAAAGAAAGTGCTTTGGCCTATTGGTGCGGTCCGAAAAATAAGAGACCGAAAATTAGCTGAACGAAGATTTGAAGCGCTATCGCTAGCAAATAGCATAATTTTCTTATTCCGAACTCACGTTAATTAGGCTGCTTATAAGCTGGTAATTGCTTAGGTAACTAGCTTTTGTAGCCTTTTATTTAATGATAATAACTTAATTAAAAGATAGGAGACAAGGTAAGTTACGGAGGCCACAGCAATGATGTACAATAAAAGTGATAAAGGAGACTTGGTACTTACTTTTAAAGGCGCAACTATTCGGTACACATAATGCAATACTAATACATGAGCCAAATAAATACCATAACTATGCCTATCTAAACTGGTGAATGTTGTATTTGTTTGATGTAATAAACTCTTGCCTAAAAGGAAAATACCGATAGCAATTAAACACACATTGGGCGATAGGTAGTTGTAATAAGTAATGTTAAGTTGATTAGCTGTTACCGTAAGGTAGCTAGTTGATAAAAATGTTAAGGCAACTCCCAAGATAAATAAAATGAAGTAAACGTTATTTCTGCTACGTTTTGTTACTACATAGTGATCTAAGTAATAGCCTAACACAAGGTAGCCTAAATATTTACTGAAATATAAAACCTCAATGCTTGGAATATATTTGGCTACATCGGTATTAATGAAAAGAGTAATGGCCCACAATAAAAGAAAATAATGAAGTTCTTGCTTGGTGCTATTTTGTACCCATTTTCTCACGATAGGTACGAAGAGATAAATCCCTAGTATCATGTAAATATACCAAAGGTGATAATATGTCCCTTTCAATAGTTTGTCTGTAAGTATTTGAGCAAGTTGTGAGATCGAAAATTTTTGGAAGTTACCTGCGTATATGAATATAAAGTAAACAATGCTCCAGAATAAAAAAGGTAAAAAAATTCGTTTCAATCTTTTGCCTAAAAAGATGTTTAGCGGTTCGCTACGATCTAACAATACAGCGCCAGATATCATTACAAAAACAGGAACGCCGAACCTCAGCATCGAATCTAATAAGTTGGCCAATTGCCAAGAAGCAAAACTGATTTTATTGAATTTGAGAACAAATGGAGCGGTAACGTGCAATAAAATTACTGCAAAAGTGGCTATGTTTCTTAAGTTGCTGATGTAGTTTTTCAACGATTTTACTTTGTGGCAAAAGTAAGGATAATTTGCTTGCCAATAGTTGAAAAGCGGCATTAAGCCCTTTCAAAATTTATGTTCTTCTCTGCAATTGATTTTACCGCGAAGTTTTTTAGGCATCACTAAGAACGCAAAGTGTTGTAACGTAGTTTGTGTTTAAATAAGCCCTAAGGATATAAGGTATTGAAGAGTACAGAGCGAAAAAAAAGCAGGGCTTACATTGTTTAGATGTTACAGCCCTGCTTTTTAATTATCAGTTGGTAGTTATCAGTTGACAGTTCAATTTAACAATTAAACAGTTTAACAATTAACCCTTAATTCTTCATCATTTTTAAGAAAGTAGCCAATTTAGCTTTCATTTCTCTACGATCTACAATAAAGTCTAAGAAACCATGCTCCAATACAAATTCTGAAGTTTGGAAACCTTTTGGTAGATCTTTTTTGATGGTTTCTTTAATTACTCGAGGACCAGCGAAACCAATTAAAGCGCCTGGTTCTGCAATATTAATATCACCTAACATGGCATAAGAAGCCGTTACACCACCCGTAGTTGGGTCGGTCAGCAATGAAATGTAGGGTATTTTTGCCTGACTTAACAACGCTAGTTTAGCAGATGTTTTAGCCATTTGCATTAACGAAAATGCAGCCTCCATCATACGTGCACCACCAGATTTAGAAATCATCAAGAAAGGAATTTTCTTTTTCAGACTGTAGTCGATAGCTCTTGCAATTTTTTCGCCCACTACCGAACCCATAGAACCACCAATAAAATTAAAATCCATACAAGCGATTACAATATCTTCGCCCTCTATCTTGCCATAAGCAGAACGAATTGCGTCTTTTAAGCCTGTTTTTTTAGTGGTTTCAACAATTCTATCGGTATAAGGCTTACTATCTATAAAATGAAGCGGATCGCCGGAAGTTAAGTTAGCATCAAGTTCTGTAAACTCGTTATGATCAAAAAGTACGTTGAAATATTCTTTTGAACCTACGCGTAGGTGGTAGCTGCAGTATTGGCAAACCCACTTGCTTTCTTGAAGGTCGGCACTGTGAAGAGCTTTCTTACAATTCGGGCACTTGTTCCATAAGCCGTCAGGAGCCTCTTTCTTTTCGTCGGTACTAGTGCTAATTCCTTTTTTCTCTCTTTTAAACCAAGACATGTGTATTTTTTAAAAATGCGACTACAAAGAAACGAAAAAAATAATTAACACAAAGGGCAGTTTTAAGCAGGGAAATCGCTTTTAACATTTGAAAGACAAGAATAATTGTTATATTTATGATATAAATGACTAAGGTCAAAAAAATGGCCTTTTCAAATCCCGACTATTCATCTCACCAAGTTTTTTCTCGTTAC
>NZ_SSHJ01000037.1 GCF_005925345.1 Pedobacter ureilyticus
TGAATATCATCGAAAGGGAAACAGAATCGAAAAGCAGCAAACCACAGAAACGAAAACGGGCTGCTTTGGACGACGAGTTTAGAAGCAAACTCATCGCTGGCTAAAATGTTAAAAGCGATTTCCCTGCTAAGTTGCCGCTTTGTTATGTGCTTTTTAATCTAAATTAGTTTCCGCCTTGACGCTCTTGACGCTCTTTCATTCTTTTTTCCATCTCAGCTTTTTGCTCATCAAGCATTGCTTTGTAGGTTTTTTTCTGATCGTCAGTTAAAACGCCGTTTACTTTAGTTTCTAACTCGGCTCTCATTTTCTGCATTTTTTCCATCATCGCTTGTCTATCTCCACCACCTTGCGCCTCTTCTCTCATTTTCTTTTGTGCCTCAACTTGGTCGGTAAAAATTGCAGTTAATTTTGTTTTTTGATCATCAGATAGCTTCAGTTTCTCATCTAACTGTTTAACTCTGGCTTCTGGGTTCATGCCCATGCGTCCACCTGGGCCACCACCTGGTCTTCCGCCGCCTTGTTGTGCTTGAGCAAAAGCTACCATACCAAATAATAGCCCGCAAATCATCATTAATTTTTTCATTTTTGTTCTAAGTTTTATGTTGTAATGTTTCTTCTTTGAGTGTAAAAACAAGCCAAAGTTTAACCGATAAAAAATAATAAATTGTTAAATAATGTTAAGCAAAAAGAAGAACGGCAGGGATTAGTTGTTGGGTTTAGTTTACAGGTATTTCGTGCTACAGTTAACCAATTTAAACGAATAAACAATGAACCAAGATAACTATTTGCTTGCTTCTGCGGCAGAAAGCACGCTGTTACTCCAGTTATGTTGCACTTTAAGAACTTTCTCTATCACATCCCTAGCGGCTCCCTCGCCGCCATTTTTTGGAGAAATATAGTGGGAAATTGCTTTGATTTCTTCTACAGCATCGGCAGGGCATGCAGCAATGCCTACCAAATTCATTACTGTTAAATCAGGAAGGTCATCGCCCAGGTATAAAACTTGGTTTGGACTAATGCCTTTTTGGTTGATATAGTTTTTAAAAACCTCCGTTTTGTCGTTAACGGCTAAAAATACATCTGCTATACCTAAGCCCTCAAAACGTTTGTTTAAAGCAACGCCCTTACCACCAGATATGATACAAATATGATAGCCTTTTTTTGCTGCCAATTGCAAGGCATAACCATCTTTAATGTTAAAAGAACGCAATAGCTCGCCGCTTTCGGTTGCAATCACTGTTCCGTCGGTTAGTACACCGTCAACATCAAAAATGAATGTTGTTATATTTTTAAGGTTTTGTAGCATACAATGTTTATTAGTTCACCTGTCCATTAGTTCAATTGTAAAATCGCTAATTAAACTAGCCACTGATACCTAATTCCTTGCAACTGTTTACTGATTATCTCTCCATTCGTAAACCCAAGCAGATTGAATTTGCTCTAGGTGTCCTTCGGTGCACTGTTCTCTTGTACCGGCAAAGTTTGGTAATGCCAATACCCATTCAATCAAATCTGTAAACCTAATTCTATAGATTTTTTGCTCATTAAAATCATCGCCAAATTTCTCATAAAGCTCTAAAGCTATATCTTCAATATCGTTCCAGTGAATTGGTAAGGCAAATTTATCGTTGTTCATATTATTGTTGTAAGGTTGAAATGGTTGGTTAACTGTTATTTGTTTAAACGGTTAACTGATTTTGAAAACTGACTACTGTTAACTCAAAACTGTTTAGTGTCCCAAAAAGCCAGATTGGTCGGGAATGGTTACTTCTATATCTCCATCTAACACTACACACTGGCAAGCCAGTCTTGAAGTAATTTTTGGTCTCACAGCTCGGTCTACGAAGTCTTCTTCTTTTTCAGAGATTTCTTGAATGTTGTCCATCCCTTTGGTTACATAAATATGACAGGTACTGCAACCGCAAACACCACCGCAGTTGTGCTGTAATTTAATGCCGTTATCTAGCACTACATCTAACACATCCTCACCGCCAGCAATAGGAAGTTCAATTGGGGCTTTCCCTTCTTCTTCGAAATTTATCTTTAGTTTAAAAATACTCATAATTTGATGCAAAAATAAGCAGCGAAAACTAAAAAACGGTATGATTTACCCTTTTTTAATCTCCTCGCTTAATAATTTATATATCGTTAACCATTCGGGGTGCCCTTGCAATAGTCCCTCATGTTTAGTTAAAGTATGCTCATCGTTTCTAATGGCAGGTCCTGTTTGTACATTCACCGGTAGAGCTGTTTGTACTTTATTGGCTGTTTCTGCAATTAGTGGTCGTATCAACTCAAAATCAAGCTGATGTTGAGCTAACAATTTTTGTGCAATTCCGTAAAGATAGTTGGGGAAATTGCAAGCAAAAACGGCCGCTAAGTGCAAAGTTTTTCTTTGTTCGCTATCTACATCATAACAATGCTTACTTAGCAGGTTTGCCAAATGCTTTAGCTTTCCTAAAGCTGCTGCATTGCTGGCTTCTAAACAAAGCGGAATAATACTAAAGTCAACTTCTTTTTGTTTAGAAAAAGTTTGTAGCGGATAAAATACTCCATAGTTTTTTAAACCGCCAAGTGCCGCCAGGTTTACCGAACCAGAAGTATGCGCAATAATGCCATTGTAAGCTGTTAATTTTGGTGCCACCTCAGCAATTGCGTCATCTTTAATCGAAATTAGCAAAATATTACTTTCATCAGCAGCAATCTCCGCTAGTTCACTTACAGCTTGTGCATCAACTTCTTGTGCTAGTGCTTGCGCATTTTCAAAACGGTTAGACCAAATATTTAAAACCTGTACGTTTACAGTTTTCAAAGCTTTGGCTAAATGGGTAGCTACATTTCCCGAACCGATAATGGAAACTATCATTACGCTGCTTTAAGCTCTTTTTTTCTTCTAAAAATTGAGATTAAGAAACCAACCACCATAATAATTGTACCTATCCAATATAAATTGATAAAAGGGAACTCGATAGATTTAAATACCAACCAGTCTTTAGCTTGTTGCGGTTTCTCAAAAATCTGCAATTCAAATTTATCTTGATCTGGGATGATTTTCGTAAACCTTATTCGTAGCCCAAGTTCATCAATTTTACGAGCGAAATCGAAAGTATTGTTGCCCTTGATTAAAAATAACGGCTCGGCATTATAAACTTTACCACTTACGTTAATTTCTAAAGGTAAGCTTACCGCAATGTCTTCTTTTTCAATTTTCAAATCTCTAACTACAGGTTGTTTATTTAGCGATTTTACTGTAAGCACACCACTACTGGTATGTACGGTATCGCCAACTTTTAAGGCAACAATGCGAGGAGCTTTATAATTTTCCTCTTCGGTATGTCCTTCGTGGTCGGCGTGTTCTTCTTTTTTCTGTGCAGCACTTGTAATGTGCGTATAAATATCCTTAAATAGGTAATGTTTGGTATCTGGAGAAGCAATTAAGCCCATTTTTCCGTTTTCTTGGATACTTGGGTCAAGCGTAAAATCTTCCTTTACCTTGCCAGTTTCTTCATCAATTACCCTAAAATTAAGCTTGTAATAAGTATTGGGCTGTATGGTGGTATCGCTCACATAAGTAACGGTGTATTTGCCCATTTTTTTAGGCTCGTTCTTATATAGCATGATATTTTCGCCAGGCTTAGCTGCTTTTTCAAAATCCTTAACAGGGATGAAGTTAGTTTCGTTAATAGAAATTGGATTACTTGTGGCTGCGGCAACCAAAGCACCAACTAATAAAATGGCGAAGCCGATGTGTGCAATGGCCGAGCCTGCCAGTTTACTACCACGTTTGGTAAAAATTCCACTTAATAATCTTGCGTTGGCCAATACAGAAAAAATACAGCTGAAGGTAAGGATGATGTACATTAGGTTGGTGTAAATTCCGGAAATCCAAACGAATATTACTGTAATTACTAAAGTAAAAATTATAGTTGAAATTAAACTGCTATAAAACTTTTTTGGATCAGTGCGTTTATATTTTAAAAACTGAGAAAATCCTGAAATCAAGGCGATTAAGACAGCGAACGGAGCTTGGTATTGGTTGTAATATTTTATATCTTTAGGTACATTATTTGTTCCGAAGATTTTGTTGAAAACAGGTCCAGAAGTCGCAAAAATAATATGTATACAAGATACTGTTACCACTAAAGCTCCAATAAACATCCAAAACTCACGAGAATAAGTTTCTTCATCTTTGTGAGTAATTGGTAGCTCTTTCCATCTCAAAGCGACGAAAAATACAGCTATACCAAAAAAAGCAATAATATATGATATCAACTGTCCAAACATTCCTAAATCTGTAAAGGAGTGTACCGAAGTTTCGCCTAAAATTCCACTACGTGTTAAAAAAGAAGCGTACAATACTAATATGAAACTTACCAAAATAAGTGCCATTGCTGTGAAATAAGCATGACCAGTATTTTTATAAGCGATTATTACATGTAAACCACCTATTAAGGTTAACCAAGGAATAATAGAAGCATTTTCTACGGGATCCCAAGCCCAGAAGCCACCAAAGTTTAGCGCTTCGTAAGCCCAAAAAGAACCCATAATAATACCTGCACCTAAAATCATCACAGCGAATGACACCCAAGGCAACACAGGTTTAACCCAATCTTTATAACGTTTTTGCCACAACGCGGCAATACCATAAGCAAAAGGGACAATCATACTGGCAAAACCTAAGAATAGGGTTGGTGGGTGTATCACCATCCAATAGTTTTGTAGCAACGGATTTAACCCCTTGCCATCGGTAATGAAGGTAAGGTAATTTTTGTAGGTTTCTGGATCGGCGAAAATAGGTGCCATTTCCTTTAAGTTTACGGCATCTCTTAATAAGATAAAAGGAGACGAACCTACGCGAGCGCCAAAAATCTCCACACCTAATAACATTGAAGTTAAAAACACTTGCGAAAGGGCAATTACAGTCATTACCCCGTTTTCCCATGATTTAGCTTTCCATATCAAAACTAAGCCTAAAATGGCTTGCCAAAATGCCCATAACCAAAAACTACCTTCTTGGCCTTCCCAAAAAGCAGAGACAATGTAATACACCGGTAGTTCTTTAGAAGAGTGGGAGTATACGTAATTGTACTCGTTATAGTGGTTTAATATGAGATAGAATAAGGTAGTGCCAATTCCCAGAATACCCAAGGTATTAAGCCAAAATCCAATTCTTCCTAATTTAGTCCAAGAACGGTCTTCTAAATTTTTGTTTTTAGTCGCGAAAAAATAAGCGATGGTAGAAAGTAGTGATGCACCAAACGAAAGTACGATGAAAAATTGGCCTAACTTGCCAGGAAGGAGGTTTTCTCCAATAAACTGAATATCCATTAAGATTTTGATTCTTTTGCGTATTTATTAGGCTCTTTAACTGTGCCATCTTGGTTTACTTCAACCATGTTATCGTTGTATTTAGATGGGCATTTCATTAATATCTTAGAGGCATAGAAGGTGTTGTTTTCCATTTTGCCAATTAAAACCAGTTTTTCAGAACGCTCAAAGTCTTGAGGTTTAGAGCCATTAAGTACTACTTTGTTTACCACGCCTTTTTCATCTTTCATGAAGAAAGCAAAATGGTTGGGATCTTTTGCCGCATCGTAATACATGCCTTTGCTTTTTTCCCAATGGCCCATCACATGTTCTTCTTTTTGCGATTCGGCAGCTTCTTTGAAGTTAGAATAAGAGTCGGTATCAGCATTTAAGCTAACTAAAAAACCAATGCATAATGCAATTGTGATTAATCCGATAATGGCACTTTTTCTCATTAGTGTTTAATTTGTTTTCAATTGTAATGAGAGCTATCATGATTTGTTTACCAATTTTTTGAATAGGTAAATCATGATGGTCTCATGCGTACAATATTATTGGTGTGATTTAAAATACAGCGCTACAAAGATAGAAAAACATAAGAAGCTCAGCGATTTCGGAAGCTTTCTAATACATAACGTGACAATTAGTTGATAAACAAAAAAGCCCCGTAACATATAAATTACGGGGCTTTGTCTTATTTAGAAACAGTCTATGGCCAAACACCTAAGTTCATGTAAGAAACAGCAATTTTATCAATCGAGTTTACGAATGCTGCTGTTCTTAAAGTTTTAACTTCTGGCTTATCTAACCACGTTTGTCTAATCTCACGGTAAGAGTGAATCATGGTGTCTTCTAGTCCAGAGTTTACCAATTCTAACTCCGATGCACCTTTAACAATCATCAAGCGATTTTCTGCCGGGATAGTTTTTCCTGTTAAGCTTTCTAAAGTGTTGATCAGGTTAGCATTTGAATTTTCTGCATAGCGATTTTCCATACGGCCAAAAGCTACGTGCGAAAGGTTTTTTAACCACTCAAAATACGATACGGTTACACCGCCTGCATTGCAGTACATATCTGGAATAATCATACCGCCCATCTCCGTGAAAATTTCTTCCGCTTCTGGCGTACAAGGTCCGTTAGCACCTTCGGCAATTACCTTTGCTTTAATGTTACGGATGTTTTCGGCGGTGATTTGATTTTCTAAAGCCGCAGGAACTAAGATATCACAGTCTTGCTCTAAACCCTCTTTAGAATTTCTGAAGTTAGTAGCGCCTGGGAAATCTAGTAAAGAGCCTGTGTTTTTACGGTGTGCAAAAACTTCGTCAATGTTAAATCCGTTAGCGTTGTATATGGCGCCTTCAAATTCGCAAATTCCTACCACGGTAGCACCAAATTCAATTAAATATTTAGCTGAGTGGTAACCTACATTACCTAAACCTTGTACAATTACTCTTTTGCCTTCTAGGCCAGCAGTAAGGCCAAGCTTTTTCATATCATCTGCATGGCTTACACACTCACGAATAGCATAAGCAACACCGCGACCAGTAGCTTCCTTACGGCCACGGATACCGTGTAATGCAATTGGTTTGCCAGTTACGCAGCCCAAAGCGTCTAAAGAGCCTGGGTTCATGGTCATATAGGTATCGGCAATCCAGCTCATTTCACGTTCGCCAGATCCATAGTCTGGAGCAGGAACATCAATGCCGGGACCAATAAAATTTTTCTTAATTAATTCTGTGGTATAACGACGGGTAATGGTTTCTAACTCGGCAACCGTGTAATTTTTAGGATTGATACAGATACCACCTTTAGCACCGCCGAACGGTACGTTTACGATAGCACACTTATAAGTCATTAACGCTGCAAGAGCCATCACTTCGTCTTCATTTACCATTTCACTGTAACGAATACCACCTTTAGTAGGACTCATGTGATGCGAGTGCTCTACACGCCATGCGTCTATCACTTCAAAGCCGTTTCCTCTACGTATAGGGAATTGAAAACGGTATACACTGTTACATGCTTTAATTTGTGCCAACAAACCCTCAGGGTGAGAGGTGAATTTAGCGGCGGCGTCAAAGTTTTTACAAACGTCTGTGAAAAAACTTGTTTCATTTGCTGTACTAGCCATTTTTATAATTTTTGGTTTTATGCTTTTACGGCTGCAAAATTGCAGTAAAATAAACCATTCTTGCAAGAATATTTTTGTTAGTGTAAGGTAAACACTATGATGTTTAGCCGTTAAAAAATGTATCTATAACGTTTAAACTTAGTTTTTGCCCGAAGATTTTTTTTCTAACAATTTTAAACGTTTATCTAGTGCAAAAAGATAAAATAGTAAGCCGGCTAAAATAATCGCGATGCAAATCACCACAATGTAAATTTTTCCGTCGGCACGTAACTGGTCTGCCATCTCAATATCGTTGTTTTGGGCCAACAGATTAAGCGAAGCGAAAAGTAAAGAAAGTATAGTTAACAGCTTTTTCATTTGAGAATATATTTTATTTAAAAAGTTAATGAAACCATCAAGAGCTGTTATTTTTTTCTATTTAAGGAAACTCAGGATGGTCATTATTTTAAAGATGCTTGTTTTCTAAAATTTTGGTTCTGAAACGAAGTGTATAAATCCAATAGCCAATCAAAATCCATCCTAAGCAAGCGGGATAAAACACCATACGCATACGGCTATCTAA
The DNA here is from genome assembly GCF_005925345.1 of Pedobacter ureilyticus. GTDB lineage: Bacteria > Bacteroidota > Bacteroidia > Sphingobacteriales > Sphingobacteriaceae > Pedobacter > Pedobacter ureilyticus. The sequence goes on from NZ_SSHJ01000037.1 coordinate 8,001, forward strand.
ATCGTAGCTGTTAAAGCCAGGGTTGCCACCATTGCCAGGGTGCAGTGAGTCTTGCAGGCGAGGCAGTACAAAAAGTAAAACCACCATCATCGGGAACGCGAAAATATTATAGATAGCAGCAATTTTAGCCCGCTTTTGTTCTTCATCTATGGCATTGCGTAAAACAAAGTAAGCGAAGTAAAGTAATAGGGAAATTGCAGCGAAGTTTTGTTTAGGATCGAAACTCCAGAATTGCCCCCAAGTAAATTTGGCCCAAACTGCCCCCGTTACAATGCCCAGTATACCAAAAATTACTCCTGTATTTGCACTTTCTACGGCCCTAATGTCATCTGCTTCGCTTTGCGTGCTTAAAGATCTTATGCTGTACCAAACGGAAATTGTGAAAAGCACTACCATGGCAAACCACATGGGTACGTGGAAATATAAGTTCCTAATGGTTTCATTTAAAATGGCCATTCTGGGCACACCTAACAATAATCCGGCAATTGCCGTGTACACTACTAAAACAGCGGCCAATATTTTCCACCAGGTTTTATGCATAAGTTTTTGAATTTTGAATGATTGATTTTTGAATGATTGAATACTAGCAATGCGCTTAATTCGCAGTTCAGTCATTTAATAATTCTCTCATTTAATCATTAAATTAATCTCGCCAAAGGTAAGGAAATAACAATAAAGCTACTGTCATTACTATTACATTTATCACCGCTAAAAGTCCAATTTCATCTAAACTTACCGATCTATCCAATCCATCCATGGCATTTTTAGCAAACTTGATGAGTACGATAAGCACAGGAATGATAATAGGGAAACTTAAAATGGCCATCAGCATGCCTCCATTACCTGTTTTAGAGGCAATGGCAGATACCATGGTAAAAATGGTTGAGAAACTTAAACTGCCTAATACAGCCGCTAGCAAATACATGAAGATATCAATGTCTTTACTCGGCTCAAAAACCATGCAGTAAAATGCCAAAGCAATTACCGTTAATACAATCATTAATAGGCTATTGTATATGGTTTTGGCTATAATCAGGGCCGCTGGACTTACCAAAGTGTAGATATACAACTGTCGTCCTTTGCTTTCTTGGAGGAAGCTTTTAGCGATAGCATTAATGGAAGCAAAAAGCATAATGATCCAAAAAAGTGCGTTCCAGGTAAGTTTGTCAATGATCTGGAATGACATGTAGCATACAAAAACGGTAGAAACGACATAAAGTAAAACGCCATTTAAGGCATATTTAGAACGCCATTCTAAAATAATTTCTTTTTTAATTAAATGTTTTACTTGTTGAGCCAGTTGCATTTGCGCAAAGATATAAATTAGCCCCTAAATCCCCTAAGGGGACTTTGAAAGTAATGTCATAAATTTGGCTGTTAACCAAATTAGTTGGCTAGCAATTCGTTAATGTTTTCCGTTAAAAAGGTTGAAGAGCCAGCTCCGATAATTTGGTGGGCTTTTAATGACTATGCCCTGCTCCAGCATAAAAACCTAAGAGTGCAACACCTATGCCCAACAATACCGCTATCATTTTACGCTTGTTAATTTTATGGTCGGCGCTCGATTCGAAAAGTATGGTAGTAGAAATATGTAAGAATATACCAATTACAATGCCCATAATTTTGTTGAAGTAGGCTTCTACGCCTCCAATAGTACCATTGCTTAAGCCTAAACTTACCCAATAGCCCAGTGGCGCCATTATAGCAAACAAGATCAGGTAACTTATAATGCCCGCTTTTTTAATATGGCTTTGCACCAAAATACTAGCCAAAGCAAAAGCAGCTGGAATATGGTGTAGTGCAATGCCGAAAATAAGCTCATTATGTTGGTCTTTAGCTAAAGGCATCCCTTCTAAAAAAGCATGTAGGCACAAGCTAATCATAATGCCGTAGGGAAAAGCATGGCTATGCGAGTGCTTATGGATGTGCCCGTGTTCTATGCCTTCAGAAAACTGTTCTAAGAAAATCTGCAGTAAAAATCCAATGAGGATATAAATACCAATTTCATGGCTGTCTGACCCATGGTAAGCATCTGGAATTAGATGTAAAACCGTGATGGCAAAAAGATAGGCACCACTAAAAGATAAAATAAGTTTTAGTAACCTTGATTTATCATTTTTAATCAAAAAGATAGTTAAGCCACCTAAAAAAGCCGAAAAAAATAAAATCAAAAACTTCCAAAGTTCCATTAGTTGATATAATTTTTAGAAAACCAGGGTTAAAAAAATCGACGTTTCCTAGTTAGTTGCTACAATTGTTCTTTTTAAGAATTTTTTCTCCGTGTACCTGTAAATAGCAGTGGTTAATAAGCCAAGTAATATTCCCAATATCATTCCACAAAAAACATCAATAGGGTAGTGTACACCTACGTAAACTTGTGCAAAACTGATGGCTGCGGCCCATAAAAATCCGATGGGTAGGATTGCTTTCCATTTGCGGTAAAAAACGCCAATAAGGAACACTGCAATGCCAAAATGATTGGTTGCATGAGCAGATGGAAAGCTTTTGCCACTACCACAGTGTACCCTGTGTATAATTTGATCTGCCAAACGAATTTCATTGCAGGGTCTTATTCTGCCCACATTTGGCTTAATAATTTTTGCCGAAATTCCATCTCCCAGTGCAAAAGTTAAAAGTACACCGCCAATAATAATAAGTCCAGCTTTTTTATATTGCCTGATACAGAAAATCACGATGAACAAGTACAATGGCGACCAAAAAAAGCGGTTGCGTAGTAAAGGCATAAGCCAGTCGAAAAAGTCGTTGCTTAAACCGCGATGTATCTTTAAAAATAGTTCGGTATCGAACTGTAAGAGCTCTTGCATCATGCTTTTTTACAAACTAAAATTAGCCGGTCCGATTTCAGTTCATCAAATTCTTCTAAATGGTAATTGCCGAATTTTTCTACGATTTGCAGGCCGCTTTTTTCGAGCATAGTTTCAAAATCACTCAGTAAAAAAGCCTGCACACGCTCTTCAAAGGCATAATCTTTTAATCGATGCTCAAAGTTAATGTGCTTGATAATTTTGTCTTCGGCCACAAATTTGGAAAGATGAAATTCTATGCCATCAATGGTTTTAATTTCTTGATGGGTTAAGTTTTTAATGATTTTTTGCGTGTTGAAATAGTCGATCACAAAAGTGCCCTCATCTCTCAAACTTTTTCTAAAAGCTTTTAAGGCATTTACATGGTCTTTTTCTGTTTCAAAATAGCCAAAGCTGGTAAAAAGGTTTAACGCAAGATCAAAATAATTGATGTAAGACAGTTTACGCATATCATGTACATAAAAATGTAAGTTCTTTTGCTCAAACTGCTGTGCGTACTTAATATTTTGTTCAGAAAGGTCAATGCCCGTAACGTCGTAGCCTTTTTTATTTAGATAAATGGCGTGCCTACCTCTGCCGCAGGCTATGTCAATAATCTTACTTTCGGCCTTTGGTTTCAAATGAGCTAATAAATTATCAATTAATAATTCAGCTTCTTCATCATTTCGGTTGCCATAAAGGATGTGGTAGTATGGCGAATTAAACCAATATTGAAACCATTTACGTTGCATTTTTACTTTTTTTTAGGTCGACAAATATAGTGTTTATGCAATTATGTTGCATATAAAAATTTGTAGCTTCGAGAGTTTGTACAGCTAAATTTAGCGTTATTAATTTTAAAATAACAATGTATCTACTACCTAACTCATAGATTTACTTGAAGTTTAAATGTCAAAAACATGATGATGAACATCAATTTAAAGCATTTATTTTTCTTAATTTTGGGCAAAAAATAAACGACTTGACTTTAATTAAATCCATCTCTGGTATAAGGGGCACTATTGGCGGCAAGGCTGGCGATGGTTTAACCCCAATTGACGTAGTAAAATTTACGGCCGCTTTTGGTTCGTGGGTAATCAGCAAAGCTGAAAATAAAAGAATAGTAATTGGCCGCGATGCACGTATTTCGGGCGAAATGGTAAATAATTTGGTGGTTGGCACCTTGCAGGGTTTGGGTATTGAAGTGGTTGATTTGGGTTTGTCTACTACACCAACTGTGGAAATTGCCGTTCCTTTGGAACAGGCCGCAGGGGGAATTATTTTAACAGCAAGCCATAACCCAAAACAATGGAACGCTTTAAAGCTGTTAAATGCTAAAGGCGAATTTATTAGCGATACCAACGGTAAAGAAGTTTTGGAAATCGCTGAAAATGGAGAGTTTAGCTTTGCTGAGGTAGACGAGCTCGGGCAAGTGCGAAAAGACGATACTTACATACAAAAACACATCGACGCTATATTGGCTTTGCCTTTGGTAGACGTGGAGGCGATTAAAAAAGCAAACTTTAAAGTAGCTATTGATTGTGTGAACTCTACAGGAGGTATTTTTTTGCCGCCATTGCTAAAGGCATTGGGGGTTGAAACGGTTTATGAGTTGTATTGCGAGCCAAACGGTCAATTCCCTCACAATCCAGAGCCACTGCCTGAGAATTTAACCGAAATAGCCAAAGTTGTACAACAAAAGAAAGCAGATTTGGGTATTGTAGTAGATCCAGATGTAGACAGGTTAGCTTTAGTAAATGAGGATGGCTCTATGTTTGGCGAAGAGTATACTTTGGTAGCCGTGGCCGATTATGTATTAAAAAACACACCTGGTAATACGGTTTCAAACCTTTCTTCTACAAGGGCATTAAGAGATGTAACAGAGAAAGCGGGGCAGCAATACAACGCAGCTGCGGTAGGAGAGGTAAACGTAGTTAACCAGATGAAGGCAACCAACGCCATTATTGGTGGCGAAGGAAATGGTGGTGTAATTTATCCAGAATCGCATTACGGCCGAGATGCTTTGGTTGGCATTGCCCTGTTTCTATCGCATTTGGCAAAATTTGGCAAACCTATTTCGGTTTTAAGAGCAAGTTATCCATCCTATCATATTTCAAAAAATAAGATTACCTTAACTCCAGAGATGGATATAGATGCCTTATTAAAGGAGGTAGAGAGTAAATATGAAAAGCAGCCACATAGCACTATAGATGGGCTTAAAATTGAGTTCGATAAGTCTTGGGTACATTTACGCAGATCTAATACCGAACCAATTATCCGTATTTATAGCGAAGCAGAGAATGAAACTACCGCCGAAAACTTGGCACAGAAAATCATTTCTGATATAAAAGAAATATTGCAGATAAGCTAATTTAGGTTCTAGGAATTAGGTGTTGGGGCTTAGTTTGAAGCTAGTTTAATATTACCTAACTCCTAATCCCTAACAAATAAAAATGAACTAACAACACACTTATAAAAATGAAACGAGTTTATTTAGATAATGCCGCTACCACACCGCTAGACCCGGTTGTAGTTGCAGAGATGACCAACGTAATGACAAATTACTTCGGAAATCCATCTGCAATACACGCTTTGGGCCGCGAGGTGAGAACTTTGGTAGAGAAGGCTCGAAAAACAGTAGCCACGCTATTGAACGCTTCGCCTTCAGAAATTTTCTTTACATCTGGTGGTACAGAGGCAGATAATACTGCCATTCGTTGCGGAATTGCCGCTTATGGTATAAAACACGCTATTACCTCTAAAATTGAACACCATGCGGTAGAACATACCTTAAATATGTTGCTTAAAGATGGTATTATCGATAAACTGAGTTTTGTAAATATTGACGAAAAAGGAAATGTTGATTATGCACATTTAGAAGAGTTGTTGCAAAACAACGACCGTTCTTTTGTTTCCTTAATGCATGCAAACAATGAGTTAGGTACGTTAACCGATATGGAAAAAGTAGGCGATTTGTGCGAAAAATACAATGCCATTTACCATGCAGATACCGTACAAACCATGGGCCATTATACGCACGATGTACGTAAACTGAAAGCTCATTTTATTGTTTGCGCTGCGCATAAATTACACGGGCCAAAAGGGGTAGGTTTTTTGTATGTAAATAACAGTATCAAAATTCCACCGATGATTTATGGTGGTGCACAAGAACGTAATATGCGAGGTGGTACCGAGAACGTATACGGTATTGTGGGCTTGGCAAAGGCATTAGAAATTGCTTATGCAGAAATGGAAGCTCACCAAAAGCACGTACAAGAATTGAAAGATTACATGAAGGCACAGCTAATTGCCGAAGTGCCCGGTATTGCTTTTAATGGAGAAACGGATGCTGATAAAAGCTTGTACACGGTTCTAAACGTTTCGTTTCCAGAAATGGATATGGCAGATATGTTGTTGTTTAACTTGGATATTAACGGTATCTGCGCTTCGGGCGGCAGTGCTTGTTCATCGGGCTCAAACATTGGTTCTCACGTTTTAAATGGCATTAAAGCAGATCCAAATCGCCCTGCGGTACGTTTTTCTTTTAGCAAATACACAACAAAAGAAGAAATAGATTACACCTTAGAGAAAGTGAAAATGGTGGTTAAGCAAAATGCTTTAGCTTAAAACACATTAAATCATTATTGCCAGGCACTAAGCACTCTTACAGCAAATAAAATGCTAAGAATGGTTGGTGCCTTTTTATTTTAAGAATTTTGAAGAGCAGATTCCTGTACATCTATCTTCTGCAAGCCCTGCTTTACACTACAATCTTTTTGTCTGCGTAATTGCTAAACTTCGTAAGTTTAATTTTGTTGGTTATTGCTTTTCAATGGTAAAATTGATGGCTTCGCCGTTTAAAAACTTACGAAGTCTTTTCGTTTTTGCACCAAAAAGTATTTACGTTATAATCAGGTCTAGTTAACAAATTTCAGTTCTTCGAAACCTAATCAAGTATAAACAGCCAAATATGCCTTTTGCCGTCATTTCGAACGTAGAGAGAAATATATCTCTTAACTAATTTGGTTCTATTTTATTTAATAACCTGAGTTCGATTATTATTTGTTTATTTTTATAGCATTTTTTAAACTTATTGAGTTCGCCGACCCTGAAATAAATTCAGGGTGACGGAAAATTGGCGGTTCGTCATGCTGAATTTAGTTCAGTATCAGTTTTAAAGTCTAATTATCAATAGGTTAAAAATCGAACTCAGGTTAATAGAACGTGAGTTTTGGATCTTAGGCCTTATGTCAAGCCCAAGTATTAACCCTTAAATAAGCTCAAAATCGGCCTTGACCTTTGCGGTAACGATGTATTTGCTCTAGCTCTTCCTTTAAAGCAAAGGGCGCAGCCGACGACTTTTCCTCCATTTTGGTCGCTCAAACAGCGAAGCTATCTTGAGTACAGCCGAAAAAATATATAAAAACGAAAAAATGGAGTGCCGATGCCCGGCATGAGGGCAGGACAGCCTGTGTGAGGGGTTTAAAGAAATGATTTTAGCAATAACACAATGAAAATAAGACACAAAACTCACGTTAACAAAGCTAGATTTCTCCTCGTGCCTCGTCGAAAGGACGTGTCTACAAAGTGTCTTTTGCTACAATCAGTTCATTTAGTCAAATCTTATTCGTAGAACTTTTATGCTTGTACTCCTTAGCTGTGTGGAGCTAATGCCAAATCTTACATTTCAAATAAAAACTGCCTAATCAACTAATTATCGTCAAAATATTAACTAAACTTCTATTTTTTTATTAGTATTGTATTTGTAGCATACATTGGTTACCAATGTAGAAACAATCAACCTTTTATAAACCTTTCGAACCCCTTAAAGTTATGCATGTAAACAGCACAACCGAGGAAAAAGAAATCGTAACCCAGCAAAAATCTAAACTGGGTGTAAGATTATTTTTCATTTACCTAATCTGCTATGCAGGTTTTGTTGCACTCGGTGTATTTAACTACGAACTACTATCTACTACCGTGTTTTCTGGACTAAATCTAGCTATAGTTTATGGCATAGGTTTAATTGTATTTGCCGTTATAATGGGTATCATCTACAATTATTACTGTACAAAGTATGAAGATGATGCCGATAAACAAGAAGAACTAACGAAGGGAGATCAAAGATGATTTATGATATTTCGATTACTGCGTTAATTTTCTTTTGCATTTTCGTGGGCTTAGTGCTTGGCCTATCCTTTTATTTTGGCCGCAAGAAGAGTGATTCGTCGTCGTATTATGCCGCAGGTGGTCAAATCCATTGGGCGGTTAACGGTATTGCTTTTGCTGGCGATTACTTATCTGCAGCCTCGTTTCTTGGTATTTGCGGTATGATTGCCGTTGCGGGTTTTGATGGATTTTTATATGCTATTGGATTTTTAGCGGGCTGGATTGTAGCGCTGTTCTTAATTGCCGAACCTTTCAAGCGCTTGGGGAAATATACTTTTACCGATGCGTTGAACAGCAAATTTAATTCTAGGGCCATTACCTTGGCTGCATCAGTTAGTACGCTTATTATTTCTATATTTTACCTTATCCCACAAATGGTTGGGGCCGGAGACCTAGTTATGCCTTTATTGGGCCTACCTCATTGGGTTGGGGTAATTTTGGTTGGCGCAATAGTAATCACTATTGTGGCTAGTGCGGGTATGGCTTCCACTACCTATGTGCAATTTTTAAAAGGCGGCTTGCTTATTGTACTTTCCCTAATTTTAACTGCGTATATTCTTAAAAATGGTCTAACGTTATCTCCCGGAAACAAGGAAAATCCTTACCATACATTTACAGAGCTAAAGCCGCAAGTAAATGGAAATAAAGTTACAGTTGTTCCTAATTGGGAGTTGGTAAGTCAGCAAAACGTTGGTGGCAAAAACTTTGTGAAATTAAGTCAGAATGGTATAGAAAGATGGTTTGTTTTAACTACGGCTAATGGCGAGCCAGTGCTTAAAGAAACCCTGACCATTGTACAAAAAGCTAATGGCGAGAAATTATACAATGGAGAAACTAAAGACAAGAGGAAATTTTATCAAGTTGGTCATTTAAGTAAAATCATTGTTAATGGCAAAGAAGTAGATAAAACAGGTGCATTAGGCCCTTTTCAGTATTTATCTACCATTAAAGAAAGTCAAGTAGTGCGCTTTTTGCAGACTAAACTCACAGATGGAACCGACCAGGTGGCGGTTTATTACCCAGAAGTTATTGCCGGAGAGAAGTTTATGTTGCCGGGGCTGAAATATAAAATTGGTACAGGTGCAAGCTTGTGGAGTAAGCTAGATTTTGTGTCTTTAATGCTAGCCTTATTTTTAGGTACAGCGGCTTTACCGCATATCCTTATTCGCTATTATACGGTAAAAACTCCTAGAGATGCACGTAAATCAACTATTTTAGCTATTGCGGCTATTGGAGGTTTTTATGTCCTAACTTTGTTTATTGGTCTTGGTGCGGGTGTAAATGGCGTAATGGATGTAGAATCTAGTAATATGGCGGCGCCTTTATTAGCGAAAGCCTTTGGCGCAGTGCTGTTTTCTATTATCTCGGCCGTAGCCTTCGCCACAGTTTTGGGTACGGTAGCCGGATTAATTGTAGCGTCATCTGGTGCTATAGCGCATGATTTTATCGACATCTATTTGAAGAAAAACCTAACCGATGATAACAAAGTTAAAGTAGGCAAAATAGCAGCAGTGGTAGTTGGTATTTTTGCTATTTTACTGGGAATGGCATTTAAGGGGATTAACGTATCCTTTTTAGTGGGTTGGGCTTTTGCTATTGCGGCTTCGGCTAATTTACCGGCAATTTTATTTTTATTGTTCTGGAAGAAAACATCTTCAACGGGTATTTCTGCTTCAATTGTGGTAGGTATTGTAGCCTCTTTAGCCATTATTTTAACCTCGCCAACCATGTGGGATAAGTATGGCTTAGGTGCCGAAAATGCGCTGCATCAAATGGAAAACCCTGCGCTAATTTCGTTTCCGTTAGCTGTGTTAACAGTTTATGTGTTTTCTATGCTGTATCCTAAAAAAGAAGTTAGAATAGTAGAAGCTGCTTAAAAATTTTCTTTACTTGCGTGTCAGTCTGAGCTTGTCGAAGACTATTTTTCATAAAGTGTTTCGACAAACTCAACATGACAAGATGTATAAAATAACAAAGCCAGGGTTATTTACACTGGCTTTGTTATTTTATGATCCCATCCACTTCGGCTTACTGGCTAAAACCTTGTTGTAGATTAAACAAGAAGCATCGTGGGCACCTGGTAGATAGCCAATACTCATTAAAAATTCTCCAACTATTTCTCCACCAGTAAACTTGAAAGTCTTTTTAAAGAGCTTAACCCACTCTGCTTTGGTTTTGGGATGATGATGCTCCAACCATTTTTCGAAGCTGCCAAATTCTTGCTGTATACCTAAAATGGTTTTTGCGTTTTCTATGGCGGCATTTATTTTTAGTTTGTTTCGGATAATACCTGCGTCCTGTAGCAAGCGCTCTCGATCAGTTTCGCTAAAGTTTGCCACCTTTTTAATGTCGAAATCTGCATACGCTTTTCTGAAAGCTTCTTCTTTTTTTAAAATAGTTTCCCAGCTTAAACCAGCTTGGTTGATTTCTAAAATTAATCTGCCAAACAACTCATTATCATCATGTATAGGAAAACCATAATGATAGTCGTGGTAATTGGTGTGTAATGCCTTCCGTTCTTCGGGTTGCATATTTGGTATTGCACTACAATAGCTCATATAGAAGTATTTGTTTGCTTGTAAAAATAAGCATCGTACTGACAACCCTATGGCAGTTGGAAATTTATTTATTATTAAAATGAATAGGTATTAAATTTTCGTTATTCCAGCGTATGCGGAAACCATAGAGTGCCCAGCGCAGCTAATCGTAATGCGATAGGAAGACATTATATTTATTGTATTGAGATCCCAAGACTAAATCTGGGATGACGAACAGAGGTCTCTCATTTTTTCCCAGTGGTAAAATTGAACTTTTTCTTTAGGTTGTTGCGCAGCCTCAATCATTGCCTTGGCAATATTTTCGGCAGTAATTCCTTTGTATTTATTTAGTTTACCTACCAATAAAAGGTTTGCTACCGAGAATATTTTGATGAAAACTCTTTCTAGTGGCCTGCTTTCTGCTCTGTTGCCCATAATCATCGACGGCCGGAAGATATGCGTATGCTTAAAGCCAACCGCAATAACATCTCTTTCTGCTTCGCCTTTAGTTTTCGTATAAAAAATGTTCGATTTGGCATTAGCTCCAACCGCCGATACCAACATCACTGCGCTGGCACCATTTGCTTTGGTCAGCTGTGCAGCCAGTACCGGGTAGTCGTGGTCTATTTGATAATACTCTTTTTGATCTGGAGTTTTCTTTTTGGTGGTGCCCAACGAAATAAAAACATCGTCGGCAACCAAATATGCTGCGTTTTGAGCTAGGCTATGATAATCGGCTAGCACCATTTTTAATTTAGGATGCTGAATGTTCAATGGTTTACGAACAACTATGGTTACTTCGCTATAGGTGTCGTTTTGCAATAAATTGCTTAATAAATAGCCGCCGATAAAACCGCTTGCACCAAAAATAATTGCTTTTTTCATCTTTTTTAAATTGATGTATGATGTTACAAACAAAATAGAAAACGAGATTGTTAGAAAAATGTACCAAAACTTTAATAGTATGGAAAATTATAAAGATAAAAAAGAAAAAGAGACCAAGGTTGACTTGATCGATGTCGATGATACGAAGCCAACTAGAAGTGAAGAGAATATAGAAAAAGTTCCTACTTCTACAGTAGAAACTAAGTTTAATAAAAACCATACCCGTAGGCACGAGCCAATGGGTGGTAGCCACGAACCAGGCACAACTCCAGGCTCTGGGTTTTAATTGAAATGTATCAATGTATTTACCAGCCACGGCGCTTATGTCGTGGTTTTTTTTGTTTGATATTTTTTTTAAAACACTATTGCTTGCATTTATTTGTTGATATTAAAAACAATTTTTTTACGACTGATTTGGTTTAGAGCAGAGCTGTTGTAAAATAAACCCGGTAGCAGCGAACACGCAGCCGAGGTACGGCTTAACCCTACGTTTACTTTGTGTGGCAAGTAAAGCGAATAACGGGGCTACAGCAACAAAAGTTTGATGAATTGGCTTTTCTTATAAACAAGATGTTTGATACTTAGCGCTTTTAATTTAATTTATAAACGTTCTATATTTCAAATATTTCTTTTAGGGTTGTTTGCAGGCTTAGCACTTAAAGTGTTAACACTTATATTTGTTCAGTCCTAATCCCCTAACTCATGGATGATTTTTTAGCTGCCCGTTCACAGATGGCCCTTTCATTGGGTTTTCATATCATTTATGCTTGTATTGGCATGGTAATGCCGTTTTTTATGGCTGTTTCGCACTACAAGTGGTTAACAACCAATAACGAGGTTTATAAGCATATTACCAAGGCTTGGAGCAAGGGTGTGGCCATTTTTTTTGCTACTGGTGCAGTTTCTGGCACCATGCTTTCGTTTGAGCTAGGTTTGCTTTGGCCTAAGTTTATGGAGCATGCGGGGCCAATTTTCGGGATGCCTTTTTCGTTAGAAGGAACTGCTTTTTTTATCGAAGCCATTGCTTTGGGTTTTTTTCTTTACGGTTGGGACAAACTAAACAAGTGGTTCCATTGGTTTACCGGTGTGGTGGTTGGGGTAAGCGGCCTAGCTTCAGGAATTTTGGTGGTAGCTGCTAATGCTTGGATGAACAGTCCGGCAGGGTTTGATTACATAAATGGAGAATATACTAATATTGACCCCATAAAAGCGATGTTTAACGATGCTTGGTTTACGCAGGCTTTGCACATGTGTTTGGCCGCTTTTACGGCTACCGGATTTGCTGTAGCTGGCGTTCATGCTTTAATGTTATTGAAGAAACAACACAACGATTTTCACTATAAATCATTTAAAATAGCGGCTACCTTTGCCACAATTTGTGCTTTGTTACAGCCCATAAGTGGCGATATTTCTGCAAAAGATGTAGCTCAACGCCAACCTGCCAAGCTAGCAGCAATGGAATCGCTATACAAAACAGAAAAACCCGCTCCATTGTTAATTGGCGGAATTGTAAATGAGGAAAATAAAACCGTGAAAAATTATATTGAAATTCCTGGAGCCTTAAGCTTTTTGGCGCATGGCGATTTTAATGCAGAGGTAAAAGGTTTAGACCAAATTCCTGAAGACGAACATCCTCCAGTAGCCATCACACATTATGCTTTCCAAATTATGGTGGGTTTGGGAACGGTAATGATGATGATCTCCTTGATTTATTTCTTCATTTTATGGCGGCGAAAAACGATTTTGAACACTAAATGGCTACTCAAACTTTTCGTTTTTGCTATACCTTTGGGTTACATTGCGTTAGAAGCAGGATGGGTTGTAACCGAAGTAGGTAGGCAGCCTTGGATCATTAACGGCATAATGCGAACCATTGATGCGGTAACGCCAATGCCGGGTATTGCTTGGTCATTCTATTTGTTTTCTGCAATCTATTTCTCGTTAAGTCTAATCGTTATCTTTTTGCTGTATCGACAAATTAAAATGGTTCCGGTGCTTTATAAATCCTCAAATATTGATCAATAATGGAACAGGTAGTCATTGCTTTTTTATGTTTGGCCATTTTGCTTTATTTCTTATTGGGCGGGGCCGATTTTGGGGCCGGAATTATCGAGCTGTTTACTTCTACAAAAAACAGAAGTCGCACTCGTAAAACCATGTACCATGCCATTGGCCCAGTTTGGGAAGCCAACCACATGTGGTTAATTATTGCTATTGTCATCTTATTCGTTGCTTTCCCTCGTATTTACACCACCATGTCGGTGCATTTGCATATTCCTTTAGCTATTATGCTTATAGGGATTATAGCCCGAGGAACGGCTTTTGTTTTTCGGCATTATGATGCCGTTAAAGATGATATGCAGTGGCTGTATAATCGTATTTTTAGGTATTCGAGTTTTTTAACCGCATTGTTTCTGGGGATTTTAGCTGGAAGTGTCTTGTCTGGAAAGATAGATCCTGTTGCAACCAACTTTGCTGATGCCTATATTTTCGGCTGGTTAAATTGGTTTTCTATCTCTGTTGGTTTGTTTACTACCGCTTTGTGCGGTTTCTTGGCGGCAATTTATTTAATAGGAGAATGTAAAACGGAAGAAGATAAAAAGCGTTTCATCAAAAAAGCTGAATACATGAATGTGGCAGCAGTAGTTTTCGGAGCGATGGTTTTTTTTAGCGCCGCAATGGAAGATGTTCCTTTAATGAATTGGGTGGTTTACAATACAGTAGGGCTAACTGCTGTAGTTTTGGCTAGTTTCTCTTTAGTGTTGCTATGGTATTTGTTGTTGAAAGGAAGTACTAAGATTTTAAGGGTGTTGGCCGGTTTTCAGGTAACGATGATTTTGGTGGCTATCAGTTATGCTCATTTTCCTAATTTTATTCGTTTAAAAGGAGGTAATGTAATTTCGCTTTATGAAACGGTAGCACCGGAAAAAACGGTGCAGAGTTTGGGTTGGGCTTTAGTTTTGGGTAGTTTTTTGATCTTGCCTTTTCTTGGATATTTGTTTTATAAGTTTCAGCAGAAGGAGGAATAGCTTGTGTTAAAACCACCTAAGGCGCCTGAGCAAACCTAAGTGTTTATTGAAGATTAAGGATTAACCACAAAGACACGAAGAACACAAAGCATTCTTACAAGTGGGTGTCTTTAAATCGATGGAGGCCATTCTTCATAATAATCTTTTTTGTATTTATTAAAGTCGTCTCCAGTAAGACCTATCCAATATTCAAAAAAAGAAAAATCAAACTTAAAGGGTATCTCTTTGTCAAAGAATGTTTTGTGTTTGATGTATAAAGGTTCATCTATCTGGTAGCCGCCAACCTCTTCAAAGAGAAATTCTTCTTTTATTATTTGATGATGAAATATTTCATATAGTTTCTTGTAAGGAATATGAGAGATATTTATGAAGCCAAATCGTCCGTTTTCTCCATGTTTCCAAACCTCTATGTGGACTTTGTAATAATATTTTTCGTATTTCATAAGTTTCCATTAATTGTAATGTCGAGCTATTCTACTTTTTGATAGATTAAAATGAAAACCACCTAAGAAATCTAAAGTGAACCCGGGTTTCTTAAGTGGTTAAATGAGTTTTCTAATAACCGCATTAGTGTTTCAATTTTACCTTTCCTCGTTTAAAAAACGAAAACTGAATAGCGGCAAACTTGATATAAGTATATTTTCTAACCATTGTACGCTTAAAAGCTAGTTTTTTGTACTTTATCATGATAGGGAAGATATTCTGGCAAGGCTGCCGAACCATACCAGTTAAAAATTTCGGCATCTAATAATTTGGCGCTTACAGCTGGGTCGGTAGCTAGCCAAGTTTTGGCTTCTTCTAAAGATTTGGTGTTAAGGATAAAAATGCCTCGATATTGTTTGTCGTTTTTAGCTAAAGGACCCGCCACTACCAATTTATTTTCTTTGGCTAATCTGTCGATGTTGGTCATGTGTCCTTTAAACAAGCTGTCTGTTTGTGCTTTGGTGGCTGTGGTATTGCTCCCGGTTTTAAGGATAACCAATACGTACATTTTCATACCGTAATTGTCGGCGCCCAGTTTTTTGGCTAGGGCTTCGTCATACTTTGGCTTTTCTTGTGCTTGCGATAAAAAAGCAAATGAGACAAAAAATAAAGCAATGAGTATTTTTTTCATTTTCCGATGAGTAGTTTGTGGTGTTAAATTAGAAAATGTTTTTGAATAAAATGGTTTGTTTGGTTAATGAACCAGGGAAATCGCTTTTAACATTTGAAAGACAAGAATAATTGTTATATTTATGATATAAATGACTAAGGTCAAAAAAATGGCCTTTTCAAATCCCGACTATTCATCTCACCAAGTTTTTTCTCGTTA
>NZ_SSHJ01000038.1 GCF_005925345.1 Pedobacter ureilyticus
TTCAATAAAACAACTTTAAATCACTACTTTTGTTAACGCTTCTATAGCATTTGATACGTTCGTTCGCCAGCAAATTAGGTGGTCAGTTTGCCACGGAATCACATGGTCAGTTTCTCCGAAATATACACTCTTGAAAAGTAAACGGTACAATATTCCTTCTAATCTGAAAAATTATCGCTGAGCCGTTTCGCATCAGCATTAAAATTAATTACATCCTGCTTTTATTAGAATTATTGGACATTCCAATCCATCTACAATTTTCTAAATATGCTGCTTCAAGTGAATTTATGCACTTGAGGTGGAATAATTAGTAAGGTCTTTCCACCTAAAAACTAATGTTCATTTTCAAAATTTTGTAAACGATACACCAAGCGATACTTGAAGCAAGATCATACTTGTTTTGACCAAATTTCGCTCAAAGTTTAATCTTTACTCAACGGCTATAAGCTGTGTAATTTTCTTGAATATGATTTTAACAGAAGCAACAACACTTTTCGAAGAGCTCTTAGAAACTATAGAGCAATTGGAACAGGATAACAGGGAAGTTCTAATCGATCCTGTACCTTACCTTAAAACCGCAAACCATTTTATGAATACCCTGCAATCACTGGTGCTCAAAGGAAGTTTTAATGATCAGCAGGAGGAAATATTGTTTTTCAAGACGATGAAGCCAAAGTTCAGGTCTTTACAGATTTATTATCTCGCACTGCAAGATATCACTTTTAAAAAACCAAAGGGCTGCAAGAAGATATTGAAGAAATTCTATACTGATGAAATTCAGAAGATTTGCTCTTTTCGTTGCTACAACCAAAATCTGCTCAACTATTACTATTCGGGAGCAACTGAGATGGACGCACAACTTTTCTTAAGAAAAGTTGAGGAACATCCACATTGGTTGCTCAAGCCTAAGCTTGAACGTGATGAAAGATTTTCAACTCCAGCAGATTATTTGGTGGCAAAGATCATGGCAATGGAAAAAATCCAACTTTATCTGTCCAACGAAATAGTAAAACTGCAGGATGGTAATGTTACTGAAAATGGTTCTGCAGACAAAAAGGAATACCGATGGACAGGTGAGGCAATTAATCTAGTGGAACTTGCCTATGGTTTGTATTACACTGGTGAAATCAATAATGGTCATGCTGGAATAGCTGAGATAGTAAGATTATTTGAAACGACATTCAATATTGCTATAGGTAAACCTTCAAGGAGATTTGCAGAAATCAAGCAGCGCAAACGGCTGAGCAAGACCAAATACCTCGATCAAATGAGAACAGCTATTGATAAAAGAATAGATGAAGACGATGAATTTGTTCCTATATCTAATTTGAGATAACCAATAACCATCTGTTTTTTAGTGGTTTGTGTTTTTATTTTTAGGTAGTACCCAGTTGGTTGCCAAACAAAAAATGGAAAGCTTAGAAACTTTGCTTCATCAAATCCCAATGCAATGGTGCTTGGGAGAAAAGCAAAGAATTTATGTTGGCACAATTTACATGGCAGGAGTTTTGGCTTGCAGTACTTCTGCTCACCTCGCTCTGGTATTCGGGCATCATCCTGTGTTACTACCGCAAAGAACTTAATCTTTTTCTTAGCAAAGGTTCAAATTCCAAAGAACCGCTTCCGCACCGCTGGTCAGATCGGGTAGAAGAACCCAATCAGAAACCTGAAGAACACGATGGACTACTAGGCATCTCTAAACCAGCTGAAGGAACTAGTACCGTCAGTATGGGGCAAATCAGTTTTGGACAGGATGAAAATGCTAAATCTGAACAGCTTGGGCTAATACCAGATGTACTTCAGGAGCTGAAAGAAATTTTTTCCATTATGGAAAAAGAGGACGGTAACAAACAGGACTTTTTCAATATGATGGAAATGGTCAGGGCAAAATATGGACAGATTGGTTCCAACCCACGCATCGTTCAGATTAACCAGTTTATTGCTGAACATGCCCCATTCCACCTCTCGAAAGAAGAATTGGAAAATCTCTGGGATTAACATCTACCAATTAGCATCAAAATTTATTCTCAAGCTGTAAAATCAAAAACATTATGAAACGTCAATCCAATAATAACGGAAACCAAAATTTAGGCAAGTCTCTATTGCTATTATTTACCCTTTGTATCTATAATTTGTTGACCAGTCTGTCTCTTTTCGCCCAGGATGGAAATGCAGGGATACAGGAAGCAACCAACAAGGTAAAAGGCTATTTCGACACGGGAACCGACCTGATGTATGCCATCGGTGCCGTTGTGGGTATAATCGGTGCAATTAAAGTTTTCAATAAGTGGAATGCAGGAGAGCCAGACACCAACAAGGTAGCTGCAGCGTGGTTTGGTAGCTGTATCTTTTTAGTGGTAGTGGCAACCGTACTTAAATCATTTTTCGGGATATAGCCATGGCCAGCGTTTATAAAATCAATAAAGGTGTAACCAGACCTATTGAATTCAAAGGCTTAAAGGCACAATACATTGCCTATCTAGCTGTAGGGCTGGTTTTGTTACTTATCAGCTTTGCCATTCTGTACATTTCTGGGCTGAGCCTTTTGGTGTTATTACCATTGATTATCACCCTTGGAACAACACTTTTTTTTAGTGTATTCCGCTTAAGCCACCGTTTTGGCGAACACGGACTGATGAAATTTTGGGCAAAACGTAGCCTTCCAAATTACTTGAAATTCCGTTCCAGACGACTGTTTACCTCGCTCAAAAGTAAATCGAATATTCCAATAACATCATTTAAAAACTAATCCAATGGTAGAAGCAAAGGACATATTGCCCATTTATAAGGTTGAGAACGACGCCATTATTTCGATGCAAGGCGATGTTACCATTGGTTATAAGGTGGAGCTTCCAGAAATCTTTACACTATCAGAAAGGGATTACGAAGCCTATCACCAGACTTGGGTAAAGGCAATTAAACTCTTGCCACAGCAAAGTATTTTTCTAAAACAGGACTGGTTTACCGAAACCAAATACAAAGCTGATTATACCAGCGAGCGCAGTTTCCTTTCCCGTAGCAGTGAGGTGTTTTTTAACGAAAGACCATTTCTGAATCATGAATGCTATATTTTCCTGACCCAGAAACCAAAAGAGCGGAAGCTATCCAGTTCGATCTATAGTAATATACTCCGCAAATCTATTGTACCCAGCCAGACTATTTCATCATCTCTATTTAAGGATTTTGTGGATGGCGCAGGGCAATTTGAACGCATACTGACCGATAGTGGATTTGTAGGACTGAAAATGCTGAACGATGACGAACTAGCAGGAACCGCCAACAAAGCGGGTATTATAGAAAGATATTGTTTTCTGTTGAACAAGGATAACCAGCCAATGATCCGTGATATCCATGTCAAAGATGAGATCGTAGTTGGCGATAAAAAAGTTGAACTCTACACCTTATGTGATACGGAAAATATGCCTGCACTTTGCGGAAGCCGTATCAATTATGATAAGTACAGTACTGATAGGAGCAAGTTTTCCGTTGGTTTTGCAAGTCCACTAGGCACATTGCTGAACTGTAACCACATCTTAAACCAGTATATTTTTGTATCAGATGTGCAGAAAACCATCAAAAGATTGGAAGCTAAAAAGCTCCGTCTGCAATCCTTATCTGCCTATTCCAGAGAAAATTCAATTTCAGGGGATGCCACCAATGATTTTTTAAATGAGGCAATAGCCTTGCAACGTTTACCTATCAAGGCACATTTCAATGTATTGGTATGGTCGGAAGACCAAGAAAAAAGCAGAGACCTTAAAAATCTAGTATCGTCGGCAATGGCGCAACTGGATGCGGTTGCCAAACAGGAAACCGATGGTCAAGCTCAAATCTGGTGGGCTGGACTTCCCGGAAATGCTGCCGATTTTCCTATGAACGATACCTTCGACACTTTTATAGAACAGGCAACCTGCTTTTTCAATCTGGAAACGGGTTATCGTTCTTCTCTCAGTCCATTTGGATTACGTTTAGGTGATCGCCTTTATGGTAGACCTGTACATGTAGATATTTCTGACGAACCGATAAGGATGGGCTTTACCACCAACAGGAACAAGTTTATTTTGGGGCCAAGTGGTAGCGGAAAATCATTTTTTACCAACCACATGATCCGTTCCTACTATGAGCAAGGGGCTCACGTGGTATTGGTGGATGTGGGACATAGCTACAAAGGTTTATGTGATCTGGTAGGTGGCTATTATTTTACCTACACCGAGAGTGAACCCATCAAATTTAATCCATTTTACCTTTCTGAAGATGATGTACTGGACACCGAAAAAAAGGAAAGTATTAAAACGTTGCTACTAGCTTTATGGAAGAAAGATGATGAAAATTTCAGGCGTTCGGAATATGTAGCCTTATCAAATGCATTGACGCTTTACTTTGCCCAGCTTGCAAACAGACCTGATATTTTCCCTTGTTTCAATACCTTTTATGAGTTTCTGACAAATGAATACGTACAGGTATTGGAAACAAGCAAGGTAAAGGATAGGGATTTTGATATCGATAATTTTCTATATGTTCTCAATCCTTACTACCGTGGCGGCGAGTTCGATTATCTGTTGAACGCATCTGAAAATCTGGAACTGTTGCACCAGCCCTTCATTGTAATAGAGTTGGATAACATCAAAGACCATCCGATATTATTTCCTGTGGTTACACTGATCCTGATGGAAATGTTCATTTCAAAAATGCGTAAGCTCAAGGGCATACGTAAGGTTTTGCTAATTGAAGAATGCTGGAAAGCCATTGCAAAAGAGGGTATGGCAGAATACATCAAATACCTCTTCAAAACGGTAAGAAAGTATTTTGGAGAAGCCATTGTGGTAACCCAAGAGGTAGAGGATATCATCAGTTCGCCGATTGTAAAACAGGCCATCATCAATAATTCAGACTGTAAGATTTTATTAGACCAATCCAAATACCAGAACAAGTTTGACGCCATACAGGAACTTTTGGGGCTGACCGAAAAGGAAAAGTCACAGATACTTTCAATGAATAAAGCTAACGACCCCAAGCTTAGATATAAAGAAGTATTTATCTCGCTGGGAGGACAGTACAGCAAGGTTTACCGCACAGAAGTTTCAACAAGTGAGTATCTCGCCTACACCACCGAGGAAAGTGAAAAAATACAGGTTCAACAGTATGCACAAAGATATGGAAGTATCCAAAAGGGTATAGCGGTACTAGCAAACGAATTAAAAAATAAACAATAATCAGTTATGATAACCATTCACAAAACTGGTGCGGTTGCCTGCATCAGTGCAATCAAAAAAGTTATGAAAAAATACATGGTCATCCTTCCGGTGAGCGCCATGACGCTGTTTGTATCCATGCCCACAGGGGCAAATGCTCAGATAGCAGTTTTGGAAGTCATCAAGGCAGGAGTAAAAAAAGTAATCAAGGCTGTCGACCTTAAGGTTCAGCGCCTACAGAACGAAACCATCTGGCTGCAAAATGCACAAAAAGTACTGGAAAACCAGCTTTCCAAGTTAAAGCTGACAGAAATAGCCGATTGGACAGAGAAGCAGAAAGAACTCTACAAAAACTATTATGAAGAGCTATGGAAGGTTAAATCTGCCATTGCCTATTACAAGCGAATCAAAGACCTGACCGAAAAACAAATTGCTATTGTAGATGAATACAAATGGGCCTGGGGACTGTTCCAAAAGGATAAACACTTTACCGCTGATGAGCTGGAATATATGCAGAAAGTTTATTCGGGCATATTGGATGAAAGCATCAAAAATTTAGATCAGATACTACTTGTAGTTAATTCATTTAAAACGCAGATGAGCGATGCCAAAAGACTGGAAATCATAAGTGCAGCTGCCGCTCAAATGGATGTCAATTTTAGCGATCTAAAATCTTTCAATACCCAAAACAGCTTGTTGAGCATCCAGAGAGCAAAATCATTGGACGAAGTAACCATTTTAAAAGAACTATATGGAATTCAGTAAGCAACCTCAAAGTAGTTATAGGCATAAAAGTATGTCTGTATCAAAATCAATCAGGTTTTTAGGGCTGGTGTTGTTGCTTTTTGTAGGTACCAGCGCTTTCGGGCAAACTTGGGGCGAATTCTTCAACCAGAAAAAAAAACAGAAAAAGTACCTGCTCGAACAACTCGTTGCCTTGAAGATGTATGCAGGCTACCTCAAGAAAGGCTATGATATTGTCGGCAATGGAATTGGTACGGTTAAGGATATAAAGAACGGTGAATTCAGTTTGCACAGCACCTTTTTTTCCTCGCTCAAAAGCGTTAACCCTGCCATCAGAAAAAATGCAAAAGTTGCCAGCATAATTTCCCTGCAAGTCTCCATCATTAAAGCTTTCAAAAATATCGGTGATAATGATGAACTGAAACTTTCAGACAACCAGTACATATTAGGTGTAAAGGATAGGGTAACCGAGGATTGCCTTGATGACATGGAGGAACTATTACTGGTCATCACTTCTGGAAGGCTGGAACTGACTGATGATGAGCGGATAGAAAGATTGGATAGCATCTATGAAAGAATGCGGGACAAAGCTGCATTTGCGCAAAGTTTCACAGCACAGGTAAACCTGCTCATCAATCAAAGAAAGAACGAACAAAAATCCATTGACCATTTAAGAGAAATTTATGGAAACGATTAAAATAATTAGAGTTAAGGGTTTAAAAAGCACGCTATATTTAATGCTGACTTTATTGGTCATTTGCCTTTCATCAACAGTTATTAAGCTAAAGGCACAATCTGCAGAAGTACAGCAGCTCCTGCTAAATGTAGAGAAGCTTAGCCAGTTGAAGAATATCCTTTCTGATATGAAGCGTGGATATACCATTGTTGCAAATGGCTATAATGCGGTGAAAAATATTTCACAGGGCAATTTCTCCATACATGAGATATTCCTTGACGGTCTGATGCTGGTCAATCCCGAAATCAGGAAATATGAAAGGGTTGCGGACATCATCACCTATCAGCAGCATTTGATTTCAGAATACAAATCTGCCTACAACCGTTTCAGAAATGACGACACTTTTAGTCCTGAAGAACTAAGTTACCTATCCGGTATTTATGGGCGGCTTTTCGATCAGAGCATTGATAACCTCGATGAACTTTTAACGGTGATTACCTCATCGAAATTACGAATGAGCGATGATGAGCGCTTGATGGCAATTGACAGAATTTTTTTGAACATGCAGGATAAGCTCATCTTTTTAAGAAGTTTCAACAAAGAGGCGAGCATACTGAACCTACAAAGGCAAAAAGAAAAATTGGATATCAATGCCACCAGAAGATATTATAACCAAAATTAAGCTGTGATGAAAAAAATAATTATGTTATGCATCGGGATATTTGCCCTGCTCTCGCCATTGGGCTCATATGCACAGGGCATATCGGAAACACTTGGCGGAATGCAACCCGTTCTTGACAGGGTGTACAGCGAGATGTTGCCATTATGCAGTCGGCTTATCGATGTGGGCAGGGGGATAGCGGGATTTGGTGCGCTATGGTATATAGCCAGCCGTGTATGGCGCCAGATTGCCAGTGCCGAACCTATAGATTTTTACCCATTGCTCAGACCTTTTGCACTGGGAATGGCAATTATGATGTTTCCCTTGGTCATTTCGCTAATGAACGGAGTATTACAACCAACGGTCTCAGCAACTGGAAAAATGGTAAGTGATAGTAACAAAACAATAGAACGCCTGCTTAAAGCCAAGGAAGCGGCCATTAAAAAAAGCAAGCATTGGCAAATGTACGTTGGAGAAAATGGGAGTGGAGACCGTGAAAAATGGTTGAAGTATACTTTTCCGGAACAAGGTAACGAAGGCATATTAGATGGTTTAGGACATGATATCCAGTTTTTTATGGAGAAGCAGTCCTATAACTTCCGCAATTCCATCAAGCAATGGATGAAAGAAGTTTTTGAGGTGCTTTATGCGGCCGCTTCACTGTGCATCAATACCGTAAGAACGTTTTTTCTGATCGTTCTGGCCATTTTGGGACCTCTGGTATTTGGTTTTGCGGTATTCGATGGTTTTCAGAATACCTTAACGGTTTGGCTGGCAAGATATGTGAACATATTCTTGTGGCTTCCCATAGCTAATATCTTCGGAAGCATCTTGGGAAAGATAGAGGAGAATATGTTAAAACTCGATCTTTCGCAAATCGAACAGCAGGGCGATACCTTTTTCAGCGGAACAGATACAGCTTACCTCATATTTTTGCTGATTGGCATCATAGGCTATTTTTCTGTGCCGAATGTGGCAAACTACGTAGTCCATGCGGGTGGTGGAAATGCTATCCTCCAAAAGGTAAATGCCATCATTAGTAGTACCAACAGTACGGGAATGAAAACTGCATCAACTGGAGCTGGAATGGCTGCAGATATGATGGGCAATGCTTACCGTAATATGCAACAGGGTTATGCTGCTTCCAGTAATGGCGATTATCTGCCAGATCAAACGCCTGGACAGCATCAACACGATAAGCTGAGTGGTAAGGAAGGAAAATCATAATCTTAATAGTAACACCTAATCTATTCACCCATGTTCAGTCAACTAAGAAATATAGATACTGCATTCAGGCACATCAAAAGGTTCAGTCTTTTTCTGATCATTGCCTGCATTACCATTTCAGGATTTGCCATTTACAAGAGCTATGAAATGGTCGGTAAAGCACAGGCAAAAGTTTACATCCTTGCCAACGGAAAAGCCATAGAAGCTTTTAGTACCGAACGAAAAAACAACCTGCCTGTAGAGATCAGGGATCACGTAAAAATGTTCCACCACTATTTTTTTACCCTTGATCCTGATGAAAAGGTTATCCAGCGAAACATTAGCAAAGCTCTGGAACTATCAGACCAAAGTGCTAAGAAAAGTTACGATAATCTGAAGGAACAAGGTTTCTATAGCAACCTGATTTCAGCCAATATCTCACAGGAAATAACAATTGATAGTGTTCATCTAGATATTGAGCAGTATCCCTATTATTTCCGCTGTTATGCTACCCAACAGCTTATCCGTTCGAGTGCTACAGTAAACAGAAAACTGGTTACCCAGGGGTATTTGAGAAATGTCGGACGTAGTGATAATAATCCTCATGGTTTTTTGATCCAACGCTGGGAAACTTTGGAGAATAGCGACTTACCCTTAAAGCCCTAAACGTATGAAACTCTTTAGGAAAAACAGTAGATCAATTGGTGGCGATGCGATTGCCGAGAAAATTGCCAAAAAGATTATCGATAGGCAAAGGATATTAGCCAATTATCTGAACAGAAAAACAAGGAACATTTCTGGCGAGTTATGGGTGGCTATTCTGATAATTTTTTGTGCGGCTTTTGGGTGCTATTGTACATTTCTGCTCATTAGGGCGCTAGGCTGATTTAATCAAATACATAAAAATCAATTAAAAATAAGTTTATGGAAACAATCAACAAAAAGGACAAACGGAAACAGCTACTCATCATTCCCTTACTTATCATCCCGTTTTTGGCACTGACCTTTTATGCCATGGGCGGCGGTAAAGGTAGTGATGCAAATCTTCAGACAGGTCGTCAGGAAATCAATGCCGAGTTGCCAGATGCAGCTTTCAAAAAGGAAGAACCAACTAATAAAATGAGTTTTTATAAGCAGTCAGAAATCGATAGCGCTCATCTTACGAAGGATAGCAGCCTAAATGCTATAAATGCCCATTTAATTGGAAGCAGAGATGAGCAGGACATCAGGACTGATGCCATTAACCAAAAGCTGGAAGCTTTAAAAAAGGAGCTCAGCCAACCCGATGAACCTATTAAAACCACTAATTCTAACCAAACAACTACCAATAGGGAAACATCCATCAAAAATGATGTGGACCGTTTGGAAGCCTTGATGAAAACCATGCAGTTTGGAAAAGAAGTTGATCCTGAAATGCAACAGCTGAGTGGGATGATGGATAAGATCATTGCCATTCAGAACCCCGAACTTGCACGGCAAAAATTCCAGCAGACAATTAGTCTGGATAGCCAATTCAGGGCAACACCAGCTATCATTGTTGACAATCAAAAAGTGGTTCAGGGCGCAACGGTAAAAATCAGGTTGCAGGACACCCTCCGCATCGCAGGTATACTTGTTCCAAAGGGGCATGAACTGTTCGGTGCTTGTAGGATTACCAATCAGCGCCTATTACTTGATATCAAAAATATCAGACTAGGCACTTCCATCATTCCAGTTGATCTTTCGATCTACAGTCTTGATGGAATGATCGGTATCGATGCGCCAGAGGCTATGCTTACTGGAGCACTTAATAACGGAACTGACGATGCGGTAAGGAGTGTTGGGTTTGGAGGTTTTGACCAGACTGTTGCCACCCAGGTCGCAGGTGCAGGAATAGACGCGGCAAGGCAACTGATCAGCAAAAAGGTAAAGAATATCAAGGTAAAGCTTAAAAGTGGATATGCTGTTCTATTACGTAACAATCAGCTAAGAGCACGATAAAGTAGAAAAAGTACATCATGAAATATGTCGCAATTGATCAAAAATGTGGAAATGATAGATGGGCTGATCGATTACTTGCAGCAGCAGGAAGATCGTGGCCATAGCTGGGTGGTGTATGATACTGATAATCCAATTAATTCAAAATACGACTTGCGCTGCTTTGCAGATGAAAGTGAAGCATTGGGTTTTGCCAAATCCTATCAGCAGATATGGAACTGGCATGAAGCAGTATCTATTAGTACTATAATCTACGATCTGAAAGAACTGGATAAAATTCAATCAGATAAAATTGACCTTAATAATAATAGAAAATCAATTAAAAAAGGAAAAGCTATGAATTTGAACAATTTGGAAAATCTCAAGGAAGAGATGAAAAATCTGGGCTTCAGAGATAAGCTCATTGAAAAAATGGAAGAGAATATGACAAAAAATGTTCCCGAATTTACACTCCACGATAGTGTGCCGGCTACTAAGGGACAAGTTGATCTTGCACTGCACTTTAAGCAATCTGGACAATCAGATTTTTACTATTTTAATAAATTTACGGTGAGCCACAATCAAGACAAACCATTGGAAGAAGGCCAGCAGTACATGGTCATTTCCAAAAACGAAGATGGAAAGAATATTGTAAAGAAGCACGAAAATGTGAGTGATGCGTTGGCTTTCTTTAAAGAGCAAAAAGGTAATAGTGAACTTGCAGCAGGAAAGGATGCCGCCAATAAGGTAACAGTAGCAAGCATGGAAAATGGTAAGGTAAATTATGTGGCAAAGGAGTTTAACCGCACCTATTATGCAAGCCCTGTGAACCAGACTATTTGGCTGGAGCGTGGAAAGGGCTTTACCGCAGAACAAGCAGCCAATTTGATACAGGGGCGTTCGGTCTATCGTGATGACATGATGAATATGGGTGGGGAGACTTACAAAGCTTGGATTAAATTGGATTTTGATAAGGGTAAAGACCGTTTTCAGAACTATAGTATCAACCAGTACCATGATCCGTCCTATGGTTTCGATATCAATAAAGTGTTGGATAAGTTCAATATCAAGGAGTTGGAAGATCCTGCTAAAAAAGTGTTACTCGAGGCATCATTGCGTAATGGCAACAGACCGCTTGTATCAGTTGAAAAAGAAGGGCAGGAGGTAAAGGTGTTTTTGGAAGCCGTACCGCGTTACAGCCAGTTGAATATGTACGCAGAGAACGGTAAACCAGAAAAAAGGGAACAGTTTTTGAAAGAGACTGCACTTTCAAGTAAGCAGGAAAAGAATAAAGGTCAAGAAAAGGAAATGAGCGAGAGCCAAGGCGTGAGGAGGTAATTTAATATCCTATTTTTTTGTACTTGTAGATTTAATATGTAAATAAAGAAATTGCTAAAAAGCAATTCGAAACCCTAAATTTTAATTTAAAATAGCATGGAAAAATTCACAGAGTTAAAGGCGCTGATTGCATCAGCAGAAACAGATGCAACTGCATTTTTTGAAAAGAACAACAAGGCTGCGGGCACAAGGCTTAGGAATGCATTGCAGCAAACAAAAGCTTTGGCGCAGGATATCCGTAACGAAGTTACCGCCAAAAAGAACGAAAAATAGACAGTAAAAATGTCTTGGGTAAATGCCTGACTGAAAATGGTCAGGCATTTTTATAAAAAACAATACGGATCATATCATAAAATTCTAGGCATTATGATAGATGGTTCAGATCATAAAGAAATCTCTAAGGATGTACTAGTAATTGAGCGTTAGACCAATTCCGCCACCCATATCACTATCGTAATGTGTTCTAATACCAAAATTCTTATTAATTACATATTGCATGCCTAGCATAAATTCTTTATCTGTATTTATCATAAAAGCTGCTCTTAATCTTTTTGAAATGGGAATATCCTCACGCATCAACGACAATCGTACAATTCCATCGTGATAAACTTCTGCCTGAAAATTAACGAGCATTGGCAAGGTGTACATAAACCCTAAGCTAAAGGCTCTTCGTGTATCTTTTTCATTCTTCTGTCCGAATAAATTGGTTTCGTGTTCGTCCATTCCCATTTTACGGTAACGCCAGTCAAAACCTATAAAGGGCATAAGCCACTGCATTTTTCCGATGTATCTTCCTAAATGCGTTTCCACTTCATAACCGTGCATATCGTTGTAGCCTAAACGCCATTCTGTACCTAAACTCCATCTTGCATTTTGAAACATTGCTTCGCCATCGTTTCCATTGGTTGCAAAATCATTCTGTGCCATAAAGTGCGGCATATTGCTTTCTCTCTGCAATTTATTGTAGGCTTGTTTTTTGTTGGGCAAATATGGATTTTGATAATCGTCAACCGCAAATACCCTATTCATCCCCGACATCATATGATAAAGGATGTGGCAGTGGAAAAACCAATCTCCTTCTTCATTAGCTAAAAATTCGATGGTATCTGTTTCCATTGGCATTATATCCAAAACATTTTTAAGTGGTGATTTTTCGCCTTTACCGTTGATTACCCTGAAATCGAAACCGTGCAGGTGCATCGGGTGGCGCATCATTGAGTTGTTATATATGGTAATTCGTAAAATTTCTCCTTTTTTTACGGGTATTTTATCGGTTTCAGAAAGTATTTTATTATCCATACTCCATACATATCGGTTCATATTTCCCGTAAGGGTAAACTTCAATTCTTTGACCGGAGCATCTTTAGGAAGTTCTGTATTGTAAGGAGATTGTAACATTGCATAATTCAGTGTTTTTATTTCTCCCAAAGCATTTGCATTGTAACGGTTGGGGTCATTATCCATATTCATATTGTGCCCGCTATGGTCTTCTTTAGGTTTAGCCTCTCCAGTAATTTCGGGATACATTACCACATTCATATCCATTTGGTTCAGGCTCATTTTCATACCCATATCATCCAAATCGCCGTTCATCTTCATCATATCGTTCATCATCTTCATCCCCTCAAAATATTTCAATCTTGGGAGCGGCGATATTAACTGTTTGACGCCATTGCCTACAAAATAGCTTGCCGATTGTGTTCGGTCTTCGGTTGTGGCTAAAAACTCGTAGGCAACTCCATCGTCAGGAATTGTTACCACTATATCATAAGTTTCGGAAACCGCAATGATTAATCTATCTACTTCTACTGGCTCTACATCATTCCCATCATTGGCTACTACTGTAATTTTACCGCCTGCATATCGTAACCAAAAATAGGATGATGCTCCGCCGTTTGACACTCTTAATCTTACTTTATCTCCCGCTTTTAGTGTTTTGCCATCAACTGTTTTTAAATCGGTAGTATGATTTCCGTTGATTAATATTTTGTCATAATACACATCGCTTACGTCCATTGCCAACATCCGTTTCCATTCGTTGGTCAATTTGGTTTTGAAATGCCCCTCCCTGATTGCTTCCGCGTAGGACTGTGTAGCGTTCTTTTTTATCGCAGCCCAATCATTGGCATTATGCAACATGCGGTTAATGTTATCGGGATTTAGGTTTGTCCATTCGCTTAAAATGATGGGTACGGTCGGCAAATCATCAATTCCTTTTCTAAAGGTTTTATCGTCATTACGTTTTTTCATTACAAAACTGCCATACATTCCAATTTGCTCCTGCAAACCTGAATGGGAATGGTACCAATGCGTTCCGTGTTGGATAATCGGAAAACGATAGGTATAAGTTGTACCTGCCTTAATTGGTTTTTGTGTAAGCCAGGGCACACCATCTTCTTTGTTGGGTAAAAACACGCCGTGCCAATGCAGCGATGTACTTTCTTTTAACTGGTTATGCACTACAATCTCTGCTGTATCGCCCTCCGTAAATGTAAGTGTAGGCATTGGTATTTGTCCATTTACGGCAATAGCTCTTTTTTCTTTGCCTGCATAGTTTACAAGCGTATCTTTTACATACAGCTCATATCTCACTACTTTTTGTGCAAAAACGGATTGCGAACACAGCAGTATAAATACCGCTTGCAACAATCTCCTTTTACTATTTATGGGTATATTCATTTTGATATTTTATTAATGAAACTTATTCCTGTTCTTTTAGCCAGTCGGTTAATGTTTTGATTTGCTCGTCATTCAGTTTTGCATCTTTGTGCATCAGTGTATATGAGGACAGGGGCATTTGCTTCGTTTCTATTTGTTCTTTGATTGAGTTTAATAATCTTTCTTGTTTCCTATTTGAGTATGTACCCCATTCATTGAAATTCAAATCTTCTTTTGCGTTTTTGATATGGCTCTCTACCAATGCTCTTGCGGGCTGTATGTAATCGTACCAAACATAGTTGGTATTGTTGCTATGGCAATCGTAGCAAGAGGTTTGAAACATCGCTTTTACTTGAACAGGCATTTTATAGAATTGGGTAAAATCTGTTGTGTAAACCTGCCCTTTATCTACATTAAGGGCAGGCTGATAAAATTGAATTGCAATAAAAATAAACAGCACTATTGCTAATATTATCTTTAATACTCTGTTCATTTTAAAATTCTTTTTTTACAGAACCGCAGGTAAGCATCTGACTACCGTAATACGGATTTTTTATTGCTTTAGCTTCGCTAATCCAAACTGCACCTTTGCCATCATTGTACATTGGGCAATAGTCCTGATATAATTTTTGAGTTGTTCCAAACAATGCGATAAGGTCGGAAACGTCTTTACTTAACGATGCTAAATGCTCTCTCTGGTGGTCTATTTTACCAGCATTGTCGCCAATGTGTTCTGCATTTTCCTTAGCATTTTCGAAAACATCCATAAACTCCTTATGCTTGCTGGCAGGTATGGTTTTCATATCCACCTTCTTTAAAGTAGCAAAAAGTTGTTTTCCAGCATTTGCAGCTGCTTTATCATTATCAGCAACGAGTGCATTTTTCAAAGCCAAATAATCCTTAATTATCGGTGTGATTGTAAAGTTTTGTGCTTGTTCCTTTACAGTGGACTTTTCCTCTTTCTGAGAAGACATATCTGTTGAAGTAACAGTAGCTACAGTATCATTTTGTACCGCTGATGATAAATCCTTAGTTTCTGATACTCCGGTGCTATCATTAGCCTGTTGGGTGCTATTTTTATTGGAAGACTGATTGCACGAAACTGTTATTGTTGCAACCGTTGCCAATGCGATGATGGAGAAAAATATATTTTTCATTTTAATGCTATTTAATGTTATTAAAGAAATTTTTGTTGTTTACTTGTTTTCAAATTCTTTCAGCTTTCGCTTCATAAATTCGATTTCCTTTGCTTGTGTTTCGAGTATGTTTTTTTGTAGCTCAATTAATTCGGGATCGGTAAGCTTAGCTTTTTCGGACATTAATACCGCTGCTGCGTGATGCGGTATCATCCCTTTTACAAATTGCTTATCGCCCACATTTATTTGCTCCCTAATGCCAAACCACGAGAAGATACCAATCGCAAGAGAAACTGTAATTACAGCCCAATTGATTTTTTTGTTTTGATACATTCCTTTCATTATCAATAATTCAATAATCAACATTGCTGAAACCATTAGCAGCGTCATATATAAATTGTTGATGTTTGGGATAAGATTATTCAATCCGTCAATCATAGCATACATAATAAAATACATAGCTACAAACATTGCAACAGCCATTACAGCAAAGCGTTTGTACATTGCCAAAGAATGATTGGAATTATTTTCTTCACTCTTGTGGGTATGTTGCATTCCGTGTTGGTTTTTCATACTTTCCATAACAATTGCTTTTTATTTGTTATTTAATAGTTTCTTGTACACTGCCACAAGTAAGCATTTGAGAACCGTAATATGGATTTTTAACTGCTTCTTCTTTGCTTAACCAATTTGCACCTTTACCATTGTTATACATTGGGCAATGCTGATAGTAAACAGGTGTTTCTTGTTTTGATGCCTTAGCTAATTCGTACATATTCTTGGAAAGCAAAGCGAATGTTTCTCTTTGTTTTGCAACATCTTTAGAAGTGGAAATTTTTTCGGCATTTACTGTCAAGTCTTTCATTACTTTCATCCAAGTTGTATGTTCGTCAGTAGAAAGTTTTGCCATTTCTACCGCTTTGATAGCTTTTGCCAATTCGGCAGCTTTTGCCGATGAAGTACCTGCATCAGTTTTTACCAAAGCATCTTTCACTGAAAAATAATTGTCGAAAACGGCTTTAAGTTGTGTTGCATTTTGCGTTTCAGCGGTATTTTTTTTAGCCATATCGCTTTGGTTATGGTTGGCGTGTTCATTTTTCATATGCATACCCGCATCATTAGATTTTGCGACTGGCTTTAATTCTCTGCTGTACTGGCAACATCCAGGAAGTTTAGCATAAACATCATCAGGTGCTAAAAATTTTTCGCTATCGTAACCAGCCAAAGCAATTCGTTTCAATATTTCATCCTGATTTGTTTTTTTATCATCATAGTTGAGCGTAGCCATTTTGGTATCTTTATTCCATTCTACACTGGCTACCTTATTCACGTTTCCTGCTTTTTCGATAGTGGCTTTACACATACCGCAATTGCCGTAAATTTTTACGGTTTCTGTTTTCGCATTCTTGATTTGTGCGAAACTGTTTACTGATGATAGTAATACGCCAATTACCATCACTATTTTTGATAATGATTTCATTTTGAAAATTTTTAATTTAGTAAGATAAACAAAGATTGTGCGAAAACTAAATAGCTTTCGACAAGACATACCTGTGGCTAACAAGCCACCGTTTTAGCTTATTTTAGGCGGTTGCCAAATGGAAGAGTAGCCCGAAGAATAGTTGGCTTGTTTAAACCCGAATTTTTGCTTTTTAGTTTCGGCAAAAGGGGTTGTTATTTTTAAATCTATTGGTATTTGTAAACTAACAGAAGATGAAGAAGTACTACATCCACAAGAGCCGTGTTTACAATTGCCGTCGCAGTCGTGACCATCCTTACATTTTTTACAGGACTTGTCCTTGCAACTGTCTTTATGTTGAGATTTTTCAGATTTTTCTTTTGAGCAACTTTTTTGTTCTGTCTTAGCTGTTTTTTTTGCACAAGCATAGCTTATGCTTGGCATTAGGAAAAAGCCCAAACACAATAAGATGACAAAGCTGATATGTTTACTCAAATTTTTCAACACTACAAAATTATGAAATTATTTCTTTTAACTGCTATATTTTGCACTTTCTTAAATCTTCAACCTAAATTATATACTGCACTCTATAAGTTTTTTAGCGATTTCCGTTCCCTTGAAAGGGATACCTATTTAATTACTACCTTCAAATATTTCAAATGAAAATAATTAGATAGGCATCCCAAATAGAAAGTTATTTTATAGTCAGAGGCTCTATTTTAAAACCTGCTTTTTGTATCGTTTCGATAACTTGTTCCTCTGTAATTCCCGTCGATTTTACGGTCAATACCTTGTCTTTATTAGTTGTGTCCACTTCCCAATGGCAAATGCCATCAGCATTGTCTAAATGCGGTTTTACAGATGCTACACATCCGCCACAATTAATATTTGTTTTGAATTGAAGATTTTTATTTTCCATTTTGTTTATTGAATAATTCATTTAAAGTTTAAAACTGCGTAATCGCAATGCATTTACGATTACCGATACAGAACTTAAAGACATTGCTAAAGCTGCAATCATTGGTGATAATAAAATTCCGAAAAACGGATATAAAATACCTGCTGCAATTGGAACACCAAGCACATTGTAGAAAAAGGCAAAGAATAAGTTTTGCTTGATGTTTTTCATAACAGCATGGCTCAAATTTTTTGCTTTAACGATACCTAATAAATCGCCTTTTACTAAAGTTATTTTGGCACTTTCTATGGCTGCGTCGGTTCCAGTTCCCATAGCTATTCCGATATTGGCTTGTGCTAATGCTGGAGCATCATTTATACCATCACCAGCCATAGCTACAATTTTCCCTTCTGCTTGTAAACGTTTAATTTCGTTGAGTTTATCTTCGGGTAAGCATCCTGCTTTATAGGAAGACAAACCTAATTCATCCGCTACTGCTTTGGCTGTATTAACATTGTCGCCAGTAAGCATAATTACTTCTACACCTTGGAGCATTAGTTCTTTTATCGCTGCTGCACTCGAAGTTTTTATCGCATCGGCAATTGAAACAAAGCCAACTGTAACACCATCAACAGCAATGTAAGAAACCGTTTTACCAAGTTTTTGTTCTGCAATAATTTTGTTTTCTAAATCGTCAGAAATAGTTGCCTTAACCTGTTCCATTAGTTTTTTATTGCCTAATGCTACTTTTCTATTGGTAACCGTTCCTGTAATTCCTTTTCCTGTAACATTTTCAAAATCTTTGACTTCAATTAATGAAATAAATTTTGTTTTGGCATAATTGACTACTGCTTGTGCCAATGGATGTTCACTGTATTGGTTTAAGGAAGCTATATTTTGCAATAAATCATCCTCGTTATTAGTTGATGCGTAGATTTTTTCTACTGAAGGTTTTCCCTCTGTTAGCGTTCCCGTTTTATCTGTTATTAAAACATCCACCTTATTCATGTTTTCTAAGGCTTCAGCATTTTTAATTAATACTCCAGATTGTGCTCCTTTGCCCACGCCCACCATCACAGACATCGGCGTGGCTAAACCTAAAGCACAAGGACAAGCTATGATTAAAACTGCAATGGCATTTATAAATCCATAAACCTTCGCTGGTTCTGGACCAAATAGTGCCCAAATAAAAAAGGTAATTACTGAAATCATTACTACAATGGGTACAAAATATTTAGAAATACTATCGGCTAATTTTTGAATGGGTGCTCTTGAACGAGAAGCATCGTTAACCATTTGTACAATTTGAGAGAGTAATGTTTCAGAACCTATTTTTTCGGCCATCATTACAAAGGATTTGTTCCCGTTGATTGTTCCCGAAATTACATTATCGTCTTTCTTTTTGTCAACTGGAATTGGTTCTCCTGTAATCATTGCTTCATCAACACTGCTTTCACCATCGGTTATTTTTCCGTCAACTGGAATTTTATCTCCTGGTTTTACGCGTAATAAATCACCTTTCTTAATATCATGAATGGAAATCACTTTATCGCCCCCTTCTCCAATCAAAGTAGCTTCGGTTGGCGCTAATTGTAATAACGCTTTTATAGCTCCACTGGTTTGGCTATGTGCTCTTGCTTCTAACAATTGTCCCAACAAGACCAGTGTAATGATTACTGTTCCTGCTTCAAAATAAAGATGAATGGTTCCGTGTTCGGTTTTAAATTCTTCGGGAAAGATATTCGGAAACAGCATTCCTACAATACTAAACAAAAATGCAACCCCAGTTCCTATTCCGATAAGGGTAAACATATTTAGATTCCAAGTGATTATGGATTTCCAAGCTCGTACAAAAAACATCCAACCAGCATAGAAAATAACAGGAATTGAAAACAGAAATTGCACCCAGTTCCACATGTTACTGTCCATTATTTGAAATAACGGATTATTATGCACCATTTCCATCATGGCAATAATGAAAATTGGCACCGTAAAGAAGGTTGCAATTTTCATTTTTTTAAGCAAATCCAGATAGATTTTTTTTTCTTCGGAATTGCTTGGTTCCATAGGTACTAAATCCATTCCGCATATAGGACATGAACCCGGACTATCTTGAATAACTTCGGGATGCATTGGGCAGGTGTACATCGTTTTCTTTACATCCAATTCTGCTTCTTTTATCAAATGCATTCCACAAACAGGGCAATCGCCAGCTTTATCATAGGTTTTATCGCCTTCACAATGCATTGGGCAATAGTATTTGCCTTTTATATTGCTAGTCACTTCGATTGTTTTTTTATCATCCTGGGAATGAGCGGAACAGCAGGATTTTGCCGCCGGTTCATTTGTCGTGGTATGTTGTGGGCTTTTGTTATTGCTCATTTCTATGGTATATTTTCCAACAACGGTTAATGCTTTTTGCAATTGTATAGTTGGAATGTGTTTATCCATTGTCAGGGTAGCTGAGTTTTCATCTTTTGAAACTTCAACATTTGTCACATTCTCAACCTTTAATAAAGCCGATTTCACCTTTGCTTCGCAACCTCCACAGGTCATACCTGTTACTTGATATTTGTGTACCATTTTGTATGAGTTTTATTATGATATAAAGTTCCATATCGTTTCCATTTTTTCGTTGTGGAATTCTGGAATTGATTTGTAAGATTTACTTAGACCTTATCCAAAGGTTTTCTCTTATCCTCTCGTATTTGCTTGAAATAACTTGGGGTAAGTCCTGTTACCTTTTTGAATTGGTTGCTTAAATAGGCTACACTTGAGTAATTTAAACGGAAAGCAATTTCACTTAAAGACAGTTCATCATATACCAATAGTTCTTTTACCTTCTCTGTTTTTTGGGCAATAAAATATTTCTCAATTTTAGTACCCTCTATCTCCGAAAACAAGTTGGATAAATAATTATAATCGTGGTGTAATTGACTGCTCAACACATCTGAAAGATTGTTTTTGGGATCGTTGTTTTGATGATGAACCAACTCGATAATTATATTCTTTATTTTTTCTATAATTCGGCTTTTTTATCATCTATTAATTCAAAGCCTAAAGAAATTAAAGCCTTTTCCAATTTATCTTTTTCTTGCCTTGTTGGCTCCTTATCCAATATGACTTCTCCCAGCTGTATATTCTTTACAGCTAAACCGGATCTGTCCAACTCAACTTGCACCAACATGATACAGCGATTGCAGACCATATTTTTAATAAACAGCGTTGTCATAGTTTTAGGGTGATTAATAACAAACCTAGTATTTTTTATGTGTTTTACGATAACAAATACCGTAATACTACTCCTTTATTACAAACAGATAAAAAGATCAGTAAGTAACTGGCTCGGTAATACCATAAATGCTTCACTAATTTATAATTTAACGGTATGATTAACATAGCGGTAAAAACCGCTTTGCTCGTACCTCGCTTCAGCCGATTTTCCGCATTTATGCAACAATGGCTTCGTGCCTCGCCAACATTGCGCTTTCTGATACATCATATCAGCATTCATCTTCCATAAACTTTAGGAAAGATCAGGTTAAAAATTCCACCTAGGCTTTTTGTTGCAAAATTTCTGAACAAGCCCTTTGATGTCAAGGCCAGGCCCTATGGGTTTGCTGAAAAAAAATCTTCCTCTCTCGCTGCGCTCGGAGCGTATTTTTTTTCGCAAAGCCTTGCCTTACAAAGGGCTTGTGTCAGAAGCGGTGGTTTAACAAAAAGCCAGGAGGCCCTGCCGACTGGATTTATAAAAAAGATAGCCACATGATAGCAACAAAGGACAGAAGCCCACCCACCCAAAGCGGTATAGCAAACAGCGACCGCCTAAACAGAACTGCCCCAATAGGGGAAATTATTCAAATCATTATCAATTAAAATTTAAAATCAAAAGTTATGAAAACTGCACAATTAAACGGTTCATCCGTAAATGGAAAATCAGAAGTTAAAATTAGTCAACCTGTAAACAATGGTACAGCAAATAAGGTAGAGACAAAAGCCGAAGAGGTTAAGGACATTGCACAATCAATCGATTTGAAAAATGTTGAACAGGTAAAACCCGAAGCAGAAGCAACAAAAGGGGAGCAACCAAAAGTTGAACCTACCAAAATCGAAATCAAGGAACAGTTGAAAGAAGAAAAACCTGCCCTTAATTTAGAAAAAACGATCAAATTGGCATTGGATTTAAACCGCCGTATCAATCAGAGAGGTAAATTATTGGAAACAATAAACACCTTAGAAGCCTTTGAGGTAGCGCAAAAAGATGATGCAGACGAAACAGATACAAACTTTTTTCAAGGCTGTACCCTTACCCTTGAAGATGATAAAGGTAGAGAGTTTACCACAAAAAATCCATTTATCATTCGTGAAGTAGCAAGCAGGGTAAATGCTTTATGTGTTGATAAATTAGCCGAAATCGAGGGAGAGATTTTTATTCCTGCTTAATTAAAGTAACGCCCTTTGCGGGTTGCAAGGGGCGTTTATTCATTTATCAAATCTTAAAAAAATGAGATACGAAACTATATTTATTATGGCTCGGGTGGCAGTCCATGCCGACCATACGAATTTGGGAGATATTGTACATGAGATAGAAACCCAATCAAAGTTAACATTAAGTGATACCGCAAAAATTAACATTCTAGAAACCGAAATTTTGGTTTCAGGAGTAAGGAACATTAAAAATATCAACCATGGCACACAACCTGAATTATAACAGCAAGACTGAAAAACACAGTTTTTTTTCAGTCAAAGAAAAAGCCTGGCATGGATTGGGACAGATCATTACCGACTATCCAACAAGTGCAGAAGCGATAAAACATGCAGGACTAGATTATCTAGTAGCAAAAAGAAGCTTGATTACTTTTTCTGAACATATCGACCAAGAAGGATTACCAAATAGTATTCCTGATATCGAGATAGATAATTTTTATGCAAATGTAAGAACCGATACCCATGAAGTTTTGGGGGTGGTCGGTAAGGATTACAGAATTGTACAAAATATAGATGCATTTGCATTCTTTGATAGTATCGTTGGCGGAAAGGATGGGGTTTTATATGAAACTGCAGGGGCTTTGGGTAAGGGTTATGGAAAGTAATAGATAATGTAAAGTGGACTGCGTTATTGTGCTGACTACAGCATTTTTCAGCAATCCTACTTTACATTATTTTGCTTAAAAGTTCTTTAACCAGTCTAACAGGCTTTT
>NZ_SSHJ01000039.1 GCF_005925345.1 Pedobacter ureilyticus
TGCCGCCATAGCATTTAGACATCGTTCGAACTGGTCAGTTTCCTCCGAAATCAGGTGGTCAATTTCAAGCGGAATAGGTGGTCAGTTTAAACCGAAATGGGGTGGTCAGTTTCAGCGAAATCTCCACGTAGCCTACTGTTTGATCTGCTCCGTCCTCCACACGGGCTACATCGCCAACATATATAGTACGGTTGTCGCTTGTTTTTACAGGGGTCTTCAATAGTTCTGCAGGTCCTTTAGCGATAGAGTTTATAGGAGCCATCAAGTTTTCATCTCCTATGCGAATATTTCCAGCAGGAGATGGAAGACTATTTTTAGTGATGGCAACGGTAATATCTTCGGGGCTTAATCCATTGGCTTGCATTGCGTCAGGATCGATATTGATCACAATGGAGCGTACATTTCCGCCAAAAGGAGCGGGAGAAGTAATGCCTGGGATTTGTACGAACATTGGTCTAATTTTGGTCAATGCCAATGTCTGTATTTCATTTACGGAACGCTGGTCGCTTTCAAAAACGAGGTTACCTACCGGAAGTGAACTACCGTCAAATCTTACCACCATGGGTGGAACTGCTCCGGGTGGTAGGAAACCCATTGCCCTTGAGACCGATGTTGAAACCTCTCCAGCAGCTTGTGCCATATCTGTTCCGGGATAAAAGGTCAGCTTCATCAGGGTAAGCCCCTGAACGCTTTTGAAATCAATATTTTTTACACCGCTCACAAAAAGAAGAACCTTTTGGAACTCATTAGCCATAAACCCGTCCATATAAGCTGGGGACAGTCCACCGTAAGGCATAGCAACGTACATCGCAGGCAATTCCACCTCTGGAAAAATATCTACGTTTATTTTTTTTACAGTATTGTAGGAAAAGAAAGCAATTGCTAGTACGACAACCATAATCGCAATTGGTTTTCTTAACGCAAATCTTATAATGTTCATATACGATTATTTAAAGGTTGTTGAATAAAAAGTCGAAATCTGCAGTTAGCTCCGCTTCATAAGCTAGCAATCCCCAATATTCACGGGAAGCCTCGATATGTGCATTCTCTGCCTGTTCAAGCAAAATGCGTATCTGTAAAAGTTCGCTTAGCGTAATTAAACCGCTTTTGTACCTTGCGAGGTACATATTGTACGCATCTTGCGACTGCTGTACGGCCAGCTTCGTTTTCTGAAGCTGTTGGTATTGCTGAACAATTTTTGCCTGCGAAGCAGATAAATCTGCTTGCATTGCCAGCTGGTACTGTGATTGAAGTAGCTTCGTACTTTCGGCTTCTTTAAACAGTTGTTCGCCTTTCATCCGGTTAGTATGCAGGTTAGTCAAATTCCAGGTAATGCCGACACCTGCCAAAAAATTATTGGTGGTATTGCTGAACCCATCTTTCCATGCTCCCGATACGTTTCCGTTAGGGCTGATGCCAGTGCCCCGATAAGCATAACCACCCAACAGGTTAATCGAAGGTAGAGAAGCTCTTTTTTGTGCCTCCCCACTTAAAGTATAATACTCCGACTGCTTGTCTAGCGCATCTAATATGGGGTGCGAAGGATTAATGGTATTTAATTTATTTAAACCATTTTCTGTGGCATCACCGAAACGGTCGATTGATGCTGTGAAATCTATGGTATCATTGCCATACAACTCCAATAGTTTAATATAAGAAGCATTTTTAAAGCCATACCATTTGTCATGCTCGCCCATTGCCTGCACATACGATGATGAAGCAAGCAAACTGTCTGCCGCAGGTCTTAGGCCTGATGCTGACAATCCCGAAGTTATTTTCCGGATGTCGTCAAGACGTTCGGCATTCTTTTGGGTCCATTGCAGCTTAGCATTATTGTAAAGAAGAATAATGTACCTTTCGGATAATGTCTTTTTCAGGTTGAGCAAATAAGCATCTTTATCACTAACCGATTTGTTATATAAAGCACCCGCAGCCTCGTTCTGCTTACGAAGCTTTCCGAAAGAGAACAGTTCCCAATTCACAATAGCGGAGCCAAAGGTATTGGCTGCGGTAGAACTACCATCTAATGGTAATGGGCCATTTACGTTAAAAAAACCAGGCTGTGGGAAAAAACCACCTGCACTACCTTCGTAAGTTCCATAAGTATTTTGTGCCTGTGCATTAATTTGGGGAAGCATATTGCCCTTGACTGCCCGTTGGTTGAATTTTGCGGCATCCATCTCCGATTTTTTTGCACTAATGCCCGGATAATTTTCTTCAACTTTAGGCCATAAACTACCTAAGGTGTGTTCCTTGTGCTGCTGCGCATATAGCGGAAAAGCAGCAACAACGGCTAGCCACAACACAGTGGCCGCCATAATATGTTTGATCATATTGATGTACGATTTTAAAAGCCGTAATGACGACTTCAGTTTATTTTTAAAAAAGGGAAAAAATAGAAATGCATCCTAATTGAGACATTGACTTCAAATTAGGAAAATAAACTAAAGGGAGAAATGAATGAGAAGTTTTCGGTATTCTAAAAAGATAGAGATAGAATTGCGAATTTTTCCACTACTATTATATAGAGGGTGTTTAGTTTGTTTCTTTTGTTGACGAAGACCAAAAAAGAAAATAGTAGTAACTGCAAGAAGAATTAATGGTAATAAATCGTGAGGACTATACGATGATTTATGATCAATTTGGCTATCGACAAAATCAATCTGTGAACATATTTCAAATGTATTTACAGATAAATTATGGCTGCCTTTAGGTATACCCTGTTCCGTTTTTGGAGGGAAACCAGCAAGTGTTCTAATGCTGGCCTTAACTGAGCAAGATGAAAGAAACATCACAAGAAATGCAGCGAATACAAAAAGGTATCGCTGAAAACTTTTTAGACTATGTGATATTTTATTATTCATTAATATGCTAAAATACTTTAATTTGGCTAACAATCCAAATGGATATCTGTGTTTTAATATTTTTTAACATCCATTACTAGTCAATTTGAGGTTTTAAATAGTTAGCTATAGCAGTGAAAATTATATAAGTTTACCCTTCTTTTTTGTGTTCTTTGAGTTGATAGGTAAAGTTCAGATAAAGATTATTTTCATGCAATTTTGTTGAACTAGTCAAAGGTAGTCGGGTGATGTGCATAAAACCAATGTCAAATTTTACATTTGGTACAAATTTATATTCAACATTCAGACCTAAACGGTCGTGATCAAAGAAATGATGGTATGTTGTACCAGAAAGATTAAAGAGCAATTCATCAAAAATTCCCACCTTTAGTTTTCCAGCAAAGTCGTAACGAATGCCAAAACGGTTTCGAAGCCGTGTGACGTCTGCTTGATTGTTGTCAAATATTCGATATTCGACAGCTGACCTATCTACTATATAAAACTTTTTAAGGATCTCGTGTTGTAATTCAACTGCTGCCGAAAAACGAATTTCACTATTGGGTATTGCTGTTTCATCCGAATGTTTTTGGATAATCCTGTAGTGCTTAAAATAAGCGAAAGGCGATAAGGAAAATTTTATATCTTCATTGTGTTGATAATGTACCCAATTCCTGTAAGCAAACATCAAGTTTTCACCTAACATATTCTCGTTTTCAAAGCCGTTTTGTCTCCTGTGCTGGAGCTCATTGTCTATTTTAAATTCTTCGCCGACCGAAATACTCAAGGTACCTCGAAACCAAGCGTTGTAATGATCTTGTGCCTGTAAAGTTTGGACAACAGATATCCATATCACTGTTACCAGCAATCTTTTAAACCAATACATAACCGTTAATTAATGAGGTAGTTTAT
The DNA here is from genome assembly GCF_005925345.1 of Pedobacter ureilyticus. Lineage (GTDB taxonomy): Bacteria > Bacteroidota > Bacteroidia > Sphingobacteriales > Sphingobacteriaceae > Pedobacter > Pedobacter ureilyticus. Next base: position 3,753 of record NZ_SSHJ01000039.1, read on the forward strand.
CTCTAAAATAGCCGTACACCCATGTACCAACAATCGCAAAGAATAGAGTTACAATCATGACAGTTACTCCAGTTCCAATTTGTGCGAATATCGGTCCAGGACATGCACCTGTAATAGCCCAGCCTAATCCAAAAATCAGCCCACCAATGATCTGACCTTTATTAAATTTTTTATCGTGAAACTCTATTTTTTCTGCATAAATGGTTTTTATATTAAGTTTTTTAATCATAAAAACCGAAATTACACCAACTATAACAGCACTACCAATAACACCGTACATATGAAAAGATTGAAAACGAAACATTTCTTGTATGCGGTACCAACTGATAATTTCTGCTTTTATAAATATAATTCCGAATAATAAACCTACTATCAAGTATTTGATATTGTGATACCATTTATGTTCTAAATGGCTTTCGTTTATGCATACCGTGTCTAATGAGCGGGTTTCGAAATCTATGTTTTTATCTATATTTTTCATTTGTATTGTAATTTAAAGAGAGAGAATTATTGGAAGTATAATGTTTGCCATAAATAATCCGCCAATAAAAAAGCAGCAAGTAGCAATTAGCGATGGTAATTGCAGGTTTGATAAACCAGAAATTGCATGTCCACTTGTACAACCGCCTGCATAACGAGAACCGAAGCCTATCATAAAACCTCCAACAACCATCATTAGAAATCCTTTAATTGTAAAGAGATTTTCCCAAGAGAAAATTTCTTGTGGCAACATTCCATTGATGTTTGTTATACCATAGCTTGCCAGTTCAGTTCTCAAATTCTCATTAATGATTATAGGGTTTGGATTGGCTAAAAAACTAAAAGCGATTACACCTCCAATTAGTATTCCAACTACAAAAAACATATTCCAAATTTCTTTTTTCCAATCATATTTGAAAAAAGAAATATTAGCTGGCAGACAAGCTGCACAAGCATGGCGTAGGTTGGCACTAATGCCAAAATTTTTATTTCCTAAAATTAATAATGCTGGTACTGTAAGCCCAACTAGTGGACCGGCTATGTACCAAGGCCAGGGTTGTTTCAAAAATTCTAACATTTATTTTTATATATTTTCTTTAATTAATCTTTCCAATTCGTTTACAGGTACTATGCCCGACTGACGCCAAAGCTGTTTACCATTTTTAAATAATATAAGCGTGGGTACACTGCGTACTTTATGTGTTGTTGTTGCTTGAGGGTTATTGTCAACATCAATGTTAATAATGCTTGCCTCATCTCCTATACGCTGCTTTAATTCTTCCAGAAGGGGCGACATCATTTTCCAAGGCCCACACCATTCAGCGAAAAAATCTACCAAAACAGGTTTATCCTGGTTTATTGTTTCCTGAAATGTCATGTTGTTTTTTGTCTTTTTTTAATATAGATGATAGCAAGCCACCCATCACGGCGCCATATAGGGTACTGTTTATCGGATTGGAAGTTATGGCACAACTGCCTGTGCTACATCCAATAAATTTCCAATATAGAAACCCTGATAAAGCTCCGAGCAGAACTCCCAAAATTGTTAATGTATTTTTCTTTAAGAAGTTTTTCATACTATTGGTTTTCTTTTAGCTTCATTTTCCACATTCCTCTAAGATCTCCTAAACTGTAGCCTATGGCTTTGTCACTTGGATATTTTTTGGCAATAATTTTTTTGGTGCTTTCGATTATGTCGGTATTTCCTCCATGGCATTTTAAGCAAGTAGGCATTGCTATAAAAATAGGCTTGTAATAATAAACCTCTCCGTTTTCATCTTCCTTCATAAAACCTGTTTTTTCAGATTTTATTTTCTCCCAAGCTATATTGTCCGTTTGGGTTTGAATGTCATTGTTGGGATTTCGGTTTTTATCGCTTAACCGTTGAATATAGACTTTAAGATTATCTGCTATACTATCCGTGACTGGCATAGCTTTAACGTTACAAAATTCAACAGCGTAGTCTGTTCCTCCTTTTTGTATAGCTCCAGCTACGTTTTGAAGCAATACATTTTGCATCTTTACAGAAATGCTGTCGCCCAAAAGTATAAAGGCCTCCTTTTCCTCTTCGGATAGAGTTTTCTGTTTGTTGCTACAAGACAAAAGAACCATTGCTGTCAATAAAAATGAGAAACCTCTGAACATATTTTTTTTATTTTATCTCTTCAAAGGTGGTATCTTCAATTCTCTTATTACTTTTTGATATAGATGTATTGCATGCCGAAACACCGCAACATCCTATATTAAGTATAGGCATTAAAGAAAATAATCCACCCATTACCACAAACCACCATTCTTTTGACTGAATACCCTGTGCTATCACGAAAATGCCTAATGCCAATCGCAATACACGCATAAAATTCCAAGTTCTTAGATAGTTTTTCATAATCAATTTATTTTTCCAATAGCACAGCTCATATAAGATTTTACTTTTTTTAATAGGTCATTATTCCCTTTTTCGGGATAACCCATTTTTGAAAGTGCATTTATAAGAATTATTTTTTCAACCGTAGCATCAATAGTTACGGTTTCTGTGTCTTTGTCAATACTTACATTTTCAACACCATTTATTTTCATTAAAGCGGTTTTTATACTGTTCATACAGCCACCACATTTAATGTTCTCTACTGCTATATTGTGTGTCATTTAATTTTCCTTCTAAAAGTGCTGATGCCAAATGGTAAGTACAAGGGGCAAAAACTAATGAATGATGTAAGCACAAATACTACTGCTAATATGCCTAATATGATTGCCAATGTTCCTGAAATGACATTTGTGAAATACAAAACACCTATAAATACCGCAACCAGTATCCTGATGACTTTATCGACTGTTCCCATGTTCTTTTTCATTTTTCTATTTTTTTATGAGGTTAATAAACACTTCCGAGTTGGCTCTTGGAGGAATGCTGTTATAACATTCATCCATTGTTTTGATAAAATAATACGGTTCAAAAATAGGTTTGTATTCGCAAGGACAACCTCCAAAAGGTGGAAACGGTTGGTTGAATTGTTTGTCGAATAGCACACCTATTATTTTACCCTTTCCATTGAGTATTGAAGCTGTTTTTTTTGAATATTCATTTCTACTAGCAGGTGGAATGGCACAAAAAAATGTTTGCTCGATGATCAAATCATAACTGCCCTGATGATTGAAAAAGTCTTCGCACAAAACGTTTATCTGTGTTTTGTCAGCAAACTTTTCTTTTAACGCTTCAACTGCTTTTGGTGCAATATCTATTAGCGTAATGTTTGTAAATCCATTCGCTATCAAAAATTCTGCTTCATAGGCATTTCCACAACCCGGAATAAGAATAGCTGCATTTTTATTATGGTATTGTGCCATATACTCCGTAATAGCAGGCGAAGCCTGTCCGACATCCCATCCTGTTTCATTTTTCTGCCACCGTTCATTCCAATAGTTTTGGTCAAGTGGGTTTTCGCATTGCGTTACACAACAGGCTATATCATTTTCTTCTTTACTCATTTACCAACTGATTTACATCTTCCCAAGTGCCACCGTTTATAACATTCTGAAAACCGCTCTGCTCCAAAATACTTTTTGCCTGTCCGCTTCTATTTCCACTTCTGCAAAAAACAACGATATTTTTCTTGCCCTTGAATTTTGGTAATTCCATTGGTACTTTATCCAATGGAATATTTACCGCTCCTTTTACACTGCCTGCCGAAAACTCGTCAGGTGTGCGAACATCTACTAAAAACGCACCGTCTTTTATAGCTTCTGATAATTGACTGTTATCTGTTTTGCCAAATATTGCTGAAAAAAGTCCCATAGTTTTAAATTTTAAGCTTTTGTACAAGATGTTTCATTACATCCAATTGTTTTACCATTTTCTGCTATCCACTCTTTCATTCCTCCAGAAAAGTTTTTCACGTTTTTAAAGCCGTTTTTGGCAAGGATCGAATAGGCAATGGCTGATCGGTCGCCTGCCTGACAATGTATAACCACCTGTTTGTCTTTGCTGATTTTACCCAAGTTGTCCTGTAATGTTCCAACAAAAACGTTTTCTGCACCTTCAACGTGTCCTGCTTCATATTCCGATGCACCACGAACATCTACTATCTGTACATTATCCTTTCCTATCTGGGTTTTAAATTCTTCCAAAGAAATGACATCTGAAGTATGGAGCTCAATTCCTGTAGCATTTACATCTGAAATATATCCGAAAATGTTGTCCAAGCCGATACGCATCAATTTACGGGTCAAATCTTCCATCTGACTGTCTTCGGCTACCAAAATAAACTGCTCTTGATAATTCAATAACCAACCGCACCAAGTAGCGAAAGAATTATTACCCTGAATGTTTAGCGTATTAGGAATAAAACCTTTGGCAAATTCTACTTTATTGCGAGTATCTATTACCTTCATGCCTTTTTCATAGGCAGAAATAAACTGCTCTTTGGTTAGCTCTGGATGTTTCGGAACATCTATAAGCAACGGACGATCAACTTTGTTTAAGTGCTTCATCATCGCAAAGTATTTCGGTGGTTCGGGCTGGTCGGCTAAAAGGTAGTCGATGAACCCTTTTTCATTTTCGCTGTATTGAAGCGCCCAGTTTCTAATTTTCTCATAGCCAACTGTAGAACTTGCTACGGCTCCTAAAGCCTTGCCACAAGCAGAACCTGCGCCATGTCCCGACCATACCTGCACATATTCTGGAAGTGCCGCAAACTTTTTCAAGGATTGGAACATTTGTTTGGCTCCATCTTCTTTTGTACCAGCAAGTCCAGCAGCTTTTTCGAGTAAATCAGGACGGCCTATATCACCAACAAATACAAAATCACCTGTTAGTACTATAACGGGCTTATCTGTCGCCGGATGGTCAGTCAATAGAAAGCTGATACTTTCTGGCGTATGGCCTGGTGTATGCATTACTTCTAATGTGAGGTTGCCCACTCTGATAATATCCCCTTCTTTTAGCCCTTTGTGCGGAAACTGGTATTGCCAATCTTCGCCTCCTTCGTCTGAAAGGTATATTGTTGCGTTTGTTACTGCTGCAAGTTCCCTTGAACCACAAAGAAAGTCTGCATGAATGTGAGTTTCAGCTATGTATGTAATACGGAGGTTGTTTTGTTTTGCGATGTCGATGTATACATCAATATCACGTTGTGCATCAATTACTATGGCTTCCCCAGTTTTTTGACAGCCAATAACATAACTGCCTTGTGCTAAACTCTTATCATAAACGTGTTGAAAAAACATATTCTTTAGTTTTTAATTAATTTTAAATGAAATTACCCAATTGTTTTTTTAGCCAAATACCAATCTATCTGCTCTAATTCCTTATCGGCTTTTCTTGCCGCCAAAGCTTCTATTGTTTTTGGAGCACCCACAATTACTTTATCTCCAGGCTGCCAATTAAGTGGCATTGCTACTTTATGTTCATCCGAAGTTTGTAGAGCAAGCAATGAGCGTTTAATTTCGTCCATATTTCTTCCCACGTTTAGTGGATAATACATTATCAAACGTACTTTCCCTTCGGGATCCATTATAAAAACGGCACGAACAGCTGCTGTTTCACTTTCGCCTGGTTGTAACATTCCATAAAGTTTTGAGACTTCCATGGAAATATCCGCAATTATTGGAAAATCAAATAAAATTCCTGTTTTTTCATGAACTGCATTTACCCAGGCAATATGAGAATGAATACTGTCAATACTTAAACCAATTAATTTGGTGTTGTGTTCGGCAAAGAAATCTTTTTCAAGTGCAAAACCACTCATTTCTGTTGTACATACAGGTGTAAAATCAGCAGGGTGTGAAAAAAACACAACCCAGCTTCCTTTATTATATTCAGAAAATTTTAAATTTCCAGTTGTTGTCACTGCGTCAAAGTCTGGAGCTATATCGCCAATTCTTGGCATTGTATTTTTAATTTCTTGTGTTTCCATTTTTCTATTTGTTTATAATGCTAAATTACCATGTTGATTTTTCCTGTACAGCTACTTTGGTTACACAAGGATATTATTTTACCTAATTAGGCAATTTCTTTTTTTAATCTAGCTCGGATACTAGTAGCTTGTATCGTCTAGCTTTACTTTACCCTTAAAGGTCTTATACAAAAAGATAAAGTACCCTGCTAGTAAAGGAGTTCCAATAAGAACAATGGTCAGCATAATACCTAATGATTTTTGTGAAGACGCCGCATTGTATATGGTTACGCTATATTTTGGGTCAATCGTAGAAATCAATAATGTTGGATATAATTGTAAAGCAACAAGGCCGAGTAATAAAGCCATCGTTAATGATGAAAAAATTAGGGCTTGCATATAGCTTTTTTTAGAAGCGAGGCGAGGCACATTTGCAACTGCCAAGAAAGAAAGTATTGGAGTAATAAAATAGAAAGGGTTATTCCTGAAAGTTGCTGTAACCTCTGGGATAAATATTAGGGTATAGAGCGTTGTAATACCAAAGGTTATTATAAAAAATATTATTCCTTTTTTCAGTAGAAAAGTCAGTCTAGAGTGTAATCTTCCTTCGGTCTTTATCAAAAGGTAAATTGCCCCTTGTGTCATAAATAATGATAGCGTTGTAAGACCTACCATTATTGCATATGGATTTAAAAAAGAGAAGAACATACCGCCTTTATAGCTATGATTTTCTCCCAGCGGGAAACCTTGTAAAATATTACCAAGAACAATACCTAATAAAAAGGCAATCATAATACTGGAAACACTATACACAATATCCCAAGTTTTTCGCCACCATAGCATATCTTCTGCACTTCTGAATTTGATTGCAGCTGCCCTAAGAATATTAAACATTAGGAAAAGCATAAACGGAACGTACATTGCCGACAACATGGTAGCATACATTACTGGAAAACCAGCAAACAATGCACCACCACCAATTACCAGCCAAACTTGATTGGCATCCCAAACAGGAGCAATGGCATTAATTGCCACTCGACGGCTTAAATCCTTTTGAAAAAATAAATGCCAAGCTCCAGCACCAAAGTCAAATCCCTCAAGTATGGCATAACCGGAAAATAAAAGACCAATAACTAAATACCACAAGGTTGGATAGTCTATTCCTAAAAAATATTCCATAACTATTGATTTTAATTCTTTAGAAAGATTGAAAACTAACCAGTGTGCTGCTTTCTTCGTAAGGCCCGTGTTTTATTTTTTTATTGACCATATATATAAATAGCACAAATAATAGTGCATAAATAATTGTAAACATAATTAATGAAAATACGATTTGATTAGCTGAAACCTCTTGCGAAAATGCATCGCTAGTACGTAAATGACCATAAACAACCCAAGGTTGTCTTCCCATTTCGGCGGCATACCAACCTACTTGATTGGCAATTTGAGGCAGTATCACCGAAAATGAAAATATCCATAATAGCCACCTGGTTTCAAATAATTTTCCACGCCACCATAAGAAACTAGCATATAATGTCAATCCTATTAGTATCATTCCGATAGCAATCATGATGTGATAAAATTGAAAAACGGCATTGATTTGGCTTGGTCTATCTTTAACAGGAAAACTATTTAAACCAGTTATAGGAGCTTTAAAATTTTGGTGTACCAAAAAAGATAATCCTCCAGGGATTTTCAAACCTGTCACTTCTTGTTTTTCTTTATCTACCCAACCAAAAATATATAAATCGGCAGGAGCTGACTTTTTAAAATGACCTTCCATAGCGGCTAATTTTGCTGGTTGATTTACAGCAACTCCATCAGCAGAGCTGTGCCCAGAAATTAATTGTGATAATGAAAAAATGGTCGCTACAACTAAAGCAATTTTAAAAGCTTTTTTAGAAATTTCTACATAACGTCCTTTGCTTAAATAGTAGGCATGAACGCTTAAAACCAAAAATGCACCAGCTAAAAATGATCCTTGCCAAGTATGCACTAATCTATCCATGCTTGATGGATTGAATACCATTGCCCAAAAATCGGTCACTTCAGCTCTTGTGTTTAATCCCTCTCCAACAATGTGATAGCCCGCTGGAGTTTGTTGCCAAGAATTTGCAACCACAATCCAAACTGCTGAAAACATTGAACCGAGAAACACGCCTATTGTTGAGACTAAATGTACCCAAGGTTTTACTCGATGCCAGCCAAAAAGGAGTACACCTAGAAAAGCACTTTCTAAACCAAAAGCAAATAAACCTTCAGCAGCTAAAGCACTTCCAAAAATATCGCCTACATATCGCGAATAAACAGCCCAATTGGTACCAAATTCAAATTCCATGATGATACCAGTTGCTACTCCGATACCAAAAGTCAGTGCAAATATTTTAATCCAAAAACGTGTTAAAATTTCGTATTCTTTTTTACCAGTTCTAAGATATAAACTTTCCATAATGACCATTATCAATCCAATGCCAATACTTAATGGTGGGTAGATGTAATGGAAAGCGATAGTAAATGCAAACTGAATTCGAGCCAGAATTTCTACATCCATAGCGTTGTGTTTTTAAACATTGATAAGTGATATTTGGTATGGGCGTAATAAATAAATTCAGGCGATACAACCTAGGTAGCTAAGCTGTGCCTTTTAAAATTTTGTTCCAATATAGCCAAGGCAATACTTTTGTTTTCAGTATCCACATTGTCCAACGTGGCTTTGCTTGGTCAAATGGAAATGTCATTTTTGGTTTGTTGTTATAATCAAACTCTGCCAACATTAATTTTCCGTATTGCGTAGGTATCGGGCAAGCACTGTAGCCATCATATTGAGCGGTTACAGGTTGTTTATCCATTACTTCTAATAAGTTCGTAACTACAACTGGCGCTTGTTTTCGTATTGCCGCTCCAGTTTTACTACAGGGTGCATTGGTGCAATCTCCCAAAGCAAAAACATTGGCAAATCTTGAATGCTGCATTGTGTTTTTATTGACCTCAACATAACCATAAGGATTTGAAGCATCTGCTAAGGGGCTTTTTTTAATAAAATCTGGCGCAGACTGGGGAGGTACTGCATGGCATAAATCAAATGAAAGTGTAACTTTATTTGTTAAATCAGCTTGTGATGCTTCGTTAATGCTATAACAGGCCGCTGTCGTTTCTGATAATGACTGCTTTATTGTACTTGGAGTACTTTTGGTTTCAAACTCGATCGTTTTATTATTTGCATCAATTCCAATTGTATTAGCACTGTAATGTACTTTTATATTACCTTTTTTTAATACTTCTTCTAATGTTGCTTTATATTCAGGCACACCAAATATAACTGTTGCTCCAGAAATATAATGTATGTCACATTTATCTAAAATACCTTTCTTACGCCAATAGTCTACAGCCAGATACATGATTTTATGTGGGGCACCACCACATTTAATAGGCGTGGATGGGTTAGTAAAAACGGCTATTCCACCTTTAAAATTTTTAATCATTTCCCAGGTATATGGAGCTGAGTTAAAATTATAATTACTGCTTACATTGTTTTTACCTAAAGTATCCTTTAATCCTTTTATTTTATTCCAATCTAATTGGATACCCGGACAAACAATTAAATAATCGTATGAAATTTCTTTTCCAGAACTGCAAATTACTTTGTTTGAAGTAGGATTAAATTCAGAAACTGCTTCTTTTATCCATGTCGCATTTTTTGGAATAAAATCCTTTTCATTACGGATAGTCTTTTGAATATCAAAAATTCCTGCACCAACTAATGTCCATGCAGGCTGATAATAATGATTTTCTGAAGGCTCAATAATGCCAATACTTAATCCCTTTCTTTTGCGAAGTAATTGTGATGCAACAGATAATCCTGCATTTCCACCGCCAACGATAAGTATTTGATAATGCTTTTCCATATTATTATGATTTTAGTTTAATAAAGTTTCTTTGATGATGATGTAAATACCCATAAGCAGTACAAACCAACCGAAAGCAGGCTTTAGTTTTTTACCATCTATTTTTTTAGATAGATAGCTTCCGATAAGCACTCCGGTAATGGCGAGAGCCAAAATTTTAAAAAGAAATATCCAGTCAATTGTATAATGTGTAACGGAAATGCCAAAGCCAAAAAGGGAATTAAGAGCTATGATTACTAGCGAAGTACCGATTGTTTTTTTAAATTCTAAACGCAATAAATTGACTAGGGCAGGAATTATTAAAAAGCCTCCACCGGCGCCGATTAATCCGGTAACAAAGCCCACAAATATTCCCTGAATAACGATTAATAATGTACCTGCGGTGGGCGTGTCGGTAGGTAAACAATCTTCTCCTTTACATTTTTTTATCATGCTGTATGAAGCGAAAATCATCAATACAGCAAAAAGTAACATCAAAAGAATGTTTTTGGTAACGGTAAAAGCTGCAATACTGAAAACTTCTTCAGGAATAGCAGGAACGACATAAGTCCTTGTAAGGAAAACGGCTACAATTGATGGGATCCCAAAAATAATAGCTGTTTTTATATTTACCAATCCTTTTTTGAAATAAGAAAAAGAACCAACAACGCTTGTGGAACCAACTATAAAAAGAGAATAAGCGGTAGCTAATAGTGCATCAAGACCAAATAGATAAACAAGAACTGGAACAGTAAGAATGCTGCCTCCGCCGCCTATTAACCCTAAAGAGATACCTATAAAAATTGATGCTATATACCCTATTATGTCCATAGATATTTAAATTGTTACAACAAATTTGCATCAATTCAAAAACCTGCACAGCTACTTTTGTTACATAAGGGTTATTTTATTTCTACCTAGCCTAACCTTACCTATTTCTTCTAACTGTTTGAGTAACCTTGACACCACTACACGGGCAGTCCCAAGTTCATTAGCTAATTGTTCGTGGGTGATGTGCAGAATATTATTTTCAGTAAGTTCACGCTTTTTAATCAACAAATTCAATAAACGTTCATCTATTTTCTTAAAAGTGATGGCATTAACAATTTCCAATAATTCTTCAAAACGTTTATGGTATAAACGAAATATATAATCTAGCCACTGCGGGTATTCCTTAATGAATAAGGATACTTTATCCATAGGCAAAAAAAGTATTTCCGCATCTTCTTCCACTTCAGCTTTTACCTTACTTGTCTCATTGTGCATACCGCCTAAGAAAGACATGATACAGCTTTCACCAGCTTTGATATAGTAAAGCAAAATTTCTCTACCATCTTCTTCTGTCCGGATTACTTTCAGCGTACCTTTAGTTACAATTGGAATAGAACGGATGGAAGCATTTTCATCTAGTATAACACTTCCTGCTTCATATTCTTTTCTTATGCTATATTCATAAAGTTTGCCTATCAATTCAGGAGAGGTCTTAAATTCTGTTATTTGTTCTAATGGTTCCGTCTGCATTTGTTTAAGGCTTACTAATTAATAATATTTGTTGTTGCGATGTTGATTTATTCCGTATTAGAAAAACGTAACCTACAAACTTACATTATCTTCCTTTAATACTTTGTGACTTTTGTTACAAAGTTAATGGTTTCATCCCTCTTGTATCAAATGTTTTAAATTCGGATAATTCTTAACGATTTTCATTTTCTAACTGGCTCAAATGAATTCAATATGCTTCTTTTTCTAGTTTTTAGCTTTATTGTAAAGAAAACTCATATCCTCATAAAAATCCTGTAAAGTTCATTGGAAGACTAAACCTTGATAGCAAAAAGTAAGAAGCTCCAATTACCCTTTATGACAAACAGGTTAAAGATTAGGCTTGAAGCAAACTCTAACTTAAGATTTTTCAAAAAAATCTCTTGCAAATTAATAAATAGCTAACTTGCAATAAATAAGAATTGTTCTTTCAAACCTAGTCAAATCATATCAAAATAACTGGTGCCCTATTTGGTGCCCATATTGAAATGATGATGATATAATTTTTACAACTTGCTCATTTAGTACCACTTGGATTATGAAGTCATTATCCCAGCGGGATCACAAAGATCACCAACAAAACGTATAAAAACCCTGCAATCGCACGATTAGCAGGGTTTTTGCTTTTACGGCTTTACCAAAACTCGCACGAATTCCCCAAAAAAAAGGTGCGTAATTCGGTGAGACGTCTAATTGTATTGCTTAAAGCTACGTGCCTAATCGAAGTTCAACATTTATATTATTCGTCAATATTTCTAATCGCCTTTATACTAAAATGGTACAGCATAATTTCAACTTGTAAAACCATGAAACAGGCTAAATAAATTCATTTTTTCGATAAATAATTTGAACGATTGAAATTAATCCATATATTTGCACCTCCTTAAACGAAGGAGATTCCGTAGCTCAGCTGGTAGAGCATTACACTTTTAATGTAGTGGTCCTGGGTTCGAATCCCAGCGGGATCACGAAATGCGAGCCAAATGGTTCGCATTTTCATTTTTAAGCCTCTTTTTACTGACGAACCTAGCAAATTTTGATTCAGCTTTTTCATTCTTTTCATCGCATTCGGTTACCTGTTCGGTTACCTGTTTGGAATTTTTATGTTTGTTCCGACCAACCGGTAACCGATTCGAATTGAATTGTGCTTTGTGATGTGGGTTTAAACAGTATCAGGACTTGTTTTCCGGGGATCCCTCCGGTAACCGTTTTGAAAATTTTAAAGTGATTAGAGATGAAAAGCAAACAGAATCTATCGATTCTATTCTGGAGATCGATGGCAAAGAAGAGAGTTAGCGATGGAATGGTGCCCATCTATGCAAAGATTACCATTGACAATGGAGGTGGTAGTAAACAAATTTGTACAAATGTCTGGCTACGGCCAGAGAATTGGGACCTGAAGGATAAGATTGTTCTAGGAGATAAGAAATATGTTGGAGAAGACAACGATCGATTAGCGATGATGAGGTTAAAGCTAAAGGATGTGTTCAAGGAACTGGAACTAGAAGAAAAAAAAATTACCGCCGAACTTTTAAAGAAGCAATACTTGTCAGCTGTTGGGATGGAGAACGGTAATGACGAAGGGCCTATCGAACCTATATTAGAAGTGAACCATACACTATTGGAGACGATTGATGATTTCATCATCGAATTTGAGAAAATGGTTGATCTTGGCCATAGGAGCAAGGAAACGCTGAAGCATTGGCATAGCACAAGACGTAAGTGTTTGTTGCACAACACTAAAGTACGGAAAACATTTTAATGCATTCTGTGGATAATGTTTTATTTAAATATTTGATTATCATTTATTTGTTTGTATTTTAGTATATGCAAGGGAAGAAACAACTTACGCCACAGCTTTTTTACCATCAAAGTTTGGATTCGATGGTTCCCGAAGACAATTTTTATCGGGCTGTAAATAAAAACCTATCGCTCGGAT
>NZ_SSHJ01000004.1 GCF_005925345.1 Pedobacter ureilyticus
AGTTATATAGTGCAGCCCCGACCCTTACTTAACGTCCTTAATACGCATCTTAGTTTTCAACACTGCCAGAACCCAATTTCAAACAATCATAAAAAGGATAATGATACAATATTTAACCAAAGGTGAGCTATGGATCTTAAAACCTTCTGTGAACCGGCTGCTGAAGCAGCTGACAATAAAAATACCATTACAACAAATACTAGATCTCGAAAACCACTGATTTATAATCTACACAAGAGGTGTCTTATTAAGGATTATAAATCCTTGGATAGGGTTTCCAGATTGCAAATCTGGAAGAGCGAGAGAGCGAGGAGACGGAAATAAAACACCAGCACACAAATACTAGATTTGGAAAACCGCTAACTACAAATCCATACAGCTTCGGATATGCAAACCATGTACATCGAGTTGATTTACCTTTCGAAGAGCGAAAACAGCTGCCAGTGTTATTTTGGCACAGCGCTTTGTAAATTAAACCCGATTGTACGGATAGCCCGCAACGGAGCGTAGCGAAGTGAGGACTAGCAGTGAAAGCGGGGCTAGCTTTTGATTGATCTCAGAAAATTGCTTTTCAAAAAAAATGTTTAAACATAAAAGCGAGTTTAACTTACGCTAAACTCGCTGCTTTTGCATCCTAATTATTCTACCATCCACCAGCGGTATCATCACCTCTTGGGTCGGCACCAGTTTGGTAAAGCCCTGCTTTAGTTACCAAAATGGCATCAACTCTGCCTATGCTGTTACGTTTATAAAAAGTATAGCCTTTTGCTTCCAATTTCTGCTGTATTTCTGGTCTCAACGCATTGGGTTCTATATCCACTCTGTCTGGTAGCCATTGGTGATGAAACTTTTTGGCATTTACCGCTTGTTGCATATCCATTCCAAAGTCAACCACGTTTAATATCGTTTGAAAAACGGATGTCATAATGGTAGAACCGCCAGGCGTGCCTACTACCATGGCAAGCTTTCCGTCTTTCTCTAAAATAGTTGGAGTCATAGAGCTAAGCATTCGCTTATTTGGAGCAATGGCATTTGCCTCGTAACCAATTAAACCAAAATAATTGGCAACTCCTGGCTTTACTGAGAAATCGTCCATTTCGTTATTTAGCAAGAAGCCAGCCCCTTTTACTACCACATAATTGCCATAAGAGGTATTAATGGTAGTAGTTAACGACACGGCATTACCATCTTTATCTACTACCGAGAAATGCGTGGTTTCTTCACTTTCTTTTCGTGCAAATTCGCCCGCTTGTATCTCGGCACTTGGTGTAGCCTTATCCCAGTTCAAGTTAGCCATTCTATTTTTGTTGTATGCGGGTTGTAAAAGTTGTTTTTGTGGCACTTTCCAAAAATCTGGATCACCCAAATGCTTTGCCCTATCGGCGTACACTCGTCTCTCCGCTTCAACCATTACTTGTATGGTAGAATCGGCATTAAAGCCCCATTTAGAAAGTGGGTAGTTAGCTACTGATTGCAGCATTTGAACTAACGCAATCCCGCCGCTAGAAGTTGGCGGCATGGTAATTACTTTATATCCTTTATAATCTCCTACAATTGGCTTTCTCCATGCAGCATGATAATTTTTCAGATCTTCCTTCGAAATTAAACCTCCGCCCCTTTTCATTTCGGCCTCAATAAATTCGGCAACTTCACCTTCGTAAAAACCAGCACGACCTTTATCGCGAATTAACCGCATGGTATTTGCCAATTCTGTTTGAACTAATACATCACCTGCTGCCCATTCTCCTTCTTCTTTAATAAATACTGTGCCCAGCGGATTAAATTGCTTGAATTTAGTTTGTAATCTATTTAATTCGTTAACCTGTTGTTTAGTTAGCTTAAAGCCATTCTTAGCGAGTTGATATGCGGGCTCGACCAACTCGGCCCATTTTAATTTACCATATTTTTTATGAAGTTCAACCATTCCGGCAACGGTTCCTGGTACACCGGCAGCTAAGTGTCCTTCTTTGCTTTTCTCAGAGATCGGATCACCATTCACATCCAAATACATATCTTTATCAGCCAATGCCGGTGCTTTTTCCCTAAAATCCATAGAGGCAATTTTGCCTTTAGCAGAGCGATAGATTAAAAAACCGCCGCCGCCAATATTGCCTGCATTTGGATATACTACTGCTAAGGCGAATTTTACAGCTACGGTAGCATCTACCGCATTACCACCTTTTTTTAAAATTGCTACACCTACTGCCGTAGCTTCTGGATGGGCAGAGACTACCGCACCATTTTTAAATTCTTGTGCCTTTCTTTCAAACCCTTTAGCGTTTGCTTTTGATAAAAACTCAAAAGCTTTTACATCTTTTTCCTTTTCTACTTGGGCATTAGCGTAATTAAAATTTAATGTTAAGGCTACCGCAAATAATGAAAAGTGTTTAAGCTTTTTACTTAGCCTCGGGGTGATAGTTTTCAGCATCTTTATATATTTTTTCTATAACGTCTTTACTTTTTTCGAGAATTACTTTACGTTTTAAACTCAATTTAGGAGTTAACTCGCCCCCATCTATGCTCCATTCTTTTGGCAATAACGCAAATTGCTTAATTTGTTCCCACTTACCAAACTCCTTATTAGCTTCGTCCAACAATTTATGGTATTTCTCGTGAACATCCTTATTGTTTATCAAAGTATCATGATCGGCATAATCAATTCCTTTAATTTTACACCAAGCTTTTAAAGCTTCAAAATTTGGCACAATCAATGCCGATGGAAACTTTCTGTTCTCTCCAAGCACCATAATCTGTTCAATTAGTGGCGCTTCTTTCAATTTATTTTCAATCATTTGCGGAGCAACATATTTGCCACCTGCGGTTTTAAACATTTCTTTTTTCCTGTCGGTAATTTTCAGGTAACCATTTATAAACTCGCCGATATCGCCTGTATGAAAAAAGCCTTCGTTATCTATTGCCTCATCTGTCAATTCGGGTTTGTTATAATAACCTTTCATCACATTGTGGCCCTTTACTAAAATTTCTCCATCGTCCGCAATTTTAACCTCAACGCCTTCAATTGGCTTGCCTACCGATCCGAACTTTATCGCATCAAAGTGGTTTACCGATATTACTGGCGAGGTTTCTGTTAAACCGTAACCTTCAAAAACGGGTAAGCCTGCAGCCCAAAACACTCTTGCCAATCGTGGGTTTAAAGCTGCACCACCAGAAATAATTACTTGTATATTTCCGCCAAGCGCTTCCTGCCATTTCTTGAAAACTAATTTTCTGGCAATGCCTAACTTAAAAGTATACCACCAATTTTTATCGGTATCATATTTCTCTGCTAAGCTCAACGACCAAAAGAATATTGCTCTTTTTATCCCGGTTAAACTCTTTCCTTTCTCTACTATCTTATCATAGACTTTTTCTAACAGCCTAGGGACCGTAGAAAATCCACTTGGTTTTACAAATTGAATATCTGCCACAATGGTGTCCATGCTTTCGGCGTAATAAGTGGCGATATTCAAATAAGCATACAGATAGGAAATCATTCGCTCAAAAATGTGGGACAATGGCAAAAAGCTGAGTGCATGCGTTACATTGGGAGGAAGTAATACTGCCGATTTTTTGAAATTCTGCACTAAGTTATCATGTGTAAGCATTACGCCTTTGGGTGTGCCTGTTGTTCCCGAGGTATATATCAATGTGAGGATATCATCTGGGGTTACTGCGTTTCTATAAGTTTCTAAGTCTACTTCAGTTTTCTTGCCAATTTCTACCAGTTCTTGCCAATGACTAGCGCCCTCAATTTTGTTGAAACTGTATATCTTAACGTCATGTTTGATGTCGGCTACTACCTTTTTAACTTTTTCGAACAACTGTGCATCGCCTACAAAAACTACATTAATTTCTGCATCTTCAATAATAAACTTCACATCGTGCTCGGCCAAAGTAGGGTACAATGGAATTTGATAAGCTCCAAGTTGCATAATTGCATAGTCGCCAATATTCCACTCTGGTCTATTTGTAGACATAATTGCTACCCTAGAACCTTTGGCAATTCCTAAAGTGGTGAGGCCCCTACTCAAATCATCGGTTACTTCACAAAACTGATGTGTACTATATTTGAGCCACTCGCCATTTATCTTACCGCTAATGAATTCATCTTTTGAAAAATTCTCTTGATTATATTTAAGAAGATCGAAAACTCTAGTTACTGAAGCTGACATACAATTGGTTTTTATATTGGCTAAGATTGAAAAACAACCCGTTGAGGTTGTACAACAGTCTAATTTAAGGGTTTTAAATTAAATTATTACTATGCAAGCATAATTATTTTTAAATTGTTTAGTGTCTAAAACAAAAACAAAAAAAGGGAGATATTGTTGTAAAAGCGCACAATAGGCACAGAAATTGTCTATCGGTGCTAACAGAAAACAATTTTTATATTATGAAAAAATTACTATTCACAATTATCGCAGGTGCGGCGTTGTTTACAATGAATTTGTCTAACGCAAGTGCACAGAATTACAAGACAGCATTAGGTTTAGGCCTTGACTTTGGAAATGGTCCTACTTTAGTTGGCCCATCTATTAAACATTTCTTCAACTCAACTGGTGCTGGTCAGGCAGAAATCTTATTCGGTGGAAATAGCACTCGCGTACAAGCATTTTATCAATACCATGGTGCCATAAATGGGGCTCCAGGTTTAAAATGGTTTGTTGGTGGTGGCCCCGGCTTAAACTTCTTTAGTGTAGGCGGTTACGATCAAACTAACTTTTTATTAATTCCACAAGCGGGTTTAGATTTTAAAATCCCTGGTGCGCCTATACAAATGGGCTTCGACTGGAGACCAACTGCTTGGATTGGAGACAATTCAGAATTTGAAGCAGGCAGATTTGGTTTCAGGTTTACTTTCTAAATACGCAAGCGAAATAAAAAAGAGGCTGTATCAAAAGTAAAATAACGCCGTCATTTCGACGATCAAAGGAGGAGAAATCTCTTTCAGAAGCACTTCTGAAGCAGATCTCTCTCTAACGTTCGAGATGACGAGCGACTTTTGAGACAGCCTCTTTTTGTTATATAAGCAATGGAGTTTACACGCCCATCCATCTTTTTCTTACTGCTAATTGTTGCGGTGTGGCATCTTCTTTATAGCTAGCTTTAATACGAATGTTAGGGCTTTCTTTCAAAGTCAAAGAAATTTTCTTTTCTAAACCATCTCTTCTCACAGTTACTTCAACTACATCGCCTACTTGTTTTTTAGCGATAGTAGGCAATGTTTCTAAAGTTAACCCTGGATTTGGCAACCTAACACTACGCATTTCATCGGCTATGCTCACGCCATCTATGGCCAAAATATCATCGTTTACATTTAAACCTTGTACCCAAGCCGGCGAGTTTCTAACAACACCACTCACAGTTACCATTCTATCTACTTTTAATGAAGCTCCGGTGTAAGGTTTATTGGGCGAAGCAATTTCTTTAGTTGCTTCGATACCTGCATAAGCAAAGAATTTTTCGAAATCAATATCAGCTGTACCGTCAATATATTTCTCCCAAAATTTAGTAAAACTGATGCCACTAATTTTCTCTACCATAGCTTTAAATTCGGCATCGGTGTAACCACGCTTCTTTAATTTTCCTTCTTCATACATCGCTTTCATCACATCATCTAAGCTCTTGGCTCCCTTAGTGGCATTTGCAATTTCTAGATCCATTAGCAAGCCTACAACTTCGCCCTTGCTATAGTATGAGATGGCGCTGTTTTTTGAGTTTTCGTTAGGACGGTAGCCAATAATCCAAGCATCAAAACTTGAAGAAGAAGCCGACTGCACTTTTGAACCCGGTGTATTGATTACCGTACCCAAGCCACCAATGATATCATTTAAAAAAGTAGTTTGATTGGTTGCTCCGGCTCTAATTAGCAATTTGTTTTCGTAGTACGAAGTAAAGCCTTCTGCAGTCCAAAGGTTGGTGGTATAATTTTCATTATCGTAATCAAATGGGCCTAGAGCAACTGGGCGCAATCTTTTCACGTTCCACAAGTGGAAGTACTCGTGAGCAACTAATGATAAGAAACCCTTATAGCCTCTTTCGGTACCATAAGCATTTCTAGTAGCACCTAAAACAGTAGAGTTTAAATGTTCTAAGCCACCGCCACCACTATGGTAATTGTGCACAATGAAAGTATAATGTTTGTTAGGATTTTCTCCAAATATTTGAGTTCCTTCCTCCACAATTTTAGCCATATCAACCTTCAAACGTTCCTTGTCATAATTGCCGCCCCCGTACATTGCAACAATGTGTTTTACACCGGCAGCGGTAAACTCAAAAACATCTTGGTTACCAACCTCAATAGGACTATCGAATAAAATATCAAAATCTGAAGCGTAGTAAGTAAATTTTTGACCGGCAACTGGCTCTAAACCTGTATTTACTTGGTTCCAGTTACCAAAAGGTACAATTTTAACTGTACTAGGATTTTTGATCATCCCTGCTGGATACATAAAGATACTTGCCGAAGAAAGGAAAGCATGAGATTCGTCCACAAATGCGGTACGCACTGAAACCTCAAAGGCGTAAACCCTATAATTTACTTTAATAACTGCTGCTTTAGCATTAAAAACTCGCCAAGTATTTTTAGTTATTTTTTGCACTTTAGCAGGCTTACCATTTACGGTTGCATTAAATTCTTCTACGTTTTTTGCAAATTCACGCACCAAGTACGAGCCGGGTGTCCAAACTGGCATTTTTAAATCCACATAGTCTTTTGTTGCAATACCCGACATATTCATTTCTACCTCTGCATAATGTGCTTGCGGCTCTTTAAAAGACACCTCGAAGCCAATTTTAACCTGCGATTTAGCTGCCATTGTTAACGTTAGCAATAATGCTACTCCTAGTATTTTTTTCATTTATATCATTTTGTTTTACACCACAAATGCACACAGAACACCAGGTATTTCAGCAATAAATTTACGACAACCGCTACTATTACAGCCAAAATTTGGTACACTTTGTTTCTTTATGGTAAATTCATAAGTGCTCGGCACAAAAATAAAATTTAAAACTGCTTTCTTAAATCTTTATAACACAAGTGCTGTAACATAGTTAGTACATCTTTATATTGGCAAAACAAATAGATATTTTTGTTTGTATTCATTGGGCTGTTTGCATAAATGACTACTCAAACCAGATCATCATTTTAAAAACTTAGCGATTTAATTTTTTCATGAAGAAAAGATATATATTCTACCTCGTATTAGCATTAGGACTCGCCTATCTTGTATATTACAGAATAACAGAAAACAAAAAAATTGAAGGCGGAGGCACGGCAGGAGGTAGCAAAGGAACTAAAGATAAAAGCGGCGCTGGTTTAAATGTAGATGGCATAGTAGTAAAAACTTCCGATTTCTCTAGCAACCTAGAAATTACGGGCAGTATAGAAGCCAACGAAGCGGTAACCTTAAGAAGTGAGGTAGCCGGGTTGGTAACGGGCATCTATTTTAAGGAAGGAAGCAACGTTAGCAAGGGCACTACACTGGTTAAAATTAACGATCGTGATATACAAGCACAACTAAAGGAAGCCCTTACCAGACAAAATCTATCTGCCAGTAATGAAAACAGGGCAAAGCAATTATTGGAAAAAGGCGCTATCAGTCAGGAAGAGTACGATACTTCGCAAGCTGAATTACAAACTTTAAAATCTCAGGTACAGCTAATTAGAGCACAACTAGCAAAAACTAGCATTGTTGCACCATTTAGCGGGAAAATTGGTCTACGTAACATTTCCGTTGGTGGATATCTTACTCCGAGTACGGTTATCGCTAATTTATTAAGTATAAATCCAGTTAAAATTGGTTTTTCTATTCCAGAGAAATATGTTTCGCAGCTAAAAACCAACAGCAGTATTTCTTTTAATATAGATGGCAATAACAAAACCTACACAGGTAAAGTATTTGCTATTGAACCAGGCATTAACGAACAAACCAGAACATTACAAATTAAAGCTTTGGCACCAAACGCCAACAACGAACTTTTACCAGGTTCTTTTGCAAAAATCAAACTTTCGTTGAGTGTAATTAAAGATGCGATATTAATTCCAACCGAAGCAGTAATTCCGGTGTTAAAAGGTAAAGTGGTGTATATAACCAAAAATGGGAAAGCACAACAAGTGCCTATTGAAACTGGCACCAGAACTGCCGATAGAATTTTGGTGCTTTCGGGACTAAACGTGGGCGACACGGTGTTGACTACCGGCGCTATGGCTTTAAAACCGGATGCAGCAGTAAAAGTTAAAATAGCTAACAACTAGGCATGAGCATATCGACCACCAGTATTAAACGCCCGGTTCTAGCTATTGTAATGAACCTCATTATCATCCTTTTTGGGGTAATAGGCTATATGTTTTTGGGCGTAAGAGAATACCCATCTATCGATCCTTCTATTATTTCGGTACGGACCTCTTACCCAGGAGCAAATTCAGATATCATCGAATCTCAAATTACCGAACCTTTAGAAAAATCTATCAATTCTATTGATGGAATTAGAAATATCACTTCGTCGAGCAACCAAGGCACAAGTAACATTACCGTTGAGTTTAATTTAGGGAAAGATATTGATGTTGCTGCCAACGATGTACGAGACAAAGTATCTCAGGCCGCAAGAAATCTACCTAAAGACATTGATGGTTTGCCCATTGTAAGCAAAGCTGATGCAAATTCGGATGCGATTATCTCTATGACCATACAGAGTGATAAACGCGGCGTAACCGATTTGAGTGATTTTGCAGAAAACGTAATTGCCGACAGGATACAGACCATTCCGGGGGTAAGTAGCATGCAAATTATGGGGCAACGTAAGTATGCCATGCGTATCAGGATAGACCCAACAAAACTAGCTTCGTATGGGCTTACTTCTCAAGATATTGTTACTGCCCTAGATAGAGAAAACGTAGAACTTCCCTCTGGAAAATTAACTGGCGCAGCAACAGAACTCACGGTAAAAACCTTAGGTAAACTCGCTAACGCAGAGCAGTTTAACAACCTGATCATTAAAAACGACAGCACCAGCGTAGTTCGTTTGCAGGATGTGGCTATCGCCGAAATTGGCTCTGAGAACGAAGAAACTGTACTTCGCGAATCGGGCAAACCCATGGTAGCCATTGGTGTAATTCCACAGCCTGGGGCTAATTATTTAGATATCAGTAAAGAATTTTACAACAGGTTCGATAAGCTACAGGCAGATATGCCCGAAGATATCAAGCTTAAAATTTCACTAGATACAACAAGGTTCATCAAAAGCTCGGTAACAGAAGTTGCAGAAACCATTCTGATCTCTTTGGTACTGGTAATTCTAATCATCTATCTTTTCTTTAGGGATTGGGGCATTGCCTTTAGGCCGCTAATTGATATTCCGGTATCGTTAATTGCTACTTTCTTTATCATGTACATTTTTGGCTTCTCTATCAATGTATTAACCTTGTTAGCCATTGTTTTAGCCACAGGCTTGGTAGTTGATGATGGTATTGTAGTAACCGAAAACATCTTTAAGAAAGTAGAAGAAGGCTATTCGCCCATAGAGGCCGCTATCAAAGGGTCTAACGAAATTTTCTTTGCCGTAATTTCTATTTCTATCACACTGGCAGCGGTATTTTTGCCGGTAATTTTCTTGCAAGGCTTTGTTGGGCGGCTGTTTCGAGAGTTTGGCGTTACCATTGGTGCGGCCGTATTAATTTCGGCATTTGTATCGCTTACTTTAACGCCAATGCTTAACGCATATTTGATGAAAAAAGGCGGGCACAAGCCATCTAAGTTCTATACTTTAACAGAACCTTATTTTGTAAAACTGAACGACGGATACCAAGCGAACCTAGAGAAATTTTTAAAACGCCGTTGGTTAGCTGCACCTATCATTTTATTTTGCGCAGGGCTGATTTTTCTTTTCTGGAAAGTATTACCTAAAGAAACTGCTCCTTACGATGATAGAAGTGCCATTAACATGAGTATAAGCACGCCAGAAGGCTCTTCTTTTGCGTTTACGGATAGGTTTGTGATGAAAATTAACCAAATGGTTTTAGACTCTGTACCCGAGAAAAACGTGAACATTACCATTACCTCTCCTGGTTTTGGCGGTGCGGGATCTACCAACTCGGGTTTTGTAAGAATGGGATTGGTTGATCCAGGAGATCGCGAAAGATCGCAAAAGGAAATAGCAGATAAACTGACAAAAATTACCCGTAAATACACCGAAGGGAAAGTTACTGTTACACAGCAACCCACCATCTCGGTAGGCAGAAGAGGTGGTTTGCCAATCAGCTACATTATACAGGCACAGAATTTCGAAAAACTTCGCGAAAAAGTCCCTTTGTTTATGGAGCAGGTTGCTCAAGACCCAACCTTTACCACTTCAGATGTCAACTTAAAATTCAATAAACCAGAAATTAACCTAACCATAGATAGGGAAAAGGCCAAAAGCTTAGGCATTTCTATTGTTGATATTGCCCAAACGCTACAATTAGGCCTAAGCGGACAACGTTTTTCTTACTTCTTTATGAACGGCAAACAATACCAAGTAATTGGTCAGTTTGATGTTGCCAACAGAAAAGACCCCTTAGACCTTAGTTCTGTCTATGTAAGAAACGATAAAGGTCAGTTAATTCAACTAGATAACTTGGTAACAGCAAAAGAAGAAAGTAGCCCACCGCAATTGTACCGTTACAATCGTTTCATTTCGGCCACCGTTTCGGCAGGCTTGGCACCGGGCAAAAGTATAGGAGATGGCATTGAAGCCATGGACAGAATTGCCGCTAAAGTTTTAGACGAAAGTTTTACCACCGATTTAAGTGGCGAATCTAGAGATTTTAAAGAAAGTTCTTCTAATACCATGTTTGCCTTTGGATTGGCTTTATTATTAGTTTATTTGATTTTATCGGCGCAGTTCGAAAGTTTTAAAGATCCAATTATTATCATTTTAACCGTACCAATGGCAGTTGCAGGTGCTTTCCTGTCGCTTTGGTTATGCGGCCAAAGTTGGAATATCTTTAGCCAAATTGGCACCATTATGCTAATTGGTTTGGTAACCAAAAATGGTATTCTAATTGTAGAATTTGCCAACCAGCTTAAAGAGCAAGGCAAATCGGTACAAGAAGCTATTAGAGAAGCAGCAGTTTCTAGGTTACGCCCAATTTTGATGACCAGTTTGGCCATAGCCATTGGTGCTTTGCCCATTGCCATGGCCTTGGGGGCTGCCGCAAAAAGTAGAATGAGCATGGGAACCGTAATCATTGGAGGTACACTTTTCTCTTTGATCCTCACCTTATTTGTAATCCCTGCCATTTACTCACTGTGGTCAAAAGAGCATAAAGAAAATACAGATTTAAAACAATCTTTGGCTGCGGCATTGGCCGATGAGGAAAAACCAAACAACCAATAGTGCACACGTGGAAATGAAACATTATAGATTTAGAATACTTGCCGCACTGGCGATATGTTTTTTTAGCATTTCAATTGTTCAAGGGCAAGAAAAACTAACTTTAAAAGAAGCAGTAAGCATTGCCCTACAAAACAACTACGACATTAAATTAATTAAAAACGAGGTTGAGATCGCAAAGAACAATGCTAACATTGGCAACGCAGGAATATTACCTGTTGCTGCGGCTACTTTCAATACTGGCGGAAGCAGACAAAACACTGTACAAACTCAAGCCAGTGGCACCGAAAGAAGAATAAATGGTGCACGCAATAGTAACATGGGGTATGGCATTGGCCTAGATTGGACTATTTTTGATGGCTTTACCATGTTTGCCAACTACGAACGCTTGAAAACCTTACGCCAACAAGGCGAAAAAAATGCCGACTTACAAATTTTGACAACCATAACAGATGTACTTTCTGCTTATTACAACGTAGCCAAACAACAGCAGTTGGTTATTGCGGCAGACAGCACCATCGATATTTCTGCGTTTCGTTTACGCATAGCGGACAGCAAATTAAAAATTGGACGGGGCTCTAAATTGGATGTTTTGGCAGCTCAAGTAGATTATAATACAGACACATCAGCCTATTTGCAGCAAAAAAACCTGCTCAACAATTATCAGGTAACCTTAAATCAGCTGTTAGCTAGAGATGTTAACATCAAGTTTACAGTAGACAATACTTTTGATATAGAAGAAACCCTCAACTACACCAATCTTGCCGCTCAAATGGAGCAATTAAATCCGGCTTTACAAAGTGCCTTATTAAATAAAAAAGTGGCTGAAATAAGCTTAAAGCAAGTACAAGGCAATCGCTATCCTCAAATTAGCTTAAACAGTGGCTATGATTTTAACAAGAGCGAATCTCCAACTGGTTTTAACACTCAATTTAGAGCAAACGGTTTTAGCTATGGGCTAACAGCAAGCTTTAATATTTTCAATGGTTTTTTGCAACGTCAAAATGAGCGAAACGCAAAGGTAAATATCAGCTCTGCCAATTTACAGGTAGAACAAACTAAGCAAAATTTATCTGCGCAGTTAACTGCAGCTTATCAAGACTATACCACTTTTATAGAATTAGCCAAATTAGAACAAGGAAATATCAATATCGCTAACCAAAATTTAAACATTACATTAGAAAAATACAGATTAGGCAACATTACACCACTAGAATTAAGAGAAGCACAAAAAAATGCTATAGATGCAAACAACAGATATTTAGAAGTAAAATATCAAGGGAAATTGGCAGAGATTTATTTAAAGCAAATTAGCGGCACGCTTAATCTACAATAATATTACAGTACGGGCGAAATATCTTTGGCCCCAACAGAAAATTTTTCATACCTGACAAAAAAATATTCCGCTCCTACTTTTTAAAAAAATTTATTAACTTAGGGCATGATTTTAGTTGCAGATAGCGGATCATCTAAGACAGATTGGATGGCCTACAGCCCAGAACAAACACTTTCATTTAGTACACAAGGTATTAATCCTTATTTTGCAAATGCGCAAGATGTTTTTAGAATTCTGTCTAAAAACAAAGAAATGGCTACAATTGCTGATGAAGTAAAGGAAGTTTATTTTTTTGGCGCCGGCTGTCTCAATCCAGATAAACACGAAATCGTTTCCAATGGGCTTTCTTCATTTTTTAAGAATGCCTTTATCAGTGTAGACCATGATCTAATTGGCTCTGCCTACGCTACCTGCGGCGATAAAAAAGGTTTGGCCTGCATTTTAGGCACAGGCTCTAACATTGCTTATTACGATGGAGAAACCTTATTTAATGGCAACCATGGCTTAGGCTACATTTTGGGCGATGAAGGCTCGGGAACTTACTTCGGCAAAAAAATGCTGATCTCGTATTTGCATAAAACCATGCCTGCAGATTTAAGGGATCTTTTTGCCGCGAGTTTTGACGTAAACAAAGATGTTGTAGTAGAAAATGTTTATCAAAAACCTTTTCCTAATTCTTATTTAGCTACTTTTAGCAGGTTTATGATCCATAATAAACAGCACCCGTTTATACAAAAAACATTAAAGGAGGGTTTCCAAGAGTTTATAGACACCAATGTAAAAGATTACAAAAACTATAAAACTTTAGAGTGCAACTTTGTTGGATCTATCAGTTACTACTACCAAGACGAATTACGTGCAGTTTTTGCAGAGAACAACCTTAAAATTGGCAAAACACTGCAAAAGCCAATTGAAGGAATTTTCGAGTATATTTTGAAAAGAGAAGGAATATTAGAGAAAGCAGGGTAGCCATTAAGCTACATCTGTTTCTTTATTTTGTTTGCGTTTATCGTAAGCTTTTTTTAAGCCGTAAGCTACTCCTGCAGCAATTAAAACACTTGCACCGCCATCTATAGGCACGTCATCAGGGTTATACTCATCACAGCCTGGTTCCGGATCAAAGGGATCACAAGGACCTTGGGCGTACGTCTTATAAACACTACATGAAATCATCAAAATGCTTAAAAAAGCAACTCTATAAACTATCTTAACTATATTGTATCTCACTGTAGCTTAATTATAATTTTTCTCGGTAAACGGAGTTCATTTACATTTTTCAACTAGACGTTACAATTATAGGTGTTTTTTTATCGAGAAAAAAATTTTTTCGATAAAAAAATAGATTTTACTTCGTTAAAAATCAGAATATTACATCAATTAAAAACGAAAGAGCCCTAGTTAATATGCTGCTTTATAATTAATTTGAATATCTAGCTTAATAGTGCTTTCTGGCATCACATTTATTGAATTAATTTTACCACTTCCATCAAAGTTATTTGCAAACAACTTTCCATCAGGTTCTACAGTAAACACAGAGTACTCGCCTACTGCAAGCTCACACTCGTAAAAGCCATTAGCATTAGACTTTATGGTCTTGATTAACCTGCCCTTCACTTTGGTAAATAGAGGTGCTTCACCTTCCACATCTTTAAATGTAACCACTTCGTAAACCTGCAACTCCCGTGTCACTACTTTATGTGCTTTAGCTTTTGGTTCATCTGGTGAAGGCATCATGTTTCCTTCTATCCAATTCAAGGTTCCGAAAACTCCCTGCTTAATTTTTGGCATGCCTTCTTTTTTTGTTACGCAACCTGTTAAAATAATTACCAAGCATACAAATAGCATCTTTTTAGTAGAAGTCATACAATTATCTCTAATATTGTGGTTAATTTAATCATTTATTTAGATTATCAAATGAGCCGCCTAAAAATACTAAACTGTATTGCCGTTTTTACACTATTTTATTCGATTAACAACTGTAAGCTATATGCACAGGCAAATAGGCAAAACCAAACTAATACGGTTTTTCTAAAACAGAATGCTACAGAACTTAATTCGATAGAAAACACCAAGCGTTTGCGAGCTTTCTCGTTAGCAGCAGAAAAAGGCTGGGAAACTTTTGGCATTACCAAAAATGGTAACGTTTTTACCTTACACGGTGTAGATGATTTTGGAATGCCCTTGTATAAAATTACCGAAAACAATGCTATATCGGCAGCTACAATAAATACCAATAAATTATACACCGGAGGCTCGCTTGGCTTAAACTTAAGTGGAAGCACCATGCCTAACAACAAGGTTGCCATTTGGGATGGTGGCGCTGTTTTAACCACCCATGTAGAGTTTCAAACCAATAGAGTAGAAGTTAAAGATGGGGTTGTGGCCTCCTCTACTCATGCTACACACGTGGCAGGCACTATAATGGCCGAAGGGAAAAACCCAAATGCCAAGGGAATGGCTTACGGCCTGCCTAAATTATTGTCGTTCGATTTCAACAATGACAACTCAGAAATGTCAAACAATGCGGCTTCTCTTTTAATTTCTAACCACTCTTACGGCACTATTGCAGGTTGGTATGAAAACACGAGCGCCAACAGGTGGGAATTTAGAGGCCAAGCAGGCGCCAACGAAGATTATAAATTTGGATATTACGATAGCGATGCCAAAGAATGGGACAGAATTTGCTACAATGCACCTTATTATTTGCCGGTAAAATCTGGTGGAAACTATAGAAGCAGCAATGGCCCAGCTATTGGCGCTACTTACTATCGATACAATGCAAGTGGCAGTATGGTAAATGCTGGAGCTCGTCCTGCCGGAATTTCAAGTAACGATGGCTATGACATTTTAGGCACTTATGCCGTGGCTAAAAACATTTTGACGGTAGCCGCAGTAAACCCATTGCCTTTTGGCACGGTTAACCCTAGTGATGTGGTGATTTCATCTTTTAGCGCATGGGGCCCAACCGATGACGGCCGGATTAAACCAGACATTGCCGCCGATGGGGTAAGTGTGACTTCTACTAGTGATGCTGCCGGCAACCAAAGCTACACTACCTTATCGGGAACGTCTATGGCGGCGCCTAGTGTAAGTGGTTCATTGGTACTTTTACAAGAACTTTACAACCAAAAGAACAATGCTTTTATGAGAGCCGCCACCCTAAAAGCACTTACCTTAGGCACTGCCAGCGAAGCTGGCGCCAACCCGGGCCCAGATTATATATTTGGCTGGGGACTAATGAATACCGAGAATGCTGCAAAAGCGATTTTAAATAACGGAACAAAAAGCTCGATAACTGAAAAAGTACTTAATCAAGGTGCGACCGAAACCTTTACGGTTGTTGCTTCTGGCGACGGCCCTATCATAGCTACTATTGCTTGGACCGACCCAGAAATAGACATTATTCCGGCAGCCAATGCGTTAAATAATACCACATTGAGGCTGGTAAACGATTTAGACATGAGCGCAAGTGACGGAAACGCTACTTTTTTACCCTGGATATTAAACCCTGCTATGCCAGCCGCCGCCGCTAGCAAAGGCAATAATTTTAGAGATAACGTAGAACAAGTATATATTGCAGATGCTGTACCCGGTAAAACTTACACTTTTACCATTTCGCACAAAGGCACCTTACAAAGGGGGTCGCAAGCTTTTGCTGTGGTGGTTACGGGAATCGGCGGAAATCCTTATTGTGTTTCAGGGGCTTCTTCTTCGAACGATTCTAAAATTACAGGATTTGACCTGGCCAATATCAGCTATACCGCGTCTGCTGGTTGCACCACCTACAGCAATTTTACTAACCAAACCATCGAGCTAGAAAAAGCAAAAACTTACCCATTAACGGTTTCGTTAGGTACCTGTGGCGCAAATTTCAATAAAATAGCAAAAGTTTTTATCGATTGGAATGGCGACGGCGATTTCAACGACAACAATGAATTGGTGGCTACAAGCAACATGATCAATGGCAATGGGCTATTAACGGCAAATCTATCAGTTCCTGCAACGGTTAACATCAATAGTTTTTCGTTACTAAGAGTAGTGCTAACAGAAGTCAATGATGCCAATGTAGTACAAGCTTGTGGTATATATGCCAAAGGCGAAACCCAAGATTACAGAGTTAAATTTATAGGTACCAGTACCGACGTGGGAATTAGCAAAATTAAAGACCCAATTTCTAACTGTGCAAATGCGCAGCAAACGGTGAGTGTAGTGATACGTAACTATGGAACCCAAAGCATTTCGAATATCCCCGTTAGTGCTAACATTATGGATGGGAACAATATCATTGCTACCTTAAATGGAACTTATACAGGCGAAATTAAACCTTCGCAAGAGCAGGAATTTATGTTGCCCGGATCTTATTCTACAACGGCGGGCGCAACTTATCAGGTTTCGGCCCAAACCTTGTTAAGTACCGACCTCATCTCTACCAATAATGAAATAAGCAAAACCGAACAGGCAAGCTTAGCCCCTACTATTGACAATGCTTCGGCTTTATTTTGCGACAACAGTAAACAATACCAACTAGCTGCCAGCGGAGAAGGTGTTAGCTATTGGTATGAAAGCGCTACCGCTACCCTTCCATTTGCTTACGGCAATAACATCAATGTTCCGTCTACATCGAGCAATCAAACCTATCATGCCGGATTAAATGAATACGCAAGCACCCTTGGACCCAAAAATAAATACGAAGCAAGGCTAGGCGGTGGTACATATCTGCAAACTACTAGTAGCGTAAATGTATACGTTAATGCTCCTACCTTACTTGAGAGTGCTCGCCTGTATATTGGCTATCCGGGTACCATTAAATTTTACGTAGAAAATTCATCTGGAGTAGAAGTTTCTAGTACTACCCTGAAGGTAAATGCTACTAGGAACATCCCCTTGGCAGGCAACGCACCAAACGATTTGACCGACCAAGGAGAAGTTTACTTGCTAAACCTTAAATTTCCTAACAAGGGAAGTTATACCATACGTGTTGTTTATGAAGATGGCGCAACTATTTTCAGAAATAATGGTTTAAGCACCGACATTTACCCGCTAAGCTCAGCACTAGAAATTTTCAATATTTTAGGCAACAATGCTACTCAGCCTGCATCTTTTTACTACTATTTTTATGATGTGAAGGTTAAAGCATTGGGCTGTGTTGGATCTGCTAGATTGGAAGTGCCGACAACCAACTTTCAAATCAGCAGAAATGGAGACGAATTGGTTGCTAACTTAGCTGGAATTACGCAATGGTATGTTAACGGCGAAAAAATAGCCAATGCTACAGCTCAAACCTACAAACCATTTAAAGCTGGAAAATACCAAGCTTGGACAACAATTGGCACTTGTACTGCCATATCTAACGAAATTGCATTCCTAAATTCGAACAATAACGATAGCGAAATTAAGCTACAGGTATTTCCAATACCGGCGGCCAAAGAGCTTACTGTAGCTTTCGAAATTACAAGTGAGCAGGCCATAACATTAAGTTTAACAAACGTGTTAGGCCAACAAATATACCAGCAAAGTAAACGGGTAGTGGGTACCTATATCGAAAACATAGACGTTTCTCAATTGGCCAAGGGCACTTATGTTTTAACCGTCAAAACCGATCAAAAGGTTTATTCTAAAAAAATAGTAGTGATATAGGTTTGATGTTTTTATCTGTTTAAAACTTTAGTTTCGATGATACAGATAAAAGACTTGGCTTAAGCTTAATAAATTAACGAGTTATGTCCCAAGTTCGCCATTTTCGAACGGACTGAAACGAAGAGAGAAATCTTAAAATAGCTCAACATTGGTTAAAGTTATTCAAAAGATTTCTCCTATCGTCGAAATGACGACCGCATTGTAACTCTACATAACCTAAACTATTGATAAACAAATTCATCACTCATGTTAGGTTAAGACTTACGAAGTTTTCGAAACTTCGTAAGTCTGTATAAAGTTAGGCATGGGTTACAAACAGTTCAATCTTACTGCTTAATTAACTTCATTTGGCCCAAGCGCTGCGATCCATTTTCATAAACTTCAACAAAGTAAATTCCAGATGGATAAGCCGAAATGTTAATCTCGTGCCCGGCCGCCATTTGCGATTTAGAAACGCTTTGCGTTAACAGTACCTGGCCAGTAACATTTACAACTTTAACGGTTTGTTGGTTTGCTTTTAAAACACCGTTAAACCTAACTGTAAAATTACTCACTACCGGATTTGGGAATATGCTTACTAACTCGGATGTATTACTTAGTATACCGGTGTAGTTAATTACCTGCGGTAACGATTCTGTAGATGTTCCATCGTTATTAAACTGCACTAGTTTATAATAGTTATTTCCTAGCAAAGGATTTTTATCGATAAAAGAGTAGCTAGAGTTGCTGCCTTTCGCTAACTCGGTATGTAATTTTGCATACGCTTTGTCGTCAGCAGCCCGCATTACCTCGAACCTGTTATTGTCTGTTTCGGTAGCAGTACTCCATTTAGTAAGCACACCTTGATTAGTTTTTGCAGCTGTAAAAGGAACTTGGTAGGTAACTGGCAATGTTGTTGGCGCCTCAAAAGCCACGCTAAACCTATCTATTCCGTAGCTACCTGCTTGCGTTTTATCAATGGTAAACGAATGCAAATCGCCATTTTGTACCACCGTAGAAGTACCTAAAAATGCATCATTTAGTTTCACGATATACCCAGAAGGCACATCTCTATAATCTACTTTTAACTTGTAGTTTCCGCCTTCATTAAATGCGTTTATATTCAATTTAACGTTAGATCCATTGGTAATTTCAGGCATGTAGTTAATAGCCAAATCCCTGTTATCTGTAGAACGGCTAGAAAGAAACACTTTTTGTCCACCATCTTGGGTAGAGTAATTATGCAGGTAATTAGCATCTTCTGTTATACTGTACGTTGCAGCTTTGCCAGCCTTAAAAACTACCGCAGTTTCTTCGCTATAAATAGATCCATTTAATGACAAAGTAAGGCGCAATTCTGTTTGTGGTGTAGCTTGGATTGAAGAACCACCGCCACTTACAGCCAATTTTTGTACAATTAGATTTTCATTGGTTGGCGTAGACATTAAAAGCACGGTAGGTTGTGCTGTAACTTTTGCTCCTTCGGTAAATGTTAAGGTTCCAGAACCAGTAGCTTGCACAAAAAATCCTTGTCCGGCAGGTATAATATTGTTTACGCTGCTTGGAACGCCAATTGTTCCATCGTAAGTTGCATAACTTCTTGATGCTGGATTCCAAATCCTAATAACGTTGTTGGTTAAGCCAGTTTTAGTGATGGCCGCCGAGTTCCAGTCTATACTAGAAGCGTAAGGATTACCAACTAAGTTACCGTTATTAGCAAGTGGCACCACCACACTTTGCTGATTGAGTACGCCACTAAAATCCATTACTAAATCTTCAGGATCAACATAAGGGCTAGTAAACTTACCTGTTGAGTTACTTCTATCTCCACGGTAGTAAATGTATGCACTCTTACCAGCACCTAGAGAAGTGTTAATGTTGGTAACATCTTGAAACGCTGGGCTAGCGCCGGGCGTATAAACCCAAGCACTTGCATTGTTAAAGGGGCTAGTATCAAAGCCATTGGCACTACCGCCGCTACCCGTAACCAACATATCATCTATAAACTGAGCATAACTATAAGTTCTATCAGCAGCATTGCCATTGTCATATATTGGCGATGAGATCATCCTATAGGTTCTGTACGGCTCTTGCGAACCACCACTTATAAAGCGTTGCACAGTTACGTTACCCGTAATTTCGGAAGTTGAAGGGATTGGTGCAATTGTAGCAGAACCCGACGAGCTAGATAAAAGCAATAAATTACCATTGGCATTTAAGGTTGTATTGGCTGCTAAAGACAATACCCCCGCTGTTGCCACAGAGAAACTACCACTAGTTAATGTTTTGGTTCCACTATTGGAGAAATTAACATTTTGGAAAGCTATGGCACTACCTGCATTAGCTAAACTTTGGGTTGTTCCGTTAAAGTCTACATTTACAGTGCCATTCCCTAGGGCAAATGTACCGCCATTTACAGTAAAATCTCCACCAAAGGCGAGGTTTTGTGTACCGCTAGTTTTGTTCGCTCTTACGGTTCCCGCGGTTTGTACGTAATCTCGTGTAATGGTGGTAGTTCCGCCAACCGATCCTAAATTCAGAGATCCTAGACCTGTAGAATTTACGGTTAAGTCTCTAGCAGCAAAACCTGCCAATAAAGATGGGCTACCCGCAGCAGTTTGATTTGCAGCGTTCCATACAAAATTAGAGAAAGTTTGATTTGAGCCAGTTACATTGCCTGCAAATGTGGTATAACCTATCACTTCACAAGTTGAACCAGTTGCCCAAACCGCAGCCGGTATAGTACCCGTTGCCGTTGTGTAATTATGCTGATAAGTTCCTCCGTTTAAAATCTGCAAAACACCATTTTTAGTAATGGCCGCAGCGCTACGGAAAATACCAGAAACCATAAAGTCATTTGCAGCCACACCATCGTTTATGGTCAATGTTCCAGCTGTGTGATCTACCATTGCACCATTTTCTATGGTTACATCATCAACCGTTTGCGCAGCTATGATTTTAATGGTATGCCCGTTTCTAACTGTTATTCCGCTAGCTACCTGATTTGGCACAAGCGTAGACGGTTGCCAGCCAGAAGTGCCATTTGCCGAAGACTCCCAACTGGTCGAGTTATTCCAGTTGCCGCTAACTACGTTACTTCTAAAAAAATTGCTTGCTGCACTTGGGCCTAAAACCACGATTGGTCCTGCGGTATAAGGAGATTTTGTTACATCTGCACTTGTGGCGGTTATGGTAGTAGAAGTACTAGCCGAATTTAACCTCACCGAAAAATTAGATTTCACACCATTTACCAATGCCGCATTAGCTGGTAAAACAGCTAAAGGATCGTTAGAGGTAATGCTTACTACATCAGTAACGCTGGTAATGGTATTGAAAGCAATATCAACCGCCCTTACAACCACGTTAAACGCAACCCCTATACCTTGGTTACCAGGAGGCTCTTCTTTACCCGTAGGCGAACCAGCTTTGTAAACTTCGCCAGGCAATACTACCAGCAAACCAGCATAAGGCCCAATATTAACAATAAAAGTAGCACTTTGACTGGCCGTTTTAGTACCATCCGTAATGTCGGTTACGGTTAGTCTTCTATTTTTGGAAGTACTACCAATACGATAGGTAACAGAGGCGTTTAGCACTCCATTTACCAACGCCGTATTAGGTGGCAGCTGCGCATAAATATCATTAGTTGCCGTAAAGCCAACCACATCGTTTACAGTTGTTACTGTATTGCCATAAGCATCAGCGGCTTTAACTAAAATACTAAAAGTTTCTCCAGCTACCCTATCAGTAGGGGTACCTGTTTTTCCAGCAGCTATACCTTCTACTGCTGTTTCTCCTGGCATTACCAATACTAATTTGGTAAAAGCTCCGGCAGCAACATTAATTAGACCTGTTGTATAGTTTTTACCAGCATCGGCCGCACTTGTAGCAGTAATTGTTTGATCGCCTGCAGTTCTAAATCTAAAACCAGAAAAAGCTCTAACGCCAGCCACCAAAGCTTGGTCGGCAGGCACAATCGCATTCAAATCGGAACTACTTAACTCTACCATATCTGTTACGGTGTTCACTAAATTCCAATGTGCATCCACAGCTCTCACAGTTACGGTTGTGTTCGTATTTATAGCTCTGCTTGTTAAGGTATTTCCTTTTCCCGTAGCTGTACCTGGCAAATAGGTTTCTCCAGTTAAGGTAATCAACAACTTAGCATAGGCACCTACTGTTACTTCAACATCTGGACTGGTATTAGCAGTTTTGGCAGGGTTGGTTACATCGCTTGCCACAAGCCTATGGTTAGTAGCTGCCCTATTTAAAGTAACGGAAAATGTTCCTGTACCAGCAACCAAAGCCGCATTGGCGGGCAATAAAGATGTTGCCGCGTCCGAAGCTAAACTATTCGTAATAGCTACTACATCGGTAACAGACGAAACCAAGTTCCAGTTTGCATCTACGGCATTAACAGTTACATCAAAAGGCGTACCCGCGGCTTGCGCTATGGGCGCACCTGTTTTACCCGTAGGGGTTCCAGGTGCTGCTACCTCTCCCGGAAGCAAAAGCTGTAACTTAACAAAAGCACCAGCCGTTACTGCTGGCAATATTTGCGTATAAGCAGTTTTAGTTCCGTCGGTATTGTTTACAGCGGTAACCGTAGGGGTCTCTCCAATAGTTCCAAAAACAAGATTAAATGTTCTGGTTCTGATATTAGGGCCAGAGACCAGCAAGCTTGCCTGCGGTGGGGCCGCAAAATTAGTTACGCCACTAGCCGACATCTCTACATTTGTAGGATCTGGGGCAGTAGCTTTGTTCCAAAAATCGTCTACAGCATAAACTACCGAAGTATAATTTACACCGTAAGCAGGTGCTGTTGGTGTACCCGTTTTCCCATTTGGCGAACCTGGCGCATAGGTTTCTCCCGGAAACACCGTTAAAAGTTTAGTAAAAGGCCCAGCCATCACCCTAATGTTAGAACTTACACCTGGAACAATGCCATTATCAACATCATTATTTGCCGTTAATGTAAAATAACTGGTAGTTAAAGTAGCGCTATAAGTATTTAAAGCCACGTTAAAACTTGCCGTACCTCCTGTAAGTACTACCGGTGCCGATATAGTTGCATAAGGATTATTTGTAGTTATAGAAACCTGTTGCTCAGGAGCATCGGTAATGATATTGTAAGCATAATCTACAGCATTTACGGTTACTGCAAAACTACTACCCGCCTGCGGAGTTTGAACAGTACTATTTGATCTTCCGGAACCCGAACCTGGCGCATTGTCTTGGGCAGGCAATAATACCTGCAAACCAACATACGCACCCGCAACCTTAGAAAGCGTGGCAGCAGTAGCACCATTTGGAAAACCAGCTATAACAGCATTACGAGAGGTATTAGCTCTTATGATATAATTAGGATATGCCACAGCCCTAGAAGTAGACTTTACTCTTAAGCCAGACAGTGTAATAGCGTTACCTGCTACCACAGTAGTATTGGCGTTATAACTAATAACGATATAAGTTGCAGTAGATTCAATAACTGTAGCACTTGTAACTCTAGTACCAGTACCTGCCGCAGAGGCAGTACCCACCTCAAATTGCCAGCCCGAAGGGGCGTTTAACCTAATCCTTCGATCAGTACCCGATTGAAAATCTGTACCAACTTGGTCGGTGATCACAATATCTCCTATAGCAGTAAACTGTTCAGAAGGCCCTCCCACCGATCTCTCGGTAGAAATATTCTGTCCGCCAGTTGGCTGCGTAATTATCACGTCAGCAAAAGCGGACTTTAGATTTGCAGACACAAACAAAAGGAGTAATAACACTCTAATTTTAGTAGATATTTTCATAGGCACAATATTTCAGTTTCAACATTTAAAGTAAACAAAAGACATTATTAAGTAAACTAAATAATTTCGCTAAAATCGAAAAATTTAAACACTAAATCAATACCTAAAAACCATTAGATTTCAATTACTTACTTAAATTTTCATAAAACAACGAAATGGTATATCATAGAGGCATTTTTCAGATTACAAATATTTAGAACATTCTTATAGGGAATACAACCAAATCCTGTTTTAAGCAACTTTTTACAGGCTAACACTTGTAGCTATAACCCTAAAAACTACTACTACTTCTATAAGTAGTAATGATTTATAGATAGAAATACCTCTAGAAACCAAGAGCAATTGATCCGAACAGCGACTACCTAGCAACCGTTTACATCTATTTTCGACTTATCAAGTTGAGATTACACAAGTAATCTTTTAATTAAGGCAAGTGTTCCGGTTAAGCTCAAGGATGAAACTATTTAAAATGTGAATTTAAGATGCTTTTTCTGAGCTCGCCGCTGCTAGCCACTTAGTTCCTCCCAAATTTCGTTTTAACAGATTTTTAAATCACAAAAAAGCTTTGACTGAAACCTTTACACAGTTTTAACCAAAGCCTTTGTATG
This sequence comes from Pedobacter ureilyticus, assembly GCF_005925345.1. Lineage (GTDB taxonomy): Bacteria > Bacteroidota > Bacteroidia > Sphingobacteriales > Sphingobacteriaceae > Pedobacter > Pedobacter ureilyticus. The sequence continues at coordinate 24,735 of NZ_SSHJ01000004.1, forward strand.
CTAATAGCAACGAGCTATTTCTTTATAATTTTAACCATTCCAACTTTGTTGCCATTTAGGCCATCAAAAACAGTTACAAAGTACACACCTTTATTTGCGACAGACAAGTCTCCTTCAAAACCATTGATTAGGTCATTTTTATCTACTACTTTTTTGTAGACCTCTTTTCCCGTTACATCTGAAACTCTTAAAAGATAGCTAGTGGCGTTTGCACTTGCGTTGTATTTAACTCTAAAAGTAGATTGCACTAAGGTTGGATAAACAACGATATCGGCAGCAGCAGCATTTAGATCGTACTTTATTACCACTAACTTTGGAAAGTCGGAAGGCTTGCCATCTTTATCAACCTGAGTTAGCCTGTAATAATTGTTGCCATTTAAAGGAGCCTTATCTAACAAAGAATAAACACCTGTTTGATTTGAGGGTACCGTACCAATACTGGTGTAAATTTGCTCATCTCCTGCTCTAAACACCTCAAAATAATCGTTATCAGTTTCTGATGTTGTTTTCCAGTTTAACATAACTCCACTAGCCAATTTATTTCCCGAAAAATCACTCCATACCACTGGCAAAGTGGTTACTGGTGTTACCAATATCTCAAACCTATCGCTACCAAAAGTACCAGAAATGGCTTTATCTACAGAAAACTGATAATTAACACCTTGGTCAGTAATTGCGGTAACTGAGTTCAAATACTTATCGTTCAATTTGGCTTCAAATCCAACGGGGATATCGTTAGCAGTTAACGCCATGGTATAGGTGCCATTGTTGTTTACATCTACTCCTAGCTTAACCGAAGATATCTCGGAAGCATGAGGCATATAGTTAATAGCCATCTTTCTTCCATCTGATGATAGGCTAGACAGAAACACTTCTTCGCCACCAGATCTTGGCACATCATATCCAGCTACTGTAGAAAGTTCGTCACGTTTCATTACCAACAAAGTTTCATCACTGTTTTCTGTATTATCCCTAGTTAGTAAAACCCTTACTTTAGCTGGTGTTTCTTCTACAACTGTAGAATTGCCAACGTTACTGCTAGCCATTGTGGCTATCCTGTTCGTTTCTTTAACATACATTAGCTCGTTGTAAGCAGGTACAGTAGCTGTTTTAGCAACCTTTGAACTTTCGTTAAAAGTAATTGAACCTGTAGTTCCACTGGTAAATTGCACGGTAAAACCCTGTCCAGGACCTATGAATTGACTTCCATCGTTTACGCCGTACTCGCCGTTGTAAACAGAAAACTGCCTATTTTTAGGGTTCCAAATTTTGATAACTGAACTTACGTTAGCAGATTTTGTTACTTTTTTCCAATCAATAACTGCGGCATAAGGGTTGCCTACAATGTTATTACCAACCAATGGCACAGTAATACTTTGTTGATTTAGCCCTCCTTTAAATGTCATTACTATAGATTCTGCATCTACATAAGGCGCATTTAATTTACCGGTTGGATTAGTTCTATCGCCACGATAGTAAATATAGGCACCTCTACCTACATTAAGCGAGGTATTGATATTTGGAATTGCTGTTAAAGTAGTTACATAAGTCCAAGCACTTGCATCATTTTTCGAATTCACATCAAAGCCGTTTGCAGCTCCTCCTGCTCCGGTAATGATCATGTCATCAATAAATTGTGTAAAGCTATATTTTCTGTTCCCATCCACATTTGCATTCACAAAGTTGGTAGTATTATCGTAAACTGGTGATGAAAGAAATCTATTGGTACGCCAAGTATTCTTACTTCCACCTTGTATATATTTCTCTACGGTTAGCTGGCCACGTATAGCAGAAGTTGACGGAATTACATCTACAGCGGCAGCGCCTGCTGCACCAGCTTTTAAGGTAAGTTTACCAGCAGCATCTAATATGGTGCTATTTCCCATAGTAAGAAACTTGCCAATAGCCACTGCAAATTTTCCCGAACCATCCAATGTTTTAGTACCACCCCCCGAAAATTCAACGTTGCCAAACACTACACCATTGCCAGCATCAGAACCTTGATCTGCAATAGCTTGCGATTTTGTGCCCGTAAATTTAATGGTTGCGTTCCCTGTTGTTAAATCTATTTTACCGGCAGAGGTAGTCCAGTTGCCTTGCAACGCTAAACTACCAGAACCCAATATGGCAGAAGCCGTTTGGTTGGTAAAAGATCCGGAAACGGTTAAGATACTTGTTCCATTAATTTCAATGCTAGGCGAAGACCCATAAGCACCAGCTATAACCAAATTTCCAATGGTGGTATTTGCCGTAACTAAAGGTTTGTTTGTAAAGGTTTTGTTTACACCAATTCTTACCAAATCATTTTGCCCTGGCGCTGTACTTGGGGTAGTGTTATTTGGATAACGCCAGTTACTTGCGGTGCTCCAAGAATTAGTTCCCCCCACCCAGTCGTAAACGTTTCCAGAGGCAGATGGAGGTGAGCCTATTTCTTCCACCGTACCAGGAGTACTCACATAGTTTTGATTTCCAGATGCTCCAGTAATAATAGGGGTGCCATTTACGGCAAAATTATTATTAAGGTTGGGATTTGCTAATACGTTAGCTGTGATAAATAAATATCCCCCTGTTGCCAAAGATCCATCGACAGCTCCTACAGACCAAAAGCTAGCAAAAGGATTATTAGAACTGCCATAGTATTGGATAGCGCCGTCCCATACATCATTTGATGGAACATTTACCAAAAACGAATCATCAGCGTTGCCAAAATAACCATCTGTAGATTTATTTAGCTTTAAACTATTTACATTAAGTATCGAAGTGATATTACCAGTAAGATTAACCTTAAACTGATAAACATCAAAAAAGCCTCTAGTTTGAAAGTTCAACCCATATATTACTGCATTTTGCTGTCCTGCGTAAAGCGGGCTACTGATACCGTTGGCAGCAGCATTCGCTCCGGTAATCAACAACTTCATAGAATATGTCTTTATCTCATCGAACTTAAATCTATTTGCAGAAGTGGAAGAGACTACTAATCCAGAATAGTTATAAATATTATAAATATCTGCCTCATAATTTAATCCGCCCCTAGGTGTCGAAGCTTCCGTTTTTAAAGAAGAGTAAGTATCAATAAATAACTGCCAGACATATTGACTTCCTCTTTTTATCCTCTGAACACGTATTGCATACGTCGTATTATTTCCACTTAAAGAATTCAAATTGTAGGAAATCAATGACCTGTCATCATTCGAACTTTTTCTTACCCGAAGCTCCATCGTCGAGCCGTTCTGAGTTAAATAATACCCTTTCATGTCAGACACATTGGTATTATCCGAAAACAACCAATATTTCCAAGCATTTTCTCCGTTATCTATAATTTTAGAATCGTCTGTATTACTACCATTATTGCGATAAACAAGAGTCCACTCATACCCCCAATCGGTATTATTTAAATTAGTACCGCTATTCAAAAAAGAAAACTGTAATCCTCCGGCAGTACCAACGCCTGTACTAGCTAAGGAATGCGAGCCAGATAACGGACTAGTACTCGAAACAGCTAAAGAGGCGCTAGAACCTGTAACTTTAGCACCCAAAGCACCTCCGTCGAAATTATTATAATAGTAGTTATCACTCGTATTAAAGTTTTCTTGTGCTTTTGAAGACGATACACCGATGAGTAAAACCAGTGAAGATAGAGCTAATAGAAGTAGTGATGATGTTTTCATTGTACGCATGAAAACTCAAAACATAAGCCACATTAAGGAAACACTCCCTAAGCACCTTAAAACCTATATTTGTACTCTAAAAAGGAGTATTTAGTTTGTAAATGATGGAAAATATTGCCCACAACGGGCAAGCTATTACACAACAAAAATTGTTTACCTTTAAAAGAATGTGGTTATTATTTAAAAAAGCATTGATAAATTGATTTATCCTCAACAAATGCTTCTGGCCTTAGCCTAAAAGAGATTTATACCTACTGCCCAGCCTAGCCAGCCATCATTTCCGTTAATTTTTTTACTATAGGATGGCGAAATTTGAGATTGATAACCTTTTGCAGCAACATATCCTGTTGGCGCTTCGGTTACATAGTAGTTAAGAACCGGGCCGCCATACACACTTAAACCCTTAAACAGCCGAAGTTGCAGATTTAATTGAAATTTATTGAGAATATTGGCATAATCCCATCTGCCCAAATGCAAATGTTGAGCTGTTAGTTCCGCAGAAACTGAAACCCTTTTACCTGCAAAAAAATCGTGCCCAAAACCAAAACCAAAAGTTTCTATGTTTTCATTTGTTACAAAGTTCTTCCCTAGCAAAAATATAGTGTATAGGTTGGCATTTCCACTTTTAAAAGAAGCGTTGGCATTAATTAAATCGTTAGTAGAGATGCCAATTTTATGGTATCCGTGTTTTACGATATTAATTAACCCCAAACTTACTCCAGAAGAGGTATCGGCAATGTTGATTAATCCCAATTGGAAACCTTTATTATGTTTGGCATAGTTAAAAATGCCCGAAAGCTGAACGCCTTTCATGTCTTGCATTGCCACGTTACCCACACCTGCAAGCTGAAAACCTTTGGCCTTGTTGCGTACCACATTTGCTATGCCTGTAATCTGAATACCGTGCAAGTCCTCATTTACCAAATTACCTACCGCAGAAACTTGCATCCCTTCTGCAAGCCCTCTTACATAATTTACCGTAGCTATTTGAATGCCATTTGTGTTTCCTCTAACATGGTTATATAGGCCAGCCACCTGAACTCCGTTTGCATTTCCCCCTACCATGTTAGCCATACCGGCAATTTGCGAACCTTCTGTATTACCGCCAGTAATATTGATAGCACCCGCCACTTGTACGTATCTTACATCAGCTTTGTTGAGATTAAAAACACCAGCTAGCTCTGCGCCATCTACCCCTGCCGTATAACCACCTACTAAGTTTATAGAAAACTTATTTACCACACTCCCACTCATATTGCCATGAGAACTTAAGCCAGGTATTAACGAAGCTTGCACAGGCATGTTGGTTAAAAAGTTGGGAACATTGATGTTTTGCAAACGCTGTTTAGACGAAGTTAACCATCTCCCAATCCTAAAATTATCCAATAGGTTGCCTACAAAAGTTCCTTTGTTTTTATCTGGATCGTCATAACTCTTAGGCTTTATATCAATACTCGAAAGAAATACAATTGAGGTATCGCGATAAGTTTCTTTACTAGCCGTAAGCACAATGGCTTCGTGGTTACCTTTAAACTTTAAATTAAAGAAACCTTCCTCATCTGTGATTGCCGATTGTAGCAAACGTTTTTCATAAACACTTGCATTTTTTACCTTTTTACCCGTCTGTGTATCTATCACTCGTCCGGTAATGGCGTATAAATTTTCTGCAGTTACAATGCTTTCTGCCTCTATCGCAAAATGATTGACAGCGTACCGCAAAATAATGTACTCGGCATTTTCTTTGTAATCTACTTTGCCATCAAAAAGCTCATCTAAAATTTCTCGGACGGGTTTATTGCGAACATTGAGGTTAACGATACTGTCTTGCCCAAAAAGAGCGCCGTTATAAGTAAAGTAAAACCCGCCTGCGCTGCCTATTTTCTGCAAAACATCACCAATTTTGTTTGCTTTTAAATTTAGCGTTACCAGTTTAGCTAAATTACTCTGATTGTAATTTACGGCTGTTTGTGCAGCACAAAAAAAGCTACCAAAAAGGAGTGCGATAACTAGTTTAAACTTCATTTCTATTTTTTAGACAGCACTATTTCGTTTTGGTTACGCTGCATTTTTAAATCAAGGGTTTCACAAATGATATCAAGATTTTTTTCCAATGCGTATTTAAAGGGCAAAGTGGTAGAAATCCGCTCATTTTTCAATGACCCATTTAAAGAAATTTTTGTACCATAAGCCTCACTTAAAATTGCTACCAACCTATCTAATGGTGTATTATTAGCTATAAATAACTGCGTTCTGTAATAGTTGTAAAGTTCGTCTTCGGTTTGTTTTTTCGCAGCCAATTCCTCATCGTTCCCCAGCAACACACTTTCTCCTTTAATTAATCGCAATTCTATCTGGGCTTTGCCCGCCTCTTTATTTTTTTCAGTTACCTTAACAATGCCAGTTTCTACAATTACCTCTACACCTTTTTTTAGCTTTTTGATATTAAAAGATGTACCAACCACTTCTACTTTAACATTGTTGATTTCAATCACAAAAGGATGAGAACGGTCATGCGCAACATTAAAAAAGACCTCGCCCTGCTCAATTTCTACCCTACGGTTAGTTTTAAAATTTTTAGCATAGCTGATATGGGTATTTTTGTTCAATACCAAACTGCTACCATCTGGCAATTCTTGTGCTAGCACCAAATCCTGACTTTCTAGATTAGTGTATTGGCCGCCAAATTGCTCATAAACCAACCATGCACCAAAGCAAATTGCAAAAGCAGCAGCTATACGCAACCAAAACTTAGGCGGATTTATTTTTTTAACCAAAGGGATGTTCGCCTGCTTTTCATTAACCCGTTGTTTAAAATTTTGCCAAGCCTGTTCTTCATCTACATTGCTGCTTTCGGCAAGCGAAGTACTTTCGTTCCAAATGCGTTCAAATTGTTGGAAATATTTTCGATTTTCAGCGTTGGCCGAAATCCAACTTTGAACGGTCCTACTTTCCTCTGCCGTAGTTTCGTTAAGCAGAAACTTTATCAATAACTCGTCATTCATCTCGTTTTGCTTAATTCAAATAATCATTATATAGGTCTACCCCTAATAGGGCTAACACCAGAAAATCTACTAATTTTAAGCGCAAAATCTTCAGTGCTTTGCCCATTTGGTTTTCTACTGTTTTTATCGAAATACCTAATCGCTCTGCAATTTCTTTGTACTTTAACTCTTCAAATCGACTTAATTGAAAGACAAGACGGCATTGCTCTGGCAGCGCATTCAATGCAAGCTGAAGCGCTTTCTGCAACTCAAAAAGCTCAACCCTATTAGATGCCGGCTCATGATGCGTGTTCATGGTATGTACCGTAAAGTTTTGATACTTTGATTTTACCTGCTCGTGCTTTAATAGATTAAGACTATCGTTATAGATACATTTATAGAGATAGGCTTTTATAGAAGTTTGCACTGCTAATAGATCTCGCTTTTCCCATAGTTTCAAAAACATAGATTGCACTACCTCTTCGGCAATGTCTACATCTTTAAGCAACATATTGGCATAGGCATGCAAAGCCCTGTAATGTGCTTTAAAAAGTTGCTCAAAGGCTGTGTCGGTATAGGTTTGCAAAACTGTATTCACGTTAATAGCTTTCAAATATATTGGTTTGTTTTTTAACCGCATAGCAACATAGGTAGTCTCAAAATTAAATAGAACAACATTTTCAATGATGGCTATCGATGTGCCCATACATTTACAATTTGCGACCAAAAGATTTATCTTTCTACTCATTTAATCTATGCGTCCATGTGGCTTCTTTTTAGGAAGCTAACTTCCCAACAAATTAATTCTCTTCAAAATTTCAGCCCCATTCTCCGTATCAAGCGTAAACAAATCAATGTAATGTACTTTTGGAAACCAAAAGCTGCCACCTTCTACTTTTACAAAAACTCGCTTCAACAATAGGTCTTTTCCTTCATCTTTAATATATAATCGATATTGCTGATCGGTTGGGGACTTTTGCAAATACATGGGCAGTTTCTTGTACGATACCAAGCGAACTTCGTAACTTTCGTTACCGATTGCTTTGCACCTCACGCCATAGGCGAATTTATTCTCGATAGCAGATAACTCTTTTACCGCACCGTTTTCTTGGTACCTAATCCACGATGCTTTTACCGGAGCTTTTTCATTTAATTCGCCGTTCTTATCCAAATTCAATTGATAAACTACCGTATTTGCATCTGGAGTACGCTGTAAAAAAAACAATAAGTTCTTAATTTTAGGCTCTGGCAGTTGGGGCTGTGCCGCTAGTAGCTGACCAAGCATGACCAAAAGCAAACCCAAAACTGTGGCTTTGAGCAGCCAACTTATTTTAGATTTTGACGAATTTTTACGTTTACGCAAGGCTTTGTAGCGATATACTTTTGCCGGACTGGCAAATAGAAAAAATAGCATTTCCCTTAAACCATCACTTTGTTTAATATCACTTAACATACTTCGGTATTCATGAAAATTTAGTTCAAACGGATTTTCCTTGTTGGCCAAAGGCGATGTTAACCCATACTTAGGCTGCTCTTCTTCATATTGAAATGTACCGAAAAGATGGTCCCAGATCATGAAAGTTGCTCCAAAGTTTTTATCTATATATTTCTCTTGACTGCCATGATGCACCCGGTGGTTAGAAGGTGTGCCCAAGTATTTTTCTATCAATGGGTGCAACTTGCCAATAGCCTCTGTGTGTACCCAAAATTGGTAAAGCGTACTCATTTGGCTGGCCACCATAAAAACCACGGGATGAAAACCACACAAAGCTACCGGAATAAAGAAAACAAGCTTAATATGCTGCACCCAACTTTGTCTAAAAGCTACCGTTAAATTGTAATGCTCGGCAGAGTGGTGTACCACATGCGAGGCCCAAAAGAAGCGGTTAAAATGCGAAATACGGTGCGACCAATAGCTACAAAAATCGTAAGCAATGAAACAAAAAGGCAAGCTCCACCAATTAAACTCCATGCGCCAAGGCAATAAATTGTAGCTCCAAACCGCAGCCAACAGCAACGCAGATTTCAGCATCAAATTCACTAACAAATTACCTAAGCCAACCCATAAAGAGCCTTTCAATTCTGCAGGTGTAAAATCATCGTGTTTAACGATTTTTCCAAAAACAAATTCCAATACGGTAAATAGCAAAACCAGGGGCAAAGCGTAAAAAATTAGGTTAGGCGTATTGCTTTGCAGAAGATATAGTTTTTCAATGGCGAGCTTTTCGGCGCCGAAATGCGCACCTAAAGCCTGCCAAAAAGATTGACTAGCCATATTTGTAAGTTTAAATTAGAATTGAACTAACTTGCCAGAGCCGCTAATTTCTTGCTGAATAAGAGGATGGCCTTGGTAGTAAACTTTTCCGCTTCCACTAATTTTCGCTTTCAGCTTATTTTGCACCCGAAATTTGACCTCCCCACTTCCAGAAATATTTGCTTCGGCATTACTTACGAGTACGTCTTTTAAGTCCACTTCTCCAGATCCTGATATTTCTACCTTTACATTTTCTATCTGCATTGAGTTTTGGGCTTCTACCTCTGCAGAACCACTTAGCGAAACCGTCAAATTTGGCAATGCTGGGAAATCTCCCCTAATATCTACTTCGCCGCTACCACTTACCAAAATCGAATTAATGATTGGCATGGTTAATTCTACTTCAATATCGTCGCGGTGCACATTTACATTGTCGAAACTTAAATGTAAAACACCATTAACAACCCTTGTGGTAAATTGTGGCACCAGGTTACTCGAACCTTTAACCTTCACTTTAAAATTGGTTCCGTAATTAACCTTTACAGGTGTAGCTCCGCTAGAATTAATGCCAGTAAACTGAGGCACTTCTCTAATTTCCGAAACGATATTTCCGTTGGCGGTTAGGCGGTCTTTCTTACAAGCCGATAAGTTGATAATGGCCGCTAAGCCTAAAATAATTGCAATAAAATGTTTCATGATGTGTGTTAATTAATGATTTGTATGTCTAATTAATGGGTTACGCTATAGGTCTCGGCCTGTACCAACTTGTCGGCATCGAAATATTTCTACGTTTTTCGTTAAATCAGGCCGACAAATAAACAGGCATTATTTTGCTAAAAAACGAACTGTAAGCCAGCTTGGTAGCCAATATGTAGCGACTGCCTAAAATCCGACCCTTTACTTTGCCAAGTATGCAACACCAATTTTTCGTTTGCAGGATGCAAGGCCAAACCTTCCGCCGTATTTGTAGTTACGAAATTGAAAGAAGGCCCTCCAAAAATCTCCAACCAAGGTGCTACTTTCACAGCCGGGAGCATTCTGAGGGTACTTTTAAAATATTCGCCGTACTTAAAGCTTTCTAAAGTGGTTTGCGTGAGTTCTAGGTTTAGCCTAAAATATTGGCTATGGAAAAAGTGGGCACCAAAACCGGCCTCAAACGCATAAACTTCGTCCTCGTTTTTGAAGTTATAGCCCGCTCCAATAATTCCATACAAATGTTTACCTCCAGATCTAAATGTAAGCATGGCCGTTTGGCTTTCATCTATAGTGCTTGCCACACTTTTTTCGCCGTTTTTAATGATATTGATAATACCGATAGGACAATCACTTGTTTCTGCAATATTGATAAAACCTGCAATTTGAGCCCCTTTTACCTTTTTTGCCACATTAATAAACCCCGCAAACTGACTTCCGTTTACATCTTTAGCTACATTGATAAATCCTGAAAATTGCGAAGCAGAAATACGTTTTGCTACATTGGCAAAACCGGCGAACTGATTTCCGTTTAAGTTGCGGGCTATATTGGCAAAGCCTGCAAATTGAACGCCATTCATGTCTCCGCCGGTAGCATTTAAAAAGCCCGAGAATTGCGCTCCCCGAACTTCGCCCTGCGCCAAATTTGCAAACCCAGCAAATTGAGGCCCTTTGGCAGAGCGATAGGTGTTTAGAAAGCCTGCAAATAAAGCTCCGTTTGCTTCTTTACCCACATGATTAGAAAAACCTGCTAAAAGTGCGCCTTTAGCTTCGTTACGAACTATGTTCGCTAAGCCTGCAAAAGCACTTCCTCTTTCTACAGAAGAAACGCCTGCCAACAAGTGAATAGATAAATCGTTAGTGTCTAATGGGGCTCGGGTACCATTGGTACTTAAAGGATAAATTAAACCGAAATTGACTTTTACGGTTTTACTTTCTTGCGCATTAGCTTGAAATGCTAAACCCAGAAATAGTGCTAAGCAAGCTTTGTTTTTAACGTAACGAATTTGTTTTTTGTAGTACAATGGTATCATGTTGTGTCTTATTTAAAAATGAGACAACAACAACGAATTTTACCCCTACGCTAGAAATTAAAAAAATATTAAAAATTAGAAACAACAAACTTCCCAGCTTCTCTCCCAAGTTTCTTTGGCTACTAGTTTTTCCATGCCTTCTTTTTCTTCTAGTTGCTGATTGTGGCTTACAGCATCGGCTATGCCACACCACGGCTCCAAACAAACAAAATCTGCATCTATGGCAGCCCAAATACCAAAATAAGGGAAACCTTCGAAATGAAAATTTAATCCATTATAATTCTTTGTATTTAGCAAACGGATGTGATTACTTTTTAAGTTTTTAAACACCAAGGCATCGCCATAAAAAAGCTCGTGTTTTAAAGGCAGCGTCTTATCTTTTAATTCAATGGTCGTTGTTTGGTCGGCTATCAAATTATCATCGATGTGATGAAAAGTCAATTTATCATCGTTGTTAAACTGCAAATAATAATCCGTATACACACCTTGCTGGTTTAAAGGTGCCGCAAACGCGGGATGGCCACCAATAGAGAAAAGCATGGTTTGGCTGCCGAGATTAACCACTTGATAAGTGCATTGCAAGCTAGCGCCTCGCAAACGATAGCGCAGTATCAATTCAAATTCGAAAGGGTATATTTTTAGCGTTTCTTCAGTATGCTTAAGTTTGAAGTTGATTTCTGTAGCAGCAACAAGTTCGTGTTCAAATTCTAAATCCCGGGCAAATCCATGGCGAGACAAAGTATACCTCTGCCCTTGGTATTCGTAAGTATTTTCTTTAAGTGCGCCAACAATTGGAAATAGTACCGGACTAAATTTGCCCCAGAATTGAGTATCGCCACGCCACATATAATTAATGGCGCTATCAACACCTACAATACTTTTTAGCTCAGCTCCTTTTGTAGAAAACTCTACCGCTAGATGCTCATTGCTTATAGAAACTATCATGAAATAAAAATAGAATTTTTATAGCTAGCTTGTGTAAAATTTAACAAACACTAACAGTTCAGCCACAGATGCACAGATATGTTACTAGATTATTTCATGTTAAAATCTCTACATCTGCAGCTAAATTTTAATCGCCATAAACTTCTGGATTAATTACCTGTGGCATACGTTTACCTTTTAATGCTGCCACCATATTTTCCGCTGCCATCATGGCCATTTTTTCTCTAGTTTCTTTAGTGGCAGAGCCGATATGCGGCAGTACACAAACGTTTTCCATGTTTAGCAACATATTGTTCCTATCCATCGGCTCTGGGTTAGTTACATCTAAGCCTGCTCCCCAAATGATACCATTCTGTAAAGCAGCCAGCAAATCATCTTCGTTGTGTATTGCGCCTCTAGCGGTATTAATAAAAATCGCATTTGGCTTCATTTTTTCAAAAGCATTTTTATCAAAAAGCCCTTTAGTTTCTGCTGTTAAATTCACGTGTACACTTAACACATCGCTTTGCTGCAAAAGCTCGTCGAAAGACAGGTATTTAGCTCCAATCAATTTCTCTGCCTGCTCGTTTTTATTCCTATTATGGTAAATGATGTTCATCCCATAGGCGGCCTTTGCCTTTTTTGCCATTTCTAAACCAATACGTCCCAAGCCAAAAACACCCAAAGTTTTGCCATATAAATCTTGCCCCAAATTTTGCATCGGATCAAAAAACTTCCACTCTCCCCTTTCAATAGTTTTGTGCATATAAAAAGCCTTCCTTGCTACCGATAACATTAACAGAAATGCGGTATCTGCCGTTGCCTCGCTCAGTACATCAGGAGTATTGCTAACGGGCATTTGGTGCCTATTGGCAGCTAACAAATCTACTTTATCGAAACCAACACTCATTAAAGCAATAGCTTTTAATTGCGGGCATGCGCTTAAAAAACGCTCATCAATTTTGTTAGGACCAACGCTTAACAAGCCTACATGGCCCTTACACATTTCAATTAACTCGTCTTGAGATATGTTTCTAAGTTCGGTATAAACCGTTACTTCGTAACCAGAATTCCTTATCAACGCCAAAGCATCGTCGCTAATTTGACGGGTAATTAATACTTTCTCCATAATTTTTGAAATGCTTATAAAACTAACGCTTTTTATTGGGTATTGTTTATCAAAAAGGGGCATTTTCAATATCCCATCAAAGTTTTTACTTCATCCATTTAAACTTTATCCAAATTTTGAACTCTATAAAAACATGAAAACCAACCACATGCTAAAAGCTACATTTTGTGCATTGCTAATGTTCATTTCGTTTGGTAAAACTTTAGCGCAAGATTTACCCAAAACTTTAGATTGGATGATTAATGGCGAGAGCAGAAAAGCCGTGATTTACATTCCGGCTACCGCTAACACCAAGCCTACTCCGGTTATTTTTGCCTTTCACGGCCATGGGGGCACTATGCTTAACATGTACAGAACAAGGGGTTTCGAAAAACTTTGGCCAGAGGCGATTTTTATTTGCCCACAGGGATTAAATACCAAAGGGATGCTAACCGACCCCGAGGGAAAAAAGAGTGGCTGGGTAATGACCGATGTTACTGAAAACAACAGAGATCTTCAGTTTTTTGACGCCATGCTAAAAACACTTCGCACAGACTACAAAATAGACAATAACAGAATTTACGCCACTGGCCACTCTAACGGAGGTGGTTTTGTTTACCTACTTTGGGCTACCAGAGCCAATGAGTTTGCGGCCTTTGCGCCAACAGCTACCGCTGGTGGTAAGTTAATTCCAAAATTGAACACTCCTAAACCTGGTTTTCATTTAATGGGCCAAAATGATCCTTTGGTAAAACCTAGTTGGCAGAAAATTACTTACACCAAAATTTTACGCATCAACGGATGCGTGCAAGAAGGCACAAAACTAGACAGCAACATTACAGCCTACACAGGCAAAAACGGAAACGACTTTCAATTATTTATTCATGCTGGTGGCCATAGCTATCCAAAAAATGCCAACCAACCTATTATCGATTTTTTTAAGAAGTACGTAAAAAGTACTGGTCAGAAATAAATCAATTTGGTTATATTTAACTATGGAACAGATTGAGCTCTTGAAACATGCCCTTGCGGCTTTTGCTGGTATAGATGAAAAAAACTTCAATTTATCACGAGAATATTGGCAGCCAAAACATTACCAAAAAGGCGAGTTTTATAATGAATATAAAAACGTATGTAAAAACTTAGGATTTATTATTGATGGCGTTTTTCGTACTTATTACGTAAATACAGTAACCGGCGACGAAAAGAATATCTTTTTCTTTTCGCCACAACAAATCATTGTCTCTTATAAAAGTTTTGTAAATCAGGCCCCCTGCAATTACCACACCGAATCGATGACAGACGCCAAAGTTCTTTACATCACTTACAGCCAACTTGAAAAGCTATATCAACAATCACATCAATGGGAGCACTTTGGAAGGCTCATTGCCGAAAAAGCCTTTAATATGGCCATGACTAGAACCGAAGATTTCATTTTCAACACACCAGAACAGCGCTACAAAGATTTAATTGAGGCACACCCGCAATTGGCAAATACTATTCCTTTATATCACATTGCATCCTACTTAGGTATACAAGGTCCATCATTAAGCAGAATTAGAAGAAGAATGGTAAGCAAATAACGATTTTAACCTAGGTTAAATTTATTGAGCTTTTTTGTGCGGAATTTTGACTTGTTGAATTTTAAAAAACAAGATCATGAAAACAATCAATTCTAAAACCGTATTATTTGTAACAGGTAATTTTGTGAGCCATTTGGGTTGGGCCACTTGGCAAAAACATTTCGAAGAGCAGGGCTATACCACTTTAGCACCAGCCTGGCCTTTTAAAGATGGAAGCCCCGCTGAGTTAAGAGCTACGCATCCAAACAAAGACATCGCTTCTTTAAGATTAAACCAAGTGGTAGATTACTTTGAAAATATCATAAAAGCACTACCAGAAAAACCAATTATCGTTGGTCATTCTATGGGTGGTTTAATTACGCAACTGTTACTACAACGTGGTTTGGCCGCTGCCGCCATAGCTATCCATTCTGTACCTCCGCAAGGTGTAATCACTACTAAATTCTCTTTCTTTAAAGCTACTTGGGGGCCTTTAGGGTTATTTACTTCCGCTAATAATACATTCTTAATGTCTTTCCCGCAATGGCAATATGCTTTTACCAATGGGATGCCTGTAGAAGAACAACAAAAAGCTTATGACGAAAATGTTATCCCAGAATCTAAAAGAATATCGAGAGGCGGATTAACCAGCGCTGCGAAGATAGATTTCAAAAAAGCACATGCTCCCCTACTGTTTGTGGCCGGCTCTACCGACAACATTATGCCTGCTTCTTTAAATTACAGCAATTACAAGCAATATAAAAACAATCATTCTATAACCGATTTTAAAGAGTTTGAAGGCAATAACCACTTTGTGCTGGGCTTACCAAACTGGAAACAAACTGCAGATTATATTTTAAATTGGATTAAAAACTAAAAACAACAAATAGCTTTTTTCACTAGCCGCTAAGCACGCATGTTTATACATGGCTGAATAAGACAAAAAACAAACTAAACCTTAACTTTAGGGTTTAGTTATTATGGCAAAAAATATTCTTATTGCAGGCGCTACTGGCTTAGTTGGCCAACAACTTGTTTCAAAATTATTAGCTAACGGATATCAGGTTTCCATTTTGGCAAGAAAACCTACTTCCAGAACGGATGTGAAGGTTTTTACTTGGGATGTTTACCAACAAACCATAGATTACAATGCACTAAACGGAATTGATACCATCATTAATTTAACGGGAGAAGGTATAGCCGATAAACCTTGGACACAAGAACGCAAGCAGCAAATTATTGATAGCCGAGTAAAAGCCGCAGAGCTAATTTTTAAAGCCGTTGCAGCAACCAATGCTTCGATTGAAAGCTACATATCGGCATCGGCCGTGGGTATTTATGGCGACCGAGCTGACGAAATTTTAGATGAAGAAAGCCTGCCCGGAACTGGATTTATGGCTGACTGCTGCTTGGCATGGGAAAAAGCAGCCGACAAAGGAATTGCCTTAGGCATTAGAGTAGTTAAAATAAGAATTGGTATTGTGCTAAGTGAAAAAGGCGGGGCGCTGCCTACTATGGAAAAACCAGTAAAACTTTTTACTGGCGCCGCCTTAGGCTCTGGCCAACAATGGATGCCTTGGATACATCTGGATGATCTGGTAAATATTTTTATCAAAGCCGTAGCAGACCAAAACATGTTCGATGCCTACAATGCAGCTGCACCTTCACCAGTAACCAACCAAACCTTTACCAAAACACTCGGTAAAGTGTTGCATCGTCCAATTTGGCCTATCAACGTCCCTAAATTTATGCTGAAAATAATTTTGGGCGAAATGAGCATACTACCTTTAATTAGCACCAACACTTCTGCACAAAAAATATTGAATACAGGTTTCCAATTCGGATATTTGGATCTTGAAGAAACGCTAAAAGCGATATATGAGCGAAAAAAATAATAAGCCTACTATTAATATTTGCTGGTTGAGAAGAGATTTAAGACTAGACGATAATGCAGCACTTTACCATGCTTTAAAAGCTAAAAATCCGGTATTATTGGTTTTTATTTTTGATAAAAACATTTTAGACAAGCTCGAAAATAAAGCTGATGCCCGGGTAGATTTTATTCATCAGCAGCTTACTAAAATAGATGAAGAGTTGACTAATAAAGGATCATCACTCTTAGTCAAACATGATACCGCTGAAAATGCTTGGAAAGAAATTGTTAAAAATTTTGCTGTAGAGGAAGTTTTTACCAACCACGATTACGAACCTTATGCAAAACAGCGAGATGAAGAGATTGAAGCTTTATTGAAGCAAAACAACATCGCATTGCATACTTTTAAAGACCAAGTGATTTTTGAAAAAGATGAGGTAAAAAAAGCTGATGGAACGCCTTACACTGTTTTCACACCTTACTATAAACAATGGCAGGCGAAACTGAATGCGTTTTACTTAAAATCGTACCCCACAAAAAAATATCTCAAAAATCTTTATCAAGTGGCTTCCTTTCCATTTCCTTCCTTAAAGGGTATTGGCTTTGAAAAGAGTGACGCTAAATTTCCTTCGATAAACTTTGCAGAAAAGCTAAAGGGCTATGAAAAAGATAGAGATTTCCCCGCTAAAAATGCTACCACTCATTTGGGTTTACATTTAAGATTTGGAACCATAAGCATTAGAAAAGTAGCTAGCGAGGCATTGGCGCAAAAGGCCGACAAATGGGTTTCGGAATTGGCATGGCGAGAGTTTTACATGATGATTTTGTGGCATTTCCCACATACTATAAATGGCGCTTTTAAACCTGCCTACAATCAAATCAAATGGCTTAACAACGAGAAAGAATTTGAACTTTGGTGTAAAGGCGAAACCGGTTATCCTTTGGTAGATGCTGGTATGAGGGAATTAAACGAAACTGGCTTTATGCACAATCGTGTACGCATGGTGGTGGCCAGCTTTTTATGCAAACACCTTTTAATTGATTGGCGTTGGGGCGAAGCCTATTTTGCCGAAAAGCTGCTTGATTACGAGCAGGCAAGTAACGTTGGTGGCTGGCAGTGGGCCTGCGGAAGCGGCAACGACGCAGCTCCTTATTTCAGGGTATTTAACCCGGAGCTACAACTCAAAAAATTCGACCCTAAAATGGAATATGTATTTAAATGGGCCCCGGAGTACAAAAAAGCAATTGCGCCAATGCCTATTGTAAATCATGAGTTTGCTAGAAAAAGAGTGTTAGAGGCCTACAAGAAAGCTTTAAATGAAAAAATCCCGAATTAATCGGGACTTTTATATTTTTAATCGTTTGTTACAGAAGTAATGTCAATCGTAAAATCAAGTACAGTATTGCCAGGCACAGAACCATAACCAGAAGTGCCATAACCTAATGCTGAAGGAATGAAAATTCTAATTTTTGCTCCTTGTGTAAATAATGGGATGACTTCTCCCCAACCACTAATTACTGTTTGAAGCGTTGTTGAAAAGCTATCTCCGCTGTCAAATTGCGTGCCGTTCAAAAATCTACCCGAATACTTCACAACTAAGTCTGAATACTCATCTATAATATCTGTTCCTGTTCCCTGAGTTAATACTTGATAGTAAACACCCGAGGAATGTTTAGTCGCTGTAATATTATTTGCAGTTAAAAACGCTTGTATTATATTATCATCCAATTCATCTTGTTTCTTATATACACTAGTATTGATATATAAATCAATAATTTCATTAGACGGAATAGGACCCGCACCGTTTTTACCAAAAGCTAAATAAGAAGGTAACAGTATTCTTGCCGCACCTCCAGGTTTCAACGCTAAAACAGCTGTTCTAATAGCTGGGATATTGTAAGAAGTTGAAGTAGATAATGAACTGTTAAAAAACGAATTCAAATATCCTACATAATTAGATAAATTAGCATAGTTCGGAGATTGTAAATACTCTGTCCCTTTCTCTAGTGACTTAACCGTAACATGATACAATACTAAATCAGTATTTTGAAATAAATCGCCAGTACCTTCTTCAGTCACTTGATAATGAAATCCCGAAGGATCAGAAACTACATTCTGGAGATTATTTTTAGCTATGTAGTCTTTTATTTTAGCATCATCAATACTTTCTATGCTTTCATACTCCTTTTTACAAGAACTGAAAATCACCAAAACACTTAAAAGTGCTAGGATATATGTGGTTATTTTACGCATTAAATTTTTATTGTGCATTATGTAAATCGATAGTAAAATCTAAAACAGCATTTTTGGGAATGCCGGCCCCGGGAGATTCGTTTCCGTAAGCCAATGTAGATGGGATAATTAACCTGATACGGCCACCAACCTTAATTAAGGGCACACCGATTGTCCAGCCGGGGATCACTCCACTTAATCGAAACGAAACCGTATTTGTCGCCTGATCAAACTGAGTACCATTCAACAACTTACCTGTATATACTACACCCACTGTAGAAGCCGCAGTAACACTAGCTCCATCGCCAGGTGTAATAATTTGGTAATACAAACCAGAACTGTGTTTAATTGCTGGGATGTTGTTTTTGGCAATAAAGTCTACAATTAGCGCATCATCCACTGCCAATTGCTTTTCTGCATCATAATCATCTTTACTACAAGAACTTACCACAGTAATAACCGCAACAAGTATTAGTAAAAACTTTGTTTTCAACTTCATCCAGCAAAAATAAGCTTTTAAAGCCGATGCCGCAATTTTTAACCAAATTTAACAGTTTTTAGGGTTTAGGGTTTAGGGTTTAGGGTTTAGGGTTTAGGGTTTAGGGTTTAGGGTTTAGGGTGGGATTTTCTCTAACAAAAAAAGGTTTAAAGCCTAAAAATATAAATTATCCAAACCTTAAACCTTATGCATTTTACTCAGACCTAACTTCTAATACCTAGCAACTAATCCCTAAAAAACATACTTATTCGCTTCTATAACCTGCATTGCCACATTCTGACGAGCTTGTTTTACATTAAATGGTTCCATCTTCGTAAAACGACGCAAGCCAACCAACATCATACGCAATTCATCACCTTCGCCGAAGGCCCAAAGTGCTTCCTTACCTGCTTTGGCGCATTTATAGTTAATATATAGATTTTCAAAATTACTCATTATACAATTTGAAATTTCAAATACAAGAGCATGCAATTTCAAAATAAACATTGTGTAATTTCAAAATTAAAGTGATGTAAATTCAAAATGAATTTATATTTGTATTAGATAATATGTAAGGTTTAAAGTCTGAAAATATAAATTATCCAAACCTTAAACCTTATGCATTTTAACTCAGACCTAACTTCTAATACCTAGCAACTAATCCCTAAAAAACATATTTATTCGCATCTATAATCTGCGTTGCAACATTCTGACGAGCTTGTTTTACATTAAATGGTTCCATCTTGGTAAAACGACGCAAGCCAACCAACATCATACGTAATTCGTCACCTTCGCCGAAGGCCCAAAGTGCTTCTTTACCTGCTTTGGCCACACCGTCTACCGCCTCTACAAAGTAAATGCGCATCAAATCTAGCTGACCTTTGCAAGCTTCCTCACCTTTAATGCTCACTAATTTTTCTGTTCTCAGCATTGCTGATTCGGCTACGTAAACATAACTTGCCATATCGGCGATGTTCATCAAAATTTCTTGCTCTTTGCTTAAGCTCATCATCAATTTTTGCACCGCAGCGCCAGCCACCATTAATGTTGCCTTCTTTAAGTTTTGCAAAATCTTTTTCTCGGCAGCAAATAAAGTATCATCTTCTTCACCAAAATCCGGAATTGACATCAATTCGTTTGCTACCGCTGTTGCAGGCCCCATTAAGTCTAGTTCGCCTTTCATGGCACGTTTTAGCATCATGTCTACCGTTAACAAGCGGTTAATCTCGTTCGTTCCTTCGAAAATTCTGTTGATACGAGCATCACGATAGGCTCTATCCATTGGTGCATCGGCACTGTAGCCCATACCTCCATAAATTTGCACACCTTCATCTACCACATAATCCAAAGCTTCCGAACCCCAAACTTTCAAAATGGCACATTCTACTGCAAATTGCTCTACCGATTTCAGCTTCGCTTTTCCAGGTTCCATTCCTTCGGCTACCAACGCATCGTAAGTATCATCAATATTTTGTCCGGCACGATAGTTCGCTGCATCTACCGCATAAACTTTCGCCGCCATCTCGGCGATTTTATAACGAATAGCACCATACTTTGATATCGACCTACCAAACTGTTGACGCTCATTCGCATAATTCACTGCAGTATTAATGGTAGCTTTTGAAGCACCAATAGCCGCAGCCGAAAGCTTGATACGACCGATATTTAAGATGTTCACTGCAATCTTGAAACCATTCTGACGGTCGCTCAACATGTTCTCTACTGGCACTGGGCAATCGTTAAAAAACACCTGACGGGTAGATGAACCTTTGATCCCCATTTTATGCTCCTCAGGGTTCATGGTAATGCCACCGAAATCACGCTCTACTATAAAAGCGGTTAGGTTTTCATCATCATCAATTTTGGCAAAAACGATAAAGATATCTGCAAAGCCACCATTGGTAATCCACATTTTCTGTCCGTTAATGATATAGTGTTTCCCGTCTTCACTCAGTTTAGCTTTAGTTTTACCAGAGTTGGCATCAGAGCCAGAGTTTGGTTCGGTTAAACAGTAAGCCGCTTTCCACTCGCCAGTACCCAACTTCGGAATGTATTTTGCTTTTTGCTCCTCATTTCCGTAGTACAAAATTGGCAAAGTGCCAATGCCAGTGTGTGCTGATAAAGCCACCGCAAATGAGTGTCCGGCGCCAACTACATCAGCCACCAGCATCGAGGTGTTAAAGTTTTTTCCAAAACCTCCATATTCTTCAGGCACCGAAACACCTAGAATACCCAGTTCTCCCGCTTTGGTTAAAAGTGTTGGCATTAATTCTGGATCAGCATGACTGTCCAATTTTTCCAGGTTTGGATAAACTTCGGCTGCTAAAAAATCGCGACAGGTTTGCGCAATCATTTGCTGCTCTTCATCAAACTCTTCTGGAATAAATACATCGTGATAAGAAGTTTCTTTAATTAAGAATTCTCCGCCTTTGATTGTTTTGCTCATTGTAAAAAGATTTGAGATGTGAGATGTGAGATTTGAGAAGTATTCAAATCCAATCCCAATCGCTTGTTAAATTCCTTTATTTTCTATTTTTTTCTTCAGCATTTGCTGAAAACCGTATGTCATTTTTTGTAATTCGTCTAATTGAAATAATAATGGATTAAGATTTTCTTCATCCAATAGATTCAATCTATTCGCTATCACCAACTGGGTTTGCAATTCGAAACAAGAACCATTTGCAATTCCTAAAAAATTATTGAATTCTTTTGGGGAGTTCCTCCCAGCGCCCTCTGCAATATTAGAAGGGATAGAAACCACCGCTCTACGAGATTGATTAATTAAACCGAAACGCTCATCTGTCGGATAACTCGAAGTAACTTTATAAACATCAACTGCTAGGTCGATCGCCTTACTCCAAATTTTTAGTTCTTTTAAATTATTCATTATTTAGGTAGCTTTATTGTCTTTTTTTGAAACATCTCACATCTCACATCTCACATCTCACATCTCACATCTCACATCTCACATCTCACATCTCACATCTCGATACTAAAACACCTCAAAAATCCCCGCTGCGCCTTGTCCCGTACCCACACACATCGTTACCATGCCGTACTTTTCGTTTCTTCTTTTCGCTTCGTTAAATAGCTGCACCGAAAGTTTAGCTCCTGTACAACCCAGTGGATGCCCTAAGGCAATTGCACCACCGTTGACATTAATTTTACGCTGATCTAAATCTAAAGTTCTGATAATCGCTAACGATTGTGAGGCAAAAGCTTCGTTCAATTCTATTAAGCCGATTTGGTTTTGCTCCAGACCTGCCATTTTTAAGGCTTTAGGAATAGCCTCAATTGGACCAATGCCCATAATTCTTGGAGGAACCCCAGCAACGCCATAACTTACCAAACGAGCAATGGGTTCTGCACCTAATTCTTTCATTTTCTGTTCAGAAACTACCAGAACAAAAGCAGCCCCGTCTGATGTTTGCGAAGAATTACCTGCCGTGATGCAACCATTAGCTGCAAATACAGGTTTCAATTTTGCCAAACGCTCAATGGTCGTATCGGCCCTTGGGCCTTCATCTGTATCTACCACGTAAGATTTAGTTTTCTTTTTCAGTTGGTCATCTAAATAAGTTTCATTAACCGTAATCGGGGCCACACCTGCTTTCAAATGTCCATTTTTAATGGCTTCGATAGCTTTCATGTGCGATTGAAAAGCAAACTCATCTTGGTCTTCCCTACTCACGTTGTATTCTTTCGCTACCGCTTCTGCCGTTAAGCCCATACCCCAATACCAATCTGGATTGGTTTTAGCTATATCCGGATTTGGCACTAATTTCCAACCACCAAAAGGCATCCCCGACATTACCTCTACACCGCCAGCAATGATACAATCGGCCATACCAGCTTTAATTTTTGCTACTGCGGTTGCAATGGTTTCCAATCCCGAAGCGCAATATCTGTTTACGGTTACCCCTGGCACTTTATCAGTATCCAAGCCCATTAAGCTAATCATACGACCAATGTTTAGACCTTGCTCTGCTTCTGGCGTGGCATTGCCCACAATCACATCGTCAATCTGTTCCTTATCTAGATTAGGTACTGATGCCACCAATTGCTTGATCACATCTGCTGCCAAATCATCAGCCCTGGTAAAACGAAATACTCCTCGAGGCGCTTTGCCTACGGCTGTTCTAAGTCCTGCTATTATGTATGCTTCCTGCATTTTTATAAGATTTGAGATTTGAGATTTGAGATTTGAGACTCAGCCCAACTCAAATTACAAATCGTGTTTAACTTTTTCAGATGTGGCATTTAACGGATTTTCCATCTCATATCTCACATCTAACTTCTCACATCTATTCTAGTTCCTCAACGGTTTCCCCTTCGTCACAATGCTCTGTATTCTCTCTAAAGTTTTTCTTTCCCCGCAAAGCGATAAAAAGGCCTCACGCTCTAGGTCCAGCAAATATTGTTCTGTTACTTCTGTTGGAGCAGATAAATCGCCACCACACATTACCCAACCTAGTTTTTCCGAGATTTTCTTGTCATGCTCTGAGATATAGTTACCCGAGTACATCGTATTAGCTCCGGCGTAAACAATACCTAAACCTTGCTTACCTAAAACTTTAATATTTTTACGCTGTACAGGCTTAGTATAACCGGCATCGGCCAATTCAATTGCTTTAGCTTTGGCATCGGCCAGCAAACGACTTCTATTCATACTAATCGAGTATTTATCTTTTTGCAGGTAACCTAGTTCAAAAGCCTCTACTGCCGAAGTTGACACTTTAGCCATACCAATCGTTAGGAAGCGATTCTTCAACGCATTTTGAACAATCTGGTCGTCCGCAAATTCGTCCGAAGCACGTAAAGCGAACTCTTTTGTTCCACCACCACCAGGAATTACGCCTACTCCAAATTCTACCAATCCCATATAGGTTTCTGCACTTAACTGAACGTGATCTGCATGCAAACTGAACTCGCAACCACCACCCAAAGTTAAATTATGCGGAGCTACCACTACAGGAATTGATGAGTAACGAATGCGCATCGAAGTATTTTGGAACATTTTCACGGCCATATTCAATTCATCCCATTCCTGCTCTACCGCCATCATGAAAATCATGCCCACATTAGCACCAGCAGAGAAATTAGCACCATCATTTCCAATCACTACACCCCTATAATCCTTCTCCGCCATATCTATTGCCTTGTTAATCGCCGTTAAAGTATCGCCGCCAATGGTGTTCATTTTCGAGTGGAATTCCACATTCAAAATTCCATCGCCCAAATCAATGATTGAAGCACCGGCATTTTTGTAAAGCACCTTATTATTTGCTTTCAGGTTTTCTAAAACAATAAAATCGGCTGTACCTGGAATTTCTTTATAGCCCTTAGAAGGGATATCATAATATTTTTTAACTGCGCCTTCTACTTTGTAAAATGAGGTATGGCCGGCCGCCAACATTTCGGTTACCCAAGCTGCTGGCTCGTTGCCGTACTTTTTCATGCCCTCAATAGCCTCGGCTACACCAACGGCATCCCAAACTTCAAACGGACCAAGCTCCCAGCCAAAGCCGGCACGCATGGCATCGTCAATTTTGTAAAGTTCATCCGCAATTTCCGGAATACGGTCCGACACGTATTCGAACAAACCGTAGAAAGAAGTACGGAACAATTCGCCCGCTTTATCTTTTCCTGCAGCAAAAACTTTCATTCTATCCGCTACCTTATCAATGTTTTTAGTCATTTCTAGCGTAGCCGATTTGATTTTTTGCTGTGGTTTATATTCCAACGTTTTCAGGTCGAGCGCTAAAATTTCGCTCTTACCTTCCGCATTTTTAGTTTTCTTGTAGAAGCCTTGCTTGGTTTTATCACCCAACCAATTATTTTCCGCCATTTTCTCTACATAAGCCGGCAGCTTAAATAAATCGTGGGCTTTATCATTGGGTACATTATCGTGCAAACCTTTGGCAACTTTAATCATCGTATCCAAACCCACCACATCCGAAGTACGGAACGTAGCCGATTTTGGCCTACCTAAAGCAGGACCAGTAAATTTATCAACTTCTTCTACTGTTAAATCTAGTTTTTCTACCAAGTGCAACAAGGCCATGATAGAATAAACCCCCACCCTATTAGCAATAAATGCTGGCGTATCTTTACACAACACGGTAGTTTTGCCTAAAAATTTATCGCCATAGTACATTAAAAAATCTGCTATTTCTGGATTGGTGTACGGCGTTGGGATAATTTCCAATAACCTCAAATAACGTGGCGGATTGAAAAAGTGCGTACCACAGAAATTAGCCTTAAAATCATCACTTCTACCTTCGGCCATTAAATGAATTGGAATACCCGATGTGTTAGAAGTGATTAAGGTACCCGGCTTGCGATATTGCTCTACTTGCTCAAAAACCTTTTTCTTGATATCCAGGTTTTCAACCACCACCTCTATTACCCAATCGCATGTAGCAATTTTCGACATATCATCATCGAAATTACCCGTACTTATTTGCTGTACCACCTTCTGCGAATAGATAGGCGATGGATTACTTTTCACCGCAGCCTGCAAAGCTTCGTTTACAATTTTATTTTTCTGTTGAGAACTTTGTTGTTCGCCCTCATTAGCCTTAGCTGCAATATCTAACAATAAGACTTCTACTCCAATGTTGGCAAAGTGGCAGGCAATACGAGAACCCATAATACCCGATCCTAAAACTGCTACTTTCTTAATGTGTTTTTTTAGCATCATTTTTTCTTTAATGGTAAAAAAGCTATTATGATTGCTTGTAGATATTTTCTACCTGACAAATCACAATGGCATGCTCCTACTATTTTCTTGCTGGCGGATAAGCCAATGTTAACTGGTTAATTTTTTCTAAAGTGGAAATCAATTGCTCCCTCTCCTTCACACTCAATTTCTCATTCAAGTATTCGTTAAAAGAAATGACCACATCACGGGCAAGCTTTCGTTTCTCAATCCCAAAAGGAGTTAAATAAACCTTTACCGAGCGCTTATCTCCTTCAGAGGCCTCTCTGTAAATCAACCCAGATTCTTCCATATTGTTTAGCATCCGTGATAAACTTGTAGCTTTTACACCCAGCAGCCCCGCCAAGGCCGATACCGCAGTACCGTCGGCCTCAATATTGATCAGCATATACCCAATGGCCTGCGTAATGCCAAAACCAGCCGCAACCTGGTTGTAAGTGTTCGACACATTTTGCCAAACAATCTTAAGGAAATAATCTACCGTCTCTTTCTGTTTCATCAAATTACTATGCTTGCATAACAAATTTATAGAATTGCTTTTTATTATGCAAGCAGAATATTAATTTTTATTTTGGATTGGCAAGCTGTACAGTTTCCCGCTGATGAACGCAGATTAAAGCCGCAGATTTTGCAGATATGGATTTGTAAGATCTGCGTCTATCAGCGAAAATCTGTGAGATAATGATTTTGAAAAGCAATTGCTGTGGTACGATGTTCCGAGAGTCCGGCTGTTCGTTACAAGTCCGCACTCGTTTCTCTCGCTTGCGGGCTTTCCACTGCCATCCGGTTTAGTTGGCAAAATCTTCACTACTATTAAGGCTGCCAGCTAGCACTTTCCAAAACCTTCTCGCACCACATAAGAAAATCAAGATTCCGCTAATCCGCATAAAATCATTTACTTTGTAGGTAATGAAAAAATTAGCACTTACGGTTGTGGTCTTTTGCCTTGCAAATATCGCTTTTGCTCAAAAAAAATTCCTCGAAAGAATTTTCTCTAATGAAAAAGACACTACCCGCAAAGCAAGCTTTATGCCTATTCCTGTATTTGGATACGCACAAGAAACAGGTTTCGAGTTTGGCTTGGGCAGCATTTATTCATTCTATATAGATAAAGCCGACACAACCAATAGAAGCTCTAACTTTTTCGGCGCAGCTTCTTACTCTACTAAAAAAACCTACAACGTTACCTTACGTGGCGATGCCTGGACCAAACGAAACGACTACCATTTTATAGGCGAAATGCGTTTCAGAAATATGCCTTTTAACTTTTATGGCATTGGCAATAATACTTCTCATGTTGACGAAGACAGGCTT
The DNA here is from genome assembly GCF_005925345.1 of Pedobacter ureilyticus. Classification (GTDB taxonomy): domain Bacteria; phylum Bacteroidota; class Bacteroidia; order Sphingobacteriales; family Sphingobacteriaceae; genus Pedobacter; species Pedobacter ureilyticus. Next base: position 51,857 of record NZ_SSHJ01000004.1, read on the forward strand.
GTACAGCGCATGGTAAAAGTACAGTTTGATGCGGAAAAAGCCTTTGCTAAAAACACTTATACGGGTATATCTTTAGGTTTTGAAAACCATAAATTCACAGACAAAGAAAATGGTGGCATTTACAACAACAGCAACTTAATAGATAAAGATGGTGGATCCGTATTTTTTGTGGGCGTTTCTCAAAGTTACGACACCCGTAATTCAAACAACTACCCAACTAAAGGTTTTTTTGGGCGAGTAAGCTACCAATATGCACCTCCAATATTCGGCGACGAAAACTTTACAGGCAGCCAAATTAAGGTCAATATTCGTAATTTTTGGTCATTAGCACCTAAGGTTGTACTAGGCGTTCAGGGACTATACCACACGGTACAAAGTAGCAACACTTCTTTTTACCTGTTACCTCAAATGGGCAACGATGAAATGATGCGTGGCTATTACGGTGGCCGCTACAGAGACGAGAACCTACTAGCAGCTCAGGCAGAGATCAGGTACCGCTTTATGGAACGCTTGGGAATGGTTGTTTTTGGTGGCGCAGGAAAAGTTTTCGCTAACGAGGAAAAGCAGCTGCTTAAAAATTTCAAACCCAATTATGGCATAGGCGGTCGATACTTTTTTGACCCAGCAAAAGGTTTAAGTGTACGTTTAGATTATGGAGTTGGCGAAAAAAGACCAAATGAAAAACGCCAAAGTGGGTTTTATATTAGCTTTGCGGAGTCTTTTTAGAGATATTGTTGACCACAGATACACAAATCTTGCTTCTATATTTTGATATTCATAAAATCTTAAAAATAAAAATGCACTCTAAAAATGTGTGTATCTGTGGCTATCTTGTTTAAATAAATTTAAGGTTAATGAAAAATTTACTGTTTTTTCTTTTACTTCTACCATTTTTTCTTTTTGCACAAGAACCAAGTTCAAAAGAAATAGGCAGTTGGGTTAAACAAGCACAACGCATAGAAATTATTAGAGATAAATGGGGCATTGCCCATATTTACGGACAAACCGATGCAGATGCAGTTTTCGGCATGCTGTATGCGCAATGTGAAGACGATTTTAAACGAATAGAACTTAATTACATCGAGAAACTAGGGAGGCTCTCAGAGCTTGAAGGTGAAAAAACGCTGTACAATGACCTACAAATTCGTTTACTGATCGACAGTACACAAGCCATCAACGATTATAAAAAAGCAGCACCTTGGATGAGGAAGTTACTTGAAGCTTATGCCGATGGTATTAATTTTTACCTGTATAAAAATCCCGGGGTAAAGCCTGCATTACTTACCAAGTTTAAACCTTGGTATCCGTTTCTATGGACAGACGGCAGCATTGGTGCTATTAGTACTGGCAACTTAACCATAGCTGAGCTAAAGAAATTCTACACCAACGATCATTCGCCTATGGGCTACCTTCCGCAAATACGCGATCAATTTAGCGGCTCTAATGGGTTTGCCTTTGCTCCCAAAATAAGCAAAACGGGTAATGCAATGTTGTACATTAATCCGCATACTACTTTTTATTTCCGCCCAGAAATACATGTACAAAGCCAAGAAGGTTTAAACAGCTATGGTGCGGTTACTTGGGGCCAGTTTTTTATCTATCAAGGCTTTAATGAGTTTTGCGGTTGGATGCACACTTCTAACAATGTGGATGTGGCTGATCTGTACGCAGAAAAAATCACCAAGCTAAAAGACACTTACTACTATACTTTCGACAAGAAACTTTATCCCTTAGAGAAGAAAAACATCGAAATTAAATACCTAGAGAATGGTTTACTGAAAACTAAAAAGTTCGAAACCTATTTTACTCACAATGGCCCCATAATGGCAGCAAGAGATGGCAAATGGATAAGTTTAAAACATCAAAACCAAAATCCGCAAAGCTTGGTGCAAAGTTGGGTACGTACTAAAGCTACGAGTTTTGAAGATTATCAAAAAGCGATGGATTTAACCGCCAATGCCTCAAACAATACCGTTTATGCAGATGCGAAAGGAAATATTGCCTATTGGCATGGCAATTTTATCCCAAAACGTGATACCGCTTACAATTGGAGCGAACCTGTAGATGCCACTACACCGGCAACCGCTTGGCAAGGCTTACATCCAGTAAGTGAGAGTGTGCATATCTACAACCCTAGCAACGGTTGGTTACAAAATTGTAATTCAACTCCTTTCACTGCCGCTGGGGCAAACAGCCCGAAAAAAGCTGATTACCCAGCGTACATGGCTCCCGATGGGGAGAATTTTAGAGGAATAGCGGCTTTAAGATTATTGAACAAGGAGAATAAATACGACTTGGATGGTGTAATTGCTATGGGCTACGATACCTATTTACCTGCTTTCGAGGTTTTGCTTCCTGCACTGATTAAGGCTTATGACCAGCTTTCTGCTGAAAACCCATTGAAGGCAAGCTTAAAAGAACCTATTGCAGAATTGAAAAAATGGGACTACCATTCATCTACGACATCTGTAGCAGCTACTTTGGCCATGGAATGGGCACCTCGTTTAAGCAGAAACATTCAAAATGTGTATGTTAACCAAGGCGAGAAAGACCAAGTAGAAAAAACCATAGAATTTGCGAAGATTGCAAAGGGAGAAGTTTTGCTACAACCATTAAAATTAACTATCGATGATTTGAACAAACGCTTTGGCAAATGGCAAATGCCTTGGGGCGAAGTGAACCGTTTCCAGCGAAATACAGGAGCCGTAAACGAAAAATATGACGACACGGCACCAAGTATTCCTGTTGCTTTTGGTTCTGCACTGTGGGGACAATTGCCCTCGTATCGCAGCAACCAATTTGGTACCAACAAGCGTTACGGTTACAGCGGCAATAGCTTTGTTTGTGCAGTTGAGTTTGGCGCCAAAATAAAAGCAAAATCTATTTTAGCAGGCGGCAACAGTGGTAATCCTAACTCTAAACATTTTAACGATCAAGCAGAAATGTACAGTAAAGGCGAGCTTAAAGAGGTGCTGTTTTATAAGGAGGATGTTTTAAACAATATGGAAAGAGTTTATAGACCGGGGGAGTTGTAGAAGCCCCTCCCAACCCTCCCCCGACGGGAGAGCTTAGCGTAATTTTCAAAACCAAAGCAAGGATGTTACTTCGAGTAATTTTTAGTAAAATATCTATTGTTCTTTAAATCTAGTTTAATTAATCAAAGCGTGATTTAGTGATATAAGTTTTCTTCGCTAAATCAATTTCAATGATATCGGCTTCCACTTTTAGATCTTTATCATCTTTTAACGAACCATCAAATATTGTAATCATCTTTTCCTTGGAGAGAATATGAATGCTCTTACCCATTAACTTATATTTTTCTACAGTTAAGTTTGCATTTCCATAAAGTTTTTGCCATCCAAAAATCCTGCTAACAACAGTTGAGTCACTAGCATAATATGGAAAATACGATGGTGATACATTTTGCAAAAGCTCCAAATTACCCTCCTTACCTGGACCCGATATGATATTCTTCTTTTCTTCCAAAGAAACAAAATCGTAATAAGTAAAAGTCTTCTTTTTTATATCATAAATAATCGTTTCAGCAGATTTGACCTTACCATCCGCCCAAAACACTTTCGCATTTTTCGCAATAATTTCTCCACGCTTATTATCCATTGTTACTTCTTTACCTTCTAGTATTATTGTTAGAATTTTAAACTTTGCCTCCTTAAAATAGGTAACTCCGCTACTAATGTTACCCCTTGCTTGCGATGCGGAAACTAATCTCACACCTGTATCTAAATTAGTTTTAATTAAAGGCTTAGGCTTCCCTCCTCTAATTAGCTGATATCCTTGCTTTGTATAAAACTTATTATACAATACCGGGTTTATAATTTGATGTTTCTTCGGATTGGAATATAAAGCAATAAGTTTGTTTGTAGCATAAACATCGTTAGCAACCAATTTTTCGCCGATAAACTTTACTGTCACAGCATCTCCAACTTTAAAATTTTCGGCCTTGGTTTTCAACTCTACTACATCGATCAAAATTTTAAATTTGCCATCATTTAATTCTAGTTTAGAAATGTAGCCAACTGAGTTCCTTGTTAATTTCACTATTTTACTTGTAGCAAATCTTACTTGGTTAGCTTCAAATAAAAATGCATGTTGTTCTGGAACTTTAATTAAAACTTCTCCTGTAGAAGAAATGGCCTGTTTCATCAAATACACTGGAGTGTCGTAAACAAGCTCTTCTTTTCTTAGTTTATCAAACACTCTAATTTTATCCGTTCTTCCTCCGATAACAACCGCCAGTTCGTCTCCTTCTTTAATCTTACTTTCAATGTCATTTTTTATAGGATACACCTTATTTCCAACTTTGAGATAAATAATCTTCCAAAAACCTTCTCCCGAAATGCTATCTATTTTTCCTTTAATTGTCCTGCCAATAATAGGATCTTCACTGGCAGAAATTACGACCGGTTCTGGCGCTACCACTTCCACTACCTTAACCGTAAACCCCCAGATTAAACCTAAAACTATAGGCACAACCAGCGTATACATTAACTTTTTCATCTTGCTTGATTTTGAGTTGAATAACATTTTGATACGCTCTTTGATAGGGCTTTTCACGAAATTGTGAATTAGTGGGGTATTGCTTTTGCTTACCGCTAACCTAAGTAGTAGCGAAGCATATTCTTTCGAACCAAAATGCGCAGAAGTAGCTTCGTCTGCTTCAAATTCGTGCACTTGCTCCAGAGCCTTTTCCCACAAATAAACTACCGGATTAAACCACATTACCGCCTTTGCTAACATCATGATGATTTTATCTATAGAATGATATTGTTGGGCATGTACCTGCTCGTGCCTTAAAAGCACAGCTAGCTCTTGTTCGGTTAGCCTCTCCTGATCTACAAAAACGTAGTTAAAGAACGAGCAATTGGTAAAGCCAGATCTTTTAACTACCAATTTTAGTCCATAGGCAGTTTTTTGATTGCTTCTAGCATGCCACAAAAGCGAAATCAACTGCCAAAAACCAATACCTAGTAATATAAGCACTATGCCCGCATAGAGGTATGGCGATAACGAGAACCAATCGAAACTTGGGGTTGCCGGCGAGGTTTGTAATGCAGTAAACTCGGTTGGCATAGCCTCAGTTTGTGGTGTCTGGTCAAATGTTGCAACCTCTTCCGCAATTGGTAATGCCTGCGCTACCTGCCGTTCCACAGTAATGTTCAACGCTGGTATTAAAAAACTCAATATCAATGTTGCCAAGAGGTAAAACCTATTCAGCTTAAAAAAAGTAAGCTTTTTGAGCACCAACAAATAAAAGGCGAAGAACAGTACCGTACAGGCGCTCGCTTTTAGCAGATAGTTGAACAATTCCATATCATGAATTCTTATTGATAAGCGATTTGAGTTCTTCGATATCTGCTTCGCTCAGTTTTTCTTGCTTTACTATAAAAGACAGCAAACTTTTGGGCGAATTATCGAAATAGCCCGCAAACAATTTCGAGAAGCTGGTTTTAGCATACTCTTCTTTGCTGATGGCAGGAAAGTACTCGTAAGTTTTACCATAGGCTTTGTAGCTCACGTAACCTTTCTTCTCCAATAATCGTACTATAGACGAAATGGTATTGTAAGGCGGCTTTGGTTCATCGTCTATTTGTTCAATAATATCTTTCACAAATGCATGTTCTAACTTCCATAGAATTTGCATGATACGTTCTTCTGCTTTGGTTAACTCTTCCATAAACCAAATGTATAACTGATTTTTAAGTTATACAACTAAAAAATAAGTTGTCACAACAAAGCATTGGTTATCAGGTGAATAATTTTCAATTTACGATGTGAAATAATTAAAAGCCGGTATGACGTGTAATAGTGGGCTAGATGGCAATTTGTCGAAAAAACCATTTAATGGTTTACTTTGATTTTTCGTCTGTAAAAGTTGCTAGATTTCTCCTCGTGAAAAACTCGTTCGAAATGACGACCGTAGAATAAACAGCTTAAAACTTCAATTTAAAATGCTCTTTAGCTTGTCCTTTTTTAAAATACACCAAACCTATCCAAAACAGATCTACAGTTACGGCAACCTGCGGATGGTTTTTGATTTCCTGCCAAGCTTGTTTCATGCCATCGCTCCAGTAAATATCATCAAAAATGAGCAGGGTATTTTCCGTAATTTTAGGTAGGCACCAATTAAAATAATTAAGGGTTGCTTCTTTGGTGTGGTTACCATCAATGTAAACGAAATCTAGCTGCGTTCGTTCTTCGATGGCTTTTGGCAACAAATCGTTAAAATCGCCCACTTGCAACTCTATATTGTTGAGCTGTAAATCTTTAAAGCTCTGATAAGCTACCTCGGCCGTTTGTGGACACCCTTCTATTGTTAAAACATTGGCAGTTGGCTGCGCCTTAGAAAGATAGGCAGAAGTAATGCCCAAACAAGTGCCCAGCTCTATCAGATCTGAAGCTTTGTGGTTAGCCGCCAAACGATAAATGAGCTGCGCTAAACGCGGAGATTTTAATGCGTTCTTAGCAATTTGCGAAACCTTTTTTGTACGGTTTTTGTTGAGATGAGAACCCGCTCCCAAATCGGTTACGGTAATTAAATGTTGGTCAGCTAAAAGTTTTTTTCGCTGCGTTTCAATGTCTTTATATTCGTTTTTTGATGAAAAATCGTAAATTACCTCATCGGCGAGCTTGTAAACGAATGGAGAATGTGTGCCATGTCTCGTTTTTGCTGTAAATTGATGCTTAAGATAATCGGCGAAAAATTGTAGGACCATAGGGCAAAAGTAAAGGAAAAAAGAACAAGGAGCAAGGAACAAAGATTTAGCTGAACGAAGGAGGTTTACCGGTTTGTGCAGCGTTTTGAGTTAAATAAACCCGATTGAAGTGAAATCCTTTTTGGCACGTCATTTCGACGAAGCATGAGGAGAAATCTGTTGGTTAAAACCGCTAACTAGCGTTTTCTCACTAAAGTTCATAAATGACGGATAACGCTATACAAAAAGATTGAAACGAAAAAGCGGGACTAGATTTACAAATGAAATTCTAGCTTTGTTTTTCGAAAATTTAAAGAATAGAAAGGTAACATACCATGAATAATGTGGCAGAAATAGATGCTTTGGTGAAGTTATTGGATGATCCTGATGAGGAGGTGTTTTCGCATGTGCAGGAGAAACTATTGGAGTATGGCAACGAAGCCATTACGCATTTGGAAAGCGCTTGGGAAAAATCTTTAGATACCATGCTGCACGAGCGAATCGAAAATATTGTGCATACCATCCAGTTTACGAATGTAAAACAAGACCTGAATTTATGGTACCAGAGCGGTGCTTTCGATTTGCTGCAGGGAGCAATCATCATTAACCGTTATCAGTTTCCAGATTTGGATGAACAGGCCATCATTAACCAAATTGAAGATATTAAGAGGGAAATTTGGGTAGGCTTGCAGTACGAGATGAGCTCGATAGAAAAAATTAAGCTGATTAATCATGTTTTTTACAACCAGTATGGTTTTGGAGGCAATACAAAAAACCACCACGATCCGCAAAACTCGTACTTAAACCAGGTTTTGGAAAGCAAAAAAGGCAACCAGATTTCGCTGGCCATTATTTACTCTACCATTGCGCAAAAACTGGATATACCGGTTTATGGCGTGAATTTGCCTCAACATTTTATTTTGGGCTATATTGATGAAGGCAACCCCGACCGCGAACACGCCGTGCTGTTTTACATCAATGCTTTTAACAAAGGTGCTATTTTTGGCAAGCACGATGTAGACCAGTTTTTACGTCAGCTGAATTTAGAGCCACAGCCTGGCTTTTATGCACCTTGCAGCAATGCGGAGATTGTGCGTAGGATCATTAGAAACTTGATTTCGGCCTACGAAAATTTGGGTGCGGCAGAAAAAGTGGCAGAGCTAAAGCAAATGCAGGAAATCTTATCAGAAAATAATTAATAGATGAGCGAAAGTTTTTCTAACTGTAAAAAAGCAATCTGCTTTGGGGAAATTTTATGGGATAACCTACCGTCGGGGCGATTAGCTGGTGGCGCACCAATGAATGTTGCCTATCATTTAAGAAAATTAGGTGTAGATGCATTGCTGATTAGTAGGGTTGGCGGTGATGATGCAGGAAAGGAATTGATAAATTTTGTTTCGTCTATTGGCATTCCGCCTAACCATATACAAACCGACCATGAGCAAAGTACAAGCGAGGTTTTAGGAGAACTGAAAGCCAATAATGAGATGGTTTATACCATTACCTATCCTACCGCTTGGGATTTTATTTCTTTACAAGATGACTTGATAACGCAAGTTGCAGCTGCCGATGTTTTTGTATTTGGCAGTTTGGCCGCCCGAAATGAAATCAGCAAAAATACTTTATTAGCATTGTTGGAACATGCTAAATTTTCTGTTTTTGATGTGAATTTAAGAGCGCCACATTATAGCAGAGAAACCGTTAGTACCTTTTTGAGCAAAGCTGATTTTGCTAAATTAAACGAAAATGAAATTATGATTTTGGGCGAGTGGTTTACTGCCGAAAAGGAAGAAAACGCTATCGTTAACGCCTTAATGCAGCAGTTTAAGCTATCAGAAATATTAATTACCAAAGGTGCCGAAGGCGGCACTTATTATGGTATAAAAGAGACGATTAATTATAAGGCTGAAAAGGTTGAAGTAGTAGATACCGTTGGTAGTGGCGATAGTTTCTTGGCTGCTTTTTTAAGTAAAAAATTAGCTGGCGAGGAAATTAAAAACTGCCTCGATTTTGCATCAAAGCTTGCAGGTTTTGTAACCTCGCAAAAAGGTGCCTGCCCCATTTATGATATTAACGAGCTAGCATTTTAAACATTAAAAAATAAAGATGCATTAAGCATCATGTGTACCTTTTTAAGATTAGGTACCAAAGTCTTGTACCTTACACCTAAAACCTTTTACCTTAAATGAGAGCAGTGATACAAAGAGTTACCGAAGCGAGTTGCAAAGTAGACGGCCAAATTACCGGAGAAATTACCCATGGTTTTTTGGTTCTATTGGGCATTGAAGATGCGGATACGCGAGAAGACTTAGAATGGCTGGCTCAAAAAATTGTAAACATGCGTGTGTTTGGCGATGAAAATGGCCTGATGAACAAAGCCCTAGCAGATATTGATGGCAACATTTTATTGATTAGTCAGTTTACCTTATTTGCAGCCACGAAGAAAGGCAATAGGCCAGGTTTTACCAGAGCGGCAAGGCCAGATAAAGCCATCCCACTTTATGAGGAAATGAAGAAACAATTGAGCCAATTGCTTGGTAGAGAAGTGGCGTGTGGCATTTTTGGCGCCGATATGAAGATTAGCTTATTAAATGATGGGCCAGTTACGATAGTGATGGATACGAAGAATAAAGAGTAAACCCCTAAAGAAGCTTTTAACAAAAAACGTCCCGGTGTTAAAGGCGGGACGTTTTTGTTTATAAAGCGTTAATATAAGTCTATTTGGGGGTTGGGCTTAATAAGCACCTAGATAGAAACTACCAGATTGATTTTTCAATTTAGCGCCTTTAGTTACCGTTTTAGTTTTGTAGTTCACGATATATAAATTACCATCGAGGCCGTTAGGTGTCATAGGCACATAGAAATTATCGCCAATTATGCCAATATTCTGAAATTGCCCGAAAGTTCCAACCAATGCTTTGCCTCCATTTTGGGCTGCAGAAAGTCCTGAGAAGCCAGCATCAGTTTGGTTTTCTATTATTAATCTATCCGCAGTTTTAGCATTTAAGTTTATTAATGCTAAATAACCTCCATCAACACCAGTTTCAGTATAAAGTACCATACCTATACCATCTTTAATATATCTCCAAGCCCTAATTGCTACATTGTTGGATGTACCAAGCGCTGTTTTCAAATCGAAATTATAAGTGTTATCATAATCATTGGTTGTCGCTAAAATACGTAAGAACTGAGAACCAGCCGTTGCAGTAGCTTGGTATACATTCCCATCATTAGCTACATATTGGCTCATTGTGCGGTACGAGTGATTATTGGCTTTGCTATTTGCAGAATAAATTAATTTTGGATTGGTTAATGAAGGATAGTCTACCACCAAGGTAGCTGTGCCTAATTCGTTTGCAGTAGTACTCCAGGTTTGTGTACCGTTGGAATTAACACCAGAAAGTTTAGTTTTATCTGTTCTCGTTAAATTGCACCCAATATAAATCTTGTTTTTTGCAGCATTTAAAACTGGTACATCTATACGACCAATTTGGTACCCATTTTTAGTTTGATCTGCCGTAAATGGAATTGTAAATTCTGTTTGTCTAGTAATTTGAGGATCGTTCAAATCCAGTACGGCTATTTTTGCTGTACTAGTTACATCTGCAAAAGTAGCGCCAGCACCAGTTACTTGCTCACCTTTATCATTTGGAACAGTCGTTATTTTAGAAGACGCAAATACCCCCACACCAATTCCTTCGGCTGCCACTACCCAACGAGGTGAAGTGCCCAAAACAGGCTCAGTATTCACCTCTTCACGAGTATCAACAAAGTTTTTTTGTCCTTCAACTTTGTATTTGTTAAAGATACCGCCATCTGTACCTGTATATTGAATATTATATAAGAAATTACCATTTAACGAACCCTGTACACGTGCCGTACGCTGAGATCTTAATCCATAACCAGCCGTAAATACATTTACTTCAAAATTAGGATCAGCAGCTTGTGCAGGTGTAATTGCATAGGCCATTGTACCTCCGTTTCCGGCCTCGCCAGCAGCATCAGGAAAAGCAGCTGTCAAAGTAATAAACTCTCTTTCCCAAACATCTGGTCCTGAAACTTGATTATCTGGATCGCCTGAGCTTTTCTTACAGCCAACCAAAGCTCCTGCAACTAATGCCGCCCCAAACAATGCTGTCTTAAAAAATTTAGTATTCATCATTCTATTTATTAAAATTATTTATGGTATAGTTTAATTTGATGTAAAATGCCCTCCCAGGTTTCTGCACCCCAAAATTGTCGTATATTTCGGCATTTAAAACGTTCTTAGCGTCAAAGCTCGCCACCAATTTTCCGCTAGGAAAACGATAACTGGCACCTAGATCATGAGCCAACTGAGTTGGTGTAGTAAACCATTCCGATTCGATCCATATTGTACTAAATGGTGCGACATAACCGGCATTGTAGTAAATGTTTAATGAAGATTTTTTCAGAAAAACGTTATTTAAACGGTACTGAACATTCGCATTAACTGTAAAAAAAGGTTCGTTGGGTATTTGTTTATCATACAAGCTGTGCGGATTCCCTCTTTCATCTGTTTTCACCTTAAAAAGCGAATTAAACTTTGAAAAATTCAGCATGGCATTCAGCTTGTTATCATAGATGTAATTAAGCTCAGCCTCAAAACCTATTGATTGTGTTTTTGATAGATTTACGAATTGCGTTACCTGTATATCTTCAATTTGGTTTTCTCTTCCAGCTACTACCTCGTCTGTTCTAGTCTGCTGAATAATTTTATCATAACCATTTCTCCAGAATAGGTTTCCGTATAAATTAAGACGATGTTTTTTAGAGGGCTGAAAACCATAGCGAGCACCTAAGTTATAATTAATAGCAAGTTCTGGTAAAATATCTGGGTTCGGCAACAAGTTATTCTCTGGTTCTCCATATACTTGGCGGTCTGTTGGCATAACAAAAGATTTCTCAGCAGAGAAAATTAAAAATCCATTATCGATAGCCTCATAAGAAAGTGTACCACCAAACCCTTTGTTATCTCTGCTAGAGTTCACATTTTCATAAATTAGTTGTCCAGCATTTTCAGCAATGGGCGACTTCTGTTCTGTATTATAAATTGCATACTTACCGAAAATGTTAGTCAGCAATTTCCCATTTAATAAGGAAGCTTCGTAATTCATTGCCCAAATATTAGTACTAATTCGATTTTGTGTAATCCATCTACTTCTTGCCGGATTTAATAAATCCTGATCATCTCTATTAGATCTTTCAAATTTGTGGTTTAAAGAAACCCTATGACCTGCAAACAGCTCGTAGGCTAAATTTGAACGAATATTAGAAATTGTTCTATCGATATTACTCATTACCGCGTCACCTTGTTGTCCTTTTCCCGGTTCGTAAGGATAAGGTTTTACCTCTCCGGCTGCATTTGGCGGCGCTAGCAACAATTCTAAATCATAATTATCACTCCCATCTTTACTCCAATTGTATTTTCTGCTTACGGTATCTTGCAAATAGGTGCTACGCATGCTGTGTACCGCATTTACGTTTAACGACAAGCCTTTTAACCATAAGTTTTTCTTGTTATAATTTAGGCTAACTACGTGGGCTTGATACTCGTTAAACCTTCCGAAATAAGGCTTGGTCATGGTAAGACCATGTGGAATTTCTTTGTAAGAATCAGATACGTTATAGCCTACAAAAAACTGATCTGCCCATTTTACATCTGTAAAGCCAAATTCAAAACGTCCGCCAACACTTCTAAATTCGTCGTTAGGTCTGCGGGTACGGTTATATCGAACTACCCTAGAAGTTGGTAAAGTATACTTTGAAAATTTGCCCCACATCTCATAGTTGTTGTCAGAATGACTGTAAAAACCAGAAGCACGAACGGTTAAGCCATTTCTAGGATTGCGATACAAACCACCAAGATCTGCTCTGTAGGTGTTGAAAGAGCCATAAGAAGCCGAGGCAGTAATGTTATTTGCAGAGGCATCTTTTTTAAGAATTACGTTAATAGCACCCCCAATATAATTTCCACTTAGATGAGAAGGAAGTACACCTTTATATACTTCTATTCGCTCAATCATGGCAGGCGGAATATTATTCAAATTGAAGGAGGATCCATAAGTGGAGATTTCAATACCATCCAAAAAGATGCCGATAGTACTTCCAGACATTCCATTCAAGTTATATTCGATAGGAGAACCTTCCCCCCCATTTTGTCTTACCCTAACACCCACAGAACGATCTAACAACTCGTTAGTTGTCAAATTTCTCAGCGAAGCTTCTTTAGTTTCGATAACCGAAACTGCAAAACCACTGGTCTCCATTTTCTTCTTTTCTGTCTTACCCGTAACAGCAACTTCGTTCAGCACGCTATTATCTTTCGCTTTCGCTGATATATTAAATATGTTTTGTGTTTTGTTTACTTCGATCTTTTGCTTTTTGGTAACGATCTCCATCGAACCAATTTCTAAAGTGTAGCTTCCGAAAGGAATATTTTTAAACGAATAGCTTCCTTTTTCGTCAGTTAAAGTCTGTTTATTTAAGGTTTTGATATTTACTACCGCACCAGCTACTGGCTCCTTATTTTCCATCGTCACTTTACCAGAAATATTTCCAGATTGCGCATGCACAATAGAAATAAAAGCGACCGCAAATAGTAGTGAAAGTAAAAACTGCTTCATTATCCTTAAAATATTTTACATTTTTATTTAGAAGAAGTCTAAATAAACGTAACTTGCCGCAAATATAGCTGCAACACATTTTTTAGCAATGACCGCATCCGAAAATTTAGTAACGCAAAAAGAAAAAGCAACCGAGCTTAATTTAATTTCGACAAGCGCTTCAAAAACTACTGATAATCAAACGTCTTACAAAAAAATCAAGTTCAACAAGTTTTTATTTGAAAAGATAGCGAGCAAAGAAATTGATGGAAGCTCCATCACCATTTCATCAGACGAAAACATCTTATTAATTCAATTTTGTTTAACAGGAAATAGCAGCTTCCACAGATCATCGCAAAAGAAACCTATTATTTTTAAACAGGCAGAGTATAATATTCTTTTGCTACCCAAAGAAGAAATTGCCAGCCTAGTCAACACCGAAGATTGCGACTTGATACAAATCTATTTAGAAGAAAAATTCTTTCTTCAATACCTATCTAAAGATTACGGCGTACCCTTGTATAACCTAATAGGTATTGGAAAATTATTTCATAACCATCTTTACCTGAACCCTAAAATAAAAAACGTTTTAGCCGAAATAGCGAATTGTGATTTTGGGGGAAACCTAAAAAACCTTTATACCAAGGCAAAGATCATCGAATTGCTAAGTCTGCAACTGGCACAGTATGAAGAAGAAAAAGTTATCCCCTCTTCATTAAAACCGCTAGAGGTAGAAAAAATGATTTTGGTAAAAGAAATAATAGAAGGGAGTATCGGTACTACACATAGCATTTCATCACTTGCAAGAGCAGCTGGCACAAACGAACAGTACCTCAAAAAGCATTTCAAACTCTTATTTGGCACTACGGTTTTTGGCCATATTGTTTCTTGCAAAATGGAAAAAGCTAAAGAAATGCTATTAACAGGCAAATACAGAATTACCGAAATTGCCGAAGCAGTAGGCTATAAACATGCCACTCATTTTACTACCGCTTTCAAAAAATTTTTCGGCTATTTACCGCAATCGCTTAAAGCAACTAAAATTTTCTTCGGCACCTATTTTTCTATGGGTTTTGAGCTAGAAGCCATAGAATTCTTGATGATGATCTAAAGCAATGGTAAATTGTTAATGATTAATTGTTATTCCCTTTGGTTATTGAAATTTGGTAATTGGTCATTGTCCTTTTCAATCATTTTCTCATTCATTCATTCAATCCTTATATTTGCTCATGACCATTACAGAAGCACAAGAAACTATAGACCGCTGGATCAACACCACCGGCATTCGCTATTTTAACGAACTAACCAATACCGCCATTTTAATGGAAGAAGTGGGCGAAGTTGCCCGCATTATGGCTCGCAAATATGGAGAGCAATCGTTTAAGAAAAGTGACGAAGATATAAATCTAGCCGACGAAATGGCCGATGTTCTTTTTGTACTGATGTGCCTGGCTAACCAAACAGGTATTAAACTAGACGAAGCATTGGTAAAAAACTTGGAGAAAAAATCTATCCGCGATGCGGACAGGCACAGGAATAATGAAAAGTTGAAATAGGCAGAAAGTCGGGAAGTCTGAAAGGGCACGCTTGCGTAATTCGAATCCTACGTTCGAGCACAACAAGGAAGTTCTGTAAAACAGAATATAATTACATATTTAAGAATAAATTTCTATATTTGTCTAACCAGTAAATATGAGAATAGTAACCTTTGCAAAAATCAGTGAATTTACAAGGGAGCACAATGATGCCGATATTGCGTTGAGAGACTGGTGTAAAAAAACAGAAAAAAGTAATTGGACTTGCTTCGCAGATATAAAAAATACATTTGGAAGTGTGGACAATGTTGGAAATAACAGGTTTGTTTTTAACATCAGGGGTAACGAATATAGGTTAATTGCAATCATCATCTTTGCTTCTAAAAAAGTCTACATCCGATTTATAGGAACGCACAAACAATACGACAAGATAAAAGACTGTTCAAAAATTTAACAGATGAAAAAGGGAATTCAAACAGAAAAACAATATACCGCAACTTGCGAAAGAATTGAGGAATTATTGATGGTGGTTGGCAATGAAACTTCTGAAGATGATAAAAATTTTATTGAATTAGACTTACTATCTGACTTAGTTTACGACTACGAACAAATACATTTCGAAGTGAAAAAGCCTACGTTACCCGAGGTCATCAACTTAAGAATGTTCGAAATGGGACTTACACAAGAGAAATTATCTAAACTTTTAAATACTAGTCCTTCAAGAATTAGCGAATACTTATCTGGTAAAAGCGAACCAACCTTAAAAAAAGCAAGAGAAATTAGCAAGAAACTAAATATAGATGCCGATATCGTGCTAGGCGTTTAGAAAAATCCGCGATGCGGACAGGCACAGGAATAATGAGAAGCTAAGGTAGACCGGAAGTCGGGAAGTCTGAAAGACAAGCTTACACTTATAACTTTACGCCTCAAGCTTCGCCTTAATCTTAGCCGCAACCTCCGCCAATTCTTCTTGGTTCAGTTTCAACTTTGGGTTGGCAAAGTTCATATCGTTCATCGAATTAATGGGGATCAAATGCACATGTGCATGCGGCACTTCCAAACCAATTACAGCCACACCAACCCTATCGCAAGGATAAGCTTTCTTTATACCTGCGGCTACATGCTTAGCAAACAACATCAAGCCTTGGTACAAATCATCCTCTAGGTCAAAAATATAATCAACCTCTTTTTTAGGAATTACCAAAACGTGTCCCAACACCAGCGGACTGATATCCAAAAACGCTAAAAAATCGTCGGTTTCGGCTACTTTATGTGCCGGGATATCGCCTGCTATTATTTTAGAGAAAATGCTTGACATAAAATGGTTTTAAGTTTTAAGTAATACGTTATACGTAGACCATGCAAACGTAAAACGTATTACTTATTACGTACAACGTAATTATCTAGAGATTTCCAGAATTTCGAATTCAATTTTGCCTGCCGGCACCTGTATTTCGGTTTTATCACCTACAGATTTACCCAACAAACCTTGGGCTATAGGAGATTTTACCGAAATTTTGCCCGATTTTAAATCAGCCTCGCTTTCTGCTACCAATTGGTAAGTCATAGTAGCACCGTTCTTTACGTTTTTAATCTTTACGATAGATAACGCCAATACTTTAGACAAATCTAATTTCGACTCGTCCAACAGCCTGGAGTTGGCCAAAACCGTCTCTAATTTCGCAATTTTTGCTTCGTGCAAACCCTGCGCTTCCTTTGCCGCATCGTACTCTGCATTTTCCGATAAATCGCCTTTATCACGAGCTTCAGCAATTGCTTTTGCAATCGAAGCCCTTCCCTCAGTCTTTAACTGATGTAATTCTTCTTTTAATTTATCTAACCCTTCTTTGGTGTAATAGGTAATATCTGCCATAGCGCTATTTCTTTTCTTTAATCCTATAAAAAACAAACAAGACTACATGGGGTGTTAAACCTACATAGTCTTGCGCTGTTAAAAACGAAGATATAAGCCTTAAACCAAAAAACCAAATAAATACGTTAAAAATTAGTTCCAGTTGGCCCAGTTGTAACCAAAATCCTGTACTCATTTTTTTGAAAAGCAAAGCCTGTAATTCTTCGTTCACGGTAGTCCTGCTTTACGCTTTACTTCGCTCGTTACACTTCGCTACGTGTTCGCTACAATCAGGTTTGTTTTACTTAAACCCTTGCCAAAAACAACTTGTAGCCTGCAACACCTTGCCCGGTTAAAAGTTACAAGTAAAACACAATTGCAAAAAAGAACTTTGCTAACTTTATCCCATGCAAAACGCTATACAGGTACTCAACAGCCTTCCCTCCGATATCGATACCATTTTCGAGTTTTATGACCTAGCTATCGAACATCAAAAGAAAGTTTCGCCTAAGCAATGGCAAGGATTTAGCAGGGAATTGGTAAAGCATGAAATTGCTGAAGGCCGTCAGTATAAAATATTGGTAAATGGAACTGTTGCTACAATTTTCGCAGTAACCTACAGCGATCCGCAAATTTGGCCAGGCAAAAATGATGAAGCGGCAGTTTACATTCATCGCATTGTTACGCATCCAAACTTTAGAGGCTACGGTTTTGTGAAAGTAATTATCGATTGGGCGAAAGCACACCGCAAGACCACGCCTTTAGATTATATCCGTATGGATACTTGGGCCGATAACGAACGCTTGTTGCAATACTACACAGGCTGTGGCTTTAATCACGTCGGGAATATCAAAATTGCACCTAATAGCGGTTTGCCTAAACACTACGAAGGTATTACGCTGAACTTATTTGAGATAAAACTGGAGGGTTAATTGTTTGAACTGGTTAATCGGTTAACTGAAAACTGATAACTGACCCCTAGCTCCTAATACCTAATCCCTGATCCCTGCTTAAGCTCTCGTGTCGTTCCCGAAGTAAATACTTTGGTAACTATCATAACGCGAAGGCTCAATTTCTCCAGCTTCTACAGCTTCGATAACAGCACAACCAGGCTCGTTAATATGCCTACAATTGTTAAAACGGCATTGGTTCAACCTTTCCCTCATCTCTACAAAAAAGTGGCTCAATTCTTCTTTTTCAATATCTACAATACCCAACTCCCTAATACCTGGCGTATCTATTAAATAACCGCCAAATGGCAATTGGTGCATTTCGGCAAAAGTAGTGGTGTGCTGGCCTTTATCGCTCCATTCGCTTACTTCTCCCGTTTTCAATGCAAAGTCTGGCAATATAGCGTTAATTAAACTTGATTTGCCTACGCCAGAGTGCCCAGAAAATAAAGTCGTTTGATCTTTTAGCAAGCCTTCTATTTGAGCGATATTAGTACCTTCTAAAGCAGAAACTTCATAACACGGATAACCAATGTTCTCATAAATAGATTTGTAATCGGCTAAAATTGCTAAACCATCTTCGTTGTACAAATCCAGCTTGTTAAAAATTAACGAAGTTGGAATGTCATAAGCTTCGGCAACTACCAAAAATCTGTCAATAAAGCCTAAAGAAGTACGTGGAGAGGCAAGGGTTACAATTAAGAAAGCTTGGTCTAAATTAGCCGCTATAATTTGAGATTGCTTACTCAGGTTAATCGACTTGCGAATAATGTAGTTCTTTCTATCGTGAAGCTTATGAATTACGCCTGTGTCTGCATTAGGTTCTAGCTCAAAATCTACTTGGTCGCCAACAGCAATAGGGTTGGTGGTCTGTATTCCTTTAATCCTAAACTTGCCTTTAATTCGGCATGAATAGGTGTTGCCGTCTTCGGCAAATACTTGATACCAACTTCCTGTAGATTTAATAACTAATCCTTGCATATTTTGCGTAAAGGTAGTATTGAAAGTTGAGAGTTGAAAGTGAAAAGTTTGAAGTAATCTGTGCTACTTGCTATTTATAGGCTTAGTCGTCATCCCAAATTTAGTTTGGGATCTTAAAGCGCTGTATTTTTAGCGCATTACGATTCCGGCCTACGCGAGAATGACGCATATGTTAAGGAGCGTGCAAAACAAAAATGCCCCAACAAATTGTCGAGGCATCTTCTAAAAATTTTAATATTCTTAATCCGCGAAATCAAAAGTTTCCATAAACTTAGTGGTAAAATTACCAGCTCTAAAGTTAGGGTCTTTCATCAATTTCAAGTGGAATGGAATGGTAGTTTTAATCCCTTCAATTACGAACTCACTTAAAGCACGCTCCATAGTGCAAATTGCTTCTTCTCTAGTTTGCGCTACAGTAATCAGTTTAGCAATCATCGAGTCGTAGTTAGGTGGAATTTGGTAACCTGCGTAAACGTGAGTGTCTACACGTACACCATGACCACCTGGAGAATGGAAATTCGTTATTTTACCTGGCGATGGGCGAAAATTGTTAAAAGGATCTTCTGCATTGATGCGGCACTCAATAGCATGCATATCTGGCGTATAATTTTTACCAGAAATTGGAATACCTGCGGCTACTTTAATCTGCTCTTTAATCAAATCGAAGTTAATTACCTCTTCGGTAACCGGGTGCTCTACCTGGATACGCGTATTCATCTCCATGAAGTAGAAATTACGATGTTTATCCACCAAGAACTCCACTGTTCCGGCACCTTCGTACTGTACAGCTAAAGCGCCTTTAATGGCAGCTTCGCCCATTTTCTCACGCAGTTCATCGGTCATAAAAGGAGAAGGAGCCTCTTCTACCAATTTTTGGTGGCGACGTTGGATAGAACAATCTCTTTCTGAGAGGTGGCAAGCTTTACCAAATTGATCACCAATAATTTGGATTTCAATATGACGAGGGTCTTCGATATATTTCTCTAAATACAAACCATCGTTACCAAAAGCAGCTCCAGATTCCTGACGAGCACTGTCCCAAGCGTTTTCAAATTCCTCATCTTTCCAAACCACACGCATACCACGGCCACCACCGCCTGCTGTTGCTTTTAAAATTACAGGATAGCCTACTTCATTAGCTAATTTGATCCCATCTTTAACGTTTTCTAGTAAACCTTCAGAACCTGGAATGGTAGGTACACCAGCAATTTTCATGGTTTCTTTAGCAGAGGCTTTATCGCCCATGCCATTGATTTGCTCTGGTGTAGCACCAATAAATTTAATTCCGTAATCGCGGCAAACCGAAGAAAATTTAGCATTTTCTGACAAGAAACCGTAACCAGGGTGTATCGCATCTGCATTAGTTAATTCTGCAGCAGAAATAATATTTGGGATACTTAAATAAGAGTCTTTGCTTGGTGGTGGGCCAATACAAACAGCCTCGTCGGCAAAACGAACGTGCAAGCTTTCTCTATCAGCTGTAGAGTAAACCGCTACGGTTTTAATGCCCATCTCCTTACAGGTACGGATAATACGCAAAGCGATTTCGCCCCTGTTGGCAATTAATATTTTTTTAAACATAATTTCTCTTTAATTAGCTAATTAGCTAATTGATTAATTTGCTAATTAAATAGGTTCAACTAAGAATAATGGTTGGTCGTACTCTACCGGCGACGCATTGTCTACCAAAATTTTAACGATACGGCCAGCAACTTCACTTTCAATTTCGTTGAATAATTTCATTGCTTCGATGATACATACTACTTTGCCTGTACCAATTTCATCACCTACGTTTACAAACGAAGGTTTTTCTGGACTTGCAGAGCGGTAGAAAGTACCGATCATTGGAGATTTTATTGTAATGTATTTAGAAGTATCTTCTGCGGGCATTGAAGCCGCCGCTGTTGCAGTACTTGCTGCTGGTGCTGTAGCAGCTACTGGCGCAGGCGCTGCTGTTACAGGTACCGCAGTAGGTATAGCTGCATTTACATAAACAGGGGCTTGGTTAGTTTTAATGGTAATCTTGAAGTTTTCCTGCTCAAGGGATACTTCATTTACTCCTGATCGAGAAACAAATTTTATAAGTTCCTGAATTTGTTTGATATCCATTCTCTTTTGGTTATGTTAAATAATTGTTATGTCTTGTTTGAATTGGCAAAGTTAAGGTTTTTTTCTGCTTGTTCAATAGCTCGCTGGTTCATTAGTTCATAGGTTCACTTGTTCATGTTTGTTACCAAATAAACAAGTGAGCTAATGACCAAATTAACTATTATACGCCCATTTAAGGTAAACCGAACCCCAAGTAAAGCCCCCGCCGAAAGCGGCTAAAATAATGTTATCACCCTTTTTAAGTTGGCTTTCCCACTCCCATAAACATAAAGGAATGGTACCGTTTGTAGTGTTGCCATAGCGCTCAATGTTAATCATCACCTTATCAGAATCTACGCCCATTCTAGAGGCCGTAGCATCAATGATACGTTTATTGGCCTGATGCGGCACCAACCAAGCTACATCATCAGCAGAAAGACTATTTCTCTCCATAATTTCAGCAGCAACATCGGCCATATTGGTTACAGCAAATTTAAACACAGTTTGTCCTTCTTGGTGTGCAAAATGCTCTTTTGCATCTATGGTTTCGTAGCTGGCCGGTTTCACAGATCCGCCGGCTTTCATTCCTAAGAATTTACCGCCAGACCCATCGGTCCTTAATATCGAATCTTGTAATCCCAAGCCTTCTTCGTTAGGCTCTAATAATGCACAACCACAACCATCACCAAAAATAATACAGGTTGTACGGTCTTCGTAGTTAATAATAGATGACATTTTATCGCCACCCACTACCAATACCTTTTTATGTTTGCCAGATTCGATAAACTGGGCACCTGTAGTTAAGCCAAAAAGGAAGCCAGAACAAGCCGCTTGCAAATCATATCCCCAAGCGTTGGTAGCACCTACTTTATCAGCAAGCACATTGGCCGTAGCCGGAAACGTGAAATCTGGTGTAGTTGTACAAAAGATAATTAGATCAATCTCTTTGGCATCAATCCCTCTTTTTTTCAAAAGGCCGTTCACTGCAGGCACAGCCAAATCAGAGGTACCCAAGCCCTCGCCTTTCAATATTCTTCGCTCTTTAATACCGGTTCTACTGGTAATCCACTCGTCAGATGTTTCAACGATTGTCTCTAATTCCTCGTTAGTTAAAACATAATCAGGAACATAACCATTAACTGCGGTAATAGCAGCGTGAATTTTACTCATTTTTTATTGTGTATTTAATTATCGGAATGCGGCCTGTATTTTACCCACCAATCCAGTAGTAATCATATCCCTAGACTGAAAGATCATATTCTTCACAGCTTCTGGGCTCGATATGCCGTGACCTATTAAAACTGGTGCATTGACACCCAATACTGGGCTGCCGCCATAGTTTTCATAGTTGAAACGATCAAAAAACTCATCTTTCAATCCCTTTTTAATGGTCAGCACGTAAAACGATTCTGCTAATTTCAGCATAATATTCCCGGTAAAACCGTCGCAAACAATCACATCAGCTTTGTCGTTAAACAAATCTCTACCTTCTACATTGCCAACAAAATTGAAAGAAGCTTTTTCTTTCATTAAGCGGTGACTTGCCAAAGTAAGCATGTTACCTTTTTCATCTTCCTCACCAATGTTCATCAAAGCCACTTTCGGATTTTCGATTTGCATTACATATTCGGCATACAAACTTCCTAACACGCCAAACTCTAATAAGTTGTCTGGTTTGCAATCTGCATTGGCACCCACATCTAAAAGTAACCCAGCGCCACCTTTTAATTTAGGCACAATGGTACATAAGCAAGGCCTAGAGATACCCGCAATTGGCTTAACACTGAAAACAGCACCCACCAACATAGCGCCAGAATTACCTGCGCTTGCAAACGAATCTATCTTGCCTTCTTTTAATAATTGGAAGCCAATAGAAATACTAGAATTGGGTTTTTGAAGAATTGCCTTTGTTGCATGTTCGCCCATACCAATAACTTCTTCGGTATGCACGTATTCGAAGTGATCCGGATTGAATCCTTTTTCAGAAAGTAGCGGTTTAATCTGCTGTGTATCGCCAATAAGCACCAAATGCTCATTAGCAGACAGAGACTGATGGGCAGCTATTGCTCCCAAAACAATAGCTTTGGGAGCATAGTCTCCACCCATAATATCGAGACCTATTTTCATAGTAAAAATCTTTTGTGTTAAAGCAAGAAGCTTATATTTCTATTAGGCTAAGTTAACCTTAAACTAATGGAAAACACAAAAATTTTTAAGAAAATTAACCTATCGAAGTGTTTTCTATAACTAATTTACCGTTGTAGTAAAGGTTACCATCAACGTTATAAGCTGTATGTGGTACGTGTACTGCACCAGTAGTTTGGCAAGTAGTTAATGAAGGCGCTTCAGCTTTATAGTGCGTTCTTCTTTTATTTCTTCTTTGTTTAGAAATCTTACGTTTTGGATGTGCCATTACTTGATTTTTTTAATTACTATTTTAATTTTTTCAACGCTTCCCAACGCGGGTCGTCTGTTTGTTCTTCTTTTTCTTCGTTGCCTGCAGCCAGCTTATTTAAAGTACTTAGCATTTGCTCGTCGCAGGCTTGCCCAGCTTGCTCACATTTGTTAATGAAAGGTACGGCTACGGTAATGAATTCATAAATCAATTCAGCAACGTCTATAGCTGTTTCTTTCCTGGGCAAAACAATGATTTCTAAATCTTCGATCTCATCTTCTTCTACCGCCTCAACAAATTTCACAATCTGTCTTTCCTCTAGTTCAATTGGCTGATCAAAATCAGACAGACAAGTATCACAATTAAGTTTTATAGTTCCAGCAATGCGAAAACTTAAAACCAACATGGTTTCTTGCCTATCTAGTTCAACTTCTGCCTTAAGCTTTCCATCTTTTACCAAAGAATGCTCAAATTCATCAAAAAAGCTTTTGTCAATTTCAAATTCGAAATTGTGTTTTCCCAATTTTAAACCTGTAAAGGGGATAGAAAATTGTTTCAACGCTTTCATGGTGTCAATTGTAACTAAATTTTAGCCTGCAAAGGTATGAAATATTTTCTGAAAAGAAAATGTTTTTAGAAAAATGAGGAGTAGAATTTTGTTGTTAAACATCTTTCCTCAAATGATTCGAAAAACTGCGTAGGTAAATCTTGGCAAAAGCAGCCCTTCTTTCCGCTTTACTACGTTGGCAAACACATATTTTTACTATCTCTGAAATTGTACCGACTCTATAATTTCTTCAATTTTTTGCTTTGCTTTTGTCTCTTCTCCACCAGAAAATTTGAGTATTCCATGTACACTAGCACTGTATTCGGTATTTACGATATCAAAGCTGTAGTAGTTCCATTCTGGACCATGATTTCTCACGATTAGCACTTCTTTTTCCTTATCTTTTAGGACTGAACTTGTAAAATAGCTGTCTTTAAGTCCAAGGCGGTTTCTCCTTTTTTCTAAATCCGTTTTCAATGTCAAAAGGTAGTCCGGTTGATACGACTTACGATGATAAAATAACGAAAGGTACATCCCATCAACCACATAATCATTAGATGCGTCAGATAACTTTCCAACATCTCCATTGATCTGAAATTTAGATGCTAACTTTTCTTTATCTTGAACATCCTTTAACTTAACAGCTCCTTTTGGGATAGTCAGCATTGAACCTTGTTGGTTTACCTTAGTTTGCGCATTAATGTTTAAGGCAATCAACGATAGAAGTATTATTACTGATATTTTTTTCATATTGTTATAAATTGTTTAATCTAGGCAATCGGTTTTATACACTAGATTGGTATTCATATAGATTGCCACCTATGAAAATTTAGAATCATATGCACCTTTCAAATATAGGTTAATTGCTGCTTTGGTTGGTACTCAGGATCATTTCGTTCCCACTTCTAGACCACTCGCTCCAAGAACCTACATATAAATTAGGAATTGGCAGACCTGCATAGTCGAAAGCCAATAAGGTATGGCAGGCTGTTACGCCCGAGCCACAATGAACAATGATGTTTTTGCTATCAAGATTTTCAAATAAGCTTTCGTATTTCTCTCTTAATAAGATTGGATTTTTAAAGCCTCCAAATTCATCAAGGTTTTCCGTCAGCGGAACGTTAATTGCGTTTGGTATATGCCCAGCAATTAAATCTAGAGGCTCTACAATGCCATCAAATCTTTCTTTTGCTCTTACGTCTATAATGGGTGTATGTCTAGTTTCGCTAGCTACCTTAACTTCATCCATTGAAACCAATGGGAGTTGCCATTCTGAAATTGAGGTGTCAATTTTTACAGGCCTCGGAGTTTTAATATCAGCATTGCTTGGAAAGCCAATATTTAAAGCCGCGTTAAAACCACCATTTAAAACCTGCACATTTTCGTAACCAATTGCTCGCAACATCCACCAAAATCTGGCAGCGGCATTGGCTCCATTTTTATCATCATAAATTACAACATGAGTTTTGGGTCCAATACCTAGTTTACTGATAGTTGCTGCAAATACCTTTGGATCAGGCAACGGATGTCTGCCCCCATTTGCAGGATTTGCCACCGCCACAGACAGATCGGCCTCTAGGTCTACAAAATAAGCACCATCTAAATGCTTGGAAAGGTAAGGTTGTTTTCCACCTCCATAGGCATCAATAAGGATAAAGTTTTCATCGCTTTGTTTTAAAAGCAATAATTCCTTAGGCTGTATAATTGGTGCCAGCATAATATTACAGGCTAATTCGCATCGTCCTTAATATCGCCAGCAGTCTCTATAATTTTACCGCCAGTTCTTAATTGGTTGCGCAACAAACTTTCCTGCTCCCTACGGTTTTTCACGATGTGGATAGCCGCAAAAAGCGCCTCCATAAACGAGGTAGCATCTGCCTCGCCTTTACCTGCAATTCCATACCCAGTTCCATGATCTGGCGAAGTACGTACAAACTTTAAACCTGCGGTATAGTTTACGCCAGTTTCAAAAGCAATAGTTTTAAAAGGAATTAAACCCTGATCGTGGTACATCGCTAAAACCGCATCAAATTGTTTGTAGGTGCCGTTGCCAAAAAAGCCATCGGCAGGGTACGGACCAAAACAAATAATCCCTTTATCAAACGCTTCTTGAATAGCTGGCGAAATCACTTCTGCTTCTTCGCTGCCCAACAAGCCATTATCGCTAGCATGCGGATTTAAACCAAGCACAGCAATCTTTGGCTTCTCTACCCAAAAATCTTTCTTTAAGCTCTCATTAATGAGCTGTAGTTTTTTAACAATTTTCTCTTTGGTAATGCTCTTGGCTACCTCCGTTACTGGAATATGACCTGTTACTACGCCAACACGCAAAGTATCGCTTACTAAAAACATCAGCACATCGTTACTGCCACTTCTTTCTTGCAAATATTCTGTATGTCCAGGAAATTTAAAATCTTCCGATTGGATATTATTTTTATTGATTGGAGCAGTTACCAAAGCATCAATGGCGCCACGAACCAAATCATCGGTTGCTTTTTGTAGCGAAAGAAAAGCGTATTTACCGCCAGTTTCGTTCGCTTCGCCTAGCTCAATTTTCACATCTTCTTCCCAGCAGTTAATCATATTTGTTTTGTGCGCCACAGCCGCTTCCGCATTTGGCACCACGTTAAACATGAAATCGCTTAAACGTAAAGCCTTGCGATGAAAAGAGGCAACCTTAGTATGTCCATAAACTATCGGGGTGCAATAATCTAAAATCTTGCTCTCGGCAAGCGTTTTTAAAATCACCTCTAAACCAATACCGTTAACGTCTCCTATACTAATGCCTATCTTAACTTTGTTGCTCATGCTGCTGATTAAATTTAGCGCAAAATAATCATTAGATATGAAATATGAGATATGAGATGTGAGATTTGCCCAATATCGTTGGACTTCCGACATCCGACCTCGGACTAATTTCTTACCTTTGAACTTTAAATTTTAAAGGCCCTTTAGGGCTTGGGGGTTATATGAGTTTAGTTAAGGCAAAGAAACATTTAGGGCAACATTTTCTAACAGATAAAAACATTGCGCAAAGAATTGTGGATGGCTTGATCCATACCGATCAATACCATCAGGTACTAGAAGTTGGTCCGGGCATGGGCATCTTATCAGATATCTTGTTGCAACGTGAAAATTTGGAAACTTTTCTCATTGATATCGATGTAGAGTCATTTCAGTTTCTAAGAGAAAAATACCCCCAGCTGGGCGATCGTTTAATTAATGGCGATTTCTTAAAGCTCAACTTTGCAGACATTTTTCCTGGCAAGTTTGCTGTGATTGGCAATTTCCCTTACAACATCTCTTCGCAAATTTTATTTAAGATTTTAGAAAACCGCCATAACATTGTAGAAATGGTAGGCATGTTCCAAAAAGAAGTGGCCGAGCGTTGTGCCTCTAAACCCGGCACCAAAGAATATGGCATTTTAAGTGTGTTTATTCAGGCTTACTACGATATCGAATATTTATTTACCGTAAAACCGGGAACTTTTAATCCGCCGCCAAAAGTAAATTCTGGCGTTATCCGTTTAAGTAGAAACAATGTGGAGCATTTAGATTGCGACGAAAAATTGTTTTGGCGAGTAGTAAAAGCGGGCTTTAATCAACGCAGAAAAACTTTACGCAATGCCGTTTCTGCGGTAGTGCCTAAAGATAAACTTGGCGAACATCCATTTTATGAGAAACGAGCAGAAACTTTAAGTGTGCAAGATTTTGTAGAGCTGACTAATTTTTTAGCCACAAGGTAATGCAACTATAACCTTTTCATATACGTCTTCTAGCTATGAAGAAACTAGTTTGCTTATTCGTTTTATTGTTACTTGAGGCAAATGCTTCTAATGTTTTTGCTCAAAATGAGATCAACCAGCAAGATTTAGATGCACTTTACAATGCCATACAAAAAACCCCGTCTTACAAAAAGCTGCTAAAAGGAGATAAAACTTATCAGCAACTGTACGAAGATGTGAAGCTTAAAATAATAAATGCTGATGAGAAACAAACTTTTATACAACTAAGTAGATTAGTTTCTGCGATAAATGATAATCATCTCGGATTTTACCGAACTCCAGACACTACACTAAAATCCGTTCGCATCTCCCTACCAATAAATACCGATTCTTTAAAAAATCAATTACGGCAAAAGAATAAAAATGATTTAGAAGGTATTTATTATGCCAGTAATCACGAGTTTGGATTGTTTGCAAGCGGTGACAAGACCTATAAAATGATAAGTTTAACCAATGGCATTTTAATGGCTGAACTTTTTCGGACTCCCTATAATGGCTATGATTTGCTCTTATACTCTGGCAAACCAGTGCCTTACAATCTCATCAAAAATACGAGGTTGGTTAATGGAACGCTGCTAGGAACGCCCTTTACAAAATCCCGAGAGAAGAAATTTTCGATATTAAATAAAGACAACGAAAACTTCGAGTATAAAACCCTTAATGACCGAGTTGGCTATTTAAGGCTGAGTAGCTTTAGCTCTAACAATGACAATATTAAAAAATCGGAAGAGTTTCATGCAACCATTGCAGACAAGCTAACTACAGCAAACTTAATAGTAGATTTAAGAGGAAACACAGGTGGTGGCTATAAAACTTCGGGTAAGTTTCTAACTCTGTTAAAGAAATACAAAGGGCAAATTTTTGTTTTACAGAACTCGGCCACGGTGAGTAATGCAGAGCAATTTATTTTAGAGCTAAAACCTTTAAAAAAGGTAACTACCCTAGGCGAACAATCCAAAGGTATGATTACTTTTGGCAGCAATTATGGGCATAAAATAGTGTTGCCAAGCGGCCGTTTCACTTTTTACCCTACAGACATGAAAGGGCTAGATAGAGACTTGGCATACGAAAGTAAAGGTATCAATCCAGATGTGGCCTTGGATCTTTTTAAAAGCGATTGGATAGCACAAACCTTGGAATACATCAAAAACAAACCTTAACCAATGAGCAAAAAGATATTAATTGTAGACGATTTACATCCCATTTTTAAAGAAAAAGCCGAAGCTTTAGGTTATAAAGTTGATGACAGGCCTGAAATTACCAGAGCCGAAACTTTGGCCGCAATTAAAGATTACGATGGCATTGCCGTACGCACCAAGTTTAGGATAGACCAAGAAATTTTTGATGCTGCCCCTAAGCTGAAGTTTGTGGCTAGAGCTGGAGCGGGATTAGATAATATCGATATTGAAATTGCTAAGCAAAGGGGCATTGCACTTTTAGCTGCCAACGAAGGCAATATGGATGCTGTTGGCGAACATGCGCTAGGTTTGCTATTATCGTTAATGAACAACTTCCGCAAAGCGGATTTGGAGATTAGAAAAGGGATTTGGGATAGAGAAGGCAACCGAGGTTACGAGCTGAAAGGCAAAACGGTTGGCATTATTGGTTACGGATTTATGGGACAAAGTTTTGCTCGTAAACTTGCTGGCTTTGGGGTTAAAGTAATGGCTTACGATAAATATAAAACTGGTTTTAGCGATGAATTTGCCCAAGAAGTAAGCATGGAAGAAATTGTAAAACACTGCGATGTACTGAGCTTACACATTCCATTGACGAAAGAAACTAAGCAAATGGTTAACGATGAATATTTCTTCCATTTTAAAAAGCCAATTTTCTTCATCAATACCGCCCGGGGCGAAATTGTAAATACCAAAGCAGTACTCAACCATATCACCAAGGGCAAAATTTTAGGCGCTGGCTTAGATGTACTAGAAACCGAAAAGTTTCCGACATTGGCTGAGCAAAATTGGCATGATGCACTGATAACCAACGACAAAGTGATTTTAACCCCCCACGTTGCCGGTTGGACTTTCGATTCGTATATAAAAATTTCTGAGGTTTTAGCCGACAAATTGGCTAAAATCAGCGGATAATTTCATAAATTGCTGCTATAAACAAAACAATTTAAAGCAGAGATATGAGTGTGGACCTAGTCTTAATCCGATAGCTATCGGAACTCAAATCTCAATACTCATATCTATTATGGCAAAGCAACATATTTACGAAACCAATTTAATCTGGATAGGAAACAAAGGTTCTGGAACGATGGATTACCGTTCTTACGACAGAGATTTCACCGTAGAAATTGATGGCAAAGATGCGCTTTCTGGCTCTTCTGATTCCATCTTTTTAGGTGATAAATCAAAATACAACCCCGAAGATCTGATGTTGACCTCTGTTTCTTCCTGCCACATGTTGTGGTATTTGCACCTATGCTCTAAAAACGGCATTGTAGTGATAGAATACAAAGATAGGGCAAAAGGCACCATGACCGAAATGCCCGATGGCAGCGGTAAGTTTACCGAAATACTTTTGCGCCCCGAGGTGGTCATTTCTAAACCAGAAGATATTTCTTGGGCAAACTCTTTACATGCCGAAGCCAATAACATGTGTTTTATTGCCAGTTCCCTAAATTTTCCAGTAAAACACAAGGCGGTTTGTACAGCAATTGGCGGTTAATTACACATGATATTGAAAAGAAAGTCAGTCTAGGATTTAGATTGACTTTCTTTTTTAGCTCTATTAGCAAATAAATAACGTGAGTTTTGGGTCTTGATTCGTCATTTCGACCGCAGCGAAGCGAGTGGAGAAATCTTTAAAGGGATAATTTCTAATAAATGACCCAAAGATTTCTCGATTA
The DNA here is from genome assembly GCF_005925345.1 of Pedobacter ureilyticus. Classification (GTDB taxonomy): domain Bacteria; phylum Bacteroidota; class Bacteroidia; order Sphingobacteriales; family Sphingobacteriaceae; genus Pedobacter; species Pedobacter ureilyticus. The sequence continues at coordinate 82,186 of NZ_SSHJ01000004.1, forward strand.
CGCTCGAAATGACGACATCCCTAATGCAACTAAAAACATAAGTCGCTGATAAACAAATACAAGCACCCAAAACTCACGTTAAACACTACAGAGAGTATAAAATGAATGCTTATTTTTGTCTGAAAAATATTTGGATGGGCACACCCGAAAAATCGAAGTTTTCGCGAAGCTTATTTTCTAAAAAGCGTTTGTACGGATCTTTGATATATTGTGGCAAATTACAGAAAAACGCAAACATTGGCGCCACACCGTTAATCTGGGTAATATATTTGATCTTGATGTATTTACCTTTTAAGGCTGGCGGCGGATAAGCCTCGATAATTGGCAGCAACACATCGTTAAGTTTAGACGTTGGTATTTTCTTGCTACGATTTTTCTGCACTTCGAGCGCTTTTTCTATAGCTTGGAAAATTCTTTGCTTATTTAAAACCGAGATAAAGATAATTGGCACATCGGTAAACGGTTGCAATTTGTGTTTAATTTGCTCTTCAAATTCTTTAATCGTTTTGTTGTTCTTCTCAATTAAATCCCACTTGTTCACCAAAATTACAATACCTTTTTTGTTCTTCTCTGCCAAATGAAAGATGTTGATATCCTGCGATTCGATACCTTCTTGCGCATCAAGCATCAACATCACTACATCAGAATCTTCTAGCGCTTTAATGGTACGCATTACCGAGTAAAACTCAATGTTTTCCTTAACCTTAGTTTTCTTACGTAAACCAGCAGTATCTATAAACATAAACTCATGACCAAACTGGTTGTAGTGGATATGAATGGAATCTCTAGTAGTACCCGCAATTGGCGTTACAATATTTCTGTCTTTACCAATCAAAGCATTAATTAAAGACGATTTGCCTACATTTGGCCTACCTACGATGGTAATTTTAGGCAAAGTATTCTCCTCTTCCGGTATATCTTCGAAATGCTTGATGACCTCATCTAACAAATCGCCAGTGCCAGAGCCAGTCATCGAAGAAATGGTATGTATTTCGCCCAAACCAAAGCTATAAAAAACAGACGCTTCGTTTTCCAAAGCTGTATTATCAACCTTGTTTACCACTACAAAAACTGGCTTTTTACCTTTTCGCAGCAAGTCCGCAATGTCATCATCTAAATCGGTAATACCCGTAGTCACGTCGACCATAAAAACAATCACTGTTGCTTCTTCAATGGCAATTACCACCTGCTCTCGTATAGCTACCTCAAACAAATCTTCAGAGTTGGCCACGTAACCACCTGTATCAATTACGGTGAATTCTTTGTTGGTCCATTCTGCTTTGCCATAGTGCCTATCTCTAGTTACCCCACTAAAGTCGTCCACAATAGCCTTACGACTTTCGGTTAAACGGTTAAAAAGGGTTGATTTACCAACATTTGGTCTACCTACTATGGCGATGATATTACTCATTGTATTTATGATTTTAGAATGACGATTTTAGATTTAATAGACAAATATCAATAAAGTAGAATCGTCGATTTTTACAAACCCAGGGTTTGAACTTGCAAAGGTACTGTTATTTTTTTAGTTATGGGTTATGAGTTACAACTTGTTGGATTTATTACCTATAAAAGGTATAACGAGGAATATCGAAAATACAACTCGCAACCGTTAACCCGCAACTCGTAACCGAATTAGCTATCGTAGCCGAAGTTCTTCAAATAATTCTTTTTGCTTCTCCAGTCTGGAATAACCTTCACAAAAGTTTCTAAAAATACTTTGCTATCCAAAAACTTCTCGATGTCTTTTCTGGCTTCCATGCCTACTTTTTTAAGCATAGCGCCACCAGTACCAATTAGAATATTCTTTTGCGAGTCTCTTTCTACAATAATTTCTGAAGTGATACGGATCATCGGCCCACTTTTGGTTTCCTCTTCTTTAAATGAAGTCACAATTACTTCTGTACTGTACGGAATTTCTTTTTTGTAGTTAAAGAATATCTTTTCGCGAATAATTTCTGAAACAAAGAAACGCTGACTGCGATCTGTTAGCTCTTCCTTATCATAATAAGCCGGATGCTCCGGAATGTTCTCCAAAATCATCGGCAAAATGCCATCTAAATTATATTGATGCAATGCCGAAATAGCGTAAATATGTTTCGGGTTTAATTTTTCTTTCCAGTAAGCGAACTTCTCATCTACCTGTTCTTGCGTAGCATTATCAATTTTATTTAACAATACCACCAAAGGAATAGTGGTGTTGGTAATTTTTTCCAAAACATCGTTTTCATCATGCTTCTCATGAATATCGGTAACAAATAAAATGAGATCAGCATCGCTCAGTGCGCCACTTACTGCCGACATCATAGAATCTTGCAAACCATAAAGCGGCTTAATGATACCCGGGGTATCAGAAAAAACGATTTGAAATTCTTCTTCATTTACAATACCCAATATACGGTGACGAGTAGTTTGCGCCTTTGGTGTAATAATTGATAACTTCTCTCCTACTAATGCATTCATCAAGGTAGATTTACCAACATTTGGTTTGCCTATGATGCTTACGAAGCCTGCTTTATGTGCCATATATTGAATAAGGGGTATTAAATAATCTGCAATAATACGCAAAATGCACGGCAACACGCTCATGCACCCTGTCTTTTTTACCGCCCTACCCCTATTTAAACCATAAGGTATGGTACCCAGCGTTGTTTAATCGCGGTTTATTTAGGTTTTAAAACTTATTTCATTTTTTTTTAAAAAAGATTTGCATTACAAAAAAACGTTCCTATCTTTGCATTCCAATTCGGAACAAGCGTTAAGGATTTAACAACAGAAAATTGAATTGTTTAGAGTGCGGGGTGGAGCAGTTGGTAGCTCGTCGGGCTCATAACCCGAAGGTCGCACGTTCGAGTCGTGTCCCCGCTACCAAAGAAGAAGTTGAAATGACACTTCTTAATTTAATGGCCCGTTCGTCTAGGGGTGAGGACGCCAGATTTTCATTCTGGAAACAGGGGTTCGATTCCCCTACGGGCTACACTTAACATCAATCACTAAACAAGGTTGATGTTTTTTTATGCAGATTTGAGCATTGATTATCTGCTTGATTTACTGAACTTTGGTCCATTCGTCTAGGGGTGAGGACGCCAGATTTTCATTCTGGAAACAGGGGTTCGATTCCCCTATGGACTACACAAACTTTCTCTTAAAGTTTCATCAGATTTCACTAAATTTCAAGGCTACTTCCCCTATATTTTCCCCTTTTCTAAAAGCATACAGCAAAACAGGCTAACGTATCATCAATTTTCAAATATTTGCTATCATTTTGTCGAGAAAATCATCAAAGACAAAGTCTTCAATAAAAATTGGCGAACTGCAAAGAAACAGTTCTTTATCTTGAAATCAGCAAACCTTTTTTTAGAAAGACTGTTCCCATAAGGATTACTTAGAAAAAAGTTGGACGACTAATTAGGCTTTCCTCGTAGCAGATAAATGCTTGAATGGGACGAATAGAACCGCTGAAATTTAGCAGTTTTTAAGCGATCAGAAAAACTTAAACGGTATTGGATGAAGGTAACGACCAGCCCTTTCCAAATTTTCGCTCCATCATCAAATTTTAATGCTCAATTTGAGCTTAAGATTTAAGCTTTAGAGAAATTGTAATTCTACTCTAGAAGAGTTCATAACCAAGATTTGACAGTCTAAAACTCATAGCTGGCTTGCTAACTTTAAATTTATCTGCAAGTATTTCAATAATATCTTCACTTTCCGATATGGCATCCAATTCCTTTTCAATCAATATCCTTGGCATAAGTAAAGCAGCTGCAAACGCATTAGCCTCACGTTCTTTTAACACTTCGCCAGTCGCTGAAGAAGAGTTTCTATAAAGCGCAGTAGATTTTCTGTCAACAAAAACACCTAAATCCTTATGAAGTATAAAATGCCCAAGCTCATGTGCGATGGTAAATCTTTGCCTCAAAGTTCCTTCATTCTTGTTATATATTATGTAGTATTCTGAATTTTCCGCTAAAAAAATCCCAGAAATATCATCCTCTAACATAGCTGCCTCTACAGTCAAATTTAACTTTTCAGCACATACTTTTGGATTAATTGGAAGTTTATTAACTTTCAACTGCGTTAATAAATCTTCTGCTTTCTCTTCAATATACTTCATAGTAGGTTACCTTTTCTTTTTTGACAAGATATCTTGCACTGTTTTTATAGAACCCTCTGAAAGGTGTTTTGTTTTAAGTTTATCTAAAGTAGTATTTTCCTCAGAAATCAAAGAATTAACTTCTTTAAAAGTGGGAAGAAAAAAGTGGATTTCCGTCCCCAAAGTGTTGCAAATATTATACAGCACATCAATAGGGGGCAATTGGCGACCAGCCTCAATATTAGAAATAGATGTTCGAGTTAAAGAGATTTTTTCAGAAAGCTCTTCTTGATTAAGCCCAATTTTAACCCTCCTCTCACGAATTTTATTTCCTAAAAACTTTGATAATGTAGACTTAAAGTCCATTTTCTTTTGTTAAATGCAGTACTGCAAATATAGGTAAATTTATTTAAAAAACAATGTTTATTAAATAAACATTAAAAGCAAAATGTTTGTAATATTGGCACAATAATTGACCTACTCCTTTTATGAGTAAAAATCAACATGTTTTACCTAACGGTTCAAAGTGGGCTGTTAAGGGAGCAGGTAATTCAAAAAACACCAGAATTACCGATACGCAAAAAGAAGCTATTGATATAGCAAGGCAGATTGCCAAAAACCAACAATCGGAACTTGTAGTTCATGGCAAAAATGGATCAATCAGGGAAAAAGACAGCTTTGGAAATGACCCAAGAAAGATTAAAGGCTAACCCATGACAAGTAAATTAGTACAAGAGGGACTCATGGCAGGAGATAGTGTCGTGATACCAAAAAGCAACGTAGGCTTAATTGAACATTACGGAGTATATATAGGCACAGACAAAATGAGAAATCACATTTTTGCAGAGAATAATGTAAACACAGGTGTTAGATTAGTAACTGACAAAACGTTTTTCAAAAATTGCAATTCTGTGTTAGCAGTTAAAAAATTAACTGGCGGAAACGTAGAGAGGGGAAAAGCTGTCCAAAGAGCTTTGAGCTTGCTAGGCAAACCTTACGAACTTGTTAATTTCAATTGTGAACACTATAGCAACTATGTTCAAAATGAACGACCGAACAGCCAGCAAGTAACCAAATGGTTCTGGACGTTGTTAACATTAATCATTCTAGCGATTTCTTTTCGCCAGTATTTTAAACCAAGTACATTAAAATTTTCATAATGAAGAATACAATAATTTCAAATTTTGGATTGGACAAGCTAGGCTTATCACAATCTGACGTAGATTTCTTAGACGTTAAATTAGAAGAAGATAATTTAATCTTTGTTGACTATAACAAAATATTAAAATTTAAAACACCACTTAATAGGGATATGAAGGCATCCCTTGACGCTTTTTTAAACGGTTTCTTTCAAAGTGCTTTTTTTAAAAGAAAAACAGAAAGTCGCCTATTATTAAAAGGACTACATGAATGTAATGCAACTAGACTAGGGTATTCGTCAAACAAACCGCATGGCAACTCAGTCGGCTCAGTACTTCAACAGTTGATTCTGGAAAATACCGAGTTTGTGGTTGATTCCTTAAAGTCTGGTCAATTCTCATATAACACACTATATTTTGGGGTTGATCAGGTTGGACCTGATAGAATTTCTGATATCCTAGTAAGCATAATAAAACCTCAATTAATTCTATATACTCAGGAACAATGTGTAAAGCACAATATACCTACCACAATGGTAAAAGTAAAGAGCATATTCAATCCTAATAAGTTAATTTGGGAAACAGGCAAATATGAGTTACCAGTACATGACGGACTACCTATAATCTTCATTCCCAAATCAATTACATCAACTGATGGTGGGTTGATAAGCAGCTATAATAAATTCTTAAGATATGGCTTTAGACATTTTGTTAAACACAACACCGAATATCAATTCTTAGTTGACGAAAACGAACAAGGAAAAGGAGTTAAGAAGAAAGATTATGAAGCTTACCTAAAAGATAAAGGAATACCATACAAAGACGAAGTCAAAAAATGGATTTTAGGAGATGCGATGTCTATTTTAAACTTTGAGTCTGAATTAATGGATGATTTAGAGGAAATTTCTACTGCAGAAATATTGAAGACTATAAACCCATAAAAAGTAAACTAAAATGAAACGTAAATCCAAGGCGGTATTTTTTAAAATATCGCCTTCTTTTGTACTGGGGGTTAGGTATAGAGAGAAACCGTACTGAAATCTTAAAATGGCTCATGATGCATATTGAAGCTATACTCAGACATCAAATTTTCCTACTTACAAAAAAACGCAAATACACACTGTAAACGACAACTTATACAACAAAAAAACACCCACCATAATAGATTGATGCATAAAAAAGTCGCCCCGAGTTGAATAGCAAATGGCAGACAATCCCTAAACTAAATTAACAACAATCCCACCCAAATAAGCTTCTTCTGCTTTACATTCGATACCCTTGATATAGCAAAGATTTGAATTGTAGGGTTTTCCTGTTCTAGTATAAGCTCCTGCGCAACCGTGACCAGAAAATTCTGTATTGAAAAAGTGTACTGGTTTGTCCTTTTTATCCGTAGCAAGTTGAATACATTGCCTACATACATAATTTGGATAACGGCTTGAATGTTTAACGTACCGTTTACAGATAGGGCAAACTTGACGGTCTATTTTTTGTAGAGATACCATAAATCCAAATTGAGCATTAAAATTTGTTGATAGAACAATGATTTGGGCGAGAATAGAGATTATCCCAACCCAAACCATTTTAAGAGCTTTCAAGTATTTAAAATTGCCAGAAATTAATTGTTTTGGCTCGCTATCCAAGCCTTAACTTCTTCGGGAACAAACCTTACCCCCCTACCTATCTTTGTTTTTGGCAATCCTTGAGCCATTTTTCTATGTAAGGTAGCCTTACTTATGCCGAGCCATACCAATAGTTCGGGGGTCGTTAACCAATCTTTCTCTGCTGTTGATATTTGTCGGTGTTGTTCATCAACCTTACCTTGATTTTCCGATTTGAGAAATTGTAAATACTGCAATTCTGCATCAACCCATTTTAAAGAATTATGAACCTCTTGTTCTTGCTCAATTTCTAAAAAGTATAGCTCATACTCATCTCTAAATGCTCTAAAGTGTGCTTCGTCTGGTTTGCGTACCGTTTGAGCTATAAGCTTTCTGCAATATTGTAGATAGTAGATTTTTTCGTCAATTGATTTAACAAGTTCCATAGCGTTTGCTAGAAATAAGTTCAGTTCTTTATTCTCATATAACGGTTTGATAAATTTTCGCAACAACTCTAATCTTTCTTGCTTGTTGCGCTCTTCCCATCTGATATAAAATCGCTTCATTGTTATTTAGTCCTTTCCATTTTAAATTTAAAATAATCCACAATGTCAATCTTAATGGATTAACCTCCGCTTGCTATATGGATAGCAGATTGCTCGTAGATGGAATTTAGGTTTTCCATTGAACTGAACAAATCCTCTGTCATCGTTTTCGCATATATCATTGTATCATGTATATTTTTATGACCTAAAAGCTGCTGTAAATGCGCCAAGCTTGTTTTAGCATGAAGGTGCAACGATGCGAAAGTATGGCGCCCAACATGCATGCTTACATGCTTTTTTACCCCAACCAATCTCATTAGTTCTTTGAGGTGTTTGTTAATAGTAGCATTAGCAACAAATGGAAATACAGGGGCATCGTCCAAGATTATCTTGTGCTTACTGTATTTATCAATAATTGCCTTTGCCATAGGTATCAGAGGTATAATTATCGGCTTTGAGTTTTTCTTCATAACCAAACTGATATGGTCTTCTTTAACATTTTCATATTTTAGTCCAACAATGTCCGAGTAGCGTAACCCTAGAAAAATTGATGTTTCTAGGTAGTCTTTTGCTATCTGCAAATTTTTACCATTTGAATTGACTTCGTAATTCCTAATCTTGTTTACCTCATCTAAAGTTAAGAAAACACGTTGACCTTCTGCTGGCTTAAGCCGATGATGTTCGTAAGGGCTTTCTTTCATCAGCTTATTAGCAATAGCACGTCTAATCATTGCCCGCAATACTTTATGCTTACCGAATCTGCCGTTGTAAGAGTTTTTTCTTTTGGTCGCCATGTGATGGTCGAACTTTTGAACAAAAGACAATGTCAAATCACCAAATGATAATGTAGGTGCTATTTCCTTGAGTATTCTAAGAGTTGTAACGTAGGTTTTTAAAGTGTTGGGTTTCAACGATGCCCCCCACAATTCCACCTGTTCAGTCCAAAAGGCATAAAAATCACTTTTATTTGTATCATCAAAAAAGCTCTGAGCAAGACTTAGCGTTACAGTTTTGCCCATTGCTTCTTCGCTGTACATAAAGGCATTGAAATCAGCAATTCTTTTATTTAAGAATGCGGCCAAGGCGATACCTTTGGCTGAATTTGTTTTAGCGGTATGCTCCTTCTTGTTCCATTCTGTTGCCAAACAAGATTTGCCTGTTGGGATTTTAACAATTGTCCCTTCCACACGTAGAAAGAAGTTAATAGGGCATGTACCATCGGTTTTCTTTTTATCGGTTCTTAGAGATGCGTAGAGTTTATATGTAATCATGTTTTTAAATTATTGTGGGAATATCCAAGGACTTTTACAAAAAGTAAAATTTTTATGGATATTTATTTTATTCAATTATTTGATTTTTAACGTTTTGAGATTTGAATGCTTGGCAGAAGATGTTATCCACCAAGCTTTTTCAAATCAATACCTTAAAAGTTTCTTTTCGTCTTTTTAAGACTGTTTTGCTCTTTAAGGTACTCCGCTTTTCTTTTAAACTGAGCTGTAGTCATCCTCTTTCTCTCAACATTTACATTTTCTTGTAAATAACGTCTTCTAAATAACCTGAGGTCAATGTGGATTTCTCGGCTAGTGCCGATTTTACTATCCATCAACTTGATTTCGACTATTTCAATTTGCTCAAGCTCTCGGATAGTTCGCTGAACTGTTGAAATACTAACGCCAAGTTTTTTGGAGAAGAAATCATTTGATGCAAAGCAATAACCCTTCTTTGCACTTAGGGAATAAATGTGGGTTAGCATTATTCTTGCTTTGAAAGAAAGCCCTCTGTCCTCAAGAATTGGCGTGATGTAAGCGGAAGTTAATCCCTTTTTTGAAAATACCGCCCAATTAGCTCTATAATTGGGGTTCAAGTTTTGACCGTTATTAGCCATATTAATTGTTTTTACACAACTCTACATTGAGCTGATAAAACATACTATAACTACATTTGCTAAAAACATTTTGAAGGAGTTGTGAAAACCTTTTTAATAGCTGTGGGATGTCATTTTGAGGTTGGATAGGTGTAGTCTTTCTGAAAAGCGATTTTCTAGTACCCCCATGTTAATTACGACCTACATAGTTAATAATATAGTTAACAAGGGAGAGTATCTTTCTTTTTAAAAAGAAACAAAATATAGAAGAAAGGTGCTTTCGCACCAAACTCTAAAACTTCGTTTTCTTAAAACAAATTATATTACCGAAATTAGCCACCATCAAACACCAAAATCAAGAATTATAGAGTAAAGAAAGAAATCAACATATCGAATTAATAATATAGCGTTAGCTTAATCTAGTTTCAGAACCGCAACTTCAAAAACCTACAGGATTAAATGACTAATGCTCGTGCCATAGCGTGCGAGCTTTGTCTTGTCTTGTAGGTCGCCGTTGCGGGCGCTGAAACATTCAAGCTTAGTTCCACGCTTGTTTGTTTAAATAACCTCTCTTTGGAACTGAGGGAACCACGAACCACATGAAAAAGTTCATTTTAATTGCATTACTTTCAGCTTTTATTTTCAAAGCAAAATCCCAAACACCAAAACAAGTCCAGCTATTTCCACAAGAATATGTTGGCAAAACAATCACTTTCAAAAACATTGCTTACATGCCTACATTAACTGAAATGAAAGGGATGTACCTAGTTGGAATTGATATTGAAGGAGAAGGAGCTGAAGAGTTCGGCTTTGGAAGCCTTGATAAAATTACAGGAGCAGTTGGAGCAAGTATTGCTAAGCAGATGAGTAAAAAAGGTTATGGTGGTTACAGCAAATTTTACTATGGGTCAGTTACGGGAAAAGTCGTTAAAAAGAGCTTGAGCTTTGGTTCAAATTACGTTTTCGTTATCAGTAAAATTGTCAACCACTGGTTAGGAGAGGAAAACAAGCCTAAAGAAGTTTTTACATCAATTAAGTAATGGCTTCGTGTTACAACTGTGGAACTTCTCCTGCCGATTATCGCAGGGAAGTTTATACTGGCTCGTCAAGACGAACAAATTATGGTCGCTCAGTAACCTTTGGAAATAGTAGGCATTATGGTAAGCGTTCTGTTTGCTATAGTTGTGCTAAGAGTATTGATTGGTGGCGGAATGCCAAAGTGATTTTTTGGCAACTTTTAATCATTGCATTTTTATGGTATTGCTATAAGTCATGACAGGGAATTATTACGATATTTTGGGTATTTCCCAAACAGCAACATCAGATGAGGTCAAGAAGGCTTACCGAAAACTTTCATTAAAGTTTCATCCTGATAAGAACGAGGGCGATGAATATTTTTCGCAAATGTTCAAGCAAATAAATATTGCCTATAATGTCCTTATCGACACCGAGAAGCGAAAAGATTACGATTTCCAGCTAAGAGGTCAGTCGGAGTTAAAATCAAACGCAGAACGGCTTAAAAAGCTTGAGGATGAACTAGCGTTTAAAAATAGTCTATTAAATAGGAGAAAAAAAGTTGACGAAGTCTTAGCTAGCCATACCACACAACAACAAGCAAGATGGAGCATTAAAGATGAAAAACCATCAGTTGATTTTCCAATCAAAATAAAGCACGTCAAATACTCTTTGTGGGTAGTGATTATTGGTCTGGCATGGGCTATTGGTTCAAAAGGTAGTGAGACTGAAAATGATTTGAATGATAAACAATCGTCTTATGTTAAACCAAAGAAGAAGCCTAAACGTAAAAAGAAGAAAACTGAAATATATCGAGCCGAAACTATTGATACAACTTCATTAGCTAAGAATGAAGAAAAGCCGATAGATACCAGCACAAATTTTTCTGACTTGAAACTTCAAGACACCCTATGAAGTATTACAAAATCCCACAGTAACTTCCCCTATATCTTCCCCCATCAAAATCGAAACACATTTTCTATGCGGAATAACTGTCAAAAATCAGCTATTTAACTAGCCCCCTACGGGCTACATTAAACATCAATCCCTAAACAAGGTTGATGTTTTTTTATGCCAAAAACACCAAACAAATCAACGAATAATTGGCACAACCAACCATTTCCATCACTAGCGCAAACCGCCACATACACAAATCGACGAATTACCAAATAAAACAAATCAACGTTCCTTTTTTATAAACTCACAACTAAGTAAATCTTTTATTAGAATTTAACCGTAAATACCTATCAAACCAAATAGAATGGTATTTTTGTTTTTCAAATAGTAAAAATGAGCAGCAACAAAGCGAAAGATTTAATCGATTCAATAAAAAACAAAGGGAAAAACCTAGAGGCAGAAATGTCTTTTTTCGACCACCTGGATATACTTCGCAAACATTTGCTAAGAGCCTTAGCCGTAATTACCTTATTGGTAATAGTAGCCTTTTACTTTACCGATTTTATTTGGCATGATGTAATTATGGCCCCCAAAAACGCTAATTTTTGGACCTACCGCATGATGTGCAAATTGGTAGAAGCCTTTCCATCTATAGGAAACGAGTTCTGCATTACCGATATCAAAGCTAAGATCATTAACACCGAAATGTCTGGCCAATTTACCCTGCAGATGAACTCCTGTATCATGGCTGGTATTATATTGGGCGTACCCTACCTACTTTTCGAAATCTGGTTGTTCATCAAACCCGCACTTTTAGAAAGCGAGCGCAAATCAGCAAGTGGCTTTGTAGCATTTGCTTCCCTATTATTTGCTTTAGGCCTATTGTTTGGCTATTATATCATTTGCCCCTTATCCATCAACTTCTTAGTAAACTATACAGTAGATTCTAGTATCGAGAATACCTTTACCATCTCTTCTTATCTATCTACAGTTTTAACCCTAGCACTAGGCTCTGGCATCATCTTCCAATTGCCGGTAATCATCTACATCCTATCTAAGTTGGGCATCATGACACCAAAGTTCATGCGCTCTACCAGAAGATACGCAGCAGTGTTAATTCTAGTTGTAGCCGCTGTAGTAACACCAACAGCAGATCCGTACACCATGCTTATTGTAGCCTTCCCGCTATTCTTATTATACGAATTGAGCATCATGATCTCTGCCCGTATCGAGAAGAAAAGACAAAAAGCAGAGTTAGCATTTTACAAGAAATAGGCTCAAAGTCTTACATGATAGGCGGTACCGCGTTTAAACTTATTACCTAGAACCTATTACTTATAACCTAAAAGACAACAAAATATTTACCAATCATTAGCATAATTCTATATAAATTTGAATATGTCTTCAGCAAAATTAAAAATAGCCGTCGGAGCCGATCATGCAGGTTTCGAGTATAAAGAAATACTAAAAGAATTTCTGGCAGAGCATGAAGTAACCGATTTCGGCACACAATCATTAGATTCGGTAGACTACCCCGATTTTGCGCACCCAGTAGCTAGTGCAGTAGAGAAAGGCGAGGCAGATTTTGGAGTACTAGTATGCGGAAGCGCACAAGGCGTGGCCATTACCGCCAACAAACACCAAGGCATTAGAGCTGCCGTTGCGTGGCTAACAGATATTGCCAGGCTATCCAGACAACATAACAATGCCAATGTAATTTGTATCCCGGCACGTTTTGTATCGCCAGAATTGGCTAAAGAAATGGTTACCACTTTTTTAGCAACCCCTTTTGAAGGTGGCAGGCACGCCAACAGGGTAAACAAAATATCTTGCTAAAATTTTAGCTCCAACAACGAAAAATAAAATATTGATAATCAACACCTAATACCTAATCCCTAACAACTAATCCCTAGTACCTAATACCTGATCCCTAACACCATACAACAACTAACAAAAACATAAAAATGAATAAAAAATTTGTATACACCTCACTAGCCTTGGCGCTTAGTTTTGGTGCTTTGGCGCAAGATAAAAACGCCATCAAATTTAGTGCGCCTGTTAATAAAGAAAGAGCCTACGAGCACTTGTCTATTTTAGCATCTGATGAGTACGAAGGTCGTGAAACCGGCAAAAAAGGTGCTTGGATGGCCGCCGAATACATCAAAAAACAATTTCAGAGCTTTGGCTTGGTTGGACCGGTTAAAGGTAGCAAAGACCCTTATTTACAACCTGTTGGCATTTCATCAAAAAAATTAGCAGACGTAACGTTAAGCGTGGGGGGGCAAAACAAAGAAAACTTAAAAGATTACTACCTAATGGCGCAAACTACACCTGCTGGTGGTTTTAACGTAAAGGCCAACGAAATCATTTTTGCGGGTTATGGCTTAAATAAAGATGATTTTAACGAATATGCGGGCATTGACGTTGCTGGCAAAGTGGTGTTGATTTTCGCTACCGGCGACCCAACCGCGAAAGCCCCTGCACCAACACAGGGCAGAAGAGCACCAAGTAGCGTGGGTAGCCAACAAGCAAAAATAAAATACCTAACAGATCATAAAGCTGCAGGTGTTTTGGTAATTAATGAGAGAGTAGATAACCTTACCGATGCGGCCAAAGCATACTTGGCAGAAGGGGCCGCCGGCTTAAAAAGGGAAGATGAAGCTAAAAACTCAAATACATTACCTATAGTAACGGTAGGTACGGCCGTGGCTAACCAAATTTTGGCAGGTGCCAACACCAGCCTGGCCGAGGTAAAGAAAAAAATTGCTGAAACTTTGAAACCAGCAACCGTAACCATTAAAACTCCTGTTGCCTTCGCTGCTAAATTAATAGAAGAAGACATCAAAGCAGATAACGTTTTAGGTTTCTTGGAAGGTTCTGATCCTAAGCTTAAAAATGAAGTATTGGTAGTAACTGGCCACTACGATCATATTGGTTTGGTAAACGACCCAAATGCTACTGACAAGGTAAACAACGGCGCCGATGACGATGGATCTGGAACCACAGGCGTATTGATGTTGGCAGAAGCATTTGCGAAGGCTAAAAAAGCAGGCAAAGGCCCTAAACGCAGTATTTTATTTATGACAGTAGTAGGCGAAGAAAAAGGACTATGGGGCTCTGAGTGGTATTCAGACCATCCAGTATTTCCTTTGGCAAACACCATTACCAACCTTAACATTGATATGATAGGCCGTGGCGATGACGACCGCCCAGGCGACAACAATTTTATTTACATTATTGGTTCTAACATGCTGAGCGATGATTTAGATAGAATTGGTAAAAAAGCAAATGCCGATTATGTAAACATCGTTCTAGACGAGAAGTACAACAATCGTACAGATCCTAACCGCTTTTACTACCGTTCAGATCATTATAACTTTGCTAAACATGGTATTCCAGTAATTTTTTATTTTAACGGCGTACACAAAGATTACCACCAGCCAGGAGACGAAGTGAGCAAAATAGACTTCCCAATGTTGGCTAAAAGAGCACAGTTGGTTTATTACACCGCTTGGGAACTGGCCAACGGAGAGAAACGCCCGGTAGTAAATAAAAACGACGACGGAACGCCTAAAGCTAATTAAGATTAAAAAATTCCAGAAAATACAATCCCGCTAGATTACCTGGTGGGATTTTTCGTTATATAGGAAACCTAAACGCTTAAATGTACCTTTGCCCACAATGAAACCTATCTATAACTTAATTTTTTCGGCAACTGTAATAGTCATTTTATCCAGTACTTTTACTTTTGCCCAGCAAGCAGCTGTCGATAGCAATCTGCTATCGGAGCAACCCAACTTCTTAAAGTCCCGTTTAAAAGCTACCGATACGCTTTTTGTGAAAGATATCAATGTCTTAAAAAAATTTGTTGAGCTAGATAGTTTGGACATCGAAATATTAAAGCCTCAAATTTTATATACCATTTTGAGCGATAGTAACGTAGACACCACAGTTACCTACAAAACTTTGGTTGCAGCAGTAAAATCATTTAAGCAAAATATTGGCTACGCAGAGTTTAGAAAAGGAATTTTGCTCTACAAACAAATGGCAAGTATTAAAGTAAATCCTCAAAATTGGCCAAATGACCAAGCCTTATTTAGAAGACTAGGTTTTACCGAAGCCGATTTAGAAGATTTCTTATCCTTTATCTCTAAACCTGAACACCAAAACATGAACTACAAAGAGGCTTATTTGGCCTACATGAAAGAAATTGACAGCTTACAGTAGCACATTTACCATCACTTTCAATACTAAGCCCGCTGCGTTAACCAGCCCGCCGTTTGGTTATTCAAATGAAACAAGAAAGCCATCAACTTTAGTGCTTGCTAGCTAGTTGATGGCTTTCTTTATGGCTTAAGCACCAGTTTATCTCCAGCTTTTATACTGGTTAATCAATCCGTTAGTAGACGAATCGTGTGAAGTAACTTCTGAGTTATCTTTCAATTCTGGTTGTATTTTTTGTGCCAACTGTTTACCAAGCTCCACTCCCCATTGGTCGAAACTGAAAATATTCCAAATAATGCCCTGTACAAATATCTTGTGTTCATAAACAGCAATCAGGCTTCCTAAACTAAAAGGCGTAACTTTTTTTAGCAAAATAGAGTTGGTTGGTCTGTTACCTTCAAAAACTTTAAACGGGGCTAACTTTTCAATTTGCTCATGCGTTTTGCCCGCTTTCGTCAATTCAGCAACTACCTCTTCTTCATCTTTTCCGTTCATTAAGGCCTCGGTTTGGGCAAAAAAGTTAGACAATAAAATTGGATGGTGCTCGCCAATTGGGTTTAAACTTTGTGCTGGCGCAATAAAATCTGAAGGAATTAATTTGGTACCTTGGTGGATCAATTGGTAAAATGCATGCTGGCCATTAGTACCAGGCTCGCCCCAAATTACTGGCCCAGTTTCATACATCACCACATCGCCATTGCGATCTACATATTTTCCATTACTCTCCATATCTCCCTGTTGGAAATAAGCTGCAAAGCGATGTAAATATTGATCGTAAGGCAAAATAGCCTGTGTTTCGGCACCAAAGAAATTAATGTACCAAACACCTAACATCGCTAAAATTACAGGAACGTTTTGTTCAAAAGGAGTTTCAGCAAAATGTTGATCTGTAGCATGGGCACCTGCCAGTAGTTGTTTAAAATTATCGAAACCAATACCTAAAGAAATAGATAAACCAATAGCACTCCACAGCGAATAACGCCCGCCAACCCAATCCCAGAATTCGAACATATTTGCTGTATCTATACCAAAAGCAGCTACATCTTTGGCGTTGGTAGATAAAGCTGCAAAATGCTTGGCAACATCAGCTTCGCTAGCGCCCTGAGCTAAAAACCAACTTCTAGCCGTATTGGCGTTACTCATGGTTTCTTGGGTGGTAAATGTTTTAGAAGCTACTAAAAACAAGGTAGTTTCTGGGTCTACAGCCTTTAACGTTTCCGCGATATGCGTACCATCTACATTAGATACAAAATGAAGATTTAACCTTGTTTTATAATGTTTCAAAGCCTCGGTAACCATTACCGGCCCCAAATCAGAGCCGCCAATACCAATGTTTACCACATCGGTAATTTCTTTGCCGGTATAACCTTTCCATTCGCCAGAAATAATTGCATTGCTAAACTTCTCCATCTTGGCTAAAACGGCATTAACTTCAGGCATCACATCTTTGCCATCTACTAAAATAGGGCTGTTGCTCTGGTTACGCAAAGCGATGTGAAGTACCTCTCTACCCTCTGTTTCATTAATTTTATCGCCATTATACATCGCCTTAATAGCTTCATCCAACTTACATTCTTTAGCAAGCTGCACCAAAAGCGCCATGGTTTCATCGTTAATCCTATTCTTCGAATAATCGAAAAGAATATCCTCAAACAAAATAGAAAACTTGCTGAAACGTTCTGGATCTTCCGCAAAAAGCGATTTAATATCTTTTTGGTTGATATTGATATAATGATCGGCTAAATATTGGTAAGCCTTTGTAGTGGTAAAATTAATTTTTGGCAACATATAATGATATTTTGTGATGTGTAAAAATACAAATTAAAAAGCCACAGATGCACAGATATAGATTTTTTAAAGGAAATAACACATAGAAGAAATCAACTGTATATTTTTTGGCATAAATGAGCTATCTTGTAAATAAAAACAAAACCTATGTTAGAAAATTTAGAACAATTAGTAAGAGAAAATTCGCAAGAATTGGTAATTAACAACGCCCAGGTACCTAATGAGCAAAATGAAAATGTAATACAGGCGGCCTCTGGCTCTATTGTAGATGTTTTGAAAGAGAAAGTTGGTTCTGGTGGCATTGGAGATTTAATCAGTTCATTTACGCAGGGCGGTAACGGCGGCGGACTTGAACAAATAATAGCAAGCTTTACCGATAAATTAGGCGGCTTGGGGATCAGCGCAGAAACCGCAAAAAGCATTGGCGCATCATTAATTCCAATGGTAATGTCCAAGTTTTTTAATAAAACCGCCGACCCTAATGACAGCTCATTTGATTTGCAGGATATCTTAGCAAAACTTGGCGGTGCAGATGGCAAGTTTGATTTTAACGATGTGAAAGACCTACTAGGCGGAGGAGGCAAAGATAGCACCGAAGGTGGCGGTTTGCTAGATAAACTCAAAGGACTTTTTTAACAGTTAAGACAGCTTTGTGGTTAGCCTTTAAAACAAACCACAAAGCTGCACTATTTTTTTTCGCTTTGTAGAGATCAACCGTGCATCTGTGGCTAAAATGAGTTATCTTGTATTTAAACCTAAAAACTAAATGAAGAAATTTTTACTACTGGGTGTGGCTTTACCTCTAGTTACCGCAGCCCAAAGCAACCTCAAAACAGATGCAGCCAAACGTAGCGAAGCCATTACACAAAAAGTAATTGATTGGCGTAGAGATTTCCACCAACACCCCGAATTGGGAAACCAAGAAACCCGTACTGCTACAATTATTGCTAAGCACTTGCAATCTTTAGGCTTGGAAGTGAAAACTGGAGTGGCTAAAACTGGCGTTGTAGCTATTTTAAAGGGAGCTAAGCCTGGACCCGTGGTGGCCTTACGAGCTGATATGGATGGCTTACCAGTAACCGAACGTGTAAACTTGCCATTTGCGTCTAAAGTACGCACCACTTACAACGGACAAGAAGTTGGCACCATGCACGCTTGTGGCCACGACTCGCATGTGGCTATTTTAATGGGCGTAGCCGAAGTGCTTACCGGCATGAAAAAGGATTTGGCAGGCACCGTGAAATTTATTTTTCAGCCCGCCGAAGAAGGCGCACCCGTGGGTGAAGAAGGTGGCGCAGAGCTGATGGTAAAGGAAGGGGTTTTAGAAAACCCAAAAGTAGAAGTGATTTTTGGCTTACACATTAATTCGCAAACACCTGTTGGCCAGCTAACCTATAAACCTGGCGGCACCATGGCCGCAGTAAACGACATGAAAATTACTGTAACTGGCAGGCAAGCGCATGGCGCCTACCCTTGGAGCAGTATAGACCCCATTGTGGTTTCGGCACAGATTATAAATAACCTGCAAACCATTGTGAGCAGAAACTTAAATGTAACGGAAAATCCTGGCGTGGTAACCATCGGGAGTATTCAGGGCGGTGTAAGATCTAACATTATCCCAGAGAAAGTAGAAATGCTGGGAACGGTGAGAAATTTTACCAAAGAAGATGAAGCCATGTTTATTGAACGCATTAAGACCATTGCTACGAAAACCGCCGAAGCTGCAGGCGCCAAAGCCGAAGTGCAAATTCCATATAGCGCACATTACCCTGTAACCTTTAACGACATCGCTTTAACAGAAAAAATGTTACCTACTTTGCAGTATACCGCAGGGGCGGATAATGTGAAGCTAAAACCACCTGTTACAGGGGCCGAAGATTTTTCTTTCTTCCAAGAGAAAGTACCAGGATTGTTCTTCTTTTTGGGAGCCATGCCCAAAGGACAAGATCCGCTTAAAGCACCCTCCCACCATACTCCCGATTTTTTTATTGATGAAAGCAGTTTTAACCTGGGGGTAAAATCCTTATGTAATTTAACTTTGGATTATATGGGAATGAAGAAAAAATAATCCGTTTTTATTGCTATTAGGTAGTAACAAGCAGCAGTTTAAACCACGCCTCAACGCTGCTTTTTGGCCATTATTAGAGATTTAAAAAACAACGGCAAGGTATCCATGCAAGAGCAGTCATCGTCCCGTTTATGTTCACTTAGGCTATTCCAGATTTACCATTGGAATTCGTATCTAAGGATTTGTAATTAGGGATATTCGAAACCTGTTATTTGTTGGCGGAAACGCCAACAAAAGAGATGCCCAAGTTGGCGTCCTCGTCAACGTGTATTTGCAACATCTTGTTTCCAACACCTCGAATTAAAAATCCTACGGTAGAACTTCACAGATAAAGCAATAGCTAATTTACTGCCATTACCTCTCCCTCACTTTCATTCCCAGCTCTATCAACCGCGGTAACTTTGATTGCTGTCAGCGGCGCCGTTGCTTTAGTTTTTGGATTTACTTCAGCTACTTTTGCCACCTGAAAGAAACTACTCTTCGCATTTAGTGTCCTGTACGTCCATTTATCGCCATACTGTGTGTAAACCACGTACTTAAAAACATCGCTTGCATCTTTTGGTGTCCATTTAATGTAGACGTCAGCACCTCTATCTTCTTGGGTAACCGAAGGCGCTTGCGGTGCTTTTTTATCTAGCCAAGGCGAAACTGGCACTAAAGCTTCTTCTTTGTACGGTCCTGCTAACAAATCATTTCTTAAACTTTCGTGCTTGGTTAAAGCGCCAATACTCCAATGTGCTACACCTGGCGATTTTGGTGTAATACCTCTCGAAATCATAATCTGGTTGATGATTTCATCGCTGTTTTTTTCGCCACCACCAATACCACTGTTTAAGCCTGGCCATAAGTGTCGTCCTTTCGTATTTTCGCCCTGCCACCATCCCAGCAAAACTGGAAAACTCAACGGGATATTATTGATTTGCCAATACAATTGTGGCATAAAATAATCTATCCAACCTTTGTTTAACCATAATTTGGCATCAGCATAAAGCTTATCATATTGGTCCATTCCTCTGATAGACTCTGGGTAGCCAGGTCGCCAAATTCCAAACGGACTAATGCCAAACTTCACGTGCTTCTTTTCTTTTTTGATCTCTTTATAAATCCGTTCTACAAATTTGTTTACCGCATCTCTACGCCAGTCTCCTCTAGCTAACTTACCACCTTTGCTTTGATAAGCGGCATAACTTTCATCATCAGGGAAATCGGCCCCGCCATTGTATTCTGCGTAGGGATAAAAGTAATCGTCAAAGTGCACGCCATCAATATCGTAACGCTTAACAATATCTTTAACCACCGAAGAAGCCAAATCTTGCGTTCCTTTTTTCGAAGGATCGAACCACCAATAACCTTGCTTTAATTTCACCACCAAATCGGGATATTTTTTCACTACAGACAAATCACTTACTGCACCGCCTGCCGTATGGTGCGCCCTATAAGGGTTTAACCAAACATGTAATTCTAAACCACGTTCGTGAGCAGCATTCACCCAAAACTCCAAAGGGTCGTAATACGGATTTGGCGCTTGCCCTTGTACACCTGTTAGGTAATATGACCAGGGTTCGATTTCACTTTTATAAAAGGCATCTGCCTGCGGTCTGATCTGAAAAATTACCGCATTGAAGTTGTTCTTTTGCAACATGTCTAACAAAGCGATCGCCTCGTCTTTTTGCTGTTGCGTAGTTAACCCAGGTTTACTTGGCCAATTGATATTAGCAACGCTAGCAACCCAAGCTGCCCTAAATTCGCGTTGTATTTTTGGACCTACATTAATTTGTGCATCTGCTTGTACTGAGGCGACAATAAGCAAAACGAGAAGTAATTTTTTAAACATGATATTTGGATTTACTTTCAATAATAACATTAAATTCCCTAAATACCGCAGATATCTGCAAAAAACTACATTTAGTTGCAAAAACACCTGTGCCGTAAAAAAAGTCCCGATTTTCATCGGGACCTTCGCTTGCTATTTAGATTTCCTTAAAGTACTGATTTCTTTTTTCAGCGCTTCTATTTGTAATTGTTGCTCTTTAATACTGCCTACCAAAAGAGGAATTAACGTTTCGTAATCTACCATTGGCACCGTAGCTGTTTTGGTACTGTTTTTACCAGCAGTATACGTTTTTTGTTGGTTAACCACCAACTCTGGAGCAACCTTAGCTACTTCTTCTACCGCAAATCCACTTTGTTTTTGCGTGCTCAATTTTAATTTACCAGCCCAATCTTTATCGTAACTAAAATTAACTGGAGTTAACTTTAAAACTGTGTTTAATGAGTTGCTGATAGAAGTAATTTCGGTTTGTTTAACTGTTTGAGCATTGGTGTTTAGGGCAAAGCCAACCATAGCAATAGCACCTAATAAAAGTGATTTTTTCATTGTAAAATTTGTTCATTAATTGAAATAAAAGCAGGGTGAGGCTAATCACTAATGCTTCATTTCTGTACATGTATAATTAAGAAAATTGGTATTGATTTATTTTTTTGCTAGGAAATAGCAAAATCTGGGGGAGGTGTGGCCAGTGTAATGCAAGCCTCGGGAAGCATCTTTGAAATGTAGGCCGCCAAATTAGCTGTCGAAGTCGATATCGGTTTCAAATAATGTACTGGTCTTTCTTGTAAAAAAAGAAACGACGAACTTTCATTCACTTTCTCTTCGCTTTTCTCCGCATTGTCATCGTCCACATCAGTCATTACTGTACTTATAACTGCTTTATCTTGATTTACAAAAACTTGCGCACCGTAAATTAAGCCTAACACAAAGAGCAAGCTAAGTATAAAAATATGGCCAAGTTTCTGTTTATTCATTGGCGCAAATATAAGAGATTGTAAATAAGCGCAAATCATTTATCTGTAATAACAACACCTTGCTTTATGAAAAAGTTCATTTATCTCATTACTTTTACAAAAACAACTAATCTATAACAATCTATTTAGAATTGTTCTAAACAAAAAGGAGGAATTTTTTATATTTGCCTCCCATATTATGCATACCGAGCTTTGGGATAAAATTCGTATAGGTGATACACAGGCCATGAAAACTTTGTATCAAGCCTGCTACCAGCAGCTATATGCCTATGGCTTTCGGCTAATTGCAGATAAGGAACAAACGCAAGATGGTATTCACGAACTTTTTTGCGAATTATGGGAAAAGCAAAATACCCTACCACAAGTAAGCCAAGTTTTGGCCTACCTAAAAATCTGTTTGCGAAACAAATTGTTAAAACAGCTAAAAAAAGGTTTGCTTACCCAAAGCATGGATGATTTTACCGAAACAGAAAACCTCATCGAATTTTCTTACGAAGACTTGTTAATTGCAGCCCAACAAGACGAGGCTGGTAAACGCGAACTTAGATTAGGCATAGCACAATTAACAGCTACCCAAAGGGAAATTATTAAACTACGGTATTTTGAGGGATTAGACTATCAAGCCATTGCCCTAAAATTAAACCTTAAACCTCGTACTGTTTACAACCACGTACATACGGCAATTACCAAATTAAGAGATCTGCTAAAGATTTAATGTGCTGTAGCTGCAAACATCATGAAATTACCAAATGCAAGGCCTTACTTTAAAAATTAAGTTACTTAAAATAAGCAACTTAAAAGATAATCACCACTTTTTTTAATTTTCTTCTGGTAAAAAAAAGATGTTTTTAGCTCTTAGTTATGTAGGCCCTTAAAAGCCAAACCTAACTAAACTAAACATGAATTTTAACCTCTACTCTGCTGAAGACTTTGCAGCAAACGAATCTTTTATTGCCTACTATCTGCAGACGGATAGCGAGGCCGTTACTTTTTGGCAAAATTGGATTAGCCTGCATCCAGAAAAACTGGATGAAATTTACAAGGCAGAACTTTTATTGGCTAAACTGCATCTACAGCTTAGCGATATGGAATTAAATAGCGCATTTAAGAAGTTCGACGATTTTATTGATGGTAAAAAAGCTGAGCCAATAGCTAAACCTCGCTTTGCCAAAAAAATATTTAGTTATTCCCGAATTGCCATTGCCGCATCTTTACTCATCATATGCTCGGCAACCATTTATCTTTTTAACAAAACAACTTATAAAGAAGATACCCTTACTTATTACAATGGCTACGGAAAAACAGCTATCATAGTCTTAGAAGATGGCACAAAAATATCATTAAATAGCAACAGTAGCCTAAAATATCCAAAACACTTTGGCAAACTAAAGCGAGAAGTTAGCCTAATAGGCGAAGGCTTTTTTGAAGTTGCAAAGGATAAAAAAAGACCCTTTACAGTAAAAACTGCCCAGCTACAAACCACTGTTTTGGGTACAAAATTTAATGTATCGGCCTATAAAAACGTTAAGCAAGTTACTGTAGCCTTGGTAGAGGGCAGCGTGGCGGTAGAGCTGGCAAACAAAAAGCAACAAACTATTTTAAAGCCTAACCAAATGGCTTGGCTTAGTGATGCAAGTAACCAAATCGAAACCACATCTTTCGACGCTAAAAAAATAACCGCCTGGCAAACCGGCACCATCATTTTTGAGAATGCCTCTTTCGAAGACATAGCCATTAAACTCTACAATGCCTACGGTTTATCAATTATCAATAAAACGGGCAATAGCGATTGGAAATATTCAGGAAATTTCACTAAAACCGATTACCTAAGCATTATCAAAAATATCTGTTTTGCTAAACGCATCAATTACGAAATCAACAACAAAACCATAACTCTAAAACCATAAAATGAAGAAAACTTACCTAAACAACTATTTACTGCTATTACTGCTGCTAAGCCTTAGCGCATTTACTGCACTGGCGCAAAGCAACAGTAAAACAATTACCGTTAATACCAGCCAAAAGCCTTTAATTTCAGTTATTAAAGATATTGAAGCCCAAACTGGACTAACATTTAACTACGACCGAAAAGAAGTAGATCTTTCGCAACTGGTTACCTTAAATATCAAAGACCAGCTACAAGATGTACTGGCACTATTAGCTACCAGAACCCATTTAGATTTTAGCATAGATGGTAACAATATCGCCATTAGAAAAGGAATTAAAAAAACTGCCCCGCAGGTTAAACTAATTACTGGCGTGGTTACCAGCCGACAAGATGGTTTGCCTATTGCTGGTGTAAATATCTTTAGAAAAGGTAGCCGACAAGGAACCATTAGCAACGCCAACGGAGAATTTACCTTACGCTTAATAGGCGATAATATGGAAAAGGCTGTGTTGGAATTTGTATTTATAGGCATGTTAACCAAGGAGCTAGTGGTTGGCAAGCAAACGTTTTTTAAAGTAGAAATGGACAATGACATTTTTGGGATGGATGAAGTGGTGGTAACCAGCTCGTACACCAAAGAAAAACGCAGAGAAGATGTAGTAGGCAGTATATCGCAACTTTCGAGCAAGCAATTACAAACCTACAGGCCTATCGAAAGTTTTGATAAATTGCTCGAAGGAATGATTGCAGGAGTTTACGTAGAAACTACTACAGAACTTAATACTCCCGTAAAAATTAACATTCGAGGCCAGGGTTCTTTACCTAATATTGGGGGAAGCCGAGGCACTTCTACGCAACCATTATATGTGATAGACGGCATACCCGCTTACGAACAGCAACGCGGTAACGAGGCTTCGGTATTCAATGGCGAAGGTTACTTAAACCCACTTTCTAACGTTAATACAGAAGATATCAAAAGTATTTCGGTACTTAAAGATGCCACCGCATCTTCTCTATATGGTGCAGATGCCGCAAACGGCGTAATTATCATTACCACCAAAGCGGGCGAGGCCGGAAAAACTAGGCTTAACATAGGTTACGATACGGGTATTTCAAGGTTTATCAACGAGTTTAAATGGCTAAGCGGCCCGCAATATTACAGCTTACTGCGAGAAACTTACATTAACGGCGGTCGTTCGGTTACCGATGCTACACAACTCGCCGGAAGCAACGATATCAACACAGATTGGTTTGATTTAACCACTAGAACACCAGTGTATCAAAACCTAAACTTAGATGTTTCTGGAGGAACCGGAAAAACCACCTACCGAATTTCTGGTGGCTACAGAGATCAAAAGGCAAGCTCGTTAGGTAACGATTTACAAAAAGTATATCTCCGTTTAAGGGTAGATCAACAAGTAAACGACAAGCTTAGGATTGGCTTTAACTTAAGCCCTACTTATACTCAATCTAGCACTTTATCCGCTTATGGAGGTGTTATTTTACCACCAAATATTGCGGCCGTTGCCGAAGATGGCACTTACCAAGATATACTTGGCGTACCAAACCCACTGGCCATCCTTACCCAAAACCAAAATAGCGACAAAGGTGTACAATTAATGGGTAACTTAAATGGCAGTTACAAAATTACCGACGAAATTGCCATTTCGGCCACCTTAGGCGCAGACAATTACCAAAACAAACAAACCCAGTTTCTATCGGCACAAAATGCTACTGGAAGAAATGCCAATGGAAGGTTAACTATTTACGACCGTAATTACCTTAGCTATACTGGCTTTATACAAGCTACGTATGATAAAACCTTTAACGAAGCACACACCCTAAATTTCTTGATCGGCACACAAGTTACCGATAAAAAAACCGACCTGCTGAGGGGTGGTGGTTCTGGTTTTAGTTTTGACAGGTACCGTGTACTCAACATGGCCGCCATCCAAACTTCGGCCTCCTCTACCAACTCCGATGCTACCATTTCTTACTACTCGCAATTGGGTTACGATTTCAAGAAAAAATACTACGCCAACATTAACGGGCGTATAGACAAGTCATCCATTTTTGGAGGCGATAAACAAGTAGCCTTAAATGGTTCAATTGGTTTAGCTTGGGTAATTAGCAACGAAGATTTCCTTAAAAGCAACAAAGTAATTAACCACCTTAAATTAAGAACTACCTTTGGCTCTACCGGAAATTCGAGAATTGGCACTTACGCCGCCAGGGGATTATATAGTTTTGGTACGCAAAGCGGAAATGCTTATAATGGTAACGTATCGTCTTTTCCGGATGTAAGCAGCGCACCTAACCCAGATCTAGGCTGGGAGAAAAACTTTAAGTTTAATACTGCCCTAGATTTTACTTTATTTAACAAACTGCAAGTAACGGCAGAGTATTACAACAACACCATTGTAGATTTAATTTCTAGCGTTGCTGTGCCTTTAGAAACAGGTTTTGCCAATATTTCTGCCAACACAGGCAAAATGCGCAACCAAGGTTTCGAGTTAAGTATCAATACACCTGTAATTAGCAAAAAGAACTTTAACTGGTTTAGCTCTTTTAATTTAGGTAGCAACAAAAACAAGATTACCTCATTTAACAATGGTTTTGCCTCGTTATATGCTACCGCTGTAGACGCCGCTGCCTTAAAAGTGGGCAATAGCACCTCGGCCATTTACGGTTACCAATGGGTGGGCGTTAATCCAGATAATGGAGCAGAAATGTTTTACGATAACAATGGTGCAATTAGAACCGCCGCAGAAATTAATACTCTACCAATTGGCAACACCGTAGTTTTAGGAGACCGACTACCTGATTTTCAAGGAGGTTTTATTAATACGTTTAATTTATACGATTTTAACTTTTCGTTCAATATCCTCTATAGCTACGGCGCTGATGTATTTGTAAATTATGCAGACGAATCTGATGGCAGAAACCTACAGAATAGAAACCAAAGCGTAAACCTGATAGACCGTTGGCAAAAACCTGGCGACATTACAGACATTCCTA
The DNA here is from genome assembly GCF_005925345.1 of Pedobacter ureilyticus. Classification (GTDB taxonomy): domain Bacteria; phylum Bacteroidota; class Bacteroidia; order Sphingobacteriales; family Sphingobacteriaceae; genus Pedobacter; species Pedobacter ureilyticus. The sequence continues at coordinate 109,130 of NZ_SSHJ01000004.1, forward strand.
GGCTACTCATTACCCGCAGTATTGTGGCTAACTCATCTCGTTACCTATACGATGCCAGCCATTTAAAACTAGCCAACGTTACCTTGGGCTATACCCTACCTAAAAAGTTAGCTAACAGATTAACTCTAGATAGAGCCTACCTTTTTGCCAATGCAACCAACCTTTTTTATGTGTATAAAGATGCGGGAACCCAGGGCAGAAATGGCATAGCCGAAAGGAGATTTAGATTTCCAGAAACCTCGGCATTTACTTTTGGCGTTAAAATTGGCTTATAATTATCATGATAAAATCAATCGCATTCAATAAATCAAATACGATGAAAAAATATTATATACTTCTTTTTGTAGCACTAGCGGCATTTAGCTCTTGCGAAAAGCTACTGGATAAAGAACCTACAGATAAATTATCTATAGAAGACCTTTTCTTAGATGTACAAGGCGCGAAATCTGCTTTGGCGGGTTCTTACAAAGCTTTGCTAGACGAAGAGCACTACAACAAAAATACCATGGTTTACCCAGAAATATTAGCTGGTAACATTAAGTTTAGCAAAAACACCAACCTTAGGCTCGAAGATGTTTACGAAGCTACCGTAGACGCACAAGAATCGAGCCTTAATGCCACCTACTCGGCGTTATATAGCGAGCTAAACAACGTTAATAATGTAATTAAATACACGCCTTCTGCGGCTGGCGCTGCTACAGAAAAAGCAAAAATTGTAGCCGAAGCTAAAGCCATTAGAGCACTCATACATTTTGATTTGGTAAGGATTTTCGCCCGTCCATTTAATTTTACCGCAAACGGTTCGCATTTGGGCATTCCGCTAATTTTAAACCCGCAGCTGTACTCAGACCCTGCACCAAGCAGAGCTACCGTTGCACAAACCTACAATGCCATTGTTACAGATTTAACTGAAGCCATAGCCGCTTTTGACGATACCAATGTTGGCGTACTAAATGGTGGTACCAAGCAAAACTATTTTACCAAAGCATCGGCCACAGCCTTATTAGCGAAAGTATATTTGTACCAAAATAATTGGGATAAAGCCTTTGAACTGGCAGATGAGCTAATTAAAAGCAAACAGTACACACTACTTACCAATGCCAACTATGTTGCCAGCTGGACCGGCCGTGTACCTTCAAGCGAATCGATTTTTGAATTGGCTATAGAAACTGTTTTTAGCGGCACTAGCTTAGGCGCTTATTACGAGAGCACCAACCTTTCCTCGTACAGAATGTACGCCGCAACTTTAGATTTAACTGGTTTATACAGTGCAACCGATATTAGAAATACCAGCACCATGTTTAACAGGGTTGATATTAGCGGGGTAAACTACGCCTTCACAAAAAAATATCAAGGTGGTGGCACTTTAGCTACACCTATAAAAATATTGCGCCTATCCGAACTGCATTTAATTAGAGCAGAAGCTGCCGTAGAAAAAACCTCACCAGATTTTACCATAGCCAATGCCGATTTAAACCTAATTAGACAACGTGCAGATGCCAGTGCAGCTACACTAAATTTAACTACTAAAGATGCGGTAATTGATGCTGTACTTTTAGAAAGAAGAAAAGAATTGGCATTTGAAGGCAATTTGTTATTCGACTTAATGCGCCGTAAAAAAGACATTAACAGAGCAGATGTTACACCAGTAGTTAAAAATTTATTGACTAACGACGACAGGCTGATTATGCCATTTCCTGCCAATACCATTAACGCTAACCGAAACATGAAACAAAACCCTGGCTATTAATTCTAAACGACATGAAAAATATTTTCTCCATACTTATTAGTCTAATTATTTTAAGTGGCTGTAAGAAAGATGAACCTGCCGCCAAAGCAGATTTATATCCAGATCAACCTGTTGCCACTGCCTCATCTTCGGCTATTGCAGTTTTTCATCAGTCAACAGCTTATTATCAAATGTATGTTTATAGGCAAGATCCTGTCACGGGTATTTGGGGCAGAAGAATTGGCTCTCATTTTTCTACTATTTCTAGCAGCGACCCCAGTTTTATTGGTTTTACTAACCCTTACGTAGCAGATAGCGGCGTGCCTTTGTTTGATATGGTACAACTATATTCGGCCTACACGGGTACTACGGCTATTAAAACCGTAGGCATTAACGTAGACCAAGTTTTGCAGTTTTTCCCCGATTATGAAGGCGCAAAAACGGGCATCGTAAAAGTCAAAACTCAAGACGTTACCCTAAAAAAATCAACCGCGGGACAAACCATTACCATTGGCATAAGCGGCAGCGGAACCTACGACGAAACTTCCAAAGTGATTGACTTAAAAGTTACTTTTAATGAAACCGCCATCGGTGGCAGCAGCCGAACTTTCCAATACAAATTAAGCCCTACCGCACTTACCTTATAATTTTCGAAAAATGAAAAGATTAATGATACTCGCCACTATTTTGGTTGTATTTGTAGGCAGCTCTGCCTTTTTGCAGGAGAAAGCCTACACTATAGCACAACTGAGGGAACTTTACAGTGGCGACCCTACCAAGTGGCCAAAACCCACACTACATGACGAGGCAAAACCTGGTTTTAAAGACATTGGCTACTTGGGCAGGCCAACTTACCCTGCCAATAATCCATTTAGTGAAGAGAAGCAAAAGTTGGGAAAAATCTTATTTTTTGACCCACGATTATCTGTTTCTGGACAAATTGCCTGCGCCTCGTGCCACGACCCCGAACTGGGCTGGGGCGATGGCAGACGTGTAGCTTACGGGCACAGTAGACAAACAGGCAAACGTAACGCAATGACCTTAATTAACGTTGCTTTTTATGAAAAGTTTTTTTGGGATGGCAGAGCCGGAAGTTTAGAAGAACAAGCGAAATTTCCGGTACAAGACCACGTAGAAATGGCTACCGATTTAACCATTATGGTTAAAAATGTAGCAGCAGTTGCTGGGTATAAGCCTTTATTTGCACAAGCTTTTGGTAGCGAAGAAATCACTCTTGATAAAATACAAAAAGCCATCGCTACTTTTGAGCGGAGCATTGTAAGCACCAACAGCCGTTTCGATTCTTTTGTAAAAGGCAACAGCAAAATGCTAAAAGATGACGAAGTGATGGGCCTACATTTGTTCCGTACCAAAGCGGGATGTATCAACTGCCATAACACGCCACTATTTAGCGACAATAAGTTTCACAATGATGGTCAGGCCTTGTTGGGTAGCCGCATGGAAGACAGGGGAAAGTATAATCTTACCAAAAACTTAAAAGACATTGGCTCGTTTAAAACACCATCGTTACGCGAAACCAACATTACTGGCCCCTGGATGCACCATGGCAATTTCCCTTCGTTAAAAGATGTGATAGAGTTTTACAATTTAGGCAACCCTATCAGTTATCAAAGAGCACACGTCATTCCAGATTCGTTAAAAAATCCAAAATCGGCAATGTTAAAAAAATTAAACTTAACTTTAACCGAACAACAGCAACTAGAGGCTTTTTTAAAATCGATAAGCACGCAAGTGCAAAAAATTATGCCACCTAAATTGCCAGAATAAAAAACGCTTTATATGGATCTTTTAATACCAGAAACAGGCTTACTCATTTGGAGTATACTATGCCTAGTCTTCATTAGCTTAACTTTTTACATCATGATACTCTTAGTTAAGTTATTACGAAAAAAGCTAAGAGAATAATCTTCGTAACAAAAAAGCATGGATTTAAACTCCATGCTTTTTTGTTACGTCATAAGAGAAGGAACAACGGCCTGATCGGAAATTCGGAGAAATAATCCTTGTTTTAAAATTACCTAAAAAACTGCTTTAGCAATTTCCTTCGTTTGATCTGGTTTGCCCATGGTATAAAAATGCAGTACAGGCGCTCCAAATTCTATGAGTTCTCTGCACTGTTTAATCATTGCTTGCGTACCAATTTCCTTGGCTTCTGCATTGTTTTTAGCTGTGGATAGCGCCTCGGTTAATTCATCGGGTAAATCGATGTGGAAGATTTTAGGCAAAGCGTTTACTTGGCCCAAAGTGCTAATAGGCTTTAAGCCCGGAATAATCGGCACGTTAATTCCGTTCTCCCTACATTTCTTTACAAATTCGAAATACTTTTGATTATCGAAAAACATCTGTGTCACGATAAATTCAGCGCCCAAATCTACTTTTTGTTTCAAATATTTAAAGTCTGTATTTAAGTTCGGTGCCTCGAAATGTTTCTCCGGATATCCGGCAACGCCAATGCAAAAATCACTTTTAAAAGTCTCTACATCTTCGTGTAAAAACTTGCCCTCATTATGGTTCTTTATATGCGATATCAAATCTGTAGCATAAGCATGGCCGCCCGGCGTAGGTACAAAAGAACTATCCGCTTTGCGTGCATCGCCTCTTAAAGCCAATACGTTATCAATACCTAAAAACTGTAAATCAATTAATGCATTCTCAGTTTCTTCTTTGGTAAAACCACCACAAATTAAGTGTGGTACCGCATCTATTTTATATTTATGAATGATAGCTGCACAAATGGCAATAGTACCTGGGCGTTTACGGTAAGAAACCTTTTGCAATAAACCATTTGGATGTTCTTTGTAGATATAATCTTCCCTTAATGAGGTTACATCTATAAAAGGAGGTTCAAACTCCAATAGCGGCTCTATTCCATTATATATCCAATCAATACCCTGTCCTTTTATTGGTGGCAAAAGTTCGAATGAGAATAAGGTTTTACCCTTTGCGTTTTTGATGTGTTCTGTAATCTTCATTTTGAGTTACGTGTTACGAGTTCAAGGTTATGGGTTTAGGTGCTTATTTAACTAGCTGTTGATAATACTTGATGAACCCGTTTAATAATTTTCTTGTAGTTTCTATTTTTTGTAAAACTGATTTTAAGGTCGTTTCATTGATATAATTTTGGTCAAATGAAATATAAAGTTGAGTTTCTAACTCATAAATGGAACCTCTAGCGACGAAGAAAAATTGGATGCTATCTTTTGGATGATTTCTACCACATCCTTCTGCAATATTTGATGGGACTGACACAGCACATCTTCTCATCTGACTAACTAATCCAAATAATTCGTCTTTTGGAAATCCTTTAGTCGCATTATAGATATCATTCGCTAAGAGTCTAGCCTCTTTCCAAACATCTAAATCTACATATGCTTTTTTATCATTCTCCATTTTATTTCATTACATATTTTTCTATGCGACCAAGTTATACATTTGACCTCAAAACACGTAACCCGCAACCCACAACTTAATAAGCTAAGTTAGGTGCCAACCACCTCTCCACTTCCTCTACCGTTAAATCTTTCCTTAATGCATAATCTTCTACCTGCTCTCTATCTATCTTCCCTAAACCAAAATATCTAGACTCTGGATGCGAGAAATAAAACCCACTTACCGCAGCTGTTGGATACATGGCGTAACTTTCAGTAATGCGCAAGCCAATCTTCGCTTCAGCTTCCAATAATGCAAACAAAGTTCCTTTTTCGGTGTGCTCTGGACAAGCAGGATAACCCGGTGCCGGACGAATACCAACGTATTGTTCCTTAATCAGATCTTCATTATTTAGTTGCTCGTCTTTCGCATAGCCCCAATAATCTTTGCGCACCAGTTCATGTAGTTTTTCGGCAAAAGCTTCGGCCAAACGATCGGCCAATGCTTTAACCATGATACTATTGTAATCGTCGAAGTTTTTCTCGTACTCGGCTACCAATTCATCACACCCGATACCCGCAGTTAAAGCAAAACCACCAAAATAGTCTTGTTTGCCACTATCTTCCGGTGCTAGAAAATCAGATAAAGCATAATATGGCTGACCATCAACTTTTTCCGCCTGTTGGCGCAAAGTATGAATTCTCACTTTATCCGCTTTACCATTTTTAAGCTCTGGCGTAACCTTTAAAGTACTGCTTGGTAAATCCAGTTCAATATCATCGCCTATGGCTTGTGCTGGCCAAAAACCAAACACTGCTTTTGCTTTTAATAATTTCTCGTCTACTATTCGTTTCAATAAAGCCTGAGCATCATCGAATAACTTCTTCGCTTCGTCACCTACATTTTTATCTTCGAAAATTCGAGGATAGCTGCCGCGTAGTTCCCAAGTATGGAAAAAAGGCGTCCAATCGATGTAAGGAACCAACTCTTCCAACGGAAAATCTTCTAAAACTTTAGTACCTGTAAATGTTGGCGCAGGTGCAACTTGCGTTAAATCTATCTGAAATTTATTAGCTCTCGCTTCTTCTAAAGTCTTAAAACGTTTATCCGAACGCTTGTTCAAATGCGCCTCACGAGCTTTATCATATTCGGCTTTAATTTGCGAGATATATCCCTCACGTAATTCGCCGTTCATTAAAGTGCTGCAAACTGTCACACTTCTAGAGGCGTCTAAAACATGTATCGCCGGACCAGAATAATTAGGCGCAATTTTTACCGCAGCGTGGATACGTGAAGTAGTTGCACCGCCAACGATTAATGGGATGTTAAAATTTTCACGCTCCATTTCTTTGGCGAAATGAACCATTTCATCTAAGGATGGTGTGATTAACCCACTTAACCCAATAATATCGGCATTGATTTCTTTAGCTTTTTTAATGATTTCCTGCGCAGGCACCATCACGCCCATATCTACAATTTCGAAGTTATTACAAGCTAAAACTACGCCTACAATGTTCTTTCCAATATCGTGTACATCGCCTTTTACGGTAGCGAGTAAAATTCTACCGGCCGACGAGCCTTGTGCGGCATCGGGGTTGGCGAGTTTCTCTTCCTCAATAAACGGGAGAAGATAAGCCACGGCTTTTTTCATTACCCTGGCAGATTTTACCACTTGTGGCAAGAACATTTTTCCAGCGCCGAACAAATCCCCTACAATGTTCATCCCATCCATTAACGGGCCTTCGATTACTTGAATTGGTCTGGCATATTTCTGACGAGCTTCTTCTACATCTTCATCTAAAAACTCGACAATCCCTTTAACTAGAGAATGAGACAAACGTGCTTCAACAGTATCTTGTCGCCAAGCTTCGTCTTTAACAACAACTTTACCCTTGTTTTTCACCGTTTCGGCAAATTCTACCAAACGCTCAGTGGCATCGTCTCTGCGGTTTAACAAAACATCCTCCACCCTTTCTAAAAGCTCAGGTGCAATTTCTTGATAAACCTCCAACATTCCCGCATTTACGATACCCATATCTAAACCTGCATGGATAGCGTGGTACAAAAATGCCGAATGCATGGCTTCACGTACCACATTGTTTCCCCTAAATGAGAAGGAAATATTGGAAACCCCACCGCTCACTTTTGCGTGAGGTAGGTTTTGTTTGATCCAGCGGGTAGCGTTGATGAAATCTACCGCATAATTGTTATGTTCTTCTAAACCAGTGGCTACTGTTAAAATATTCGGGTCAAAAATGATATCTTGTGGCGGAAAACCAATTTCGTTCACTAAGATATCGTAGCTGCGTTTACAAATTTCAATTCTACGTTCGTAATTATCTGCCTGACCTTGCTCATCAAAAGCCATGACCACTACCGCAGCACCGTAACGCATAATTTTACGGGCATTTGCCTTGAAAATTTCTTCGCCTTCTTTTAAGGATATAGAGTTTACGATGCCTTTTCCTTGCAAACATTTTAAACCTGCTTCAATTACGGTCCATTTAGAGCTATCCACCATAATCGGCAGCTTGGCAATATCGGGTTCCGAAGCGATTAAGTTCAGGAACTTAGTCATCGCCGCTTCACTGTCAATCATCCCTTCATCCATATTTACATCGATGATTTGCGCACCGCCCTCTACTTGCTGTAAGGCAACCGCTAAAGCAGCTTCGTAATCTCCCCCTAAAATGAGTTTAGAGAATTTTGGCGAACCTGTGATATTGGTACGCTCTCCCACGTTCACAAAAATACTTTCGGGAGTGATGGTTACAGGTTCTAATCCGCTTAAGCGTAAATACGGGGCTATGGCTGGTATTTTTCTTGGTTGAGCTGCTGCTGCTTTTTTAGCGATGCAGCCAATATGATCGGGCGTTGTACCGCAACAACCACCTACAATATTTACAAAACCCGAAGTGATAAAATCATCTACCAAATGTGCCGTTTCGTGCGGCTGCTCATCGTAAGCTCCAAATTCGTTGGGCAAACCCGCATTGGGGTAAGCAGAAACGTAACAATTGGCTTTTGCCGCCAACTCCTCAATGTGCGGACGCATTTCTTTGGCTCCCAAAGCACAGTTAAAGCCTATACTTAGCGGATTGGCGTGTGCGATAGAGTTTAAGAATGCTTCTGCCGTTTGGCCAGACAAAGTTCTTCCCGAAGCATCGGTAATGGTACCCGAAATCATAATTTCGAGTTTTTGGCCAACTACTTCTTCATATTGCTTGATAGCGGCAATGGCTACTTTGGCATTTAAGGTATCAAAGATGGTTTCAATTAGCAATACATCCGAGCCGCCATCTACCAAGCCTCTAATTTGCTCGTAATAGGCATCAAAAAGTTCGTCGTAAGAAATAGCTCTAAACCCTGGGTCATTTACATCAGGAGATAGTGAAAGCGTACGGTTGGTTGGGCCAATAGCACCCGCTACAAAGCATTTCCTATCGGGATATTTGGCCATAAACTCGGTAGCTGCTTCTTTGGCAATTCTAGCCCCTTCATAGCTCAATTCGTAGCTCAATTCTTCCATTTGGTAATCGGCCATTGAAATGCGCTGCGTACTGAAGGTATTAGTTTCGATGATATCAGCCCCTGCTGCTAAGTACTCCGTGTGGATGGCTTTAATGATATCAGGACGTGTAAGGTTCAACAAATCATTATTCCCCTTCACATCGCATGGATGCGCCGCAAAGCGCTCGCCCCTAAAATCTTCTTCGGTTAGGGTATAACGTTGTATCATGGTACCCATGGCACCATCTATAATTAAAATACGTTTTTCTAGTTCTTGTCTAATGCTCATTTGTTTATAGTAGCAAGTAGTTAGTATCGAGTATCAAGATTTTTAGATAGTGCGACCCAACTTCAGATAGTAAGAAATAAAGTATAAACAAAATTGTCTTGATACTTGATACTTAATACCTGATACTTAAAAAAAGCCTATAAAAAAGTCGGAAATGTGAGTATATCCGCAAAACTTATCTTCTCTCGCCACTGCTGAGATTAGAAATTAGCACCTTGTTGGCACAGGTTGCTAAGACTTCGTTGGGTCTATTCCCTCCGTCTTTCTTAATAAGCAATGCAAAGGTGCAACATCCGCTTATCATTTCCAAACATATCAGTATTGCAACCAAATAAAATTACAAAAGCCACGCAAAATTGCGTGGCTTTCGATATAATATTTTGCTAGAGCTGCTGATTATCTTCTATCTCCAAAAACTCTCAATAACGAAAGGAATAAGTTGATAAACGTGATGTACAGTGACAAAGCGCCCATTAAAGCTAGCTTTTTGCTGTCGGCTAAGGCGATTTCGTTTCCATTTTCATCTAAGCCTTCTCCTATTCTTTTAATCTCTTGTACTTTGTAAGCTGTTAAAGCAGTAAAAATGGCAATACCTACAAAACCTAGAATGTAGCCTAAAGTATCGCTTCCAATAACCATATTGATGATACTTACCACCACTAGGCCAATTACACCAGCCATTAAGATAGGACCAAATCTACTTAAATCTACATCGGTAGTGTAACCCATAACTGCCATAACTGCAAAAATAACAGCAGCAGCTGCAAAACATATCGCAATAGAAGCCGCTGTGTAGATTAATAAAATAAAACTCAGCATTACTCCTGTCAAAATAGAGTAAAGCAAGAAAATACCCACTAATGCTTCGAAAGAAAGCCGCTGCATAGCTGCTCCCATTAACATTACTAAACCAAGTGGGGCGAAGATTGCGATATAACCTAAAATACTGAAGCCTCCTGTTTCTTTGATTAAATACTGGCGCATAATAGATTCGTTTTCAGCCAGAAAAAAAGCAGTTACGGCAGATACTGCTAACGCCACAAACATCCATAAGAAAACGTTAGCGAAGAATTTTTTAGCAACAGAACGGTCTTGTACAAAAACTGAATCGTTCTGATATTGATAATTTTGTTGTTCCATCATTAATTTAAATTGGTTAACGGATAAATGTACAATTTTAGTTTAATCTTTTTGTCAGCAGTTCCTCAACTTTTTTGTAAAACTGTAGTGGCTTAAGTTTGCGCCAGTGCAATTCATCTAGTTCGCCGCCGAAGTTGATATAGTAATCGATACTGTGATCTCTGAACTCTTGGATTACATGTGCATTGAAATTGATACCTGCAATCCATCCATCATCTACATCCTGAAACCACTCTTCGTAATAGCTATCATCTGAAGCGTGGAAATTCAGAACATTTTCTCCAATAAGGATAAATTTATTAATCCCTTCATCAACCATCAACTCTAAAATCTCCCTTTTTAAGGTCATGATATCGTTATTGATGGTATCGTTCCACTCGCCCATAAGCTCAATAATAGCATACTGCCTATCATAATCGGCGTACAGCACTTTAATATAAAGGGTATTAGAGCCAAAGGTATCCCATTGGGGATGAATGAGATAGTTATAGAGTTGTTTATCGTAATAAAACTCGGAATATTCGGTATCGTAGAAAGGCGACCGTTCATCCTCAGCGGCAATGTAGTCGTCTCTCCACTGATAATATGGCTCGATCTCGTGCATAAAACAAAATTACGATTTTAGATTGACGATTTTAGATTTCTGTACCCAACAATCGTAATTCTAAAATCGTAATTCGTAAATCTATTTGCTTGCTTCTACAGCTTTGCGTACGCTGCCATGTTTTATCAACAATTCTGCTGCTTGTTCTTGGTCAATATTCAGTTCTTCCATCACCATGTGTGTACCTCTATCTACCAATTTATGGTTGGTTAATTGCATGTCCACCATTTTATTTCCTTTTACACGCCCTAACTGTATCATTACCGTGGTGCTCAACATATTTAGTACTAATTTCTGCGCAGTTCCCGATTTCATACGTGTAGAACCAGTTAAAAACTCAGGACCTGCCACCACTTCCACAGGAAAATCAGACTCGGCAACTATTGGCCCGCCTTCGTTGCAAATGATACAACCAGTTAGTACGCCATGCTTACGAGCAGTGCTTAAGCCACCTACTACATAAGGCGTAGTACCCGATGCCGCCAAACCAACCAAACTATCTTTTTCGTTAATCTCGTACTCTTGTAAATCTTTCCAAGCCTGCTCCGCATCATCTTCGGCAAACTCTACTGCTTTACGAATAGCCGCATCGCCGCCAGCTATGATACCCACCACCCAGTCAAAAGGCACACCAAAAGTTGGCGGACACTCAGAAGCATCTACCACACCTAAACGACCACTCGTGCCAGCACCAATATAAAACAACCTCCCGCCCGTCTTCATTCTTTCTGCTACTGCTGTAGCCAATTTTTCTATTTGAGGTAATGCTTTTTCTACAGCCAAAGGAACTAATTTATCCTCATTATTAATGCTGGTCAAAATTTCCATCACCGACATTTTATCGATGTCTTTATATTTAGACTCTTGTTCGGTTACTCTTTTCATTTATATTTTTTACTAGCGTGTTCGTCTCACAAATTTGCACATTACCGCAATTTCTTGCAAGAGTTTTCAAATATCGGCAATAATTATTAAAAAACTAAATTGTTGTTTATACGTTTTTCTAATAAACTGCTCAAATTTCTTTCTCTAAATAAAGGCTGGCAAATTACTGGGCTTCGTTTATTGATATGTAAACACGATTAAGTAAGCATTTTTTTTACCAAGAACGAAAATTAAAAAATAGAGTTGAAATATAACCTGCTGATAATTAGAAAACACCCATCATCTTAATTATATTTTATTTTCATGAAGCTATCGTATTTTCTTGCCACTTAGCGATTTGGAAAATCACGCTGGTTTCGTAACTTTGACCTATCCAAAACTGATGAAAAAAAGTACCCGTATTAATTTTCTAATTGCGCTAGTTTACTGCGTAACGCTAATTGGAGGAATGTTTTTAGGTTATACTTTTTTAAAAGATCAGGGCTTTGAGGTGGCAGAAAATATCAGGTATGCCAATACCGAAGAAGAGAAAGTAGAAGACATCATCCACATTATTAAAAAAAAATACGTTGATGATATTAATGCCGATAGCTTAAAGCATTTACCAATAGACAGCCTTTTACACCAACTTGATCCGCATAGCGCCTATTTACCACCCACCCAAGCTTTTGAACTCTCTGAAGCTTTGGAAGGAAATTTTGAAGGTGTAGGTGTAGAATATTATATCCTTAACGACACTTTATTGGTTACCAATGTGGTTAAAGACGGCCCAGCTTTTTTAAGCGGTCTTAAGCAAGGCGATAAAATTTTAAAGGTAGACACCACCGTGGTAAGCGGCAGAATGTTGCCTCGCTCTGCCATGATGGGTAGAATTAAAGGAAAAAAAGGTACCAATGTACAGTTAACTGTACTGCATCAGGGAAGCAGCACCCCAACTACCTTAACAGTAAAACGTGGAAAGGTTGAAATAAGCAGCATTGATGCCGCCTATATGATTAACCAAGAAACCGCCTACATTAGGATCAGTAAGTTTGGCGCAACAACTGATACCGATTTTGCCAATGCGGTTAAAAACCTTAAAGCAAAGGGCATGAAAAAAATGGTTTTGGATTTAAGGGATAATGGTGGAGGTTATTTAACCGCAGCAACCTCTTTAGCTAACCAATTTTTACCAGAAAACAAGCTTATTGTGTACACGCAAGGCAAACACGATCCCCGTACCGATTATTTTACCACAGGTGGAGGCGATTTTGAGCAAGGCAAGCTTGCGGTTTTAATCAATGAAAACTCTGCATCTGCTAGTGAGATATTTGCAGGAGCTATCCAAGACCTAAACAGAGGTATAATAATTGGTCGCCGCTCTTTTGGCAAAGGTTTGGTACAAGAGCAGTTTGCTTTTGAAGATGGTTCGGCTTTGAATTTAACCATTGCCCGCTACTACACACCATCTGGCCGAAGTATTCAAAAATCCTATAAAAAAGGCTACAAAGCATATCAGCAAGAAATTGAAGATCGTTTAAACACAGGCGAACTTACGGCTGAATCTACCAAAGCTGATAGCCTGATGAACAACATGCCTTATATCACTAAGGATGGCAAAAAGATCTTTTCTGGCGGCGGTATCCAACCAGATATCTACGTAAAGCTCGACACATTGGGCTACAATAAATTTTACGCAACTTTACTGCAAAAAAGAGTGTTCATCGACTTTGTTTTTGAAACTTTAGCAGACAGGTACACTTCAGACTATTTAAGTAAAACTGTTTCTGTATTTAATATCTCTGACAAGGATTATGTAGACTTTTTAAAGTATGTAGAAAGTAAGAAGATTATGATAGATACCAAGCTGCTGATACCCGCAAAGCCACTGATTTACAAAAACTTAAAACTAATGCTCTACAAGTATTACTTGGGCGACAATGGTTACTACAAAGCACACAACCAAAGCGACCCTATGATTAAACAAGCTCTAGCTTATTTGGCCTCCAATTAGCTAGTTAAATTTGTTGGCTTGCAACCAGTTTTTTAAACGCTCAAACCAATCGTCGGCGGTGGTTTTATTGTTAAGGCCAAAGCCATGCCCTCCAGCTTGGTAAACATGCAACTCGGCAGCAACGTTATTTTTAACTAATGCTTCGTTATACCTCAAGCTGTTTTGAACTGGTACAGATTTATCATTGTTGGCATGCACTAAAAAAGCCGGAGGTGTCTGAGCAGTCACTTGCCGTTCTGAAGAAAAATATTTCCTTTGTTGTTCTGTAGGAGTTTCGCCAAGTAAATTTTTTACAGAACCACCATGTGTATATTGTCCGAAAGTAATTACCGGATAAATCAAAATCGAAAAATTAGGTCGCAAGCTGATATTTTCTTGGTTTTCGATTTTCATATCGGCAAAATGGGTACTTGCCGTAGAAGCCAAATGGCCACCCGCCGAAAAGCCCATGATCCCCACTCGATTTACATCTATACCCCACACCGAAGCATTTTTTCTAACTAAGTAGATTGCTTGCAAAGCATCTTGCAGCGGGCCAGTGCTTTTATCTTTCATTATTAAATCGTTAGGCAAACGATATTTCAACACAAAAGCTGTTACGCCAATTTCTTGAAATTTCTTGGCCACATCATGGCCTTCTTTATTTATGGCCAAAATACCATAACCGCCACCCGGGCAAATAATTACCGCAGCACCACTTGGTTTTGCTGGCTGATACACATACAATTCTGGTTTGGTAACTTTGCTTACCCTCACCACCTTATCTTCGCGGGTGGTGGTTTCTTCTACATAATCTACCGGTGTAGGCTTAGCTCCCGGAATAGCACCACCGTATAAAGAAATTGCCTGTTGAGCGTGTACACTCATAGCTGTAACTAAAAGAAAAGTTAATAGTCCGAAAGCTTTATATTGTTTCATTGCTTAATTGTTGTATTGTTGGCGTCAAATCTTAAAAATCAGTATTTTATTGCTATTATCAAATTTTTGAGCATTTAAAAACAGACACCTAATTCTTAATAACCTGCCCACTAAGTTAGAATTCCATCAAATATGCTTTTAAAAACTCATTGATATCGCCGTTTAATACCGCATCAGGGTTAGAAGTTTGATAATTGGTCCTATGGTCTTTTACACGCCTATCATCTAGCACATAGCTTCTAATTTGTGAGCCCCACTCAATTTTCATTTTACTCCCTTCAATAGCTGCCGTAGCTTCCATACGTTTACGCATTTCTATTTCATACAATTGAGATTTTAGCAACCGGATTGCATTTTCTTTATTCTGTAATTGCGACCGCGACTCTTGGTTTTTAATGATAATACCCGATGGCTTGTGATATAAACGCACAGCCGTTTCTACTTTGTTCACGTTTTGCCCACCAGCACCGCCAGCTCTAAAAGTCTCAAATTCTATATCCGCAGGGTTAACTTCAATATTGATAGTATCATCTACTAGCGGATACACATACACCGAAGCAAATGAAGTATGACGACGGGCATTTGAATCGAATGGGGAAATCCTAACCAAACGATGTACTCCATTTTCGCCTTTTAAGTAGCCATAAGCAAACTCGCCAGTAATTTCTAAGGTTACTGTTTTTACGCCAGCAACCTCACCTTCTTGATAATCTTGCTCGCTAACTTTATAGCCATTTTTTTCTGCCCACATCAAGTACATCCGCATTAACATACTTGCCCAATCGCAGCTTTCGGTGCCTCCAGCGCCAGCCGTAATCTGTAAAACGGCATTCAACTGGTCTTCTTTGCTACTCAGCATATTTTTCAGCTCTAGCTCTTCCACAGCCTTTAACGCCAACTGAAACTGTTCTTCCACTTCCTCTTCTGTAGCATCGCCACTTTGCTGAAAATCATAGAGCACAGCAGTATCTTCGTAAGCGGCATTAGCTTGTGCAAAACCTTCTGTCCATTTCTTCTTACTGCTAATTTGAGCCAAAACTTGTTCTGCTCTTTTCGGATTATCCCAAAAATTTGGGTCGAGTGTAATTTTCTCCTCCTCGCTTATTTGGTATAAAAGTTCATCAACGTCAAAGATACCCCCTCAGAGACGCTAATCTATCTCTTAAATCTTGCAACTGTTCTTTAGTCATAAAGGCAAATATACGTTAATAAGGTGTAAGGGAAAAGGGTTAAGACGTGTAGGCTAAAATCCACCGTAAGTTAGTTTAGCAGTAGATGATATTGTTTTATTTTGATGACAAAAAAAAACAAAACTCTATATTCGATAATTTCAAGTAGACCGGAAAACGTAATTAAGCTAGTTTATAAACTTTTATGGATTTTGTTCGTTCTAATCATCATAGCTTTAAATTGATAAAACAACAGAGATATGAATAGGTTAAAAATAATATACACCGCAGCATTGGCCCTAATTTCAATTCAGGCTATTGCCCAAACCGATAAAGCCACTACAGCTAAAATTGTGGAAGCTAAAACTTATACCTTTGTGGCCAGAAGCGCCACACCTTTAAACATACAAGATATTAGCGCTGTAATGAGCCGCATGCCTGGAGCTATGCAAGGCGGCACCATAAACCTTAACGAAAGCTACTACGAAATAAAAGTTACGCCCGACAGCGTAGTTGCGTTTTTACCCTATTACGGCAGGTCTTTTACAGCGCCAATTGGCCAAAACGAGGGTGGCGTAAAGTTCACTTCAAAGAAATTTGAGTACAAGAGTAAAAAGGGCAAAAAACGTGGATGGGATATCCTTATCCAAACTATTGATGCCAAAGAAAATTATCGTTTGGCTTTAAACATTGGCGATGAAGGCTATGCCACTTTATCGTTAAACAGCAATGCAAAGCAATCTATTACCTACCAAGGCTACTTAAAAGAAAATGAAGTGAAAAAAGATTAGTTGGCCCAACAACAAGTTTAGCTAAGCCGCTTACTTTTTAAGTAGCTTTTCCTTTTTAGAAGAGCAACATTTTTTCTTCGTGGCAATTACAGTCCCGCTTTCCCTCCAAGTCCGCACTCGTTCTACTCGCTTGCGGGCTTTACGTTCAATCGGGTCTAATTAACAAAAGCCTATGCTAAAGCTTTGTCAATCTTATCAGCATATCTCATATTAAGATTGACAAAGTTAATTAGGGCAGTCCGCTGTTCCCCTCTTCGAAGTTTGCAACTCCGAAGTCTTATCTTCGGGTCTGTGATCCGAGCATACATCAAATCATCAAACGGATTAAAAATCCGATGATACGGGTTCGACATTACAAATGTCGAACAGCAAAAAACTGTGGCGTTGGATGACATATAGTAAGCCTACCAACAAAAATATTACCTTTAACAAATGCCAAAAATAATCTATTTATATTCTGTTTTACTCTTATTTATCAGCTGTGATTTCAGCAAACAACACGTTCCTCCCAGAAAATTTAAATGGGAAAAGGTTAATCATGAAAACTATTCATTTCAATACCCTAACGACTGGAATCTAATTATTTACAACAGAAACGTAACAGTAAATACTCGTAAGTGGGCAAGTTTTCAAGTTATAGCAATGACACTGCCAGACTCATTAGATGCCAGAAAGGTAATTCTGAACTCAATAGTTCAAATAAAGAATAATTCAGAATTAAAAAATCGTGGATGGGAATTTCACGGAAGTAAGGAGATTTTTAAAAACGATAGAAAATATGTCTCATTTAATTATGGTCTGCTGGACCCTATGGACACTCAAATAGAGCAGATTGCTTTTGCCGATGGCAAGGAAAAATATGAAGCATTCATCTCATATTGTAAAAATACACCAGCAGCAACTGTTAAGGAATTAAGAAAAACGCTAAGTTCTTTTACAGTAGATACTAGCACTACATATTAGTAAGTAAATCTCGAGCTAAGTAATACAACTAACAGATTTCTCAATCGTGCCTCTTTCGAAATGACGCAAGCAACGTCTACTTCTTCTTCATCCCCATATAATCCAGCGTTAAATTACACAATGCCTTCACACGCAAATTCGCTCTTCGGAGTTTGCAACTCCGAAGTCTTATCGTCGGGTCTGTGACCCGAGCATACATCAAATTATAAAACGGATTAAAAATCCGATGATACGGGTTCGACATTACAAATGTCGAACAGCAAAAGTTTAAAGCATTAGACTTTACTACAAAAAAATCAAAAATTGTAATTACAGAGGCGTGGATTACCTCAAAACATGTCGCTTTTACTTCTCGCTTAATTTAATCTCGAACAAATTAGGCCATTTCTTACCGGTTACAAACAAACGCTTTCCTGCGGCATCATAAGCAATGCCATTTAATACGTTGTTACTGATCTCGTAATCGTCCTTAAAAAAGTTTTTAGGCACTAATTTGCCCAAATCTACTTCTGCTTCCACAGCGCCGGTTTTAAGATCAATCACTACAATTCTATTGGCACCGTACACATTGGCGTATAATTTTCCATCAATATATTCTAGTTCATTCAGTTGCTCTACGGCACCTTTGTGATCATACACTTCAATAAAACCTTCTTCCTTAAAAGTGGTTGCATTCATGAACCAGATTTTGTTGCTACCATCACTACGTAGCAATTGCTTACCGTTATAAGTTAGGCCCCAACCTTCTCTACTACTTTGGTACGGAAAAGTTGCTTTCTCTTCCAATGTAGCCGCATCGTAAACCAAGCCTACATTTTCTTGCCAAGTAAGCACAACAATTTGATTCCCCACTTTTGTCGAGCCTTCGCCAAAATACTCAGGTTTTAAGGGAACAGATTTTATCGCTTTACCAGTTTGAATAGCTACATATTTCAACTGCGATTGTCCTTTCCTGCCTGTACTTTCTAATAATTTACCTTCTACAAAACTTAGGCCCTGCGTATAAGAAGAAGTATCATGCGGAAAAGTATTGACCAAAGTGTATTTCAACTTCAAAGGCTTCTTATCTGTTGTAAGAATAATGTTATTGGTAATGGTATCTATTTGATCTCCACTTTTTACAATTGCGGTAAGCATTCTGTAGCCCAAAGGGAGGTTTTGTGTATCTAAGGTCACAAAATCTCTACTCGTTTTTTCGGCAAACTGTTTTCCATCTATTAAATAGCTGATGGCTTGTACCTCAGTTTTCTCTGGAATATCTAGTTCTATTTTTACCGGTTTACCACTATTAAAACTTTGGCCCTGCAAAGGATCTTTAAATGTAATGTAGCTACCAACCTTGTTATTACAAGCGAATTGAAATAACGTGGCAGACAATAAAATGAAAGCAATAATTTTACGCATAAGGCCAAAAAGCATCCTCTATATGATTGATTTTAAATTGTTTATCTTTAGTAACCAACACAGCTACAATATCAAACCTAATTTCTCCTTGGTAATCCATAATCTCGATATAGGCGCTTGCAGCCAGTTCTAATTGGCGTTGCTTAGCGGCACTTACAAAGTCTTGCGGCATACCAAAAGCCACCGAGCTGCGTGTTTTAACTTCTATAAAGATAATGGTATTTGATTGAAGCGCAACAATATCAACCTCAGATTTACCATAAGTCCAGTTTTCATCTAAAATCTCGTAGCCTTTTTGCTCCAAAAAGCGAACCGCGGCTTTTTCTCCAGCCTTGCCTGTATCGTTATGAATAGCCATATTTTGAAATGATTGAATGAGAAAATTTTGAATGATTTAATAAGCAAAAAGCAAATTAAATCTAATCTAGGTATTTAATCATTTACTCGTTCAAATTCAATCATTATTTCACAATCACCGAACCTAAAAATTTAGATATGGTACGTTCTACGTTTTTAACTTGTACGTAGCGCCCCATTAAAATATCTTGATTTGTTGCGTCCTTTTCGTCTTTCATCTGGTTCATCAAATCGGTAAGCATCCTATCTACTTTGCGTTTTTTAAGGTGATAAAGTCCGCCAAGTACTGCGCCTTTTATATTTTGGCTTTCGTCTTTTACGTAAATCTGGTGCTTGTTTAGCCAATTCTCGCTTAAACTATATGGCGAAGTGCTTAACGTAATGGCCAAGGTGGCAATTTCGCCATCCTCACTCATCAAAAACTGATTAATAGTTGGCAACTGTCCGTTTTCAACTTCCACACTGTAATAGTCGACTATACGCTTGCATAACGCGTTTTCAAAAGTCACGTCGCCTAAATTTTGAATAATAAATGAACCCACGTGCATTTCACCAACCTGCTCAAAAGTTACCAGCTCGTGCCCGAAAGTAAGTAGCAAACGTACAATTTCTTGCTCTTGCAAAATATCGGTACTGATTTGTTGGGTAGCAGTCTCTACCGGCTCTGCTGGCCCACCTTCGGCAAACAAATCATCAGGCGGCATGTCTGGGTAACTAGGGCTACTGCTAGCTCGCTGCGGAGCCGCCGCTTTTTTGCTCTTGGCAACCTTTATAGCATTCAATTCGGTAAGCAGTACTCGCTCTTCTATTTCGAGCAAATGACTACATTCCTTAATAAATACAGAGGCCTTGATATTATCTGGAATTTTAGCGATACTCTCTACAATATCCCTAATGATCCCTGCTTTTTTGATGGGATCTTTTCCGGCCTCGGCCAGTAAAATATTGGCTTTATAGAGGATAAAATCTTGACGCTGCTCTTCAATGTAGGTTTTAAAAGCTCCTGCACCCACTTTGTGCATGTAAGAGTCAGGATCATCTCCATCTGGAAAAGAAACCACTTTTACGTTCAGACCCTCTTCCAAAATCATGTCTAAACCACGTAAAGAGGCTTTGATACCTGCAGCATCGCCATCATACAAAATGGTTACATTTTGCGTAAAACGGGCAATGAGCTTGATCTGTTCTATGGTTAACGAGGTCCCTGATGAGGCAACTACATTTTCAACGTAAGCTTGGTGTACCGCTAAAACATCGGCGTAGCCTTCTACCAAGTAACAGTTGTCTTGATCACGAATGGCCTTTTTTGCATGGAACAAGCCATACAGCACGTTCGATTTGTGGTAAATATCACTCTCTGGCGAGTTGACGTATTTAGGTACGTTTTTATCCGTCTTTAAGGTACGACCACCAAAACCAATTACCCTACCCGTAAAATTATGGATGGGAAACATGACCCTCCCACGAAACCTATCATATAACTTTCCTTTATCATTCCTGATGGAAAGCCCAGTTTTTTCTAGGTACTCTACCGCATGACCATTTTTTTCGGCCTCTAACGTTAAGGCATCCCAAACATCTGGTGAATAGCCTAGGTTAAATTTTTTGATGATATCTTCCCTAAAACCGCGTTCTTTAAAATAGCTTAAACCAATGGCTTTACCGTCGGCACTATTCCAAAGTTGGTCTTCAAAAAAGTTAGCGGCAAACTGCGAAACGATGTAAAGACTTTCACGAGCACTGTTTAGCTCAATATTTTCTTTACTTTCTACGGTTTCCTCTACCTCGATATTGTATTTAGCGGCCAAAAATTTAAGTGCTTCTGGGTACGAGTATTTCTCGTGCTCCATCACAAAACGCACCGAATCGCCGGCAACGCCGCAGCCAAAGCATTTATAGATGCCTTTGTTTACCGAAACGTGAAAAGAAGGCGTTTTTTCGCCATGAAAAGGGCAATTACCAATTAAGCTCGAACCTCGCTTTTTAAGGTGCACAAAATCGCCAACAACCTCTTCAATTCGGGCCGTTTCCTTAATTTTTTCTATGGTTTCCGCTGTAATCATTTGCTGCTAATCTCGTTCTAAATGGGATTTCAAATTTAGCAAATATTTTACCACCTAAGCTATTTTAGAGCACCTTAGCTTATTTACTTTAAAAAATACAGATACTTTTTTCGGCCTATTTAATTTAAGCTGAACTTGTTTGTCTAAAGTTTGGGCAACTTACCTCATGTAAACCAAGGTGTTGTAGGTGTTTAAATGCGGTTACTTGATAAAAGGCAACATTTGCTCTGCTACAAACTGATTTCCTTTATCGTTCAAATGCACCCTATCTCTGGTTAAGATATCTTTCTCTAAATCTTGTGTATTGTTCTTTTCTTCGTAAGCTTGAAACGCCTTTCTTAAATCGCATAGCGGAAGGTTGTTTTTAGCTGCCAACTCCCTTATGCCTTCGGCATATTTGTCCAAATCTGCATCTAGCTCGTTAGCTCCACCTTTTTTCTCACCAACTACCGAAGGCGTGCACAAAACCACTGCACTGCCGCTTGCTTTGATTTTATTGATCAAAGCCTGATAAAACTTTAAATATTTTGGATAATCTGTTCCTGTTTTCGAAGTTTGTTTATGCCAAACATCATTGATACCTACATAGATAAAAACCAAGTCGGGTTTTTTAGCTAACACATCTTCTTCTAAGCGCAAGTATAGGTCGTATACTTTATTGCCACCAATGCCTGCACCAAACAATTCAAACTTAGTACTATCTACCTGCTTTTTAAGTAAATTGATATAGCCGTTTCCCTGCACGCCCGCTTGGGTAATCGAGTCGCCAAAGAATATTACTTTTTTTGTTTTAGGTTTCATAGCAGATAGCAGAATAAGGGCGCAAGCCACAACTGATAGTTTTAAAATGTTTTTCATCCTTGTACTTTTATACAGCTAATTTAATTGTTTACTCTTAAATATCAACATGGTTAATTATTTTCTATCTTTGATACAAATTATCGAACAATACTAATGAAATTACTCGCTAAATCTTCATTTATCGTCATCCTATCGCTTTTTATTTTTAATATCAGCCATGCTCAAGAGAAAAAAAGAGCACCTTACACGGCTTTATTGGTTACAGATGCCAAACAAAAGGTACATGGCAAAATTATAGCGATTAACGATACGGCCTTGGTATTGGTTGATAAGAAAGAAATGACAAGAGCCATTGCCTACCAAAAAATAAAGAAAATTAAAATTTTGAAACATCATAGTGATGTGGGTTACGCTATAGTTACTGGTGCTTTAGTGGGCGGCGCTATTGTAGCAGCTCAATCTGTAGATGATGGTGCCGTAGCTGTATTGGTTGGCGCTGGGGGTACTGCTGCCGTAGCTGGGCTAAGTATTGCCTTACACAATGTGATACACGGTGCCGAGCTTAAGATTGATGCCGATAAAGAAAAGATCGACTACCAAAATATGTCGCAAAAGCTGAGCAAATACATTTTTAACGATATTGCGCTAAAACCTTAACTACTTACTATTTCCTAAGCGGTAATCTTTGTGCAAGACCAAAAAACTTGCCCTTTCTTCTTTCTTTAATGGATAATCCCAATTACCCTGATAAGTAATTTTGGTAGGCAGCTTTACTTCATTAAAGTAGCTCATTTCGATGTTCATCTGCACATCAAAATCAAAGAGCATGTTGCTGTACTTCATATCCACGTAGCGTCCTAAAATTTCAAAATTACGCTTATCGAAAATCGTGACCAACTCTTTGATCATGATGCCGTCTTTTGTCCATTTAGAAAGATCTGGCTTTACCGATACTTTGAAACGATAGACCGGAATGGAATCTAAATAAGTACCACTGTAGAACGTATAATCGTAATATTGGCGCATATTGGCAGTAAATATTTCTGTTTTACTACCAATAAACGGAATGCCTTTAATAGGCCGCCCCGGATTAAAGATTAAAGTTTTAAGCTTGTCTTTATAACCTTCGTTTCCGCCTTTTTTTCCTGTACTTGGTGCCGCAGCCGGAGCAAAATCAGTATTATAGGCATTCATAAAGATATAATCGAACATCTCTACGGTATACAACTGATATTTCCCGTTTTTTTTATAAATCTTGCCAGCATCCTCTTTTACCAAATACTCCATTTTATAAGGACCATCGTTGTTGTGCCTTATCTTGCGATAAATTTTTCCATCAACCTTGTTTTTTTTATCGTAAGTAAACACCCTATTTTCGGCAATGAAAGTATATTTCTTCATATTTCTGAATGCCTCATAAAAGCTAGTATCATTAATAATAGCATCGATAAAAGTTTCGATATTTAATCGCTTTGCCTTGATATTGACTACAGAATCTAGTGTAATGGTTTTTATCGTATCTGGATTAAAACGAGGAATTTGCTGAGCGCTAGCACCAACAAAAAACAACAAAAGTATTATAAAGCAAAGTTTTTTCATTTATTCCAATTTTGAACCACAAAGGCACAAAGAACACAAAGCCGTTATTCAGTTTACAGTTGGCAATTTACAGTAGCAATAGTGGTTCAAGGAACTAGCTATCTAGCTATTATTAACCAACAATACTGCAATTCAACAATAAAACAATTCTTCACGATAGAAGTTATAAGTTTCACGTTGGCAGCATAAAAAAACGACAAACCAACTAAACAACCGATTTAATTCCCTAATTGTTTCAATGCAATATAAGCCATTAAACCTGTAGAAGTTTTTAAAGCATCCTCATCGATATCAAAATTTGGCGTATGCACCGAGTGGCAAGTATCTTTAGCAGCATTACCCGTACCCAAACGGTAAAAGCAAGCATCGGTTACTTGAGAGTAGTACGCAAAATCTTCAGCTGCCATCCAGATATCTAAGTCTAAAACGTTTTCTTTTCCTAAATATTCTTCGGCACAGGCTCGAGCATTGTTCGTTAATTTTTCTTCATTAATTAAAAATGGATAACCTCTGTGGATATCGAAATGACAACTTCCCCCCATGCTTTCTGCAATACCCTCGGCCATTTTCTTCATTAAACGGTGAGCTTCGTTTCTCCAGTCCTCGTTTAGCGTCCTAAAAGTACCTTCCAATTTTACTTCATTAGGAATTACATTAGTTGCGCCGTTAGCGATTACCTTACCGAAAGAAAGCACCGAAGGCAAACGTGGATCGGCATTACGACTTACAATTTGCTGCAAGGCAACAATAATATGTGAAGTAATTAAAACCGGATCGATATTTTGATGAGGTTGCGCACCATGGCCACCTTTGCCCGTTACGGTTACGTAAATTTCGTCGGTAGAAGCCATGTAAATACCCGAACGAAAACCAACTTTACCCGCATCAATTAACGGCATTACGTGCTGACCAACAATAGCTTGTGGCTTAGGATTTTCTAATACACCTTCTTTAATCATGATACTAGCGCCACCAGGTAAAATTTCCTCTGCCGGCTGAAAAACAAGTTTCACCGTCCCTGCAAACTCTTCTTTTAATTGGTTAAGGATGTATGCCGTACCTAATAACGAAGAAGTATGCACATCGTGTCCACAAGCATGCATTACACCCGGATTTTTAGAGGTATAAGGTTTATCATTCGCTTCTGTAATTGGCAGTGCATCCATATCGCCACGCAAAGCGATGACCTGATCTGATGGCAAAGCGCCAGTAATTAAGCCTACCACACCTGTGTTGGCCATCTCTGTAAACGGAATACCCCAAGCAGCCAACTTATCTTTCACAAACTTAGCCGTTTCAAACTCTTTAAAAGATAATTCTGGGTTAGCGTGTAAATGTTGACGAAAAGCTACTACTTCGTTAAAAATTTGAGTGGCTAGTTCTTGTATTTTTTGTTTCATGTTTAGTTTGGGTTAACTGTTGATTTGGTTGACTGGTAAACTGTAACCTGCCATAGCGATTAACCGATGAACCAGTTCTACGATTAAACTTTATTCTAAAATTGGTGCGTTTATCTTTTCTCTAAAAATAAACAGTGTGGGGTAGCTTGGCCGTAGTTCGTTCAAAAACTTTTGGGCCTCTAGCTTAGTACGGTAATCACCAACTCTTAAATAATAGTTTGGTTCTTTGTAAGTGATATAGGTGTTTAATTTAGGGTATTCTGATTTAAACTGTGCTTGTTGCGCAAACACCTCACGCCTATCTGATCCGTAATAAATCTGCACTCTGTAACCCATTGAAGAAACGATAGCCGACCCTGTTGGATTTGTAGCGGTTGGCCTTGCTTTGTTTAACTCAATTCGTTTGGCAATGAGACTGTCTATCAAAGGATCTTTTACCACAATTACCTCTCCCTTGGTTTGGGCAAAGGAGGTAACGCTTAACAAAACAGAAATTATAACTAATGGTATTTTCATTTACTTCAAATTGTGCCTCGGTAGTTAAATAAACATCTCTTAATATAACGAGAACAATTACGTTGGGTTTGCAAAAATCGATATTCTAATCTGCTAAAACAAATCTCTTTTAAGGGAAACCATACAATATTTCAAAAACTTACATAGCGTAGTTTAGAGTTTGGGAGGCATGGAAAGCTTAAACCTTAATATTAGTTAAATTACCTTAAGGTAGATGCATTTAGCAACCCTAAATCATAAAAAATTATATCCGTTTAAAAAAAATAAATAAATTTACTCCTAATACGAATATTATGAAATATAAACCTCTCTGTTCATTTCTATTTTGCGCATTATTATTGAATACTGTCGCCAACGCACAAATGAAAATCTCTAACGGTGCAGCTGTAGTTGTTGGCTCGGGTGCTAATATTAACTTAGCAAATATTTCTCTAGATTACGGTAATGGTACGTTATCAGGAGATGGAAAATTCATTTTTTCAGGCAGTGCTGATAACACCATCAGCGGAAACACAACGATAAAGCACATTTACTTGGCAAAAAGTACAGGTAGTAAACTCGCATTAGCGAACAACTTACTTCTTAGCGGTTCGTTTGATTTTGGTTCGGGTATTTTAGATCTTAACGGCTACAACCTTAACCTTGGTAATACCGGAACATTATTGAACGAAAATAACAACAGTTTTGCGACTGGAAACTCTGGATATGTGGTAAGAGAAGCTAGCTTGAATGCACCTGCGGCGGTTAATGCCGGCAACCTAGGTGTAGCAATAACAACCGCAAGTAATTTGGGTAACACCATCATAAGACGAGGTAACTACGCAATTTCTGATGGCAGCAATCAGTCTATTAAACGTTTTTTTGAGATTGAACCAACCAACAATACAAATTTAAACGCCACTTTAAGATTTCTTTATCTTGATGGAGAATTAAATAGCTTGCAAGAAAACCAGCTGAGGTTCATGCAATCGGAAGACAATGGCGCAACCTGGTCTGGATTAACTAGCACCATAAACGCAGCCCAAAATTATGTAGAAGTTAGCGGAGTTAACAGCTTCGGCCGCATGTCGTTGGTAAATGACTTTACGTTGCCGCTTTCTTTACTAAAACTGTCTGGAAAAATACAGAAGGTAGGTGTTACCTTAAACTGGCTAACATTAAATGAGGTAGACGTAAGCCATTTCCTTACAGAAAAAAGTTACGATGGCAAAAGATTTGTTTCTTTTTCGGAAGTAAGATCTAAAAGCGAGACCTCAAAAGACAATAATTATACAGTAAACGATATCAATCCGCTTTTGGGCATCAATTATTATCGCATTACTGCCGTAGATAAAGATGGAAAAACTAATTTTTCTAATATTATACCCATTAATTTTTCTTTAACGAAAGAAGAGCAGGCAAATATTTATCCAAACCCAACAGCTAAAAATATCAATGGCACATTTTACCTGCCACTTGCGCAACAGGTAAAACTCGCTGTAATTTCTAGCATAGGAAAAGTGGAGCTGAACAAAAGTGTAAATGCTGTACCTGGCTTAAATCATTTTTCTTTCGATGTTTCCGCACTACCTATTGGTGTTTATTTTATACAAATAGTTACTGCTAATTCAAATCAACAACTAAAATTCATCAAAAATTAATTGCTATATGAAGGCTAAATTTTTACCCTTACTATTTATTTTCCCTATTTCATTCTATGCCAACGCACAGAATGTAGGTATCAATACCGATGCATCGGCAGCAGACAACAGTGCCATGCTAGATGTTAAAAGTACCGACAAAGGTATGCTGATACCAAGAATGACGGCGGCCCAGCGCAACCTCATTGCTTCGCCGGCAACCGGGCTACTGGTTTACCAAACTGATGGCACCAGCGGATTTTACTTTAACCAAGGCACGCCAACCGTTAAAAACTGGATATTACTGGGTGCTAAAGGCGATACTGGTGTTGCTGGTCCACAGGGACCACAAGGTGTAGCAGGACCTACCGGAGCCACTGGAGCTTCGGGGCTACAAGGAGCCATTGGACCAGCAGGGCCACAGGGACCACAAGGCACAGGTTTTAGCAATGGCACGGCGGCAGGACAAATCTATTTAACAGGTTCAACTCCCTTTGCTCCACAAACACCAGTAACGTTAAGTGGAAATGCTACAGTAAGTTCTTCGGGTGTACTTTCTATTACCTCGCTACCAGCAATTAGCGGTGCAAATTTAACCAGCTTAAACGCAAGCAACGTTAGTTCGGGTACTGTTGCCACGGCTCGGTTGGGCTCGGGAACTGCAAGCGCATCCACTTATTTAAGAGGCGATGGCACTTGGGCTACCCCTAGTGGCGGTGGTGGCGGAGGTTTGCTAGCAGTGACACCCGTTACAGCTAATGGCACTACTTTAACAAACACTTCTCAAGTTGTTTTCATTAAAGGTAATTACGGTGTAACGTTACCTTCTGCACCTAGCACGGGCTTAGTTATCTACATATTTACAGACAATGTAAACTCAACGGTAAATCCAAACGGCAAAAAATTCCGCCAAAATAACAATGATTACGACACATCAAATTTTACAAATTTTGGTAAAACTAACCAATTAGGGTTAACCTTAATCTACGATGGTACAGTTTGGCTCTGCTTTTAATCCGCTCGTTCACGGCAGACAATTTAGAAATCCCTTACTAGCAAGTATAGGGATTTTATTTTGCCCCAATAGCTAGCTTCTTTAGTCTTTTCTTTTATATAGCATAAGCGAATTTTCATCCAGCACAAGTATTGGCATAGCGGCTCCTGGTGCTTTTCTTTAATCTATCAATCCGAATCTCAAATTAGGGGCGGGTAAAAGCGGAATGTAGCCAAGCATCTACAACTGACTTTTAATTGGTTAACTTTTTTCAGGACGGGACAAACTAACAAAAAAGCCCCGAAGAAAATTCGAGGCTTGAAAATTATATTTTAAACTCATAAAGTCTCCCCTTAGGGGAGATTTAGAGGGGCAGTTAAGCATTCACACCATGGCAATTTTTAAACTTCTTACCACTTCCGCAAGGGCAAGGTTCGTTTCTGCCCACCGTTGCTTCTTTTCTAATCGGTTGCAAAGGTTGCGGCTCACGAGTATCGCCTACTAAATCTAAATCAGACTCATCGCCGTATTCTTTTTTAGTTGCATTTAGTTTGGGCTGAGGTTTTGGAGCTACTGCTTCTCTTACCTGTTCTGCTTCCTGCTGCATCGGGATACCACCTTTAAACAAGAAACTCACTACTTCCTTGTTCACGATATTTAACATGCCTTTGAACAAATTAAAGGCCTCCATCTTATAGATAATCAATGGATCTTTTTGTTCGTAGACTGCATTTTGTACAGATTGCTTCAACTCATCCATTTCACGTAAATGCTCTTTCCAACTGTCATCTATTAAAGCCAAGATGATAGTTTTCTCAAACGCTTTAGTGATTTCTCTTCCGTTGTTCTCAATAGCTTTTTTCAATTCTACCGGAACCTGAATTTGACGCATGCCATCAGTAAAAGGCACCACAATCTGCTCAATCATATCGCCTCTATCTGCAAAAACTTCTTTTAGTACAGGCATAGCTTGATTAACGATACCTTCCGATTTGCGATGGTAAAAAGCTGTAACTTCTTCGAATAATTTCTCAGATAGATCTGGAATTTTCTTGCTGCTAAATTCTTGTTCAGAAATCTCCGTATCTACCGAGAAGTTCTTAATTACTTCTAGTTTAAAACCTTCGTAGTTGCTGCTTTCTTTGTATTCTGTAATTACGTCTTCAACAACATCAAAAATCATGTTGCTCATGTCTACATCTAAACGATCGCCAAATAAAGCGTTTCTACGTTTTGCATAAATTACGGTACGTTGCGAGTTCATTACATCATCGTACTCTAGCAAACGCTTACGTACCCCAAAGTTGTTTTCTTCTACTTTTTTCTGTGCTCTTTCTATAGAGTTGGTAATCATAGAGTGTTGGATTACCTCGCCATCTTCGATACCCATACGCACCATGATGTTAGAGATACGCTCTGATCCGAATAAACGCATCAAGTTATCTTCTAGTGACACGAAGAACTGCGAAGTTCCAGGATCTCCTTGACGACCAGCACGACCACGCAACTGTCTGTCTACACGACGAGACTCGTGGCGCTCGGTACCTATAATGGCCAAACCACCAGCATCTTTTACACCTGGCCCTAATTTAATATCCGTACCACGACCAGCCATGTTGGTAGCAATAGTTACCTGACCTGGTTGTCCAGCTTCTGCCACAATATCAGCCTCTCTTTGGTGCATTTTGGCATTTAACACATTGTGCTTAATACCACGCAACTTCAACATACGGCTTAACAACTCAGATATTTCTACCGAGGTGGTACCTACCAATACCGGACGACCAGCTTCGGTTAATTTTACAATCTCTTCTGCTACTGCGTTATATTTTTCTCTTACGGTACGATAAACGTAATCTTGCTCATCTTTTCTAGAAATTACTCTATTGGTAGGAATTTCTACCACATCTAATTTATAGATAGACCAAAACTCGCCAGCCTCTGTAGTTGCTGTACCGGTCATACCGCAAAGTTTGTGGTACATACGGAAATAGTTTTGTAAAGTAACAGTAGCATAAGTTTGTGAAGCATCTTCTACTTTTACATTCTCTTTTGCCTCAATGGCTTGGTGCAAACCATCAGAATAACGGCGACCTTCCATGATACGACCGGTTTGCTCATCTACAATCTTGATCTTACCTTCATCAACAATATACTCTACATCATTTTCGAATAAAGTATAAGCTTTTAACAATTGGTTGATAGAGTGGATACGCTCTGCCTTTACAGCGTAATCACGCATTAAAGCATCCTTATTAGCAATTTTCTCTTCATTGCTTAAGTTAGATTTTTCAATTTCGGCAATTTCTGTACCTACATCTGGTAACACGAAAAAGCCCGGATCTTCGCCCTGTTGGGTAATCATTTCGATACCTTTTTCAGTCAACTCTACTTGATTGTTTTTCTCATCGATATAGAAGAACAACTCAGCATCTACCTTAGGCATATTCTTAGACTGATCTGCCATGTAGTAGTTCTCTGTTTTAAGCAAGGTTTGCCTGTTGCTGCCTTCACTTAAAAACTTAATTAACGCTTTATTTTTTGGCAAACCTCTATGGGCACGTAACAAAGCCAAACCGCCTTCGCCTTCTTCTGTACCAGCATTACCGCTATTGATTAAAGTTTTAGCCGAGTTTAACGCAGACTGCACGTAAGCTTTTTGAGCGTTTACCAAACGTTCAATTCGTGGTTTCAGTTCGTGAAACTCGTGCTGATCGCCGAAAGGAACTGGACCAGAAATGATCAATGGTGTACGAGCATCATCAATTAATACTGAATCGACCTCATCTACCATTGCAAAATGCAATTTACGTTGCACCAATTGATCTGGTGTTTGCGACATATTGTCACGCAGGTAATCGAAACCGAATTCGTTATTAGTTCCGTACGTGATATCTGCTAAGTAAGCTTTTCTACGTTCTTCAGAGTTGGGTTGGTGTTTATCGATACAATCTACACTTAAACCATGGAATTCAAATAATGGCCCGTTCCATTCACTATCACGACGAGCAAGGTAATCGTTCACCGTTACAATGTGTACACCTTGACCAGCCAACGCATTTAAATAAGCAGGCAAGGTACTCACTAAGGTTTTACCCTCACCAGTAGCCATCTCTGCTATTTTACCACTGTTTAGCACCATACCACCTATCAACTGCACATCGTAATGCACCATGTTCCAAAGTACTTCTGTACCCGAAGCATCCCACTTGTTAGCCCATAACGCTTTATCGCCAACAATTTTTACGTTGCTTTTTCTAGTGGCAATTTCTCTGTCGAATGCTGTGGCAGTTACCTCTAACTGCTCATTTTCGCTTAAACGACGTGATGTTTCTTTTACTACAGCAAAAGCTTGAGGTAAAATCTGCTGCAGCACCTTCTCCAACTCTACATTACGCTCTTTGCCTAGCGCATCAACCTCATCGTAAAGATTTGTTTTTTCGTTTAATGAAAGTTCTGGGCTTTCTGCTTGTGCCTTTAAAGCTGCAATTTTATCATCTATAGTAGCCAAAGCCGAGGCAATGGTTGCCTTAAATTCGATGGTTTTATTTCTAAGTTCATCATTAGTTAACGATGATAATTTTGCATATTCTTCGTTGATTTGTGCAACGATTGGCTGTAACGCCTTGATATCTCTTTCTGATTTGCTTCCAAATATCTTGGCTAAAAATCCTAACATGTTTTTATTGTTTTATTGATTAATTGTCCGAAGTCGGATGCCCGAAGTCGGATGATAATATATAGTTTTATAGTGCAATGGATATTATTGCTTCTTGTCTTCAAACACAGTCCAATAGACGTTCGACGTTACACAACAACCAAGCCATTAAATTGTGTTATGACAACTTGACTTTGTAGCGCTTTAACGGTAAACTCTCGAACTTCCGACATCGAACATCGGACTTTTAAGCTAGGGGCTATTGTTTCTAGGATTTTCCAATTCGGCAGCATAAAGTAGCGGCTGATTGGTAATATTGTATTTTGAGCAGTTTTTATTGGAGATTACACCAATGGCGCTCAACTGATTATTAGACAAGATAAAATGAGGAAGATCTTGTAAATCTTGAACCGAACGTACAGCAGATTGCTCTACGGTTGTTTGTGTTTTGGCACAGTACCTTTCGGTTAAATAGCGTAGTCCGTCCATACGCTCGGCTTTGGCCAAGTGCGAAAGACTAAAAAACACTAAAGAAATGGTTACGAGATGCCTCATTACTGCAAGCAAATCTAGTTTTAATCTTTTATATACCAAAATTTGATTGCAGTTTTAACCGAATACTAACATAGGTTTGGCAAATACCTATATCCAATTTTATTTATGTTTTGTATAAGTAGAAGTAAGTATTTGATACTCCTTTTTGCTTACAGAGATATCATATTTATTAGTAATAACGAACTGCGTATCCCCTTTCCATTTTATTGGGAATGACATAGTTAAATTATGGTTTTTAACGGATAAGACATCTCCTTCCAAAGTAAAAGTTCCTTGTTCTTCAATTTCCTCATCTTTGTCATAAATAATATATGTATTTCCCTTAAAAACGATATAATCTGTAGTAGTCCCATATGAGGTTCCTGGACTTGGTGGAATTAACTTTCCATCGATATAATTTTCCCAAACAAACTCCGTCAAGTCCCATCTTCCTTGTAAACGATTAGAGTTCGAGGAGTTATCGTCCTTTTTACATCCTGTAAAAGCAAAAATTACCCCGAAGAGCAATATAAATAAGAGACGTAATTTTTTCATGTACTGTATATATTTCGTACTAAATAAGTGATTTAATTTTAGTTTATCAACATTCCAATTAAAAATATTCCTAACTATCTAAAATAGCTTAGCAGAGTAAACTACTCACTACTAAAGCATTCTTTTTACATTTTATATTCCTAATAAGCATAAACACATATCTTTGTGGTATGAATATCTTAATAATAGGTTCTGGCGGAAGAGAATGTGCTTTTGCTTGGAAATTAAGCCAATCGGAGCAATGTACTAATCTTTTTATAGCTCCTGGTAATGCTGGCACCGCCAATTACGGCAAAAATGTAAACATCAATCCAAATGATTTTGAAGCCGTGAAAGGACTTGCTTTAAAAGAAAAGATTGAACTACTAGTGGTTGGCCCCGAAGAGCCTTTGGTATTGGGTATTCACGATTTTTTTGTTAACGATGAAGAATTAAAACACATCCCGGTAATTGGCCCTAAAAAAGAAGGCGCCATTTTAGAAGGAAGTAAAGATTTTTCTAAGCAGTTTATGGAGCGCCATCACATCCCAACGGCAAAGTCTAAATCGTTTACCAATGAGAATTTAGCCGAAGGATTAGAATATCTCTCTACCCATGCTACACCAATTGTGCTAAAAGCAGATGGTTTAGCAGCTGGTAAAGGTGTTTTGATTTTAGATAGCATTGCCGAAGCGCAAGAGGAATTGAAGCTAATGTTGGGTGGCAAATTTGGAAACGCCGGATCTACCGTTGTGATAGAAGAATTTTTAACCGGCATTGAGCTTTCTGTATTTATCTTAACCGATGGAAAAAACTACGTGATTTTACCAGAAGCAAAAGACTACAAACGTATTGGCCAAGGCGATACAGGCTTAAACACTGGCGGCATGGGCTCGGTGTCTCCAGTTCCGTTTGCTAACGAAGAGTTTCTAAATAAAATAGAAGAGCGTATCATTAAGCCAACGGTAAATGGTTTGGCCAGCGAGGGTATAGATTACACGGGTTTCATTTTCTTTGGCTTGATCAAAGTTGGCGAAGAGCCTTACGTAATTGAATACAATGCTCGCATGGGCGATCCGGAAACGGAAAGTGTGATCCCAAGAATTGAAAATGATTTGGTGGAACTTTTCTTGGCGAGTGCCAACAAAGAATTAGGTAATTACGAAATCAAAATTAGCCCTAAAAATGCGGCAACCGTTGTAATTGTTGCTGGTGGATATCCTGGCGATTACGAAAAAGGAAAAGCCATTTCTGGGCTAGACAATGTGAGAGATTCATACGTTTTTCATGCTGGCACTGCTTCAGAAGGCGGGGTAGTAAAAACCAATGGCGGCAGAGTTTTGGCAGTTAGCAGCGTTAAAGACACCCAATTTGAAGCTTTGCAGTGTGCTACAGCAGATGCAGCAAGAATATATTTTGACGGAAAATATTTCCGTGAAGACATTGGCTTTGATTTGATGTAACCTCAAACTGAGGCAAAGTTTTCTCATTTATCAGCATTTATTCGTAAACTTGTATTTACGAGATGCAATTACCCACATCCCGTCTAGGCCTAAAGCATGGCACTAGTCGGGATTTTTATCATCACAGCTACCTGCAGGGGTTAATTGGCATGTTTTTAATTGTTAGTATGAACTCAACAATTGTAACTTGATCAGTAATTTAAATAAATCAATTTTTAATGTGATCCTTTTTTGGGGGTTAATGTTACTGCCTGCATTAGGTTTTTCGCAACAAGAACAACCAAAACGAGTAAGCGTAGTAATTACCGCCAAAGAAATTGTTCCCGAAAAAGAAATTGTACAACTACCGGCAGATAACACTCCCGTTGCTACAAATACGGTACACAGGGGCAAAACGGCACCCACTAAAACCCCAAGCTCGGTTAAAACTGCAACCAACCAACAAAAACAGTCGGCTAAAAAACCATTAAACACAAAAGCTGCCACTAAGCCTGTTGTGGCAACCTCTAGTACAAAAGCACAAATTGGAACAAAACAAAAAACTGTAGAGGAAACCCCTGCGCCAAAAAAAGTGAGTAGTGTTAGACCCAGCATTGTAGATACAACTACGGGCAAAACAAACCAAACATCAAATCAACTTAACAATAAAGACAGTAGCACAGTTAAATCTGAAAGTATCCAACGCCAAAATGCGTCAGTTACAAACGGCACTAAAGCCAGTTCTTTTAGCTATATCTGGATTGGATCTTTCCTAATTATTGCGGGCTTAGTTTTAGGACTACTGTTTGGCAAACCTGCATTTCTAATCTCGTTTGTAGGGGTAGTTTTTGTGGTTTTAGGAATATTGATTTAGCAGGAAGTCCTTCACTTGCTTTGTAAGTAATTTCAATCTTCCGAACACTGGCTAATAAAATAAATTGCTTAAAATACTATTGCACTGTTTTAATTGGAGCAAAAATTTACACAAGCAAAAAGCCCCAATTAAGTTAATAATTGAGGCTTTTAAAGCTTCTTAAACGAAGACTACTTTGTTTTTTTATCTAAAACTTCAGCAAGCTTGTTATGTAATGCATTACCTCTTAAATCTTTTGCTACAATTTTACCGCTAGGATCAATTAAAAAGTTTGCAGGGATACTTCTAATTCCCCAAGCAGTAGAAACTGCATTACTCCAACCCTGTAAATCAGAAACATGAGTCCAAGTTAATTTATCATCTTCAACGGCTTTTAACCATTGCTCTTTTGTTGTTCTAGTACTGCCTCCATCTAAAGAAACGCCTAAAACGGTAAAGTTTTTATCTTTAAACTTAGCGAAAGCTTCAACCACATTAGGATTTTCTTGTCTACAAGGGCCACACCATGCTGCCCAAAAATCTACCAAAACGTATTTACCTTTAAAATCAGATAGTTTTACTGGCTTGCCATCCGGGTCGTTTTGTGTAAAATCCATTGCCATTACACCTACGGCTGTTTTTTTAGTCGCTTCGATAGTAGCAGGAATAGATTGCCCCACTTTAGTTGCTTTTAACTCTGGCGAAAGTGCAGCATATAATTTTTCTACCTCGCCTACCACTTTATCATTACTAGCTAAAGCGCCTAGCTGCATTAAGCTAATGTAAGATTTTGGATTTTCTCTAACGAACTTCAAATAAACTGGAGTTTTTTGAGCTTTAATAGCATCGAACTTAGCAATTAGTACATCCATTACCTTACTATCTTCTTTTTGCTCTTTCGTATACGTTGCGTACTCTTCATTAAGTGCTTTTTCTTGATCTGTAAAAGACTTTAATGAGGCGCTTAACTTGGCATTATCAATATTTGCTTGAGTACCACCCGCAACAGCAGATTTTAAACTATCCTTACTATTTAAAGTAATGTTTCCTGGCTCTATATATAAAGCTGTATAGTCCATGTTCTTGGTATTTGCACCTTTTTTGTAAGGGTTAACGTTATTGAAAACATTACCCATTACCGGATTGGTTACTTTACCTTTAAACTCGAAAGCACCGTTGCTAACGATAGCAGAGTCGGTTAGTCTTTGGCCGTTTTCTGCATAAACCAAATATACTTTATTGCCATTAGCCACAGTTTTTGTAGCGCCTTTTAAAGTAAAATCTGATTGAGCCATTAATGCTACCGGAGATAACAAGATGGCCGAAAGAATTATTTTTTTCATCTTTTTAAATTTGTTTTCATTTATGATGAAGCTATCCGATAAATCGGGATGGTTTCATCTTTTTAAATTTGTTTTCATTAGTAATAAACTGCCAAGACCAACTCATGACGGCTTATTTAAGTTTAATTTGTTTTACTTGCCGAGCTGTATTAAACGGCCTTATTGTTTATAGCGATATACGTTGTTAGTCAAATATACGAATATCTCGTACCACTTTTGTAAAATTAGGTTAGTTTTTGGTAGGTGCGCCACCATAAATCGGGCATTTCTCCTTTAACGGCAGTATTGTAATCTTCGTACTTGCAAGGCACTAAATGAAAACGCTCATTTTTAGAACCATTAGCAGGGTAAGGCACCTGCATCCACCATCTGTCAGATTTTTTACTCTTTACAAAATTCACTTCAGTGGCCCCATCGTTTACACTTGCTCTGTAAATGATATATTGAGACTTTGGAGTTAACGGAAAATCTTTTTTGCGGCTGTAATAACCATCTACAAAGTACCAAACCATTTGCGAAAGCAACATTGCCGTTTGTCCGCCTTTATCAAAAGCAGGATTAAACTCATAGAAACCAATGGAAGTGAGCTTATCGCTCATACCGGCGTAGCGGGCAATACGACAAGCATCTTCGCCATAAAATCCGTTGGGAACCATGTTGGAATTACCACAAGCATCACTAGAACGAATGGCGCCCATATCAAAGCTCACCATATTCGCATTGCGAATTACAGGCTCCGAAACCGATAAATCAGAAACAAATTCGCCCAAGCGGTGTACATCAAAATATAACTTATCCATTACCCGTAAACTATCCTGACTAACAAAATAAGTTTGATAGCCCATGTTGCTAAAATTAAATAGGTAATTAGGTTGGTGAAAGAAAATCTTGGTTAAATAACTCTGTGAAGTAGTAGCAACATCTTCAATTTCATCTTGCTCCAAATCAAAACGATTATCAACCACCAGCAAATCTACTTTTTGCTCCAAATTTTCATAGCCCATGTACTGCGCATAGGTTAAATCCTGTCCGCCACCAATAATGATGGGCACAATATCCAACTTTACCAATTCGGTCACTACAGTTTTAAGTGCAAAATAGGTATCAGAGACTGCTTGCCCAGCAATAATATTTCCTAGATCGATAATTTTTGCAGAAAAATTTCCTTCATTAAGCAAGTAAAATTGTTCACGAAAATAATCTGGCGCTAAAGAGCAACCATTGTTATTCACTGCTCCCCTGTCATCTTTTACACCAATAATGGCCAAATCATATTTTTTTTCTTCCAAATCCGGAAAGGTATCAGTATAAAATTCTACCTTAACACCCAACTGGCTAGTTAAGAAACCATGTTTAGGCGTAAACTTTTCGGTATCAATCGGAGAAAAAAAATCTGACAAAGTCATAAAGCTATTAAAATGTTTGCCCCCAAATATCTATTTTTGAAAGCACATATTAAGCGCATTTTTAAATTTTGTGCTTAAACTGGTAATCTATAAACAGATGAAATGATACTTGTTACAGGTGCTACAGGTTTTTTAGGGGCAGAATTGGTAAAACAACTTACGGACCAAAATCTACTGGTGCGGGCCCTTAGGCGAAGCAGCTCAAAAATTCCGGCTTTACTACAAAACAATACCTTAGTTACTTGGCATATTGCAGACATCAACGAGCCAGAAAATTTGGCCGATGCTTTTGAAGGCGTTACCAAAGTTTACCACTGTGCCGCTACCGTATCATTTGATCCGAAAGACAAGGCCAAACTTTTAAAAATTAACATAGAAGGTACTGCCAACATTGTAAATCTTTGCTTAGAGAACAATATTCGTTTGTTGCATGTAAGTTCAATTGCCGCATTAGGTTTTCCCAAAAAGGATGAGCTAATCTCTGAAAAACATTTCTGGGATTACGACCCTAAAGCACATAATTATGCCATTTCTAAATATCAAGGCGAAATGGAAGTGTGGCGTGGCATTGCCGAAGGATTGGATGCTGTGATTGTAAACCCAGCGGTAATTATTGGCAAAAATGCTGGCTTTACTGGCAGCGGTGCCATTTTTAAATTGGTAAAGGAAGGTTTAAAATTCTATACAGATGGTGCTACTGGCATTGTAGATGTAGAAGATGTGGCCAAATGCATGATTTTACTGATGGAAAGCGGTATTAGCGAAGAACGATACACCTTGAGCGCCGACAATTTGCACTATAGAGATTTTTTTGCAGAGATTGCCAAAGGTTTCGGCATTAAGCCGCCCACCAAAGAAGCCAAACGCTGGATGTTAGGCATTGCTTGGCGTGCTGCAAAATTTGCCTCTTTATTTACCGGAAAGGCGGCGGCATTAACTAAAGATGCTGCCCGCAGTAGCTTTAACTTAAGTTATTACACCAACCAAAAAATAACAGATACCCTAAACTTTAAATTTAAACCCTTAAACCAGAGCATTGCCGAAGTTTGCAATGCACTTAAATAATGATAATCCCACTGATGAATACCGATTAATGTGAAAACAAAATCTGCGGGAAAATCAACCTGAAATCCTAAATAAATAATGAAACAACAGAACTTTTACATCATCGATTTTGATAGCACCTTTACCCAAGTAGAAGCCTTAGACGAGTTAGCTCGAATTTCTTTGGCAAAACATCCAGATCGCGAAGCCATTTATCAGAAGATAGAAGACTACACCAATTTAGCGATGGAGGGCAAATTATCATTTTCGGAGAGCTTGGCGCAGCGTGTAAAATTGCTCGAAGCGAGTGAAGAAGATCTACAAAAACTCATCAAGCATTTAAAGAAAAAAGTGTCTAAATCTTTTTCTCGCAATGCGGAATTTTTTAAAAAACATGCCGATGAAGTTTTAATTGTTTCTGGTGGATTTAAGGAGTTTATTACGCCAGTGGTTAGCCAATACCACATTAAAAAAGAGAATATTTACGCCAATACTTTTGTAACCACAGGCGATGGAAAAATCATTGATTACGACCATGCTAACCCGTTAAGTGAAGAAGGCGGAAAAGTAAAACTGATGCACCAATTACAATTACAAGGCAATTTATATGGCATTGGCGATGGTTATTCTGATTACCAATTACGTGAAAGTGGCTTGATTAAAAAGTTCTATGCTTTTACCGAAAACATCGCCAGAGAAAGCATTGTTACCAAAGCAGACCACGTAACGCCAAGTTTCGATGAGTTCTTATACGTAAACAATCTGCCACAGTCAATCTCTTATCCTAAAAATAGGATTTTATGTTTGGTAATTGGCGATGTTCCAGAAGAAACAATTGCGTTCCTAAAAAAAGATGGATTTTCTATCAGACACAAAACAGAGTTTGAGGAGAAGTACGTAGCCGATGTTGGGATGTTATTTCTAGCTAATGGCGAAAAAATAGAAGAGGATAAATTGAAGCGAGCCGTAAAACTGAAAACAATCGGTTATTTGGGCAATGCCAAGAACAAATTCTCTCTACATATTTGCAACGAAATGGGTATTGTAGTTTTCGATGATCCGAAAGGCAATCCGAGAAATTCGCTATTTATACCTAAGCGTGTGGCAGATTTCATGAACAAAGGTGCTACGTATTTGAGTAGCAATTTCCCTAATTTGCAGTTGCCAGCTATTGCTAAATCACACCGTTTAATTCATATCCATAAAAACGTGCCCGGCATTATGGCACAAATCAATACCATTTTCGCCAAGCATAATATCAACATTGTCGGCCAGTTTTTAATGACCAACAGCACCATCGGCTATGCCATTACAGATATCAATGCTGAGTACGACAAGCAGCTGTTTAAATCCTTAAAAAAGATTGAGCATACGATTAAGTTTAGGGTTTTATACTAACTTTAAAGCTAAACATATTATCGGGCTAAGCACCCTGTCATTCTGAGCGCAGCGAAGAATCCGTTTCTTTACAGCGACTATCTTATAGATTCTTCGCTGCGCTCAGAATGACAAAACGACTATAAAAAAGTTTCCAATGACTTTAGCATCTCGGGTACAAACTTCCAGTTTTACGCTTATTATCGATAGGCCAAGCTAGTTATTGTCTTTCTAACAGATGCTGAAATAAATTCAGCATGACGAAAATAGTACGTCACCCTGAATTTATTTCAGGGTCGGTTTAAATATAAACAAACACGACCAAACCGTGTGAAAGACAAGAACAATATGGAACTTACGCCACAAATCAAAGAAAAATTAACCCTGCTTCAAGAGAAATACGAAGCTATGGGACAAGATATGGTCTCTTACTTAGACGGCCTTTTATACGCAGATTTCCTTACCTACTGGGATTATATCCACTTGGATACTTTGCTGAGTTTGCAAAGTCCGAAAACGCCATTCCCCGACGAGGAAATATTTATCATGTACCATCAAATTACAGAGCTTTATTTTAAGCTTTCGTTACATGAGTGCAAGCAAATTGCCGAACACGAAAACCTAACTGCAAAATTCTTTACCGATCGTGTGAAAAGAATCAATGCTTATTTCAACGCCTTAACCACCTCTTTTGAAGTAATGGTAAACGGCATGGAGAAAGAGCAATTTTTGAAATTCCGCATGTCGTTGTTGCCAGCAAGTGGTTTCCAAAGCGGGCAATACAGGATGATTGAAATATCGGCAACTAATTTCACTCAACTGGTAGATAAAAGCAAAAGAGAAGCGCTAGCGAATGCGAGCATTGAAGAAAAATTTGAGCATATTTATTGGAAATTCGGCGCTACAGAATTGGCCAGTGGCAAACAAACTTTAACCTTAAAACAGTTTATCAGCAAATATGCAACGCAGTTTTTAGCCTTGGCAAAAGAGCGTGAGCATAGCAACTTCGCATCGCTCTATAAAAAACTAGAAGCCAAGGGCGATGACGTTACAGCCCTAGCAGAAGAATTACGGAAGCTAGATTTATACGTGAATGTGGAATGGCCTTTATCGCATTACAAATCCGCTGTGCGTTATTTAGAGAAAGACCCAGTAGATATTGCCGCAACCGGCGGAACCAATTGGCAGAAATACTTGCCTCCGCGTTTCCAAAAAAGAATTTTCTATCCATTTTTGTGGACTGAAGAACAGACCAATGAATGGGGAAAAGGCTGGGTACTTAGTGTGCTTCAAACACTTAAAAACAAAGATTAATTATTGGCAAAAGCTTAAAAAACAATGATTTTTAGTACTTTTGCAGCAAATAAAAAAGGCGTTTACATCAAAAGTGTAAGCGTTCTTGCTAAAATTCTATAAAATGACCGAAACATTAGACATCAAAGTAACCAAGGCTGAGCAAACTCGTCTTACTGTTACTGATTTTTCAGAGTTACCATTCGGTAAAGTATTTACCGACCACATGTTTTTGTGTGACTATGAGGATGGTGTATGGAAAAACCCTAGAGTAGTTCCTTATGGCCCAATCCCGATGAGCCCAGCAATTTCTGCGCTGCATTACGGACAAGCCATTTTTGAAGGTATCAAAGCCTACAGGTTACCCGACGGCAAAATCAGCATCTTCAGAGCTGACAAAAACTTCCTGCGTTTTAATAAATCGGCAAGAAGAATGGCCATGGCCGAAGTTCCTGAAGAAATTTTTATGCAAGGTATGGCTGCCCTAATCAATGTTGATGAAAAATGGGTGCCTAACCAAGAAGACTACGCATTATATATCAGACCGGTAATGTATGCTACCGATCCTTATTTGGGCGTTAGACCATCAGACAGTTATACTTTCGCGGTTTTAACTACGCCAACTGGTAAATATTATAACAAAGCGTTAAGAGTAAAGGTAGAAACTGAATTCACCAGAGCTGATGATGGTGGTGTTGGTTACGCAAAAACTGCAGGCAACTACGCTCGTTCGTTATATCCATTTGAGGTGGCTAGAAAAGAAGGCTTTGACCAATTGATTTGGACAGATGCGCAAACACATGAGTTTATTGAAGAAGCAGGAACTGCCAACTTAATGTTTGTAATTGATGGCAAATTAGTTACTCCAGCGATTAGAACTACCGTTTTAGATGGCGTAACTAGAGATACAATCATTCAATTGGCAAAAGCTGCTGGCGTTGAAGTAGAAGAAAGAAGATTATCTGTAAAAGAAATCATC
Organism: Pedobacter ureilyticus; assembly: GCF_005925345.1. Lineage (GTDB taxonomy): Bacteria > Bacteroidota > Bacteroidia > Sphingobacteriales > Sphingobacteriaceae > Pedobacter > Pedobacter ureilyticus. Next base: position 151,727 of record NZ_SSHJ01000004.1, read on the forward strand.
GAAGGTATTGAGAATGGCAAGTTAACCGAAGCTTTTGCCGCTGGTACGGCTGCTACCGTTACTCATATTGGCGAGATTGGCTACGAAGGTAAAACTTACACCTTAACCGACGTATCTACCAGAACCGTTTCTAATGGTATCGCTAAAAAGTTAAACGATATAAAATACGGTTTAGCGCCAGATACTTTTGGCTGGAACTGGGTAATTTCTTAATCGTTCAGCGAAATAAATAGAAAAAGGAGGCTGTCTCAAAAGTCGCCCGTCATCTCGAACGTTAGAGAGAGATCTGCTTCAGAAGTGCTTCTGAAAGAGATTTCTCCTCCTTTGATCGTCGAAATGACGGCATTATTTTACTTTTGAGACAGCCTCTTTTTTATTTACCGATCTTTCTCTCTCAGCGTCCTCCTTAATTCTCGTCGTGACCTGCGTTTTTCCCGATCATCTTTCATATCTTCAAAACGCTTTACATAGCTCTTAATTTCGGCCTCTTTTTGTGGCGTAAAACCAATACTATATTTTACTCCCTGAAACAGTGTTTTCCAAACAAAATTAAAGAAAGAACCTGTGGGCTTGCGCTTGTAGTAAACTGGAGCCACCGTAAACTTTCCATTTGCCGACGGATTATCAGAATAAATAACCATGGCATTAGCCAATAGCGATAAAATGCCCAAACGTTTTAAACGCTGCCCGTTTTCATGCTGTTTCATTAAACCCACCGACAGATCATTGTAAACAAATTCCACGTTCCCCTTGGCCAGCTCATCATTTGCTTTAATATCAAAAGTCAAGCTACGCACTAAACAGCTCTTAATTTGCAGCATAGCCAAAGGTCTGGTTACATAGTTCAGTTGTCTTGCATCCATATTTAACAGCTGTCCCTGATAAGAAAAATCTGCTTTGGGAGCCATTACGTTAAACTTAAAGCCCACGTTGAGCTTCCCCTGTTCCATTAAATAACTTTGCAAGTTGGCCTCTATTATTGGGTTTTTCTTTTTGTATTTAAGCTGGTTAGTTACATTGGTAATTACACCAGAGGTGCTATTAAAGCTAATCCTGCCTCGCTGTCTGCTCTCCTTATCAAACTCAGCGTAGCTGATATCTAATTCGTTAAGATTTATTTTTTTAATGGTAATTGGGATATTTATTTTTTGGAAAAGCTGATGTGGAAATTTTCCTGTTTTATCTTTCAATAGCTTAGGATACGAGTTATCGTTAAAAACGGATAGTGTACCATTAGCGATCTTCATTTCATCAGCCAATACTTCTCTATTTTTAATGTACGCAAACAAATTTATACCCTGAAAATCAATGTTATTGAGTTGCAACGAATAGCGATCTCTAGCGTAGCCGTTTACTTTGGCAAATTCTTGTTCCGAATAACGGGGCTCTAGTGCAAATTCTTTAATATTCAATTTTTTTGCGGAGGCGCTAAACTCAAACTCACTAGCTTTAATGTAATACATGCTATCTGGCGTAGCGTATGTATAATTGTTAAGGTAAACGTAAGCATCTTTAAGCAAATAAAACCTGCTTTTGTCTTTTGCAGAAACAGAATCGATTAGCCAATCTTTTAAGGAAATGGTTAGGTTAGAAATGGTATCAATATCTGGCGTAGCCTTATTATTGTTCACATACTTGAAACTGGCATTTTTAAAATCGATGGTTTTGATATGCAGGGCACTAAAAATATTTTTGATATAATCATAAGGTGATTTTTCTGGTTGCGGCAAATCATCTTCGTTAAAAGCAAACGATTTGTTTACCATGGTAATGTGTGGCCTATCAAATAGCAACAGATCTATTTCTAGTTTCCTGTCAAAATAAATTTTAAACGGATGAAAATTTTTAATACTAAGTTTTTGGAGTTTAATAATATACAGGTTATTCGGCGCTTTTTTTTGTGACACCAATTTTTGATATACGATGGTATCAGGCACCAGACTCACGGTTGTTAACGAAGCGTTACCCGTTAGTGGGTTAACTGCTACTTTTTCGAAACTGATGTCGTATAGCCCATTGGTAGCCTTTTTAACTATGGCGCCCAGCTCGCTTTGTACAATGGGCTTTATTTGATTAGAAATATACCAAGAAGCGCCAACAACTACCAAAATCACAAACAGCAACACACCTAAAATCCATTTTAATCTTTTTCTACTTTTGGATATTGCTTTGGGCATTGGCAAGTTAGCGCTAGTTATTTAATCACAAGATACAGATTTTAGAGAAATTTTAAATGCGTAAGTTTAGAATGATGAAACATAAATAGGTAAGCTTATTTTTTCTTCGGCTTTTCTGCTTTTTTCATCGGCACAATGCCAATACCCACAATTTCTCTCATTCCTTTAAACACAGATTTCCACATAATGTTAAAGAAAGAAGCCTGCGGTGCACGCTCGTGGGTAACATTGGCAAACCTTCCCTTTTCGCCGGGAATATTATCATCTTTAATTAAAATGGTATTTGCCAGAAATGACAACAGGCCTTTTTTCTTCTCTTTTCCATCCGCATCTTCGCCAAGCATTTTAATTTTTAAATCTTTGTAGTAAAAATATACTACACCTTTAGAACCAGCAGCATTGGCAGAAACATCAAAACTTGCCGAAGTAACCTGTCCGCTTTCTAATTCAATTTGTCCCAAAGGTTTTGAAATCGCATTAAGCGCTTTCAAATCAAAGCCGTTAACTTTTCCTTTATAGCTAAATGCACCATTATTTGAGGTTAAGTTAAAGTCTATCTTAACGTTCAATTTAGCTTTGCCCATTACGTAAGTAGTTAAATCGGCATAAGCATGGCTTTGTTTTGCCAGTCGGCTGCTATCGTTAGTTATATTACGAATCGTCCCATTTAGGCCATCTAATTTAACCGTTCCAATTTCTTTGGTTTTAGGATTATACTCGCCATAAGCTACGTTTACTTTTGCAATTTTTAACTGCTCTACAATGGTTGGGATGGGCAGACGTTTAAGTGCCATGTGCGGAAAATTTCCAGATTTATTAAGGCTTGACGGAGGCAATTCTCTATTCATAAAAACGTTTACTTGAGCAGGACCAAGATCAACCTGTTTAACTAAAAGTTCACCGTTATTGTTTAAGCTTACATAGTCAATTCCAGACAAACTTATTTTCTTGAAATCTAAATCGTATCGGTCTTTTTGCACATCGTATTTTCTACTAAACTCGATCTTTGGGTACTTAGGAATCATTTTGAAACCTCTGATTTCTAAATCTCGCCCTGTAATCGATCCGCGTAAGGTATCCAATTTTAAGGTGTACAGTTTATCTTTTGTATCTGACTGGTACCCTAAAAGTTCGAAACCAATGTTTTTACTATGAAAAACTCTTGTGGTATCAAATTGAGCCGCAGAATCAATCAGAATATCTTTTACATTAACAGAAAGATGCTTAACCTGATTGAGCTTGCGATTTCCATTGTAATAATCAAAATCAGCATCTACTATTTTGATTTGCCCAACGGCGATAGATTTTAGGCTTTTAGAAATTTGTTGATACAGTGTTTTTTCATTTGTTGCGGTATCTGCTCGTTTCGGCACTTTGTGATAAACCATGTCCATTGATGGATGATCTACAATAATTGCGCTTAAATCAATTCTCTTCTTAAAATAAGCCTTTAAAATCCCTACTCTTGATATTTTTAAGTGAGCCAATTTAATTCTAAAGAGGTGTGTTGGCGCTTGCTTTTGAACTTTTAACTGGTTAAAAACATTGCTATCTGGCATTAAGCTGATGCTATCCAAAACAGCAGTTCCGGTTAGTAAATTAAGATGAATATCTTTAAAATTGATTTGGTACAAGCCGTTAGAAGCGTTACTTACGCCTTCTTTAATTTTTGTAGTTAATGTTGGTTTCCACTTGGCGCTTAAAATGATTGCGCCAATACCTAAAATTAAGATAAGTACGCCAAAGATGCCGGCAAGCCAATACCAAAATTTACGTTTGCGGTAGAATGTATTTTTACTCATGTGGTTTGCTATTCGTATCCCTAAAAGACAAAAACAAAGCTTGATTGTTTTACAAGCATAAAGGAAATGTAAAATTACTGCCATTCTGTCATTTTTGATTTAATTTTAGTACTTTTGAAGCCCAATTAAAATTGGGTTAAATGTGGCGAGCTATAAGTTGTAGGTCTAAGCTCAAAACAGATAACTGATAATCCACAACTCAAATATGATTGATTTTAAGCTTCAGGATAAAACACACGACGAAACCCGCCAAGGGGAAGCTCTGTTGTTGGAAGGAAAAAGTGGCGATGGCAAAAAGCTTTACATAGAAAGCTACGGTTGCCAAATGAATTTTGCAGATAGCGAAATTGTAGCGTCTATACTTTCGGAAACTGGTTTTGAAACCACTGGCGACTACCAAAGTGCGGATGTGATTTTCATCAATACTTGTTCTATTAGAGAAAATGCGGAACAACGTGTACGAAACCGCTTATCACAATTTGGGGTAGAGAAACGTAGAAACCCGAAATTGGTAGTGGGTGTATTAGGCTGCATGGCCGAACGTTTAAAGGCTAAATTTTTAGAAGAAGAAAAGTTGGTAGATGTGGTAGTTGGCCCAGATGCTTACCGTGATTTACCGAAACTAATTAGCCAAGTAGAAGATGGCCATAAAGCGGTTAACGTAATTCTATCTCGCGAAGAAACTTACGCTGATGTAAGTCCGGTGCGTTTAAATACCAACGGCATTACTGCTTTTGTGACCATTATGCGTGGTTGCGACAACATGTGTTCGTTCTGCGTGGTTCCGTTTACAAGAGGTAGAGAGCGCAGCAGAGATCCGTTTTCGATCATCAACGAGGCGAAAGAGCTTTTTGAAAATGGTTATCGTGAAGTTACCCTTTTGGGGCAGAACGTGGATTCTTACTTGTGGAGTCCGGAAAAAGCACCAAAAAAAGTTACTGACGATGCTGCCGATGACATGAACACCTTAACTGGCGACGCTCTGTTAGAGGCATTAAGCAATAAAACAGATTTACCTTCTGCTTTAATTAAAGAACATGCTGAAGGTTCGGTAAACTTTGCCCAATTGTTGGCAATGGTAGCAGAAATCCATCCAGATTTAAGGGTTCGTTTTTCTACTTCGCACCCTAAAGACATTACCGATGAGGTATTGTATACCATTGCAAAATACGATAACATTTGTAACTACATACACTTACCTGTTCAGTCTGGCAATAGCAGAATTTTAGCGTTAATGAACAGAACTTATACCAGAGAATGGTACATGAACAGAATTGACGCGATTCGCCGAATTATTCCCGGCTGCGCAATTTCTTCTGATATTATTGCTGGTTTTTGTACAGAAACCGAAGAAGAACACCAAGATACTTTAAGCATTATGGATTATGCGAAGTACAATTTTGCGTACACCTTTTCTTACTCTGAGCGACCAGGAACTTTAGCCGCACGTAAGTACAAAGACGATGTGCCTGAAGAGGTAAAAGCCCGCCGTTTGGCAGAAATTTTCAAAAAACAACAGGAAGATTCTTTAGCTTGCTTAGAGGAATTTGTAGGCAAAACGGTGAAGGTATTAATAGAAGGTTTTTCGAAAAAATCTGACAAGGAATATAGAGGAAGGAATGACGAGAATGCCATGGTGGTTTTTCCGGTTACAGATGCGGTTAAACCTGGTGAATACGCAAACGTTTATATTGAACGTTGTACATCGGCCACGTTGATTGGAAGAGTGGTTAGTTAGTTGTTTGGAACACTGAGTTTTGTGAACTAAACCCGATAGCAGTGGGCACGAGCGTAGCGAAGTAAAACGGATAGCGGGACTATCTGAAACGATGGAAAACTGAAACTGCTTTTCGTAATAAAATAATACATTTCAAGTCTTAATACTTGATACTAAGTACTAGATACTAAAAATGGATACACAAAGTATAAAACAACGTTTCGGGATTATTGGCAATTCGCCTTTATTGAACCGAGCGATAGATACGGCAAGTCAGGTAGCGCCTACTGATATGTCTGTTTTAATTACTGGGGAAAGTGGTAGTGGTAAAGAGGTTTTTTCGCACATCATCCACCAGTTAAGTGCCCGTAAACATGGTGCTTTTATTGCCGTAAATTGTGGTGCCATACCTGAAGGAACTATAGATTCTGAATTATTCGGTCACGAAAAAGGCTCTTTTACTGGTGCTCACGAGGCCCGTAAAGGTTATTTTGAGGTAGCTAACGGAGGAACTATTTTCTTGGATGAAGTTGCAGAACTTCCACTAGGCACGCAAGCTCGTTTGCTACGTATCTTAGAAAGCGGCGAATATTTGCGTGTAGGATCATCTAAAGTGCAAAAGACCGACGTAAGAATTATCGCCGCCACCAATGTTGATGTTTACGACAGCGTAAAAAAAGGCAAATTTCGTGAAGACTTGTACTATCGTTTAAATACCGTTCCATTACGCATCCCCCCGTTGAGAGAGCGTAAAGACGATGTGTATTTGTTGTTCAGGAAATTTGTTTCCGATTTTAGCAACAAGTACCGATCGCCAGGCATACAGTTAGAAAACGATGCGGTGCAAATGCTGAGCAATTACAGTTGGCCAGGTAATGTACGTCAGTTAAAAAACATTGCCGAGCAAGTTTGCGTGCTAGAGAAAGACCGCAATGTTACCGCACAAGCTTTGTTAAATTATATTCCCAACGAACAGAATAGCAATTTACCAATGGCGGTTAATGCTGCTAGTAAAGATGATTTTTCTGAGCGTGACATCCTTTACAAAGTATTATTCGACATGAAAAAGGATATGGTGGAATTGAAGAAATTGGTGGCAGAAATTATCCAAAGTGGAGGCGGAAATATGGCTCATGTAATAGCGGATAACCCCCAGTTCATCAACCAGCTTTACCGAGAGGTAGATTCGAACAATCATCCATCGGAACCAACGTTAACAATCAAACATCCTTCACAAAATACGCCAAACGATTTTAATTATGCGCATGATGCCGAAGAGGTGGAAGAATCTTTATCATTAGTAGACAAAGAATCTGACCTGATAAAAAAAGCGTTGAAAAAACATAAAGGCAAACGTAAATTTGCCGCTCAAGAGTTGGGTATTTCAGAACGTACACTGTACAGAAAAATAAAGGAGTTAAATCTTTAATTAGAAATGAAGAAAATATTTTTGTTCTTAGCTGTAATTCTAGCATTTGCTGGCTGTAGCTATAATTTCAAAGGAGCTTCTATTCCTGCAAACATGAAAACCATTAACATCAGGTTTTTCGAAAACCGTGCACCCCTGGTAGTTCCCACTTTGGCACAAACTTTTACCGAAGCTTTGAAAGAACGTATTCGTACACAAAGTAGGTTAAGCATTACTCAAAATGAAGCCGATGCAAGTATGGAAGGAACAATTACGGGTTATTCCATTACACCAATTGCTTTTGGAGACAATACCCAACCTACCGCTGGGGGTAATAGACTTACGATCACGGTTCAAGTGAAATATGTAAACAACCTAGATACTGGAAAAGTCAAAACTAGTTTCGATGAGAGCTTTACTGCTTTTCAGGATTTTAAGCTAACAGGCAACCTACAAAGCCAAGAACAAGCTTTAATTCGAGAAGTAAACATGAAGCTTACTGAGAACATTTTTAACCGTGCTTTTGCACAATGGTAAGTATTTATCTATTTCAATTATTAACTTAGCGCAATGGAGTTGAATATAGAGATGAAGCAACAATTGGGACATTTACTTGCCAAACCGCAGTTGGTTACGCAAGAACACATCCCTTTTTTGCAACAACTCATCAAAGCTTTTCCATATTACCAACCTTTACATTTATTGTTGGCAAAAGCCAGCAACGAAAGTGAAAACAGACAAACTGCGTTAACCAAAGCTGCATTATACACTAACGGGAGCATCCTGCATCGTATAATTCACCAACCGCAAGAACTTAATAGTGTTGAAGATATTCATGTAATTACTTACCAACCTTTTACCAATAGCTACAAAGTTGAAATTGCGAAGGATGAAGCAATTATAAAAACTGAACAACCTGTTATCAACCCTATTGAAGTTCCTCAAATTGAAACCCTGAAGCCTTTAGAAAATGAGGTAATCTCGGCAGAAGCTCCAGAAATTGCTGAGGCGGCTCAAGAAGAACTTATTTCGGTTAGTCCATCTTCTTCAAGTCAAGACTTGGCAGCTCCAGAAATTGAGAACCTAGAGCCTTTACAGCGTGAAATCATTAAGATTTACGAACCTAAAGAGGTAATTGAAGTTACGCCAGAAGCTGATGAACAGGAAGTCTTTGAAGAAATTAGTGAACTTGTTGTTCCAACCGATAGCTTTTTAAAAGAGGAAATCCCAGCAAATAACCAGGAAGACCTTAACGAAGCGAAGGAAGACATTGCTGAAAAACAAACTGAAGACGCAGAGGAAGAGCTTATTCCAGAATCGGTTGCCGCTATAGATTTCTTTGCTTTTGATGGTAATTTTAGTTCTGAAAATGCTGTTGAAGAAGAACCAGCAGCGGATGAAGCCCTAGAAATTAAGGAAGAGCCAATTGTTAATCCTGAATTTGCGCAAGAAAATGTAGTTAGTAAATACGATGATGATAAATTGCCTTATACTTTTTTATGGTGGTTAGCAAAAACCCGTAAAGATCATGAACAGATTTTTAGGCCTTTTGCATCGCCGGCAAAATCGAGCTCGCAACCACTACAGCAACAATACGTAGAAAACATCTTTCACATCCAATCTCCTTTAGAACCATTAAAAGAAGACCAAGCCACTAACCTGCCAAGCACCAAAGAAAGCTCGATCATTGATAACTTCATCAAGAACGATCCGCAAATTAAGGCGCTTAAACCAGAACAGATCAATACCGAAAACAAAGCAAAAAAAAGTGCAGAAGATCCTAATGATTTAGTTTCCGAAACTTTAGCACAAATTTATATCGAGCAAATGCTTTATCACAAGGCGATAGACACTTATCAAAAATTAAGTTTGAAATTTCCAGAAAAAAGTGGTTACTTTGCCGACCTTATACAATCTTTAGAAAAGAAAATTTAAAATTATTATATCAAATGGCGACTACCCTACTTATTGTTTTATTAGTAATTGCATGTATTGCATTAGGCCTTTTTATCTTAATCCAAAACCCTAAAGGCGGTGGCTTAGCTACCGGTGGTGCTAGTAGCAACATGTTTGGCGTGCAACGTACTGGCGATGTTTTAGAAAAAGGAACTTGGGTTTTATTAGCTCTAATCGTAGTGTTTTCATTGGCCATTACGGCAATGAGCAAATCTGGTACTGGCGCAGTAGCTGGTTCTAAAATTGACGACCACATTAACAAAACGGCTGCTCCTTCTCCAATTGGAAGTGGTTTGCCTACAAAACCTGCAACGCCAGCACCTGCTGATAGCACAAAAAAATAAGCTTTAATTAAAGCGAATATAAATGTAAACTCTTTGGTTAACCGCCAAGGAGTTTTTTGTTTTTTAGCCTCAGAAGCCCCAACCGCCTTAGCACTAAATCAGAAAAAAACAACTAATAATCAACCAGTTAAACCACAATACAACCTATACTTCTAGGAAACGTGGATCCTTTTACCCCATCAAAAAAATCATTGCCTACCTTTGCGGCACAAATACAATACTTATGAAAAAAACATTATTGATTTTATTTTTAGCAGTTGCTTCGTTAACTGCATGTAAAAAAGATGAAGAATCTTCAAACAAATTAGAAGGTCGATGGGATTTTGTTAGCGGATACGCAGTCGTAAAAGAAAACGGTGTAATCATTAGCGAAAAAACAAAAGAACCAGAAGAAGGAGGTGAAGCGTTAATATTTGAAGGAAACAAATTTAGATTGCTTGAGGCAGAGAAGACTGAAAGTACTGGCACTTTTAGCACTACAGAAAACACTATTAATTTTAAGTTTGATGATGATAGTGATGTGACTTTACCTTTAAAATGGAATTCTTCGACTGAAATTGTAATCACTACCGAAGAAACCTATACACAAGAAGGCAAAAATTATCAGGATAAAGAAGAACGAACTTATAAAAAGCGTTAATTATAGCTCTTAAAATAAAAACTCCTTGGTTAAGCGCCAAGGAGTTTTTTGCTTTAGAAAATCTGGGTTCTACTCATTTTTGCACTTCTTAAAACCAAACTCACGTTATATTTATTTAAATTGCATAAAAAAACTTGTCGTTGGTAAAAACTTCTTTTTTCATCTTTTTATTTGTCTGCTTAATAGGCAATTTCAGCTACTCGCAACGTACTATAACAGATAGCATTAAAATAGCAGTAGCTCCACAATACAATGAAGTAGGCAAACTTCACCGATTTTTCTTTGGAGAAAATTATAGAGAAACTTGGGCAACATCTGTTAAAATACGTGTATTCAATATACTACAAGAAAAAGGAGGATTAAAGATTGTAAAACTTGGTGGCGGTATGCAGACACGTTCGCTGCGCCTCGAAGATAATAAGGGCCGGCAATATGTGTTGCGTACATTGCAAAAGTATCCTGACCGGGCACTACCACAAAACCTAAAAGAAACCATTGCGAAAGACATCCTACAAGATCAGGTTTCTACCGCCAATCCGTTTGCCGCATTAACAGTACCGCCGCTTGCCGAAGCCTTGCAAATTCCGCACATGAACCCCGAAGTGGTTTACGTGGCAGATAGCGAAGGCCTTGGCGAATACAGAAAAGATTTTGCTAACCAGGTTTTTCTGTTCGAAGAACGAATGCCAGACGATAGCGAGAAAAGCGTAAATACAGAAAAGCTAATTCAAAGCCTACAAAAAGACAACGATGTTTTTGTAGATCAAAAATTGGTTTTAAGAGCTCGCTTATTAGATATGCTTTTGAGCGATTGGGATAGGCATGAAGACCAGTGGCGTTGGGACAAAAGCAAAAGCAATAAAATAGACGTTTACACACCCATACCTCGAGACCGTGATCAGGTATATTATAAAACCTCTGGGGTTTTCCCTTGGATTGTAGCTCATCAATGGCTAAAATCAAAATTTCAACCTTTTAAAAATGAAATTAGAGACATTAACGGATGGAATTTTAATGCTCGATATTTTGATAGGACCTTTTTAAATTCTTTAGACCAAAAAGACTGGGAAGAACAAATTGAATATGTACAGCAACACTTAACGGATTCGGTAATTACTGAGGCGATGAAACAAATGCCACCAGAAATTTATCAGATCTCGGGGAAAGATTTAGCCAAAACATTTATCGAAAGAAGAAATCATCTCAAAAAACAAGCGTTAACCTACTACCAATTTATTGCTATTTATGTGGAAATTCCGGCTAGTGATAAACATGAAAAGTTTTCGATTAATTATTTAGCGGACGGCAAAATTGACCTAACCATTAACAAAACCAAGAAAGATGGCGTATTAGAGCAAGTTATTTATCAACGTACATTCGATCCATCGGTTACTAAAGAAATAAGACTTTACGGATTTGAGGGCAACAATGTTTTTGAGGTAGATGGAAATAATAAATCTGATATTAAAGTACGCTTAGTTGGCGGCAAAAACGATGACACTTTTAAGGTAAACCCAAATTTTGCTAACAAAAACAAACTTTTCATCTACGATAGAAAAGACGGCAGCAACAAGCTACCTCCAAAAAAACTGGCTAAACTTAAATTAGCAAAAGATACACTGGTTAACAGTTACAACCGGAAAAGCTTTGTATATGATCGTTTTGAAATAGTGATTTTGCCAGAATACAATAATGATAATGGCGTATCCTTAAATTTTGGATTTAGAGATACCAAACAAGGTTTTAGGAAAGAACCTTACGCTTTTAAGCATGAGCTGATTGCCAATTATTCTATCCCCAGAAAGTCTTTCTTTATCCACTACGAAGCCGATTGGAAAAAACTGATTGGCAACTACGATTTGAATATCAAAGCCAGCTCGCAAGGGCCAAATAACGTAGGCAACTTTTTTGGCCTAGGCAACAATTCGCAATTTATTGCTTACCTACCCGACGAGGACGGGGAGTTTGATGATGATCAAGATGATAAAATACCCTTTTTTAGAAACCGATATGATTTAGTGGATGCTGACATTAGTTTGCAACGAAACATAGGAAATTTAGAATTAAGCGCTGGCATTACCAACCAATTTTACAACAGTTCCATCAGTAACAATGGCAACAAGTTTTTAGGTTTCTACGATGCTGCTTTTCCTGAGGAAAATGTTTTTGGCACCAAATGGTACACTGGGCTAAAACTCTCGGCCATTTACGATACCAGAAATAATAAGCTTGCCCCTACTAAAGGTGTTTATTGGCAAACTTCATTAAGGGGGCTTCAGCAATTAAATGACGACCATCAAAAATCTGGCTTGTTTAATACAGATTTAAGCGCCTACTTTAATCCAGATGAACATGGCAATTTGGTAATTGCCAACCGTAGTGGATATGGAAAAAGCTTTGGCAACCCAGCTTTTTTTCAAAGGGTGAGATTAGGAGGCTCTATCAATTTACGAGGATTTTATCGCGGTCGTTTTACTGGCGACGCCATGGCGTTTAACAACTTAGAGTTACGATTAAAAGTACTCGACTTCAATTCTTACCTCTTCCCTGGTAAAGTTGGATTGATTGGGTTCCATGATATTGGTAGAGTTTGGTCAAGAGGAGTATCGTCGAGCACTTGGCATAACGGTTATGGAGGTGGCGTTTTCTTTTCTCCGGCTGATTTAATTTTGTTGCAAGCCGTGGTAGGCACTTCTAAAGAAAGTACAATGACCTACATAGGGATGGGCTTTAGGTTTTAAACCCAAGCACGGGTTTAAATTAACTAGCCCCGACAGTAGCGGACACGTAGTGGCAAACCTATGTGTTTGCCAACGTAGTAAAGCGAATGGCGGGACTATCCGTAAATAAATGCCACTACATTTTCGCTCCTAAAAAAATCTGAAATTTCTACAGCTATTTTGCTACATCACTCTGTCAGTCTGGCACCAAAAAACATCGTGTTTTTGACCCAACTGACAAAGCCGTGAAAATTTGGCAAGCTAAAACCTATTGGCATAATAACTGATGAAGTGTTTATGTTAAATTAAAAATTTTAAATCAAAATAATATTATTAGAGTTATGGCTTTAAATTTAAAACCAATTGGAGACAGGATTGTGGTAGAAGCTGCACCTGCTGAAGAAAAAACGGCTTCTGGTATCTATATCCCTGATACTGCAAAAGAAAAACCTCAACAAGGAACTATAGTTGCTGTTGGCGCTGGTAAAAAAGATGAACCAATGACTGTAAAAGTTGGCGACACAGTGCTTTATGGCAAATTCGCTGGTACTGAAGTATCTCACGAAGGAAAAGAGTATTTAATTATGCGTGAAGCAGATATTTACGCGGTAATAGGATAACATTAACAATTAGCAGATGCGATGATTGGTGAATTAGCTAATTATCAAATCCTCAAATTATCAAATTTCATTTTAACAATGGCAAAACAAGTAAGATATAACGTTGAAGCTCGCGACGCACTTAAAAAAGGTGTAGACACTTTAGCAAATGCAGTAAAAGTAACTTTAGGTCCAAAAGGACGTAACGTAATTATCGATAAAAAATTTGGCTCACCAGCAATCACTAAAGATGGTGTTACGGTAGCTAAAGAAATCGATCTGAAAGACCCAATTGAAAACATGGGTGCACAAATGGTAAAGGAAGTAGCTTCTAAAACTGCTGATATTGCAGGTGATGGAACTACTACTGCGACCGTTTTAGCGCAGGCAATTGTAACTGCTGGTATTAAAAACGTAGCTGCTGGTGCAAACCCAATGGATTTGAAACGTGGTATCGATAAAGCGGTTGCTGCTGTAGTAGAGAACTTGAAAACTCAATCTCAAACTGTAGGCGAAGACAACAACAAAATCAAGCAAGTTGCTTCAATTTCTGCAAACAATGACGAGGTAATCGGTTCGTTAATTGCTGAGGCAATGCAAAAAGTAGGTAAAGATGGTGTAATTACTGTAGAAGAAGCAAAAGGTACTGAAACAGAAGTAAAAACTGTAGAAGGTATGCAATTCGACAGAGGTTACCTTTCTCCGTACTTCGTAACTAACGCGGATAAAATGGAAGCTGATTTAGACTCGCCTTTCATCTTAATCTACGACAAAAAAATCAGCAACATGAAAGAGTTGTTGCCAGTATTGGAAAAAACGGTACAAACTGGTAAACCGCTTTTAATCATCGCTGAAGATTTAGACGGTGAAGCATTAGCTACTTTGGTAGTTAACAAAATCCGTGGCTCGCTGAAAGTGGCTGCTGTTAAAGCTCCAGGTTTTGGTGATAGAAGAAAAGCAATGTTAGAAGACATCGCTATCTTAACTGGCGGTACTGTAATTTCTGAAGAAAGAGGTTACAAATTAGAAAATGCTGATCTTTCTTACTTAGGTACTGCAGAGAAAGTAGTAGTTGATAAAGACAATACTACTGTAATCAATGGTGCTGGTAAAACTGAAGATATCAAAGCTCGTGTTGGTCAAATCAAAGCTCAAATCGAAACTACAACTTCAGATTACGATAAAGAAAAATTACAAGAGCGTTTAGCTAAACTTTCTGGCGGTGTTGCCGTACTTTACGTAGGTGCTGCTTCGGAAGTTGAAATGAAAGAGAAAAAAGACCGTGTTGATGATGCTTTACATGCCACTCGTGCAGCGGTAGAAGAAGGTATTGTTGCTGGTGGTGGTGTTGCTTTCATTCGTGCGGTAGAAGCTTTAGCAGACTTAAAAGGATCTAACGAAGACGAAACTACCGGTATAGCTATCGTTAAACGTGCTATCGAAGAACCATTACGTCAAATTTGTGAAAACGCAGGTATCGAAGGTTCTATCGTTGTACAAAAAGTAAAAGAAGGCACTGCAGATTATGGCTACAATGCTCGTACTGATGTTTACGAAAACTTAATCGGCGCTGGTGTAATCGACCCAACTAAAGTATCTCGTGTGGCATTAGAAAACGCAGCTTCAATTGCGGCAATGTTGTTAACTACTGAAGTAGTTTTAGCAGATGAGCCAGAAGCAGCAGACGCTGGTCACTCGCACCCACCAATGGGCGGCGGCGGCATGGGCGGCATGATGTAAAAGCCCCTCTAAATCTCCCCTTAGGGGAGACTGTATAGCGACTAGTCAGGAGTAACCTTGGGCTTGTCGAAGTATAAAAAATCCCTCAAGGCGCAAGTTTTGAGGGATTTTTTGTCTATTCTTCTCGTCATTTTGACCGCAGCGTAACTTGTACCGATTTATCGGTAGCGAGTGGAGAAATCTATTAACTTTATAGTATAACTATAAAAGTATCTCTGTAATTTGAAGCGCAATTTCTCTGCTGTTATCTTCCGAAATTCTGCCTGTCCCGAATTTACTTCGGGTGCTTTCCGCTAAAATCTTTTTTGCAATCCGTCTGTCGTCATTTCGAACGTATGTGAGAACTGAAAAAAAGCGAGGCTAAATCTCAAGCCATTGCTATCAACCAACAGATTTCTCTTCGTTCCTCATCGAAATGACGTAAAAAAAAAGTATTTCCGCTTCTACCGATAGCTATCGGTACCGGGCTAGTTAACAATACCAATAAAACCACAACCAATTCTTTGCAACCCAGTCTTTATTCTTTGTTCCTTATTCTTTGCTCATCCTAACTTGCGGACTACCGAAAAACTTTCTACTTTTAATCCATGTGGGAAATATTAGGCGATAGAAATCAATTCCTTACCATTGCAGAAGTAAACAAGTTTTTGCTGGCCATTTTTTTGTGCGGTTTAATTGGCGCAGAACGCGAATACCGCAGCAAATCTGCCGGTTTAAAAACCATGATCATGATTGGTTTAGGCTCAGCGTTATTTACTGTACTCTCCGTAAAAATTGGCGACGTTAGTCATGACCGTATTGCCTCTAATATTGTAACGGGGATAGGTTTTTTAGGTGCTGGCGTAATATTTAAAGAAGAAAACCGTGTAAAAGGTTTAACCACTGCCTGCGTAATCTGGATTGTAGCTGCTATTGGTATGGCTGTGGGTTCTGGCTATTTTATACAGGCCATTGGCGTAACGGCAGTGGTGTTGTTATCGCTATTGGTTTTTCCTTATGTAGAAAACATCGCCGATCGTCGCTTTACCAGACGTACTTATCGAATTGTAAAAAAATACCAGAACAAAGATTTAGACAATTACGAATTGATCTTCAAAAAGTACAAGCTTAAAGCTAGCCGCGGCAAACATCAATTGGCTAACGGCATCATTACCGGCACTTGGGACGCCATTGGCAGCCCACAAAAGCACCACGAATTTGTAGAAGCCATGTTGCAAGATGATGGTATTTTAGAGTTTGATTTTTAATAGGCTCATTGCGAAGCCATGTCTGCTGCTCCATTTTGATTGCTAAGCTCAGAAAAGAAAACGTCTTTTCGAAGCTGTAGATCTAATTTTTTCTCATCAATTACCATCGTATTAGACCATGCGTCATGCCACGGATTACAAGGCGTGCCAAACGCACTAAGCGCATTAAATGGAATGCAACGAATGATATTACGAATAAATGCTTTTTGAAAGCTCATCTCACTACCATCCGAATTGATTGCTTTGGTACCAGTAATTACTTTCCCTAAAGTTTTACCACCACATGCAGCTTCAATAATGAACATTAACATCCCGTAACAGATTAAGGAAACAATTCGACTTAAAATGCCACTATCTTCATCTGGTAATAGCTCTGGCTTAAAAAATCCGACTACAATACCCAATAAAAATGCTACAACGTAAAATAGCAAAGCATCTATCAAATAATTAGCAAATCTCTTTCCTGTACTTGCCCTACTGTAATCTAAATCTAACTCTTCGTGAAGGTGTATTTGTTGCATAGCGTTAATTAATTAAGCGTTTATTTTATTGAGCATGAAGATAATAAATTGCTGATATATTCCTAGCTATTAAATCCCAAAACAATCGTAGCTTTGCGCTTATGCCAAATGAACAAATTTCAGTTTTCGATATATTTAAGATAGGAATTGGTCCATCTAGTTCACATACACTTGGTCCTTGGAGAGCAGCGCAGCAATTTACCAATAGCTTGGCGGCACAAAGCGTGCTTGCAGATGTAGAGCAAGTAAAAATCTTACTCTACGGATCTTTAGCTAAAACTGGCAAAGGCCACGGAACTGATGTTGCTATTTTATTAGGTTTGGCCGGCGGCGACCCAGTTACTTTTGATGTAAATGCCATTGACAGTACCGTTGCTGAAATTAAGGAAACTCAACAGCTTAATTTGGCAGGCCAACAAAACATCAGCTTTGCTTATAATGACGATTTGATTTTCTTATTTGCCGAAAGCTTACCTTTCCATCCCAACGCCGTTACTTTTCAGGCATTTTTGGCTACCGGCAAAGCAATTTCCGAAACATATTACAGCGTAGGCGGTGGCTTTGTAGTTAAAGAAGGTCAAGATAGTTCAGAAAAAGAACTGGTAGATCTACCATTTCCAGTTGAAAAAGCCAGCGAGCTTTTACATTGGTGTTTATCTACCGGCTTAAAAGTAAGCGAAGTGGTAATGGAAAACGAAACTGCTTGGCGGACAGAAGCAGAAACAAAAAAAGGGATTTTACAACATTACAAGGTAATTAAGGAATGTATTTATAGAGGTTGCCATACTGCTGGTTTTTTACCTGGCGGATTGGATGTTGCCCGTAGAGCAGCAAAACTGAACCAGCGCTTAATAGGCGAACAAACCTATACCGATTATGATAGCTGGATGATGGCTATTCGAAATGGCGGAATGGGTTTTAATTATATTTTAGATTGGGTAAGCTGTTTTGCTTTGGCAGTAAATGAGGAAAATGCCGCCTTTGGCCGAGTGGTAACGGCACCAACCAACGGCGCAGCTGGGGTAATTCCAGCGGTACTACAATATTTTATCACTTTTTGCAATGGTTATACGGAAGATAAAATCATCCAGTTTATCGCTTGTGCTAGCGAGATAGGCAGCATTTTCAAAAAAGGCGCTACCATTTCTGCAGCCATGGGTGGTTGTCAAGCAGAAATCGGGGTATCGTCGGCAATGGCAGCGGCAGCTTTAACAGAATGTTTAGGTGGCTCGCAACGCCAGGTATTAATGGCAGCAGAGATAGCCATGGAACATCACTTAGGTTTAACCTGCGACCCAATTGGTGGTTTGGTACAAATCCCTTGCATCGAACGCAATACCATGGGTGCTATTAAAGCCATTACGGCTAGCCAGTTGGCACTACAAAGCAATCCTGATAAGGCAAAAGTGAGCTTAGATGCCGTGGTAAATACCATGTGGGAAACCGCTTTGGATATGAACTCTAAATACAAAGAAACTTCTGACGGTGGCTTGGCTACAAATATTCCTATTAGCTTGCCAGAGTGCTAGATTAAGTTAAAAGTCGAAAGTAAAAAGTTTGTCTGTAGAATCAGCGAATATCTGCGGTAAAAATCTGCGCAATCAGCGAGGTATTTAAAAAGTGATCTAACAATTCTCTTTCATCTGCTTCGCTACTTCCTTCGCTTGCAAATCATCGCTCTGCGACAAATACTTAACAATATTTTCTTGATTAACCTGCGGATGATTTTGACTCAATTTAAAAACTCCTTCCAAAGAAGTTACCGAAATTTCAAAACCCGCAATAGCTTTCAAATGATGATCAATGTACTCGTTAGTCATTTGATGAAAAGCCGCCCGACTGTCACTCGCCTCATATTGATCAGTAAGTTCCTTAATTACAGCTCTAGTTTCTTCATTATCCAATAACCTGATTTTGCCTTTGGCCTGTACCGAACTGTAATTCCAAGTAGAGGCCGAAGCTGGATTTTCATACACCGATGCACTGATATAGGCGTGTGCTCCATGAAACAATACCAACACATTTTCATTAGCAACAAAAGCCTCATGATGGTCGGTTTTTCTCATCACATGGCCTATAAGCTTAACCACATTGACTTCTCTTTTTATTTGCACAGGCACTTGTGTAGCAGACGGAATATGTTGGTTTGCGCCTATTACCACCGCAAACGGATGAGCCTGCATAAACGGAATTAGCTTATCGAGATCCGTCTCCAGAAATTTACCAACTTTGTACATTTAGAATTTAATAGCAATAGAAGCATTCTTTTTTACACCAGCAGGATAGTTCCACTTACCTCCATCTTTCAATAACCTAATAGCTTCCTCATCAAGCGCCTTACTCTCAGATTTTTCTACTTTAATATCACTTGGTGTGCCGTTAGGCAAAATAACGAAGCTTAGCGATACTGTTTTAGTGCCGTTTACGTAAAGCTTATTTTCTTTAGCTAAATATTCGCTATAAGCTTTCCATCCAATGGCGGGTATACCAATAACCACTTCATCTTTAGCAGCCTTTTTTTTAGCGGCATTTTTAGCACTAACCACTACCACTTCATTTAACGCCGAAGCATTTTCACTCAAGCGTACGTTTACCTCCTGATTTACCTTAGCTTCAACATTCTTGCTAGCAAAGCCTAATGAAGTCACTTCTAACGTTACTTTTTCTTTTTCTACAGGCAGCGTAAACTCGCCACTTTTATTAGTTATCGCTCTAATATCATCACCTACCATTTTCACATCGGCACCAGACAAAGGCCTTCCATACACATCATAAACTGTTCCTTTTACCGATTTGGCATAAGGATCTGTTTTCACTTGAATACCCTCTACCCTACTTTCCAGAGCTTGTACTGGTGCAACTGGTGCAGCTATTCTTGCGCCAACCATTTTCGCCTGGTTTTCTCTATTTTCTTTAGTTAACCGAGCTTTTACTGCCTCTTTATTGGCTAAAGATGCACTTTCTATCATGGTTTCTTTGGGTGTATTATTCTTCGCAATGGCTTGATTTCCTTTAGACAAAGTTTGATCTAGCGTTTGTTCCACTTTTTGTTGATCTACCAAGCTCGAGACTTTTGCCGGTAGGGTGTCTGCAGGCGCTACCGCCGCAACTTGTGGTTTAATGTTTACCTCTATTTGTTTGGGTTGGTTGTTGGCCATTTCTAACTGTTGGCGACGGTTACTTTCACGCATCCAAAACAATACGCCAGCGGTAATAAAAAGCACGGCAGCGGTTGCGGCAATGCTTAAACGATGTGAGGTAGTTCGCCACATTTTTCGCTCTACCGGCTTTTGCGCAACACGTTCTTGCAGTTGTTTCTGTAATAAAGAAAAAGTTTGTGTGCGTTTTTTAGCTGCTGATAAGCCCTCCAAAGCTTGGGCAACAAAAGGGTCTTCGAGCGAAATTCGCTCTACCTTATGCATCATACCAGAATCTAACTTCCCTTCTAGGTAGTCATCTAGTACATCAATATCTAACCATTCTTTATTGCCCACTGTTCTTTTCAATACAAATTTTCAAATTGCGTTTTCCATTTTGGATATAGCTTTTCACTTTAAGCATATCGTATCCCGTAATATCGGCAACTTCTTTATAGCATTTTTCTTGTAGATAGAATAAATCTACGCTTTTTCGCTGTTCTTCCGAAAGGGTTTCCATGCACTTTTCCATGATGGTTAACTGTGTCTCTTTTGTGTCGTCGATATCAAGATGCACAAAGTCATCATTTTCCACAAAATTTTCTTCGAGCGTTACCATTGGATTTTTTGAAGACTTACGTAGCGCCATTAAACAATGGTTACGGGTAAGTACGTGCAGCCAACTTTTAAAATTCTGTACCTGGTGGATGCGCAATTTCTTAACCAACTCTTCAAAAATTTGCATTACGGCATCTTTACTTTGCTCCTCATCTTTAAAGTAGTTAAAACAAACCCCATATACCAAGTGCATATATCGGTTATAAAGTTCACCCAACACTTCTAAATCGCCGCTTTCTTGATAAGCTGCAACTAGCGAAAGGTCGTCTGTCTCTCTATTGCCAGATGTATTCTTTATAAACTTCAAATTACTTCGGAATGCCTAAAATTTCTTCAAGTATAAAAATATTTTTCGAGACGAGTGTGGAAAATAAGGATTAGCTACATCTACCCTTTAGAAAGTCGGGAAATCTTGAAGCTATTCGTCCGAAAGACAAGCATCGATAATTTAATAATCCACAAAAACTGATGACATGAAGAACAACATTTTAACGCTATTAGTCGCACTTACCATTTTATGTTCGTGTAGTAGTAACCAAGAAAAAGAAACTGCAACAGAAAATATAAAAGTGGTAGCGGATGAAGTTGTAGTCACTGAGGAAAATAGAGTTTACGAGGCTGCTGCTGCTCCAGCGGCTCAATTTGCTCTGCCAGATAAACCGACTACGACCAAGTTATCGACAACCGACAACCAATTAATTATCAACAAACAGAAAATCATTAAAGATGGCAGTATGACGGTGAAGAGCCGGAACATCAGCGATAGCAAAAAGAGAATTGACCAATTGCTGAAAAAACTTAACGCTTACTATGAAAGTGAAGATTTGCAGAATAACGAACAAAGCGTTGCCTATAATTTGAAAATACGCATACCATCGGCAAGTTTTGAGCAGTTAATAGCCGCCTTGGAAAACGGAGAAGATAAAATAGAAGCCAAAAACTTACAAGCTAGAGACGTTACAGAAGAGTACGTTGATATCGAAACTCGCCTAACAACCAAACGCCAATATTTACAGCGATACAAACAGATACTGGCCAAAGCCGCCACCGTAAAAGATATTCTCGCCATAGAAGAAAATATCAGAACGCTTGAAGAAGAGATAGACAGCCAACAAGGACGATTAAAATATTTAGCAGACCAAGTGGCGTTTAGCACCTTGAACATCAACCTTTACCAAGAAAAAGAATATCTCCAACAACCACAAAGTGGCTTTTTAACCAGAACAAAAGTAGCACTTAACAACGGCTGGCAATCTATAGTTGATTTTGTGCTTTGGATGTTAAGCATCTGGCCATACCTCATTATTCTTTTTATAAGTTATTTAACCATTAAACGCATCATCAAAATCCGTAGACAACGCATAAAATCTAAAGAGACAAACTAATTATTCAAAATTTACTCATTTAAAATTCTAAAAAATGAAAATATTACTCACCCCCATTATTGCCTTGTTTCTAATGTTTGGTTACAAAGCAACGCCAACTAAAGAAATTTCTGGCACCATTACCAGTACCGCCGATGGTTTAGCTTTACCTGGCGTGCTCATTAAAAGTTTGCCCAGTAAAACTACTACCAAAACCGATGCTAATGGCAAATATCTTATTAAAGCACCCAATACCGACACCCATTTGCAAGTGAGCTTCTTAGGCTTTCAAACCAAGAAAGTGGCTATTGGAAAATCTGACATTATAAATATAAGCTTAGCCGAAGACACAAAAGCCTTAAGTGAAATTGTAGTTGTTGGTTATGGTAAGCAGCAGAAAAAGGAGCTAAAATCAGCCAGAGCAGATATGATGATGGCTCCACCGGTAGTTAATGCCCTTCATGGCAGAGTGGCTGGTATGCAAGTTCAAAAGAACTTAATGCAAATGCCGCAGCAAAACACCGAAAACTATGCCCACATTACCGAAAATGCTTTCAAGAAAGCAACCGACAACCCGCTTTCTACCTTCTCGGTAGATGTAGATGCGGCTTCATACAGCAATATGCGCAGATTTGTGAACGGTGGAAACTTACCACCAAAAGATGCGGTGCGTATCGAAGAAATGATCAACTATTTTGACTACAACTATGAACAACCTAAAGGCAATGCCCCTGTAAACATCGTAACAGAAATAGGCACTGCACCCTGGAACAGCCAACACCGTTTGGTGCACATTGGCTTAAAGGCCAAAAATATTCCTACAGAAAAACTACCACCGTCTAACTTGGTTTTCCTGATCGATGTATCCGGATCAATGAACTCGCACAACAAATTACCTTTATTAGTTAGCTCCCTACGTTTACTTACCGATAATTTACGCGACCAAGACAAAGTTGCCATTGTAGTTTACGCCGGTAACTCTGGCTTGGTTTTACCTTCCACATCGGGAGATAATAAACAAGCGATTAAAGAAGCTTTGAGCAAGTTGAGTGCGGGAGGCTCTACCGCGGGAGGCGCAGGTATCCAACTCGCCTACAAAGTAGCTACCGAAAACTTCATTAAAGGCGGTAATAACCGAATTATTTTGGCAACCGATGGCGATTTTAATGTTGGCGCCAATAGCGACGCCGATATGCAAACACTGATTGAAGAAAAACGTAAAAGCGGTGTGTTCCTTACCGTGCTAGGTTTTGGCATGGGCAATTACAAAGACAGTAAAATGGAGATTTTAGCGAACAAAGGAAATGGAAACTACGCCTATATTGATGACATTAACGAAGCAAGAAAAGTGTTGATTAATGAATTTGGCGGTACGCTTTTCACGGTGGCTAAAGATGTGAAGTTACAGATTGAATTTAATCCGGCTAAAGTGCAGGCCTACCGCTTGATTGGTTACGAAAACCGTTTGCTCAACAATGAAGACTTTAACGATGACCAAAAAGATGCCGGCGAAATGGGCGCTGGCCATACTGTTACAGCGCTTTATGAAATCATTCCGGTTGGCGTAGAAAGTAAGTTTCTAAAAAGTGTTGATGCGCTCAAATATCAAAACGTTCCTAAGACAACTCCATCATCTAAAAACACAAACGAAATGCTAACGGTTAAAATACGCTACAAACAACCAGATGGCAACCAAAGTAAACTATTGGAGCAGCCTGTTGTAGATCGCTATCACGAGAAGTTAAGTAATACCAGCGATAACTTTAGGTTTTCTGCTTCGGTGGCGATGCTGGGCATGTTGTTGCGCCAATCAGAATTTGTACAAGAAAGCAGTTTCGATAAAGCCATTACAATAGCCGAAGGAGCTAAAGGCACCGACAAAGAAGGTTACCGTGCCGAATATGTTAAATTAGCTAAATCGGCACAGCTATTGGCGAAAGATTTACGTAATTTTGCGATCACGGGTAGAGAGAAATAACGCTGCCTTTGCTTAATTACATACTTTATGAAGAGAACAGGATTATTCTTATTAACGGCATCAGCTTTATGCTTTAGCGGCTGCGATGCGCAAAGCCAAAGCAAACTGGGCAATATTTTAGGTCAGGTGGCTACTGGCGCAACCGGCACTCCAAGCAGTTTAGAAATTAGCAACGGCTTAAAACAGGCTTTAGAAATTGGAACTTCGGCAGGTGCTGATAGGCTTTCTGCAAAGGATGGTTTTTTTGGCAACATGGCTATTAAAATTTTGTTCCCAACAGAAGCGCAAAAAGTTGAAAAAACCTTGCGTAGTGTGGGGTTAAATTCTTTGGCAGATAATGTGATTTTAAGCCTAAACCGTGCAGCAGAAGATGCCGCTAAAGAAGCAAAGCCGATTTTTGTAAATGCCATTAAACAAATGACTATTGCCGACGCTACTAACATCCTTTTAGGAAATAAAGATGCAGCAACTACTTATTTTAAAAGAGTAACTACAGCACAGCTCATGGAAAAATTTTCTCCGGTAATAAGTAATAGCTTAAGTAAAGTTGGCGCTACCAAATACTGGACTGACGCCGCAGCTGCTTACAATAAGATCCCTTTGGTAAAGCCTGTTAATACAAACTTAACCCAATATGTAGCCGAAAAAGCAATAGACGGAATGTTTGTACAAGTAGCACAAGAGGAATTGAAAATTAGGGACAACATTGGCGCCCGTTCAACAGGTTTGCTGCAAAAAGTTTTCGGATATGCCGATACTAAAAAGTAATTCACAAAATTGTTGATTTGTTAATAAAAATTTAAAGGAACCAAACCAATTTTTTGCTAGCTTGTTATCACAAAACAAGAAGATAAAAAAGTCCTGTGAGTGGGCTATCCGCGGAGGGCAGGCACAGCATAAATAGGTTTACTATTAAAAGAAAAGCATCCAAAATTTGGGTGCTTTTTTTATCATCATTAGTCCAAAAACTGGCATCTAAAACCTGGAATATCGATGCTAGTATAATGGATTTTAAGTACTTTTCTACCTATTAGATCTTTCGTCTTTAGCTTTTCAGGAAAATTTAAGGAGCAATCCGATGATTTTAAAAAATCACTCTGATAAACTTTAATCTCAGTTTCATAATGCAGCACTGTAGATGGCAACAAATCAACAGTCAACTTTTTCTCTTCAAATAACCATTCGCTATTTTTGCATTTTTCTATCAATTCAAACATAAATTTTTTATCGAACACCATTAAATCGTCCAATTTATGGCCCATCTTATCATTGGTATCGTGCTGGTACAAGCTTACTTTAATTTCCTCTGGAATAAAAATTGTTTTTTGCGAAAGCTGGCTTGCTAAATTCAGCATAATACTTACTTGTGGTTCTTTTATCAAAGCCCTATTCATTGTTTCACTTAGTACAATATCAACATCATCATTGCGCAATTTGTAAGTGGCAGCATCGGTAATTGTAAAATGCCTAACAAAAGAATTTAACCCCAAAGTGTTTAAAATATATTGAAGCATTTTATAACTTTTTGGGTTAATTTCAAGCATTGTAAATTGGACATCTTTAGGCGTTAATAAAGCCATTGCCGGCAACGCTAATGTAGCAAAAGGGCCTGTGCCAGCATAAAGAACGTGGGCAGGCCTACCTGTATGCTTCTGCCTCACGTGCTGTATGGCCTTAAAAAGCCCTCGTGCAAAACGCTGTGTTCTAAATATTTCTTTAATGCATTGTGCAGCCCAAAATGTACCAATGGCACTACCACTCTCTGTACTAATATGCTTTCTTTCAAGTTCGGTATTGCCATTAACTTCTGCTAATTTGTACAACATATCAGCAAGACCCGTAATGGCAGGTGCCAATCCTTCATGAAAATCTCCATCCCTGATTATCGCCTCACAATATTCCTTAAATAAGGTTAATTTAGACATCCCTATTCGTTTTTTGGAAACTCACATACTGTACAAATCTAGGCAGGTTCGAGTTGTTTGGCGAGGCTGCATGAGGCAAAGATTCGAGCCAAATAATTAAATCGCCCTTTTTACCATCTAAATACTTAATCTTTTCAGTTTTTTTAATTTCATCAAGAGCATCTTCAGGATTATGCCTTTTTAGCAACTCTTCCGCTTTACGATGAAAACCTGGCACTAACGTAAACGCTCCCCTATTTATGGGCACATCATTCAAATACACCAAACCTTGTATATAATATTGTGGCCCTAAATTAAAATCAATATCCCAATGCAAATCGCTTCCCTTAAATTTATAGTTAGCCGTTTCTGGTGGATTATAACTCACTTTCTCGCAATTGGCAATTAAATCTTGGCTCTGATACAGTTGCGAAAATATTTGAAATACCTTCTCGTTTTTTCTAATTTTTTCGATAGCCGCACCCTGATACAGCTGTAACATCAATCCTTGAAGCTTATCATGCTGAGGATACCAAGTTGAAGGAAAGCTAATATCAACACCTAACGTTTCACAAATTAGAGCAACTACGTTATCGCAATCTTCCTCAGAAAAAACGCTACTCAACTGTAAATAACCATTTGCTTCCCAAAAAGCAAGTTCCAAATCGGTGAGCGCATGTACACCTAAAAAATCATCCACATTCAGTTTATGCTCATACCACTTGTTAAAGGCAATGCACTTTTGTTGATAAAACTCTTCGCCTTTCAATGTAATCAGCCAGTTTTCAAATTGCAAATCACTTTTACAATACTGGTACAAAAACTCATAAACTTCGAACAAACCAATCTCAAAAATATTTAAGAAATATCGCTCTGCATTCTGAAAATCTTGATCTAACAAAACATTAGCCTCTTGCGGATTTCTTTGCGAACGATAAATACTTAAAAATGGAAAATCGTTAATTAACTCACTCATAAAAAGCTACTTAAAACAAAACAATAGGTTTACTTTTACATTGTGAAAAGACTTTTCTAATTTAGTTGTAATTACCCATTATTTCTCATAAAAAACACCTCCTTGACCGCAATTCAGTTTAACACCACTTATGATATCCTTGCGTTAGAAAAAGAACTAGGTATCGCTTTAGCCAGCACCTGGGCAAACCATTACAATATAAAAGACTATAGTGGAGAATGGAAAAGCATTTCATTAAGATCCGCATCCGGATCATCTTCAGATATTTATGCCAACTATACAGACCAACCCTTTAAAGATACGCCTCTTTTAGCAGAACTTCCTTACCTACAATCTGTTTTAGCCGCTTGGAAATGTGAAAAGGAAAGCGTGAGATTTTTAGCCCTTTACCCCGGCAGCGAAATTAAACCGCACAAAGACAAGGGCTGTAGTTATCAAGATGGCAATTTTAGGTTACACATTCCTGTTGTAACCAATAACAAAGTTGATTTTATTGTAGAGAACCAAAACTATTTCTTAGCACCCGGAACTTGTTGGTACATGGATTTCTCAAAAGAGCACAGTGTTAGAAATAACGGAGATACAGTAAGAATACATTTAGTAATAGATTGCCTAAGAAACGAATGGACCGATAAAATTTTCGAAGCCCATGGCTATCAAGATTGCGAAGCTAAAATGTCGATTGATGAAGTTAAACAAGTTATAGCGCAACTGGAAACCCACCAAACAGAAGTTGCAAACAACCTCATTAAACAATTAAAAGCAGATTATGGGCTTTAATCTGAAATATTGGGTACCCTACGAGCTAAAATTTGAGAACGGTGCTTGGCAATGCTTATGGATTTTTGTGGGCGATCATCATTTTAACGAGCCATTTTTTGATGAAACCATTACTTTATTAAAGGCAAAAAAAGGATCAAATAGGTTTATTTCTTGTACCAGCTTATCCCTTTTATTGTCTTTAGACACCCCACTAAAAGCTCTTACGCCCCAATCTTTTATTTTTCATGTATCTAGGTGCGGCTCTACTTTGCTTTCACAAGCTTTATCAACAGAAAAATCTCACATTGTAGTTCCCGAAGCTCCAATTTTTGATCAAATATTAAGGATGCAGGAGCTAGATAAAAACCTTTCGGAAATTGAGGTAGAAAAAAT
Organism: Pedobacter ureilyticus; assembly: GCF_005925345.1. Classification (GTDB taxonomy): domain Bacteria; phylum Bacteroidota; class Bacteroidia; order Sphingobacteriales; family Sphingobacteriaceae; genus Pedobacter; species Pedobacter ureilyticus. The sequence continues at coordinate 179,730 of NZ_SSHJ01000004.1, forward strand.
TTTTAAAAAAGTGGTAGAATGGTACGGGCAAATTAGAACCAATGTCTATCTGCGTTATTTTATCAAGCTAGATAGTTGGCACATTCATTTTTACGAGCGGTTACGCAATTGGTATCCAGAAACACCTTTTTATTTTTTGAGCAGAGAACCGGATGCTGTTTTAACCTCGCATATTAAAAGAAGAGGTATTCATGCCATACCTGGCTACGTTAACTCAACCTTACTAAAAATCAAATTGACAGAACAACATTATCAAGATTTCAACTACTATACAGAAATAGTGCTTGATAATTTTTACAAAGGATATCTTAATGTTTTAGCAGAACACCACCCATTAAATTACTTTTACGATTACGGCTTCGGAACAAATGAAATGCTCTATCATTTCTATCAAGAGATACTTGGACAAAACTCAGTGCCAGAAGAAAATTTGCAAAGACTTACCAAGCACAGCAAAGATGCATCAATGACATTTAACGGCGATGAAAGAGTAAGCTATCAAATAAAGCACATCGATGTAACACTTAATTACAATTTATTGTTAGAAAAAATCAGGAATTTATCATGAGCAAGGTAATTCAATTTACGGGCTTATCTGGCGCAGGTAAAACAACTATAGCCACAGCACTTGCTAAAGAACTTATAGTTACAGGTTTAAAAACATTAATTGTTGATGGCGACGAATTTAGAAGCAAATACGCCCCAGATTTAGGCTTTTCTAATGCCGACAGGTTAGAGAACATCAATCGTATGGCTAATTTTGTTAATGCCAATAAAGATAGTTACAGTTTAGTTATCATTTCTGCCATTAATCCTTTTAATGAAACCAGAGCAATATTTACTGAAAAATGCCAAGCCCAATTAATTTACATAAAATGTAACCTAGATACACTTGTAGAACGAGATACCAAGGGTCTGTACCGTAGGGCCATGCTGCCTCCTAATCATCCAGAGCATTTAGCAAATCTTACTGGTGTTAACCAAAATTTTGATGAACCGGCTCCCCATACATTTACCATAGATACGAGTGAAATTTCACTTCAAAATGCAGTAGAAAAAATCAAAAACAGTATTTTTAACTGAAATATCCGAAATTAGCTCGGAGCCAAGCCAAAATTTTTCGAATTATTTAAAACCTTAAAAAACTCATAAACAGTTACTTAAAAAAAGAAAATCACATTTGTCCGCTTTTTGTCCTCCCAAAAGTGCTTCGCTATTGTTTTTTGTTAGTAACTTTAATTAAGAATATAACCGAACGCTTAAAACCAAAATAAATTTACATTTCACCTCTAAAATAATGACGACACGAAGATCTTTTCTAAAGAAACAGCTCTTGTTGGGTAGTTCCGTATTATTTGCAACGGGTATTGACAATACTGCTAAAGCTGCAAAATATATTTATGCGAAAGGTAATCCAAATGCGCTAAACTTATTATGCTCTTCTAAGGTTGAGCATCTTAACAAATGTAGGCAAACCATCAATAATTTTGAGATGGGAAGTGTAAACCTGTTTGCTGGCAGCATTAGCAATACCAACCAGTTTAACGATTTAACTTACGATTTAAGTAAGGCCAATTACCACGCCGTTAACTTTAGCTGGCAAAACAGCAAAATTACATCACAAGAAATTGCCAAAATACTTAAAGCAAGCTCCTCTAGTTTTGTAAACTGTAACTATGCTTTCGAAAATAAGCAATTACAACAAACCATACTCCCTTACCTTATTATTTACAGTGGTAATACAAAAATTGGCATAACGGGCATTGGCGCAAAAACTACTCACAAAGAAATTGTGTACAAAGATCCTATTGCGGCACTAAACAAGGTTGCCAAGATATTAAAACTAGAACAACACTGCGATAAAGTAATTTGCTTGGCAGATTTAGGTTTCGATAAAACAGAAGAGCTGAACAACCTTGTACTGGCTCAATCTTCTGCTAACGTAGATATTATAGTTGGTGCAGGCAAAAACCCCAGCCAAGCTACAGCCTGGAGCTACAGAAACACCGAAAAACAAGAGGTTTTAATTAGCGCAAATAAAAGCGAACAGCGCCATACCAATCTTTTACAACTTAACTTTAATTATAACCAAACTTTAAACTTTAACACTAAAAACATATAATTATGGACGCATTCATCTCATCAATAATCTTATTTGCGGGCAATTTCAACCCCAGAAATTGGGCTTTTTGCAGTGGTCAAGTATTAGCTATCGCCCAAAACACCGCTTTATTTTCCCTTTTAGGAACTAATTATGGCGGTAATGGATCAACGACGTATGCGTTACCAGATTTACGCGGCAGAACACCAATTGCACCGGGGCAAGGGCCAGGTCTTCCTGCCTATAATTTGGGCGAAATGGCAGGCACACCTACTGTAACGTTACTAAGCAACAATATGCCTTTTCATACCCACACCGCTAGTTTGTCTAATTTATCTTCTATCCCGCAAGCGGCAACTGTAGCAGGAGACGCCATTACGCCAGAAAATAACTACTTGGCACTTAGCCCTAAAATTGGCTCTGGACCAAATGCTACTCAACTAAAAACTTACGCCACACCAACTACCGCTACTGGAAATGTGAAACCAATGGTAGGCAATACCGTTTCAGGCTCGGCAACAAATAGTGCTGTAGGTGGCAATGCGCCCTTTAGCATCATGCAACCTTATTTAGCTATAAACTACATTATTTGCCAGTTCGGAATTTTCCCTTCTAGAAACTAAAATATAAATGAACAAGGCTTTAAAAGTTGGCTTTTTGCTACCCTACTCTGGTATGTATCCCTTTTATGGGCAACACACCATGGCGGGTATTGCTTGCGCTTTAAATAAAAATAACATCCCTGCTAGTCAATTTAATTTTATGCCTACTTATGTGGGAAATGGCGAGCATACTAAGTGCGTTGAAGAAGCAAAAAGACTGATCTTTTTTGAGGGTGTGGACGTATTAATGGGGATGGTAAATATCCAAGTGATAGAAGAATTAAAGCCTATGCTTCAAAACTTTAACAAATTAGGTTTCTTCTTAGATTTTGGCGAATACATTCCCTCGGCAGCAACTACTGGAGACAATGTTTACAGCCTTTCTATGAATTTGTGGCAAAGCCAGTACGCTTTGGGCAAATGGGCGGTAAATGAATTTGGTCCGGCAGGGCAATTAGTGATGCCAATTTACGAGGCGGGTTTTAATTTAAATAGCTCTTTTACGGAAGGTGCAGCCGCAGCCGGCTCTACCGGCTTAAATAGTTTCGTGTTGCCTCAAGCTTATGCCAATAACGAACAGTTAAATTTAGCTCCATTTTTTGAGGCCTTAGAAAAAGAAACACCAAACTTTGTACATGCCATATTTTCGGGCAAAATGGCCAACCAGTTTTTATGGCAATGGAGGCAATCTAGGTTTTATGATACCGTACCCTTAATTGTGGTAGAAAACATGGCCTATAATGAAGCTCTATTTGAGGTAGAAGACATGAACATTAAAATGTACAGTGCTAGATCTTGGCATAGAGATATGCAAAGTAAAGCCAACAAAGATTTTGTAAAAAAATTTGAAGATTTCGGCAAGCAAGATGCGAATGTTTTTGCCATGATGGGCTACGAAGCAGGTTTAGCGCTAGCTCACATGTTACCACAATTATTAAAAGGAGATGCCGCAGAAGCTGTTTACCAATTGAATAAAAAAGGCATAGAAGGGCCACGAGGTTTAATAGGCCATCAAACTATGGGCATCAATGCTTATCATCCAATTGATATTGTTAAAATACAAACTACCAAACCAAGAACACTACAAACCATCCTAGCATCAGAAACCGCATTTGGCTTTGATACTACAGACGTGATCGAAAACACACAAAGCGGATGGCTTAACCCGTATATTTCTGTTTAACAAGAAGATTATGAAAAAACTTTACACAAAAATAGTTTTTATTGCTTTCCTTATTCTTTCTAGTACTTTGTCTTATGCACAGTATACTGCAAGCAATTTAGAAACCGGAAATCAAAATGTGGCTTTAGCTAAAGATGCTATTGGGAATATATACACTACTCGTTTTCAGGCTGCAGGTTTATATAAAGTGGTAAAGTATACCAACGGCACAGGCACCCCTACTGATATTTACACGGGCCTCGTAGCCGATGGCGGAGATTTTCCATTGGGCTTAGCTATTGCAGGAAATGGAGATATTTATATAGCTACCAGCTTTTCTGATGGCAATGGAAAAATTATTAGATTAAACGCTAGCAGTAGTTACGCAGCCACCACTGTTCAAACTGGCAGGTATTTTACGGGTTTGGCCTTTGATAATCAAGATAGGTTATATGCGCTAGAGTACAATGCTGGCGCCGGCAAATATGCTGTAGTAAGATATAGCACCCCAGCCACAGCAAATAGCGCAGGCGCTTCGCTATATGCGGATATCGCTAGTGATTTAGGCCTGTCTTACCCAACCAGCATATCAGTAGCTACAGACGGCACTGTTTATTTTAACAATATTTTTAACACTGATGGCGGCACCACTTACAAAGGTGGAATTGTAAAGTTAACTACCACCAATGGCACCAGCTATACCAAATCTGACTTGAATAACACCAATTATACATCTGCGTTATTTGTTGACGAATTTAACAATCTGTACGCCATAGAAGCGCCAGCATCAACCTATAAATTGTATAAATATACTAACGGAACAGGTACAGGTGTTGAATTTTATTCTGCAGCTTTTGCTGCCAGCTATCCATACTTAGCTTATGGCGTAACGGCACATAACAACACGGTTTTTGCTATTGATGGCGATAATGGAAGTAGCGGCAGCCGCTTGCTGAAACTTACGCCTACCGATGTTACGCCACCCTCGGTACCTACAGGTTTAACTGCAACCCCTTTAGGTGGCGCAAAAATAGTGCTCAATTGGACTGCGAACAATGCGTCAGAAGGCATATCGGGCTATCGCATTTATGGTGGTACAACAGCCAACCCTACTACGCTTATTGCTTCGGTAGCTAACGGAACTACCACTTATACACATACGGGTTTAGTTAATGCACAACAATACTTTTATAAAGTTTCTGCGGTGGATATCTACTTTAACGAAGGCGGAAAATCAGCTGATCAAACTGCTACCACAGCAAAACCTGTAATAAACAATGCCTCTTATAACGCCAATACCAAAGTACTTACAGTAACTGGCACAAATTTCTTGGCACTAACGGGTGCAAACAACGATATAAGCGTAGCTAAGCTTACCATAACTGGCGAAGGGGGAACCACAAGAGTACTGAGCACTAGCGATGTAGAAATTACCAACGCAACTACTTTTAGCTTAACTTTAAACGCAGCAGATCTGTTAGTTCTAAATCCAATTATCAATAGAAATGGAAATTTTTCTACGGGCAACACAACGTATAATTTGGCTGTAGCTAACGGCTGGGCAGCTGGAGAAGATGTAAGCATAAACACAGCGCAGGCTACCATTGCCTTAGCAGTAAGCAACGTACCTAAACCCACAATTACCGACGTTGCCTACAACGGGCAAACGGCTGTTATGGTGGTAACTGGCTCTAATTTTTACAGGCTTAATGGCAACACCAATGATATCGACGCTACTAAACTTACTTTCACAGGCGAAAATGGTATGACCTATACGCTACAGTCTACTCCGAACGTAGAAATTACAAGCAATACCTCGTTTACTTTAACTTTAAGCAATACCGATAAGTACAATCTATCAAGCGTACTTAATAAAAATGGAGCAAGCTCTGTAAGTAACCACACGTACAATGTTGCCGCTGCTGATCGCTGGAATGCTGGTGCTGATCCATCCTCATCAATAGCAGATTTGACTAACAATACGGTTATAGTTTCTAATTATGTTGACTACGTATTACCAATTGAATTGGTTAATTTTTCTTACCAAATAGGTAATAACGAGATCGTGTTGAATTGGAGTACAAGTACTGAAGTTAACAACAAAGAGTTTAGGTTAGCTAGGTCTGTTAACGGAACAACGTTTACACCTCTGGCCACTGTAAATGGAATTGGCAATAGCAATACCCTACAAAATTACACTTACACAGATAAAAACCCAATTTTAGGCACATCATACTACAAGCTAACTCAAATAGATAATGATAATATAGTTAAACTAGAAAGAATTATACCTGTTAGTTATAGCGTTTCCTCTACAGAGGTTACCATTTATCCAAATCCGGTTTCCGAAACGCTTAACATACAAAACAGTACTAACAGATATAATAAAGCAACATTGTCTGATATAAGTGGTAAAGTTTTGGGCCGTTATAACCTAAGCGCCGATGTTACTCAAATCAATGTCAGCAAACTTGCAAAAGGTGTATATATACTAAGCCTAAGCGGCGACAATAATAACACCGTTAAGAAAATAATAAAAAACTAAATTGAATTGTTTAATAGCTTGAATGATGGTTATTTAATCAACCTCTTTCTAAAAAACACACAAAAGAGGCTGCCTCAAAAGTTGCTCATCATATCGAAGGGTAGAAAGGGATTTCTTCTCCCTCGATTGTTGAAATGATGGTATTACCTTACCTTTGAGGCAGCTTCTGTTGTGTTTACTAACGTTCCGAGCGAGTATCATAATCCGAAAGTATTCTAATTTCCCTGAAGTGGAATACCAGATTAATTTCATAGGAACTAACTCATTTAAGCAAGATCTTTTCCGGGATGATAGACTTAGTAGCCATATTTATCTCTGAATCTAATCGGTTGCTACCCAATCGTTGAACTGTTTCTTTCAAAGACTAATCCTGTAGCCCTTATTAACTGATCTGATAATTGCATATCTACGCAGCTCAAAAACCGTACTTCTTAAAAAACAAAAAAGGACACCCGCAACGAGTGTCCTTTATAATCTGTGTGTGTTTAATTAATTTCCGTTAAATGAGAACGTAAATGCACCTTCGTCGCTTACACCGGCAATGGTTGTTCTTCCGTCTCTCGACGTTGGCAATGCTTTTTCGATATCTGCTGCGCTATTTACCTCTGAGCCATTCACCTTAGTGATGATCAGTCCTTTTTTCACACCCCAATAATCGAACATTTGGCCAGGAACCACGTTGGTTACCACTACGCCATTTTTAACACCATACTTTGTTTTTTGAGCTGCCGTTGCAGGGGCAAAGCTAGCACCTAGTTTACTAATACTCGCACCGGTAGATTTTTCGCTTTCTTTTTTAGCTGCTAAAGTTACAGAGCTCTCACCTTTTAAGGTTACGTTAATGTTTTTGGTAGAACCATCGGCTTTTAACACGGTTAAAGCAACTTTATCACCAGGGCTCATACGGCCAATACGTTCTTGTAAATCTGGCGAATCGTAAATAGCAACACCTTCCACTTTTTTAATGATGTCACCTTCTTTGATACCTGCAGCCGCAGCCGCTCCACCTGGCAATACATCCCTAACGTATAAACCAGAATTATCTTTGATTTTTAATTCTTCAGCAACATCAGCATCTAATGCGGTAAAGGTTACGCCAATGTAACCACGTTTAACCGAACCATATTTTTTAAAATCTTCCAGGATCTTTTTCGCCAAATTTACCGGAATAGCAAAACCGTAACCTTCGTTTCTACCACTTTGTGAAGCAATAGCTGCATTGATCCCTACCAACTCACCCGCAGCATTTACCAAAGCACCACCACTGTTACCAGGATTAATGGCAGCATCTGTTTGGATAAAAGACTCAATAGAATTATTAGTTCTTGAAGGCTGTTTACCAGTTCTTCTGTACTCATCATATTCCTCTTCGGTCATCATGCCATTGTCGCGGTTTAAAATACCAATGTTACGAGCCTTGGCGCTTACAATACCTGCAGTAACTGTAGTTTGTAAATCTAGCGGGAAACCTACCGCTAAAACCCACTCACCCACTTGTACATTATCTGAATTGCCCATTTTAACGAATGGCAATCCATCTACCTCAACCTTAATTAAAGCCAAATCTGTGTTTGGATCTTTACCAATTACTTTTGCAGTTGCTTTGCGTCGGTTAGATAAAATCACTTCGATTTTGTCTGCTTTATCTACCACATGGTTATTGGTTACGATATAACCATCTGAAGTTAAAATTACGCCAGAACCTGACGCTGCCTGTGGTTGGCGCTGAACTCTACCTCCGCCACCAAAACCAAAGAACTGCTCAAACATATCTTCCATACCACCGCCACCTCTGCTAGATTTGCCTTGGTATGTAGTTTTAATGTGAACTACTGCTGGCGATACCACCGCTGCTGCTTGTACAAAATCGGGCGCCCCGGCCGAAGACACACCTGACACATTACTTGCAAACATTGTCTTTTGTCTATCAGCCAATGTAAAACTATCACTTGGGCGCTCTAATAATTTATAGGCGCCAATTGCAACTGCACCACCTAAAAAAGAAGCAGCTAAAACAATCAATCCTATTTTTTTCATTTGTTTAATAATTTAATTTTAATGGTATTGAAACTATCCTAATTTTTTAAACCCTTAATTGTTCAAATCAAATAACGATGGTTTCATTTGTTTATATTTTAAATTGAAATACTTTTTACGTTCTAATTATTCAAATTTAATACCATATCAACGATATTTGTATCAGATTAACGTCTGATTGCGTGTTAAAAAATGTTAAAAGCTATTAAAGCGGCTAATTGACAATTTTTAACGTATAATTGTTACAAGCAAAGCTGATCTAATAATAGCAAAACATGAATATTAAATTTTATAAGTACCAAGGCGCAGGCAACGATTTTGTTTTGATTGACCATAGGCAGGCACCCTTAAAAACCATTGATACCAAAGCGGTAGCACAACTTTGCGACCGCAGGTTTGGCATTGGCGCCGACGGCTTAATGTTCTTATTAGACAGTGATAAATACGACTTTGAAATGGTGTACCATAATGCTGATGGCAATTTGGGCAGCATGTGTGGCAATGGAGGCCGTTGTATTGTGGCCTTTGCCAAGTATTTAGGCATTTTTGACACCGAGACTAATTTTTTGGCAGTTGATGGCCCACATTATGCCAAAATTTCAGCCGAAGGTAACTGGGTTGAGCTGCAAATGATTGATGTAGACAGTATTAATATCGATGCAGACGCTTTTGTGCTGAATACGGGCTCGCCGCACTATGTGAAAGAAGTTACAGATTTAGAAACCTTAGATGTTTACACCGAAGGTTACAACATTCGCAATAACGAAACCTATAAAGCCAACGGCATTAATGTGAATTTTGTAGAACGCAAGCCTGACCATTTATTTGTTAGAACTTTTGAACGTGGTGTAGAAGATGAAACTTATGCTTGCGGTACTGGCGTTACAGCAGTAGCCATGGCCATGGCAAAAAAACAACGCCAAATTGGCCAAGTAGTAACTCCGGTAACAGTATTAGGTGGCAACTTAGAAATTAACTTTCGCTACGATGGCGAGAAGTTTACGGATGTGTTTTTATGCGGGCCAGCAGAGAAGGTTTTTGAGGGAGAGGTAAGTTTGTAGTGGTTATCCTAAGGTTGTTATCAACAACAATCATGGAAAATAAATGACCCGCTTAGTTTAATAAAATGAAACATGTCAAAAATAAATTTTTAAGTAAAGTCCAAATATCTACTCAGTTAGTTGAGGTATTAAATAATATCGAACCTACAACAAGTCATTCTACAGTTGATATGGATGAATTTACAGCCTACGGAATGACTGATGCGGATGAGCTTATAACTATGTTTACCTTAAAAGACGGTAGAAATATCTATAGAATACCAGAACCAGATTTTGTAATTTGCCTTTTTGAGGCGGGTAGGCAAAATGTCATTAAAATCCCTCAGCTAAGGAAAAAACTTCTATCAGAGTTAGAAAACACACATTCGACAGTATTAAATACAAATAATTTTTTCGCCACATGCTCATTAGGCTCTCAGTCCTTGATGAATGCAATGGAGGCATTTATTAATAGGATTATTCCCGAAGATTACAAATACGAATCAACAACGACAAAAGCCACAATAATCCAAAATAAACAACAGATCGAAAGAAATATCAGTTTTGAAGTTAAAATTAAACAAATCGTACCTGATGCTATCGGAAAAAACTTTCACATTGAATTTCCTGACTTGTATACATCCATTTTTGATTTAAAAAATGTTCGAGATGATATGACACATTTAAAATCTTTCAGAAAATCAAAAGCTCCTTTGTCGTATGAAAGTGTTTTCAATAAGGCTTTTAAAATGGACTACCTAAAAGCTTTAAATGCAGTTAAATCATACATCAACTTTTATTCGGAAAACCTAATTGAGCCCTGTCCTTGCGATAAAGATTTCTAAGAATAGATTAGTCTAGATTTCGATTTTTTGTAACCATAATTGAATCCTCCCATTCACCTACAAACAAATAGGTTATAGAATTTTACAAGTATTTCCCCATACCAACAGCCTTCTAATCTAGATAGTGTAACATTTACACGACAAAATTTAATCAAATGATTAAATGAGATTTGGCTGACTTTTCAGCACAACTACAAACCTAACTTTGCGCTTTAACAAAATTGTTAAACATTAAAGTTAATTCACATTGAACAAAGAGGAGCTAATTAAACAAACCGCAAAAGAACTTTTCTTTAGCAAAGGCTATTTACATGCTACCACTCAAGAAATTGCAGATGCGGCAGGCGTTAACCGTTCGCTCATTAACTATTATTTCCGATCTAGAGATTTGCTTTTTCAAACTGTATACCGGGAAGCAGTTGACAGCTTAAAATCTCAACTAGATGATGTGATTTACGGAAAGACGCCTTTTAAAGAAAAGCTAAGCCTTTTTATTGATGTTCACATGAAAGAACTGCTAAAATACCCTTATCGAGAGTCTTTTTTGATTACCGAAATATGCAGCAAAAACTTTGCGCTAAAAGAGAAGAAAAAAAGTGAGGCACTAAGTCATTTCTTACAGGAAATTGCGCTTGAAATGGAAAAAGGTACGATCAAAAAGTACGATCCAATTCAGTTTGTTTTCAACTTAACTTCACTAATTTCTTTTCCAGTGATTATGACTCCGTTATATCAGAAGCTATTAGACATCCCTAAAGAAAAATATAATGAGCTGATATCTCAAAGAAAACAAATCATTTTAGACCAACTCTTAAACTAGAACCTTCAAAATCAACATATATACACAATGAAACAATTCTCATTTTTATTATCACTTACAGGTGTGGCTTCGCTAATCATGGCATCTTGCTCTGGCGGCAAAGACCAAAAAGCAGGTGCACCTACTGGGCCGCAAAATTATCCGGTAGTACAAGTTAATGCGTTTAATACTACGCTAGAAAGCGATTATCCGGCAATGTTAGAAGGCCAGCAAAATGTAGACATCAGACCAAAAATCGATGGATTTATCGAAAAAATTTACGTTGACGAAGGTGCAACCGTAAAACAGGGGCAGCCTTTATTTGCGATCAATGCTCCTCAATATCAGCAAGAAGTAAGAACTGCAGAAGCTGCCATTAGAAGCGCAGAAGCCGAGGTAAGTGCAGCTCAGCTACAATACAACAAAACCAAGCCATTGGTAGAGAAAGACATCATCAGCAAATTTGATTTGGAAAATGCAGCCTTAACTTTAACTGCTAAAAAAGCAAACTTAGCACAGGCTAAAGCTTCCTTAGTCAACGCCAAGGTAAATTTAGGTTATACGATAGTAACCAGTCCCGTAAGTGGCGTTATTGGCACCATTCCTTACAAAGTGGGCGCCCTGGTAAGTAGTACTAGTCAACAACCTTTAACTACCGTATCTAGCATTAGCAAAGTTTACGCCTACTTCTCGTTAAACGAAAAACAGCTATTAGAAATTGCGAGAAACACTAAAGGCCGTACGCTAGAAGATAAGATCAAACAAATTCCTAATGTTACCTTAGTACTGGCAGATGGATCTATCTATCCTGAAAAAGGCAAAATCGAAACCATCAGTGGGCAAATTAATGCGCAAACAGGTGCATCGAGTTTAAGGGCAACGTTTCCAAATCCAAACGGCTTGCTACGTTCTGGCTCTAGTGCTGCTATCCGCATTCCTCAAAATATTGAAAATGCTTTGTTAGTTCCTCAAAAATCTACTACAGACATACAGGGAAAGAAATTTGTGTACCTAGTTAATGATACTGCGGGCGTAAAACCTACCAACATAGAAATTATGGAGTTAACTAAAGGAAACTATTATGTAGTAACCAAAGGTTTAAAAAACGGCGATAAAATTGTGCTAGAGGGTTTTGCATCATTAAAAGATGGCGACAAGATTAAACCTCAAGTAAAGTCTGCTGATTCGGTATTTGCTGAAGCTAAGAATAAATAACTAATCCCCGTCATTTCGACGAGGAACGAGGAGAAATCTAACGAGATACATTATACAACTGTTAGATTTCTCTCTACGTTCGAAATGACGAAAACCAATAGTGAATTTTAAAATCGAAAATCGATTCTCATGTTTAAAAAATTTATAGACAGGCCAGTACTTTCTACAGTAATCTCCATCATTATTTTGATATTGGGTGTACTGGGGATCATTACCTTGCCTGTTTCGCAATATCCAGAAATTGCACCACCAACGGTGCAGGTTTCTGCCTCTTATCAAGGTGCCAATGCCGATGTGGTAATGAGTAGTGTAGTGGTTCCGCTAGAGGAACAAATTAACGGTGTAGAAGACATGACCTACATGACTTCATCTGCTGGCAACGATGGTTCTGCAACCATCACAGTTAACTTTAAGTTAGGTACAAACCCCGATCTAGCTGCGGTAAACGTACAAAACCGTGTAGCCCGTGCTACCAGTTTATTACCTGCCGAAGTTACTCGTGCAGGTGTAATTACGGCCAAAAGGCAATCGAGTAACGTACTTATTTTCGCATTAAATAGCGAAGACCCAGCCTACGATCAAAAATTCTTACAAAACTATGCCGAAATCAACATCATCCCGCAAATTAAAAGGGTTACCGGAGTAGGCGACGTAAATGCATTTGGCCAATCAATATACACCATGCGTTTATGGTTAAAACCAGATGTGATGGCTGCTTACGGATTGATACCAAGCGATGTGAGTGCTGCTTTGGCCGATCAAAACATCGAAGCGGCTCCCGGCCAACTAGGCGAACAAGGCCAACAATCTTTCCAATATACTTTAAAATATACAGGAAGGTTGAAGGATGAAACTCAGTTTGGCGACATGATTATCCGAACGGCAGAAAATGGTCAGGTTTTGAAGCTGAAAGACATTGCACGGATTGAATTGGGAGCGCAAAGTTATGCCTCTTCTGTTCAGCTAAACGGAAAAGCGGCCTTAGGTTTTGCCGTAAACCAAACTGCGGGTTCAAATGCGAAAGAAGTAATTGATGGAGCACTTACCGCATTAGAAAATGCGAAAGCAGACTTCCCAAGCGGAATTAAATATGAAGTACTAACCAACGTAAACGACTTCTTAGATGCCTCAATTGAAAAGGTACTTCATACGCTAGTTGAGGCCTTTATTCTGGTGTTCATTGTAGTGTTTTTGTTTCTCCAAGATTTTAAATCTACGCTAATACCCGCCATTTCGGTACCGGTGGCCATTGTAGGAACTTTTTTCTTCCTAAGTTTATTTGGCTTTACCATTAATTTATTAACGCTATTTGCATTGGTACTCGCCATCGGTATTGTGGTAGATGACGCCATTGTGGTTGTAGAGGCGGTACATGCGAAGCTCGATAAAGGTTATAGATCTGCCAAAAAAGCCACGCAAGACGCTATGGAAGAAATTACCGGAGCTATCATTTCCATTACTCTGGTAATGGCTGCGGTATTCGTCCCGGTAAGTTTTATCAGCGGTTCGTCGGGTGTATTTTATAAGCAATTTGGACTAACACTTGCCATTGCCATCATTTTATCAGCTATCAATGCATTAACTTTAAGTCCGGCACTTTGTGCGCTTCTCCTAAAGCCGCACAAAGAAGAGCACGAGGAGAAAAAAGGCTTCATGAAACGCTTCTATGCTGCTTTTAACACTTCTTTTGAAACCATGACCCGTAAGTATAAAGGCTCTGTTTATTTTCTAGCAAAGAAAAAATGGCTAGCGGGTTTAGGGCTTTTGGCTTTCGTTGCCGCTTTTGTATGGGCATTTAATACTACACCAAAAGGGTTTGTGCCTAATGAAGATTTAGGAGCCATCATGTCTGATATTTCTTTGCCTCCGGGAACATCTCAAGAACGAACAGACGAAATTGTAACTAAAATAGACGAAATTGTAAGAACTGTACCAGAAGTGAGGTTAACCTTAAGAGTAGTTGGTAGAGCCATGATTAGTGGTTCTGGAAGTTCTTACGGAATGGTAATTGCCCGTTTAAAACCTTGGGATGAGCGTAAACGTGATGTAAAAACCATCATTGGCGAGCTTTTTGCAAAAACGGCAAACATCAAAGAAGCAAAAATCATTTTCTTTGCACCGCCAACTATTCAAGGATTTGGTACCGGTGGTGGTTTCGAATTTCAATTACAGGATAAGACTGGTGGAACCATCAACGCATTTAATGAGGTGGCTACCAAATTTTTGGCCGCTTTAAACCAACGCCCAGAAATTCAATACGCAGCCACTTCTTTTAACCCTAATTTCCCTCAATATTTAATTACAGCAAACGTTGCAAAAATTAAACAAGCTGGGTTAAATGTAAATGATGTTATGAGCGTAATGCAGGGCTACTACGGCGGAGTTTATGCTTCTAACTTTAATAAATTTGGTAAACAATATAGAGTGGTTTACCAAGCAGATCCACAATATAGGGCCAATTTGGAAAGTTTAAACGGCGTTTATGTTCGTACACCAAGTGGTGAAATGGCTCCTATTACAGGTTTCATTTCTACGGAGAGGGTTTATGGCCCACAGGCAATTTCAAGGTTTAACCTTTATACTTCAATAGCCATTACCGGGAACCCTAAGCCAGGGTTTAGCTCTGGAGATGCCCTTAAAGCTGTTGAGGAGGAAGCCGCCAAATTGTTGCCAGCAGGCTACGGCTACGAGTATTCTGGGTTGTCTAGAGAAGAACAATCGAGTGGTAACCAAACTATATTTATTTTCTTGCTGTGTTTGGTATTCGTTTACTTCCTACTTTGTGCGCAATACGAAAGTTATGTATTACCACTGGCAGTAATTTTATCACTTCCTGTAGGTTTAGCAGGTGTATTTATTTTCGATAAGATTTTCGGTATCGATAACAACATCTACACGCAAATTACACTCATCATGTTAATTGGTTTATTGGCGAAAAATGCCATTTTAATTGTAGAGTTTGCAGCAGAGCGAAGAAGAAAAGGAATGACCATTTTACAAGCTGCACTAGAAGGCGCAACGGCTAGGCTAAGACCAATTTTGATGACCTCATTCGCCTTTATCTTAGGACTTTTACCTTTAATGCTTTCTACAGGCGTAGGTGCTGCGGGTAATACGTCTATTGGTACTGGCGCCGTTGGTGGTATGTTAATTGGAACCATATTCGGGGTTTTCATTATCCCGGTATTGTTTATCGTTTTCCAAACTTTACAAGAAAAAGTGAGTAGCAAATCTCCTTATGATGAAAGTGTAATAGAAAGACAAACGCACTTAAACTTTGAAAAAATAGACACTCCTGAAGAATAATTTCAGCCTAGCAAAATGACAAGAAATCAGAAAATATCAATATTTATTACAGGTTCCCTACTTTTAAGTTTGGGAGCTTGTGTAACCCAAAAGTACAAAACACCCGAAGAGTTAAAAGCGGATGGTTTGTACAGAGACTTAGCGCAAACAGACTCTGCAACAATTGCAGATTTACCAACATCAGCTTTGTTTAGCGACCCACAATTACAAGCTTTAATTAAAGAAGGAATTGAGAACAATTTAGATTTAAAAGCCTCAATAGAAAGAATGAAAAGTGCTGAAGCAAATTTACGTTTGAGCAAAACTGCCTTTTTACCGAGCTTAAATTTAGATGTAAACGTAACCGATAATAAACAGTCGGTTGCGGCTTTAAACTTTCCTCCTGGCATTAACATTAACACCGAAACCCAACTTTACAGAGCCCAATTAAGCAGTGCTTGGGAGATTGATGTTTGGGGTAAATTGGGAAGTGCCAAACGCTCGGCATTGGCCTCATATCTACAAACAGATGCGGCTAAACGTGCGGTACAAACTCAACTAATTAGCTCTATTGCTACCAATTACTATACATTGTTGGCTTTAGATTTACAATTGAAAATTACCGAGCAAACCTTGGCTAGCCGTATTAAAAACGTAGAAGCTATTAAGGAATTGAAGGAAGCAGGCATCGTAAATGGTGCTGCGGTTGTACAAAGCGAAGCGAACAGGTATGCTGCCGAAGTAAGCATTCCAGATTTGAAAAGAAGCATTAGAGAAACTGAAAATGCATTAAATCTTTTGTTAGGAAAAGGAGCTGGTTCGGTAACGAGAAACACTTTAGAAGAACAGCAAGATTACAAAGATTTGCAAGTTGGTTTATCCTCTCAACTGTTAAAAAACAGGCCCGATGTACAACAAGCCGAGTTAGCCTTTAGGGTTGCTTTTGAAAACACCAATTTGGCAAAAACCTATTTCTATCCGCAGCTAACTTTAACGGCAAACGGCGGTTTGTCTTCCTTAAAACTAGAGAATTTCTTTGACAACTCTATTTTCTACAGCTTTGTTGCTGGCTTAACACAGCCTATTTTTAATAAAGGGCAAAATAAAGCCAGATTAACTTCTGCCAAAGCAGCTCAACAAGAGTCGTATTTTGCATTCCAAAAATCGGTGTTAACTGCAGGATCCGAAGTATCAAACGCCTTGTTTGCGTACCAAGCTGCGGTTGATAAAGAAAATTCGAGAGCCAAGCAAATTGCTTCTTTAGAAAAAGCAGTAGATTACACTAAAGAATTGTTAAAATTCAGCTCTGCAACTAACTACACAGACGTATTAACTTCTGAGCAAAGTTTATTAGCAGCCCAATTAAGTGCAGTAAACGATAAATTACAGAAATTACAATCTATCGTGAATTTGTACCGTGCCTTAGGTGGTGGCTGGAAAGAATAGCGCAAATATACCCTATTATAATTTTGAAGAAAGCTCTGGAGAAATTCGGAGCTTTTTCTTTTAGGCATCACGTCCTTTCGACCGAAGCGCAGCGAGCGGAGAAATCTACCGATTACTTAGAAGTGGCTAGATTTAACTTCGTTGTTTTTCAATTCTCCTATCGTCAGAAATGTCGGTATGTTGTCTTTAGCGCTTTGCAACCCCTCCCCTTTGGCGAGGCAGGTAAGTTTATTCCGAATAGTTTCTGAAGGCTTTACTCACCTTCTGCCAAATACGCAGCAATGGCGATCCGTATTTCTCCAAAATCATAGGCCTTGCCTACACGATCTCTAACTTCATTTAGCTTTATACTTTTAAGCTCTCGAATAGCCGCCAAAAGAACTTCTAATTTATGTTTGGCAATCACTTTATCGGGACTAATTTCCTGCTTGGCAATGTAATGCGCCAAATGTCCTTCTATGGTTCCTTTGGTCATTTTTCTCTCTGCTGCAATTTCGGTTGGTGTTTTACCTTCGTTAAATAAAGCAAGCGTTATTTCTTTGGTATCTATTTTTGGGGCTTTTTCTGTTTGCTTTTTTCTTGTTGCCCTTGTTGCCCCTTCGGATCTTTCTAGCTCCTCTTTATTAGGCAAACTGTAGGCTTTTTTCATCAGCTCTTCACGCTTGGAAAGCCCGTAAAGTTTATTCAGGTCTTCTTTGCTTATCTCTACACCATTAGCCTTTGCATCCAGCATTGCTTTTGCACGAACAATTTTTTTAAACTGCTCGTAAAACATTGCTTCCAGATCAATCAATTCGTGAAGGTACTCTTTGGTTTGCTTTTGTTCTTTAACCGCTTCAATTTGCTCAAAAATTGTTTTGCTAAGCCCTTCTAAAATCGGAATAAAGTAATTACTAGCCGCCTGTGTACGGGTAATCAACAAATCCATATCAACTGCTTGTCCTAAAACTAAAAGCCTATCAATTTGCTTCAAGAATTTATCTGCATGAACTTTTGCTGCCATTAGCTCTTGTTGCAATTTTACCGCCCAAGGCAAATGGGTTTGCTTTACCGAACGTTTTTCGTCTTTACTGTAGCTAAAAACATGTTCGTAAACAAAATTATCCAATAAAGTAAAGTTAAACGCTTGCAGTAAAGATTGTTTCAAGAAAGCATCGGCCTCTTTGGTAATCTGCGCTAGCAAACTCTCTTGCTCATCTTTGGTTCGCGAATAATAGGCCACATTTTGGTCGGCTTTCATGCCCCTGTTGTTTAAGTGCGAAGTCAATATCAGCCCATCTATAGAGCGCAATCGCGATAGCGCTACATAAATTTGGCCCGGTGCAAAAGCATCGCCAATATCTACTATTGCTTTATCAAAAGTTAGGCCCTGGCTTTTATGCACCGTAATGGCCCAAGCCAATTTAATAGGATATTGCGTAAACGTACCAATCTCTTCCTCTTCAATTTCGTTGGTATGTTTGTTGGTGGTGTATCTGATATTTTTCCAAGCGTATTGCTCTAAACTAATCGGATACTTATTTCCCTCTGGCAACACCTCAATAAAATCACTTTTTAAATTGGTAACCACTGCTAACTTTCCGTTAAAAAAACGTTGCTCGCCTTTCGGATCGTTTTTGATAAACATTACCTGCGCACCAATTTTAAGCTCTAAGGTTTTCTCTATCGGATAAGCGCTTTCGGCAAACTCCTTTTCGATAACCGCATTGTAGAAATAAGACTTACCTTTTAACTCGGCTAAACTGGTGCGATTAAGTGCATCGGCTTTGCTATTATGGGTAGTTAAAGTAATGTAGTTATCGGTTAAATTAGGTTGGTAGTTTTCTTGGTAGTGGCTTTTAAGCAGCGCAATGTCTTGCTCGGTAGCCATGTTATTTCGCAGGTTGTTCAGTAAATCAACAAAGGTTTGATCAGACTGTCGGTAAATTTTATCTAACTCAATGTAAATCGGCGGATTGGTTTTTAGGCAAAGTGCATCAAAGAAAAATGCACTTTGGTAGAACATGCTGAGCAGCGCTTGCTCTTGGTTTCTCACTACTGGCGGCAGTTGGTATAAATCGCCAATGAAAAGCACTTGCACGCCACCAAAATTTTCGTTATTTCGCCTCACGTAGCGTAGTACAAAGTCAATTGCGTCTAGCAAATCTGCCCTGAGCATACTTACCTCATCAATAACCAGAAGTTCCATATCTAGCAAAATCCTGCGTTTAACGGCATTCATGCTAAGGTGCCTCACTAAACTCTTTGGTGTATTGTAAGGCACACCCGAAGGCAACTTTTGGTCTGGTGTAATACGAGGAACAAAGGTGCCAAAAGGTAGTTGAAACAACGAATGGATGGTAACACCCGCAGCGTTAATGGCTGCAATACCCGTAGGTGCAACAATTACGGCTCTTTTGTGAGTTTTGGTAATGATATTGCGCAAGAACGTAGTTTTCCCCGTTCCCGCTTTTCCGGTTAAGAAAATATGCCTTGAGGTTTGGTTAACAAATTTCGCAGCAAGCTCGGCAGGTTGTAGATGTTCGTTTTCTTCCAAATCGATTTTAATTTTGCTTGAGTTTAATAGCCCTATCGTCAATTTACAAATTTAGCTTTATTATTTACGAATCTGTATTTGCATGAATAGCTGCATTTTTATTTTTCGGATAAAGCCTATTTAGAATTTCGTTACCAACTGCTGCCTGTGGCTTACACGTCCAATTTTTTTAACGTAGCAATGCAACAAATACTAACAATCAGCAACTTATATCTATAACAATATTGTTAACAAAGGTTAAAATTGTTAAAACATTTCATAACTAAAATTTTAGTTGTTATTTTAGCCGTTAATCAAACTATAAACATGAAGAAAACGTTACTCGCCGTGTTAACGACTTTGCTGCTTTCTTATTCAGCATTTTCGCAAACAAATTCCGCAAAAGGAACTATTGCCGACCTATCTGCCAATGCTAAACTGCACAATGCCACAATTAGTGTACTAAACGCAAAAGACTCTACGCTTTACAAGTTTACCAGAGCTGCAACAGATGGAAATTTTTCTTTTGGGCAAATGAAAAATGGAAGTTTCATCCTATTGGTAACCTACCCTGAGTATGCCGACTTTGTTAATAAATTCACTCTAGATTCTGCCAATAAATCTATAGATTTTAAAGTGATAGACATGAAAACCAAAGCCAAGTTGCTGAACGAGGTAATTATTAAAGGACAGGCAGCGGCTATCAAAATTAAAGGAGACACTACAGAATTTAATGCTGCTGCATACAAAATACAGCCTAATGATCGTGTAGAAGATTTGTTAAAGAAATTTCCGGGTGTAACGGTTGATGCCCAAGGCAAAATTACCGCACAAGGTAAAGCAGTGGAAAAAGTTTTAGTAGATGGCGAGGAGTTTTTTGGCGATGACCCCACTTTGGTAACCAAAAACTTAAGAGCAGACATGGTTGATAAAGTGCAGCTATTTGAGAAAGCAAGCGACCAAGCTGCCTTTACAGGTGTAGATGATGGCGAGAAAAAACAAACATTAAACATTGTACTTAAAGAGGATAAAAAGCAAGGATATTTTGGCAAGGTTGACGCAGGTTATGGCACCGACGATTTTTATCAGATCCAGGCCATGATCAATAAGTTTAAGAACAAAGAAAAAATTGCCGCTTATTTCACGTCCAGTAACACTGGAAAAACTGGCTTAGATTGGAATGATGCTGACAGATTTGGCGCCTCTAGCAACATGGAAATGACTGATGACGGAATGATATTCTTTAGCACCGGTGGCGACGAACTTGATGGTGGTGGTAGATATTGGGGAGAAGGTATTCCAACGGCTCATAACGGTGGTATACATTACGAAAACAAGTGGAAAAACGATAAGCACTCCTTAAATACAAACTATAAAGCTGGTTCGCTCAATGTGAAGACAGACAAAAACACCATTAATCAGAATAATTTAATTGGCGGGCTCATTGTAACCAATAGTGATGATAACCGTGAAAGCGACCTCTTTAGACAAAAATTGGATGCTACCTACAACGTAAAACTAGATACCAGCTCCAATTTAAAAATCGTAATAGACGGCACGCTGAAAAACACTGAACTAGAAAGCACATTTGGTTCTGAGAGTAAACGTGGCGATCAAAGTTTAATCAATACCTCCGAAAGAATTACGGCTAACGAAGGAAGGCAACAGCTGTTCAACTGGAATGCACTTTACACAAAAAAGCTGAAGAAAGCTGGAAGAAACTTTTCTATCAACCTGTCTCAAAACTATAGTAAAAACAACATCGACGGCAATTTATATTCTGTCAACAACTTTTATGACGAAGCTGGCTCTTTTGTAAGAAAAGAAGAAATTGATCAGTTAAATGACAATGATGTGGTGATGAACAAGTTGGCCACCAACCTAACCTATACAGAGCCGCTTAGTAAATTTTTGAGCTTAGTGGCTAGCTACGGTATCAGTTTAAGTAGCAACGATGCGCATAGAAAAACTTATGATCGGGGTTTATCTGGCGATTACGATCAACTAAACACAACCTTCAGTAACAATTTCCAATCAGACCAACTTATCCATCAAGTTGGTGCCATTTTCAATTATAAAAAAGGGAAGACCGTGGTTAACTTTGGTACAAAAACGAGTTTCGTCAACTTTGATCAAGTAGAGCAATACAGCAACCAAACTTTTAACCGCAATTTTATCAATTGGTTGCCACAGGCGATGTATCAATATAAATTCTCCGCACAAAAATCATTTACTTTTAGATACAACGGATCTACTACGCAACCAACCGTAAACCAATTGCAGCCAGTAAGAACCAACGACGACCCACTAAACCTACCCGAAGGCAACCCTTTATTGAAACCCGCGTACAACAACCGCTTTAATATACGCTACAACACCTATAAGGTCATTAGCAGCCAAAATTTCTACATCAGTGCTAATGGTGGTTTCGTTAACAATGCTATTGTAAGCAGTAACGTCACAGATTTAGAAGGTCGCACCATTTACAAGTCGGTAAATTTAGAAGATGCAACACCAGTGAACTACAATACCTATTTAGGTTTTTCTAGAAAACTGAAGTTTTTATTTGATATCAATGCAGGATTGGAGCTAAGCTCGGGTGGTTCTAGCAATTACAACTATGTGTTCGATAATACGACCAATTTAACACAGCTGAACAAAACCAACAGCATCAACTTTGGTCCTTCCCTTAATTTAAGCAAATACGGAGAAAAAAATAGTTTCTATCTTTCGTTTGGCCCAAGGTACCGATCGCAAGTAGCTTCTCTACAAAAAAACCTAAGCAACCAAGGATGGGGATACAATGGCTATTTCGATGCACAATTGAAGTTGCCTAAGAAAATCCGATTCTCATTAAATTCGGAATATACTTACCAACCTAGCACCCAATCTTTCGACAATAACTTAGAAAGGCTAATCATTAACGCCACCTTAACCAAAGCTTTCTTTAAACAAGAAAGTTTAAAACTATCGTTTAGCGCTAATGATATGTTAGACGAAAACAAAGGCTTTAACCGATATGCATCTGGAAGCTCGATTATCCAAACTACTTACAATAACATCGGGCAATATTTCATGTTCTCCATCATCTGGGATTTTAATAAAATGGGTGGCGGAACACCAAAAACAAACTAAATCTAATTCTCTAAAAAAATGAAGAAGTTAAATTATATCATAAGTGCATACCTATTGCTCGTAACCTTTCACTCAAATGCTCAACATGCCCGATTTGTAACCCAAGGAACTATAACATACGAAAAACGTGTGAATGCTTACGCCCTGATAAAGCAACAAATAAAAATCTGGGGCGGTGGTGATGATAGTTTTTATAAAGCAGCGTTTGAGAGCTATCAGAAAAACAATCCTCAGTTTAAAACTTCACAAAGCACCCTATATTTCGATAATGATGTCACAGCTTTTATTCCTACAGAAGATGCAATTGCCAGCACCAGTGGTTGGTTTGGTGACATGATAGAATTTAAACAGGCCAACCACATTTTAACAGATATTAAAGCTGGAACGAGCAAAACCCAAAAGAAAGTTTACGACGAAGCCTATATGGTAAGCGATAGCACGCGAAAAATAAACTGGAAGATTACCGATGAGTTTAGAGACATTGCGGGTTACCATTGCCGAAGGGCCAATGCTTTAGTGATGGATTCGGTTTATGTAGTTGCGTTTTACGCGGAAGAAATTGCAGTAAGTGGCGGGCCGGAATCTTTTAGTGGTTTACCCGGAATGATTTTAGGCCTAGCCTTACCACACGACCATGTTACTTGGTTTGCAACTTCGGTAACAGATGCCACGGTACCAGCAGACAAGTTAAAAATACCGACAAAGGGGAAAGCAGTTAACAATAAGCAACTTTACGACATCTTAAAATCAGCATTAAAAAGCTGGGGAAAATCGGCGCACCAAACTTTTAAATGGGCGATGATGTAATGAGGTTATCCCGATAGCTATCGGGAGTTTAAACTGAAAAATCGGTTAACTGCTTTGGCTAGCGGTTAACCGATTTTTTAATATCCGCCTTTTTTAACGAATCCAAGTTTCTTTGTATTTTTCTTTGATATGAAGTATCAGTCTTAAGCCGCTCAAAATGTTCCTTTGATTCTTTCCAATAATTCTGATAGTATTTCACTTGATTTTCTAATGCTCTATCTTGTCCTTTTAGGTGTCTATAATACGAAGTTAGAACAATTCCCGACATGTCGTCAGGATGAAAAATGCCAATTGAATTGAAATATTTCGCAAGTTTCCCTCCACCCCACAGTCGCCAATTATTTCTCATCCAAGTTCCCATACCAAAATGGGATCTCAAACCAAATTGGTCTTCTGTCATTCTTAAGATATTTCTTTTTGTTGTATCATGATGTAATTTTTCTAGTTGTAAAATTGCTTCATCAAGATTCTTAGGTTTATATTTTAAATCGGTCTTCGACGGATTTTGTCCAAAAACAGAAATACAAGCTAAATATAAAACTATGGCTAGGATAACAACTTTCATTGCTTAATGTGAGTTTGATATAAGAAAATTCAGTTTGTCGCTAGCGATAGCCGTTCAAATCTCCGTTCAGCTAATTTTCGGTCTCTTATTTTTCGGCTTACGCCAATAAGCCAAAGCATTTACTTTAAAAGAAAAATAAGCAACCGAGAGTTTTTGTTACTTTTTGCGGCCAAAAAGTAAGAACCTAGCGGCAGCGACTTTCATAAAAATATTTTAAAATCCCTTAAGAAAATTTCAGAAATATCTTAAACTGGTTTATATTAATTACTCGAAATCTAGTGTAACCGATTACCCAACGCTTAATTCACTACCAATTTATATCCTTTGCCGTGAACATTGATGATTTCTACTTTTGGATCTTCTCTCAAATACTTGCGCAACTTACTTAAAAACACATCCATACTACGCCCGTTAAAGTAGTTATCGTCATGCCAAATATGTATCAATGCTTCTTCTCTGGTTAGCACGCTATTTTTCTTTAAGCATAGCAAACGTAATAACTCGGCTTCTTTGGTAGATAGTTTTTGCTGCGCCCCTTTAAAATGAATTAATTGCGTGGTATAATCAAAAGTATAATCGCCTATTTCAAATTGCTTCGGTTCTTCTTCTTGCACCGTTTGTACCGTAGAAACCCTTTTTAGCAAAGCATTGATACGAAGCAGAAGTTCCTCAATTCTAAATGGTTTAGTGATATAATCATCGCCGCCCAAATCATAAGCAGAAGCCTTATCTTCCATCATAGATTTTGCAGTGGCAAAAATAATGGGCACGTTCGGGTCAGATTTTCTGATATCTTTACCCAAAGTAAAACCATCCTTTTTAGGCATCATCACATCCAATATACAGATATCAAAAGGTTGTTTGCCAAAAGCTTTCAGACCTTCCTCGCCATCGGTACACAAAACCACCTCAAAATTACCTTTAATCTGTAGGTAGTCTTGCAACAACAGCCCTAAATTCGGATCATCCTCAACCAATAGTATTTTCTTCATATCGTTTGCTTAATTTATCGGTAAATGTATTACAAATGTAGTTCCTTTATCTTTTTCGCTCTGCACCCTAATGGTACCATTCATTTGTTTAATGATGTCGTTTACATAGCTTAAACCTAAGCCAAAGCCTTTCACGTCGTGTAAATTCCCTGTAGGCACTCTATAAAACTGATCAAATATCCTTTTAGTTTGCTCCTTAGTCATTCCAATTCCCTCGTCCTGCACCTCTATACCAATTCCATTTGCCAGATTTTTGGTTTTTACAGTAATTTTGGGATTTTCTGGGCTGTATTTATTAGCATTATCAATCAAATTGTAGATCATGTTAGATAAATGCAGTTCATCGCCAATTACAACATCTGGATCGGCATCCAAAACTAAAACCAGTTCGGCATTTTTCTTTTGCAACTGTAAACTTATGCTATCTACCACTAAGGAAATTAGCTCGTTCATTGCCACTGGGCTACGGCCTAACTTAAGTTCTTTATTATCCAATTTGGCTACATTAAGTACTCGCTCAATGTGGCTACCCAGACGTACATTTTCATCGTAAATAATGCCTGCTAAACGGTTAACCCTTGCTTTATCAGGCGTTAGATCGGGATCTTTTAGGGCTTCGCTGGCAATCATGATGGTAGCAACAGGAGTTTTAAACTCATGTGTCATGTTGTTAATAAAATCTGTCTTCATCTCAGAAAGTTTTTTCTGACGGATGATGGCATAAATGGTATAAGCAAAAATAGAAATGAGCACTAACAGCAAACCCACAGAAGACACCAAGGTTACGAACATGTTGTTAAAGATCAATGAGTTTTTACTAGGGAAGCTTATATACAGCATTCCAGGGTCTTTGGTCAGCAAATCGTTGCCAAAAATAACCTTGCTAAAAGTGTTTTTAGGCATTACATCTCCTGTTGGCAAAGATACATTTTGGTAAATGACCTTACCTGCGTTTCTGGATGGCGTTACCCAGTAATTATAGTCTAAATCAATATTCTTACTTAGCAATTCTGCCTTAATTAAGGTGTCTACAACTTCTTGACTGGGCATCCGATCTTTGAGTGGCACATCTTTATTGGCCATTTCTTTAGCCACATCCTGCAATAGCATTACATTTCTGCCATTGGCAAAAATATTCACGGTATCAGCGTAAAGGCGCTCCAATTCTACTTTGTACAAGTGCTCTGCCTTGGCATCTTCCATCTTAAACCTAACTTTTAGATCGGGGTCTATAGAAGGCAACGTGATAAACTGCGGTCGTAAATCAGTAGGGCTTAAAGCTAAATAAATGATAGAATCTGGCAGATTATTAAGCTTAATTACAGGCCTTTTTCTTACATAGCTAGAAGATAGCTGCCTACTTACTACCCTGCCATCCTTGGTTCTTAACTCATTAATATTGTAGGTTAGGGTATTATCGTTTGGGTTGGGATTAGACAAGATAGCATAATCCTCTTCGCTAATAATTTGCGGCTGCAAGTAATTAGCATTGATGATGCTGTCTTGAAAATTGAGGTAAGCTAAAATTTGTTGTTGTTGTTTAAGCTTACGTTGAATTTCGTTTTCCTTAAACTTAACCTTAAAAGATACAATACTATCCGTTTTACTTCTTATGCTACTAACCTCTAACTGCTTGAACTCATTATCTTTTTGATTAATGCGGTGGATGACGTTTTGCTTCTGTATTTTATTAACTACAGCAACTAGCGCTTGGTTTACATTTTGCTCAAACAGCTGAGATTTTAGATTGTACGACTCTCTGATGTAATACATCTGCATTACAAAAACACCCAACAATGCGAAAGTCATTAGGGCGGTAATTATCCAAAGGCTCTTCTTTTTCATCGCAACTAATTCAAAAATAGCGAAGATAAACGCGAAAGCGGCTATGCTTTAACAATTTTTAACAGTACCTAAACGCAAAAAAGCCCCAATTTTAAATCGGGGCTCATCAAATTATAAAGTGTTTTCTTAAAAAGCGATGCTAGAGAGCTTATTAAAATGGCAAATCGTCATCTTCGCCAGCGGCAGTACTTACGTCTGCAGGTGCTGCATATTGCGGAGCCGCAGCTGGTGCTGCACCAGCTGTATTAGCCAAAGCAGTAACACGCCACACCACCAAACTGTTAAAATATGAGGTTACCCCTTCTTTGTTAGTCCAAGGGCGACCACGAAGATTGAAAGACACCTCAATCTCATCGCCAGCTTTTAAACTATCCAACAAAGCGGTTTTATCTTGTAATGCTTCAAACCTAATGTATTCTGGATACGTTGGATTTTCTGCGTATTCTATTATCAAATCACGTTTTTTAAACGTTTCACTTACTTGTTGTACTGCACCAATTTCGTGCACCTTACCTTTAATTTCCATATCTGTACTATAATATTTCTCTTCCACCCAAATCTCTATATTTTTATTGATAACTTCGCAAATCATATGACACAAGTTTTCCACACCAAGAGTAAGGTAATCATTACCTGTAATAAAAGGCTATCAACCTACCTACAAGCAGAAGTAGAAGAATTGGGCTACACCATTGTAAGAAGTTTTTCTACTGGAGTTGAGCTAAACATTACCCTTAACGAGTGTATTAAGCTTAACCTAAACTTACGTTGTGCCAGCCAAATTTTGTACAGCCTAAAGAGCTTTACCGCAAAAAACCCCGAAGAATTATATACAGCCTTAGTAGCCATGGAGTGGGAAGAATTGCTAGATTTCTCTGGTTATTTCTCTGTTACGTCGAATGTAGATAACGCGTTTATCACTACGCCTTTATTTGCTAATTTAAAAGTTAAGGATGCCATAGTAGATAGAATTAAAGATAAGAAAGGTATTCGCCCCAACACCGGATCTGATGCCAACAAGGCCGTTGTGCACTTATATTGGAAAGATAGCGATGCTGATGTTTTTATAGATACTAGCGGCGAAACCTTGAGCAAACACGGATACAGAAAAATACCTGGCAAAGCGCCAATGCTAGAAGCATTAGCTGCAAGCACCGTTTTAGCCACAAAATGGGATCAAAAATCTCCCTTTGTTAACCCAATGTGTGGTTCTGGCACTTTAGCCATAGAAGCCGCTTTACTAGCTACCAACCGCAGGCCTGGCTTATACCGCATGAATTATGGGTTTATGCACATTATAGGATATGATGAAGAAGTTTTTTTTGCCGAGCGTAGAGCTTTAAAAGATCAGGTAATTAAAAACATAGACTTACAAATTATTGCTACCGATATTTCTGAAGACGCCGTAGAAGTAAGCAGAAAAAATGCTAAAACCGCGGGGGTAGACCAGCTTATACAATTTGAAGTTTGCGACTTTGCGAACACCCATGTTCCAGAGGGCGGCAAAGGTGTTGTGGTGTTTAATCCCGAATATGGGGAAAGATTGGGGACACACAGCAACTTAGAGCTTACCTACAAACGCATGGGCGACTTTATGAAGACCAAATGCAAAGGCTATCATGGATATATTTTCACGGGAAACCCCGATCTAGCAAAGAAAATAGGGCTTAAAGCTGATAGAAAGATAGAATTTTACAATGGCAAACTAGATTGCAGAATGTTAGAATATGAGCTGTATGATGGCAGCAGACGACCAGAAAACGAACGCCCCAACAAGCGATAGCTAAAAAAGTTTTAAAAAATACTCCTCAATCTTAAAAGTTTTACTCACATGTGTTGTACTTGGCAAAATATTTGTATAGCTTCAAGTACATTTAACTACCTACATGATGAACGAAACTTACAGAAAAGAGATGCAACGCATCGCCTTAAGAATTAGAAAAGTACGCGAATTCAAAAATTTTTCGCAAGAGTATCTGGCTACTAAAATTGGTATTTCTCAAAATGCTTACAGCAAAATTGAGTTAGGCTATAGTAAAATTACGCTAGACAGGCTTTTCCACATCGCTAAGCTACTTGATGTAGACACCTATGAATTACTGGCTTCAAAAAGAAACTAGCAACAACAAGTCGCATAGCTTTAAGATGCTCGATAACCAATCGAGCATCTTTTTTTTGCTTAGCAACCAAACTATTAGCGGAGGCCAATTGCTTTTTCTTCAACTCCGAGTCCCTCAACCAAAAGATATCGCATAACTTTACGCACATGCAAAATATCTTAACCCAAACCATCAACTTTGTTAAAAAAACTTTGGCCACTGCCGAAGCCGGACACGACTGGTTCCATATTGAGCGTGTTTATAAAACAGCGCAAACAATTAACAAAACCGAAAAAGCAGACGTGTTAGTAGTAGCCTTAGCTGCCTTGTTACACGACATTGCAGATAGTAAATTTAATGGTGGAGACGAAGAAATTGGCCCCCAAAAAGCGGGAGATTTTTTAGCGAGCATAGGAGTACAACCAGAAATAATTAACGAGGTAAAATTGATCATTAAAAACCTATCGTTTAAAGCTAGTTTTGGCGAAATCAATTACGCTTCAAAAGAATTGGATGTAGTGCAAGATGCTGATAGGTTAGATGCCATAGGAGCAATTGGAATTGCCAGAGCATTTACATACGGGGGGTTCAAAAACAGGGTTTTGTACGACCCAGCTATCAAACCCAATCTACAAATGACCAAAGAAGAGTACAAAAATACCACCGCCCCTACAATCAATCATTTTTATGAAAAACTATTGCTGTTAAAAGATTTGATGAAAACCGAAACGGGTAAAGCAATGGCACAACAACGACATGACTTTATGCTTACCTACCTTGAGCAGTTTTATGCCGAATGGGAAGGAAAAAAATAAAACTAAAATTATTAGCTATTTTACTATATTTGTTAGTAAAATAGTTGAATATGTCTGAAAGGTTAAGGAAAAAACTAAACATATTGGCCGATGCGGCAAAATATGATGTTTCATGCTCATCAAGCGGTAGCGATAGGAAAAACACAAATAAAGGAGTAGGAAACGGGCATCAATCTGGTATTTGCCATACTTATACTGAAGATGGACGATGTGTTTCTTTACTTAAAATTTTACTGACCAACCACTGCATTTTTGATTGTGCTTATTGCGTTTCTCGAAGAAGTAATGATATTGAACGTGCGGCCTTTACAGTAGACGAAGTAGTAGAATTAACCATGAATTTCTACCGAAGAAACTATATCGAAGGGCTTTTCTTAAGTTCCGGCATATTTAAAAATGCTGATTTTACCATGGAAAGGTTACTTCGTGTGGTGAAAAAATTACGGCTCGAAGAAAACTACAACGGATACATCCATTTAAAAACCATTCCCGGAGCAAGCGACGAGCTAATTACAGAAGCTGGACTTTATGCTGATAGGATGAGTATCAATCTAGAAATGCCAACAGAAACCGGACTAAAACTCTTAGCTCCAGAAAAAAGCCATCAAGATGTAATTAAGCCATTAGGTTTTGTAAAAAATCAAATCATTCAATTTAAAGAAGAAAAAAAGCTAATTAAAAGTGTACCGAAGTTTGTACCTGCTGGCCAAAGTACACAAATGGTTATTGGTGCCACCCCAGAAACCGACAAGGAAATTATGTATACGGCTGCTAATTTCTACAAAAGTTTTTCACTAAAGCGAGTTTATTATTCTGGCTATATTCCTATTAGTAACGATAGTAGAATGCCAGTTTTGGGCACACAACCGCCTTTATTACGAGAAAACAGACTCTACCAAACCGATTGGCTCATGCGCTTTTACGGTTTCGATGTGCAAGAACTTTTGAACGATGCCAACCCGCATTTAGATACCGATATTGACCCAAAATTGAGTTGGGCGTTAAGGAACATGCACCACTTCCCTATTGATATCAATACTGCAGATTATAATACGATTTTACGTGTGCCAGGCATTGGTGTGGGCTCGGCGAAAAAAATTGTACAGGCCAGAAAATTCGGCAAACTTTACATCCATCAGCTAAAAAAAATAGGGATTGCTTACAATAGAGCAAAACATTTTATTACTTGTGCAGATACGCCATACCAATTAAAAGATTTTCAGGGTCACCAAATTAAGGGATTTATTTTAGCAGAAAGTCAAAGCAAGTACCTGAAAACGCCTAACAATCAAATGTTGTTGTTTTAAACAGCCTCTCCCTACCCTTCCAAAGGAGGGGAGCTAGTAAAGCACCTATGCCAGGCGATCGATCTAGAACGATTAAACAGTTAAACGATTAACCACAAAGATGATTTACATTTTCGATGGAAGTTTAGAGGGGTTACTAACCGCAGTTTTCGAATGGTTTGAACGAAAACCAGGTTTAACCAAGATTGTATCTGAAGAAAGACATCAACCTAATGTTTTTAGTCAATCGTTTGAAGTTTTAACAGATAGAGCCAAGGCCGATAGGGTATGGAACGGCTTGGCAAAGCGATTAGATAGAAACTGGATGAGAAAGATATATTGCACTTACCTATCGGAAATCCCTGAAATGCATCAAGAAATTTTTGGTTTCTGCTGCTACATCTTTCAACATCAGGCGGGTGCCGAAAAAAATTATGGCAATGCACAGGTACTAAATATTACGCAAACAGCCAGAAAGGTAGAGCGTGAAAAACATAGGATGGAAGCTTTTATCCGCTTTCAAAAAACTGCTGATGGAATGTTTTATTGCGGCATCGATCCAGATTTCAATGTTATCCCGTTACTGGTTAACCATTTTAAAAATCGCTATGCCGACCAACAATGGATCATCTACGATATTAAAAGACATTACGGCATTTATTACAACCTGCAAACGGTAGAAGAAATTAAAATTGATATAGACAAAAGCCTT
This sequence comes from Pedobacter ureilyticus, assembly GCF_005925345.1. GTDB lineage: Bacteria > Bacteroidota > Bacteroidia > Sphingobacteriales > Sphingobacteriaceae > Pedobacter > Pedobacter ureilyticus. The sequence continues at coordinate 211,578 of NZ_SSHJ01000004.1, forward strand.
ATGAAAAAAGCTAACCAACATCTTTTAGATGAGCAGGAAACTTTATATGCTGATTTATGGAAAGACTATTTTAAGAGCACCAATATTGTAGCCCGTAAAAACACCAAACTGCATACTCAACACGTGCCTAAACGCTATTGGAAATATCTAACCGAAAAATTATAAGCAAGCAATTAACATTATCTTAACCTAATAGCTGTAATTTAGCAATATAAAAATTTATAAATGAAGTTTAGCGTATTGGTTTTATTTACAGCTTTGGCTGTTGGGCTGTCCATTGGTTTGGTAAATTACCACTTTCAGGGCAGTTGGTATTATCTACTTATATCTTTCGGAATTTCATTTGGCACCAGTTTCCTCGTATTTTATTATCTACTAGAAAAATACATTTACAGTAAAATTAAGCTTATTTACAAGCAAATACATAACCTCAAACTCGGCAAAGATTTAAAAGAAGCGCTTGGAGAATATGTAAGTGCCGACCCCATAAACGATGTACAACAAGAAGTGGAAGAATGGGCTGGAGCTAAGAAAAAAGAAATTGAACTGTTAAAAAAACAGGAACAGTTTAGAAGAGAATTTCTTTCGAACGTATCTCACGAATTTAAAACCCCCCTTTTTGCCATACAGGGATATATTGAAACCCTGCAAGATTGCCTGTTAGACGACCCTGAAATGGCTGTAAAGTTTTTAAAAAAAGCAGAAAACAATGTTGAGCGGCTAAGCTACTTGATCAAAGATCTAGATTCGATTTCGAAATTAGAAACCGGCGAAATACCCATTAACTATGTAAGGTTTGATATTGTACCTTTAGTAAAGGAGGTGCTCGACATATTGGAAGATAAAGCCCTATCTACACAAACAAAACTAATTTTTAAGGATAAATATACTGCGCCCACAATGGTGTACGCAGATAGAGAAAAAATTAGACAGGTAATGATGAACCTCATCCAAAATTCTATCAAATATGGTAAAGAAAATGGCTCTACTTCAGTTAAAATATTTGAACTGCACGACCAATACCTAATTGAAGTTACCGACGACGGCATGGGCATTGAAGAGAAACATTTGACGCGTTTGTTTGAGCGCTTTTACCGGATAGACTCCCATCGTTCTAGAAAAGAAGGAGGAACAGGTTTGGGCTTAGCTATTGTAAAACACATTTTAGAAGCGCACCAACAAACTATTTCTGTACGAAGCACCCCAAATATCGGAACTACATTTGCCTTCACGATCCAAAAATATCACGAACCTTTGTTAAACTACGGTAAAAAATAAATACTGTTTTCGCCCTTTAAGACTAATATAAGGCATTTCAATTCACTAACGCAGCTAAACCATTAACAATCAAATAAAATTGTCGCAAAAGTTAACATTAACTTAACATTGCGACTTTACTTTTGCATCATATTTAAATACGAGTATGAGCAATATATTTAGCTTCTTTACACCTAAAGACAAAAAATTTCAGCCATTATTTGAGCAAGCTGGAAGTAATGTTAGAAAAATCGCAGAAACACTTTTAATAGTAGTTACTGCTGATGATATCGAAAAAAGAAAAGAAGCCATTAAAGAGGTAGAACGCCTTGAGCATGTTGGCGATGATATTACCCACACTATCTTTATCGAATTAAGTAAAAACTTTATCACACCGTTTGACAGGGAAGATATCCACTCGCTAGCTAGTGCTATTGATGATATTGCCGATTATATCCACGCATCAGCAGGAAACATTGAACTTTACAACGTAACCAACATTGGCGAGCCAATGGTAAAATTAGCCGAGTTGCTGGTAGAAATGTGTACCGACCTTGAAAAAGCGATTAAAGAACTAAGAAGCTTTAAAAACATTAGAGTAATTGCTGATGCTTGCGTGAGAATTAATAGTGCAGAAAACCAAGCAGACTACACTTGCAACTTGGCTATTGCCCGTTTATTCGAATTTGAAACTAACGCGATAGAATTAATTAAGCAAAAAGAGGTGTTACAAACGCTAGAAATTGCCACTGATAAATGTGAAGATGCAGCAAATGTGCTAGAATCTATCTTGGTTAAAAACGCATAAGATCATTATGACCATACTTCTAATCATTATTGTTTTAGCGCTGATCTTTGATTACATCAACGGTTTTCATGATGCAGCTAACGCAATTGCAACCATTGTGGCCACAAAGGTACTTACACCTTTCCAAGCTGTAGTATGGGCTGCATTTTTTAACTTTTTAGCCTATTGGGTGTTTGGTTTCGGTGTTGCCGATACCGTTGCTAAAACAGCAAACACCATGGAAATTAACCTCACGGTTATTTTGGCGGGAGTAATAGCAGCTATTATATGGAATTTATTAACCTGGTGGTTTGGCATCCCTTCCAGTTCATCGCATACCTTAATTGGTGGTTTTGCGGGGGCAGCAGTAGCCCACGCAGGCTTAGACGTAGTAAATTGGTATAAAGAAGGTAAGGCTGGCGAAATGCCAACAGGCGTTTTGGTAATTGTTGGCTTTATTGTACTTGCGCCGCTTATTGGTGCAATTGTATCTTATTTTATTTCTATTTGGTTACTCCACTCTGCTAAGAAAAGTATTTGGCCCAAAGTATTTACGCTTTCGCTGATGATTGCAACTATTGTTTTTGTATACTTCCAAATGGTTCCCTATGATAAAATTTTAAAACCACGTTTCGAATCTGAATTTTGGAGTGTAGTTTTCGAATCTCATAACATCAAATGGTTCTTAGTTGCTTTTATCGTATTAACGATCAGCTCTTTTTGTTTGATTTTTAGCTTCTTAAGTCATCATCAATCTACCAAATGGCTTAGAAAAATGCAGCTACTATCTTCTGCCGCATTCAGTTTAGGACACGGTGGTAACGATTCGCAAAAAGTAATGGGAATTATTGCTGCTGCAGTTTTAGTTTATGTACACCAAAGCGGGGTTACTATGGAAAGTATGCCAGATTGGTTACACGTAGTATTACCCGGTAAAGATGCTAGTGGTAACGAAACAGCTGCCCACATGCCTGCTTGGATACCTTTAGCTTGTTATACCGCAATATCTGTTGGGACGTTAAGTGGTGGTTGGAAAATTGTTAAAACAATGGGTTCTAAAATTACAAAAGTAACTCCATTTGAAGGTGTAACCGCAGAAACCGCAGGTGCTTTAACACTTTACTTTACTGAGCATTTAAAAATTCCGGTAAGTACCACACATACCATTACAGGATCTATTATTGGCTCTGGCATAACCAAAGGAACTTCTGCCGTAAAATGGGGAGTAACCGTTAAATTGATATGGGCATGGGTTTTAACCATTCCTGTTTCGGCAGCTCTGGCAGCAATATTATATTATATTTTAGCTTTCTTTATTTAAAGAAAGATTTAATCAAACAGAGAAAGGCAGTTCGTTTGGGCTGCCTTTTTCTGTTTTCGAGTATTTCAGTATTCGGTTAGACAAAATTCATCTCCCTACGCCATAAGCTTACAAAGCTAGAACTGGTCTATTAATAAGAACTTCAGCTTTTATAAAGGTTAATCATCTTCAAAACTTTGTTAAATTTCCGTTAACTATTTTATTATCTATAATATAATTTTAGATAGGTAACAGCGATTAAACGAATGACCTGTAGTTTTCGCAGCTCATTCGCTGTAAATCAAGAAATTGTCAATTACCTCAACAGCGTTTTTAAATCGCTCTTCCCCTATTCCCGCAACTACTCTATAGTTTGCACCAAGTGCTGTTAGTTCATTATGCCAAATTTCCATAAAATGCTCTCGTTGGTTTGGAAAGTCTCTTAGAGGATCATCTTCCCATGGCAAATCAATATCTAACAATACATAAAAGTCATAAGGGTTTTGCGGCAAAGCATCTAACACAATTTGGGGAGTTTCTCCAAAAAATGCATCGCTCCAAATCTTTACTGTTAAAAAAGTAGTATCGCAAATCACTAAATCTGTCTCAGTCATGGCCAAAACAGATTGCTCTAGCGCTAACTGTCCATGAAACATATTTACCTCGTCTTGTATAGTGCAGGGGTGCTTAAGGGCCAAACAATAATAACGCGAATATTCTGGCACCCAAGGCACTTGATAATATTTTGCAAGCTGTTTAGCAATTGTAGATTTGCCAGTACTCTCTGGGCCAACAATAGCTATCTTTTTAATCATCTTTTTGTTCACGATAAGTATCTCTCCAATCTAAATATCCTTTTAGAGCAATAACAACTAAAATAGCATACAGTAAAGCATATATATTTAAGTTTTTGTAGATCAATAAAGGCACGTAGCAAATATCTACCAAAATCCATAAAATCCAATTTTCTAGTATTTTTCTTGTTAGCATAATTTGCGCTACCAAACTTACCGCAGTACAAAAACCATCTTGGTAAGGCACGTTACTTGGCGTGTATTTAGCTAACAAGTATCCTAAAATTAAGGTGAGCAGCACTACAATAGTAATAACAATAAGCCAATGATGAGTTTTGATGCTAACTATAGGCCTTTCTTTTTCTTTCTTTTTAGTAAACCAAAACCACCACCCATAAAATGCGGTAAAGAGGAAGTAAAACTGTAATGCAAAATCGCCAAATAAATGGCTTTGAAAATATAAAACTGCACTAATTATAATGCTTAGAATGGATATTGGCCAGTTAAGGATATTTTCTTTAGCTGCTAAATAAATGCAAGCAATGGTACTTACAAAGCCGAGCCATTCTAACCAAGATGTTTGCTGAAGTTGTTGTATGAATTGATGCCAGCTTGCAGATTCGAGTAAAACCATTAATCAAATATAAACCGTCTGATTATTTTCTAGCCACAGATGCACAGATTTAATTTTTCAAAATTATCAAAAGTTATGAAATATCACTGATTATATAATGTTCATATCCTTTGCGCTTTGATGTCATTAAAATTAAGATATTATGCAGGACAAATCTGTGCATCTGTGGCTAAACAAAAGGTCTAAAAAAAAGAATTCCGGTAGGGAACAACCCCTACCGGAAAATAAACCAAACAAACTATTTATGAAGAATACCCTCTTTCGAGGATGTTTTAGATCAATTTTAATTGTTGTAGTGATCATCCAATCTGTAACAACAACATCTAATTAACTTCAATTGTTTTCCTTTATTACAACATTGCTGCCAATAATTTTAAAACACCTTTTTCATGACGAAAACATGACCTTTATCCCCGCAACATCAAGCTTAATGTTACAAAAAGCAGCACTTTTTTTCGGCCTTATGCATGCATGCCATTTTAGGTGTGTAAAAATGACACTTAGCTAGTCTTTTGAAAAGCCCTATAAAACAGACAGTGTACAAAAAAATATACAAAACTAAAGACGCTAAATATCAAATAGTTATGACTTATTTAGCTACAAAAACACGCCAAATCACTCCACTTACATCATCTGCCACTAGCAATGCCCCATCTGTAGTTACGGCCACACCTACTGGCCTGCCATAAACTTCACTTTTTTGGCCGTCAGCAATAAAACCGGTCAAAAAATCTTGCATTGGCCCAGTAGGTTTACCATCTTTAAATGGAACAAAAGCAACTTTATAACCAGTAAGCTCCGATCTGTTCCACGAACCATGCTGACCAATAAAAGCACCGCCTTGATATTTAGCCGGAAATTTATTGCTGGTATAAAACGCCAGGCCAAGAGAAGCCGTGTGCGAACCTACTGCCACATCTGGCACCAAAGTTTTCTTTACCAATTCTGGATTTACACCTTTTAGTCTTGGGTCTTCATGTTGACCAAAGTAAGCATATGGCCAACCGTAGAAACCACCATCTTTTACACTCGTGATGTAATCTGGCACTAAATCATCTCCTAAACCATCTCTTTCATTTACGGCCGTCCATAACCTATTTGTAGTGGGTGACCAATCCATTCCTACTGGGTTACGCAAGCCGCTGGCAAAAGTTCTCTCGCCAGTACCATCTGGATTTACTTCTAAAATTGCAGCTCTTCTCACCTCGTGTTCCATTCCATTTTCGCCAACATTACTGCCGGAACCTACAGAAATGTAAATTTTATCGTTCGCTTTGTTTACCAAAAGATTTCTAGTCCAGTGGTTGTTGTAACCGCCAGCTGGTAGGCTTAAAATCTTCTTGCCTTCCCCAGTGATTTTGACATCGCCAGATTTATAAGGGAACATCCACAAACCATCAGTATTAGCTACATAAAATGAATTACCAATAAAAGCCATTCCGTAAGGTTGATTTAAACCCGAAAGAAAAGTACTGGTTAGCTCTGGCTTTCCATCTTGGTTGGCATCTCTAAACAACATAATGGTATTTACACTTTTGCCCCCAACTTCAGATTTTGCTTTACCCGAAATAGCATTGGCAATCTTTTCCTTCGTGCTACGCTCCGAATTAGAAAGCGCCACCAAGATATCTCCATTAGGAGCAATGACGATATTTCGTGGGCTTTTCATTCCATCAGCAAATTTGCTTACTACAAAACCCGCTGGCGCTACGGGCATTTTATTGGCTGGCCAATCGATAACTTTACTGAAGTTATTTTTAGATGCGGTGGTGTCTGGTGCTGGGAGATTTAAAGTATCTACACCGGTCTCCTGACGAACAGTATCAGCAGTTTGATCGTTTTTATTAGCGCTGTTACAAGCGGCAAAGAGCGAAGCAGATAATGCCAATAGTCCTAAATATTTTGTTTTCATCATTATTCTTTTTTAATAAATACTGCTTATGTAAACAGTTACAACAACAAGTTGTTTTGAACCTAATAATGCATCTAAATTCCTCCGGTATCTGCCAAAATAATTGCTTCTTAAAAAGCCTCAATATTTTTTAAAATAATCATCCAAAAATTGAGCAGTAAATTGTATCTTTGCATCCCGACAGAGCAGTTGGGAATTTCATTTTATAGCAAGAGGAACTCTCCCAGCTATCGGTCAGTTAGACTATCACTTTAGACTTTTTTAAAAACCCACAATGCCTAAAGACACTTCCATCAATTCAGTATTGATCATCGGATCTGGACCTATTATTATTGGACAAGCCTGCGAATTTGACTACTCTGGTTCTCAAGCCGCACTTTCTTTAAAAGAAGAAGGAGTTAAGGTTTCGATCATCAACTCCAATCCGGCTACCATTATGACCGACAAGGTTATTGGTGACCACGTTTATTTAAAACCTCTAACACTCGAATCGATTGAGGAGATTTTAATTGAACACAAAAACAACCCCAACTTACCTACTATTGATGCGGTTTTACCTACCATGGGTGGACAAACGGCGCTTAACCTTTGCGTTGATGCAGATGAAAGAGGTTTGTGGAAAAAACATGATGTTAGAATTATCGGAGTAGACGTTGCCGCCATCGACAAAACTGAAAACAGAGAATCTTTCCGCCAGCTAATGGTGGATATAGGTGTTGGTGTAGCTACTTCAAAAATTGCCAACTCATTCTTAGAAGGTAAAGAAGCAGCACAAGAAATTGGCTTCCCATTGGTAATTCGCCCTTCTTATACATTAGGTGGTTACGGCGGTGGCTTTGTACACAAAAAAGAAGATTTTGATGCAGCACTTAAACGCGGTTTAGAAGCTTCGCCAACCCACGAGGTTTTGGTAGAGCAAGCAGTTTTAGGCTGGAAAGAATATGAATTAGAGCTATTGAGAGATAGCAACGATAACGTGATCATCATCTGTTCTATCGAGAACTTTGATCCAATGGGTATCCACACCGGAGACTCGATTACCGTTGCACCTGCAATGACATTATCTGACCGTTGCTACCAAGAAATGCGTAATCAGGCCATCAAAATGATGCGTGCCATTGGTAATTTCGCAGGTGGTTGTAACGTACAGTTCTCGGTAAACCCTGATAATGATGAGATTATCGCTATCGAGATCAACCCTCGTGTATCTCGTTCATCGGCCTTGGCAAGTAAAGCAACTGGTTACCCAATTGCTAAAATTGCGGCAAAATTGGCTATCGGTTACAACTTAGACGAGATTGAAAATCAGATTACCAAAACTACTTCGGCTTACTTTGAGCCAACTTTAGATTACGTAATTGTAAAAATACCTCGCTTTAACTTCGATAAATTTAAAGGCGCTAACATGGAGCTTGGTTTACAGATGAAAGCTGTAGGCGAGGTTATGGCCATTGGACGTAACTTTATCGAGGCTTTGCAAAAAGCCTGTCAGAGTTTAGAGATTGGTCGTGCTGGTATTGGTGCAGATGGCCGCCAGAAACGTGACATTGAAGAGATTATGCATGGCTTACAGCACCCAAGCTGGAACCGTCTGTTCTTGATTAAAGATGCGATGAGTATGGGTGTGCCACTAGAATCTATCCGCAAGGTTACTAAGATCGACAAGTGGTTCTTAAATCAAATTCAAGACTTAGTAGCTTTAGAAACAGAACTAAAACGCTACTCGTTAACTAATATTCCTAGAGATTTCTTCTTCAACCTGAAGCAAAAAGGTTTCTCTGACGTACAAATTGCTTACGTGTTGGGCAATGTAACCGAAGATGATGTTTACAATCGCCGCAAGGAATTGAACATCAGAAGAGCATATAAAATGGTAGACACTTGTGCTGCCGAATTTGCAGCCCAAACGCCTTACTTCTACTCTACTTTTGAAGAATCACCACAACAAATTTCTTTGGTAAGTGGCGAGGTTTTATCTGATGGAGATGAGCTTGGCACTAACGAATCTGTAGTTTCTGATAGAAAGAAAGTAATTGTACTGGGCTCGGGTCCTAACCGTATTGGTCAAGGTATCGAGTTCGATTACTCTTGCGTACACGGTTTATTAGCCGCTAAAGAAAATGGCTTTGAAGCCATCATGATTAACTGTAACCCAGAAACGGTAAGTACAGATTTTAACATGGCCGATAAATTATATTTCGAGCCAGTTTTTTGGGAGCACGTACGTGAAATCATTGATCTAGAAAACCCAATTGGTGTAATTGTACAGTTAGGCGGTCAAACAGCCTTAAAAATGGCTGAAAAGCTGCACGAAAACAACATCCGCATTATCGGTACTTCTTACGAGGATATGGATAAAGCAGAAGATCGTGGTAGTTTCTCAGATCTATTGAAAGACTTGGATATCCCTTATCCAAAATATGGTGTAGCAGAAAATGCTGAGGAGGCTATCAAAGTAGCTAACGAAGTAGGTTACCCAGTATTAGTTCGCCCTAGTTATGTATTAGGCGGACAAGGCATGAGCATTGTAATTAACGACGAAGACCTAGAAACCGCTGTAGTTAAATTATTAGGCGACCTTCCGGGTAACCGTGTATTAATTGACCATTTCTTAGATAGAGCAGAAGAAACAGAGTCTGACTCAATTTGCGATGGAACTGACGTACACATTGTTGGTTTAATGGAGCACATTGAGCCTGCAGGTATCCACTCTGGAGATTCAAGTGCGGTTTTACCTCCATTCAGTTTATCTGACAAGGTAATTGCCGACATGGAAAATTACTCGAAGAAAATTGCAAAAGCACTTAACGTAATCGGTTTGTTGAACATCCAGTTTGCGGTTAAAGACGAAAAAGTATATGTAATTGAGGCTAACCCACGTGCTTCGCGTACCGTGCCATTTATCGCTAAAGCTTACGATGTACCTTACATTAACATTGCGGCAAGGGTAATGTTAGGGGTAAATAAATTGAAAGATTTTAACATCGAGCGTAAGCTTAAAGGGTTTGCAATTAAAGAGCCTGTTTTCTCTCATAATAAGTTCCCAGAGATCACTAAAGAATTAGGCCCAGAAATGAAATCTACAGGCGAAGCCATCCGTTTCATCAAAGATTTGGAAGACCCTTACTTCTTGAAATTAGTGAAAGATAAATCAATGTATTTGTCTAAATAGAACAAGGATAGAAGAGCAAAGAATAAAGTTCAAGTCCCTTAGCGTTAGGTTAAGGGACTTTTTATTTTTTTGAAGAGCAAATGCAGTAGCACTATTTATTGGTAGTCCTGCCTTACGCTTTACTTGCCATTATATGGCTGCGTGTTCGCTCCAATCAGGTCTATTTAATGAAAAACTATGCTAGAACTTTGTCAATCTTACCTGCAAATCGCCTATTAAGATTGACAGAGTTAACAGCTAAAAGCAACCCACTACTCCTTCGTCCAAATCCTAGTGTTCAAATCTAATTCTTCTACCACATGGCGCATTAAACGCAGCATATTCAAATCCTTTTCTAAAACATCTGCATTTAGCAAAGATTTGAAAATTGGCGCTTCGAAATAGTTGTGATTTAACGGAAAGGCAATATATACGTTAGACCAAATGAACGATACCGAAATAGTAGAGTTGGCATATTGGTTTAGCTCCAATAGCTTCTCCATTAACGACGGTGTTAAAATGTAACGAGCCTCAACTTGGTCGCCACTTTCGGTAATAAACATCTTATCGAAATCTACATTTTCGAGTTCTACAATGTTCTTGTTGCCAAATACATTTTGAGAAAACCATTTACCGAATGCGCCTCCGAAACCTTTAGGCTTTACTACCGTAATGCTACTAAAATGCTTATTGAAATCGGCACAAAAAATAATGCCTTTAAAGATATCATGCCAATGCGTTTGCTTCCCGTTTTTGGTACGGGTTTCAGTTTTGTACTCAGCATGCACCTCCGCAAAGTGGATTTGTGTTTTATCAATTTTGCCATGAACCAGGTCTTCCGTTTTATAGCGGTCGGGCGTTTGCGAGAATAAGCGACTGTCCATAAAATCTCGCTCACTTATCCCAGATTGAGGATTGATCTGTAAGTTTTCGCCTAACTCTCTTAATGCAGCGCCAATAACTTTATGTTTAAAATCAAGCTTGTAAGCACTGGTTTTACTTCCCACCAACGCAAGCATAATGAAACCAGTAATTAGCCCAATAATAACCAATACCACACCTACCTCTACCAAACCAAAAAGAAAACCACCAAACAAACATGCTGCACCAATACCCATGCTCCAATAAGCTCTGGTATGTTGTTTGGCAATATGCAGTCGTGATGTTTCCAGTTCGTTAAAAACAGAAACCATTTCTGGCTGATTGTGCAAATCCATTAGCTATTGAATAATTCTTTTGCGCTAATATTTTTACGTTCTTCGGCTGGGGTTTCTAGCACTGGCATAGTTTGGTAGCCCAACATACCTGCAAAAATGCTGCTCGGAAACATCATTACCGCATTGTTATAAGTGGTAACTGCCGAATTGTAAGTTCTACGGGCAGCAGCAATTTGCTCTTCGCTTTCTGTCCAAGTGCTTTGCAGGTTTAGGAAGTTGGTGTTTGCTTTTAAATCTGGGTAGTTTTCTACGTTAACCATTACTCCTTTTACAGCGGTATTCAATTGTTGATCTAGCTGTATTTTTTCGGCGTCGCTTAGGCTTCCCGTATTTCCCTGTGTACGCATTTGCGTAATTTTGGTTAAAGTTTCGCTCTCATAAGTCATGTACTGCTTAATGGTTTCCACTAAATTAGGGATCAAGTCGTAACGCTTTTTTAGCATCACATCGATAGCAGAGAAGGCGTTGGTTACTTGGTTCTTTTTTCCGATAAGAGAGTTGTAAATACCGATACCTATTAGCAATACAACAATGGCGATAATTCCTAAAATAATCATAGTTAAGTTTGTTTTTTAACTCTAATATACGAGATTGGTGGGATTTTTAGGACGTTGAACGCAGAAACTTAAAATAACCATAAATTGACAGTTTATCCCGATACTTCGGGAAAGAACACAAAGTTGAATTGTAAGCACTACATCCGTTCTTGTTGGCGTGCCCGACAAAGAGTAGCAACAGAGTTACTAAATCGTAAACTATTAAAATCCTTTGCGAGACTTTGCGAAAACTTATAAAATCTTCGCGGTAAAATTAACCGCAAAGAAATAAAGAGTTACGCTAAGAACGCAAAGTTGAATTGTAAGCATTTTGCCGGCGTCCCCTCCAAAAAGGCAAGTGGATTTCCTCAATTATAAAAACTATTTAAAATCCTTTGCGAAACTTTGCGAATACTTATCAAATCTTCGCGGTAAAATTAACCGCAAAGAAATAAGGATTTACGCTAAGAACGCAAAGTTGAATTGTAAGCATTTTGCCGGCGTCCCCTCCAAAAAGGCAAGTGGATTTCCTCAATTATAAAAACTATTTAAAATGCTTTGCGAAACTTTGCGAATGCTTATCAAATCTTCGCGGTAAAATTAACCGCAAAGAAATAAAGAGTTACGCTAAGAACGCAAAGACTTTATCTCCAAATTGTCAGTCCTAAATATGCGATATGAAGGGCAAAACTGCCGCAGTTTATAGCACAATAGGTTGTTAATTAAATCCGATAGCAACGAAAATACTTTTTGATGCGTCATTTCGAACGCAGTGAGAAATCTGTTAGTTAATAATTCTATTTTACAGATTTCTCCCGAAGGTCGAAACGACGACAACAGAAGACAAAAAAGATTGAAGTGTATAGCGGGGCTTTCGGAACCGAAGAACCACTACAACTGCTTTTCTAAATATAATCAAATATGCTATACCCAATGATTAATTCTAAAATCGTAAATCTATTCGTATCTTTGCGGCATGAAACATCAATCAGCTATTTTATTCGTTTTAAGGTTTTTATAACCTGAGCTGAAAATACTTCCGTTTCAACAATTCCAAAACTTATATGCTACACCCAGAGATAGAAAAAAGAAAAACCTTTGCCATTATTAGCCACCCCGATGCAGGAAAAACTACCCTTACCGAAAAGTTTTTGCTTTTTGGTGGTGCAATTAACACCGCTGGTGCTGTAAAACGTAACAAAGCTAACCAAAGTAATACTTCCGATTTTATGGAAATTGAACGCCAACGTGGGATCTCGGTAGCTACATCGGTAATGGGTTTCGAATATAATGGCAAACGCATCAATATTTTGGATACCCCTGGTCACAAAGATTTTGCGGAAGATACTTACCGCACACTATCGGCGGTGGATAGTGTGGTTCTAGTGGTTGACTGCGTAAAGGGTGTAGAGGAACAGACCGAGAAACTGATGTCGGTTTGTAGGATGCGTAATACGCCTGTAATTATCTTCATCAATAAAATGGACCGCGAGGGTAAAGAGCCTTTCGATTTATTAGACGAAATTGAGCAGAAACTGAACATAAGTTTATGTCCGCAGAGTTGGCCAATTGGCCAAGGACATACTTTTAAGGGAGTATACAGCATTTATCACAACCAATTAAATCTCTTCCATTCAGATAAAACCAAAGTAACTGACTCTGTAGTAAAGGTAAACGACCTTAATGATGATGCCTTGCTAGATTATTTGCAAGAAAAAGAAGTTGGCACATTAAAAGACGAAACCGAATTGGTAAACGGTGTTTATGGCGATTTAGATATTTCGATGTACAAAGAAGGTTTGTTGGCCCCAGTGTTTTTTGGCTCGGCCATTAACAACTTTGGCATTAAAGAACTACTGGATACTTTCATTGAAATTGCACCTAGTCCGCGACACCGCGAGGCAGAGGAGCGAGATGTGATGGTGGATGATAAGAATTTTAGTGGCTTTGTGTTTAAAATCCACGCTAACTTAGATCCAAAACACCGTGATAGGATAGCTTTTTTACGGATCTGCTCGGGCAAATTTGAGCGTAATAAATTTTACTACCATACCCGTCAGGATAAGAAAATGAAGTTTGCCAACCCTATGGATTTCATGGCCAACGAAAAAAGTTTGGTAGAAGAAGCTTGGCCTGGAGACGTTGTTGGTCTTTACGATAGTGGTAACTTTAAAATTGGAGATACGCTAACAGAAGGCGAAAAACTACATTTCAAAGGTATTCCTAGTTTCTCGCCAGCTATTTTTAAAGAGGTAGAGAACATGGACCCGATGCGAACCAAACAGTTGGAAAAAGGTATCGAGCAATTGACTGACGAAGGTGTAGCCCAACTTTTTGTAATGCAACCCGGTAACCGTAAAGTAGTTGGTGCCGTAGGCGAATTACAGTTCGAAGTAATCAATTTTCGTTTAGAGCATGAGTACGGGGCAAAATGCCGTTTCCGTACCCTAACCTACAGCCGCTCGCGTTGGGTAACCAGCGATGACAAGAAGAAACTGGAGGAGTTTGTAAAACGCAAGCAACAACATATTGGCACCGATAAAGAAGGTAATCCGGTGTATTTATCAGACAATGATTTTATGATTGAAATGACCAAACGTGATTATCCGGATATTGAGTTTCATACTACGAGCGAGTTTAAATAGCCCTTTTAAACCATAAGATTTTTTAGCAGCGCAGATATTTTGTGCTGCTATTTTTTTGTAATGTTAAAATTGCGAGGCTAGCGATAATCTCGCAATGCTTAAAAATATGCTCTTACTTGCATGTTGCCTGTGTGTACAGCGTTTACTGCTGGCGATTTACGCCCTTCGTAACTAATATTAAGTTGTATACCGTTACCAATAGTTCTTTGCAAGCCCAAACCCCAAGTATAATTGTTGCCAGTCTGTAAACCCGATAGCATTTCGTAACCAATAGTGCTGTTACTTTCGCCAGTAAATTTATTGTTGATGTAGCTAACTTTACCCGTTAATACGCCCTTTTTTAATACGTTGTAACGAGTTTCGGTGGTAAAGGTTACATTTTGGTTCTTTTCGCCGCCAAAGGTGGCTGCGTTTTTCTGATTGCCATACACACCTGCAAAAGTTACCCTCAAATCTGCATTGAATTGGTAATTTAACTCTGGCAATACATCCAAGTAGCTAATCTGGTAATTGCGTTGTGCAAAAAGCTCGGAGGTGTAATTCTTACGTCCTTGGTTTAAAGTAAGGTTAAGGTTGGTACTTTTTATTGGAGCTGTCCTAATGCGCAGCCCTCGTTCGTTACGTTTTCTACTATCAAAACCGTTACTCAAAAAGCTTTTACCACCATCGGCCAAATAATTAAAATCTATCCCAAACTTTGGATTATTACGGTTAAAGAAAAGCGTATTACGCAGAAAAGAAGCTAAAGAAATCAAATTTGCGGCATCTATGCCGGTATGAAAAGGGTTATAAACTTCTAGCCCATTACTTGCTAAAATTTTTCTATCTATTTTATAAGAAAGTTGATTGGTAAACCTACCTACAAACTTCTGCAAACCTTTGTTTCCTTTTAAAATGGCACTTGGAGTAATACGGATACTCTGATTAACACCTGTAAAATTGGTACGCACATACTCGGTGCCTGCAGTAAAAATACGGATGTACTTTGCTTGGTCTGGAAACCGCGATATTTCAAACTCATTCAATTCTTTAATGCCATTACCGTTATAATCGTTCCAGGCATAAATTCCCTGGCCGGGCAACACTTCCAAATAAGTGATTTCACGGCGAGGCTCTTGCCCATTTCCAACCTCATAATAAACAGAAGTATTGAGGAAACCTTTCATCGCATTAAGGTTATAATCTAATCTGCCCACCAAGCTTTCGTCACTATTTACCGAAGCAAATCCGTTCTCATATTCCGTTTTGCGGTAACCAGCTGTTAAACTCAACCTAGAGTTTACATTTTTGCTTAAATCTACGCCCACATTTACACTTTGCGAATGCGAACTGTTCAACAATTGCGTTCCTCTAGGCAATTGATCTTGCCTAAAGCTGTAATCAATTTTATAACGGTTACTCTCTGAGGCTTTGCTTTGCAGATAAAACTTATAAATATGGTACGAGAGGCTATTTCCAGTAAGCAGATCTGTTTGCTTATCTGTAGTAAGGTTATGCTGCTGCTCAAAAACAAACCCAGCCAAGAAATTGAAAATCTCTCTATTGGCATCTAAATAGTGTTTAAAGAAAGTTCCGTTATTAGCGGTAGCATCAGAATTTAGCAAACTACCATCGTACTTTAAGCCATATTTCCCTGCCTTAAATAAGCTTTTCACTCTGTGTAAATAACCTTGATATTGGCCCTCTCTTATAAATGTATTTAAGGTATAGCCGATATTTTGTTGATCGCTTTTAAACAACTGTAGCCCGGCAGTAAATAAATGCTCGGTTGCTGCTGTAGTTACTGCATCTAAGTTAAAATCTCGGTTAAACTCTACAGTGCGGTAACGTTCTATAGGCTTAAATGTTTTGCTTACATATTCGTAATTGGCAGATGTGTTGAGCTTTAAGCCCTTATCATTCAATACAAACGGATGTAGCGCATCTAGCCTTAAGCCATAGCCAGATATATTGGCTACGCTTTTATCTGCGAACAGGTTAAGGTTATTGTTACTGACGGCAAATTCGCTACTAAAAAGTGTTTGTTTTCGAGGTTTAAAATCTGCGGCTAATGTAATTAACTGCTGCTGTTTTGGTGTAACGAGTAACGTAATAGGCTCATAACTTCCCTGCATTACACCTGCAACAGGTGCTACAAATTCGTAAACTTTTCCGTTTGCTGCCGATTGGCTATTGATACGATAATTTCCCCGGCCTTCGCCTAAATAAGAAAAGCCAACACGAAATTTGGCCAAGGTCGGGTCGGTGCTGTACCGATAGTAATCTATACCACCTGGCGATGTTAACTTTTCGTACAAAATTTCATTTTCGCTAAATTCTACTTCTGTTACATTGGGATAATAAGCCTGCGAAATATCTCTTCCCAAGGTAGACATGAATTGCTTTTGATCATCATTTAGGGTTTGCAAAAAGGGTTGGTTTCGGTTGTCCTTTTCGTTGTAATAGTTTAGCCTAAAGGCCAGTTTCTCGGTCTCTATTCGTTGGTTTAAATAAGTAAGCGACCGAGAGTAGTTCTTATCAGAATACTCAAACTCTACCGATATTCTACTGTTAAGGTTAATAATTTGCTTAGCAGTAAAAGTAATTTCCGCAGTATTATAATCGATGATGTAGTCGTTATCTTGCCCACGCACCAAAGCAACACCATCAATAAAAACCCGTTCTGTTCCTGCAATTACCACAATATAAGTTTCGCCATTGTTGCCCGTTAAACGGTAGGGGCCTTGGTTTCCTTCCTCACCAACAATAAGGTTACGGGCCGAGCGACCTTTTGCAACCGCAGCGGCAACTGTTGTGCTGTAGCTAATTCCCTTCTCTGTTTTAAAATCATGACTAATCATAGCACCTTGCGTACGCTTATAAAAATTCATGAAGTAACTGTTTGGTCGTTTCAGTTCGTAATCTCCAGCGGTTAATGTGGTGCTGTCTCGCCTTAACTGTACAAAAACCCTGTCAAATTCGTTAAGTTGTTGCGTGTTTCCTTCGGGCTGTATGGGTAAATTATCATCAGAAATAGCGGCTAAAATCTCGATGTCATTCCCAATTTTTCCAGACATTTGTAACACCATGTTAGAATTTACCGAAAGATTTTGGTTGTTACCAAACATGATCCCTCTGGAAATACTGCCACTTTTGTTTAAGCCTTTCATAGAAAAAAGGGTGTTCTCTACTGTTTGAGGCTTGTAATTATAAAAACTGCTATTATCTATGGCCAGCTCTTCAATCAGTTTTACATCTTTATGGAAATAGCTTTTAGAGAATAAAATTGGAAACACTTTGTAGTTCAGCATCAGCTCTACCCCTTCTATTCCCTTCCATAAAAAGGTAGCTTTGGCATAGTTTATTTGATAGAGCGAACTATCTACAGGCAAATTTGTAGCGTATCGAATGTTAAGAGACTGAGGCACGATACTCAAACTATCTAGTGTAATCACCTTATTAGTAGCACTAAGCTTTTTAAATCGTTGATTTGTATTTAGCTGTGCTTTTAATCCAGTATTTACCAAAATCACCAGAAGCGATATGAGGCCAACCCTAAACATCATTACACTAATGGAAAAGTAAGGTAGAAAATGGTTCCATTATTCAATACTGAGGTAAAATCTACTTTTCCGCCAGCATTTTCTATGGCTTGCTTTACAAAAGCTAAGCCCAAACCAGTGCCCGAAGATTTTGTGGTAAAGTTGGCCCTAAATATACTGCTCTGCAAACTTGGCTCAATGCCTTTTCCATTATCTTCCACCTCAACAAAAACCTGTTTTTCGTCGTTTGCAATATGTATTTTAACCACACATTTTTCTTTCCCATCGGCAGCTTCTATGGCATTTTTTAACAAGTTATTAAACGAGCGCAATAGTTGATCTTTATCGCCAAGCACTAATATTTCACGGTTGCTTCTGTTTAAAACATGTATTTCTACATGCTCCATTGAGCTAAACACCTCTTTAGCCTGTTCAATAATTGGCACCAATGTAATGTGTTCCAATTTAGTATCGGGCATTTTAGCAAAATTAGAGAACTCTGACGCAATGGTGGCCAAGCTATCAATCTGCTCTACAAACGATTTATTAAACCGCTCAAACTTTTGCTCAAAATTAGGATCCTTTTCTTTCCAAGACTTTTCTAACAATTGCACACCCAGCTTTAATGGTGTTAAAGGGTTTTTAATTTCGTGAGCCACCTGCTTTGCCATTTCACGCCAAGCACTTTCGCGTTCGCTACGAGCCAATTTATTGGCACTTACCTCTAGTTCGGCAATCATTTTATTATACTCTTTGATGAGTACCCCAATTTCGTCCTGACGATGCCAAACCAACGGCTGATTTAACTGCCCCAGCTTGGTTCTACGTATGTTATCTTGTATAAAAGTTAGCGGACTGGTAATTTGGTTGGCCAAGAAAACCGCTAAAACCCCAATCAATACGAACACAAGTGCATAAATATTAATTAGCGTATTGATAAAAAGTCCAATTCTGGCCTGGTAATCTTCTTCGTTTGAATAGTAAGGGATACTGATATAGGCTATTGTTTGGTTATCAGCATTTCTTACCGGAGCATAAGCTGCAGCATAACTAAATTCGCCAATTTTTTCTACGGGGTTAATGTATTCAGATTTTTGTGCCGTAGCTAACTGCATGTAGGCCATTGGCCCCATTTTACGTCCAATGATACCCAAATCGTATAACCTAGGCAAGGTAGTTAGGTACAAGTTGCCACTAATATCGTACAAATTAAGGTAAACGCCATTCACATCCGCAAATTGGTTAAACTCAAATTGCGACTCGCTATTGTTGCTGATAGTACCTGCCAGGGCAATCTGCTTTTCATAAGCCAGTTGCACTTTTCGCAATTTTTCCCTCACCTGTTCGGTTTGTTGTTCAAGGTATTGGTGTTTGATATTGAAAAAGGTGGTCCACCCAACAATTACCAACGTAGCCACAACAGACAGTACAATAGAAAACTGTATACGGGTTTTATAGAGAATTTTGTTGGCATTGATCATCAAATATTTATTGATGTTGAAGATACCACCTCTACTATCGCTAATGTTAACCGCCAGCCACACCACGATGTATACAAAAATGCCGAATATGATAAAGATGAGGAAGAAGAACGATAAAGTTGCCAAACGCACAGTAAATTCTACTTTCTCTAAACTAATAATTACTAAACGATTGTTTGCCGGCTTATAAACCGCATGGCTATAAGAATAATTTGGGGCATACTCATTTATAAACTCAATACGGTCTCTTTCGCCTTTAAAGCTGGTGTTTACCATTGGATAAACGTACTTTCCAGATTGGCTAAACAATTGGTTTTCTTTGTAAAATGCTAAAGAATATCTACTTAAATCTTCGTCGCTTTTAAGCTTACCATCTATCAATAAATCAGGGAAAAGCGTATTATAATCATAAGGCCTAGAGGTAAGTTCTACTATCATGGTGCCTAACAGCTCGCCCGCATCAAATATTGGTATAATACCGAAGTAATTTTGAAAACCAAAAGTATCGTTAACACGATAAAAGTAGTTTGCTTGTTGGGCTTTTACCGCACCAAATTTCACCAAATTCTTATACTTAGCAATTGGCAAACTCTCAGCACTCTTTAAAGATCCGTCCTTATTATTGTATTCGAACATCTTATACTCGAAACGCGACAAGTAGCCATCTAGGTAATTTTTAGAAATATAATTATGAAAATTAGTCGTCTGTATCAGTAAAGGATGCTTAAAATAACTTACCACTTGCGAATCTGCAGAAAGTCCATTTTCTAGCAGCTCAATAGCATTTATCACCTTCGGATCATCCTGATACATTAACTTATCGGCAATGCCGGCTCTGGTATTGCGCTCTTTAGTGTCTTCGAACCTAATGTATTTAATTGAGGTATTAGTGGCCATACACAAGAAAACCACCGCTAGTATCGAAATAGAAAACTTACTGCCTTGGATGTAATTGTTGTAAGCAATCATAAAAATTAGCAAAGCATACACCAAGTAAAACACCGTGTAGTCTGTTGCTAATTTATACACCGTAAAACCTAATACAATAAGCAAGAAAAGCCACAATTTTTCTTTGTTGCTTATTACAAATTGTTTCGTTAACACTAACATGGCGTTAACCATTAGATAAATGTTAAGCCAGGCTAAGCAAAGAATAACAATACTTATCCAACTTACCCACCCCAAGTTTATAATGTTACTAATGTTGAATTCTATCTTTGAATAGAAAACCAAACCAAAAAACAAATCTTCGGTTAAAAAAGCAATTACAGATAATATTGCAGCGAAAAGCAAAAATAACAGGTAGTTTGCCACCCTTTTTGTAGCTATGCGCCTTGGCAACACGTAGACATTTCTATGAGCGTAAACAAACACCAAAATCCACGTAAAAGCCAATACGTTTAATAGCAAATCTCCAAGTGAGGGAAGAAAATCGCTTTCTGCGTATATGGTTGGGTCAAATATCTTTAAATCAAACTGGTGGTTAAGCCAAAAATACTTTAAGTCTAGCAACCTAAAGGTTATAAAGTATGCCGCTATTAACAAAGTTCCAAGTAGCACTTTACCCTTACGGGCCAGCCACAAGCCACAAGAGTTTACAAATAAGCTTACAAACAAAATACCTATCGCCCAAAGCCATAGTTCTATAAAGGTAAAGATATTGTCTGTGTAATTATTACTTAGTTTAACTGTAAAAAGATAATCTTTATCTAAGCTAAAAATCTCTGTAGTTTCTTTATCTGTAAAAGAAGCTATTTCTAGCGTATTGTTACTAAACAGCCCCGGCCAAATCTCATTCCGCAAATATTGATTTTCTATCGCAAACTGGGTTTTAACCGTTACAAGAAAAACAAACATGTATTCTCCAAGCGTTTTTTTTATGAGCTCGTAATACCCATTGGGCAGCAGAACGAAAGAAGTACCATCTTTTATCCTATCCACATTTTTGGGTATAGCTTTATAGGTACTCCAATATTCTAGTTCGCCTTGTTTATAAACCAATATATTGATACCACTGCTGCGATAGGTAGAAATAAACTCGCTAGATAGCTGATCGTCGACGCTAAATTTCTTTAGGTCTTCCAATCTATCGGGCATGGTAAGATAATCATAAATGATTCGCTCCCGGACTAATAAGTTTTCTTGAAGTTGATTTGCCTCATATTGCAACAGGTTTTTCTTAGTAATTGAGTTGCGCAAAGAAATGGCTGTTACAAAGCAACAAACACCTAATAGCAACATCAAAAATCTAATTTTTAGTCCTGTATTCAAATTTAACGGCTTTAAAATATAAATATACAGAAATGGGGCTGCGTAAAAAGCAAAATCTTTATTTCCAACGTATAAACACAGATAAAGTTGTAATGTGTTAGCAGTTACAACTTATCTTGGATGATTGCTTTTAAACAGCCCCAATAACTATTTCAAAAAACTAGGCGATACTTGCGCTGCTAGTTTGTACTTCTCTACTTACTTTCTTAACCAAGCCTTGTAATACATTACCTGGCCCCACTTCTACAAATTCGGCGCCACCATCGGCTATCATATTAGTTGCGGTTTGTGTCCATTTAACCGCTCCAGTTAATTGAGCAATTAAGTTTTCCTTAATTATCGCAGGATCGCTAGTGGGTTGGGCATTCACATTTTGATAAATTGGGCAAACTGGTGCGTTTATAGCTGTTGCTTCTATGGCAGCCTGTAATTCTACTTTTGCTGGTTCCATTAAAGGTGAGTGAAAAGCTCCACCTACATTTAATTTCAAAGCTCTTTTTGCACCAGCAGCAGTTAATTGCTCACAAGCTTTGTCAATTCCCTCGATGCTACCAGAAATTACCAACTGACCAGGACAGTTGTAGTTTGCAGGAACAACCACCTCTTCTATGCCTGCACAAATTTGTTCTACCACTTCGTCTGCCAATCCTAAAATAGCTGCCATAGTACTTGGTTGTATTTCGCAGGCCTTTTGCATTGCGTTAGCACGAGCCATTACCAATTTCAAGCCATCTTCAAAAGATAACGCATTGGCAGCAACTAAAGCAGAAAACTCGCCCAAAGAGTGACCGGCAACCATTTCTGGTTTAAAATCATCGCCTAAAACTTTTGCTAAAATTACCGAGTGCAAGAAAATTGCAGGTTGTGTTACGTTAGTTTGTTTCAGTTCTTCATCAGTACCGCCAAACATGATATCGCTAATGCGGAAACCGATAATTTCATTTGCTTTTTCAAAAAGTTCTTTAGCTAGCGGGCTGTTTTCGTACAAGTCTTTGCCCATGCCTACAAACTGGGCACCTTGCCCCGGAAAAATATATGCTTTCATTTTTTTAGATTTGAAGATATGAGTATTGAGATGTTAGACATCGATCTAACCTGCATATCAAATATAAATTGTTCTATTGTTAAATTGATTTATTGTTGTGACTTACGAAATGCCGCACAAAACCTTTATAATTTCTGCAGTACCAAATCCTACTTCGTATCCCGATAGCTATCGGGACTAAAATCGTAAATCCCCTTAGTGTAAATCTGCCGTAATTAACCTTAAAAACTCTGCACGGGTTTTATCATTGTTCAAAAAACCACCGGTAAATGCCGATGTAGTTGTTACAGAATTTTGCTTCTGCACACCACGCATTGCCATACATAAGTGCTTACATTCCATTACTACGGCAACACCGGCAGGGTTTAACGTATCCTGGATGCAATCTCTAATTTCGTTGGTTAAACGTTCTTGCACTTGTAAACGGCGGGCAAAGGCATCAACCACACGAGGAATTTTGCTTAAACCAACAATGTGTCCATTAGGGATATAAGCGATGTGCGCTTTACCAAAAAATGGCAACATGTGGTGTTCGCACATTGAGAAAACCTCAATGTCTTTTACTACCACCATTTGGCTATATTCTTCCTTAAACATAGCCGAACGCAAAATTTCTTCAGGTTTAATATCGTAACCATGTGTTAAATATTGCAGCGCCTTGGCTACCCGCTCAGGTGTTTTTATTAAACCTTCACGCTCTGGATTTTCGCCCAGTTGTGTTAAAATATCTTTATAGTGTACCGCAACACCGTTAATTTTATCATCGTCATATCGTTCTATCTTTTGGTAGCCCAATAATTCATCATCATCGTGGTCGTGATTGTGTGCCATAGTTAGAAATTGTTAGCCGAAGTATTCGACATAGTTATTATCAGTTTCGTAAATTTTGATGCAATGTAGCTCTGCTCCACTTTCGTTCACATGAGGCTTTAAAATATCCCACACTGCAATTGCCAAGTTCTCTGTCGATGCCAATTTACCTTTCATAAAATCAACATCAAGGTTCAAGTTTCTGTGGTCTACTTTATCAATCACATGTGTATTGATTACCTGTTTCAACCACTTTAAATCTACCAAAAATCCAGTTTCAGGATTAACTTCTCCTTTAACTGTCACATACAACTGGTAGTTGTGACCGTGCCAATTTGGATTGGCACATTTACCAAAAACAGCTACATTTTCATCTTCTGTCCAATCTGGTCTAGCCAATTTATGTGCAGCGTTGAAGCTTTCTCTACGTGTGATATAAATCATTCTTAAAAAATAAAGTGCAAATATACAGATAATGAGATTAGCTGCACGGCTTAATGTAGCTACACTGTAAAAACATATAAAAATTTGAAAAGCAACTGTTGGTTTTCAGGGTTAGGCTTTTGTGCTGCCTTGTGCCATAAGCTTTTAGTTAGCCCTACATGCGTAATAATCATAAAACTCCGAATAAATCTATTTTAGTATTCAGGATAAGCCTTTATTAAATCATCAAATAAGTAGAGGTACTACTTTCCTCAAAACATCCGATTTTTGTAAATGATTATTTTTTAAGCACAAACGAAAATGCCTTGCAAGTTATTTACTCACAAGGCATTTCTCTTTATATCTTTAACTAAGAGCTAGCTCAATTCGCCCAGTACGGTAATACCACCTTTAACCACTTGATTAAGTTCTAAGTTTATTTTAGTGCCTAATGGCAAATAAATATCTACTCTAGATCCGAATTTAATAAAGCCAAATTGCTCGTTCTGAGTTACTTGATCGCCTTCTTTTACATACCAAACAATACGGCGAGCTAAAGCGCCTGCAATTTGACGGAATAATACCGGTGCGCCATTTTTATGTTCTACCACTACCGTTGTACGCTCGTTTTCGGTACTCGATTTTGGGTTCCAAGCGGCTAAATATTTGCCTGGGTGGTATTTAAAAAACTTAACTACACCAGATATTGGGTTGCGGTTAATGTGCACATTAACTGGCGACATGAAGATGGAAACCTGCAAACGTTTATCTTTAAAATATTCTCCTTCTTCGGTTTCTTCTATCACCACTACTTTGCCGTCAGCAGGGCAAATGATTAGGTTATCGCCATTGGTAAATGTACGTTTAGGATTTCTAAAAAACTGTAATACGGTAAGGAAAAGCGCAAACGACAGAACATACACAAACCATCTTAGCACAAATGCATCAGCAAACCTATATTCTACAACAGCGTTGATAATGAATATAAAAAGTATGGTTAGGGCAATGGAGGTGTATCCTTCTTTATGTATGGTCATTTTAATTTGCTAATTAAGGTTTTAGATTTACGATTTTATAACTATCCCGAGCGTTAAACACGAGAATGATCTTATCTAACTTTTATTTACCTGCAAAACTCGTAAAAATTTATCACTTTTTGTTTGTCTTTTTTAAGCTACCTGCATAGGTTTCGGCTAACTAAACCCTTCCCGATAGCTATCGGGAGAAATGGCATCCCAATTTTTTCATCGGGATAAAATGCAAAGCGGAACTATCGAAACGACAGATGTAGTGGCATTGCTTTTCAAAAATTTTCTAGCTGCGGTTGGTTTGATGTAAAGCTAAACTGCCCTGTAGATATGGTTCAGGTTTCTGCCCAAACCATCGTAATCTAGTCCGTAACCTACCACAAATTCATTAGGAATTTCGAAACCTATATAGTTAAGCTCTTTAATTTCTTCCCTTAATGCCTCTGGTTTAAATAAAAGTGTACAAACGGCTACAGAGGCTGGTTCTTGCTCGTAAATTTTAGCGAGAATGTATTTCATTGTTAGGCCGCTATCTATAATATCTTCGACGATAACAATATCTCTGCCTTTTAAATTTTGTGGCATCCCCAAGGCATCTTTAACCGAGCCTGTGCTGTTTGTGCCATGATAAGAAGCAATCTTGATAAATTCAGTTTCACAAGCAAGATCAATCTCTTTCATTAAGTCTGCGAGGAACAAAAAGCTACCGTTGAGTACGCCTATAAATAATGGATTTTTGCTTTCATAATCTACGTTGAGCTGTATGGCCATTAAACGAATACGTTTGGCAATGGTCTCGTCTTCTAATAAAAGTTCGAATTCTTTTTGGTGAACGCTGATATTAGTTTCCATTCTTTTCTTCTTCTTTTTGTCGTCGTCGCTCTTCGCGGCGCTCTTGCCTTATTTGTTTTTTGGTTTTTGTGGTATCGCTTGCAGATTGCACTTTGGTGGTGTCTTTTTTTGCGGCTCCACCAAATAACCTATCGAACAAGTTTTTAGATTGATCCTGCATCCCTTCGGGCGTCATCATGTCGTCTTCGCCAATATCAATAGCATTGGTATCTATGGTGGTAGAATCTGGCAGTAAGTATTGCCTTAAACCTTCACGTAAACGTACATCGTAAAAGCCATAGCCTGTACTGTCAGGCGTAGTTAGGCCGCGGCGAGCCATAATGTTGCCAATATATTTAAAGTAAGGCAGTAAATATCCTTTTAACGTACCGTTGCTCATAAATTTATACAATGCTACTTTGGGCTTAGGCACAATATTAGCCAAGAAAATGCCTTCACCTACAGTTAATTCTGATGGTGTTTTACCGAAATAATGCCGCGATGCCTCGCCAATGCCATATACATTATTACCCATCTCTATGATGTTGAAATAAACTTCGAGCATTCTAGACTTGCTTACCAAACGATTGTTCTCAATTAGCCAAACAATTAAAATTTCTTCGGCCTTACGCACCAAAGTTTTCTTTCTGCTCAGGAAAACATTTTTAACCAGCTGCATAGAAATAGTGCTTCCGCCTCGTTTAAATTTTTTCTCTTTAAAGTTTACGGCAATAGATTTACGTATAGACTCTTCTACAAAACCTCTATGTCTAAAAAACGATGGATCTTCGGCAGTAAGCAAGGCATTTTTAAAGTTTGGAGAAATGTTTTCTAGCCGTGTAAAATTAGAGTTTGATGGGCCAATGGTAATGTTTCGCATCGGCTTACCGTACTCATAAGGCGTGTAAATAAAGTCGGAGTTAATTTTGGTAAGATCCGTTTTGCCAAATTGAAGTACTTTAAAATCTGTAGGTGTTAAAGTAGAGCTAAATCTTACGCTATCAGGAAGCGAGGTGTCCAGATGAAAGTCCAAACTATACTTTAATTTTCCTTGTACCTTAATGCCATCTAAAGATTCGAATAAACCCACAGGAAAAGAATTGAAAATGGACTGCGCATCTTGTTCTGGTGCGTTCAGTTTCATCTCGTAGATTTTGTTGGGCGAAAGCGTGTACTTTAAATACGGATGGATGGAAGCGTTGCGTAAATAAACAGTTGATGTACTATCTAAGCATACAAAATTTTCGCCAATAAGCATATCTGCTTCTACACGAGCATCGGGTACAATAATATCATCTGCGGAAATACGGGGCTGGTTAATCAGTAAATTTTTAATGGCCCAGGAGCCAGAAATTTTGTAGTCGTCGCCACTAAAACTGGCCTCTTTCATCTGCGTTTTTACCGTATCGAAGTTGATTTTAGTGTGGAGTTTGTTTTCCAGATAAGGTAGTTCCACTTTCTTCCCGTCGGCAAACAACATTACATCCAACTGTTTATCGCTGGGATCTAGATTGCCATTAATGTGCCAAACAGCAGCGGTATCATTTACTTGTATGGTCGATTTTAATTCTCCCCCATCAATAGTAGCGGTAGTGGTTAAAAATTTCACAAAAGCAGTATCGTTGTCGTTCAACTGCATCATGAAATTTTTGATCTCCATATCATCAGGTATTTTGTAGAACACTTGATTTAGAAGATTACTAGCCAGCTCACTTAAATTAACTTTGCTCTTGGTAGTTGTACTATCTTTTTTCTTTCTCTTTAAGATAAAATCGATATTGGTTAATGTATCTCGCATTACCAAGTTTAGTTTACCTTCGGTTAGGGTAACTTCCGAAAGCTTAACATCACCAAATAACAAAGGGAAAAGCTTTACGCCTATAGTGATATCGCCTATGGTGGTTAAGGTATCTCTATCTTTTGGCACCACAGAAACTTTATTCATACGTACACTGCTTAGGCCACTAAAGCCATATTCGCCAATTTTAACAGCTAGGCCATAATCTTTTTGGGCTTTATTAATGGCCTTTGCCACCATTTTGTTTAATAGGGCTTCTCTTTTGCTGTAAGCCACTGCGCCGCCCGCCAACAATACCAGCATTAGTATGCCTATTACCCAAGCACCAATTTTTACATATTTTTTAGGAATCCTAATTTTAGGTAACTGCATATATCTCTATAGAAATCATTGCTTTAACAAACGTAAAAAGCAAATGTTTAGTTCATAATCTAATTGCCTGCTTTAC
This sequence comes from Pedobacter ureilyticus, assembly GCF_005925345.1. GTDB lineage: Bacteria > Bacteroidota > Bacteroidia > Sphingobacteriales > Sphingobacteriaceae > Pedobacter > Pedobacter ureilyticus. The sequence goes on from NZ_SSHJ01000004.1 coordinate 239,467, forward strand.
CGCCCGTACCAAAGATTGGAAATTACATATCGTTTCTAACAGGTTGTTGTCAGCTACGGCTCATTTTGCGTTAAAAATACAACAAAAAGCTAGATACAAAATTATTTATAGCTTATGTTTACTAATTTTGTTGCATGATAATTACCGAGGAACAAGTTTTAGCAGCGCTTAGCCATGTGGAAGATCCAGATTTGAAAAAAGATTTGGTTACCTTAAATATGATAAAAGATGTTAAAATTGAGGATAAAAAACTCTTTTTTACACTTGAATTGACTACTCCTGCATGCCCGATGAAAGACATGCTGAAGAATGCCTGTATAAATGCAGTGAAACATTTTGTAAATGCAGAGGCTGAGGTAGAGATCAACATTACTTCGCGAGTAACCAAACCGATGGATACAAGCCAGCTGAAGGCCATAAAAAATATCGTTTTAATTTCTTCGGGTAAGGGCGGTGTTGGCAAGTCTACAGTGGCAAGCAATTTAGCGGTTACCCTAGCTGCCGATGGAGCTAAGGTGGGCTTGATTGATGCAGACATTTACGGTCCATCTGTACCCATTATGTTTGATTTGGTGGGGGCAAAACCAAGTGCCAAAGAAACTGAAGATGGCAAAACATTAATTCTTCCAATAGAGAAATACGGCATTAAACTACTTTCGCTAGGGTTTTTCTCCGATCCAGATCAACCAGTGCCTTGGCGTGGCCCTATGGCTTCTAACGCAATTAAGCAGCTTTTTAATGATGCAGATTGGGGAGAATTAGATTATTTATTGATTGATTTGCCTCCGGGTACGGGCGATATTCACATTACCATTTGCCAGAGTTTTCCAATTGCGGGTGCGGTAATTGTAACCACACCACAGCAAGTTGCACTTGCCGATACCAGAAAAGGGTTAGCCATGTTTGGTATGCCGGGAATTAATATTCCGGTATTGGGCGTAATAGAGAATATGGCCTATTTTACGCCAGAAGAACTGCCTGATAACAAATATTACCTTTTCGGTAAAGACGGAGGCAAAGAATTGGCGCAACGGTTTGAAGTGCCGTTTTTGGGAGAAATACCGCTAGTACAAGGTATTACCGAAGCTGGAGATCAAGGAGCGCCAATTTCGTTACAGACCACCCATCCGCAAGCCATCTCGTTTAAAGAAATTGCAGGAAAAATAGCACAGCAGATTTCTATCCACAATGTGCAACAAATGGCTAATTGCTAAATTTTTATTACTTTTATATTTTAAAAAATTACAAAATGGATTTAACAGCACGAGTAGAGGAAGCTTTAGAAACTATCAGACCTTATTTGATAGCTGATGGGGGAAATGTAGCTATTGAAGAAATCACATCAGACAATATCGTAAAAGTGAAACTATTAGGCAACTGCGGTTCATGTAAAATGAGTTTTATGACCATGAAAGCAGGTATTGAACAGGCTATTATTAAGGCCGTTCCTGAAATTAAAGGAGTAGAAGCGGTTGATTTAGCTGAGCAAGCGTAACACTTTTAACACATTTTAACCAAATAGAAACTCGATAGCATATACATTTGTTATATTATTGTATTACAGATGAGATATTCGTTAGCCCTCATATTATTATTGTTTGTTAGTTCGGTTTTTGGCCAAGATAAAAGCCCGCAAAACAAATTAGTTCAGTTTTCTGGTATTATTACAGATGCTGATAGCAATATTGTTGTGCCCTATGTTACCATTACCAATGTGAGCAATAAGCAGCAAAAATATGCGGCAAACTACCAAGGCTTTTTCTCTTTTGTGGCTAATCCTGGAGATACCGTAATGTTTTCTGCTGTTGGTTTTACCAGCAAAACTTTAGTGCTTCCTAAAACTATTACAGATAACAGGTATACGGCAATGGTTCAAATCAAATCAGAAATTGTTTACCTTAAAACCGTAAGAGTTAACCCATGGGCAACGGTAGAAGAGTTTAACAAAGACTTCCTTTCTCTAAAAGTAGCCGATGATGATATGGCCATAGCCAAGAAAAATCTTTCTCGCCAAAGTATTAATGGAATGAAGCTGACCCTACCTCGTGATGGTGGAGAAATTGCCAACTCTAACTATCGTTATAATTTCGATAGGATGATGAATGTAAATATGCGCCAAACCAATCCACTGCTCAATCCATTTGCCTGGGGTAAGCTAATGCAAGAAATCTTTAATGGCGATAAGGCTAGAAACTCGGACCAGTAAAAAATAATGATGATAAATAAACGCCTACTCTACTTCATCCCTATCTGTATCCTAACTTTAGGTTTACACGCTTGTAAAAAAGATAATTCGAAACCAACTACCTTAATTGGAAGCTGGGAATTAGAGAAGATCCATTTTATTGAGACAAATAAAACATATCCGCTAGATTCATTTAGAAATGTTATCTCAGCTAGCCTCACATTTAACTCAGATTCTTCTTTTGCTAAAACAGATAATTTTGGACGTGTGCAGATATTACCCCTTACAGATCGATCCAATTTTTTAATTGAGTTGTATGACACACCTAGACATCGACAAGCTAGATTTATCATCTACAATGGATACATAGACCAACCAAATACGTCATCAAAATTTAGCGTTAAAGGAAACGTTATCAACTTCGAAACAGAATATAAAGATGCTAATACTATTGTATCTAATAAATTCTTCAACCAATTCGAGCTTAAAAACAATGCAGAGTTAGAAATCAATAATGAAAATTCTTTGATCTACAATCAACAGAGTAACTTATTTCTTGGCACTAAAATGAAGTTCCTTTACAAAAGGAAAAGCTTTTAAGGGCCTTCATCTATACTCTCAGAATTTATTTTTATCTTTTTTCTTTTCTGGTGCAACAAAACAACTGCTTTGCCGACTATCATATAGTTGGCAACCAAAAAACTGTGTGCTATTATTTAATTGCAGCAGTTTAATAAATTAGTAGAAATAAGTTTTATACCCTTGCATCTAAGTATCTCTATAAACGAACAAGAATTGGTAAAGCAATGCCTAGCCGGCGAAGAAAAAGGCTATGCTATGCTGTACAACAAATATGCGAAGCCCATTTATCATGCCGTTTTTAGGGTAATGGGCAACATTGCAGAGAGCGAAGACATTGTACAGGAAGCTTTTTGCACCGCTTTTGAACAAATTAGCAAGTTAAAAAACCAAAACAATTTTGAAGGCTGGGTAAAACGAATTGCGATTAACCAAGCCATATCTACCTTAAGAAAGAAAAAAATGGTTTTTGCGGATGAAAGCAAACTTGAGGCGGTTGCAGATGAAGAAGCAGATTTGGATGAAGAATTCTTGTTCCAATGTAGGGTAGATGAGGTTAAAGCAGCGATACAATCTTTACCAGACGGTTACAGAACCATAGTATCCCTACATTTATTTGAGGATATGGGGCAGGAAGAAATTGGAAACCTATTAGGTATTAGTCATGCAACGGTGCGTAGCCAATACCATAGGGCTAAGAAAAAGATTTTTACGGTATTAAAAGATAAAGCAAATTATGGAACCTGATTTTTTAAAGCGATATGTTGAGCAACATAAAGATGCTTTTGAAAGCGATGCTTTGCCTCCAAATATGCTAGGCAATATTTTGGGTAATTTAAAAGAACGCGAAAAAAGAAAAGCTAAAAAGGTACGTAAGCTAACCTATACTGGGCTAGCAGTAGCCTGCTCTTTATTGATGGCGGTTGGAGCTTATTTGTTTGTTTTGCAAGGTACTGATGAAATACAAAAAGACCATAGCAAGGTAGCAGCAAATAAAATAAAACCAGTAGCGCTGCCTACAATTTCTAAAGTAGAACAGCCAATAATTGAGAAAAAAGCTTCGGCTATGAAACCGCCAATTAGGCAATTTGCTGCTCATCAACCTAAGGCAAACCCGTATAAAGAAATATACGATGGTTTAAAAGATAGCCTCTCGGTTGCGAGTAGATTAGAAGCGATCATCAAAGTAAACGGCATGGCATCGCTCAGCGAAAAATTAAAAATAGAGCTTTGCAAAACATTTGATAAAGACGGAAATGATAATGTGAGGTTAGCAGCTTTAGAAGTGCTTTCTAAATTCTCAGGCGATACATATATCCATGAACAATTGGTAGCTGGATTGGGTAAACAAAAAGATCCGGTGGTACAATTGGAATTGGTAAAGATAATGGGCAGCAACAGCAACCCAGAAACCACCAACAAACTGATTGCAATGGCCAACAATCCGTTTACGGTTAATGCTGTAAAAGAACAGGTATATTATGCCTTATTAACAAACGATAATTAAACAAACAAATGAAAAAAATAATAATTATAGCTTCGGTAATGCTTTTAACAGTAGGCCAAGCGTTTGCACAAAAAGAATATAAATTAGCTAAAAGTAGCGGTAAGTTGATCATCAACAATGTTTCTAAACTAGACGTTGAGGGGTACGATGGTAAAGACATTATTTTTTTGGCCACCAGTAAACAAGAAAACACCGACGATCCCAGAGCGGCGGGTTTAAGCCCTTTGAGTAATGTAGGTTTCGATAATACGGGAATTGGAATTAGTGTAACCGAGAAAGAAAATCTAACCATCGTTTCTCCAATAGAAAGAGAGCTATCCTTAAAAGTAAAGCTGCCTAAAAATGTAGCGCTATCTTTTAAAACTACAGGTTTTGGCAATGGCGATTCAACGGTAATTGCGCTAAGTAATATCCAAAGCGAAATAGATGCCTCTACCCAATATGAACATGTTTCGTTGAAGAATGTAACGGGTCCTATTAGCTTAAAAACACTCTATGGAAATATTGAGGGTAAATTAACACCGTCTTTTAAAGGCCCCATATCTTTAGTATCTGTGTACGGCTTTATTGATGTAACTGTACCAGATAATACGAAAGCGGATATGTCTATCAATACCACTTACGAGACTTTATATGCAGCTAAGGACCTCAAATTAGTAATGGATGAAACGCCTAGAAAGGAAAGTTCTTCATTTCCATCGATATCTGGGCTTGCATCGGGGCGAAATGCTCAAGTAATTACAATAGACGGGACAAGGGCGGCAGTTGCTCCTCAAATTAAAGGTACTGGAAGCACTACAACTGTAGATGTTTTAACATCCACCACAACTAGCGGAAAGCCAGCTCAAGCGAAATCCAAGGCATCTACAGTAACTGGAGATTTGGCTTTTGCTTATACCATAGACGCTCCTATTTCTACAATTTTTTCGAGCAGAGGCACCACAGTTAATGGTAAATTAAATGGTGGCGGCGAGAAAGTTATCCTAAAATCTACCTATGGTAAAATTTATTTGAGAAAATAAACCACACAAATTACACACGAAAAGCCAACATTGAAAATAGTTGGCTTTTTTTGTTAAATATTGTTGCGCAAAATTGCAGGTTTTTGCTTAGCTTTAATTAAACAACCTAACCAAAACCGCATATGAGAAAAATTTTACTCTTTTCAGCTATTTTTTTACTGCAAATTACCGCATTTTCACAAAACCCTAAAAGAGAAGTTAGGGCAGCTTGGATCACCACACACCTCAGCCTAGATTGGCCCGCACCAGCAGATGCCATCGCAACCAAGCAAACAAAGTTGCTCGCCATTCTAGACAACCTAAAAGGACTGGGTATTAATACTATTTATTTTCAAGTTAGGAGTGTTGCAGATGCTTTTTACCCGAGCACTATAGTACCTTGGTCCAACCGATTAACGGGCACCTATGGCGCCGACCCAGGATGGGACCCACTCGCTTTTGCCGTAAACGCATGTCATGAACGTGGCATGGAGATACACGCATGGTTAAACCCTTATAGAGCCGCTACAGACGAGCCCCTTATCAATAGTTATAGCGCTACTCATAAAGCAAAAACAAATCCAGAATGGTTACTAGAGCAGGTTTCTGGATCTGTAAAACTAAAGTATTTCAATCCAGCCCTAGCTGCAGTTAGAAACCACATTAATGATGTAGTTTCTGAATTAGTGTCTAATTATGATTTAGATGGCATTCACTTTGACGACTACTTTTACTACTCTGGTATCGGAACTCAAGACGCAAGCAATTTTTCTTCCGATCCGCGTGGATTTTCCAATATTAATGATTGGCGAAGAGACAATGTTACACTATTAATTCAACAACTGAGCACGTCTATTAAGACGTTAAAACCTTGGGTTAAATTTGGCATCTCACCGTCGGGTATATACAGAAATTTTACTGTTCCAGGTTCAAGTCCATCTGTTACTACTACGGGTTCGGAGCATTATACTACCCAATATGCCGATACTAAGAAGTGGATGGAAGAAAGTTTGATAGATTATTTGGCACCGCAAGTTTATTGGGCATTTAGTCAGGTTAGCGGTAACGCCAAATTTAATTATGTTACCGATTACTGGAACCGTCAAAATTTTACAAGACATTTAATTATTGGCCTTGCTACTTATCGAACCAACGATGGCACCGGTTCTCAGTATACTGCAGATGAAATCAAAAATCAACTTAATTATTTAAGGGCCAATACACCAAATGTTTTGGGAGCTGCACATTTTAGAGCGGCGCATACAATAATAAGCTCTACTGCAACCAAACCTACTATGGAATATGTTAGAGATAACCAATACAGCACTCCTGCAATTATTCCAGCAATGACTTGGATTGATGCCGTTGCCCCAGCAGAACCTACCAATCTAACACCAAGCTTGGTTGCTGGCAAAACACAACTAACTTGGACGGCTCCAGCAAGTACTACAGATGAGCTGCAAAAAGTAGTGAGATACGCTGTTTACCGTGCTACAACGCCAACCATAGATTATAATAGTTCGGCAAACTTAATTGCCATCTTACCGAGTACCGCTGTTACCTATACTGATAATGCGGTAACGCCAGGTACTGGCACTTCTTATTATTACGCAGTAGCCTCTTTAGACCGTATGAGTAACGAAAGCATAGCTAGTAATGTGGTGCCAGATGCCGTTACTCTTCCTGTTAAGTTAATTAACTTTGCTGCTAAAAAGGATAACAACAGGGTAAAAATTGAATGGGCTACCGCAAACGAAACCAATAGTGATTATTTTTTGGTTGAGAAAGCCGGAGCTGATGGTGTTTTTAGCTATTTGGATAAGCAAAACTCCAGTTCACAAAATTCGACCACTGTTAAAAACTATGTAACTTTTGACATCAATCCGTTTAATGGAGTAAACTATTATAGGCTAACTCAGTTCGATAAAAATGGCGACGTATCTAAACCAGAATTTACTTCGGTAGAGTTTAACGAATTGATTATTGTAAGTGCCAAAGCTTTTCCAAATCCAACTCAGAAAGAAATCAATTTCAGTTTAGAGAATTTTCAAGGTAAATCGATTAAAACAAAGTTGATCAACTTGTACGGACAGTTGGTGCATGAAGAAGAATTTAGCACACAAACGGGCACTGGCAAATATCAACTTAGTTTAAGAAATGATTTGCCTAAAGGACAGTATATTTTAACCTTATCAGATCAAACGTTCAAGAAAAATATTAAACTAATTGTGCTATAAGGTAGATTTTTAGACTTGCGAAGTTTTTTAATGAGCAACCTGTGCCAGTTTATTGGTGGTCCTCAACTTTACCATTTTAAAGAAATAAAAAAAGCAAAGTTGAACTTCGTAAGTCTTCCATAAAACAAAAAGAAGCTGTCTCAAAAGTCACTCGTCATCTCGAACGCTAGAGAGAGATCCCCACAGAAGTACTTCTGAAAAAGATTTCTCCTCCTTCGATCGTCGAAATGACGGCATTATTTCACTTTTGATACAGCCTCTTTCACTATCTCTTTTTGTTTTGTCTAGGAAATTTCATCTTGTAATCGCCCCTAATTTCCCCTTTAGAAATTTTATCTAGTTTGCTTTTGATGAGTTGCTTGCGCAGTAGATTTATTTTCTCGGTAAACAGTTTTCCTTCAATATGGTCGTATTCGTGCTGTATTACCCTAGCTGCGAAGCCAGAAACTTGTTCTTCGTGCTTTTGCCAGTCTTCGTCGTAATAACTAATCAATACATTTGGCTTGCGAAAAACCTCTTCCCTAATTTCTGGAATACTTAAACAACCTTCGGTAAAACCCCAAGGTTCACCGGTTTCTTCTAAAATTTGAGCATTGATAAACACTTTCTTGTAACGCGGCTCGTCATCGTTATCACCAGTATCAACTACAAATAAACGAATTGGCAGGCCCACTTGTGGTGCCGCTAAACCTACACCACTGGCATTGTACATGGTTTCCCACATATTTGCTATCAATTCATTCAGGTTCGGATAGTTTTCGTCTATAGGTGTACAAACTTTTTTTAATACCGGATCGCCATAGGCTACAATTGAAAGTTTCATTGGTGTTTTTTGTTTTTTCTAATAACTGATGAGTAACTATCTCCTCTTAAAGGATAAAATCATCAAGCTTAATGCTACAAAGGTACAAAATTAAGGTTTAAGGTAAAAGGTGTAGGGTTTAAGGAGCTAATCTACCGGATTAAATAGCAGGCTTGTCCATTTACTTTCGTCAAAAACCTCGTTAATAATTTGAGACATATCCTTAACGCTTACTTGTCTTATTTTTTGAAATACGGTCTCCAAACTATCTATATGGTTATAATCTAACAGACTTTTGGCCATGGCTATAATTAGGCCAATTCTATTTTCTTCGCCAAGCGCAATTTGGCCAATAAATTTGTTTTGCGCTTTGTGCAGTTGTACTTCTGTTAAAGGTTTTTGCTTTAGCTTATTCATCTCCTTGCGGATCAATTGCATGGCTTTTTCAGATTTTTCCTTATCTGTGCCAAAGTAAATGGCAAAGATACCCGTATCAGAAAGTGGGCTATAGGCAGACTCTATAGTGTAAGCGATACCATATTTTTCCCGAAGTTGAAGGTTTAGGGTAGAACTCATTCCATTGCCGCCAAATAAATTGTTTAGCAACAGTAACCCGGTTTTATACGGATGGTACAGCGAATAGGTTTGCGTACCCATCATACAATGGCTTTGTGCAATCTGCTTATCTACAATTTGGTGTAATGAAGGATTAGCAAGAGGCGCAATTCGGTTAACTGAGCTTGTATTTTCGGGTACATTGGCAAAGTACTTCTCTCCAATTTTAGCCAGTTTTTTTAATGTGTAGTTGCCAATAACCGCTATAATAATTTGGTCGGTACGATAGTTCGTTTTGATAAAGGAATGGATGTCGGTTTTGGACAAATTGCTAACCGTTTCCGGAGTTCCCAATATATTTCTGCCAAACGAATGCCCTCTAAAAAGAAGGTCTTCAAAATCATCATTAATGGCTTCTTCTGGTTGGTCTAAATAAGAAGAGATCTCGTCTAAAACTACGCCTTTTTCTTTTTCCATTTCGTCTTCTGGGAAAGTGGAGTGGAAAACGATATCGTTAAAGAGCTCCAGTGTTCTATCCAAATAAGGATGGAGAAATGAAGCATGAATGCAAGTATATTCTTTAGTGGTATAGGCATTTAGGTCGGCGCCCACACTTTCTAGCCGATTTAAAATTTGCGTTGTTGAACGCTTTTCGGTGCGTTTAAAAATTAGATGTTCTATAAAATGCGCCAAGCCCATTTGCGCATCTTCTTCGTCGCGAGAACCGGCATTTACTAAAATACAAGCGTGAGAAATTGCCGATGCAGCCGGAACATGCAATATGCGTATGCCGTTTTTAAGTGTATGTACGTTGTACTCCATTGAAGCGCCAAAGATACGTATTGTTTTATTGTTAAAACGTTGAAATAATGTAAGGTTATGAAGATTTGAGCACTAAAATAATTTGTATTTACTTTTTCATAAACCGCTCAATGATACTGCCAAGATCTTCTACTTCGTCATTTTCTTCAATCACAGGCTCGTCGGTTTTATAATCAATGCGCACCCATTTTTTACCTCTAAGTTTGGTAATGAGCAGGTATTCTTCTCCCATTTTAAAAATGGTAAAGGTGTTGTCCTCTTCTGCAACCACCTCGTAAATTTCTCCGCGAAGTTTAAAGTGAAACGATTCGTCCATCTTAATTCTCCTCCTCGTCTTCTTCCTCTTCTTCAGGTTCCTCTTTGTAAGCCTCAATTAGCTTGCCTAAGGTATTCACTTCTTCATCAATCTCAAAAATAGGCGTTCCTGTTTCGCCGTCAAATTTAATCCATTGTTCGCCATCATCTTTTTGTATCTGAAGATATTCTTTGCCATTTTTATAAATGGTGTAAGTCTCGTTTCCCTCTGGAAAAACTGCGTAATTAATGTTGTTAAGTTCTAAATCAAAAGGTTGCATGATAAGTTGTATGTTATAAGTAATAAGTTTTACGAGGTTTACGCCAAAAGGTCTCTAATATCGTCTTTACTTAAAGATTTAAAGAAACTCTCTTCCGTAGTAATTAACGAACTCGCCAATGATTTTTTACGGCGCTGCAAAGCCAAAATCTTCTCTTCTACGGTATCTTTAGAAATAAATTTATAGATAAAAACCTTCTTTTCTTGTCCAATACGGTGGGTACGGTCAATGGCCTGCTGCTCAATGGCTGGGTTCCACCACGGGTCGAGGATGAAAACATAGTCGGCCTGGGTTAGGTTTAAACCTACACCACCCGCTTTTATAGAGATCAAGAACACCTTTAAATCTTCGTTCTGCTGAAACTCTGAGACAATCTCTCCTCTATTTCTGGTCCCCCCATCTAAATAAGCATAGCTGATTTGTTCCTTTTCCAGATGCTTTCTAAAAATATCCAAGTGCTTCACAAACTGAGAAAAAATCAACACTTTATGACCGCCTTTGAGCACATTATCCAGTGTGTGCATTACATTTTCGAACTTTCCGGAATCAGATGTATATTCATCATCAATCATTACTGGATGGTTTGCCAACTGACGCAAGGCTGTTAATCCTTGTAAAATTTGAATTTGCTTTTTGGCATAAGTACCATTGTCCATACTGCTTAGCAAATCGTTGCGATAGGCCGATTTGGTCTTTTCGTAATAGGCAGCTTGGTCTTCGCTCATATTACAATAGAAAATATGCTCTGTTTTTGGTGGAAGCTCTGCCGCCACTTGTTCTTTAGTTCTGCGTAGCACAAAGGGTTTAATAATGGCTTGTAATTTCTTCGCCTTATCTTCATCCTTTCGTTTTTCTATGGCCTGTACATACTCTTCATTAAAAAAGGCTTGGGTACCCAACAAACCCGGGTTAAGAAAGGTGAGCTGTGTCCATAAATCACTTACCGAGTTTTCTATAGGTGTACCACTTAGCACCAACTTGTGTCTCGATTTCAGCATCCGCACTGCTTTAAAAGACTTAGAAGAAGGGTTTTTGATATTCTGACTTTCGTCTAAAATGATGTAGTTGAAATAAAAGCCCTGTAACAAGTCGGCATCTACACGGGTAACGCCGTACGTAGTAATTACTACATCATATTTATCGAAATTAGCAACGTCCTTATTTCTATTGGTGCCGGTATGCGAAAGAATTTTTAGCGAAGGCGTAAACTTTTTAGCCTCATTAATCCAGTTATAGATTAAAGAAGTAGGCATCACAATTAGCGAGGTACTGTGCCTGTCTTGTTGTACATCTTCTTCTTTCATTTTTTGGAGCATGGCCAGAGTTTGGATGGTTTTACCCAAACCCATATCGTCAGCCAGGCAGCCACCAAAATTGTATTCGCGTAAAAAGCTGAACCAATTGTAGCCTGCTTTTTGGTAATGACGCAAATCGCCTTTAAAATTTACTGGCATCGAAAAATCATCAATCTGCTCAAAATCGTTCAGTTTTTGCAGTTTACGGTCCAGCGTAACGTTAGCAATACTGTCTTCGGCTAAATCGTTGATTAGCCCGATGTGGTACTTCTTCAATTTCAGCTGCTTTCCGCTATCTGCCAAACTAAATAGACTGCTATATTGCGTAAACCATTTTTCGGGGATAATGGCAATGTCGCCGTCTGGCAAAACAAATTCCCTTTTTTTATGCAGGATGTGTTGTTTCAAGGCAATAAAAGGAATGGGATGGATACCGAAATACACAATAGCGTTGATATCGAACCAGTCGTTGTCTTCCTTAATTTCGAAATCAATTTTATTGCTGCCCAACACAAAGCGTTTAGCGCTGTTGGCCTGTTCAACTTCAAATCCCTGTTCTTTTAGCACGTCAATATGCTCATTTACCCAACTAATAATGGCATACGAAGCATCGTAACCTTCGTTAACAATAGGTAGCTCCAAATTATGGAAAAGCGCACTTACTTTTTGCAATCCTAAACCTGTTAAAAAGCGGAATTGTTGTTTTTCCCAATCGATATTCCTCTTAATGCGGTGAAAAGTATAATTGACGCTTTCTGCAATTTTAGGTTCGTCATGGCCCACATTCTGCGCAGTTGTATTATCTACAATTTCTGCAACGCTCTTGGTTAGCCTAACGGTAACTTTATGTTCGTTGCCCATGGCAAAAGAGTAAGCACCGTATTTAAAATAAAGCTGTATCTGGGAAATGCCATTTTCTACATAAATCACTTTTATTGTGGCCTTAGGATCGTGTTTTTCGGTTTTAATCTCGAAACCTTCGGCATACACGTGGTATTTCTCAATCAGCGGAGCTACAAATTTCTCGAAATAAGTTTCTTCCGTAGCTTTGGGTATGGTAATGTATCGCTTATTAAGAAACGGTGTGAGCTTCTTGCCCTCAAAATCTTGCTCAAAAAAGTACATCACATCGTTTAGCAACAACCAAGCCGGCTGATTGCAGATCACCTGAGCGTCCTTAAACATAAAGTCGATACGTAATCCTTGATATTTGATGGTCGGGAAATAGCGTGTCTCTACTTCGTTTCGGCGGAAATGAAATAAAATGGTAGCTGCTTCGGTAGCCAATTCTATTTTTCGCTCTGCTGGCCAACCATCTTTGTCCATCAAATATAAGCCGCCTTTAGTTTTCAGCGTCTCCAAAACTTCTACCAGCTTTTTCTCAATTTTGGGCCTTACAGAGTCGAAAAACTTCTGATCGTAAAACTTGCTAAAAAACTCGAATGGCCTAATGGCTTTTTTATGATACTTTTTGATGATGAAATCTTGTTCGGTTTCATCTAAGATCTTAATCAGTTTAAAATCTAAGTCTGTTAAATGTTTGGCAAATTCTTGCGCCGTATGCGTAAATAAGCGTTGGTAGGTTAAAGAGAAATCGCCCTGCGGATTGAGCTGAACAATGTGCGGTTCAATTAAATAGCCCAAATAATCGTGCTTGCACAAGGAATACACAATTTGACAGGGTGCAGAACTATTTACTCGTAACATTGCTTGATGGAAAAATTTATTAAAAGGTACGCTGATAAAAATTTCTAAACTTACGCCAAATAGTTGTTTTTTCAAAGGAAAAGCAAAAAACGATAGATGATTTTATAGTGCATAGATTATTTGAAAAGCAATAGGGGTGCTGCTATTTTTCGTTGGTCCCGCCATTCGCTTTACTGCGGGGCAAACACTCAGATTTGCCCCTACGTGCTCGCTACTGTCGGGTTTAAATTGCAAGTGTTCTGCACAGGTTCAAGTTTCCCAAACCCGATTGAAGTGGAATACTTTTTTGTGTGCACAGTCCGAAAATAAGCATGACAGTAGTAACCAAAAAAGATTTTAACGAAAAACGGGGCTGCATTTGCCAAGAAATACTGACATTCTTTTCCTAAAAACTAAACATCTACACGAAAATCGTTAAAAAATTGTTGCCCGTTGGTCGAAAAATTACAGGCGTTGGTCTAGGGTTAATTGCTTGTGGTATAAAACGGCAAGAAGCAGTGCAACGTTTTTGTTTTCTCGCAGTCTTATATTCGAAAGCTTTCCAAAATGGATGGCAATAAACAGGAAATCAAAAAGATAAAAATATGAAAACTTCTATTAAAAATTTATTCGTAGTGGCATTAGGTTTAGTAACCATTTCTACATCAGCATTTGCAAATGATAACAAAGAAAATGCAAAAAACAATACAAGCACTAACAAAGTAACCATCTTAAACGAGGTAAAAAACATCAACAAAATTGTAGCTTCAGGCAACGTAGAAGTGTTTGTAGTACAAGCACCTACAGAAAGCGTAAAAGTGCATGACACCTACTATGCAAAAAATGCTTTGGTACAGCAAAAAGATGGTGTATTGCGCATCAGTTCTTTTGAAGCAGCGCCGTTAACAGTAACCGTTTATGTTCGTAACATCTCGGCTATTGAGGCAAACGATAACGCCACGGTAAAAACTTACGGAAAAGTGAACTTTTTAAGCTTAGATGTGGTTTTGAAAGACAAAGCTAAGGCAGATATTAATGCCAATACTGTGAGCCTTTACACTTCGGTGAAAGACCAAGCTAGCTTAAACTTGGGTGGCGCTACAGAAACACATTACGCTTTAATGGGCACAGCAGCAAAAATGACAACGGGAAATTTTGTGGCGGGCACTTCAGACGTGAAATCTATTTCTCCTGCTTATAGGGCACAGGCTAAAGTGGTTGCCAAAACTTTAGAGGCGATTGCCGCAAATGATGAGATGCTTTTGAGTAAATAAAATCCGCTCCCGTAATAGGGCTCTATATAAATGTAAAAGGCAGTTCAATGGGTTGAGCTGCCTTTTTGGTTTTTTATAAAGACTTACAGAGTTTACTTCGCCGTTTCACAAACTTCGTAAGTCTTAAATCATTTATAAATCAAACTTTATCCCCTGCGCTAACGGCAAAGTATTTGAATAGTTAATCGTATTCGTTTGTCGGCGCATGTAAGCTTTCCAAGCGTCAGAGCCACTTTCTCTACCGCCGCCAGTTTCTTTCTCGCCACCAAAAGCGCCACCAATTTCAGCACCAGAAGTACCGATGTTTACATTGGCAATACCGCAATCAGAACCTTGCGCAGACAAGAACTGCTCTGCTTCACGCAAGTTCAAAGTCATAATAGCCGAAGACAAACCTTGTGGTACTGCATTTTGTAAAGCAATTGCTTCTTCCAAATCGTTATACTTAATTAAGTAAAGAATTGGTGCAAAAGTTTCGTGTTGTACAATGTCGTAGTCGTTTTCTACCTCGGCAATGCAAGGTTTTACATAGCAACCCGAGCTGTATTCGTCGCCTGCTAAAACCCCTCCTTCTACAACAAATTTGCCCCCTTCGGCTTTGCATTTTTCTATAGAAGCGAGGTAAGCGTTAACCGCATCTTTATCAATCAGCGGACCAACATGGTTATTTTCGTCTAAAGGATTGCCAATGCGTAATTGCCCATAAGCTTTTACCAATTTAGCTTTAAAAGTTTCGTACACACTTTCGTGGATGATGAGCCTACGTGTGCTGGTGCAACGCTGGCCAGCAGTACCTACGGCACCAAACACCGCTCCAATTAAGGCCATCTCTAAATCGGCATCTTTTGAGATGATAATCGCATTGTTGCCGCCCAGCTCTAAAATAGTTTTGCCCAAACGGTTGGCCACCTGCATGGCCACCGCTTTGCCCATGCGGGTAGAGCCCGTAGCAGAAACTAGCGGCACACGGGTATCTGCACTCATTAGTTTTCCAATTTCGGCATCGCCAATAATTAAACAAGAAACGCCCTCTGGAATATCGTTGGCAGCAAAAACATCTTCCGCTATGCGCTGACAAGCAATGGCAGTAATCGGTGTTTTTTCGGATGGTTTCCAAACGCAAACATTACCGCAAACCCAAGCTAAAGCGGCATTCCAGCTCCAAACTGCTACAGGGAAATTAAACGCA
The DNA here is from genome assembly GCF_005925345.1 of Pedobacter ureilyticus. Classification (GTDB taxonomy): domain Bacteria; phylum Bacteroidota; class Bacteroidia; order Sphingobacteriales; family Sphingobacteriaceae; genus Pedobacter; species Pedobacter ureilyticus. The sequence continues at coordinate 255,174 of NZ_SSHJ01000004.1, forward strand.
GAAATAATACCAACTACGCCCAACGGATGCCATTGCTCCATCATTCTATGGCTCGGGCGCTCGCTGGCAATGGTTAAACCGTATAACTGACGCGACAAACCTACTGCAAAATCGCAGATATCTATCATTTCTTGTACTTCGCCCAAACCTTCTTGTAGGCTTTTGCCCATTTCGTAGCTTACTAACGTGCCCAAAGCATGCTTCTTTTTCCGCAAAGCCTCACCAAACTGACGTACAATTTCGCCACGTTTAGGAGCCGGCACCTTATTCCAAACTTGATAAGCCTCTTGCGCAGTGCTAATCACATGGTCGTACTCTTTCATAGAAGCCGCAAAAACTGAGGCAATTTTTTCGCCATCTACCGGCGACATGCTGTGGATATGCTCACCATCGGCCGCATGGCTCCATTTGCTACCCGTGCTGTAAGATGGGTTAAAGCCGGCAATACCTAATTGTGCTAAAATTGAACTAATATCTGGTTTCATAATACTGTATTTTAATGGGACGTATACAAATCAACAAAAAAATAAATAGATAATTCGTTTCTTGTTGTTAGTTTTTCGTTTTGTGGTTGCTCTCTTTGTACGTGCAAACAGCCTTGCCCTATAGTCTTTGTTTTTTAGTCTTTGCTCTTTCAATTACAATTTTCCTTCCTTCTTGTGTCTATCAAATACACGATTTTCCAATTGTCGCCAACTTTTACCAATTGAAACGAATTTACACCGCAGTGATTAAACCTATCGCCAATATAAAACTTGTAATCCGTCCAAACGCTGGCCAAGTTATCGTCTATCAATATCTTGGTAAATACAATTCTTTCGTCGTAAACAGCTGGATGGGGTTTGGCAATGCTAGTGATAAACGAATCTAAATCAGCACCTTTAACCAAGGCTGTCCCCTCTTTTGTTTTAGCAATGGTTTGCAAAATGGCACCTTCACTAAACGCTTGTTTAACTAAACTACTATCTGCCTTTCGCATGCCATCAAATAATTGGTTAATGGTTTTCTTAATGGCTTCTTCTTCTTTGTTTTGGGCAAATGCCGATATCGTTATTGCGCAACAAAGCATTACCAATAGCATTTTGAGTTTATTCATGACTTTGATGTTACTATTTTAAAGCTAAATATACCGAAATTTGTAATTAATTGAACAAGAGCTCCTGCCAAGCGGCCACCAATACATCCACACCTTATTTTACCTAAATCTTTTATTTATAAACATTTGAGTGTTGCATTGTGTGTATGTTGATAATTATTTTGTGCCTCTTTTTAATATTTGGCGTAAACTTATGATGTATTAAAGCAACTAGGGCTGTTCTTTTAAATATTCAAAAACATGGAAGAAGAATTTGAATTTGATTTTAATGAAGATGCGCAAAATTCTGTAGAACGTTATGAAGAGATGATCCGTAACGAGGATCAGTATTTTTTTGATGCGCAAGCTTTTGAATATATTATTGATAATTATATTGAAAAGAACGATCCGGTAAAGGCATTGGAGGTAATCGATTTTGCCCTTAATCAGCATCCTTATGCGGCGGTTTTTCTGGTTAAACAGGCGCAACTATTATTGTTTACTAACGAAGTTGACCGGGCTTTTGCCGCTTTGGAAAAAGCTGAAATGCTGGAAGCTTCTGAAGCGGACATATATGTGCTAAGGGGAAATATCTACCAAAACATGGATCGACATGCCGAGGCTTTAGAAAACTACGAAAAAGCACTTACGCTAGCAGAAACTACAGATGAAATTTTATTGCAAATTGCCTACGTGTATCAAAACATGCACGATTATGAAAATGCAATTGTTTACATCAAGCGTAGCTTAGAGCAAAACATGGAGAACAAAGACGGACTTTATGAGTTAGCTTTTTGTTATGATATTTTAGATAAGCAGGAAGAAAGCATCCAGTTTTACCAAGAATATATTGATAGCGACCCCTATTCTTATGCGGCATGGTACAATCTGGCAAATTCGTTCCATAAATTAGAACTTTATGAAAAGGCAATCGATGCTTATGATTATGCAATTTTAATTAAAGAGAATTTCTCTTCTGCGTATTTCAATAAAGGTAATGCCTTGGTACAGCTAGATAAGTATCAAGAGGCCATTGAAGTGTACAAGCAAACTTTCGAATATGAACCACCTAATGCAGATACCTATTGTGCCATTGGCGAATGCTATGAAAAATTGGAGCAAATGGGAGAAGCTAGGTCGTACTACAAAAAATCTGTAAAGATGGATCCCAAAATGGCCGATGCCTGGTTTGGGATTGGCGTAACCTTAAATTTCGAAGAACGCTATTTCGAGTCGTTGCATTTTTATAAGAAGGCTTTAGATTTAGATAACGAAAATGCGGATTTTTGGTTTGCTATGGCCGATGCGTACTATAAATTAGGGCAAATTGACGAATCAATCGAAGCTTATTATAAAGTGTTGGAGTATAATCCAGTAGATGTAGAGGCTTGGCTAGATTTCTCTACCGTTTTATACGAGCAAGGCAGATTGGTAGAAGCCTCTGAAACCATGTTAGATGCCATTAAAAACAACCCAGATGCTGCCGAATTATACTATAGAATGGTTGCTTATATGTTTGCTTTGGGCAAAGTACAAGAAGGGGTTGAGTATTTACAAACAGCTTTGCAGATAGATCCGGATAAGCATTATATTTTATTTGAATACCTGCCCCAGTTACAAAATAACAGCACAATTGTGGCAATAATAAGCAACTACATCAAATAAAAGGCATATAGGTACTTAAAAAAACGCAGAGTTTTTTAACTTTGCAGCGATATGAATTATACGTTAAACAATATTCCTGAACGTACAGTTAAGCCTCGACAAAAAGGTTTAACCATGGTAATGGACAAGGGCTTAAGTTTAAGACAGGTTGAAGATTTCTTAGAAGTTGCTGGTACGCACACAGATATTGTGAAATTGGGTTGGGCAACTTCGTATGTTACCCCAAATTTAAAAGAAAAGCTGGCTTTATACCGCAGTGCAGGTATTCCTGTCTACTTTGGCGGTACTTTGTTCGAAGCATTTGCTATCCGTAACCAGTTTGAAGATTACCAAAGAGTATTAGATGAATTTGGGATGGAATACGCCGAAGTTTCTGATGGATCAATGGATATTGTTCACGAAGAAAAATGTGAATACATTGCTAAGTTAGCTAAACAAGTGACGGTAATTTCTGAAGTTGGTTCTAAAGATGCCACTAAGATTTTTGCCCCGTATAAATGGATCCAGTTAATGAAAGCAGAAATTGAAGCGGGTTCGTGGAAGGTAATTGCCGAAGCAAGAGAAGGCGGAAATGTGGGTATTTATCGCGGTACAGGCGAAGTGAGAGAAGGATTGGTAGATGAGATTTTAACCCAAATACCTGATGAACGTATCATTTGGGAAGCCCCACAAAAAGAGCAACAAGTTTGGTTTATCAAACTAATTGGTAGTAATGTAAATTTAGGCAACATTGCTCCAGCCGAAGTAATTCCTTTAGAAACCATTCGACTAGGCTTACGTGGCGATACTTTTGATTATTTCTTAAATAAATAATAACCGATATTTTTAACAGTCCATGCCCTACCCGCATGGATTGTTGTGCTTTTACGATATGAGAACTTTTGGTTTAATTGGCTTTCCGCTTTCTGCATCTTTTTCTAAGCAATTTTTTGCAGATAAGTTTAAAGCAGAAGGAATTACAGATTGCAGGTACGAACTGCACCCTATTCCGCAGGCTAAAGAATTGCTAGACTTAATTGAGGCCGACCCTAAGCTTTGTGGAATTAACGTGACTATTCCGCATAAGGTAAGCGTATTGCCTTTTTTAACTGAATTGGACGATGCGTCTGAAAAAATTGGTGCTGTAAATTGTATTGCAATTGATCAATCTGGAGAGAAACCCTACTTAAAAGGATACAATACAGATGTTTATGGTTTTGAAGAATCGCTGAAACCTTTGTTAAAACCACATCATACTAAAGCTTTAATTTTTGGAGATGGTGGCGCCGCCAAAGCAGTAAAATATGTTTTTAACCAATTAAATATTCCATTTATATCTGTGGTTAGAAATGCACAACCAGATGCCGTACTGTATTCTAGTGTTACCAAAGAGGTTTTGGAAGAATACACTGTTTTAGTAAATACCACGCCATTGGGGATGTTTCCTAATGTAGATTCTTTCCCACCAATTCCTTACCAACATTTAAGTGAAAAGCATTTGGCCTACGATTTGGTTTACAACCCAGAAGAAACCGCATTTTTAACCAGGGTAAAGGAGCAGGGTGGAACCATAAAAAATGGTTTAGAAATGCTACATTTACAAGCAGAGCGTTCTTGGGATATTTGGAACGAGCAAATTTGATAATTAGTAGATGCGATGATTATTGGATGCGATAATTGGTAAATGTGACGATTAGCCAATGTGATTGGCCATATGCTTAACAGATCATCATATAATCACATCATCAAATTAACACATTAATATGGGTAGATCACTTCGAAATTTTTTTCTAGTTTTTGTTCTTGCATTGTCAGCTTGCAACAACGAAAAAGTTTCTACACCAAAACCTAAAGGCTACTTCCGTATCAACTTCCCAGAGAAAAAATATCAAGTTTTTAATGAAGGCTGCGCTTACAGTTTTAACTATCCTACTTACGCTAAATTAGAGGCCGATACAGATAAAAATGCCGCACCTTGCTGGAAGAATTTAAACTTTCCGCAATTTAATGGGGTGTTGCACATTACTTATTATGATGTTTTTTCTCCTCGAACCTACAATGAAATGACCGAGAATGCCCGTACTTTGGCCATGAAACACACCATTAAAGCCGATGCCATCGACCAACGTATCATCAATTATCCTGACAAAAAAGTTTATGGTATATATTACAGCATTGCGGGCAATACAGCGTCTTCTGTCCAGTTTTTTTTAACCGATAGTGTAAACCATTATTTACGTGGTGCGCTGTATTTTAACGAGCGTCCGCAATATGATTCTATACAGCCAGTAGTTAAATTTATTAAACAAGATATCGATAAGCTGATAGAAACCTTTCAGTGGAAGAAAGAAAAGTTGTAAGTTTTACGTTTGAGTAGCGCCTAAACTAACTAAATGCAAAGACTTACATTTTTCATACACTTATTACGTTTAACTTAAAACTTACAACTCAAATGATTAACCTACAGCAATTTACTTTCAATCCCTACCAAGAAAACACCTACGTTTTGTATGATGAAACTGGAGAATGCGTAATTATAGATCCGGGAATGTACGAAGGGTTTGAACAAAATCAATTGGTAAGTTTCATTAAAGAAAAAGGTTTAACCCCAGTTTTGTTGTTGAACACACACTGTCATCTCGACCACGTATTGGGCAACAAATTTGTTTTCGACCAATGGGGATTAAAGCCGCAATTCCACAGAGGCGAGCTGATTTTGCTACATCGAGTGGTAAGTTATGCCCCACAAATGGGTTTCAACTATCAAGTTTCGCCAGGACCGGAAGTATTTTTGGAAGAAACCGGAACGGTATCCTTTGGCAATAGTGAGCTAGAATTAATTTTTGCGCCGGGTCATTCGCCAGCACATTTGTGTTTTTACGCTAAGCAAGAGAATTTTTTAATTGGTGGCGATGTACTGTTTTTCCGTAGCATTGGTCGTACAGATTTGCCAGGAGGTAACCACCAACAACTCATAGAAAGCATTAAAACCAACATTTTTGCCCTACCAGATGATTGCGAGGTTTTCCCGGGGCACGGGCCAAGTACCACTATTGGTTACGAAAAGGTGAATAATCCGTTTTTGGTGGGGTAAGATTATAAAGTTTCTATAATCTTTGCCTGAAACTGATATTCTGTATTCCTGTCCAAAAACCATCTTCTACTCCTTGGCGACATCGTTATGCTATAGTTATCCTTATTATAAGCTTTGGGAAAAGTAGTTGCACCGAATTGAGGGATTTGGTTTACGTAAGATCCGAATGACTTTACCAATTTACCGCTGTAATATTCTTTACCTAATATTTCAACAACAATAAAAAATCCCTCTTCAGGTACCTGAATACCCAAGTGAGATAAATCAATATTAAACCATCGCTTTTTTTTAACATTTTGCACAATCATTGGCTCCATTAGTTCTGACTTCGGAAAGTTTTCCCCTGGTTCTTTTTTATACAGCCTTAACCTAAACGGCATTTCTATACCATCAGCACGATCAAACATCCTAACATTAACTGCTTTGATGAAGCCCATTGTTTTATTTTTATTATTGATGTAAAGCCCCAAACTACTTTTGTAATAAACTCCTGCACTAGTAATAGTAAAGGCTTGTGTGCCAACAGTTATCTCCTTTGTTTTTTTTATGCGTTTAGAAATCTCTACTTCTTTAAGGTGATAGCTTATCGGTGTCAGCTTGAGCACAAGGGGTAAATTATTTTTATCGCTAGTAAATAAGCTTAATACATTATAACCCATGCAACTCACAAATATGCTATCGCCATCGTTAATTTTATCTAAAGAGATATTGGCTATGCCATTGCTATTAATTGGATAGTCGATTTTTTTATTGATAGATATATTGGCTGTTTCTAAGGGAATAGAGGTTGATAAATCTATAATTTTGGGCTGCCAATAACCAATATTACTTTGAGCAAAAGCTTGCCCCAAACTTATTAAATAAATAAAGTGGTAGATGCTGCATTTTTTCATTAGAAGTAAATAATCAGACTTTAAAAGAAATACTTCTTATTTGGATTTGCAAATTTTCTTCAACGATTTAGTCTTGTACCAGGGAAATCGCTTTTAACATTTTAGCCAGCGATGAGTTTGCTTCTAAACTCGTCGTCCAAAGCAGCCCGTTTTCGTTTCTGTGGTTTGCTGCTTTTCGATTCTGTTTCCCTTTCGATGATATTCAA